>CAWECS010000011.1:0-94954 GCA_963807455.1 uncultured Gammaproteobacteria bacterium | reverse complement strand
CTGCACGGTCCACTGAAGATCGACCACGTTGAGGTCACCACTCAGCATGAGTGACTCCTCTTTGAAGCCACGCTCCGTAAAGCGTGAGCGCACACCCGCTTCTACCGTCCTGTAGCCGAACTCCATCTGGAAATTGCGACCTGTCTTGACTTTGCTCACCGTCTCAATACCGAAAGGCAGCTTGAAATGCAGGCCCGGACCGGTTACCCGCACATAGCGACCGAAACGCTGAATCACTCCAGTCTCTTCCGGGGCCACGGTATAGACGCTGGCATAGACGACGGCAACAATAAGCACCGCCAAAAGGAGAAGCCACAAAGAGCCATGAAAGCGGAACTTGCCGCGAAATTGTTCTCGGATTTTCTTCAATACCTCCTCGAAATCCTTTATGCCGCCAGGACCTCGACTCGGTGGTCCCTTCCAGTCCATTGGACTCATTGCATCACCTCATCCTTCAATGTATGTATTTCCAGGGTAGTAACGACTGGCGCTGTCATTCAAGAACTAGAACGAAACCCCGAACTCAACCCTACCCCTGGCTGTCCGTACTGTCACTGAGTGCAGTTTTAATATAGATACCACTAGCCAATTCTGCAACCGGCAACGGTCATAAGCCACTTGCATCCCAAAGCCATATACCCTATCTGCAACCGCTCCTCACGTTGTCTTTTTTCCCTCAAATGCGCCAGCAGATATGAAAGCCCTACAAAAAACACTGCAAAACCGGCCACAGTCACAATGCCACCACCAAGGTGAAAAATCTTCACAACCATGAAGGCAAAGAGAATGCCCAAACCCATGCGCATCAAAAAAACTGAGCCAGCTTCCATGCCTGTTCAGAGACCTTTCAATCATGTAATTGCAAGCTTGGCGAGCCGAATTACCGCTAGTAAAGGCCGTTAGCCTATCACTTTTCCTGGGGTAGAGCAAGATATTACTAAGAACATAAAGGAGCCAGGAGCCAGAATGCAGAAGACTAAGGCAAAGGGCATGAAGGGAGTTTTAGATTGTGAAATGATAAGGCGAATTTTAGTTGGGGATTTTGCCTTCGAAATCCGAAATCCGAAATTACTTCCCCATGCTCCATGCTAGGGCGTAGTGCAAAGCGCCTGGCTCTCTGCGCTTTATTGCATTTTCTTGGGCTATCGGGTATGGTAAGCGCGCAGATTTGGCCCGCTGGATGCGGCCAAGCAAATCCAGTTATCGAAGCTAAGAAAATTAGAGGGATATTAGGGATTCAGGAATTGAAGATATTGACACAGAACATCTACCATAGCCTTTCCCAATTCCCCAATTCCTCAATTTCTTAGAGGGAGGTTTTTATATGCTGGAGATAAATGACCTGTGGGTAGACGTCAATGGCGAGCAAGTACTCAAGGGCGTCAACCTAACCATCCCAAGCGGAGAAACCCACATCCTTTTCGGCAAAAACGGCTCGGGCAAATCTTCGCTGCTCATGACCATCATGGGCTTCCGTCGCTACAAAGTACGGCAGGGACGACTTTCATTCAAAGGGCAGGATATCACCACCATGCCCATTGACCAGAGGGCAAAGATGGGAATTGGCCTGGCCTTCCAGCGGCCACCAAGTATCCGAGGTGTCAAGACCCGCGATGTTTTCAACATTTGCAACAGCAACTCCGTCTCATGCGACGAACTGGCAGGCAAGTTCGAATTCTCGGGACTTATGGAACGGGAACTCAATGTAGGCTTTTCCGGTGGAGAGATGAAGAAATCAGAGCTATTACAGTTGCTCCTCCAGGACCCTGAGTTGGTGATGCTTGACGAACCTGAATCCGGCGTAGACCTGGAAAATCTGGAAATCCTCGGCAAGGCCATCAATAAGCTTCTGCAAAAGTATCTTTGGCGGACTCGGGCCAAATCCGGCCTGGTCATCTCTCATCTAGGTTTCATTCTCAACTATATCGAAGCAGACGCCGGCTACGTGCTGCTGGACGGCAGCATTCACTGTCGCGGCAATCCACGCGAACTGTTCAAGGGAATCCAGCGACACGGATATCGGGAGTGTATTCAATGTCAGAGGTAAGGAGAAACCGCGCTGCACTGGCCAAGGACAAGAAAGCTGCCTTTGGCACAGACGTCGACCTGCTTCAATACCAGCTTCTCGCTGACCATGAGGGTGATGCTCTGGACCTGGAAGCTTTGACCCAAGAAGACCGCGACAAAATTTTCCAGTCAGGCGTCGACCTCGAGGAGAAGGGTCGCGCCGGGACCTTCCTCCAGGCCGACCACCGTATTGTCCATTGTGCTGTTAAGCAGCCAGGGCTAGAAGTCCTGCCCATGGCCCAGGCCCTGGAGGAGTATTCCTGGCTGGAGGAGTATTACTGGCAGGCCGTGGACGTGGACGCCGATAAGTATACGGCACAAGCTGAACTGCATTTTCAAAACGGCTACTTTATCCGAGCTCTGGAGGGGCAGCGGATTACAACTCCCATTCAGGCCTGTCTCTATATGAAACATGAGAATACGGCGCAAAATGTCCACAACATTATAATCGCCGAAGAAGGATCGGAACTCAACATCATCACCGGCTGTGCCACCGCCCCTCATTTGCAATCAGGTATCCATATAGGTATCTCCGAATTCTATGTCAAACGCGGAGCAAAACTCACCTTCACCATGATCCACGATTGGGCTGAAGAAGTAATGGTTCGGCCCCGATCTGGCATCGTGGTAGAAGAGGACGGTCTGTTTCTGTCCAATTACGTCTGCTTGAAGCCTGTTCGCTCGCTGCAGATGTACCCGACCACCCGTCTCACCGGTCCTGGTGCCGTGGCACGTTTCCATTCTATTCTTGTGGCTCCGCCTGGGTGTGAACTTGACACCGGCGCCCGAGTGGTGCTGGAAGCCTCCCACACCCGGGCCGAAATAATCTCGCGGACGATTACAACGGGCGGGGTTATCAAAGCCAGAGGACACCTCAAGGGATTGAAGCCGGATGTCAAAGCCCACCTGGAATGCCACGGACTCATCCTTGCTGAGGAAGGCATCATTCACGCTATCCCAGAGTTGGAAGGTCATAAAGCTGGAGCGGAGATGTCACACGAGGCGGCAGTGGGTAAGATAGCTGAAGAGGAAATCGAGTACCTGATGGCCCGGGGACTCACTGAAGAAGAAGCAACCGCAACTATTGTCAGAGGCTTCCTGAATGTACAGATCGAAGGCTTACCGCCTGAGCTTCAAGCGAAAGTGGACCAAGCCATTGAAGAAAGTGAAATGAGTATGCTGTGAAGCAGCTTTCAGCGTTCAGCTGTCAGATTCGGAGGAGTCGAGTCAGGAGTCAGAATCCAGGAAAATTCCGGTACAGAGTACAAGATACAAAGCCCAAACATCCCGAAATTGTTGGGGCTGACTAACGGCTACCGACTACTGGTTACTCACATATTGCGCCATGAGCGCACCTCAACCCCCCAGCCTCTTTGTGATAAAATCCAACCATGACCCATTATCGTATTCTACTTCCCTATTTCCGGCGCAACCTGGGCATCCTTGCCATCGGCGTCAGCTCGCTGCTGATAGTCGATCTGTTGCAGCTTTTCATTCCACGCGTCATCAAGCTGGCTGTGGATGATCTCACCCGCTACCAGGCCACCAGCGCCAGATTGTTATCTTATGCCGGGATGGTTCTGGCCTTGGCCCTGGGCATCGTCGTGTTCCGCTTTGTCTGGAGACGGTGCCTGTTTGGCCATTCGCGCCAAGTTGAGGAGGCTTTGCGAAATCGTCTATTCGCCCACTTGCAGACTCTCTCTTTTTCCTACTTCGACCGGGCTAACACCGGTGACCTTATGGCTCACGCCACCAACGACGTTCAGGCGGTACAACTGGCCGCTGGCATGGGGTTGGTGGCCCTCACCGACACCCTCGTCCTGGGGACCGCTGCAATTGGCTTCATGCTCTATATCAATCCTAGCCTGACTCTGATTGCCCTTTTACCCATGCCTTTCATTGCTCTTTTTGCTCGGACCATCAGTAAGATTTTCTATGAGCGCTTTCAAAAGGTTCAGGCCTCGTTCTCTCAACTAACAGAGCGGGCCAGGGAGAATCTTGCCGGCATTCGTACCATCAAAGCCTATACCCAGGAAACCGCAGAAATCAAACGCTTTGATCAAACTGGCCAGAATTATATTGCTGCAAATCTCCGCATGGTAAAAATCAGTGGCTTGTTCTCCCCCATGAGTCTCATATTTACGAACTTAAGTATGGCCCTGGTCCTCGTCATCGGTGGTAAGCTTACCATCCTTAACACCATATCCGTTGGAGATTTTGTTGCCTTCAACAGCTATCTGCTCCTCCTCACCTGGCCCATGATGGCCCTTGGTTGGATGATAAATCTGTTCCAGCGGGGCTCGGCTTCTCTGGGGCGTATTCAAGCAATTTTGAACACCTCTTCTGAAGCTGCTGAGATATTGGAGGTACCTAAAAAATCCCTTACCCAGGGCGACATTGAAAGCCGGAGTCTTACCTTTACGTATCCCGGCTCCAATCTCCCGGCCCTGGAGGATATTAATCTAAGCATCAACCCTGGACCACCCGCAAATTAACCTCAACAATATACTGCAACTGGCTGATAAGGCTTTGTATGCCGCCAAAGAAGGTGGTAGAAATCGTATCTGCATCCACTCTGGCGAAGCCGTGGAACACCTGGTATTACCCGAGATGGATTCTGGTATTTTTGAATTTCTTAACCAAAGCGACAGCGTTTAACATAAGTTATTGTTTTTATTATATATAATCCATTTTGAACTTTTTAACACCCAGCTTCTCTAATCATTAGCACTCTCGCTAATGGAGTGCTAAAATATTCAGCACGAAAGAACGTATAAGGGAGATATATTAATGAGCAATGCGCTTAGCGTCACTACTTTTAATCACACAATGCATGCGTTGACGGGCAATATTGAGTCCTATATCCAGTCCGTGAACAATTTCCCGGTACTGAACAGGGAAGATGAGCACGAGCTTGCAGTGCAATTGCAAAAAGATAATGACCTTGAGGCTGCACGTAAGCTGGTTCTGCCGCATTTACGCTTTGTAGTCTATGTTGCCCGTGGCTATAACGGCTATGGACTGCCATTGGCCGACCTGATCCAGGAAGGTAACATCGGCTTGATGAAAGCGATTAAACGCTTTGACCCTGAACGCGGTGTTCGCCTGGTCTCATTTGCTGTTCACTGGATTAGAGCAGAAATACACGAATATATTCTACGCAACTGGCGTATTGTCAAAGTAGCAACAACCAAGGCACAGCGTAAACTGTTCTTTAATTTGCGAAGCGCAAAAAAGCGCCTGGGTTGGCTGAATTCTGCAGAAGTCAATGCCGTTGCTAATGATCTCGGGGTGAAACCGGAAACAGTCATGGAAATGGAATCCCGACTCAGTGGCCAGGATGTCGGTTTTGACGGATACAGCGATGATGACGATGAAAAAGACTATCTGACACCTGCTGCTTATCTGGCACATGAGAACGCTGATCCGGCAGCTGCGCTTGAACATGATGACCTGTCGTCTTTCCAGGCTGAAAACCTGCATGAAGCCTTGTCCTCACTGGATCAGCGTAGCCGTGAGATACTCAATGCACGTTGGCTGCAGGAAGACAAGCAGACATTACATAAGCTGGCGGCGCAATATAATGTATCCGCTGAGCGCATCAGGCAACTTGAGGCAAATGCGCTTAAAAAGCTCAAACACCTGATGTCATAATTAATGATCGATTAACACAGGCGCGGCCAATCGGGCTGCGCCTGTTTCTATGCATAAACCTATACTATACCCCTGAATAATGCTCCCTACCCGATCTATGCCGGTTTCCAGGTAAAATGACCAGGAAATATAAATTGTCACTTGTTAACATTATTGCAGCCAGCTGAAAACAAATCGTACTAATATAATCGGCACTCGTGCCGACTACCTATTATGGAAACATCTTTAGCTGCATGCAGATGGGCGTGGCGTCGTTAATATGAACGATATTAGCGCTCTGCTCATCGAAATACGTAATCAGTTTATTTCTGAGCTACCGGCGCGCCTGGATGATATAGAAAACAATGTGCTGGCATTGGTAAAAACCGAGAGTTATGAGGAAATCTTTGAACAGGTCTATCGCGCTGCCCATAGCCTGAAAGGCAGCGCTGGCATGCATGAAGGCTTACATATACTCAGCACAATCGCCCATAACTTCGAAAATGAGCTCACGCAACTGGACTTACTACAGCAAAAAAACAACGCCGTTAACATTAAGTACTTGCTGGCACATATCGATTTGTTACGCTATGCACTGGACCATATTAGCAACAATAATGACAATTTTAGCGATATTGAGCAAAAGTTGTCGCGACTGTCCAGTAACCAGGACCATCAACAATATCGGGTGCTGGTGATTGAATCATCACCTGCAATAATTGAAATGATCCAGCATACTTTGTCTGCATACCCGATGCAGAATAGAACCTGCAGTAATGGCTATGATGCCTTGAAACTGTTACTACTGGAACATTTTGATCTCGTCATAACCCATAACGAGGCGCGCATGCTTAATGGCACAGCACTCATAGCCGCATTGCGTTTATCAAATGCAAACAGCGTTCACTCCATCCTGCTCACATCCTCGCCTGTCAAGGCATCCTGCCCCGGACTCAATCCTGACTATATCATTAATAAAGATAGAGATTTGGTCAAAAACTTATCCGCCATCATTCCTAAAATCATCGCCGACATTCAACAACAAAATGACAATATTAATCCTTAGAGAAACACGTGAATATTTATAAACAGTTACGATTAACCTGGTGAGAATCGCTCTCGGCCTTCCGCTATTTCTAGAATTTTTGCTTCGGGATTTTAACAATCAGTCATTTTTAAGTGCGATATTGGCGGTGAGAGTCGCTCTCGGCCTTCCGGGTAACTAGAATTTTTTGCTTCGGGTTTTAACAATCAGTCATTTTTAAGTGCGATATTGGCGGTGAGAGTCGCTCTCGGCCTTCCGTGGCCGTTCCTGCGCATCCATGCGCCCACGGGCATTTGAACATCCGTGTTCTTCGCCTTCGCGACCATAGTGCCGATCCTTTGAACATAAGATAAACGGTAATAAGGCCATCCTTGGCCAAAAAAAACGGCCCCACCAGAGGTGGGGCCGTCAAAGAGCAAGCGATACATGCGCATTTTAACTCAGTATGACTGACAGGAATGACAACCAACTGGCAACTATGAGCGCTATTATTATCACCAGAGGAAAGTTCTGAAATGTAAACATTGGTAACTCCTAAAATCTATATAAGAGATATCTTATATTACATATCCTTCCGGTGCAATAATTGTGAACGCCACAGAAATAATTTCAAGAGCAAAATGCATTTATTTAGACTTAATTTGAAAATAAATAATTCTATATTTATCAATGTATTAGATGGATAACAACAAATATATCCCTAAAAATCAGGGAGCTACAGAAATTGTGCTATTTAACATAATATATAAACAATAACGATTTATTTTTGTGCAAGCTTTTTAGCATAAAGTGACTGCAGCCTTTTCAGGAAACAGGCTGTCAATGGGATCCACTCTATCCGTCGACAAATAAACCTGGCAAGAAATAGCACTTTAAATAGAGCCGCACATGCGCAATTCATTAATGCAAATAAACAAACTCCATTTGAAAACCAGAAATTTCAATGATGTCGTACTCATTCAACTGCATCGTATGATCAACAATAACTTCTCCGTTTAACAAGGGAGTCATATCACCTTTGTTGTTATTGTCGTCAACCACGGAGATTGTGTAGCCATCCATCCCTCTTGATATCGTCGCCAGTGTTTTGCCTTTATAACCGATGGTGTTCAACGGCTTGCGCATTTCCATCACCACGTTTGCACAGGGGCCATTCAATAATTTCGCTGCACCCAGGGGCATACCTTTCATATCACCTTCCAAAGGATTGGCTGGATCCAGCATGCGGGTTGCATCCATCTCGGCTTTGATAAACATAGTCGCCTCGTACTCAACATTCTCTTCCGAGAAATAGGTAAACTGGTGCGCGCCTACCTGGATGATGTCACCATGCATCAGCAGCAGTTTATTTATATAGTTGCCATTCACCAGAGTTCCATTAGTGGTGCCCAGGTCTTCAACAAAGGTATCCTTGCCAATTGTCGTCAGTAGTGAATGCCTGCCACTGACCGTCATATCATTTAGCTGTATATCATTGCCATGCCGTCGACCAATACCGATACTGTCCTTATTAATGGGATACTCCCTTATAATCGCGCCGTCCAGTGTCAATATGAGTTTTGCTGTCATAGGGTAAACCTTGATCTTTATATTTATAGTTAATTAAAAACTTCGTCTTGTAATAAACGATATTGCTCGAACTGTGATTTGGTATGCGCATGCTTGTATGCTTCAATACCTGAAATCAATTTTTCATCCAACAGTTTTCGTAAAGCATGGTCGAGGGTTTGCATGCCTTGCATTGCACTGCTTTGAATAACATTATCCAACTGCTCCGGCCGGCCATCGCGGATTATATTAGCGGTTGCAGCGTTATTTACCATTACCTCGATCGCAGCCAGTCGTCCGCGATTATCAACCGTACGTACCAGCCTCTGCGAAATAACACCACACAGAGATGTCGATAACATGGTGCGTATATAGGGCTCATCGCTGGCAGGAAATACATTAATAATACGCTCGACTGTCGCCGCAGCACTATTGGTATGTAAGGTTCCCATAATCAGGATACCCATCTCGGCGGCTGTTACCGCCAGACTAATGGTATCCAGATCACGCATTTCCCCAACCAGGATGGCATCCGGATCCTCTCGTAAAGCAGATCTCAATGCGTGGGCAAAGCTCTTGGTATGAGTGCCTACTTCGCGCTGACTGACAAGGCACCCCTTGTTCTTGTGTGCATACTCAATGGGATCTTCAATGGTAATAATATGGCCCTTGCGAGATGTATTAATGTAGTCGACCACCGACGCCAGCGTCGTCGATTTGCCCGAGCCTGTTGGGCCCGTGACCAGAATCAATCCTTTCGTACTGTTCGCCAGGGTCCTGACCACTGATGGCAAACGCAATTCCTCCATACTCATAATATGCTCGGGGATGGTTCGGAAAACAGCACCCACGCCACCGACATGACGGAAAAGGTTAACCCTGAAACGCGATAAGCCACTCACTTCATAGGAAAAATCGACACCTCCGTGTTTCTCAAATTCCTGTTTTTTTTGCTCGGTCATGACTTGTTCCATCAGGTCCATGACTTCTGTAGCGCTGAGCTCACGATACTTGATGGGGTAAATATCACCAAAAAGACGCATGCGTGGCGGATTACCGGAAACCAGATGCAGGTCAGAACCGCCCTGCTCTACAACCAGCTCCAGAAATGCATTAATACGTTTACTGATGGATTCCATGGCTAACTGATCGACAGGTTAATGGACGGCAAAATGTCCGGGTTACTGACAAATTGCTGGAATTGTTTTTTATCATTTGCATGTATGTAGGCGTCATCAGGGTCGATTTCACCTTTTTTAAGCGCTTCCAGCAGTGCCTGGTCCATTAGCTGCATGCCTTTCTCGGAACCGGTTTGTAATACTGAGGGTATTTGATGGATTTTACCGGTCAAAATCAAGCTGGAAATAGCAGGCACATTCAACATAATTTCAACAATGGCCTTACGGCTACGGCCATTTGCTGTGCGCACCAGCTTCTGACTAATGACGCCACGAAGGTTTTGCGCCATGAACGTAGCGGTCTGGGATTTCTGCTCACTGGGCATAGCATCAATAACGCGATCCAGTGACTTTACCGCAGAAGAAGTATGCAGGGTTCCAAGCACCAAATGCCCGGTCTCGGCCGCTGTCATGGCCAGTGAAATAGTTTCAGGGTCACGTAACTCGCCTACCAGTATGACATCAGGGTCTTCACGTAGAGCAGCTCGCAGTCCATCTGCAAAAGTTTCTACATGCTCACCCACTGCACGCTGAATCACCAATGATAATTTGCTTTGATAAATAAATTCGACCGGATCTTCCAGAGTAATGATATTCAGACGGCGATTACTGTTCAGGTAATTGATCATGGCTGCCAGTGTCGTCGATTTTCCTGTACCAGTGGCTCCGGTGATGAGCACCAAACCATTATTGGTTTGAATCATGTTTTCCACGACTTTTGGCAAGCCCAGCTCGTCCAATGTCGGTATCTTCGGTGCAATCACCCTGAAGGTTGCGCCCAGGCCACCCACTTTGTGAAACACATTGACACGAAAACGACCGACATCAGGATGCTCATAGGAAAAATCCAGATCATTGCCGTCAATACTTTCTTGTTTCATATCAGGTGGCATGATTTCATACAACAGGTCCTGCAATTCTGCGGCGGTCAGATCGCGATATTTTATCGCCGACAATTCGCCCAGCTGTCGCACCAGGGGAGGAGAACCTACCGCAAAATGAATATCGGAACAGTTTTGTTCACGACCGAGTTGTAGAAAAGCATTGATACGCGCCATTATTTCATTCCCTGCAGTAAACGATCAAGATCCATGCGTAAGGCCTCAAAAGTCTGGTAGCGCTCCTCGCAATTAACCTTCATGGTTTTCTGAATAACAGCTTCAAGATTGACAGGGATTGCCGGATTGATGGTGCGCGGTGCGGCGGCTTTACCTTCTACATGCTTCAACAAAGTCGACATGGGATCTTTTTCGTCATAAGGAGGTCGCCCGGTAAAAATACGATACATAATTACACCCAGGCTGTAGATGTCGGTGCGCGAATCAATTTCTTCTCCGCGTGCCTGTTCAGGAGCCATGTAGGTTGGCGTTCCCACCAGAACACCGGTTTTGGTAATACGCCCATCCGTACAGGATGCAGCAGCCGCCAGACCGAAATCAACAATTTTAACTTCATCATCATTATTAATCAGTATATTGGCCGGCTTGAGGTCGCGATGTACCACATTAACCTGCTGCGCGGTGACCATGCCGCTACAAAGGTCTCGAAGAATCTTGACCATGCGCTTCATGTCAGTGGGCACGCCTTTATCGAGTTCATCCGCCAATGAATGACTGGCGAAATATTCCATTGAAATGGCATATGACTTACCAAAAGTCAGAAAGTCATAAATTCGAATAATATTCTCATGGGTCACTTTACGCGCATAACGCAGCTCATGGGTAAAGCGCTGCACCACAGACTCATCGCTGGCAAATGAAGGGTTCAAAAATTTCAGAATATACTCATCATCAACTACCAGGTCATGCACCAGTACGACCGTACCAAACCCACCTTTACCAACACGCTTGATGACCTTGTAACGCTTGGCAATGGAGTCCCCTGGTCGTAAACGGTCTGCATCAATCAATACGACATTAGAACTCTGCGAGTCTTCATTAGTCGCATGCTTGGTTTCTGTAGAAGCGGGTTCATGTTGAGGTGTGTTATTGGCAGCAACAGGTACATCATGATTACGCAATAAATCCAGTCCTGATCGACTAAGCACCTGGGTTTTACCGGCGAAGCGATCCGCCAGGTCTGCGGCAGTATCACTAGCCAGATTTTTTATATCCTCATCGTTGATGGTGATCATCTGTGTCATGGCTTGTTGCACTTGTTGGGCATTCTTATCATCAGCCAATTGTGACAACGCTGCGATCGCCTCTTTTTGTACGGCAGAATGATTATTAGACAAAACTTTAATTAAATCCTGAACCGATTCGCGATCGCCGAGGCTGGCCAGTGCCCGTATCGCCACCTGCACTGTCTGTGGATCTTTATCCAGCATTTCACGCAGTGGCTTCAATGCCTTGTCATTACCCAGGGATGCCAGGGCATCAGCGGCACGTTCGCGCACCCACCAATCTTCGTCCTTCAATGCCTCGACCAGACAATCAAAGGCCCGCTCATCCTTGCTGGTATTGAGTATTTCCACTGCTGTGCGACGAAGAAATGGATCTTCATCCTTGATCAGGGCCAGTACTGCATCGACAACACGCGGCCCACCAATGGTACCCAGGGCATCAGCAGAGCGCACCCTCACCCACCAGTCCTGGTCACGTAATGCCATCAGCAAATCCTTGATAGCACGGTTATCGCCCACCTCATTCAAAACCTCAACAGCAGCACGCCTGATATATTCTGACTCATCCTGCAAGTACTCAATCAGATATTTAACGGTACTGGCATCGTTAAGACGGATGAGCGTCTCGATGGCCTTGGACTGCACCATCATATCCGGGTCTCGCAGCAACTTGCAGATAAAATGTGCAGGTACTGGAATATCCATGTCCGCCAGGCCTTCCAATGCAGCCATGCGTACATTCTTGTTTGGATCTTTCAATAAATCGAATAAAGCTGTCCTGATCTCTTCACTGCTAAAGCCTGACATGAGCCTGACCACACGGTAGCGTGTATCCGCAGACTCACTTTTGGAATAGGTTAACAGGTGTGGCACAAGTTCTTCTGTGCCGATGGATTGCAAGATGGCAAATACAGTCTGGCGGATAGCCGTTGTACCGTTATATAACACTTCAAGCAATTGCTTTTGACTGATATTTCTGGCCTGTTGCTTGATTAAATCAATCAGATACTCCTTGCGGATATCAACACGCTCAAGCGCATCAATCAACAAATTAGCATCGTATTTGTCTGACTTGGCTAAAATGCGTTTAATGATTGGCACCACAGCGCTATCATCATAGGCCAGTGCATCGAAGAAATAATGCAAACGTTGATCAGAAACCAGGCCTTGCAGCACAGTTTCCAGCACCTCGGCATTTACCTCCTCAGACAGGGCGTCAATCATCAAGGGTATAGCCGGCTCACCAATCTTTCTTAAAGTCAGACTGGCCTGACTAACATCATTGGATGCAGGCGATGGCGACGTCAGTATATTACTGATAGCCTTTTTCGATTTAACTGTATCAAAAAGTCCCATGATCAACTTATATTCTTTTAACTGCCATTATCATCTACAGGCTAGCATTATATTTTGCTGGACAAAATATTTGCTTGCTACGCAGACTTTGGCTTTTGTAGATAACGAATAAAGAAAAACTGCCATGTCATTGCCGCTATCATCACTGGCACTTTTATTCGCATTGTTTATGCTCTTCACATCTCTATTTTTAACACACAAATCATCCATGACATACTAGAGGCTCTTTGCATAAATGATATATTTTTTATTAATGATGCAGATTTGCCCATCTTCCAGATTCAAGGGCACGAACTTGTCATGCTCCTTGTTGAGATAATCATATAATCTACGGCGATCAGGTGGAAAACAACCATTAATTTTCCCCGTCATCAATGAACCATCCATCATATGCAGTTCACTGTCGATGGATTCTTCGTCTGGGTTTTCTTCAGCATAATTTTGATATTCGAGTCGGACGATCGACGATTTATTATAAAACCGATATTCGTTCAAATCTTCACGATGCACAACCAGAAAGGCTTCTGCCTGATTCAATAATTCAACAGGTGTTTCCTCCCCCATATGATGAAGGCTCTGCTCGCGTACAAAAATGGAGCCCAGCACGCGCCCCTCAGGATGTATCCACAGTTTAACTGCACGTTCCTGTTTCGGAACCTTAAAAAAATCCTCTGACATAACTACCTACCTTGAAACCGCCATGGCTGAATAATGAGAATCCTAAAATATCCTATAGACTCAATATGTTAACATATAAGACAAAGCAAAATACTGCTTTCATACCGGCTTAATAACCGCTTGTCTGAATTTTATATCAAAACAGTCAGTTATACTGTTTAAACTGCTGCTGCCAGCAGTCATTTGTCGAAAAATCATTTTTTGTCAGATTTCAACCCCGCACAATCCAATAATGCCAACCAGTTAACAGAAAACAATAATTTAGCTAAAGTTTGGGAAGAAACTCCCGAAAATCTAATAAAAGCATATTCTTACAGTGTACAATTTGGTTCTTTTTTACTAAAGTAAAAGGGACATAACTATAATTCAACAACGGTCAAATCTTATATGCCCAATTATGGACACATAACACACCCCGGATTGGTGCGTCAGCATAATGAGGACAATTACCTTATTGATGAGGACGCCAGCCTGTGGGTTGTGGCCGACGGCATGGGTGGTCATGCCTGCGGCGAAGTCGCCAGCCAGATTGTTGTTGATCTGATTCATGACAAGATCAACGCGGGTAGCAGTTTAAGGGAGGCCGTCGCAACGGCCCACCATATTGTACTTATTGCCGCCGATCAACGCATGGGACTGCCTGGTATGGGCTCTACCGTCGTAGCCGCCAGATTTCACGCTGATCATTATGAAATCGCGTGGGTGGGTGATAGCAGGGCTTATGTGTGGGAACAGGGCAAGCTCAAGCAGGTGACCCGCGATCATTCCTATGTGCAACAAATGCTGGATGCCGGTGCCATTAGCCAAAGCGAAGCCTTTGTGCATCCCCATCGTAATGTCATCACCCAGGCGATAGGTGCTGATGACCTTGAGCATGTCGATGTCGGTACAGTAAAGGTTCCTATGTACAAAGGTCAGAGCCTGCTGCTTTGCAGTGATGGTCTGACTGACGAAGTACAGGATGCGGCCATAGCCTCGGTACTTAACAGTAATGACAATGAGCAGGAAAAGGTAGAGCAATTGCTCAAACTGGCATTGGCAGAAGGCGCAAAAGACAATGTCACGATACTGCTGATATCAGCTCCCGATTCCGCTAAACCAAGACACGTCACCCTGGCATAAGCAGTCCCTGACTAATTATCTACATCCTTAGCACCCTTTTCCAAGCTCTTTTTTTCTTCCGTCCTGGCTGTATTTCCCGGAATCATCGGATCATCGTCATCCATCAGAATTCGATATGCAGGACCTTCCATGTCCTCATACTGACCACTACGCACTGCCCAGATAAATAACCAGATAGCTGCGCCTAAAATGATCAGACCAACAGGAATAAGTAAGTAAAGGATATTCATAACGACTTCAGCTTAAACTTAAATGTCACTAGCATAGCACGTTGTTTCATTAGCGGCAGACTATCGAAAAGGAACCATGTATCTGTTACCCAGCGTTCAGTCAACACAACTATCGGGTTAATCTCAACGCATTCAGGACCACCACCAGTGAGCTGGCAGACATGCCGATAGCCGCCATCCACGGGGCCACCATGCCCATCGAGGCAAGCGGCAATGCCAGCGCATTATAAACCAGCGCCCAGATCAGGTTTTGCCTGATAACCGACAGGGTTCGACGCGCCATGACTACTCCATCGACGATATGTGGTAAACGCTCAGACAGCAAAACCATATCCGCACTGGCATGAGCAATTTGTGAACCGCTGCCCATAGCGACAGACACCTGCGCTGCTGCCAATACCGGCGCATCATTAACGCCATCACCCACCATCACCACGATATCGCCTTTTTGTTGCATGGCCTGAATTTGTTTTAACTTCTCATTGGGCAACAGTCCCGACTGTGCATCGGTGATACCCAGCTGTGCTGCCACGGCATTGACGATGCCTGCCTGGTCACCACTTAACAAGCTAACCTCCAGGCCCAGTGCCTGCAAAGCAGTAATACTGGAATGGGCCTCTTCGCGAATCACATCGCTTAAAATAAACAAAGCCAGCACACTGTTTTCATCGCCCATGGCGACCACTGTTTTCTGCTGAGCCAGATTCGCACGAGCAATGGACTGATGATTCAGCTCGGTGACAAATTCAGGCTTGCCGATTCTGTATAACTTGCCATCAATAGTGGCTTGTATACCACGGCCAGTATACGCCTTGCTATCCTGCGCCTCCGCTATGTTAATGGCAGGCTCAATGATGGCTTTTGCTATCGGGTGTTCTGATCCGGTTTCCAGAGAGGCAGCTATGCTCAGTGCCTGTTCATTTGAAAAACTCCCCAGCTTGATCACTTTTTCTAGCTGTAAACGACCCTGGGTCAGGGTGCCGGTTTTATCGAATACAATATGCGTTGCCCTCGCCAGCGTCTCCAGCGCGTGACCACGCGTCGTCAATAATCCGAGGCGCGTCAATTGACCGGTGGCCGCCACCAGTGCCGCAGGTGTAGCCAGTGACAAGGCACACGGACAGGTTACCACCAGTACCGAAAGACAAATCCTGAACGCATGCTCCGGGTCATGCTGCCACCAATACCAGGCAATAATAATGGCCAGTATCAAAATAACAGCGACGAACCAGCCTGCTATGCGATCAGCCAGTTGTGCCAGTTTTGGTTTTTCTGTTTGCGCCCGATCCAGTAAACGTACAATCGAGGACAATACGGTATCTTCCCCCACCTGTTCGATACGCATAATCAACGGGCTTTCTATATTGATACTGCCGCCTATGATCCGGCTGTTAAGCTTTCTTGATACTGGCACACTCTCACCGGTCAACAAGGACTCATCGACTGAACTCTCACCTTCAATAATCAGACCATCAGCAGGAACCGTTTCGCCTGGCTTGACCCTGACCAGATCATTCACTTGTAACTCCGATGCACTAACGACCTCATCCCCACCCTCTTGCACCCGTGTCGCGGTAACGGGTAACAATCTGACCAGCTCTTCGGCAGCCTGGCCGGCGCGATGCCGCGCCATCATTTCAAGATAGCGACCCGCCAGCAGAAAAAACGTAAACATGGTAACGGAGTCATAATACACCTCACCCTGATTCTGAATGGTCATCCACACACTGGCAACAAAAGCAGTGCCGATAGCCAAAGACACCGGCACATCCATACCCAGTTGTCTGTATTTAAGATCGCGCCATGCGGATTTAAAAAATGGCGCCGCAGAATAAAAAACCACCGGCACGGTAATCAACAGGCTTACCCAGCGCATAAACTGACGTAGATCCTGATCCATACCCTGACTTTCGCCGGCATACATGGCTACAGCCAGCATCATCACCTGCATGGCACCCAGACCTGCGATAGCAAGACCACGCAGGGCACGGGACCTCTCGCGCTTCTGTAACTTCTCTTGCCGGCTGACATCGAAGGGGTGCGCCACATAACCAATGGCGGTAATGGCCTTGAGGATATCGCTCAGGTGAATTTTTTCCTCATCCCACTTTACTCTGGCACGACGCGTTGAATAGTTAATGCGGAATTCTTTAACACCGGGCAAGGCCATTACGTGTCTTTCATTCAACCACACACAAGCCGCACAAACGATGCCCTCGAGAATCAGTGAGGCCTGGCGGACATTCCCCGACTCCTGACTGACAAAATCCTTTTGCAATTCGGGCTTATCATACAAGGACAGTGTTTCAAGCACTTGTTCCATTGCCTGCTCGGGATTACGTGATTTTTCTGTTCGATACTGATAAAAATCCGTAAGGCCATTGGCCACAATGGCAGAGGCTACAGCCTGACATCCCGGGCAACACATCTCCCGTACTTCGCCATCGATCTCGACCGGGTAGTGTGCACCCGGTGGTACCGGTAAGTCACAATGATAGCAATTTGACATTCGCTTAAATATTTAAGATCAGATACAAGATACAAGATACAAGATACGGCGCAAAAGATACAAGCTTATAATTTAAATACCAGAAAGGAATATAGTTTTTCCATGGACTATATTCAGAAATATCCTAGCTCCCTGGTTCCTCTATCCTGGTAGAAGCATGTACTTCATAAGTCTCATCGCCATGACGGAAATTAATATTCACATTCCATAAGCCAGGATGTGGTAACAGTAATTCCACTTGATAGATACCAGGACTGGTTTCCTGCATATCAAAAAGAATATCCTGACGACTGTCTGAAGCTCGCATGAATCGTCCGCCGACTATTAGTCCCTTGATGCTCTGACCGGAAGCATCCTCAATAATGAACTGGAAAATCCCTGTCTCACTCGTCGTTGGCGTCTTTCCCAGCCAGCCCTTACGTAACTTCCAGCCACGCTGCTGTATCTGCTCAAGCTGGCGCAAGTACTGGTTATATTTTAATTCTTTCTTATGGTAATTATTATACATCACGCCAGGAAATTGCATTTCGGCCTGACTTGATGAGGAATCATCTGACATCAGCAGGTTTTGTAAACCTGTTGGCATACCTTCTTTCGATAAGGTAACAAACACCGCGTCAACAATCAGTATAACGACAAAAAAACTGACAATGATGGCCGGCGCCCAATGAAACCATTTTTTCTGATATTCAGCTCCGCCTTCCAACTTAAGTTTCTCACGATGAGAAAACAACATACCCATTAAATATGCCGCCATAAAAAACACAGTTATATTCATCGCCAGCACATCTGCACCTGGCCAGTAAATCAGTGCGATCGGGAAATAAATAGCCATGGCCAGCAAACTGATAACCACACCGGACTGCCTGGCATTCAAGGGAGTAAATCGATAAAACAGCATGTAGAGCAGCAATAACAGCAGCACACCTGTTGGTATCGTTAGTGCCATAGATGTCATCGCCCGGATCTTCCTCGCATGGTAAACAGCGCTTTTTTACTTTCCTTGATGGTCTCGCCATCAATAACCGTTTCGACGACAAACCTGAATGGCAACTGTCCGGAAACATTTTCCAACGACTTTGATTTTACACGCACATACAGATTGATTGATGACAGCGGCTCAAGCACGAGACGATCAATTTTACCGATATCTATGACCGCATTCGGCAAGTCCCGTATTGCTAACTGTAAAACAATTTTCTGTTCTGATTTATTATTGAATTTTATATCGTAGCTATTCTGGATACGGCCATCCGATAACATCACATACAAAGGATTTCTAACCTGGGTAACCGCCATGGATAATTGACTACTCGTAACAATACTCCATACCAGGCCGGCGACAGCTAGCAACAGGGCCAAACCATAAGCGATGTTCTTTAGCTTAAAGAATCGCGTTTTGCCGCCTTCGAGCTCATTCTCCGAGGCATAGCGTATCAAGCCGCGCTGCCAACCGAGATTATCCATAATGGTATCGCAGGCATCGACACAAAGTGCACATGAAATACACGACATCTGCAAACCATTACGGATGTCTATTCCAGTGGGGCATACCTGCACACAATAACCGCAATCAATACAATCGCCGACCTTTTGTACCTGTCTCTCATCTATCGTTTTCAGTCCTTTACCCAGCTTTGCCCTGCCAGCCTCAGCATCTCCCCGCTGCGAATCGTAGGCAACGATCAAGGTGTCCTTATCAAACATAATGCTTTGAAAACGCGCATAGGGGCACATGTAGGTACAGACCTGTTCACGTGCCAGGCCTGCCATGACATAGGTCGTAAGGGTCAAAAATAAGGTGGTGGCATAGGCAGGGAAAGGCGCTTTGCCGGTAAAGAACTGCACTATTAACTCATAGGCATCGCCCCAGTAGAGCGTAAATGTCAGACCTGTAATAAATGAAACCATTAGCCACAACAGGTGCGTGATACTTTTCTTTAGAATTTTTTCTCCCGTCCAACTGCCTTTATCCAGACGTATTCTGGCAGGGCGCTCACCCTGAACCAGATGCTCCACCAGAATATAGACATCAGTCCACAATGTTTGAAAACAAAAATAGCCGCAGAATGCCCTGCCCGCGATACCTGTGACAAAAAACAGCAGAAATGCAGCGATCATCAAAATAGCGGCGAGCCAGAAAATATCCTGTGGATTGACGATCATGCCAAACAGGTAAAATATACGATCATGAATATCAAACATCACTGCCTGATCTACACTGGATTCTCGCTGCCAGCGCACCCAGGGCAAGACAAAATAAACACCATATGCCAAAATCAGAACCAGCCACTTAATGGTGCGATAGCGACCCTGCACCGATCGAGGATAGATCGGCACTCGCTCCTCAAACAAGACAAGTTCTTCTGCGTTTCGACTCATTACTTATAAAATATCCCGGGTTACAAACAAAACGGGCTCAGACAAACCTGAACCCGTTTGGTGATAGCCAGGGAGCCTCTGATCAATTCAGAATTAATCAGAGATTCCCTGGATTTAAAAAAAATTATCTGCCACCACCCAGCTCGTGCACATAAACGGTTAAAACCTTGATTTCTGCCGGACTGAGCCGGTCTTTCCAATTGGGCATTTTTCGGTTAACACCATTTTTAATCAGCTGACGGACTTTTTCGCGTTTTCCTTCCAGCGTTTTTTCATCATTAACATTGGCCACTGTCCAGATGCTATCGGTGAGGTTGGCAGAACCGACCGCTGTCATGCCAGTAGCTTGCTTGGTATGACAGTAATGGCATCCGCCACCTTCTCCATTAAACAGCGCACCACCACGCGATGCTTTTTCCGTATTCGTTTCATAGCCGGATAAACTCAGTACATATTCCACTACATCATCCAGCTGGGCATCAGAAAAGGTATTTTTGAAGGCAGGCATAAAACCGTCACGCCCCTGCTCCAGGGTCAATTGAATTTCTTCTACCTTGCCACCCCATAGCCAATCATCATCCACCAGGTTAGGAAATAATCCCACCACGCCTGCACCCCCTGTACCATGGCAAGCTGCGCAGTTATCAGCAAACAGGGTTTTACCCACCGATCGGGAGAACTGAACCAAATTGGGATCAGACAGGATTTGCTGATAATCGGCATCCAGCAATTTTTGCATGGCTTTACGCTGTTTGATAGCTTCTTCACCTTCCTGTAAATCTTTCATCAACAAAGCACGTGTATTCCAATGGGTGGTCACTTCCTTACCTCCCACTTTATAGGTAATACTATTCAAACCACCCTTGGTGTAGCTCTGACCCACAGGCCAGGCAGGATAAAAAAACCAGTAAGCTACAGCAACTACAACAGAGGCATAAAAAGCCCACAACCACCAACGCGGCAAAGGATTATTAAATTCCTGGATATCACCATCCCATGCATGACCCGTTGTTTGCACGGACCCGGATTGACTCTTGCCTTGTTTATCTTCACTCATCTTTTCTTACCTTGTCTTCAGAGCCTGTATACTCTTCGTGTTCTTCATCCTCAAACGGAATGTTTTTATACGATTCCAATCGCTCGGATCTTTTCTTGCTGGAGAACAAATAAACCAGAATGGCGCAAAACAGCACAAAAAACAAAACCAGTGCCAGTACTTTGCTGTTCTCCATGTGAGTAAACCATTGAAAGAAATCAGTCATGACAATACTCATCTATTACTGTGATCGAAGCTATCGGAATTCAGAAAAATGGCCTTCTTGATAGCTCTTGAAATCAACCATTGTTCCCAATACTTGTAAATATGCCACTAACGCATCCATTTCTGTGAGCCGTGATTTATCACCATCATAATTACCGCTCTCGGCCTGTTGCAGCAAATTTCTCTCGGCATAGACAATATCGAGTTTTTCTGCAATCGCCTGTCCGAAACGTTTTACATTGGCTTCGAATTCCTCGTCAGTTTCCGAGTACGGAACACCCACCGCTTTTTGGGCTATCAAACGTGCCTGAATATCGGAATAATCGAGTGCATTTTTCAACAACCAGGGATAATTTGGCATAATTGACTCCGGCACTACCGATTTGGGTCTGAGCAAGTGTTGCGTATGCCACTCATTCGAATATTTATTACCAACCCGAGCCAGATCAGGACCGGTACGTTTTGAACCCCACTGGAAGGGATGATCATATTGCGATTCTGCAGCCAGAGAATAATGGCCATAACGCAAATGCTCATCACGGAAAGGACGAATCATTTGAGAGTGACACAAAAAACAACCCTCGCGTACGTAGATATCACGGCCACGACTTTCCAATGGTGAATAGGGCCGAACAGCGTCAGTTCCGTCGGCTTTTTGTACTTGCTCAACCGTCTCGTTGATAAAAAATAACGGCACAATTTCCACCAGTCCACCGATGCTGACGACAATCAATGTCAGCGCTATCAGCAGCCCGGCATTGATTTCAATATTTTCATGCTTGAACTTCATTAATTTCAGCTCCTAGTTTCTCAATCAGGCATTAGCCAGTTTAGCCGCCAATTTGGCATCAAGTTCTGCCTCTTCACGTTTGGCCTTGGCAATGGTGCGAATAATGTTGTAGGCCATCACCACTACACCAGCGACAAAGAACATGCCGCCAATGGCACGCCATACATAAGGCTGATGCAGGAATGAAACGGTCTCTATAAAACTGAACTTGAGGTTGCCATAATTATCAAAAGCGCGCAGGAACAGGCCTTGGCCAATACCCGCAATCCACATGGTGGTGATATATAAAACAATACCGACCGTTGCCAGCCAGAAATGCGTATATATCAACTTAAGGCTATATATCTTTGTACTATAAAGACGTGGAATCAGATGGTACATGGAGCCGAATGAAATCATCGCCACCCAACCTAATGCACCTGAATGAACATGACCGATGGTCCAGTCGGTATAGTGTGATAAAGCATTAACACTTTTCAATGACATCAGCGGGCCTTCAAATGTCGACATACCATAGAATGATAATGCCGCAATCATAAACAACATGATCGGATCAGATCGCAACTTACCCCATGCTCCCGACAGCGTCATGATGCCATTGATCATACCGCCCCAGGAAGGCAGTAGCAGCATGATGGAGAAAGTAGCTGCCAGCGTAGAGGTCCAGTCTGGCAGAGCCGTCCAGTGCAGATGATGTGCACCGGCCCACATATACAAGAACACCAGAGCCCAGAAATGAATAATGGATAGACGGTAGGAATAAACAGGACGACCTGCCTGCTTCGGCACGAAATAATACATCATGCCAAGGAAAGCGGCGGTGAGGAAAAAGCCTACGGCATTATGCCCGTACCACCACTGCGTCATCGCATCCTGCACACCTGAAAAGGCGCTATAGGACTTCATCGTAAACAGACTGACCGGCATCGCCAGATTATTAAAAATATGCAGAATCGCTGTCACAAGAATAAAAGCAAGATAAAACCAGTTGGCGACATAGATATGTGGTTGGCTGCGCTGGCGAAGAGCCTGAACAAAGAGCGCCAGATAGGCAACCCAGACAACAGTAATCAGGATATCAATCGGCCATTCAAACTCGGCATATTCACGACCCTGAGAATAACCGAACATGTAACTAAGCGCGCCGGAAACAATAATGGTCTGCCAACCCCAAAAGGTGAATGTCGCCAGCCCATCACTGAACAAGCGCGTCTGACAGGTTCTCTGCACCACATAATATGAGGTGGCGAATAAGGCACTGCCACCAAAACCAAATATAACCAGGGTAGTATGAACAGGTCTCAAACGGCCAAAGGTAATCTCGGCAATATCAAAGTTGAGCGCGGGAAACGCCAGTTCCAAGGCTATCCAGACACCTGCTGACATGCCCAACAGACCCCAGACCAGGGACATAATCGCGAATTTTCGAATGATCTCGTAGTTATATTGTTCTTTTGAAGCACCTGCGCGCGCCATACTTCTTGCCTCATTATTTAATGTTCTAAGTTAAACCCCTATATATCAATAAGATACACAAATATAGGGCAGAAAATCCTGTATATTATAATATGCTTATATATAAAGATTCAAGAAAAAGTTCACTGACTGTTTTCGTACTGTTCGTTAATCAACGGACGAGTGCTAACAAACTTGAACGGTGATTTTAGAAAATTGTAGACCAAATACAGGTTCTTGCATTGGAGGATGATATACGCATCACCGACAAGCCCTGAGGAAGACATGCTACGATTACGCTACTACTGTTTCTGACCACCACAGCAGCACTTTGTTCACGCGATGTTAATATCGTCGGTAAATAAAGGCCCAATGATTAAACTGATATGGCTTTGTAAAAATCGAATAGTATGAACAAAAACACTACCAACCAAACCACTGCATTATTAATGGAATGTAGTGATCGACCAACAAGAATGCAAAAATCCCCATCAGATAGAAAATTGAAAACCCAAAGGTCTTCATGGCAACTTTGTCACCCTCCTCGGCTTTCATAAGCATGATGGCGTAATATAAAAATCCAAAGCCGAGTACCAGCGCTCCAAGCAGATAGAAAACACCACTCATGCGCGTCAGGAATGGCAGCACGCTGACCACTATTAACAAAATGGTGTACAGCAACACATGCAAGCGCGTGAATGCTATACCATGTGTAACCGGCAGCATGGGTATTTCCACCTTGGCATATTCGTCTTTGCGATGGATAGCCAAAGCCCAGAAATGCGGCGGTGTCCAGACGAAAATAATCAGGAACAATAATAAGGCGTTTGGATCAACGCTATTGGTCACAGCGGTCCAGCCTAACACAGGTGGAGCAGCACCGGCCGCACCACCAATAACAATGTTCTGCGGGGTCGCGCGTTTCAGGTACATCGTATAAATAACGGCATATCCGATGAGTGAGGCGAACGTCAGCCAGGCAGTCAACGCATTGACCAGAAACCACAATATAGCCAGACCGATGATGCCAATGGTCAAGGCAAAAATAACGGCATTACGCAAAGGCATATTCCCTGCGGCAAAGGCCTGTTCCTGGTTCTTGCCATGACCTCGTCCACTTTTTGATCGACCACGTGATTGATGGCCGCGGCAGAGGCTGAAGCCAATGCAATACCGATAGAACCAAACACCAGGGGTTGCCATGGCACCATACCCGGCACGGCCAGAAACATGCCGACAATGGCGGTAAACACCAGCAGCATAACGACCTTTGGCTTGCACAGCTCATAATAGTCAGCCCATTTGATTGTCATTGCGCTCATCGCTTTCTCTTGCTTGTCTTTGTTATTTACGTAACTTACTGTTCTTCATGAGTTTGGCCATATCACCCTGCATGCCTTTAGCCAGCTTAAGAATAGCCTCTTTCCCCATGCCTGCCTGTGCTTGCTGCTCCCTCTTTTCCTGTTTGTAATACATCATGACCTTGGCGTCCGGGTCTACTACATAGATCGCATCAGAGCTTAACGGGTCGCGCTCACCTTCTGTAGCAAATATCATCTTCAGTTGCTGCCGCTGCGCATCGTTGCTCAGCAATGCTGTATGCAATGAAGGAAATTGCGCCAGTGTCTTTTGCAATCCGGTATCGACTACACCCGAGGTAATAACAAACAGGCGCTTCATCCTGGAAACCTCTTTACCCTGGCTCAGGCGTACGTTCTTCATAATCATCAGATGATCGAAGCAGTCCCTGTCGCAGGACCCTGAATTAAAGTAAACATAGGTCCATTTCTTGTCGAGGATATCAGCGGCGATCGGCTGTCCATTAACATCAGACAAACCATTTATCGGAAATTTAACCGGGGGATCGATTAACGTACCATAATTGGATGTGCCCAGGGAGCGAACGACATCAGGGAAATAATTATAAACAACCCAGGCTGCTAACATTGGGGCTATAAACATAAGTATCATTAATGGAAGAGCCATGCGTGAAAACAGGCCTTTTTTTACAACTTCATTCACCTTGATCATCTCCTGAGCCAGTCTTGCTACTGGTCTTTCTTAACGATAAAACGACGTACATAATCAATGACAAAATCACCAGAGAAAACCATTGGACGGCATAGCCCATGTGTTTTTCCGGTGTCATTCTCGGGCCTGACTGGAACTGTTGCCGCCAGTCCCTGATCAAACCATATTCCTGCCCGCTGGTCTGATAGACAATATAAGGCATGAGATTATACCCTGTTTCCTTACTTAACCACGGCAAATCTACATAAATAAGGCGCTTTGGCCAAACCATGCCGGATTCGCCGGGCTCACCGAGTTTCATGCCGACACTGGGAACACTCTCAACCCGACCCTGGATATTGACCAGGCTTTCGTCACCAGGTAAATCAGGAATAAATCGTCGATCGTCACCCTGTTTGATCCAGCCACGGTTCACCATTACATAGACATCACTTCCCTGAATCCGTAAGGGGGTAAAAACATGGTAGCCGGGCCTGCCATTATACTTTTGATTTTCAAGTAATATTTGCCGTTGAAGATCAAATCTTCCACGAACCTCGACTTGCCGATAGAGCATTTCAGCCATTTGACTGTCATCACTTTGCAGCAGCTCTGCCTGCGGCGCTGAGTGCTGTTGTCGCATATCGATCTGCGCCTGCTTGTCAGCCGCACGCTGCATCTGCCAAAAGCCCAGTGTCAGCCCCAATGGAACCAGGATCAACAGTGTCACTGTCAGGTTCCATCGGTGCCTGAAATGAAATCGACCCATCTGCATTCAACCGTCACCCATCATTGTTTGTATTCTAAAAGACAGTAATAATTGCTATTATTAGCTCTTAATTCAAGTCATTGTGTAACGCTTATGTCACTATTTAAAATATTGGTTGTACTGTTATTACTCGTTATCGTCTCAGCTCTGTTCTCGGGCATGTACTATATGGTGAAAGACAAGGGCAAATCAGATCGCGTTGTCAAAGCACTCACCTGGCGCATCGGTTTATCCGTCACACTATTTGTATTATTGATGATTGGCGCAGCAACAGGCTTGATACAGCCTCACGGTGTATAATTCAGGCCGGACAGCGGCTTTATTAAACGACTATTATTCATTCTGCCTGGTATAAGCAGAGTACGGTTGTCGCATTGACACCAGCATACGAACGTCAACAGTTTAAATATCACCGCAAAATCGCTCCCGCACTTCCGTGGGACGCTCCTGCGCTTCCCTGCGCACGCGTCACTAGAACATCCTTGTTCCTGACTCCGCGAAATAAGCACTTCCTTGTGCAAAATCGCTCCCGTCCTTCATTTGCTAGTACTTTTTGCCGGGGATACTGGCGGTTAGAGTCGCTCCGCACTTCCGTGTGCTCTCGCGACCATATAGCACATCCATGTGCAAACTCGCTCTCGGCCTTCCTTTGTTAGTACTTTTTGCCTGAGATACTGGCTGTTAGAGTCGCTCCGCACTTCCGTGTGCTCCCGCGACATAAGCACATCCATGTGCAAAAAAAATGCGCCGCTATTTCTAGCGGCGCATTGATCTGAACGTCCTTTATTATACTAGCCAGTATACAAAGATAAACAAGCCCAACCAAACCACGTCAACAAAATGCCAATACCAGGCAGCCGCTTCAAAAGCGAAATGATTTTCTTCTGTAAAGTGGCCTTTCATACTACGTAACAACACCACCAGCAGCATAATCGCACCGATAGAAACATGTAAGCCATGGAAACCGGTGAGCATATAGAAGGTACTACCATAGGCACCTGATGTCAGCTTCAGATTCAGATCAGTATAAGCATGAATATATTCATAGGCCTGAAAACCAACGAACGTAAAACCGAAAACAACTGTCGCAAGTAAACCAAGAATTAATTGACTTCGTTTTTCCTTTTTCAGTCCCCAGTGTGCCCAGGTCACGGTCACACCCGAAGACAACAGGATCAGTGTATTGATAGCAGGAATACCCCATGCGCCCATGATTTTAAAATCACCACCAACATTACCGGGACCATTAGTCGGCCATTGTGATGCATACTCCGGATATAACCATTCGTTGGTGCTGAGATTGTTTCCTGCACCTCCAAGCCATGGATCCGAGAAAATTCGAATATAGTAAAGCGCGCCAAAAAAGGCCGCGAAGAACATCACTTCGGAGAAGATAAACCAGGTCATACCCATGCGGAATGATCGATCGACCTGCGCATTATAAAGACCACTCTGGCTTTCCTTGATAACCGTGCCAAACCAGCCAAATAACATGACAGCCAATATCGCCAAAGCCGGCATACATAATCGCCAGACTACCCATTGGATCGCCCGCTTTACTGGGTAGTGCCATCGCGAAACCGCCTGTAGTCAGAAACAGGCCGATAGAACCAACGATAGGCCAGTGACTGGGTTGCGGGACGTAATATCCACCATGTGTACTAGACATAGAAACCCCTCTCTTTATTTATATTATATGTTAGTTTCAAAATATTTAATTCTTTATCTGTCATCGCTTTTACTGGCGTATTTATCTGCCCTGAAAAACGTATAAGACAGGGTGACTGTTTTTATATTCTCGGGTAAATCCGGTTCCAGCATAAACAGCACTGGCATTTTTTTAGTCTCACCCGATTTCAGGATTTGCTGCGTATAACAAAAACACTCTGTCTTTTTGAAATACCGCGCTGCCTCCACCGGCGTCACACTGTAAACTGCCTGACCAACTACATCTGAACCCGACAGGTTACTGGCGGTGTAGTTTACCCGTTTCAATTCACCCGGATGTAAAGTAATTTCCTTTTGTTCCGGCTTAAAACCCCAGGGCAACCGACTATTCACATTCGAGCTGAATGACACTGTTATGGTTCGACTTTTATCGATCTTGACTTCGCCTGCCATAGCCTTGCTGATCTGTTCTGTCTGACCATTCAGGCCAAATGAATCACAAATCAGGTTATACAACATCGGTAAACCGACATAACCAAAAACAAACATCGCTACCACGATCAGCAGCAGTCTTTTTCACTACTCGCTGATTGGCTGTGCGAATATCCTGCTGCTGGCTCCATTAGCGATTAGCCTGTACAAAAAAGAAGCCCAGGTAAATCATAGCGACGACTGCGATCAGTATGACTACCGTCTTTTTTGCTTTGCGCTTCTGCGCTCAGTGTCACTTCAGTCATTATTCAAAAGGCCTGCCTCATGAGAGGCAGGCAATCTCCTTATTTAATTTCAGGCGCTGTTTCAAAGCTGTGATATGGAGCCGGAGAAGGTAGCGTCCATTCCAGACCATGTGAACCTTCCCAAACTTTATCCGTGGCTTTTTCTCCACCCTTGATGCACTTGATAACCAGGTATAGCAATATCAATTGCGAGAACCCGAAGATAAATGCACCAATCGATGACATCTGATTAAATTCAGCGAACTGCAGCGGATAGTCAGCATAGCGACGTGGCATACCCGCGAGGCCGGTGAAATGCATCGGGAAGAAGGTCAGATTCATGCCGATCATGGTCAGCCAGAAATGCAGCTTGCCCAGACCTTCGTTATACATATTACCGGTCCATTTAGGCAACCAGTACATAACACCACCGATGATGCCGAACAACGCACCAGATACCAGTACGTAATGGAAATGCGCGACCACGAAATAGGTATCGTGATACTGGAAGTCGGCAGGTGCAACACCCAGCATCAGGCCGGTGAATCCGCCAATAGTGAACAGGAATACTGTACCAATAGCCCATAACATAGGTGTTTCGAATGTCATTGAACCACGCCACATAGTCGTCGCCCAGTTAAAGACTTTAACCGCTGTTGGCACCGCAATCATGACGGTGGCATACATAAAGTACAATTCACCCGCTACCGGCATACCGACGGTAAACATATGATGCGCCCAAACGATGAACGACAGGAAGGCAATTGATGCGACTGCATAGACCATGGAGGCATAGCCAAACAGTTTTTTGCGCGCGAAAGTCGGAATAATTTCCGAGATAACACCGAAGGCAGGCAGGATCATGATATACACTTCAGGGTGACCGAAGAACCAGAAAACATGCTGGAACAACACTGGGTCACCACCACCGGCTGCATCAAAGAAGCTGGTGCCAAAGTAGCGATCGGTTAGCATCATGGTGACAGCACCGGCCAGTACGGGCATAACCGCGATCAGCAGGAAGGCTGTGATTAACCAGGTCCAGACAAACATCGGCATTTTCATTAGCGTCATGCCTGGTGCGCGCATGTTAAGAATGGTGGCTATGATATTGATGGAACCCATGATGGATGAAAAGCCCAGCAAATGGATCGCAAACACAAAGAATGCCAAATGTTGATATTGACCGGAAAGTGGCTCATAGAATGTCCAACCAAAAGCCGGACCCTGACCAGACATAAAATCTCCACCGAAGAACATCGGGGCAACCAGCATGGTTGCAGCAAACGGGAGTATCCAGAAACTCCAGTTATTCATACGTGGCAGTGCCATATCCGGTGCACCGATCATCATCGGTACCTGCCAGTTGGCCAGTCCCACGAAAGCCGGCATGATAGCCCCAAATACCATGATCAAACCATGCAGTGTTGTCATCATGTTAAAGAAGTTAGGATCGACAATCTGGATACCAGGCTGGAATAATTCAGCACGAATAACCAGTGCCATAACTCCACCCAGCATGAACATGGTAAAGCTGAACCACAGGTACAGTGTACCGATGTCTTTATGATTAGTAGTGAACAACCAGCGCTTGATACCGCTAGGATGTTCGTCGTGATGTGCATCGTGTGTCATAGTTTCACTCATTTAATTATCCTCCACACTCAACTTAACGTGCAGCTTTAACATCTGCAGGTTGTACAATAGAGGCATTGTTACCCCAGGATTTACGTTCATAGGTAATGACTGCTGCAATTTCCAGGTCATTCAGCTGGCCACTGTAGGCTCCCATGGCTGAACCTGCAACACCATTCAGCACTACATCTATGTGCTTCGCAGCTGGACCGTTCGCAATGGGACTGCCCGCCAGTTTTGGAAAGATCGCAACACCCTCTCCATTGGCGCCGTGGCATCCAAAACAACCGCCCTTACCTTTATAGATAGACTCACCACGTGCAACCAGGTCAGCTTCGCTCCAGACCTTGTCGGCTGCAGCTTCAGCCGCTGATGCTGCCGCTGCTGTTTTTTGCTTGTCCATCCAGGCGTTGTAATCATTCTCATTCTTGGCATTCACAACGATGGGCATGAAGGCATGGTCCTGACCGCACAACTCGGTACACTGACCGCGGTAGACTCCTTCTTTATCGATGGTCGTCCAGGTCTCATTGACATAACCCGGGATGGCATCTTTCTTCATGGCGAACTGAGGCACCCAGAAGGAATGAATAACATCATCCGATGTCAGCAGAAAACGCACTTTTTTATTTATTGGCAAAACCAGCTGGTTGTCAACTTCCAGCAGATAATTCTCGATCTTGGTGACATCAATGCCTGAGTTACGGCGACGAGCCTTGTTGTGATCAGGATGCAGAGAACTGATAAAGCTGACACCATTGCCATAATCATATTTCCACTTCCACTGTAAAGCAGTCACTTTAATAGTGAGATCTGAATCGGAAGTATCTTCGATCTTGATCAGTGTAGAAGTCGCAGGAATAGCAACAGCGATCAGTATAATGAAGGGCACAATCGTCCAGACCACTTCAACCTTGGCGCTTTCATGAAAGTCGGTAGAGACAGCGCCCTTGGACTTACGATGCATGATGATGGAATAAATCATCATACCAAACACGCCGATGCCGACGACTACGCAGATCCAGAAGACCAACATATGGAGATCATAGATCTCTCTGCCAACAGCGTTTACAGGTTCCTGGAAATTGAGGTTGTATTCCGCCAGGGACTGTCCAGCCGCCCCTAACCACAAACTCAAGAGAACCAGGCCTTTTGTCATTATTTTATTATGCTTAAACGACATGCCGTTCCAACTCCTCAGTTTAAAAGTTTTAGTTATAAATATTGTAAAAATCTAATGCGCCAGTTTGTGCTGCAAGGCTTTGGCCAGAGCCGCCCGCTCTTCATCCAGCAGACTTGCCCCTATCTCGATCTCGCGACCCATGGAACTAATGGTCAAGCGACTGGGGTACCAGCTCAATTTATTTCTCGTCAGGTTTACCTGTAACCAGTGGCGCCTGAATTCAACACACTGATTGGCGTAACGCCTGCCCCTCTCCACTCTGACAAATTCTTCACTGATATGAATAACTTCACATTCAGTATTTTTGCGTGCACATATATATAAGCATGCACCCAGTGCTAAAATCTCTAATCCTGCAAAGGGCAAAATTAACCATGCCCCTTTCATTGCAAACATAATCGCTACCGTTAAGGTGACAATGGCTGCCGCCGAAAAAAAAATCTGGGCGCCGCGCCAGCTAAGCGATCGGTTTGGACGGATGACAAAATGCTCATCCTGTCGTTTTTCAGTAGTTTGAGCAGCAATCATGATGCATTCATCCTGCCTGTTGCTTGTTTATGCACAGATTTTTACTAATCGCCGCTGATCCTAACCCATGCGACACTATGTCGCAATTAAAATTGGGCTTTTGAGTCATAATATCAATTTATGTTAGATTATTAGCGTTTTATAAAATATTAATAATTTAGTCAGGTATAATTTATTTTAATAAACATAAATACAAACACTTACATCCATATCAATTCCATATTAAATTACTTAGGTATAAATTCTGTTCATAATAAAACGCTATTTATGTACCCATATTACGAGTAAAACGTGGAAAAAAACCATTCAATAAGGTCAATCTCTCATTTTGATATGTTTAGACTATTTATTAGTTTATTATTATATACTTACTTTGTAAGCGTTAGACAAATCCCCTGAATTTTTACGGATATTAATATACCGCCTATGCAGCGACAACCACAAGATGAATACTTGCTCATGTACGTTTTCATTGAACCCGCCTGCTTTCTGATCACCTGAGCACATTGATTCAGCACATTCTCAGCCTTTCCAAAAAAAGCTACCCAGCATCCTTTTGACTTCAGCAAGCTGCTACCTGACAAAAATGTATTTTCATAATTAATGCTTGTTATTTGATCGCTAATCCCTGCCGGCTCGGTAACCGATGAGAAATTGTCAGTAATAAAATAATACCCTGGTGCGAATACAAGGCAGTAAAATGACAACCGTAAAATTTACCTTCAGAACCAGCCCCCCAAAACATGATGTGACAACAGCGAGACTGAGACTGCCATCATTAGAATTCAAAAAATGGCATGGGCTTGAATCAGAATACTGTATCAACGATGGACGCTATGGCTATCACCTGTAAAGCGCTGAATATCTGGCGCTAGCTTATGATTAAATACCTGACTATTTACCTAGTTTTTACGATTCTCTCTTTCAATAAATCTGATGAGAGGGGGGATATAGAGCACTTACCGATTAGTACTATGAAAACATTGAATGCCAACAATCAAAAAAAAAGACATATCAATGTCATTGATAAATATTATATTTTCATTTCATTGAAATAATCGATCGTTAAAATCGAAAAAAAATATTTACTTTTTTATATTTCCTGCTAAATAGAAATCTCTATTTAACATTTTTTCAGTGTACGAAATGAAATCAACAACTGACAATGATAATGACCTTGAGAATCAGGATGATGACATTGATATAGGCTCAATTGAGGAACTGGAATTTGAACGCACCCCAAGCCATAAAGAAAAACATTTCAATATAGATGCAAGGCGAAAAATTGAAAGCTACCTGGAAGATAAATATCTTGAAAACCAACTAAAGGATATGCTCTTTTATGATGACGATCCATGAGCCTCGCCACTATATCTGTCCACATTGTTTTCAAACCAACGAGTGACATATAACATTCTGCTACAGAGCGAAAACCCGCGGGTAAACATTAGGACCTGTTAACTTTTGGGATGACATCATCAATTATTACGCAACCATCTCTACCGGCCATTGCCGCATGTGCATTTTTTTGCTCATTAAAATAACACCAGGACGCGCCTGGATATTATTCCCTGCCATTTTCTTTAGCGTCAAAAAAACGTGTATTCATACATTCGCCGATGCCATCAACATCGGCATCTTGATGATAGTCAATACGACCCAACAATGGTGCTGCAATACGCTGCTCTATGGCTTCAATATTATCATCCAGGCAGGGCATATTTATTTCTATCTGATTGGCCACCCAACCGATACAACTCAAACCTGAATCGACAATAGCCTGATAACTGAGCAGTGCGTGATTAATGCAACCCGAGGCGCATACCGACCACCAATAGCACCGGCAAATCGAGCATTTTTACCAGATCTGCCATCGTCTGGGTACGATTAACGGGCACCAACCAACCCCCCACCCCTTCGACAACAGATGGTCGCATTGGGCAGGAAAGTTCGATGTACTGCCTTTGTATTATTTCAAGATCAATCGGCTTGTCAGATTGCGCAGCTGCCAGGTGTGGCGCAATGGCATCCTCATAGGCATAAGGATTAACCAGGGAATAAGGCATGACCTTACTGCTATGACGAATTAACAGCTCGGCATCTTCGTTACGCAAGCCCTGTGATGTTTGCCGACACCCCGAAGCGATGGGCTTCATACCCAGTACACTCCGGCCCTGCTTTGCCAGTATTGATAACAGCGCACAGCTCACCAGCGTCTTGCCAACTCCGGTATCGGTACCTGTTATAAATACATCTTTTTTCATCGGCTAGCTCACCGGGATTTCGCGTTGCGGATGCAGACTTTCACTAACACCCTGTGCTTTCCAGGCATGGCCGTAGATGACTTCATAGCTTGCTGGCAACTGGCCATCGACACGTAAAGTTTCATAGGCCTTCACCATTGCCTGATAAGCCTGTTTACCCGTCAGTCCGCGTGCCCGCTGTTGTAGTGAATTCGTCGCGCCGATATCTTTAAGGTCTCTAACCAGTCCTCTCACTTGCGGATAAGTTAAGGTAAAGTGCTCCACATCCATCACTGGCTCAGACAATCGGGCCAGTAACAAAGCATCACCGATATCATGCATATCCAGAAAAGCACTGACATGCCCCTGCTGATCGACACTCGCCCAGCTTTGACGTAACTCTTTCAAGGTATCTGGACCAAAGGTGGTAAACATCAGCAAGCCACCTGGCTTGAGCACCCGCCTGAATTCTGCAAAGGTTTGCTGTAGATCATTACACCACTGAATAGTCAGGCTTGAAATCAGCAAATCAACACTCTCATTTGCCAGTGGCAATTGCTCGGCATCGCCACACAGTAAACACTTTTTGCTGAGAAATTTCCGGTACCAGGGAGCTTTCTTAAGCCCTTGCAATAACATGTTCACCGACAAATCCATTTCAATGATGCGTGCTTTTTTATAACGTTGTCTCAAGCCATCAGCGATATAACCTGTTCCAGCGCCTACGTCGAGAATGGTGCCAGGTTTTAAGGTGACATAATCCAGTCTCTCCAACAGACGATCGGCCACCTCACGCTGCAAAACGGCTGCATTGTCATAACTATCAGCGGCGCGATCAAAATTGCTACGCACGCGCTTTTTATCGAATTCAATTTGAAACTTATCCATTATTTACTACGTCATGACACTGTTGCTGTATAAAGTCTGAAATCAATACTGCAGTTGACTCGGGGTGCGACAGAAAGGGCGCATGGCCGGCATTCGCGATGATGTTCACTTGCGGGTGACCCGGCAAGGATTGGTAATAAGCCGCGATCGAAACGGGCACTAACTGGTCGCGTTCACCCAATAACATCAGGCAGGGAATTTGATTATTTTCCAGACTACTGCGCAAGTCGGTTTGTATCAGTATATCCAGACCTTGTCGCAGTGCCATTTGATCCGGCTCGCCCGCTGCAAATAACTGCTGGCGCAGTTGTTTCAACGTCGCAGCGCCACCCTCACTGGACAAGGTTTGCAATGCAAGAAATTTTTTTAATGTCTTTTGATAATCCAGTTGCAAGTCCTCGACAAAACCGGAAAACACGCTGGCATTGATACCATGCGGCCATTGTTCCTGGCTGACAAAACAGGGATTGGCGGACAGTAATGTCATCGACCTGAAACGCTCAGGAGCCATGGCGGCCAGGTTCATGACTATGCTGCCACCCAGTGACCAGCCAAGCCAATGGCAATCCGTATCGATTTGCGACAGAATTTGTTCACCCACCGCTTGCAGTGTCAGCGGACATTGCGTTGAACTATAACCATGCCCCGGCAAATCAATACTGATCACTTTGAAGTGCTTGCTCAGTACGCTGGACAAGCCATTCAAAATACCGGAATGCATGCCCCAGCCATGCAGCATAACAATAGCCTCGCCCTGGCCACGTACATCCATATGCAAATTATTATTATTCACCGTGGTCATTATTTTTTGCACAACACCGATTCCAATACATCCAGCAAACGCACGATATGTTCTGGTTCATGATCAGCACTGAAACTCACTCGCAATCGCGCCGTGCCCGCAGCCACAGTGGGTGGGCGAATAGCCGGTATATAGATACCTTGTTTCCATAGTGCTTCACTGCAGTCCACGGCACGCTGACTGCCGCCTATCATGACGGCTTGTATCGGCGTAGGTGAGGCAAGCAACTCAAGGCCAAGCGATTGCGCACCAGCCCTGAACTGCGCCACCAGACTCATCAGTTTTTCACGCCGCCAGGATTCCTGCTGCACCAGCTTCAGGCTGATGCGCGTCGCGGCGGCGACGGCCGGTGGTGACGCTGTGGTATAAATATAACTGCGCGCCTGGTTAATCAGTGTTTCGATCAACGCCTCACTGCCGGCCACGAAGGCACCAAACGTGCCAAAGGCTTTACCTAAGGTTCCCATCAAAATGGGCACATCGGTTTCGCTCAAGCCAAAATGCTCAATCGTACCGCCGCCGTGCTCGCCTAGCACACCCAGTCCATGCGCATCATCGACCATTAACCAGGCATCGCTGTTTTTACACAGTTGAGCCAGCTCGGGCAGTGGCGCCAGATCACCATCCATGCTGAAAACACCATCGGTCGCCACCAGGCTGTCACCCGCATGATCGCCACTGCATTTTTCTTCGAGATCTTTGCTGTCGGCATGTGCATAACGAATAAAGCGCGCGCCACTGAGCAAACCGGCATCAATCAGCGAAGCATGATTGAGCCGGTCTTCGAAAACCCGATCACCGCGCTGCAACAAGGCAGAGATAACACCCAGGTTAGCCATGTAACCAGTTGAAAATAACAAGGCGCGTGGGCGCTGTACGAAGCCGGCCAGTTCTTCCTCAAGCGCATGATGGGCCTGACTATGGCCATTGATTAAATGGGCCGCGCCACTGCCTACACCGAATTCGTCAATGCCCTGATGCATGGCCTTGATAACATCGGGATGGTGCGAAAGGCCCAGATAATCGTTACTGCAAAAAGCCAGGCAAGACTTGCCGTCAAGCACTACCTCAACGCCTTGCATTCCTTGCTGTATTTTTCTGCGACGATACAGGCCATCGAGCCTGCGCTGTTGCAATGGCGTTACCAGGTCGCGCATGGAAATAGCCGCCGCGTTTATTGCAGCGTGTGGATACCCAGACGCTCAAACAATCGACGATCGTGATCGGCATCCGGGTTATCGGTGGTCAACAGACGCTCTCCATAAAAAATGGAATTGGCACCTGCGAGAAAACACAGCGCCTGCATTTCATCATTCATGTCAGTACGGCCCGCAGACAGGCGCACCATGGATTGCGGCATGAGGATGCGTGCCACTGCAATAGTGCGCACGAATTCCAGGGGATCCAGATCATCAACATTGGCCAGTGGTGCACCTTCAATTTTCACCAGCATGTTGACCGGCACACTTTCTGGGTGCTTGGGTAAATTTGCTAACTGTCTTAACAGTGAGGCACGATCTGCACGCGATTCGCCCATGCCGACAATGCCGCCACTACAGACATGCATGCCAGCGTCACGCACGCGTTCCAGCGTATCCAGCCGATCCTGATAGGTGCGGGTGGTAATCACTTCACCGTAATATTCCGGTGAGGTATCCAGATTATGATTATAGTAATCAAGACCCGCCTGCTGCAGCCGTTGCACCTGATCATCATCCAGCATACCCAGGGTCATACAGGTTTCCATGCCCAGCTTGCGCACTTCCCCGACCATATCCAGAATCTGCACAAAGTCTTTTTCTTTCGGGCTGCGCCAGGCCGCTCCCATACAAAAACGACTGGCTCCTTTGGCCTTGGCTGCTTGCGCCTGCACCACGACTTCATCCACTGGCATCAGGCGCTCACGTTCCAGTCCGGTTTTATTGCGTGCGCTTTGCGAACAATAACCGCAGTCTTCCGAGCAGCCACCGGTCTTGATGCTTAACAAGGTACTGACCTGCACAGCATTGGCATCGAAAAATTCGCGGTGGATCGTTTGCGCCTTGAACAGCAAATCACTAAAAGGCAATTGCATTAATGCCATGATGTCTTCATGGCTCCAGTCATGTTTTAAATCAGTCATAGTCACTCGCTGTCTGTTCAATTTCTACGTCACACCAGTCATCCTTGCGGATCCTCAATAAATCACGAATCGACAATGGCAGAATAATCAGGATAGCCAGTGCCCACAAAGCCAGGTAGTAATACAAACCATTCTTTGGAATAAAAATGGCGGCTGCGACCATAAACCCGATCACCCCGTAAATGCGATAGGCCGCTTGCTGGGTGTAATGACCCACTTTTTCGTTCGGATGATGCCGGTTCATGGCATAGATCACCATGGAGGCAGCCAGCCATAACAGGCCTAAAGGCGGAAACAGTACTGTCACTATGTTGCCGACATTGAACACATAGGCCGCAAAGCGGCAGGATGACGCTGTTAACACCTGGGTATTCGGCTCGATGGATTGACCTTCAGCAGATTGTTTCATCGCGCACTCGTCATAAGGTATATAATAAGTATGAATGCGGGCATATTAACCACAACCCGATAGATGTCAACTCGAATGGACTCGATATGGTTTACAATTGGATAAATAATGTACAAAACTGGCTTCTGCCTAATCACTGTATTCTATGCAGCCAGCAGGGACAAGCCACATTGCCATTATGCCGGGAATGTCATAATGATCTGATATCTATTGAAAATCCCTGCCGGCTTTGTGCCATGCCACTACCTGAATCAGCACATTCTGGCATCTGCGGGAAATGCATTCATCAGCCACCCAAATTTGATAGCAGTACTTGTCTATTTGTTTATGACTCCCCCATCAGCCAACTGATCCAGGCAATGAAATTCCATAAAAAACTGGTGAATGCGCGCCTGCTGGGAAATTTGTTGGCTGCTCATATCGCCGAACGACAACAAATGCTGCCGGATTGCATCATACCCGTACCATTGCATCCTAAGCGCTTACGGGAGCGTGGCTTTAACCAGTCACTCGAACTCGCCAGGCCTGTCAGTCGTGCGCTCAATATTCCCATTGCACAGAACCTGCTCAAACGTGTACGCCATACGCCGCCGCAAAGCCGGTTGAAATTCAGGGAAAGAGATAAAAATGTTCGCAAGGCATTTCTGCTTAATGATCAGACAGTACCCGCGCATATAGCCATCCTCGATGATGTCGTCACCACCGGATCTACCTGTAATGCCATGGCGGCGTTGCTAAAAAAAGCGGGAGCGGAAACCATTGAAGTGTGGAGTATTGCCCGATCATTGAAATAAAATGATTATTAAATTCATTCCAACCTGGTCCATAACGACCATCATCACTGACGCTATGGATTTCATCACCTTCGAGTAATGACGACAATAAAACACAGTCATTACTATTACACTATCTGCAAGACGAGGACCGGTATCACCTTGTGTTTGCCAATCAGTGCAGTCAATCTTATTCTGTTATAGCGCTATCTTTGGAATGATCTTTGGCGACCAGCATGTAAATAGATGGCACAACGAATAAAGTAAATAGTGTCCCAACAAACATACCACCCACGAGCACAAGGCCAATAGAATTTCTCGCGGCAGCGCCCGCTCCCGTGACCAGCACCAGAGGAAAATGACCACCGATGGTTGCGGCAGTCGTCATCAGGATCGGACGAAGACGGGTAGCTGCCGATTCTCGCACTGCATCAATTTTGCTATGGCCCTGTAACTGTAACTTGTTGGCGAACTCAACGATCAGAATACCATTTTTAGCTACCAGACCTACCAGTGTTACCAGGCCGACCTGGGAATATATATTCATCGTTGTGGTCCAGCCCTGTGTCCAGAAAGGGATGTTCGGGTCCGGCATTTTCAGGAAGGTGAATATCAGTGCGCCAAAAACAGCCAGTGGAACTGATCCGGCAAGGATAACAAATGGATCGCGAAAACTATTGAATTGTGCAGCAAGTACCAGGAATATCAGGATGATGGCCAGTGAAAATGCGGGCAGGAATTTGTTGCCTTCGGTACGTAGCTGGCGCGACTCACCGGTATAGTCAATGCTATAGCCTGCCGGTAAAATTTTTGCTGCCTCATCCTCCAGATAACGCAAGGCTTCATCCAGTGGACGAATGGCAACACCACTGATTTTTACTGCATTCAGTTGCTGCATGCGGTTTAGTGAACGCGCGACTGTTGTATTCTTAATCGTGGCAATAGATCCGAGTTGTACCAGCTTGCCTTCCGGGCCGGTGACATATATATCCTGCAACTGCTCAGCCGTAAGACGATCGACGCGTTTCACCTGCGGAATAACTTTATAACTGCGTCCGGAGATATTAAAGCGATTAACAAAGTTCCCTCCCATCATTGCCGATATATCGGCACCGACCTGCTCAAGACTGAGCCCCAGGTCAGCGGCCTTTTCACGATCAACAATAATTTCTGACTGCGGCTGATCCACTTTGACATCGATAATAGGTGGAAATGCAAACATTCCACTCTGCATGGCCTTTTGCTGAATTTGCTGGGCTAACTCCAGCACCTGGGATGACTCCGCGGTAGACGCGATGACAAATTCGACGGGGAACTGACCTCCACCAGGGAGCGCCGGCGGCGTGATCGGTAACAAACGAATGCCCGGGATAGCGGAAATTTTTTGTTGCACATCAGCCAGTATCTGAAAAATATCCCGCTCGCGCTCATCCCAGGGCTTGGTGACCATACCGCCGAAACCGGAAGTGGGATTGGTTAACTGGAATGTAAAATCAGTTTCGGGTACAGCCAGAAAGATCTCATTCGCCGCGGCTGCAAAATGACTGGTCTGATCCAGTGTCGAATTCGCGGAAGCTTCAACAATACCAAAGATAACACCCTGATCTTCACTGGGTGCCAACTCTTTTGCCGACATGTTAAACATCGGTATGGTCAGTGCGCTGATGACAATCCAGACCAGGTAAACTGCAGGGCGGGAATCCAGCGTGACATCCAGCCAGCGACTGTAACGCGTGCGCAATGATTGAAACCCATGGGCTATTTTTGCAGCGAAACCATGTTCTTCAATTCCCGGTATTAACAATCGGGAAGACATCATCGGCGAGAGCGTGATCGCCACAATACCGGAAATAGTCACCGCGCCAGCCAGGGTAAAGGCAAATTCACGGAACAAGGATCCAGTCAAGCCCCCTTGAAGTCCAATCGGTAAATACACCGCCGCCAAGGTAACTGTCATGGCGATGATCGGGCTGACCAGTTCACGCGCACCTTTGAGTGCCGCATTCATGGGTGACTGCCCTTCGCTTAAATGACGTTCGACATTTTCGACAACGACAATGGCATCATCTACGACCAGACCTACTGATAAGACAATCGCCAGCAAGGTCAGCAGGTTGACACTGAAACCCAGCGCCTGCATCAGAAAGATCGCACCCACCAGTGATATAGGAATGGCGATCACCGGAATCAGCACTGAACGAAAAGAACCCAGAAACAGGAAAATAATCACAATGACAATCAGCAAGGTCTCGGTCAGGGTTTTTATAACATCCCTGATAGAGGCATCAATATAGGCGGTCGCATCATAAGCAATACGCGCCTGCATACCGCTGGGGAGTTTAGCCTGAATGCTGGCCATAGCCGTGCGAATGCGTTTGATGACATCAAGCGCATTCGCATTGGGCAAAGGCCAGATTCCCATGAACACGGCGGTCTGGCCTGAAAACCTGACCTCAGTGTCATAATTCTCTGCACCCAGTACCACGTCCGCAATGTCTTCAATGCGGATAATAGCGCCGTCCTGTTCTTTTATAATCAGCCGTTTGAATTCATCAACATTGTGCAAATCGGTATTTGCGGTCAGATTGACTTGCACCATCGCACCTTTGGTACTACCCACGGCAGACAGGAAGTTGTTAGCCGCCAGCGCCTGTCGCACTTGTGAAGGCGATATATTAAATGCGGCCATTCGATCAGGCTTTAACCAAACCCTCATGGCAAATGTTCTTGCACCCAATATATCCGCGCGTTGCACACCTTCAACAGCAGAAAGACTCGGTTGCACGACGCGTGTCAGATAATCAGTGATTTCATTTTGCGCCAGTACGTCTGAGCTGAAACTTAAATACGCCGATGCAAACTGGCTGTCGGCAGACTCGATATTAATAATCGGCACTTCGGCTTCAGGTGGTAAATCATTGCGCACCTGGTCAACCTTGGAACTGATCTCTGACAAAGCTTTGGTTGGATCGTAATTTATTTTCAGTCGTACATTGATGGTTGACAAACCCTGGGTGCTCTGCGACTCGATATAATCAATGCCGTCAGCAGCCGCTATCACGCGTTCCAGCGGTGTGGAAATAAAACCCCGTATCAAATCCGCGCTCGCCCCCACATAGGCTGTCTTGATAGTGACCATGGAGATATCACTACGGGGATACTGACGCACATTGAGTGAAAAAATAGCCTGAATGCCGGCAATCACAATCAACAGATTGATAACGATGGCCAACACCGGCCTTTGGATAAACAGGTCAGTAAATTTCATGATCTGATTTTCTTGGTCGTTTGATATTGTTTCAAGCGAGGCATGAACAGCATGTCACGAATCTTCAGGTTGTGGATTCAATTTAAATTCAGGCGATAACTTATTATCAACAACCACTGCCTGACCATTGCTAAGCTTGAATACGCCACTACTAACAACCTGCTGACCTTCCTTGAGACCGCTCAAAATGGAAATATAATCTCCGCGCCCTTGCCCTATACGTACAAATTGTTGCCTGACTATTTTAGAATGTTTGTCTTTGCCGGTTTTCTCGGCATCTTCTATCACAAACACCGAATCTCCATATGGCGCATGCAGCACTGAGGTCGCAGGAATAATGCTGACTATTTCCCGGGTAGGTAACAGCAGCTTGATATTAGCGAACATACCAGGCAAAACTTTTTCTTCGCTATTTTCTGCGGTTACCTGCACCTGAATACTTCTGGTTACTGCATCCACCTCTGGATTAATGCTGGTGACTGTTCCTTGCATTATGCTCATCAGGGATGGCATCGCTGCTAATGCGGGCAATCATTCCGGGCGACAGGCTGGCGTAATATTGTTGCGGTACAGTTAAATTCACATAGATCGGGTTTAAAGCTTGCAATGTAACAATAGCTTCACCTTCACGCAGGTCCTGCCCCAGATTGACCAGTCGAATACCCAGACGACCGGCAAAAGGTGCGCGTATGTTCTTCTTGGCGATCAGGGAGCGGACATTATCAGCACGCGCAGCCGCTTCCTTGAGTCGCGCCTCAGCGGAATCATAATCAGATTGTGATACCGCTTTTGTTGCCAGTAACTTCCGTGTGCGTTTTAAATTGATCTTTGCCAGATCAACGCCGGCGATGGCTTCCCGAAGCTGGGCTTCTTCAGATGAGGTGTCTTGCTGTAGTAACCGGGTTCCTTGCTTGACCGCTGTGCCCGACTCAAAAAATATCGTGCTGACCTTGCCAGCTAGTTCAGCTGAAACGGTCACACCTTCAACAGCATCAAAAGTACCCACTGCTGACAGACTGGTTTCCCAAACCTGGGTTTTCACCTCCATTGATGTGACCACCTCTGGCATCGACCATGGCTGTTCACCGGCTGCTATCATGGTAGATATCTGCAAGCCTTTTATTCCAGCCAATACCAATACCACAACCAGCAAACCCAATAGAGCAAATATGATTCGTTTTTTCATAGCCATTATCTAGACAGGATCATCCAAAAAATAAATTCTTGACGCACAAAATATTATCTATTCAAAAACAAGGTAAAATAGATTGATGTAATGCGGGTGGCGAACAAAGCTCAGCAGCCCAAATAACCTGCTTCACTCCAACCTTCCATGTGCAGAAAGCATATCACACTCTTTTATCAGTTGTACCATGCCATTGAATTTTACGACTGAATTTTTATCCGCTAGCTTGCTGTCATGTGAAACATGAAAAAACACCCGCTTAATGACCGGATAATAAATTGCACTATAAAATTTATGTTTTTTTCACCAATGCAAACCTTTCTCGACCCAGCGCCATTAACCTGCACGCCATTTCAACTTAATCGACAAATGGACCGTGTTGATGCACAGGCTCTCCATGTGCCTTGCCCAAACAAATCATCGCAACACATGACGGCTTTGAACTGATTTCGATGTTGCCGCCCCGCTCAATGAACAGAGCTTCGCCCTCATGAATATCATGACCACCAATAATTGCCCCGCCTTTGGCTATATATATCAGACCGCGAAAATTATCTTCAATATGCTCGACATATTCTCCGCTTTCATCCAGGTTTAGCTGCTTGTACAACAGTGGTGTTTTTATATTCAGCGGCGAACCTTCTCCAACAATGGTTATTATTTTTCCTGCTGGCAATATTTCTACAGGGAATTCATCTTCATCGACCTGTTGATAGGAGGGCTCACTGGCTTTTAAAGATCTGGGTAGATTAATCCACAGTTGAATACCTTCATTGCTGCCTTTTGAGCCTGGCATTTCCGAATGCACAATACCTTTTCCGGCTGTGAACCGTTGTGCGCCTCCCGCACCCACGCGAGATTGATTACCCAGGTTATCCTTGTGTTCCATGCTGCCACTGAACATATAGGTAATCGCTTCAAATCCACGGTGTGGATGATCCGGAAAACCCGAGCCGGGCTTGACATTGAAGTGATCCCACAAAACAAAGGGATCAAAGTTCATGAAGGAAGGCACAGGCATCAATCGTTTGACGACAACAGCATCGCCCTCATTGGTTTCTTTTGCCTGACGAACAACATAATGTTTGTTCATTTCAATTCCTTCCTAATATCTATTGTGTAAAAACGAATTAAAATCGATCATGAAATCTTCATGTCACGATCATGCGCAAGCTTGAAATCCTGATCCGGCCCCTTAGGTACAATACGTGTGGGATTAATGGAATCATGGCTATAATAATAATGCTGCTTGATCTGCTGCATATTGACAGTATTGTCGATACCTGGCATCTGATATAAGTCACGCAGGTAATTTGATAAATTGGGGTAATCGCTAATACGTCGCTTATTACATTTAAAATGCCCAAAATAAACTGCATCAAATCGAATCAGCGTGGTAAATAAACGCCAGTCTGCTTCGGTCAAACGATCACCCACCAGATACCGATTGTTATCCAGTATCTGTTCGATACTATCCAGCGCATCAAAGAGCTGCTCGAATGCCTGCTCGTAAGCAGGCTGCGTGGTAGCAAAACCGGCCTTGTAAACTCCATTATTAATATTGTCATAAACCAGCTCATTAATACTGTCTATATCCGCACGCAGGGATTCAGGGTAATAATCTTCCTCAGAACCTGTCAGCTGATCGAAAGCCGAATTAAACATGCGAATGATTTCGGATGATTCATTATTGACAATCGTGTTGAGCTTTTTTATCCCAGAGCACGGGCACGGTAACAATACCCGAGTAATCATTCTGCGCCAGCGAATAGACCTGATGCATGTATTCAAATCCATTGACATCATCGCTTGTTGAGCCCGGATACTCACCAAAGCGCCAACCCTTATCTCCCATATTGGGATGTACGACAGATACCGATATCAGCGCTTCCAGTTTTTTCAATTGCCGAAAAATCAGTGTACGATGCGCCCACGGACAGGCCAGACTGACATATAAATGATAGCGCCCGGCTTCGGCCCTGAAGCCGCCGGAGCCCGAAGGCCCCGGGCTGCCGTCAGCAGTGATCCAGTGGCGAAATTGTGAGTCTTTACGAATGAATTGACCATCCTCCAGCTCTGCGCCAAGCCAGTCATCTTTCAATAGCCCATTAATCATTAAACTCATTATTCCTCCTGGATCTGCTCACTGCTATATATCCAAAAGTTGACTTCATGTCCAGGTTCACTTTCCGCGTCGGCCATCGATACTGAACTGGCCAGCGCCTGCTACCGATAACAGCAATAATCCACCCGTGATGGCAATATTTTTCATAAACAGAATCATTTGCATCTGATCAGCCAGGTTGGAATGAAAGATAAAGGCTGCCACTAATGTAAAAGCAGCCAGCGCGTAAGCGGCCCATTGCGTTTTCCAGCCAATAATCAGCGCCAAACCACCGGCCACTTCCAGCACAATCACCAACGGTAGCAACATACCGGGTACGCCCATAGCTTCCATATAGCCCTGCGTACCTGCATAGCCTGTGATCTTGTTAATACCTGCCAGTACAAAAATATGTGCCATCATCACTCCGCCAAGCAGTAATATTATATTGCCCATTATTTTACCCCTCGTTATGTGGTTGCATGATAGTCATTATGAGTAAAATAATAGATATAAAAGTACAAATATTAGCTATATATCATCTAATTTTTAGATATAATGTACTATGACAGCACCCAGAGTTTCCATAGAGCAATGGCGCACCTTACAAGCAGTCATCGACTGTGGTGGTTATGCACAAGCCTCAGAACATCTACACCGCAGTCAATCCTCAGTCAGTTATGCCATTCGCCGACTGGAAGATCAGCTGGGACTGAAGGTACTGGAAATCAATGGCCGCAAAGCCGAGCTCACCGAAACAGGCAAACTGGTGTTACAACGAGCACGCGAACTGATTCGTGATGCCAGTGAAATCGAGACCATCGCCCATCAGTCCAGAACAGGCTGGGAACACAGCCTACGTCTGGTCGTTGATGCAGCCTATCCAACGTCTTTGCTCACCCAGGCTCTGGAACTGTTTGTGCCGCAAAGTCATGGCACACAGGTCATACTCAAGGAAGTGATTTTATCAGGTGCCGAGGATCTATTTGAATCAGGCGAGGCGGATATCATCATTGGCCACCAAATGCCGGCCAATAAACTGGGCACCGAGATCATCCGTATTCCGTTTATTGCTGTAGCTCATCGCGATCATCCTCTTAACCAGCTCGACAGGGCTATCAGCGAAGATGATTTACGCAAACAGCGCCAGATTACCGTCAGCGATTCCGGCCATCAGCAGCGAAACTTTGGCTGGCTCAGTGCGACACAACGCTGGTCAGTTTCCAGCCTGCATACCTCCAGCAACCCTGGTGACCAGCAACATGGGCTTTGCCTGGCTACCCTATCACAGTCATCGAGCAAGACCTTAAACAAGGCATCATCAAGCCGATTTCACTGCCACAGGGAAAGTCTTACAATGCTTCGCTGTTTCTGTATTTTGGTCGCCATAAGCCAGCCTGGGCCTGCTGCAAAACTGCTGGCTGACATACTCAGCCAATGCTCTGAAAATTATCAAGCGGACGTACAACCTAGTTTGTGAACTGGCGCAATAGTGATGATTATCGTTATACCGAACAGCTGGATGCCAAACAATGGACATGGGAGTTTTTACGCCGTCATCCAGAATACCGCCAGGACTATGCCTGGTTTATCGACACTTGGCGATTGCTGGAACAACGCTATGGCTGTGCGCCTCACCGGGACTATGCCAGTTGGCAGCACGATCCTCTGGCATGACGCGTATCAGCACTCCCGAATGACAGCGACAGCTGTGTCATCGATGAGGACAATATTGAATCCTGGCTGCAGCAAGACACATTGACTGCTCGGCTTTGACTTGTCTATGCCACTCAAACCGCCATTTGAAAACGCCCTCAAAATGCTGGCCATGATGCAGCGTCAACTCAGCAAGCAATCCCACAGAAAATCAAAGCCGTGCATCGGCTGATTCCACACTGGACATTGTGCCTGCGATTACTGGATGGATTAGCCAGCCATAAGCTCGAGGAAGTCATGCAATATTTGCAGGCTGAGGCGCATCCACTCGAGCTAAGCAAACTCCACGATGAAACGATGCAACTGATCGATGGAGGCTATCGAGAGATACTCACCCTTCCACAATAACCTTTTTTAATGAGTGCTATAGAAAAAATAAACATAACTGCTTGAAATATTATAAAAAAATAATCAATCCATAGATTTTATGTGAGCATTTCCTTAACTACCCCGCAACTTTGGCAAGAACCTTTTGACATAGATCAGTATTAGTTATAATAAGGGAGTCTACAATAATCATGCATTTTTATTGAATCACAAAAGTGTGTGCCAGCATCGTTAACCGGGAACCTGCCCTTTATTGGCGCGCAAATGGATAATAAATATTCAGGGTAAAGGGAAATTCAATGAAGACCATTTTTAGTTTATTTATATTATTTATGGCTAACAGCCTGATTGCCAGCGCAATTGCAGAGACTGATAATGTTAGTATTAAATCAGGTTTCTTTGTAAAAGATGTCAACAGTGACGAAGGACAAATTCGCCAGCTATATTATGGTAAGAAAAAACTGGGGCAGCTAAGCAGCTATTCTATCTCTCCCAGTGGCCAGTATGCCGCTTTTCAGGATAAGCCTGCCGGACATATTTATTTGTACAGGGTAGACGATGATCATCTTGAACGCCTTACCCGCGAATTTATTGCCACTACCCAGACAGTACACCTGGAATGAAACGCTGGAAATACTACGAGTCGATTTTGCCAATAAGGCCAAACCCATGAACTTTGCTATCGAATGATGCAAATACCGGCATGGTTGATTTGAAACCCGCTCATGGCCAGCATTCCCTGCTGGATACATTAATAGGGCTGTATGAAAAAATCAGCCAGCAATTACTGAATGAGCGCTTAACTAGCTACCACACCTGTCTGTCTGAAAACATACATGAAGATATTATTGAACCACTAGCACACATTCTCGATAAACTCACTGCCGTAAAAGCCGTCAACCAGGAGTCTGGCCGCATACGCACACACTACCTGTCTTCAATACGACCGACACATACTGAACTGCCAACACAACAGAGTAACGCTATTCGCTCATCCAGCCTGTCAGATTATTTTAAAATAAATAATAACTTGTTTACACCACACCCATGCATTAGCGATAAACTCATGGTCTGCATAATGGATAATGTCCATGCATCTATCAGGCTGGCGCGGCAAGGTGAGTGTGATACTTCAAAATTACATATGAGTATCGCCCGTAATGCCATGGATGAGTTGAGCCATTTTCTGGAAAGCGACAGATTTCGCGAATTCACCAGGGAAGTAAAGCATATCACTATCCATGTTGCTCATTATGAACACCGCGCATCCGCTGACAATATCAATAAAAGATAATAATATTAACTCATGAAAAAAACCCGGGCTGATAAACTCTGCCATTGTGGAACGGGACGTACATTCGAAAACTGTTGTGCTCCACTCATTGCTGGAGAACAATCAGCGCCCACGGCTGAAGCCTTGATGCGCTCAAGATATAGTGCTTACGCAGAACATGATGAAGCCTATATTCTATCCACCTGGCATGCATCCACCCGGCCACAAAGTCTATCAGTCAATGAGGATTCAGCCGTGCAATGGATTCGCTTGAAAGTCATGCAATGCAGTCAGGATACGGTTGAGTTTATGGCCTGGTACAAGCTCAATGGCAAGGCGCATAAACTACATGAACACTCTCGATTTATTTACGAAAACCAACGTTGGTATTATGTAGATGGCGATACCAGGTCCGCTACTTAAGTATCAGCCAGCAAGATCGTTTACGGGCTTGATGGACGCACACTGCTGGCGGCCTGCTTGGCACGTAGGCGACAATCATCAATATCGTCACCATACGCCAAGGCCACGCCCATACGACGACGCTTGAATGATTCCGGTTTACCAAACAATCGAATATCGGTCTGCTCGACTCGAAGCGCCCGATCGACATCGGCATAGACAATACCTTTCTCATCCAGGCCACCATAGATCACGGCACTGGCCCCAGCTGATAATAAAGCGGTATTAACCGGTAAACCTAAAATAGCACGCGCATGCAGTTCAAATTCATTCTGACGCTGGCTGGCCATGGTCACCATGCCGGTATCATGTGGACGTGGACTAACCTCACTAAACCAGACATCATCCCCCTTGATAAATAATTCCACTCCAAACAAACCACACCCGCCAAGACTGGTCGTGACTTTTTCAGCAATATGCCGCGCCTGCTTCAATGCCTTTGGCGACATCGGCTGTGGCTGCCAACTTTCCACGTAATCTCCATGCTCCTGTATATGGCCGATGGGCTCGCAAAAATATGTCGCTACTTTGCCTTGATCATCCAGTGCTCTAACCGTTAATAAGGTAATCTCATACTCAAAGCGCACCATTTCCTCAACAATGACCTTACCGCGATTAACGCGTCCCGTTGACATGGCGTAGTCCCACGCATGCGCAACATCTTCTGGCGCATGAATGGTGGACTGGCCTTTGCCCGATGAAGACATCACTGGTTTAACAATACAGGGATAGCCTACGCCACCATCAATGGATTGTTGCAGCTCATTCAGGCTTTCAGCGAATGCATATCGTGAGGTGCGCAAATCCAGCTCCTCAGCCGCCAACCTGCGTATACCTTCCCGGTTCATGGTTAATTGTGCAGCTCGGGCACTAGGAATGACTTCAACGATACCTTGCTGCTCCAGCTCGGCGAGCGTATCGGTAGAAATTGCTTCAATCTCAGGTACGACGATCATTGGCCTTTCCTTTTCGATCAACGCACGTAGCGCCCTGGCATCGGACATGTCGATGACATGGGAGCGATGAGCCAGCTGCTGGCCTGGGGCGTTGGCATAGCGATCAACGGCGATAACTTCTACGCCTAGTCTTTGCAGGGCAATAATCACTTCTTTACCTAACTCGCCACTGCCAAGCAACATCACGCGTGTGGCCCGGGTACTCAAGGGTGTGCCGATAATCATAGACGTATCCATTGTTACATTTTTTCGGAACGTCAATAATGACAAAATAAAACCATCTGTCAAATATAAGACAATTTAACGCTTACCATCTCATTCAAAACAGACAGGAATATAACGCAATAGCTCGGGGGGGCAGTTTTGACTAGCCGGATGCTGCCAGATTTTTCTCGCGCGCTGCATCCAGCTTATCGAGAAAATAATGTTTATTTCCCATCACCGCAAGCAGGTCTTCCTCGACCAGTGGTTTACTGAAAAAATAGCCCTGAATGTAGTTACAACTCAGTGCTGCGAGAAAGTTCAACTCCTCTATTTCCTCGACGCCTTCAGCTACTATACCCAACTTGAGGCTGTGTGCCAGCGCTGATATCGCTGTGACAATGGCAGCACTATCGCTACTCTTGTGCACATCCGTGATAAAAGATCGGTCTATTTTGAGAATATCGATAGGTAATTTTTTAAGATAGCTGAGTGACGAGTAGCCGGTACCAAAATCATCCGCAGCAACCGATACACCCAGATCACGAATGGCATTCAACTTCTGTAAGCAGGCATCACTTTGATCCATGAGCGTGGACTCTGTGATTTCCAGTTTCAAATATTTCGGATCCAGACCACTCTCCTTGAGCACATGTCGAATGCTATCGACAAACTCCAGACGCCTGAATTGGATAATCGAAATATTCACCGACATGGTCATGGGCTCAAAACCCAGCGCTTGCCATTCCATTGCCTTGCGACAAGCGGTTGATAATACCCAATCACCGACGATGGTAATGAAGCCGGTTTCTTCCAGTATCGGAATAAACTTATCAGGTGAAACAATACCGAATTCTTCATTATTCCAGCGCAATAAAGCTTCAACACCGATCATTTTGCCCTTGCACAGATCAACAATAGGCTGGTAGTGCAACAGATATTCATTTTCTTCCAGAGCGATACGTAGTTTACGCTCCATTTCCAGCTTCTCACCATTACTCTTGTTCATCCCGGGCGCATAAAACAGGTAACTGTCGCGGCCAGACGCCTTGGCAGCATACATGGCTGCATCGGCATTGGTGAGTAACTGATCAATATCTCGTTCATCCAGAGGAAAAATTGTAATACCAATGCTGACGGAGTTAAGAATTTCATGACCTTCGATGACAAAGGGTTCATTTAAAGATTGCAGGATACGTCTGGCCACTTCCTCTACTTCTTCTACATGGGTAACGCTATCAAGAATAATAGTAAATTCATCGCCACCCAGCCTGGCCACCGTATCGGTCACGCGTACACAGGTGAGCAAACGTTCTGCCACTTCCTTCAGCAACTCATCACCAGCTGCATGCCCGAGGCTGTCATTAACAGTTTTAAAGCGATCAAGATCAAGAAACAACACCGCCAACAGGCGTTCACTGCGCTCTGCTCGCGCTGCAGCAGCCTCCAGACTGAGTCTGAACATTTCGCGATTAGGCAAACCGGTGAGCGAATCATGATAGGCTATATGGCGCATTCGCTGTTGATCTTTTTGCTTTTCCTGCAAATGCCAGCCTGTGACTTCGGCTGCGCTGCGTACAAACATAAGCAGCACAAAAAATAATAACAACATGGCCACAGCGATGATAGCGATGACGCTGTTATGTGTCCCAACCACGTGTCCATACAAGACAGTAACATCCCAATAAATTTCTATTACACCCGTTATTGGTGAGTTATCTTCATAGACCTGCTGCTTTAGTGGAATATAGCTCGAAATAATGTTTTTCTTCGTCAGCAATTTCTTATTGGCGTAGATACTGTCACGAAAAGCCAGCTCGCTGATTGTTTCCCCAGCCAAAGCGCGTGTCACATTACTATCGTCGGTCTGTTTTTCACCCACTTGATTGGGATCAGTCGAAAACAGTGTGAGGCCATCTAAATCAAATATTTTCACTTTTAATATGGCGGCGTCATGAATATGCTTGTTGATATCAGTTTGCATCTGCTGATACACAACAGAACGTTTGATCTCCGCTGGCGACTGCTGCTTGATTTTTTCGAATTTTGCAGCCTGCTCGCTCCAGACATCATTGGATAGTAATCTGGCGAGGGCTATGTTCTTGTTCTCACCCACCTGTATAAGATTATCAACAGCCAAACGATGAATCAGTGTGCTGATAACAAACAACGCCAGTATAATGCTACCCAGACCCACCAGGATAAAATTACGTAGTAAATGTTTACCCGGCTGTTCTAATTCGGCATCTGAATACTGTGGCTGCATAGTGGTCGGATTTCCATTTTATGAGAGTTCTTTGCTGTTATCACTCGTCATAAAATGACGCAGGATTAACCTAATTTAGCGTCTCTGCCAATCAATACTTTAATATTTTGACAATAATATTAACGTTTAATCAGACTGCTGCTGCGCAGTTATTCCGACTAGCTTCTGATACCATGACCTTTATCAAGTAAATATAATGAAAATTTAAACAGGATAAGGATAAATCCGATAATAATCGCGTAGGAGACTATCAGCGCGATATCACTAACCCCGAGAAAGCCATAGCGAAAGGCGTTAACCATATATAGAATAGGGTTTAGCAAGGAAGCATTCTGCCAAAATGGTGACAGCATGTCGATTGAGTAGAATATGCCGCCCAGGTAGGTTAATGGCGTTAACACAAAAGTAGGGATAATGGAGATGTCATCAAAGCTCTTCGCATAAACACCATTGATCAAACCCGCCAGGGAAAACAGCACCGCTGTTAAGAATACCGTGCTAATGATGACGACGATATGCGTGAATGTCAGGTCACTGAAAAACCAGGAAACAGCCGTTACAGCAATACCTACTGACAGGCCTCGGCACACTCCACCGGTGACATAACCCAGCAAAATCACATAATTTGGCATAGGTGATACCAGCATTTCCTCAATATTGTGCTGGAACTTGGCGCCGTAGAATGAGGAGACCACATTGGCATAGGAATTGGTGATCACTGACATCATGATCAGCCCGGGAACAATGTAATCAATATATTCAAAACCCTGCATTTGCCCTATTTGTGGGCCAATCAGCCGGCCAAATATAACAAAGTACAAGGCAGTTGTGATCACAGGCGGCAAGATAGTCTGAACCCAGATACGCGAAAATCTCAACACCTCCCTGATGACCAGTGTCTTGTATGCAATAAATTGCTCCTGATAGCTCATGCCTGCAGCTCCTGCGCCTTGTTCGATTCAACAATATTAATAAATAACTGCTCCAGCCGGTTGGTTTTGCTGCGGACACTATCCACCTGGATGTCCAGACTGTTGAGTGTGGAAAACAATACATTCATAGGCATGCCCTTTTCCAGGTCCACTTCAAGCGTCTGCGCATCAATTAAGCGGGCGACATAACCTGGTAAATCCGGGGCAGACGTCATAGGGTAGGAAAGGTCAAGCGTAAAAGTTTCACAGCCCAGCTGACCCAGCAGTTTTTTCATACTGGTGTTTTCAATCAACAAGCCATTATCGATAATGGCAATATTACGGCAGAGGCTCTCTGCTTCTTCCAGGTAATGCGTCGTCAGAATGATAGTCGTTCCTTCTGCATTGATTTTACGCAGAAATTTCCACATCGAGCGACGGATTTCTATATCCACTCCTGCCGTCGGCTCATCGAGAATCAATAGCCTGGGTTTGTGTACCAACGCACGTGCAATCATCAGGCGTCGTTTCATGCCACCGGAAAGATTACGTGCGCTCTCGAAACGTTTGTCCCATAAACCCAGTTCACGCAGACAGTTTTCAGCACTCTCCAACGCCGGTTTGCGATCAATACCATAATAACCCGCCTGATTAACGACTATTTCCAGAACCGGCTCAAAGACATTGAAATTAAATTCCTGCGGCACAAGACCGAGTAATTTTTTTGCCGCATAAAAATCAGTATCAATATCATATCCCATGATATTGACCTGACCGCTTGTCTTTCTAATCATCGAGCTCAGCACACCAATGGTGGTTGACTTACCGGCGCCATTTGAACCCAGTAAGGCGAAAAAATCACCTTCTTCAACATCCAGATCAATGCCTTTCAAGGCAGTGAAGCCATTTTCATAGGTTTTGTTCAAATTGCGTATTGTTATTGCCCTGGTCATGCTGGTTCCGATCCTGATTGCGCTTAAATGGCGTTATTGTATATTGAATTATTCAATATAATTTGTCTTTGGGATGTTTATTTTACCTCTGCCATGCCGGTAAAAATAACAATTGTAACTCAGAACTATACACCGGCCTGCTATCTCCCTATAATCTTGCCAGCCAGACTGGTGCGGATCAGATCCCTGCCAGAGTCTCTTTTTTTTATTAATCTCAAGTATTGGAAAAACCCTATGTCTGCAAATATTATCAAACTTCTACTAATAACCATTATCCTTACTGCTATTCTGGCTTTTGCTGGTCTGCAAACATTTTCTTTGTTTAATCTGGAAACGGCGGCTGATCATCAGCAATTTGCCTGGGGAGCAGGTCTTGGGGCACTGATTGCTGCCCTGGTAACGGGTATTATCCTGTTGATCAAACCCTATCAACTCCCTATTCGCAAGCAAACCCTGTTCATTGGCAACCTGGCGTTCAAATCTTCGGAACGTGAATTACGTCGATTGTTTGGTCAATGCGGTGAGGTGTTCTCCATAAGGCTGATGACAGACAAGGTCACCCGTAAACCCCGTGGTTATGGCTTTATTGAAATGGATAAAAGCGGGGCAAAACGGGCGCTGACTGAACTCAATGAGCATGAATTTATGGGGCGCGATTTGCGTGTTAGTCCGGCTAATGAACCTTCCAAACAGGATGAGTAAAGCGCTATATTGCAGCTAAAATGATGAGCTTGCGCCTGCGGCAGTTGCCTATGAGCAGACTGCCGGGGCATGACTATGAAGCTTGCCTGACTTTCTCTTTTAAACGAATAAATTCACGATGTGGAACGTAGATAAGATCCGCCACCTTCCTGATCACATGTTCCTCATACATGTCCAGCCTGCCATCGGCATAAGCCACCTGCCACAGGAATTCAACCATTTCCAGTTTATCCGGCAGGTCGTAGCCCTTGTTAATCAGCGAAGTAAATTGATGGTAATCCGTTGACTCATGCAACTCTGCAGTTGCTAATGATAATAACTCCTCAGCCTCGAAGCGCTGAATACCAAACCTGGACATAGATGCCTGAATGATGGTTTCTATTTCATCATTGGATTTATGATCATCAACACGCATGACCTCTATCATCAATGCAATAGCTGCCAGCCTCAGCTTGTGTTCGGCTGTATGCTGGCCCTCAGGCTCGGGTTGCAATAATCTGGTATAGAATTCCTGTATTTTTGCTAACATATCAACGCCTATTTCGATTCGAAAGTGGTCATTTTTTCTGGCAATACATCCCAGTTACAATCTTTCATGGCACGTGCCAGGTCATGCCTACCAGCTCCAGTGGAAACACCGGTATATCTTTATGGGTTTTACAGCAACTCGAACAAGCTTTCACACAGGCTAGTTCTCGTGCCTTTTTCTGCTCTGTAGCCAATGCTTTTTCAGTGTCCTGGTCTGCGACATAATAGGAATCCAGTAACGGCGCCAGCCATTGTTGCACTGCTTCATTGAGTGCGAAATTGAGTCCTTGGACGCTGCTGATGCTGGATTCTGGCTTACTCATGCTTCATTCCTAATTACTTTCGAGCAATTATGCCATATTGAATGGCTCTTCTCCCTCATGTTAGTCATATGACAGGCCGTTACAGTAATATAAATTTATAGTCCAATTGTAACAATAAAAAATCGGTTTAAAACATATAATTTCTTGTTTTATATATATTTTTTTATATTAACATGGGATTTTGTAGCGTAGATAACATCTGGCTGATTTTCCCAAAAATGACCAGCATTTAAAACGAAGAGAGAACTTTGGATCTGACTAATCTGTAAAAGCGTGAACTGAATCGCACTCTTCGAAATATTATTTTCGTATTCTTTGTAACACTGTAAGTTTATTATTTACAATTGATAAATAGACATCAATATGGAGATTTAGCCAGGCATGGCATAAGCATTAATAAGCGCTTAGTTCTGCTTTTGCGATGAGCGTACTTATTAGTAGATGAAACAGATTACCCAAATACTGCATGGGAGTTAACTGATGCAACGTTTTAAGTTTAGTAATTTTTTTGCCAAAAAAAGTGGTGTACGTGAACGCCGGTCAAAGCCACGTTCCGGCCACACTAATGGCGCAACGATTCTGATTGCCGATGACTCCCGGACTATCCTATTTACCCTGAAGAAACTACTTGAACAGGATGGTTACAACACGCTGGTCGCACAAGATGGCATGGAAGCTATACAGGTGGCCAAATCTCACTTGCCTGACCTGATCCTGATGGATGTCATAATGCCGGGAATCAATGGATTTCGGGCGACACGAGTGCTTAATAACGATCCCCTCACCACTGATATACCCATCATCATGATGAGCGCTGATGAACAGGCCATGCAGGAATACTGGATTAACAAGGTAGGTGCCAAAGACTTTTTAAACAAGCCCTTTAAGCGCATCGAACTTTTTAGCAAGGTAGAGAAATACCTGCGTATTCAGCAAGTAGCCTGAGAGGCGCAGAAAGCTATACAGCCAGCATTTTTTCCAGATGTTCCATCTTTTTCTTCATCTCAACTGAAATCTTGGCCATTTCCTGACGCAAAAAAATACTCTCGATATTCATTTGCAACTGGTAGGCCAATCGATCAAGTATAGCCTTGTCTTCATCAGTGTATGGGCGCTGGCCACGCTTGTTAAGTACTTGAATTGCACCAGTCACCGCATCAGTGCTGACACCAAAAACAGGCACACACAAGGTATTGCGTGCAATAAAGCCGGTTCTCATCGACACCACATCATGCTCACCCACAGACGATTCCATATCCATATCCATCCACGGCTTACCTGAAGAAATCACTCTACCGACAACAGATCCCTTGGTGGGAACAGATACCTGTTTTTCAGACAAGCCGGTACCACATTGTAACCATGCTGTATCTTCTTCCGGGTCAAGAATGAATATACTGCAACGCTCGACATCCAGCACTTTTGGCATAATATCGATAAAAAACTGCAATAATTCCTTGTTTCCTGTCTTTTGCCAGGCACTATCAAGCTTTTCCTGCTTACCCTTGATGCTTTCCAGCTTTTTTTCCAGCGATAATTTGTCCATAAAGTAGGTTCCGAATTGCAGATGATACTTATAATAACCTATCGTTCATTTTGCGCTGATCTTAAGCTCAGAGCCGGGTCAATTCACCGTTTTGTTAACTGTCGCACCCATAAGCATTATTAAAATTTTGCAACAGTTTAATGACTCTTAGCTTGCGTCTGTTCAGCTTTATCCAGGTAATCTGAATACCGGCGCATCACCCTAATCCGACGCAGACGCTGGATGGCCTGCCGACCCTCCGGACTACTGTCCTGACCGAGCAAATCAAACAACCAGACAATTTTTTGCACATTATCATCCAGGCGTCCAAGTTGGTCACGCCCTGGCCTGAATTTGGGCGCCATCATGTGCAACAGACTGGCGAGCATATTGGCGCTGACATTAACTTTATTGCCCTGTGTTTTTTTAATCACACTCTCGACAAAATTCAGCATCGGCAAGGCCTTTTCGCGCGTACGCCCGACATACTCAAACAAAGTCTCCTCATACTCGTCAGGTGCCAGCAAAAATGCAGAGCTCAACCAGTACACATGATGCTTCACGGTCATATAAGCTTCGTCGGCGAGACGCAATCTGCATGTCTGCAATAAATCAATGTGGGGCACATATTCAAAGGCCGACAACAGCATTGCCGGTAATAATTTTTTGTTGATATGACGTACCGTCTTCAATACAGGCAAGACCAGGTTTTTTAATACAGGCTGGAACTCCTGCTTTTGTAAAATCTCCCTGAATCCCGGATATCGTTCGACACCACAATTTTGTATGGCCTGCCAGAAGCGCAGTAATGCCATGGAAAAAACCTGTGGTCGTTGCTGAGCAACATAATCTATCCATTGATCCTTTAATTCATTCCGATCTACATAATGAAAACAAATAAGAGATTCCAGTTTTTCATCATCTGTCAACAGTTCCGCCAGGTCTCCTTGATGCTGATCAATTTCCCTGTCCATTGCGGCCAGGGCAATATAGCCCTGGGCCATGCGCTGATCTTTTGCATAGAGACAGCCAATATCTTCAGGCGAGAGCAATGTCTGTTTATGTAATACATGATGAAAACCGGACCAGATACTGTCCAGTATATCGTCATCAGCCAGTAAGCTGACACGTTCGGCAGGGAGCAATTCACTATCAATATCCAGATACATCCCCAGGTAAGCTTTGGCGAATGATTCAAGGGATTTAATATCTTTTCCCTGAGCAAGTTTATCCAGTTTGCCTGCGAGTTTTTCGTGGGTTGAGAAGCGAGCCTGTTTAAAGTCCTGTGACATATATTTTAAACGCTATCCAGCTAAATACCCGCAAGAAAAAAACACAGGTAATATAATTGTTTTAATATAGCTTAACTTATTATGCCGCGACAACATATCGACTTATTTAGCCGGCTCATTGGCCTTGGAATTCTGTTCTATTTTCTTGGCTTCTGCCTCTATCATTTCGCGCAGTTCTTGCTGATGCATTTTTACTTTCGCCATACCCACCTGGGCGCCTTTTTGCATAAGAATCGGCAACTTGGTGATGGTCTTTTGACCCACCGGAGTCTTGTAAAAATCAACAATGGCATTTAATTCCTGCTCGCTGAATTCCTCTATATAAATATCAATAAAATCATATTTTATACTGTTGAAACTGAGGTATTTATTAAAAAACTGCAACAGTACCTCACGATAGGGTGACAACACCGGCTTTTGACTTAACTGCATTTCAACCATCTGAACAATGATGCGATCCATTGAGCTCTTCATTCCGGAGACATTTAATAGTTCTTCTGCGGCCTGTCTGTGACTATTGGATGTTGCCATCACCGGTAATGTTGTCATAGCCAGCAACATCAGCATTATACAAAATTGTTTCATGATAAGCCTCCAGAGCTTATAGTCGAATTTTGACAGCCATTACATCGACTGTCTAAAAAATAAAAAAATCCAGATTACTGTGCTTCGTATTGGCCTCTAATGGGGCGCATGGTCTGACGGCAAGGATCTGCTAGTCAGGATCATAACCGAGGTTAGGTGATAACCAGCGCTCCACTTCCTCGATAGACATGCCGGTCCTCTGTGCGTAACTTTCAACCTGGTCGCGATTAATTTTTCCAACCGCAAAATAACGTGACTCAGGGTGCGCGTAATAGATTCCACTAACAGAAGCGGCCGGCACCATGGCCTTTGATTCAGTTAACCAGATGCCGGTATTGTTCCTGGCATCCATTAATGACCAGATGGTATCTTTTTCGGTGTGATCCGGACTGGCGGGGTAGCCCGCAGCTGGTCGTATACCCTGGTATTCTTCATTAATCAATGCATCATTGCTGAGAGTTTCAGCCGCTGCATAACCCCATATTTGCTTACGCACTTTTTGGTGCATCAATTCTGTAAAAGCCTCGGCCAGTCGATCAGCAAGGGCCTTCAACATAATAGCCTTGTAGTCATCATGATCTTTTTCGAACTCAGCAACTTTTTCATCAACACCTATTCCCGTTGTGATTGCAAACGTGCCAATGTAATCCTTAACACCGGAATCCACTGGTGCAATAAAATCACTGAGGCAGGTATTCGGCTTGCCTGGTGGCTTCTCTGTTTGCTGACGCAGGTTATGCAAGGTAGCCAGTACGGTCTTACGGCTATCATCGCTATAGACTTCTATATCATCATTGACAGAGTTGGCAGGATACAGGCCAATGACTGCCCTGGCTGTTAGCCATTTTTCTTTAATAATAGTATCCAGCATTTCCTCGGCATCCTTGAACAATTTACGCGCTTCTTCACCCTTGTGTTCATCATCCAGTATTTTTGGATAGCGGCCCTTAAGTTCCCAGGCAAAGAAAAAAGGTGTCCAGTCGATGTATTCACGCAGTTCATCCAGCGGGTAATCTTCGAATACAGTCACGCCCGGGCTGGCTGGCTGAACCGGCGCATAGGCTTGCCAGTCAATCTTTGTTTTGTTTGCGCGCGCCTGCTCCAGTGTCAACCAGTTTATTTTCACACGACGGCCGGCGTGATTAGTGCGAACCGTTTCATATTCCTGCCTTATTGCCTCAACAAAATCGGCTCGATTCGCCTCACTGATCAGATTCTGTGCGACACCCACCGCGCGCGAGGCATCTTTCACCCACAGTGTTGGGCCATTGGTATAGTTAGGCTCCACTTTTACGGCTGTATGCGCTTTGGAGGTGGTGGCGCCGCCCAGCATGAGTGGCAACTTCATATCCAGTCGCTGCATTTCCTTGGCCATGTGCACCATTTCATCAAGCGACGGTGTAATCAAACCGCTAAGACCAATGATATCTACATTTTCTTCTTGTGCTCTCTCGAGTATCTGGTTGGCAGGTACCATCACGCCCATATCGATGACTTCAAAATTATTACATTGCAGCACCACGCCGACAATATTCTTGCCGATATCATGCACATCGCCCTTGACCGTCGCCATCAGGATCTTGCCGTTACTTTTATTGCCACCCGCCTTTTCAGCTTCAATGTAAGGGATCAAATGCGCTACCGCTTTTTTCATCACGCGCGCGCTTTTGACCACCTGGGGTAAAAACATTTTGCCGGCACCGAACAGGTCACCGACGACATTCATACCGTCCATTAGCGGGCCTTCTATCACATGAATAGGTCGATCAGAGGCCAGCCTTGCCTCTTCGGTATCTTCAGTAACATAGGCATCCATGCCTTTAACCAGCGCATGCTCGAGGCGTTTTTTAACCGGTAAATTTCGCCATTCGAGATCTTCCTCTTTCTTGCTGGAAGAACCGTCACCTTTGTACTGATCTGCAATATCCAGTAATCTTTCAGTCGAATCTTCACGCCGGTTCAGCACCACATCTTCAACACACTCGCGCAGCTCTTTCGGCAATTCGTCATACACGGCAAGCTGCCCGGCATTAACGATGCCCATATCCATTCCAGCGCTAATCGCATGGTAAAGAAAAACCGAATGGATGGCTTCGCGTACCGGGTTATTACCACGGAAAGAAAACGAGACATTCGACACGCCGCCACTGATCAGCGCATGTGGCAGGGTTTGCTTGATAATGCGGGTGGCTTCGATGAAATCCACACCATAGTTATTATGTTCTTCAATGCCGGTGGCAACGGCAAAGATATTCGGGTCAAAAATAATATCTTCGGCCGGAAAGCCCACGGTTTCGGTCAGCAATTGATAAGCGCGTGTACAAATTTCCACCTTGCGTTGTTGTGTATCAGCCTGGCCGACTTCATCAAAAGCCATGACGATAATAGCCGCACCATAGCGCCGGCATAACTTCGCATGCTCAATAAAGGATTCTTCACCCTCCTTCATGGAAATGGAATTGACGATACCTTTGCCCTGAATACATTTGAGGCCAGCTTCTATAATGCTCCATTTGGAAGAATCTATCATGATCGGTACACGTGCAATATCAGGTTCGCTGGCGATCAGATTGAGAAATTCAACCATGGCCTTTTCACCATCCAGCATGCCTTCATCCATGTTGATGTCGATAACCTGCGCGCCATTTACAACCTGCTCACGCGCAACATCCAGCGCTTCATCATAATTCTCTTCAATGATCAGACGCTTGAAACGCGCGGAGCCGGTAACATTGGTACGCTCACCAACATTAACAAATAACGAATCTTCCCTGATATGAAAGGGCTCGAGTCCACTCAGTCGGCATTCAGTCGGCACTTCAGGAATTTGTCTAGGCGGATATTTGCTGACCGCTTCTGCCACCGCCTTGATATGCGCCGGCCCGGTACCGCAACAGCCACCAACAATATTCAGAAATCCGTTTTTTGCCCAGTCGCCAATTTCTTCCGCCAACATTTCAGGTGTTTCATCGAAACCACCAAAGGCATTCGGCAAACCTGCATTCGGATGTACATTAATATAACAATCAGCGATGCCCGATAGCTCTTCAACATGCGGACGCAGTTCTTTGGCACCCAATGCACAGTTAAAACCAAAGCTCAGGGGTTTGATATGACGTAATGAGTTCCAGAAAGCCTCGGGGGTCTGTCCAGTGAGGATGCGTCCACTGGCATCGGTAATTGTACCGGAGATCATCACCGGAATTTTATTACCGCTCTGCTCAAAGTATTCATCAATGGCAAACAGGGCCGCTTTGGCATTCAGGGTATCGAACACGGTCTCGACCAGAATAATATCGATGCCGCCTTCAATCAGACCTTTCAGTGATACGGTATAGGCTTCGCGCAACTGGTCAAAATTAACATCGCGTGCACCGGGGTTATTGACGTCTCTGGACATGGATGCGGTCACCGGCATGGGTCCCAGCACGCCCGCAACGAAACGTGGCCGATCATCGGTGGAAGTCTGTTTACAAACTTCACTGGCAATACGAGCAGCTTCGACATTCAGTTCATAGACCAACTCCTGCATACCATAATCGGCCATGCCGTAATAATTGGAGTTAAAGGTATTGGTCTCAATAATATCGGCGCCCGCATCAAGGTAGGCCTGATGGATATCCCTGATGATCTTGGGCTGCGTCAATACCAGCAGGTCATTATTACCCTTGAGATCAGACTCCCAGTCTTTAAACCGCTCTCCTCGATAACCTTGCTCATCGAGATTGTAACTCTGGATCATGGTCCCCATGGCACCATCCAGAATCAGGATGCGCTCTTTCAGTGCTTGTTCTAACTTGCTCATATTTTTAAAAATTCTCGTTATATTAGCTATCGCTGAATTCTATCATGGTTCCAATAAAAGGCGAAAATTCATCAATATACAGGTACAATCAGTCAATATGAGCAACAAACACAAGAAAAAAGATAAAGCCCATGCCTATGTCGCCCCTGGCAAGAAACTGCTTCGACCGGCAGGCAATGCGATTACCGAATTCGACATGATTCGGGAAGGTGACCGTGTACTATTAGGACTATCGGGCGGGAAGGATTCATTATCACTGCTGCACATTTTGCTGCACCTGCAATCAGTAGCACCGATACGCTTTGAACTGGCCGCCATGACAGTAGACCCCATGTCGGACAGCTTTGACCCATCGCCATTAAAAAGCTATGTCGCCAGCCTGGGTATCCCCTATTTTTATGAAAGCCAGCCCATCATGGATCTCGGTAAGGAGCATATGCAAGGCGACTCTTATTGCTCCTGGTGTGCGCGCATGAAGCGCGGCATTATGTACAGCACGGCCAGGCGTGAGGGCTACAATGTACTGGCACTGGCGCAACACCTGGATGACCTCGCAGAAAGCTTTTTGATGTCGGCCTTTCATACCGGTCAGCTGCGCACCATGAAAGCCCACTACACCATTGGCGATGGTGATATCCGTGTGATTCGTCCTTTAATCTATACACGTGAATCACAAACCGCAGCATTTGCGAACGAAGCAGGATTGCCGGTGATCATGGAAAACTGTCCAGCGTGCTTTTCCATGCCAACGCAACGACAGCATGTTAAAACCCTGCTTTTGGCGGAAGAAAAACACAATACTGGCTTATATAGCAGCATTTTAACGGCTATAAAACCACTTTTATCCAAAAATACGGCTGAATAACTATAGTATACAATTACAATATTAAATTTCACCTAAATATACTTAATGTGGGATATTTGTATCAATAATAAACGAGAAATGTGATTAATGTGGTAAACGTAGCAACTTTTGACACCATTATTGACGCCAATATCTGTATGGGACGCTTAAAAGCAGAAGGTGTCCCTTGCTGGCTTGCTGATGAACATATCGTCCAGACTGACATGCTTTACAGCCCTGCTATCGGCGGCATCAAACTACAGGTGAGCGAGGAATGGGAACAAAAGGCACGAGAAATCCTCGCTACCGACTATTCCGATTTTGAATTCCCTGAAGAATAATGAAAGTATAAACCATGCGTTATCAGCTTATCCGCCTCATCCTGCGCTTGCTGGCCTTGCTGCCTTTACCTGCCAACCATGCACTTGGTGCCTTCATTGGCATCTGCCTTTATTGGCTACCCAATAAAGTTAAACACATCACCCGCATCAACCTGGCACTGTGCCTGCCCGAATACAACGAACAGCAACGCAACACTTTGCTACGAAAGTCACTGATAGAAACGGGAAAGTCAGCCACTGAACTGGGGCCTTTGTGGTTGTGGAAAGCGGATAAATTACTCAGACATGTAAAAGGTATTGAGCATGAAGGATTACTGCATGAAGCACAGGAGAAACAACAAGGTCTGATCATACTAACGCCTCACCTGGGTTGCTGGGAGCTCAATGGCCTCTATTGCGCCAACAAGATGACCGTTACCAGTTTATACCGACCGCCAAAAATACAGGCCCTGGAAACATTTCTTTGCCAGGCACGTGAGCGAACCGGCGCCACTCTGGTACCGACCAACATCAATGGCGTGAAGTCATTGTATGCGGCACTCGCCAGACAGGAAACAATCGGCATATTACCGGATCAGGATGCCGGCAATGGTGGTATATTTGTACCTTTCTTTGGTGTCAGTGCCAATACCGTTAAACTCATCCCCCGTTTGATCAACAAGACTCACGCTCAAGTCATCATGGTGTATGCCCGCCGACTACCCCGAGGCCGTGGTTATATCATCCATTATCTGAAGCCTGAGGACGATATCTATTCACCGGACCTGGCTGTTTCTGCCGCTGCCATGAATCGTGCCGTAGAAACCTGTATTCGGGAAAACATCAACCAGTATCAGTGGGGCTATAAGCGCTTCAAACGACGACCCGATGGAGAAATCTCTCCTTACGATAAATAAATATTGTGTTGAGTTAAGCTCATCAACACTTGACTTTAGATTCACGGAATTTTTGTCCTCCCCAACTGCATCCTGTACAGATTGTGCAGCGTATCTTATTGATCTATATCAAGTTCATGGTTATTCATTTGTGATGCGCTTGGAAAACAGAAAAGCATGGACTATAAAAGATTAAATATCTGCTTGCAGCCAGGAGCTCATCATAGATTGATGCTGACAATATCGGCATAGGTAGCAGGTAGTATTCATTTTGTGTAATGGCCAGGTAGCGAATTCTTGCTATGGAATTTCGCTGCCAGGCACATAAGTAATACGAAAGCCCTTAATAAGCAGGCTTAAAGAAGATCGATACACATTCATTAGCTAAACCTTCTTTTATTATATTAGAATTTCATAAGACCATGAAAGTGCTGGATTTTCGTGCCGCAATTAAACTATGATAAAAATCAGCCGATAATAATAGGTTATGAAAGGCAGCAATTATCAATTCAAACCGGAGGTATGCCATGACGTTTAAAGGCCTGGTTAAAATGAAATGTTGTATTCTAATCGCGTCCAGTGGAATGACTGCTTTACTGGTTTACACCAATAGTATCATCAACGCAGGCATATCGGGGACAGTGGCGCTGATCTATGGCATTGCACTCGTCATGTTACTGGGAATTGGCTGCTATGACCGCTGCGTTAATCGCGAATGCCTGGAAGCATTGAAAGCAGCGGGAAAAACCGAAACAAGCTGATTTAAACTATCCTGATCAGTTTAAGTCCACAGCGTACTTCTTAAGTAATTCCATCGGCACAATATCAAGTGCCTTTTTATGTGTGCGGGTAAGATGTACTTTTGGCGCCATATTATTCTCATAAGCCTCAAGCCAACGCGCCGCACACAAGCACCAGCTATCACCCGGCTTTAAACCCTTAAAACCATGTTGCGGCATCGGCGTTGACAGATCATTGCCTCGGAATCGCGAGTATTCCAGAAACTCCTTGCTGGCTTCAATGCACACCGTGTGAGAACCGACATCCTGTTCACAAGTATTGCAATGGCCATCCCTGAAAAAACCGGTGACAGGGTCATCACCGCATAATACTAACGGTTCCCCCAGTACGCTTACTGATTCGTCCATTTCCATAGCAATAGCTCTTTAATTGTTTTTCATTGCTTATTATAACACGAGGAACTGATGATAAATTCTACCTTGCCTTTATCTGGTATTTATTTAAATAACCGGCGTTTGAGACGGTACAGAGAAGATATATCCTCATCGGCAAAACCTTCATCCATCAAACGCTGATAATGTATCAAAGTCATTTCTACAATCGGCAGACTTTTGTCAGCGTCCGCCAGTGATTCAATCATACGCTTGCAAAGACCCAGATCCTTGTGATGCAGGGCCACCTTGAATCCAGGAGCAAATCGATCTGCTGTCATACTGCTGCCACGATGATTCAGAAACCAGTTGCCCGCAGCGCCACCACCGACGACATCGATGACCTTGTCCATATCCAGCTCCATGGCTTCGGCAAAAGCCAAGGCCTCGGTCACGGCCTGGTTAATTCCGGCCGCCATAATCTGATTCACCGCCTTGGTTGCCTGGCCTGAACCGGACGGTCCCATGTAGACAATTTTGTCAGTGATGTGTTGCAGTATTGGTGTTATTTTTTTCAGTGCTTGCTCGTCACCACCCAGCATCATCGACAGGCTGCCATGAATGGCACCTTCAACACCACCGGAAACAGGCGCATCGAGAAAACGAACGCCCAGTTGCGACAGCTCTGCGGCAATGCTCCGGCTGATGTTGGCACTGACGGTAGAGGTGTCGACAATGATTTGTCCTGTATGCAATCCGGGCAACAATGCATCGATCACCTGTTGCAGGTCCGCATCAGCAGAGACGCTAATAAAAATCAACTCAGATTGCCTGGCCAGTTCCAGCAATGAATCTGCAACAACAACGTGGGTATGCGTCTCGACAAAAGCTGACTGCTTTCTCAGGACTGCGATTCCAGACAAGCTGCAAACTGTTGGCACGTGCAAGATTATCTGCCATCGGATAACCCATCGCACCCAGACCTATAAAAGCTGTGTTCATGCTCTATTCCTTATTATTACTTGCAGGAAATCAGTTTATCTTTAAAACTCTGATTTGATAATGCCAAATAGAAATCAAGCTGACTATAAATCCTGCATAGAAAAATCCACAAGTAGACATAGCGAAGCACGTCGTCAATAGCCATCATGGCTAATATCTGAAATTCTGCCAGACCAGGGAGACTGCCGCGTCGCAAAAAACGCTCCTCGCAGTGACTATTCTTTTATTGCTGCCTTGGCAATGCTGGCATCGCTTTTATTAAAAAAAATGTCAGTCATGCCGACACTATCCTCTAATAGCCCAACAAGGCACTTCAATCTTCCAGGTACGTATAGCCTCGTAAGCCCGCTTCCAGTTCTGCCATGAAAATACTGCTGACATTCTCATCCAGACCCGCGCGCTCGATTTTTTCCTGATAGGCTGCCAGCAAATCATCCGGCTTGAAATGCACAATACTGAGCACTTCTTCCACGGTATCGCCTTGCTCATCCTGGCTTAGCTGGTAACTGCCGTCATCATTCATGCTGACATTGACTGAATCAGTATCACCGAACAAATTATGCATGTCACCGAGAATTTCCTGATAAGCGCCGAGCATAAACAATCCAAGCAAATATTCCTCGCCTTGATTGATTGCATGCAAAGGCAAGCTACTCTCAATACCCTCACTGTCGACATAAAAATCAATACGGCCATCCGAGTCACAGGTCAGGTCCTGTATAACTGCGCGACGTGATGGCTCTTCTTGCAGTCGATGCAAAGGCATGATGGGGAATATCTGCTGTATTGCCCAGACATCGGGCATGGACTGGAACAGGGAAAAATTACAAAAATACTTGTCTGCCAGTTTTTCATTCAACTCATCCAGCAGTTCCCGATGCGCGCGCAGCGCGGGTTGCAATTGATCGCGCACTTTACGGCAGGTAACATAATAAAGCTGCTCGGCACGCGCACGCTGCTGCAAGGACAACACGCCATGGATATATTTTTCCTGTGCTTCCTGCAAGGCTGCATGAGCATTATGATAGACTTCCAGTACAGGCAGCTGGCCCATTTTATTCAGGCCGGCCCAAAGCTCGGATAACACGCCTGACTCATGATCCGACTGCTCAGCCTGAACACTTTCTTCATGTAATGTTTCAGTATCAATCACATTCGTAATCAACACGGCATGATGAGCGGTCATCGCCCGACCAGACTCAGTAATAATATCCGGTTGTGGCAAGTCTTCCTGCTCACATATATCGCTAATAGTATGCACGATACTATTTGCATACTCCTGCATGCTGTAGTTAGTGGAACAGAAGCTGCGCGATCGTGTACCTTCATAATCCACGCCCAGGCCACCACCCACATCCATACAAGCGATATCGACCCCCATCTCAAGCAGCTCGGAATAATAGCGACAAGCCTCACGCATGCCGCGATGGATATCCTGAATATTGGAGATTTGCGAGCCCATATGAAAATGTAATAACTGCAGGCATTCAAGCATGGCCTGCTCACGCAGACTGTCGACCATTTCCAGCAACTGGCTGCTTTGCAGACCAAACTTGGATTTATCGCCGCCGCTATTTTGCCACTTGCTACTGCCCAGCGATGACAGCCTGATCCTGACCCCAAGACTGGGACGAATACCCAGGTCCCTGGACTCACGAATAATATGTTCCAGCTCAGAAAGCTTTTCTACAACAATAAATACGCGCTGGCCCAGAGCTTGCCCAATCAGGGCCAGGCGGATGTATTCCCTGTCCTTGTAGCCATTACAAATGATCACCGCGCCTTTACGTGACAATGCCAAAACGGCCATCAACTCCGGCTTGCTACCCGCCTCCAGCCCGACCTGATCCAGACCCTGCGCCAGTATTTGTTCGACCACACTCTTCTGCTGATTAACTTTGATCGGATATACGGCTGTATAGCCACCACCATAATCATAGGAGCGCATCGCTACATCGAAAGCTTCACGCATACTATGCACACGATGCTGAAGAATATCTGTAAATCTCACCAGCACAGGTAAGGACAGGCCAGCATCGCTGATATCTTTACTTAGCTCATAGAGATTAACCTGTGACCAGGGTAGCTGCGGGTCGGGACAGGCCACCGCATGCCCCAGCTCATTAATATCAAAATAGCCGGCACTCCAGTGTTCTATGTTGTAAGTTTGACGCGCTTTTTCGCGATCCCAATCCTGCATAGCTGGCCCGCCTGATGGACATGTTAAATTATCAAGGATTATCAAACACAAGCGTAGCATTTTACAAGCGCCATAGCGCTACTATCAGCAATAAAACCACCCATTAAGAAGCCATTAAACGTCTTATATTGCCTGACGAGGCATAGCTATATAGAATCAGCACTCAATTCAACTTGCCCGGGATCCCGCTCATGAGCCTGAATGACCAGTGGTTTACAGAAATCGCCGAAAACACCGGCAGCGCATTTTCCCTGAAAATAAAATCCCGGCTTCATGTCGAACAAAGCCCTTACCAAACCATTGAAATCTATGACACCGCAACGTTTGGCAAACTCATGGTGATTGACGGCTGCACCATGCTGTCAACGCGTGATAATTTCATCTATCACGAAATGATGAGCCACCCTGCCTTATATACACATAGCAAACCAGAGAAAGTGGTCATCATCGGTGGCGGTGACTGTGGCACCTTGCAAGCTGTACTACAACATGCCGCAGTTAAACAGGCCTGGCAGATTGATATTGATGAAAGAGTCACACGCCTGTCGGAGCAATATTTTCCTGAACTCTGTACTGCCAATAATGATGCACGCGCCAATCTTTACTTTGGCGATGGCATTCAATGGATCAAGGATGCCGATGCAGGTAGCATCGATATCATTATCGTCGACAGCACCGACCCGGTTGGCCCGGCTGAAGGCCTGTTTACTGAAGCCTTCTTTCGAGACTGCCTGAACGCATTGCGAGCGGATGGCATCATCGTGCAACAGAGTGAATCGCCCTTGCTGCATATGCACATCATCACGGCTATGCACGCATCCATGCGCAAGGCGGGCTTCACGCATACGCGCACATTAAACTTTCCGCAGTGTATTTATCCCTCTGGCTGGTGGAGCTGCACCATGGCCAGCAAGGAAAACACGCTCGACAATATCCGCCTCGAAGACATTAATAACCGCCCGTTTGAAACACGATATTACAATGCCGATATACACACGGCTGCACATGGCGTTACCGGAATTCATGAAAGCAAAACTTGAATAACACTGATCTTGCTTGTATCGCAATAGCATCATGGGAGGCTCAACCCCAACAACAGTATTTACCTATGCCTTGTTAATTAACCAGCAATCGCTCCAGACGTAGTCTTTCACGCTCGTCAAACAATCGACGAGAGCCGAACCAGACGGATACAAACGTTCCAAAGCCAGTACCGGCCGTAATCAGAAACATGATGAGGATTTGATATTTAACTGCTTCCATCGGTGCTGTACCCGCGAGTATCTGGCCGGTCATCATACCGGGTAAGCTGACGATACCCGCAGCGGCCATGGCATTAATAATAGGCATCATGCCAGTACGTATACTGTCCTGCCGAATATCGGCAATGGCCTGGTTCCATGTCCAGCCCAACATTAGCCTTGCTTCGATGATGGATCTTTGTTGCCAGGCTGATTGATTGAGGCGATCCTGACCCAATGAAATACCGTTCATGGTGTTTCCTAACATCATGCCAAGCAATGGGATGGCATATTGTGGGGTATACCAGGGATCCACATTGATAATGACATTCAGTGCAATCAGCGTAATCGAGAATGATGATATAAACATTGATAGCGTTCCCAGCCCAAAACCCCACCAACCTTTCAACCGGTACTTTTGCCGGGACATGACCTCGCGCCCTGCCAATAACAACATGATGATGGAAAGCATCGCGATCCAGCCCAGGTGAACATGACTAAAAATACTTTTCAGGATCAGGCCAATTAACATTAACTGCGCCACTGTTCGTAAGCCCGAAAATAATAACTGCTGTGCGATACCAAGCTGCAGCTGCATGGATAGCAAAGCCAGCAGAATCACCAATGATGCCGCCAGAGCCAGATCGTATACTGTCAGCACAACCAGTGTCATCAGACTTGCTCCCGGATCTGATTACCGTCAATCACCCAGCCATGTGTTGTCAGCCGACTGATTTGATCGGCATCATGGGTAACCCATATCACTGCGATGCCCTTGTCTTTTCGTAGTCGTTCAATTGTCGCTTCGATGACATGTGTACAATGACTATCAAGATTGGCTGTCGGCTCGTCCAGTAACAATACTTCTGGCTCTTGCGCCAATGCGCGCAGCAGGGCTAGCCGTTGCTTTTCACCACTCGACAGGCGCGCAATCTCCCAACCCATCACTTCTTCTGTAAAACCTAATTGCTTTAACAAGGCATGATCATAGTCTGCAAAGTGGCCGCCCACGTCAGCTCTCCACCATTGACTTTCGGCCGGCAGGAAAGCCACTTTTTTGCGCCAATCATGCGCAGGCATGCTTGACTGGCTATTGCCATCCAGGCTGAATTCCCCCTGATGTGGGTCAAGGTCAGATATTGCACGTAACAAGCGGGTTTTTCCACTGCCGGACGATCCTGATAAATAGATGCATTCACCATCGGATAACTCAAAACTCCAGGGCTCCAGCTTCAGGATTTGCAATTGATTGACCACTAGTTTCATAATCGTCATGATAACAAAATAGACGCTATACTTTATTAATATTTAAGGAGTCATTATGAATGAACCTGTCATAGCAGGAAAGAAGCCTTGTATTCTTGAGCTTGAACCCGGCACTTACTGGTGGTGCACTTGTGGCCGTTCAGCGAGCCAGCCCTTTTGTGATGGATCGCACAAGTTGACAGATTTTTCACCCATGGAGGTCATCATCGACAAAAAGGACACTTATTATTTTTGTAGCTGCAAGCAAAGCAACAACAAACCGTTTTGTGATGGTAGTCATAAAAAACTAGGGACTAGGGACTAGGGACTAGGGACTAGGGACTAGGGACTAGCAATATGATGCCTTACCTTGATTGCTATAAATAAATTTTTGAATTTTCTAGTCCCTATTACCTAGTTCCTCACCCCTTATCTTTAAAAAAAAGGGCGCCATGAGGCGCCCTTCTTATTAACCAGAGAATACTGATTATTACTTGCTGGAGACGAACTCCGGATAGGCTTCCATACCACACTCGCCGATATCCAGACCTTCGTACTCTTCCTCTTCGCTGACACGGATACCCATGATCATCTTGATCACGAACCAGGTCACAAAGCTGGCGCCGAATACCCAGACGAAGATCGTTGCAGCACCAACCAACTGAGCTGCAAAAGTAGTACCGTCATTAGTCAACGGTACTGCCATCACACCCCAAAGGCCGACAACACCATGGACTGAAATCGCACCGACAGGATCATCGATCTTCATCTTGTCCAGAGCGACGATGGAGAATACCACCAGCGCACCACCGACAGCACCGATAATGGTTGCAGATAGTGCAGTAGGTGAATCAGGGCCCGCTGTTATCGCCACCAGACCGGCCAAGGCACCATTCAATGCCATGGTCAAATCCGCCTTGCCGAACAGGATACGGGCAACAATCAGTGCTGCAATAACACCACCAGCAGCCGCAGCATTGGTGTTCAGGAACACCATGGCAACAGCGTTAGCGCTAGCGATATCACCGAGCTTCAACACCGAACCACCATTGAAACCGAACCAGCCCATCCATAAAATGAATGTACCCAGCGTTGCTAATGGCAGGTTAGCACCCGGAATTGCGTTTACCGAACCGTCCTTGCTGTATTTACCCTTACGTGCACCCAGTAGCAATACACCTGCTAGAGCAGCAGCCGCACCGGCCATATGCACGATGCCAGAACCGGCAAAGTCGGTGAATCCGATAAATTGGCCTTCACCACCATCCATAACCTGATTACCTGCTTCATCCAGCACCGGGAATAATTCACCCAGACTGAACATACCGAACACAGATTGACCACCCCAGGTCCATGAACCTTCCAAAGGATAGATCACTGCAGTCATGACCACGGCAAACACCATGAAAGACCATAGTTTCATACGTTCAGCCACGGCACCTGACACAATAGACATGGCTGTTGCAACGAATACTACCTGGAAGAAGAAATCCGATGCATTTGAATAAACAGAACCACCATCAAAACCGGCTTCTGCAGATTCTTTCAGTACTGCTGCCGTCATCGCATCAGCATTTTCTGCCCCATCCAATACTATGTCTTTCAGGAATAAACCGCCGTCATACATAATGTCATAACCTACGACCATATAGGCCGTACAGGCAATCGCAAACAACACGACATTCTTGGTGAGAATCTCTGTTGTGTTTTTAGATCGGACCAGGCCGGCTTCCAACATTGAAAAGCCTGCCGCCATCCACATAACAAGCGCGCCGCACACCAGAAAATAAAAGGTGTCCATTGCGTATTGTAAATGAAAAATATTGTTTTCCATCTTTATATACCTCTAACCGTTTTTTTATAGTGCTTCTTCACCAGATTCACCAGTACGAATTCGAATAGCCTGCTGCAGATCGTAAACAAAGATCTTTCCATCACCAATTTTGCCCGTATGAGCAGATTTGGTGATAGCATCAAGCACCTGATCCAGCAGCGCAGATGAAACAGCTGCCTCGATTTTTACCTTGGGCAGAAAATCGACAACATACTCTGCTCCACGGTATAACTCCGTATGACCTTTTTGACGTCCAAAACCCTTTACTTCAGTCACGGTAATACCCTGCACACCGATTTCCGAAAGAGCTTCACGCACATCATCAAGTTTGAACGGTTTGATAATTGCGGTAACTAACTTCATTGGTTTTCTCCTAAATCATTGCGACGACCTGCCGCCTGATTTTTAAATTATTAACACATGCGCCGAACTAAGAACTCCTGTTTACGACTATCCCGTGAGACCAAACCGGTGACTCCCGGGTACAAACATGCACCTCTGTTTTTAATTAAAATTTAATAACACTATCCCTTTCTGCACGAGCCATGCCAGCATTAATAAAATCATATAAAACAATAAGATAGCGATTTTTCTGTGACCTCTATTAGCGCAAATGCTTCATTATAGTGCATTTTAGTAACCCAATCGCCCTGTTATAGTGCGCTAATATCAGCCGTGTACTCGTGTGCTTTTTCACATAGAATAGAAACCTTGATCAATTAAAAATATCAGAGACATGGACCCTAAAATTATCGATGACATTTCTCGCCGACTGGCAGCAGCTTTACCACCCGGCATCAGCACCTTAAAGGAAGACCTGGAAAAAAATATCCGGGCTGCGCTCGATGGTATCATCGGCAACATGAACCTGGTCAGCCGACAGGAATTTGAAGTACAGCAAAAAGTGCTGGAGCGCACTCGCCTGAAACTGGAAGCCCTGGACAAACAGTTAAAGGAACTGGAAAAAAATCTCTAGCGGCTAACACCTAACATTAAAAGGAAATTATAAGGAATGGATGCCTATGAGTCTCGCCCATGTTGTTAGTCGCGCCCAGGAAGGTATAACTGCCACTGAGGTTGACGTAGAAGTTCACATTACTAACGGCTTGCCTGCCCTGTCTATCGTTGGCTTACCTGAAGCTGCCGTCAAGGAAAGCAAGGACCGCGTCCGCGCTGCATTAATCAATAGTCAGTTTGAATTTCCAGGAAGACGCGTGACCATCAATCTCGCCCCGGCCGACTTGCCGAAAGAAGGTGGGCGTTTTGACCTGCCCGTTGCCATGGGCATACTCGCTGCCTCTGCACAAATACCCACAGCAACACTGGAGCAGTTCGAGTTTGTCGGCGAACTGGCACTAAGTGGTGAGTTACGGCCTATTCGTGGCATCTTGCCTATGAGCCTGGCCTGCAAACAATCCGGCCGCAGTTTGATTTGCCCACTAGAAAATGCGGCTGAGGCTGCACTCGTCAGCGGTGTGTGTGTCTACCCGGCCAAACATTTACTCGATGTGTGCGCACACATTAGCGGCATCAAACTGCTCGAACGCCGCTTGCCACAAGCATCAGTGAATGATGCTGCACTGGATGCGGATATGGCAGATGTCAGTGGCCAGCACCACGTTAAACGCGCATTGGAAATTGCGGCCGCTGGCGGCCACAGTCTACTCATGGTAGGTCCACCCGGGACAGGTAAAACCATGCTATCCAGTCGCTTGCCCGGTATCTTACCTGATATGACTGAAGAGGAAGCGCTTGAGAGCGCCGCCATTGTATCGATCAGTGGCCATGGGCTCACATCGAGCCATTGGAAACAACGTCCATTTCGTGCGCCTCACCATACTGCTTCCGGTGTCGCCCTGGTAGGTGGTGGTTCATACCCACGACCCGGCGAAATTTCATTAGCGCATAATGGCGTTATGTTTCTGGACGAACTGCCTGAATTCGATCGCAAGGTACTGGAGGTATTACGTGAACCGATGGAATCCGGGCGCATTATTATTTCGCGCGCGGCGCGTCAGGCGGAATTTCCGGCAAAATTTCAATTGCTGGCGGCCATGAATCCCTGCCCCTGTGGCTACCTCGGTGATGCAAAAGGTAAATGTCATTGCACTGCAGACCAGGTGCTTCGTTATCGTCATAAAATATCCGGACCACTGATGGACAGGATCGATATGCATATTGAAGTGCCCGCCGTACCTATTAGCGAATTACGGAAAAAGAAGGATGGGACAGCAGAAAATAGTCATGTCATTCGTCAACGTGTTGTGCATGCACGAAACAGACAACTACAACGACACGGACGTATCAATGCACAACTACAGAAAGCAGATATTGAACAGTCCTGTCACTTGATCCAACAGGATCAGGATTTGCTGGAAAACGCCATGACCCGCTTCGGCCTGAGCATGCGCGCCTATAACAAGATACTCAAACTTTCACGCACCATCGCCGATCTTGACAGCAAAGAGGATATTGATACTCGTCATCTTAGTGAGGCATTATCGTATCGTCAGCTCGACCGCAATCTGTCTATCTAGTGAATGACCACCTCGGGACTGCGCAATAGCTCAGAATTTCTCGGTTAATCAGCGTCTTCCTCACTGATAAGGGGTTCACTGGCCAAAAAGGGTCTTATCAATTGTATATATTTCAGGCTACTTGATTTTTTTTCAGTCAACCCTATATAAAGCCTATTGATCGTTGAAGGGGAATCCTATGTCCACACCTGTCCATGTTGTCTGCCCACATTGTCATGCGGCCAACCGCTTGCCGCAGGAACGCTTGCAGGAAAAACCCATCTGCGGCAAATGCAAGCAGGCATTATTCACTCATCAGCCTGTTGAGTTGAATGCGCAAAATTTTTTAAAACATATCAATAATAGTGACATCCCCGTGGTCGTTGATTTTTGGGCGCCCTGGTGTGGTCCTTGCAAAATGATGGCGCCAGTCTTTTCCCAATCAGCAGCACAAATGGAACCGCATTTTCGTTTTGCCAAAGTGAATACCGAAGAGCAGCAGCAATTGGCGGCCCAGTTTGGTATCCGCAGCATTCCCACACTGGCCATATTCCGACAGGGCAAGGAAATTGCACGACAGGCTGGCGCTATGGATGCGGGCACACTCAAGCAATGGCTGCAACAGTTCCGCTTAGTAAAATTTTAGTGCCTGTAAAACTGGAATCTTATTTATATAAAATCGACAGCTATTATGTGCTGAATGATTTTTATCAGGTCCGTATCAAGTCGCTTGCTGAAACAAGCTAGTCAAGACCCGGGCCAATCATAAAATCCATCACTTCAAAACCATGGTCTTCCAATGTGGCGGCAATATCCTCCCATTGATATTCCGGGTCTTGCTCTTCTACTGTTGCAATCAATGAGGTCGCATGTCGAAGCGCATCCTTATGATCATAGTCATCAGGTATACGGACAATTCTTGTGTCCTCAACATTCTTTGCGGGTAACAACATCAGACATCTATTCATAGACAATTTTCCGTTATCAGGTTCGACAGAATCCACGACAACGGTAGCACCGCCATATGATTATTGGAAGGGTTGCAGATGGGCGCGGTAGTATTTAATCGCCAGTTTACGCGCTTTGGATCTTTGTTTTTTTTCTAATTTACGCTCTACCTTCTCCTTGTATATGGACGCTAACTCACTGCCTTGTTCCTTCGCCAGCGCCAGCCAGGCATAACTTTTGACGTAGTCAGGCTTTTTACCGTCTTCGCCGTTATAATAGATGATGCCTAAATTGTATTGCGCATCGCGCATGCCTTTTTTGGCCGCTTTTTCGTAGTACTCTGCGGCCTTGACCAGATCTTTTTTTACCCCACGGCCAAGATCATAAAGAATACCAAGATTCAGCTGCGCCTTGGCATTATCATTTTCGGCTGCTTTCTGGTACCACTTGGCCGCTTCAGTATAATTTTGTTTTACACCGACTCCCTGGTTATACATAACCCCAAGATTTAACTGTGCAGAACCATGCCCCTGTTCGGCTGCCATTTTGTACCACTTGAAAGCCTTTTCTGCATTCGTGGGCGTCTGTTTATTGGAAACCTGAAAGAAGATCTCGCCATCTTCCATTAAGGGATATTCATCCGGTAATTCCTTGTCTGTGGCATATAGCACGCCCAGATTATACTGCGCACTTTGGTCACCACCCTCTGCGGCCTTGACGAACCAGTAAACTGCCTCGGCCTTGTCGCGAGGTATTCCCTTGCCACTGTATAGCATGACGGCCAGGTTATATTGCGAATCTGAGTGTCCTTTGAGGGCAGAACTTTTAAATTCCTGGTAGGCAAGCGCATATTTACCCTGTTGATAGGCTTCCAGGGCCTTGCTAGGATCAGCACAGGCCGCACTGGAAATAAACAGGGAAAATATAACAATAATAATATTAACTACAGACATTTGATTCCACGGTCATCATGACATTACACTTATGACTCTTTATCGGCATCACATCGCGATTTTTTAGCCCTAAAAATATGAAAGCAGCCACATATTACCGACAATGTCTGATCTGGGTAACAACAGTCGGCCTGTGCGCCTGCTCGGTTAACACACAAACTATAAAAGAAACAAATATCAATGGCTTAATGCTTATCCAGCAAGCCTATCAACAAACGGTTAGCGCCGCCCACAATGATAACCAGTATGCCTGGAACAACGGACGTCTTGGCAATATCATCGTCAATGTCAACAAGGAGCCCAACAAGGGGCTCTGTTATCATTGGCAACAGCTGGTATTCAGTGGTATTCAGCCTGCGCTGGCTAAATCAGGCTGGAAAGCTACCGGCATAGCCATTAATGAAGGCAGCTTTTTCGAACACCATGCCGTAGTGGTTTATGATCCAGAAAAAATCAGTATCCAGGATTTGCTAAAAGACTCAAGAAAAACAGAAAGTTATGTCCTGGACCCGTGGTCAAGTGGAGAAGCGCGCATATACACGGTGGGGAACTGGCTAAAACTGCCGGTAACTGTTAAAGTTAAGCCTAGATTAACAAAAGTAGATACAATCAGCGCCAATAGACGCTTGCCATGATCCGGCATGAATTAGATAATATTCCCGACTGGGTCAACTGGATGGCCCAGGATGCTGATGGAAACTGGTGGGGATATGAAGTTGAACCACAGGAACACTACAGTGGTTGGTATGAAAATGAGCTGGGGCGTAGCATTCATTTAAAAAGGTCTCATCCCAACCCGAAATGGAAAATAACGCTGACAAGCCTAAAATCATGATATTGTTAATTAATTCAATAATAACAATATCTTAAATGGGTTTATTGATTTTTTTTACGAGAAAATTTGGCCTCAGCTCAATTACAGTTTAGAATGAACACATTACATACTATTAATATAGGTCTTACTATGGAGAGAAGATACAGCCAACGCAAACCTGCCATGGTACATGTCTATGTTGCATTTCCTGGCAAAGAAACCAGGCGTTATAAAACCATGAACCTGAGTGCTCATGGCATTTTGATAAAAACAGGTAAACGTCAGGCCAGACCTGGTGCAATCGCGTCGCTTATTTTTGTAATTCGACAAGGTAATATCGTGCGTTTACATCGACGTAAAGCGACTGTTGCACATGTAACGAATACCTCGACAGGAATGATGCTGCATCATCAGGCACAAAGTAAGATAGCATCATAAATCAAGGTCATTTTGATAAATATAAATAACAATGATAGTCTTTATCTAACATAAAAGATAAAGTCATTATTAATTCATGGAAAAAAAGATTTTTTAAGCTATATTCATGAGTAAAACTGGATAATAAAAGTCGTACACATAATGAATTTAATAAAGTCAGGCATTCTCACTCTCATTACCAAAGGCTTAGTGACTCGATCACTACTGGCTTTGACTATTTGTGCCCAGGCGCCCGTTACTATGGCTGCCGAGGATTTGATTGAGCAATGGTACATGCAGCCACGCCTGAACCTGAACACCGAAGCGAGTAACTTTCCACACCTTAATCATCAAACCATCAGTATTGGTCGTGCGCTGAATAAGCGCATTGATCTTGAAATCAACCTGCTTTCAGATAATCTGGATGACAAAACTGACAACCAAAGCATACTGATTGATGGTCGTTATTATCTGAAGCCATTAGGCCAGTTTTCACCTTATATTGCCGGTGGAATTTCCAGCAACAGAACTTATAGCAATGTTGATACTTTATACCAGGATCCAAGCGCTAATTTGGGACTTGGTTTTGTACATACACTGAAAGGTAATGGCGCCAAGATACAAGCTGATATTCGTTACTTTGTTGATGATAGACAGGCGAATACACTCGATAACAATAAATTAAATGACTGGGCATTGAGCTTTGGTGTGTCCATACCGTTAACTGTCGACATTTTTAAATAATTAAAAAACATCCCATATACCTGATATTTCTGTAATATCCATGTACAGACTTGGCGCTACGTTAAACTTCGTCTTATACTTCACGGATAGAATCGAATTATTCAACACGGAAAAAGATAATGACAAAACGTGCTTTTTTGTTCTGCATGCTGACTATCTTCATTACTCCTGGCATGGCTGAAACAGTCTACGTTACTGATCTTCTCAAGCTCAATGTGACCGAAGGGCCACAGTCCCAGGGAAAAACACTGACAACCTTGAGCAGCGGCGACCCCCTCGTAGTACTTGAACGAATACCGGGCTATGCAAAAATACGCAATGCAGATAATGTCATTGGCTGGACCAAATCAGCCTACCTGGTCACCGAGAAACCACCACGCCTGATTGTAAACGAGCTCAAAAAAAAGTTGGCCGATTTGCAAAAACAGGCTGCTCAGGTGAATAAAAATGCACAAATAGCGCAAACTAACGCGGCGAAATATCAACAAATGCTAGCAACCACCGAGCAAGCTTCCAAACAACAGAGCGAAGAACTGAACAAAATAAGGCAAAAAAATCAGAAGTATGAGTCTTCGATGGATCAGTATCAGACCAGCGTACCGATGAATATCTTCCTCATTGCCAGTGCGTTATTATTTTTGATAGGTATTTTTCTCGGATGGTATATAATAGATTATAGACAACGTATGCGTCATGGCGGTTTCCGAATATAATGACTATAAACTATTTTCTGGGACTGGTACGAACCTGAACTACAAACAACATTTGTACAAATGCTCTACTGAGGAAAATGTCAAAAATAATCATCAGCAATAATAAGAATGAACTGGAAGAGATGGTTCTGACAGAAGGCACGGTCACCATCGGCCGTAATAAGGACAATGATATCCAGATTGATGATCCATCAGTGAGCGCCTATCACGCTAAACTGGTTTCATTCTTCAAACCAACCTATATCCAGGATTTGCGCAGCACCAATGGCACTTATGTTAATAGCAAACGCGTAATGGAACATACGCTCGAGCATGGTGACATTGTTACAATTGGCAAACACAGTATTTATTTCTGCAAAGACAATGAATTTATACCCGCCCAGCAACAGGACCACACGGTTGAATTAAGCTCGCGTGATATCAGCATGATACTAAAAAAGGAAAACCAGGAAAACACTTCCAAATAATTATCATTCGTCACTGACACGGCGCATCCTTCAAACGCATTTTATCACCTAGTAACCCATGCCTGATTTACTTAACGAGCAGCAAAAAGAAGCCATAGAACATACTGAAAGCCCTCTTCTCGTTCTCGCCGGCGCAGGTAGCGGCAAAACACGGGTCATCACCTACAAGATTGCCTACCTGATCAAGAATAAAATTCATTTGCCAGAACATATCACTGCAGTCACTTTTACCAACAAGGCCGCTCGCGAAATGCAACAACGCGTCGGCAAGTTACTAAAAAATGTAGACAGTAAGGGTTTACAGGTATCCACCTTTCACACATTGGGTCTGAATATTATCAGGCGTGAAAAACAAAAACTGGGATTACGCAAAGGCTTTTCTATTTATGATCATCAGGACAGTGGATCATTAATTAAAGACCTGCTGCGCAAAGACTTTGCTGGTAACAGCGACCTGGAAGATCAGATTCGCTGGCAAATATCACAATGGAAAAATGCTTTTATTTCACCCGAGCAGGCTATACAAACATGTACTGACCCGAAAGAATATACTGCTGCACAAATCTATTTAAAATACGATCACTCACTACGCACTTATAATGCCGTTGATTTTGATGACTTGATCTCATTGCCCGCCATGCTATTTTCCAGGGATAATGAAGCGTTAATGGCCTGGCAACAAAAAATTCGCTACTTACTGGTGGATGAGTATCAAGATACCAATACTGCACAATACAATCTGATCCGGTTACTACTGGGTCAACGACCCAGCCTGACAGTCGTGGGTGATGACGACCAGTCTGTCTATGGCTGGCGTGGCGCACAACCTGAAAACATGAACCTGCTGGTCAGTGACTTCCCGGCTCTTAAAGTGGTAAAGCTTGAGCAAAATTATCGCTCGGTCAGCAATATCCTACATCTCGCCAATCAACTTATTGCCAATAATAAACACGTGTTTGAAAAACGACTATGGAGCGCCATTGGCAATGGCGACAAAGTTAATATTCTCAGCGCTCGTAATGCCGAGCATGAAGCTGAAAAAGTGATTTCAAGAATTTTACATCATCGCTTCAAACATAATTTACCTTATTCAGATTACGCCATTCTCTATCGCGGTAATCATCAATCAAGACCCTTTGAGCGTGCACTGCGCGAACATCAGATACCCTACCACCTCAGTGGTGGGCTGTCTTTTTTCGAGCGCAGTGAAATTAAAGATATCATGGCGTATTTACAACTCCTGGTTAACCCGGATAATGATGGCGCTTTTTTACGATCAGTGAATACTCCTCGAAGGGGACTGGGTCCTGGTACTATCGAAAAACTGGCTAATTTTGCCAATGAAAGCAATGTCAGTCTTTTTTCTGCTTGTTATGAACCGGGTATAACAGAACAAATGGGTACACGTGCTTATAGTAGTTTGCTGAGTTACTGCGACTGGATTAATCATATTGCTGAAATGGCTGAACGAGGTGATACCTTGTCAGCGATTAATGAAATGATCAATGACATGCAATATCGTGACTGGATCGAAAACCAAAGCACTGATGAAAAGACTGCTGAGAATCGCTGGGGAAATGTTGAAGAACTACTGGATTGGCTTGCACGATTAAAAAAGAAAAAACCCGAGCAGGATCTTTCCCAATGGCTCAATCATATGACCCTGATGGATATCCTTGAGCGTGAAAATGAAGAGCAGGAAAGCAATGCCGTTAACCTCATGACATTGCATGCATCCAAAGGACTGGAGTTTAATCATGTCTATATCGTTGGCATGGAAGAAGAATTATTACCTCACCGTAATAGCATGGATGATAGCCTGGAAGAAGAACGAAGATTGGCTTACGTAGGCATCACACGAGCACGCAAAGGACTGACATTTGCACATGCCATCACACGCCGCCGTTATGGAGAGTTGCTGGCATGTGAGCCCAGTCGCTTTCTGGATGAGTTACCACAGGATTACCTGGACTGGGAAGACAACCGAGAGGAATCGGCGGAAGAAGTTAAAGAACGTGGCAATGCGCATCTCGCCAATCTACGCAATATGTTAACCGACTAGAATGAGTCACTATTACATACTCCATTTTACATTTTCAAAAATCTAGTGCGCCATAAAAAAGGGCTGCATCAGCAGCCCTTTTTCAACCGATCAAAACAGAACTTAGATGCCACTATCGGCGAGCATACTCTGGATGGCTGCCTTCAGCTCTTCATCAGTGAAATTACCACCACCACCTGGAGGCATAATGCCCTTGCCCTGAACCACAGATGCCATCATGACGTCCATTCCTGCTTGTACACGTGCTTCCCAGTCACCCTTGCTGCCAATCTTCGGCGCGCCGGCAACACCAGCAATATGACAACCACCACAAGCGGCCTGCACGACTTCTTTACCTGATCGTGCAGCCTTGGCTGCACCTGCAACAACGGCAGCGCCTACGCTGACTTTACCAACAGGTTCGATTCGCTCTATGGTCGCTTTTTCAGCTCGTGCGCTCTTTTGCATTTTTGCTGAGGATGATTCACTTACATTTTGAGCTATAAAAAAAGCAATGACGCCCAAAACAGCAATTGCGATCGTCACTATAGCAATAGATTTTATAACTTGTTGGTCTTGATCAGTCACTATCATCTCCCGTTAACTTTAAAATAATCTGTCACTGTCGGTCCTGGCATTTGACTACCCGCCAAGCTATCTGCATGCAATGCGAAAATTCCACTTATACCGACTTTGATAAATTGCTTAGAAGTCTGTTTTTCATGGCAGCGCTTGCTGACATAGAGACCTCATTTTCAGCGGCTGATTATACGGGGAATTAGCAGGCAGTTATAGCTGCATTAATACAGTTTGTCCCGTGTAATTTTTTTACCCATATAAACCTAGTCATAGGTAAAATTGTTAACCAATTGTTTATTATGCAATTTTTTTGATATTAATTTCTAAAAATGTCGACTGTGCAGTTGACATAATATTGTTTTGGGACTATCTTCCCAAAGATGGATGATTCCAACCAAAATGCATTATCCAGAGCCATATTGCGCCTGTTACGTCCTCTGGTAAGAATATTACTCAGAAATGGCATTGCCTATGGGACTTTTTCCGATCTGACGAAAAAGGTGTATACCGATGTGGCCTTCGAGGATTTCAAGCTAGAGAAAAAGAAACAGACTGTTTCACGCGTTTCTATACTCACTGGCTTAACAAGGAAAGAGGTCAAAAAGCTCCATGAGAAAGCAATTGAAGATTCACTTTGCGAAGAAAAGCGTTATAACCGTGCGATTCGTGTCATCAGTGGCTGGCTGAATGATGTGCGCTTCTGCTCCACCGATCAGGTGCCACTGCCTTTACCACTTGAGGGTACTGGTGGTTCGTTTACTGAATTGGTCAAATCATACAGTGGTGACGTGCCGGTACAGGCGATGCTGACTGAACTCATGGCTTCCAAATGTGTGGAGCAGCGCGAAGACTTTGTTTACCTGGTACGCCACGCTTATATACCCTCAGAAGACCCGATTGAAAATATTCATATACTCGGCACTGATGTGGAAGAGCTGATCGCCACCATCGATCACAATCTTACTCATGGTAGTGATCAACTAAGATTCCAGCGCAAGGTGAGCAATCTGAATATGTCGCCAAAGCACCTGAAATCATTCCAGCAACTCTCGGCCAAAGAGGCCCAATGGTTGCTTGAACGCCTGGATAGCTGGCTGACTGAACATGAACTCGATCCCGAGTCTGAAACCGATCATAAACCGGTCAAGGTTTGCATGGGTATTTACTACTATGAAAACCCGTCCGAGGAGTAATTAACATGCTACGCGCGCTTAGTATTAGTCTCGCCTACACCTTTATTGTAATCACGCTGATCTCCTGTGGCGGAGGCGGTAGTAGTGCAGGAATCGGTGGCACGGGTATCAGTATCACGTCCAGCGGCACCATTACAGCTTTTGGAAGTATTTTTGTTAACGGTGTGGAATTTGAGACCAATAGTTCAACCGTCAATGGTGACCTGTCGCAAGTGTCTGAGCTGGAACTTGGTATGGTGGTCACGGTTCGCGGCCAGGTCAATGCCGATGGCGTTACCGGCACAGCTGACACTATCAACGTTGATATAGAACTTGAAGGCCCTGTTGCTAACACCCCGGTACTGGATACCAATAACAACACCAAAACCTTTGAAGTCCTGGGTCGTACCATTGTTGCCAGCGATGGCATCACGGTATTTGACGACACTGGATTTCCCGGCTTTGCCTTTGATTCCATTGCGCAAAACGATGTTGTTGAAGTCAGTGGTTACCTGGACTCCAATGGCAATTTACAGGCTACTCGAATAGAGAAAAAAGGAGTGCTTGATCCGAATGGAACATCGGTCGAAGTAAATGGCGTTGTCGGTAATATATTAGCGGCTGACAGCTTTGAACTAATAGTGAACGGCACCACCCTTACTATTAACGATCCTAACGCAGTTGCGGCCCAAGCTAATATCATTATAAGTACTGGCCTCGAACTCGAGATAGAAGGCACGTTAACCAACAATATTGATATCTCTGCTACTGAAATCAAACTGGATGATGACCTGTTTGATAATAATGACTCTGACATCGAAATCGAAGGGTTTATTAGCAACTTTGTCAATAACTCGAATTTCACGATCAATGGCCAGCAAATTGATGCGAGTAATGCCACCTTCACTCCGGCCAGCCTGACATTGGCCAATAATATCAAGGTAGAGGTCGAGGGTACCCTCATCAATGGCGTCCTGCAGGCTGACGAGGTCGAAGGACGTGCTGGAGAAATCAGGATAGACGCCAATGTATCTTCAGGCGGCGTCGATACTGCTAACAATAAAATAACGCTAGCCTTTTTCAGTCAAACAGTGACCGTGACTGTCAATAACCAGACCAGGTATGAGGATGACATTAGCTCTAATCCCCTGACACTGCTGGACATCAATGACGGAGATTTTCTAGAGATCAGGGCCTACCAGAATAACGGAGACATCATTGTTACTGATCTAAAGCGTGAAACCGATGACCCGAACGGTGATGTCAGACTTAGAGGCAGTGTCACAGCCATCGACAATACCACTCCAGGTCAGGAGAGTGTCACCATCCTCGGTATCACGCATAGCTCAGACGCAGGAACCGACTTTGAAATTAATGACACTACGCAATCCAGGGGGCAGTTTTTCAACGCCCTTGCTGTAGGTAACACGGTTGAAATCAAGGACGACAAGATCAGTGGTGTAATCGACGGTGTCGCCGATGAAATGGACCTGAAGAACTAACAAAGGTCCGCAAGAACTCGGTAATGTACAACCGGGCCGGCAAATAGCCGGCCCTATATTTTTTCCGCTTTCTTGTGGAATACCAGCACAGCCAACGCCGGCAGCAATATCATCGCCGCGAGCATATTGGCCAGGAATACGAAAGTCAGCAGGATACCCATGTCAGCCTGAAATTTCAGTGCAGAGAAAATCCAGGTGCTGACACCCATCGCCAGCGTCAGCGCAGTAAACAACACTGCATGTCCGGTAGTGGTAAATGCCTTGAACAAGGCCTCCCTGATCGGCAAACCATCATCCATAAACTCATGTAAACGGCTGTAGATATAAATACCGTAATCAACGCCAATACCCACGCCTAGCGCAACCACCGGCAACGTCGCCACTTTCAAGCCAATATTCAGATACACCATCAATGCATAGGTTAAAATGGAAACCAGTGCCAATGGTATCACGATACACAAGGTACCTAACAGGGAACGAAAGCCAATCACGCAAAGCAAAATTATAGCAACATACACATACACCAGCATCGGCACCTGTGCTTCTGCAACGGCTTCATTCGTCGCAGCCATAACGCCGACATTACCACTGGCTAACCTGAAGTTAACTTTGTCCTGGGTTTTTTCCATCTGGTATTGTTTTACAGCTTCTACAATACCGGCAATCGTTGTTGCCTTATGATCTTTTGTAAAAACGTAAACTGCCATGACACTACAATCTGAATTCAGCAAACCCGTGCTGGTGTCAAAAGGCGTAACGGATTGCGCCAGCACATACTGGTTACGCGACAGTATGCGCCATTTAAGATTGCCTTCATTCCAGCCGGCATTAACGATTTTAGCCACTTGCGGCAAGCTGATCACTGATTGCACGCCGTCTGTATTCTGCATACGCCAGGCAAAACGATCAATTTCATCAATTAACTCATAATTAGTACATGCCCCTTTTTCTGATTCAGCAATCACCGTCAACACATCGACGCCGATGGCATACTGATTGGTAATCTTTTTAATATCCTGATTGTAGCGTGAATTAGCATGGAGCTCGGGAGCACCTGCCTCCTGGTCACCAATCTTTAGATCTGATCCTTTCCACAAACCCAATACCAGCAGCACTGAAGCCAGCAGGACAATCAGTGCAGAATTTTTAGTGGTAAATATTTCAGCAAACCATTTCCATTGCGGCGTGTAGCGACTCACACGCGTTTTGCTGAAACAACGATCAGGCATATAGGACAATAACACCGGCAATAAAAACAGATTAGTTAGCAAGATCACGGCGATACCAACACTCGCCGCAATGGCCATCTCACGTATAATACCAATATCGATTAACAAAATAGTCAGAAAGCCCAAGGTGTCACTGATCAATGCCACACTACCGGGCACTAGTAGTTGACGAAATGCTGCGATAGAACCTTTCAGTGGGTCTTGACGACGACCGGTCTCGACCCTGACAGCATTCACCATCTGGATGCCATGGCTGATACCAATAGCAAATACCAGGAAAGGCACCAGTATTGACATAGGATCGATACCATAGCCAATGATGGGCAATAACCCTAGTTGCCAGACGACCGCCATGAAAGAACAACTCATCGGTAACAGCGTCAACATGATAGAGCGCGTATAGATATAGATGAGCAGGGCCGTCACCAATAAGGTAATAACAAAGAACAGGCCTACATCACCCAGCCCTTCAACCACATCACCGATCAGTTTTGCAAAACCAATAATCTGGATATCGACATTTTCATTTTCAAACTGTTGTCGTAATTTTTCCAGACGATTTGCAAGATCAATATAATCTATCTTCTGATTTTCATTTGCCGATATCAGATTGGCGCGGATAATGGCGCTCTTGAAATCACTGGATACCAGGCGACCCAGTTTGCCGGACTTGAGCAAGTTGGAGCGCACAACATTAAAGCCAGACTCGGTGGCAACAAAATCGGCTGGAATAACATTACCACCAGCGAAGCCACCCTCCACGACCTCTACAAATCTTGTATTCGGGGTATATAATGAAGTCACTGAAGAACGTTCAATACCGGGAATAAAAAAAACCTCGTCGGTAGCAGCCTTGAGTGTATTGAAGAATGACTCTGTAAATATATCACCCTTGCTTGACTGATATGGCAATCAATATGCGGTTTGCGCCACCAAATTCCTTTTGATGCTTGAAAAACGTTTGCATGTATTCATGGCTGGCTGGCAACAACTTTTTGAATCCAGCATCCAGGCGAACATGGGTGGCAGAATAGGCCAATAAAAGGGTAGTCAGTGCAAACAATAATAATACTAACGGACGATGCCGAAAAACCCATTGGGCAATGGTATTACATAGTGATTTCTTATCAGTCATTGGTTCAGCATCTCTACACCTGCTTCACCGACAGCCAGTACGCTACCATCGATACATTCAAGCAAAGCAGATTGATGCGTACGTTTGCTTGACGGCAGCATGCTAAATGTTCTTCCCTGGTCAGTACTCCTGAGCAATACGCCTGCATCGCCTGCCAGCAGGATGGATTGATCCGTTAATTGAATACCGGCAGACAATGCATAGGTGCTAGCAGATTTAATTTTATTCCAACTGTATCCAAGATCTGATGAACTATAGATATTGCCGCGCATACCAAAAATCAACAGCTTGTCATCATTTAACACAAGGCTTGCCAAAATAGCTGCCTTCATAAGGTGTTTTCAATTTCTCCCAGCTAGCGCCATTATTAATCGACAAATACACCGAACCCGCTTCGCCACTGACGAGCAATTCTCCCGTCTGCATACGCACGATGGAGTACAAATGAAAATCATCTTCACCATAAAGTGGTTTACTGATCCAGTTTTGTCCACCATCTTCAGTCATCAGATAGGCACCATATGCACCAACAGCAAAACCTTTTTTCTCGTCAATAAACAGCACATCAAACAGCGGTTGTTCGGCTTCTATGTCTTCGTGCAATAGCAGCCATTGTTTGCCACCATCCATTGATTTCATAACGACACCATCATGGCCGACGATCCAGCCGATTTTATCGTTGAGAAAATAAATGCCGGTTAATGTCGTACGGGTAGGTACCGTTATTTGCTCCCAGGTGCGGCCACAGTCATGGCTATGAATCACATGTCCGCGTTTACCTACAGCAATGACGGCCTTGCCAGCCTTGGTGATATCCAGTAACAATGTTTGTGATGCCATGGTTGATGGCTCGGAGAAAACTATTTCCTGGGCAAACACAACAGCGCTGGCCATAAAAAAAGCCGGTATTAGCCAGCGTAACTGCCTGGCTAATCCGACTCTTTTAACAACCCATATGAAGCGCATTATTGCTTGAGTAGTGCGTTTGCTGAGTAGTAAATAGTATGCCTGCTGCTAACGCCTGCCTGCACGTCGCAATGATGAAGGCGTATAGTTGGATTTCTGACGCGTAATATTGAAATCATACATTTTTTCCTTGTTATTCAATCCCAGCACCAGATAGCGCCCGGACTGTAAGTCATAATGAACTTCCAGTGTTGTCCATAACAAGGGCTGATCATAATAATTTATCACATGACCTTCACTAACCCGCCAGATCTGTCCACGGTTATCATACTTATCGATCATGACGATTTGCCAACTATCTTCATCTATATAGAAAACCCGCTTACCATAAATATGACGTGCGCCGGATTTCAATGTGGCCTCCACAACCCAGACACGATGCAATTCATAACGTGCCAGGTCTGAATTGATATGCCCCGGCTTGAGTACATCACTGTATGCTATTTTATCCGAGTGTAGCTTATAGCTGTTATAGGGCACGAACATTTCCTTTCGGCCCAGTAATTTCCATTCATAACGATCCGGCGCACCATTGTACATATCAAAGTCATCACTGGTTCTCAGCCCATCGGATGCGGTTCCGGGATTATCGTACGAGACGTTGGGTGCCCGGCGTACTCGCCGTTGCCCCGGATTGTAGGTCCATGCATGCCGGGGTTCTTTAACCTGATCGAAGGTTTCATGTACCAGCAGCACACTACCGGCGAGTCGCGCAGGCGCTTTTACTTCCTGTTTAAAGTACAACAAAATATTATCAAGATCACTGAGTTCGACACCTTCCTTGACATATTGAAAATCTAATTCATCTTCAAGTTTTACCAGCGTGTATTTACCACCGGCGGTCACGGCCGCCTGGTTGATCCAGCGCTGTACGGTCTTGCCGCGAAAACGCACAATGTGGTTCCAGATCGCTTCAAGACCATTGACCGGTATTGGAAAAGGAATACCGACGATGGTACTAGCAATACCATTACCATTACCATTTAGCGTGGCCGTGGTGGCATGTTTCAGCGTTGCATCATAAATCTTTTGCGGGAATGCGGCACTTCGTGTGTTGGATAGACATTGATCTTGAACGAGGGATACTTTTTTAACATCGCAATCTGGCCGGGGCTGATCTTGTCCTTGTACTGCTCCAGATTGGATGCATCAATGGTGAACTTGATCTTGTCAGACGAAAAGGGATCAATATGATGCGCACCCGGCTGATAACCGGCCGGTGGCTGTGTGATTCCTCCTGTCCATGCTGGAATATTACCATCAGCATTACCAGCCTTGATGGCACCCATGGGTGTCAGTTCAGTCCCCAATCTGGCGGCTTCCTGTGCACTAATCGCTGCACCAGCAGTGCTTATATACATCACGCTCAGCATACCGCCAAGCAATATTGTTTTTATACTCATCATTTGTTTACCCTAGAAAGAATACTTGACGTTCATGGCAATAAAATCGCGATCATTGATCAGGTTGAAACTACCGGCACCATAAAAACGGGTGTAGCTAAAATCAGCCGTCCAGCTGATTCAGGTAGTTCAAGCCCATTCCTAATGTCAGCGCCCGTCGGCCTTCAATAAAGTTACCACCCGGACCTGGCGATGTACCATTGACATCATGTGCGAAGGCGATTCGTGGAGATAAAGTGGCAGCACCCAATGCTGAATCGTAATCCAGACGTGAGACTATTCTGTAACCCCATGAAGTGGCATCGGCGAAACCATCTTGCTGGTACGAACCACCGGGTACGGTCAGCTGCACCAGCAGTTGGATCACCCGGTCGCCCGGTCCCTGGCCCTTCAAACCGTAACGTCGACTTATCGGGCATATTGGTAACATGCGTGACGCCAGCTTCAGCCAGCAGTACCAGCTGATTCGCACCAAATGGATTACTCGCTCCAAATAATTTGGTAGCCGTCATTTGATATTGAACCACGTCCAGGAGTTTATATCCTTGTACAACATCACCAGGACCATAACCATTTAGTTGTGCCGGTATACCGGCTAAATCCAGTCGCAGTGCACCAAACAGTATTTCGACATCATCAATCTGGGATGGCACATCTTTACGATAGGATAATTCACCCTGTAAGGCGACACCCGACTGGCTAAGTTCAGTATTGAAACTGATGCCAAATAACTGTATGTCTTCCGGATACTCAACAAAGTACGATCCTGTGCTCGCAACGCCTACTGTCGTGGCGGCGATCGCACTGATAAGAGGTAGTCGACTGTGATAATTCATGTAGTAAAAACCGAACTCGGTATCATTCAGCTCGGGAACCAGCCAGCGTAACGCCAATCCATATTGACCACTATTCTTGGCATCACGATCATTGGCTCGTGGTACACAACGCTGCGCAAAGGTAGCAAATGTTGGATCAGTTGGCGCCGGTGGCGGTACAGTACAAACCGAATCAGGCACAAAACCGAAACCTGTAGTGACATATTGACCACCATCACTGGCAAAATCATTGGTACTGAAATAGGTGCCACGTGGATCGATCTCGGTATGTTCAAATCGAGCCAGATAGACGGCCTCCATACTCAGATTTTCGGTGAGTTCATGGGAAGCCCATAACATCGGCACCGGTAACAGTGCCTCGCGTAGCTCGGCACCGGGGATACGTAGTTTGGATACGTCGATAGGATTCAGCACATTAATCGAATTCTGGATAAAGGTGCTTTCACCCCAGCTGACGACCTGGTTACCAGCACGCAGATCCAGCGGCCTGCCGCCGACCTCAAAACTACCACGCACATAAGCGTCGAGTAATTTGATGTCTTTACCGACCTTATCCTTTGCCTGTTTTGTTAAGCTAGCCTTATCGTTGTTTTCGAAAGTCATAAAAATAACTACCTCGAACAAAGGCACCATAGATTTTCATAGTTGATATCCAGGTCGTGAGTCACCTTAACGGCATTGGAAATCAAGCCTCGATTGTAATTCAGATTGCCATCGTCGACATTGGACGAAAAACCGCTACCACCACTACTGATAGCAATCAGTGCCGGGTCGCGTGATTGAATTCGACTCGATACTCCCCATGAAATAGTCGTATCAAAATTACCACTGACGCCTTTGTTTTCAAATTCCATGGCATTGACAGGATGTATAGGTAGTTTGAACGGTGAGAAAAACAACAACTGGGAGAAATACCTTTTTCTTCATGTTTCCCTTCTTTATTTATATGGTTTCACAAAATAAGCCTAAAGTTTTCTTCTAATTTTCAGATATATATTCTTTAGATAGATATAAACCCAAGAACAAAAAAAAATCAAGTTAGTATATTAGCACTACTTTAAATAATCATATCATTCATCCAAACACCAGATAAGCAATACATGACAATCAAACAGCCGAATGATACAGAATTATTCTTGCAAACCGTCGCTGATGGATTCCCCCTGGCAGTCGTTGCCTGGAATCAATCCGGGCAGGTTCAATTCTGGAACCAGTCGGCAGAAAAATTGTTCGGCTATCACTTTAATGATGCGGTTAAGCATACAATCCTGGAATTATTTGGAGAACACGCCAACCAACTGCTTGCGGTGCTATCCGCCGAAAAATCAGCTGACCTGACAAGTCCGCAGAGTTCAGGTAAAAACAGGGCCACTCGCTGGAAATTGCTAACAGCACCTACAAACGAAAATGCCTGCGGGCTAAGCGTCGCTATTATCGAAGATATCAGTGAGCAGACCGAACTGCGATTGCAGCATAAACTGGCCATGCGATCACTGGAAGAAGTCACCATGCATATGAGTGATTTTACCTATTCGCATGACCTGTACGGCAACTTCACCAATATCAGTGAAAATACGGCCAGGGAATTCGGCTATAGCAGGGAGGAATTTCTTCATCTTAATATCAAGGATGTAGTTCTGGTAGATTACCATCCCGCAATCTACAAAACGCTACAGGAAAAAATATCCGGCGAAAGCAAAAACAGTCATTATGAAATTGAGGTTGTAAAGAAAAATGGTAATGCCTTCTGGATTGAAGTATCCAATCGATTGATTATTATTGATGATCGCCCTGTCGGCGTACAGGGTATTGCTCATAATATTAATGACCGTAAAAACTATGAGCTTGAATTAAAGAAAAATGAAGAAAAATTTCGCAGTATTTTCGAAACTATTGATGATATTTATTTTTATCTTAAAACCGATGGCACTTTTGATCTAGTTAGCCCGTCTATATACAGCCATCTCGGTTACATGAATGATGAAATTATGAGCATGGAAATAAATAATTTGTATGCAAGTCTCGAATCAGGAAAGATATTAATTAATGAACTTCTTGAGCTGGGTCAGATTAATGATTACGAAATAGAATTACGGCACAAGGCCGGTGAAAGTGTACCCTTTTCTGTATCGGCACATATTATTTTCGATGCAGAAGGGCTGGCAAAAGGCATAGAAGGTATTGCGAGAAATATAAGTCAACGCAAGGAGCACGAAAGAATCCTTGATACCAAAGAACAACGCTTTCGCCGTATCTTTGAATCCATACAGGACGTATATTTCAGAACAGAAAACAGGGTGATTAAATTCATCAGCAG
>CAWECS010000010.1:0-237174 GCA_963807455.1 uncultured Gammaproteobacteria bacterium | reverse complement strand
AACGACATAACTTCGGATATAGGTGTTCCGGCCTTTCTCTGCGAAATTTCCGACGACAAGTCGGCACGCCCCACCAGATACAGTGGCATGGGATGCCACCTGTTTCCAGAAATTGCATTACTTCGGGCATTGACCGAGGCAGCCCAAAGCCGACTCACGTATATTACGGGCAGCCGTGATGATATCTTTCGGTCCGAATACCGTGCGGTGAGACAGAGTTTCAGAACCCCCGGAGATGCCAAACCGCCTAAGCACAGCGGATCGCGCAAACTCAGGCCTGCACTTCCATCGGTACTGGAATCGACAACATTTGGAGAAGATCTGGAGATTCTCGTCAGCAACTTGCGGAATGCTGGTCTGGATTCTGTCCTCAGCATAAACCTGACGTCTCCCCTGTTCGGTATTCCGGTTGTTCGCGTGATCGTTCCGGGGATGGAGGGGCCCGATGATGAACCTGGCTATGTGCCTGGTAGACGTGCCCAAGCGTCCCTTATGCAAAACCAAAGGAGTCGCTGACATGATTGTCGTTTTCGTTGGACCTTCTTTGCCGCATGCACGCGTTTTGGCCGCGCTGAATGGCAAGCCTGCCTCAATCCGCCCGCCGGCAGCGCAGGGCGACGTCTATCGCTGCTGGCGATCCCGTCCTGATGTGATTGTTTTGATTGATGGCTATTTCAACGATGTGCCTGCACCCTGGCACAAGGAAATTCTCTGGGTGCTGAAACAGGGGACAACGGTTATCGGGGCCAGCAGCATGGGCGCACTGCGCGCCGCCGAACTGGAATCCTTCGGTATGGTGGGCATTGGAGCCGTGTTCGAAGGCTACAGGGATGGTCGGCTAGTTGCCGATGACGAAGTGGCCTTGCTGCATGGGGACGAAACCATTGGTTACCCGCCGGTTTCGGTACCCCTGGTCAACATAAGAGCCACGCTGGCTGCCGCGTTTGAACACGGCGTCATTAATCATGAAGCCCATGAGGCTTACCTGCAGACGGCGCGATCGTTGCATTTCGAAGACAGAAACTACAAGACACTCCTGAAGCAGTGTAGCATTTCCTGTGGCGAGCACAAATTGGCGGCGTGGCTCGTTGAGGGAAAGGTTGATCAGAAAGCGCTTGATGCCGAGGCCGCTCTGAGATTTGCAGCAACGGGCACACACGTCGCGGCTACCACAAGCGACTGGGAATTCGAGCGCACGGCAATGTGGGATGACCTGGTGCGCAGGCATGCCTATGCATCGAGCGATGCCCATGATTTTGTTGATGATGACATTCTCGATCGCCTTGATGCTGACTCAGCCCTGTATCAGCGTACTGCGATGCCGGCCTTGGCGCGGTTGCTGGCTGGCGAGTTTGCGCGCCAGCAGGGGCGCTCTGTGGGCGAAGATGAACTGCTGCTGGCGCTTGAAGAATTCCGCCGCCGACACGGCCTAGAAAAGCCTGCGGATGTTACACGTTGGATGGCCGAAAACCATCTGACCGTCGAGAGGTTTGTCCATTTGATCGAATCCGAGGTGCATGTCGAGTCGGCACTGAATTCCCTGGCTGGGCAGATTGAGCCCCACCTGCTGGATCAGTTGAGAATTTCGAATGAGTACCGCCGGTCTGTCGGAGGGAAATGGGAAAAATAAACAAGACACCAAAATAACAAAATAAACAAGACACCCATCTTAGGGGTAGATAGAAAACCTCAAAAAAATACATTCATCGATAATAGTTGGGGGCAGGCCACGTTTAAGTTGGTAATCTGAATCCTCTTACAACAGAGAAAGGATTCTGCAGATACCAAGCATAAACGTGGTCTGTCCCCCATTACTCAGCTTAAACTTTAGGTATGTAACGAAATGTGGCCATTTATTAGGAAAATAAAAGAGCCGGGTATTCGAGCTGGTTCAGTAAAAATAGTAGATGGAATTACTGAAATAGATGTTCGTGGACAGACGTGCCCCGGTTATCTCCTTGCGATAAATAAAGCTGTTGAAGTTTTAGAATACGGTACAGAAGCAAAGTTGTTAATTACATATCCTCCTTGCGCAGAAGACGTAAAGGCATGGTGTAAAGAGAAGAAAATTGAATACCTGGGTTTATCACAAGTAGAAAGAATGTGGATTATCAATATTAAGAAGTAGTATTGTCTGAAAAGAATAAATGGGGTCAGAACACAGTTTCCGCTAATATTAGAAACAATTGCGTTCTGACCCCAGTTTATGGCTGATTAACTATTTTACAGAATATGAACGTTAGTTATTTAAGGAAAAAACAGCAAATCTTATGATGGGTGTCTGAGTAACTTGCGTATCGACAGTCGAGGATATTATCCGCACAAGTTAAGCCGCAGGAAAGTCATTGGCCATATTCCAGGTGAGCACACATAACACAACTGTTTAAAAAGTAATAGACGTTTCAAGACTGTCTGGCTCTGCTAGAATGCGCTCTGTTATATCATAGTGAGTCGTTTGGATGAATATTGCAGCGAAAATCTCCCAAGAGCTGGATGTCAGGCCGCAGCAGGTTCAGGCAGCGGTAGCGCTACTGGATGAAGGTGCCACGGTACCTTTTATATCCCGCTATCGTAAGGAGGCGACGGGTGGACTGGATGATACCCAGATGCGCAAACTGGAAGAGCGCTTGATCTATTTACGCGAGATGCTAGAAAGACGCGACAGCATTCTGTCTACGATTGAAGCCCAGGGTAAACTCAGCGCTGACCTGAAGAGCAAAATTCTGCAAGCCGACACCAAAACACGTCTTGAGGATCTCTATCTACCCTACAAAAAGAAACGTCGCACTAAAGGTGAGATAGCCAAGGAAGCCGGACTGGAACCGCTTGCCAGGTTGCTCTATGACACCCAAGGCAAGAAGGCAGCACAACAGGCCCAGGCGTATTTGAATCCCGACAAGGCCATACAGACAGGTGATGACGCCCTTGATGGTGCACGCTCCATAATTATTGAATGGATCGCCGAAGATGCCGATCTGGTGGAAAAATTACGTACCTATGTGTGGGAGCGCGGCGAGATTATCTCCACACTGGTGAAAGGCAAGGAGAAAGAAGGAGAGAAATTTCAGGATTACTTTGATTTCAGTGAAAAGTTACTGAAAATACCATCGCATCGTGTGTTGGCATTGTTGCGCGGTAGAAAGGAAGGTTTTTTACGTCTGGATATTGATGTGCGTCTAGCGGAAGCAAGTGCTGCTGATAACCTGCACCCCTGTGAAACGATTTTGTTTGCCCATGTGAATTGTAATCCGGCAGATTCCAACGTTGACCCCTGGTTTATCAAGACACTGCAATGGGCCTGGCGCGTCAAGATCGCATCGCATATAGAAATGGATTTAACCGCACAGATTCGTGAGCGCGCAGATGAAGAAGCCATCCGCGTGTTTTCAGAGAACCTGCGCGACTTGTTGTTGGCAGCACCGGCAGGAAACAGAGTCACCATGGGACTGGATCCCGGCTTGCGTACGGGCGTTAAACTGGTCGTGGTCGACGGCACAGGCAAACTCCTTGCCTACCAGACCATATTCCCGCATGCACCCAAGAAGCAATGGAATGAATCCATTGAGGTGATCAACAAACTGGCGACCCTTCACAAGGTTGATCTGGTCAGTATTGGTAACGGCACCGCATCACGTGAAACCAGTCAACTGATGGATGAGTTGCGTAAAAAATACCCCTCACTCGCCTTGCAAGCGATTGTCGTGAGTGAGGCAGGCGCATCCGTTTATTCAGCATCAGAACAAGCGGCCAAGGAATTCCCTGACCTGGATGTCACTTATCGTGGGGCGGTATCGATCGCTCGACGCCTGCAAGATCCATTGGCTGAACTGGTCAAGATTGACCCCAAGGCCATTGGTGTCGGTCAGTACCAGCATGATGTCAGTCAGTTTCATTTGAAAAAAATGTTGGAAAACATTGTAGAAGATTGTGTAAATGCAGTTGGTGTCGACTTGAATACCGCATCCGCAGCACTGTTGGCTAAAGTGTCCGGTCTGAGTTCGAACCTGGCCGAGGCGATCGTTGCCTATCGCGATCAACATGGCGCCTTTACCAACAGAAAACAAATCATGCAGGTCGCGCGCGTGGGTCCCAAAGTTTTCGAACAATGCGCCGGGTTCATGCGTATCCGCTCGGGTGATAACCCTCTGGATGCCTCCGCTGTCCATCCTGAAGCGTATCCCTTAGTTGAAAAAATTATTGCCAGCAATGCCACCTCCATTGAAAAAATACTGGGCGACATTCCTTTCTTATCGAAATTGGCGGCGAATGATTTTATTGACGCGCAATATGGTGAACCGACAGTCAAAGATGTCATCGAAGAGTTAAAGAAACCCGGTAGAGACCCGCGACCAGAATTCAAGACAGCTCAATTCAAGGAAGGCATCGAAAAACCGTCAGACCTCAAGCAGGGGATGATATTGGAAGGCGTGGTCAGTAACGTCACCAACTTTGGTGCCTTTGTTGATATTGGCGTGCATCAGGACGGTCTGGTGCATATCTCCGTTTTATCCAATCAGTTTGTCAAAGACCCACGCGATGTTGTCAAGGCAGGCGATGTCGTCAAAGTTAAAGTCATGGACATTGACCTTAAGCGTAACCGTATCGCCTTGAGTATGCGCCTGGATGAAGTGGTCGACAGAAAAGAAACCACAAAAACAGAACAAAAAAGACAGCCAGGGCATAAGAAGAAGCAGAAAGCAACAAAGCAAGCAGAGCCTATGAATGCTATGCAAGAGGCCTTTGCTAAACTGAAGCAATAGAAAAAAAGGACAATAAATAAAAATAAAAAAATCAAAAGGGTCAGACTCGATTGATTTGTCAAATAATAGGGGACAGACTACGTTTATCCGTTGTTTACTTACCTGTCGTACAGGCACGCCTCTGTTTCACGAAGCAATGAAGCCGGCTGAAATATCGGTGATATAGTTTTTGGCATGCCAGTAGAAAATCCTTATTTTTACCCAGGGTAGCAGTGAGGTTTGGGCATGGTTAACTCCTTATAACCGTCTGTGCTTATCCATATCTATTTCAAACAATCATGTTGACGCGGAGCTTGTTAATATTGCAATGGCTGGCTTAACAATTGTCGTGAGTTTATTATCAAATGTATGTTTAGTTAGTCTTCCTTAATTTTACCAGCGTTTCAAAAGTATTTGCTACCGGGCAGGTGGCTTAGCACCATCGTGAGGATTTGAATGAGGTAAGTTTTCGTGGTGATGGTATGGCATATAACCTACCGCTATATGTAAATGATTGCTTGACTAGTGTAGAAAATGGTATTTGTTCATCTATACTTGATAATCCAAATAGTCGATAAATTTTCTTTTAATGTAAATATAAAAAAGGTGCTTATTATGGCTGGCGTGAAAACAAATTATAAAGGAGATGTACTTAAAAGATTAAACGAACAAGCAACAGATCAACGTTTAGATAAAGCTTACGCTAGGGCAATATTTTTATCAGATAAAGCGTTGAATGCAATTGAAACGATATGCAATAAATCGGGAATTAAAAAAAGAGAGCAAGCATGGAAATCGATGTTTCAAAAGGCTTTTCAACTCCATTTTGGAATGGGTAATAACCGTAAATTACATATAAGACGTGTGCGTCGTAGATTAAACAAACTTAATAAGCGCTTAAAAAGAGGAATAACAATAAACATTAGACCAAATTCGGGTAAAGGCTCAAAGCGCTGTAAAAATCCTAAAAATTATGCCGGTTTCAATGCTACCGGCCCTGTAGGGAGGCGCCGTTTTAATATTTGTGAAAGAGCTTTCGATGGGACTGTAAACGTAGATACTGATGCCGTGCTTATTATGCATGAATTAATGCACTCTATGGGGCTATGGGGGATCACAACAGACCAGGTGGATGTAAACCGTAACGTAGTCAGATCGAATACAGCAGTATTAAAGTTAGCAAAAGACAAGCCTAGGCGTGCACGAATAAACGCAGAAAATTATGAGCATTTATTCTTATTTTTTTCAAATAATTCTTTATAAAGGCTAAGTGTGGATTTGTTCATATAACAACATTTTTATTTTATTTGGTTAGCCTTGGGTGATTTGGATGCAAATAAACAAAAAGAAAATAATTATATTCATACTACTTATATGGCCAAATTATGCATTTTCAAAATCTGAAGTGTGGATTCAAAATAATACAAAGTATGAGCTAGATGTTGGTGATATTTCAAACTGGAAAGGTGGTTTGGCGAGCAATCGATGGAGTGCAAATCCTGTTCGTATTGGCCCTGGTAAGCGGGTAAGAATATTATCTTTTTCACGGGCTAAGGGCGTAAAAAAGGGAAAGACTTACGTATTTGATGCAAAAGTATGGCCTGTTGGACTGCCGCGAAAAAAGTACTCGCCACTTACATTAAGGCAATGGATAAAGGGGACCGCCTTTCACAGCAAGCTCACTTATACCTTGCGTGGAATTTCTCCTAAACCAGGTGATAATACCAACAGATCGTACCACAGTGCTGAGTGGAAACCACTTGGGGATAGAGGGCGTCGATACCGAGTTGATTTTCGTTCATATAATTCATTTGGTCGCACTGATGATGATGTGGAATACGTATTTACAGATATACGAAAGTTTAAGCGTGACCCCAGTAAAAATAAATTATCGATATTGAGTTACAATATTGCGATGTTAGTCAGGCCATTCCTTGGTCATAAAGCAGGTAAACGCGCTCAGTTAATTGCGAATCGATTGAAAGGACACGATGTCATTGTTTTTAACGAAATGATGTCAAAAAAAGAGCGTAAAAGAATTTTAAATAGAATTAAAGATGAATATCCGCATCAATCGTTTGTATTAAACCCAGGCGGTGTTGCCGTAGACACAGTTGGAGGTCCTATTCAATTTATAAAAGGCAGTGGAGGCGTCGTTATTGTCAGTCGGTGGCCATTTGTTGGTAGGGCAAAAGTCCTACAGTATTCAATTTGTAAAGGAACAGATTGTAGGGCAAGAAAAGGCGCTATTAAGGTTACAATTAATAAAAAAGGGCAGCCTTATCATATTGTTGGTACTCACATGGATGCAGATGATACGAGTATTATGATTGGTCAAGCAAGTGAACTAAAGCGTTTTGTCGACGAGCTAAACATACCCAGTAGCGAGCCAGTATTATATGTCGGTGATTTCAATGCGGATAGTAGAAGACCAACCGAAGGTTATGAAACACTCATTGATGTTTTGAACGCATCTGTTCATGCTAATGTTCACCCTTTTATTTGTAGCTTTGACTATAGAAATAATAGTATTGCTGGAAATGTGTATGCCCTATTTTCGAGCGACCCTAACCAAGGAGCTTGTCGCGATTTTGACCACGTCCTATATTCAACCGATCATCTAGCACCAATTCGATTAGCCCGAGAAGTGCTAATGTTAAGATCAAGAAATGGGTATATGGAGATAAGGGATAGAGAAAATCCTCGTTATGGATTGATTCACTTTGATCTTTCAGACCATTACCCAGTGTTAGGGACTGTGCAGTTAAGGAGATAGTAAGATTACCTTATTCACTAAGGGCAGTTAGCAATCCAAATAGGTTGTCTTAACTTAATTCAATATATTGATCTTGCTACACAAAATCAGCAATTATTACCTAGATAATTTTCGTAACAAGCCAGAGTAATCCAAACAGCACAGGCTGGAAAATCATGAGGTCATCAAATCATGGGGTCTACAATAAACAACAATAAACAAGACACCCATCTTGAGAAGAGTTAAAAAAGAAGTTACAGATTTACTTGCAACTGAAATGAATGCATCGCTATACAATTCAGCATTATTATTGATTGAATTAAAGAGTTAATCCCTTAGATTGATATAAAAACAAGAATGTAAGTCAGCCGAGGTTCTCAACTCTGGGTTGATATGTTGACGATGATGTGAAGTTTGATCTAGAAAGAAACGGGGTCAGAGAGCAATTGTTTCTAATATTAGAGTATATTGCTCTCTGACCCCGATTGTTTTAAATGCCTAACAAAGCCAAGAATTTTACTATGGGTGTCTAGTTAATTCAAAGCAATCCTTGTGTGACGTAGCTCTAAAGCCAGGGATTGCCGCACTCACCCTTTTCTCATAGAACCCTGTCGGGATCATTATGAGTACCCTACGCCTCCGGTGTCAGGGCAACCTTACCCTTCGGGTCAAGGCACATTCGCAATGACCGAAATGTTTGCTTCAGGAAGTGTTATTCGAGCCAACATAAAAACACGTCAGTCATTCTCATTTAGTCCTATGTCTGATGATTTATGATCACTACTTGATCCAGGGCAGCAATTTGTTGATCACGATGAGTTCCGGTGACGGTCGTTGACTCGGGGGTGGTGTTTCAATGGTCACCTTGAAGTGATCTGACTCCAGTGTGGCTGCCCATGCTTTTACTGAAGCTGTTTCTTCCTGGCCGCCGGGATGGCCGCTATAGGCAAGGATCGTGATAATCCCGTGTGGAGCGAGCATTCGCAGCGCCGAGTCGAGTGCGGCCAATGTGGTGCCAGTGTACGTGGTGCGCTGTTTGTCGCCGCCGGGTAAATAACCAAGGTTGAACATCACGGCCTTTATGCCTCCGTCATGCAATGCTTCAGGGATAACAATAGGCAGGGTCTCATGTCCGGCATGGTGCAGCGAAACCTGTTTGTCGGCGTTATGTTCGGTAAGACGCTGATAGCAGTTATCCAATGCATCCTGCTGGATGTCGAAACCATAGACCTTGCCTTGGGGGCCTACGGTTTGCGCCAGAAACAAGGTGTCGTGGCCATTACCGACTGTGGCATCAATGGCGATGTCACCGGCATTCAGTTGAGTTCTGATGCATTCATGGGCGCGTGCTACCAGTGAGGGTTTAGTTGTCATTGTTCCAGTGCCGATTGATATCCGCTTCTGCAAACCCTGCCTGCCTGCCTTGCAGGTGTTGACTGAATTGTTCGGCATAATACGGGATCATCAATGAGCCCTTGGAGCCAAAGCCGTTAAATATACCCAGGCGCGGCTGTTGTGGATGCAGGCCGATAAATGGCATCGTATCTTTGGTGCACGGGCGTACGCCAGCCTGATGCTGGATTAGTTCGGGTGGCTGTTCTTGTCTGAGTAAATGGCTTGCCGCCTGCATTAATGTATGGCCGGCTGCCTGTGTCGGTTGTTCATCAAGTGTTTGCCATTCATAGGTGGCGCCACATTTAAACAGGCCATTGCCCAGTGGTAATAACCATTGGCCGGCATTGATGATTTCATTGCCAAAATCTTCGTCAATTTTCAGCGTCAGTATTTCACCTTTAGCCGCTTTAAAAGGTAGCCAGTTAAACCACGGGTTGATGCTTGCCTGGTAGCCTTCGCAGAAAATAATATGCTGAGCCTGAATATTCTTCAGGTAAACAGCATCAGCGTTAATATGAATGTCATCATAACTAACATCCATGCACAGACTGATTTGTTGTTGTTGAAAATACAGATTGAGCGCATTTAATAATGAAACAGTATCCAGGTAGCCTGTTTGTAACTGGTGAAAACCGCCCAGCGTGTCTTTGATGGCGGCATGACTATTGTTGTCAGTGCGTGCGCCCAGGTAGGGTTGATAGGCAGGGTCATTGACTCTTTTTTCCCAGGCGCTAATTTCGTCATTCGAGCGGAACAGTCGTAGCATGGGTTTTTCATGAAAAAATGGCTGGCCAAGTTGTTGTTCCAGTTGCCGGTAGCAGTCGCGGGCCCGAGGAAGCCATTGTTCCAGTTGTGGTGATTTTACCAGGCGTTTTCCGGTAACAGGATTAATGAGTCCTGCGGCCATGCGTGAAGCGGAACGCGGGATTGGTCTTTCAATCACCATGATCTTTTGACCTTGCTGATGAAGCTGCCAGGCCAGCAGGCTGCCAGCCAGACCCTGGCCTATAATAAGAAAGTCCAGTGGTGGGTTATTCACGAGCTGCTTGAAGTGTTGCGAATCAGGCAAAGCGCTTTTGTAAATACTCTATGATGGCATCAGACTCGTAGAGCCAGCTGACATTGCCATTATCGTCAGTGATATTCAGACAGGGCACTTTGATTTTTCCGCCTTCCTGAAGCAAGCGTTGGCGATGTTCCTGATTATGTTGTGCATCGCGGCGCTCGATATTTAAAGACAAGCGCTTGATGGCGCGCCGGGCCTTGATGCAGAACGGACAGGTTTTAAATTCATACAAGCTGAGTTTTGCGGTTTCCTGGTCTATGCGATGTTGTACATCAGTGGGCCGTTGAATACCCTTTGGCGTCGTGATCCAGTCACCGAATAGCATGACAGGGCCGATGATTAAACGGATTGTCTTGAAGAATGTACGAATAAACCATTTCATAACCAGAATTCCAGTAAATGACAGCAAAAAAAGGAATGCTATCTTAACATTTTTTCATTCATTAAACATATTGTCCTGCGCACCAGCCAGAGGACCATGCCCATTGAAAGTTATAACCACCTAGCCAGCCTGTCACATCAACCACTTCACCAATAAAATAAAGTCCGGGCACTTGCTTGCTTTCCATGGTTTTGGAAGATAATGCATCGCAATCCACCCCGCCGAGCGTGACTTCTGCGGTACGGTATCCCTCAGTACCGTTCGGTTTTATCGTCCAGTGATGAATAAGGCGCGAAATAAGTTGGAACTGCTGGTGGGCAATGGCTTGAAGGGGCGTGTCAGCAAGACCGGGATCTATTAAGGCATTGACCAGACGCTTTGGTAAATGTCTTGATAAAAACGATCGACATTTCAGTTGTGGATGTTGCGTTTGTGCTTGTTTTAGTGATGTTGCAATATCAATATCTGGCAACAGATTAATGCTGATGGCTTCACCTGCATGCCAATAAGATGAGATTTGCAGAATAGCCGGTCCACTTAGACCTCTGTGCGTAAATAATATATTCTCCCTGAAACTTTTATCCTGACTGCTAACAATGCTATCCACAGCAATGCCTGATAATGGTGCAAATCTCTCCTTGTCCTTAGTGTTGAGTGTAAAGGGTACCAGTCCGGCACTAACAGGCCATACTTGAATGCCAAATTGCTCCGCAATTTTGTAGCCAAACGGGCTTGCACCCATGGTGGGAAAAGATAGCCCTCCGCTGGCAATCACGACTGATTGGCCATGGAATTCATGATGCTCAGTTTTCACTTTGAAATGATCTGATTCTTTCTCAATACTTGATATGCAGGTGTTCAGTTGTATATCCACAGAGTACTGATTGCACTCATTCAGCAGCATATGCAAAATATCCTTTGCGCTATTATCGCAGAATAACTGTCCATGTAGGCGTTCATGGTACGGGATTTGATAACGCTGAATCCATTGAATAAAATCCCACTGGGTATAGCGGCTCAATGCAGATTTACAAAAATGCGGGTTATGGGAAATGTAATTGTCGGCATTAATATCATAATTAGTGAAATTGCAGCGACCACCACCTGATATCAGGATCTTTTTCCCCGCTTTATTGCTGTGATCCAGAACGATGACTGAGCGCGCGCGTTTGCCAGCCTCGATAGCACACATCAAACCGGATGCGCTGGCACCAATGATGATGACATCGGCTTGTTTCATGATGGGGCCTTGTAAAATGAATATTGCAACATGATACCCTAATGACCTACATTATAGTCAGGCTAATTGTTTGCCGGCAAAACAACCATAAACAGGTTGAGGGGGAGAGCAATGATTGAAGAACTGGAGCAAGTAGGTATTTTCAAGGGTTTAAGCAGTACCCAGTTGGATGACATCTCCAGGCTCTGTAGCCGCGAGCAATACAGTGATGGGGATTTCCTCATTCAGGAAGGTGATGACCAGAGCGATGACCTGTATATATTATTAAGCGGTACTGTCGAAATAGTCTCCAGTAACAGCAAGACCACCAGCAGTGAAGTCGTGCTTTCAAAGGAAGACAAGGAAATTTTTGGTGAAATCAGCTGGCTTACCAATACCCGGCGAACGGCAGGTGTTCGTTGTCATGGCAATGTCGAGGCCATTCGTATCAATGGTGATGCATTAATGAGCTATCTGGAAAGCGAGCCTGAAGCCGGTTTTTATGTGACTCGACAAATTGCGAATTTGCTAGCTGGAAGGATGGAAGAAAGTAATCGTTTGCTTAAGCAATTATTATGGAACAGGGATATCTAACGTAGTGAGGGTATATTTAATTGACAGGCATTTTAGTATGAAAGCGCTGGCACTGTCCCTCGTGTTATTCATGTCCAGCAACATCCTGATGGCAGCTGAACCTGTGTATGAATCCCAGCAACGTAGTCGTGGTATCGGCTTTTATTTTGACCAGGATCTGCTGGTTCCCTACGTCAATGAAGACCGGGATTACACCATGGGTTTGGCACTCGAGTTCTTCTGGGCAAAAAAAGATGGCGTCTATCCGCTGGATGGCCTGGCCGGGCGCGCAGGTGAATGGTTAGGTCTAGGCCGCGGAGATGATAATATTGTTACCAGCTTTATTATGGGCACTGTTAATTACACTCCCAATGATTTATCCATATCAACGCCTATTCTCACTGAACGCCCCTATGCTTCTTTAATTTATCTGGGTAACAAGCGTGTTCGTGCCAGTAAAAACAGTGCTGTCGCCGTTGAGGCATTATTAGGGGTACTGGGTACTTCTGTCGCCAGGGAAGTTCAACTAGGATTACATGGATGGTGGCGTGATGTGGCAGATACGAATGAGCCCGTTGACCCCCAGGGCTGGGATAACCAGATTTCGGATGGTGGCGAATTAACCACGCGTTTGCGTTTTTCAAACTCTCGCTTGCGTGCAGAGTCTCCCGGCCTGTGGGATATAGCCACTACCTGGTCGTTGTCATTAGGGTATCAGACTAATGCCAGCCTGGGAGTGTCTGCCCGTTTTGGTAAAATCGGCAGTTCATTCTGGAGTATTCCCTTCGATCCGGTCAATCGCGGTAGTTTTTTACCGTCCTTGTCATCAGATGAATGGTATGTCTGGGCGGCCTATCGTGCGCGCCTGGTGGGTTATGATGCCTTGTTGCAAGGTCAGTTTCGTCATAGTAATTTAACATTTGCCTATGAGGATATTGAAAAATTGCTACATGAAGGTGCCGTGGGCGTCACCCTGGCTACCGGGCCGGCACAAGTTTCATTTTCAGTGAATGCCAAAACCGCAGAACTTAAACAAGCAACTCGAAGAAATCATTTCTGGGGTACCATGACTTTAATTTATCATTTCTGATGAATGGACTACAAGACGCCTGAGGTATAGCATGTTTTCCGTAATTCGTCGTTGGTGGCATAATCGAATTATCAAGCGCTCGAAGCTGACAGAGACTGCATGGCAAAAATCATTTTCTCAGTTACCCATGTTGCAGCACCTGACGCCATCTGATGAAGATAGATTGCGTAACATGGTTATTCTATTTTTATATAAAAAGTCATTCACTGGTGTGCAAGGCTTGCAAATTAATAATGAGATGAAGCTGCTTATCGCTCAGCAGGCCTGTCTGCCGATATTGAACCTGGGCATTGAATGGTACGATGGCTGGGTTTCTATTATTATTTATCCGGATAGTTTTGTTCCACGGTCAGATTATACCGATGATAGTGGTATTGTGCATCGGCGTAAAAGTATATTAAGTGGGGAATCATGGCAACGTGGCCCGGTGATTTTATCTTGGCAAGGTGTTGCAGCATCCAGTCAACTGGATGGTAATAATGTCGTCATTCATGAATTTGTTCATAAGCTGGACATGCTTAATGGAGTCGCCAACGGCTTCCCGCCATTACATAGTAATATGCACAAGGAGACCTGGTCGGCGGATTTTAGTCTGGCCTTTGAAGATTTTCAGCATCGTGTCGATAAGGGTAAATCTACCGTTATTGATGCTTATGCTGCCACTTCACCGGCAGAGTTTTTTGCAGTTTTAAGTGAAGTGTTTTTTGAAAGGCCTGAGCAGTTAATGGCAGTTTATCCGGATTTATATCAACATCTGGCCGATTTTTACCGGCAAGACCCGGGTTCATACGTTACAAAAACATGATGAATTTTTTATCGATAAGGGTTTTATGAAACCAGCCTTCAGGCTTTGGTTTTTCGACCATGAGACGATTTGCGATATTATTTATTTGCCAGTCATGGGGTCTATATCGTCGGTAATATCTTCAACAATATCTGTGACGGTTGTTTCGATGTCATTGTCTGCGGTGTCAGCTTGGTGGGAATTAGTCATCACTTCATCTGGTTCCGATCGTTTGCCATTTAATGCTTCAGGTTTTTCTTGCAGTTGGTTCAGTTGTGTTTCGAGCTCTCGGATTCGTTCCTGGTGAATTTTACTGGTCTCCAGTTCTTGCTGTAGCAAAAATTGAATTTGAGTTGAGAGAAACTCATTTTCTTCTTTCAAGTCATTGTATTTTTCTGCTGCCGCACTATTTTCATTCTGGGTCGCCTCCAGTTCTTTGATGCGCTCATGCAAGGCTTTAGTTTGGGCGAGTTCCTGTTGTAGAAGGCTCTGGATTTGTGACGCCAGAAAATCATTTTCGTCCTTGAGCTCATTCACTTCATCGGATTGTATATCGGCGCTCTTATCTGTGTCAGAGGAAATAATCTCACTGCTGCCGTCGACACTTTGTATGGCATCATCAAGAATAGTTTTTAATTGCTGGTTTGCTTTATCCAGTTGTTTGTGCAAGCTGATATTATCAATACTCAGTTTGTCGACCATTTCCTCAATTTGTGAATTTTCCTCATTTGAAGGCATGTTACTAATGGTGTTTTTCATGTTATTGATTACATCGAATGAGTCCTTGAGCTTGTTTTGTGCATTAAAAAATAGTTCCTTGAAGATTTCGAGTTGTTTTAAGCGGGAAAGCAAGGCCGCATTTTTATCACTATTATCGTCTTCATTATCAAGGCTTGCTACTTCTCCTAAATAGTATTTCGCCACAGTATCCCAGTAATCTTTCTGCCCACTATCCAGTCCTATCGTATCGAGTAATTGTTTCTCAGTAGTAAGCAGGCCGAGTCTGCTGGCTAAAGCGGTTTTTTTATTGACGTCATCAGTTTCATCAATGGCTTCGAGCTGTTGAGTGGTGTTGGTTATTTGATCTTCAATATAGCTCTGTAAGGTAGGTTCGGATGTGGCCGGTTTTTTTTCAGGCAAGGGGGCTTGAATAACTTCACGCGCTGATTTGTGCTTGCGAAGACGCAACAAAAGAAAGACTGTCAATGCTAATAAAAGAATGACAACTTCAGACAGCACAATGGTAATGGTGGCCAGCAGGCTTGTCGACATCAGCTTACCTCATGGATTACCTGGATAATTATAGGTCAAAAACAACTAATAAGTTACTGTTTTTCATGCTGTCGAGGCTTTCATCTACCTGGCAGCTCATTCTAAAATGATTGTTCGTAGTATTAAAGCCAGTCGATTAGCAATATAATAGTACCATTATATCAAGCAGCGTGAAGTCGCCAATCCAAACAGTGTATTCATACGAACTTATTATTCTATTATTTTTTATCATACTCATCTGGTATTGGCTGGATGGTATGCGCGCCAAAGAGATTGCGCGTCATGCGGGTAAGCATGCTTGTGATCGGGATGAAGTGGCTTTTCTGGATGACACTGTGGTGCTTGAACAGCTGAGCTTGCGACGTAATAGCCAAGGCAATATGGTTTTTTACCGATTGTACCAATTCGAATTTACCAGTGATGGCAGTTGCCGTTATACGGGTACTATTCAAATGCTGGGGAAAATAGTATCCGGCTTATCGCTCGAGGCGCATCGGATCCCTAATGGTCTGTAATGCGATGTCTATTCAGTCAATTGAGAATATTTGAGTGGTCAAACTGACAGAATGAATAAGATCATGAATAATCCAAGTCAGGAAAATATTATCCGAGTTATTTCTATTGGCCAAGGGCTGTCAAGTGAGCAATAATGAGCTCATGAGCATCATTGAACCGATAGATTCATACCAACGTCAGCAAGTCATCGTGGCGACCCATCAATGCCTTGTCAGTGCAGCAGAAATAATGCAGCGTGAATTCACTATTATTCCTATTGAATTCGATTTAACCGGGCGCGCGGCAGGGATGTATTGCGTTAGAAATAACAGGCGCTGGATTCGTTATAATCCTTATCTGTTTGCCAAGTATTTTGACGATAACATCAATGAAACTGTGCCGCATGAAGTCGCCCACTATGTTACTGATATGGTGTATGGTCATGCCCGGGTCAAGCCACATGGGCAACAGTGGCGAGAGTTAATGTTGTCATTAGGGGTCAATCCACGCAGGACTTGTGAGTATGACTTGGAGGGTATCCCACAACGTCGGCAGCACTATCACACTTATGTATGCCAGTGTACAAGCCATCAATTGAGCCGTCGACGCCATAATAAGATTATTCGTGAGCGCGTGCTTTATTTTTGCCGCCACTGTCGGCAGCCATTGCAAGCCATCAGCCAAAATCCAGCATGATATCTATGTGTCTGTTTTTTGCCGTGAACGAATTTATCATGTAGTATCATTGGTTAATGTATCTCTAACCAGAAAAAAGTGGTTATGGTGGTTGATACTCATGATGATCTATCACATGAGGTGGCTGCATGTACAGTTGGCAAAAATTTTTTCCGTTTTTAGCATGGATAGGTGAGCTCAAGTCAGTCGATATTTTACGTGCTGACATCATTGCGGGTGTCACCGTGGCACTGGTATTAATTCCTCAATCAATGGCCTATGCGCAGCTCGCAGGTCTTCCCGCTTATTTTGGCCTTTATATTTCCTTCATGCCAGTCATGATTGCCGCCTTATGGGGTTCTTCCAGGCAGCTCGCTACCGGCCCGGTGGCAGTGGTGTCGATTATGACAGCCACAGCACTGGCGACATTAGTTGGCGGTACAGCAGAATCCAATCCTGAGCTGGCAGCACAATATATTCCACTGGCTATGCTATTGGCCCTGCTGGTAGGAGCATTTCAATTATTCCTCGGAATTTTTCGTTTAGGCATGGTGGTTAACTTTCTCTCCCATCCGGTTATTGTCGGCTTCACCAATGCCGCGGCACTTGTCATAGGTCTCTCGCAGTTATCGAAAATATTCGGCGTGTCTATGCCAGGCGCACCTGATGACCATTTTCTTTCAGTGAGAATCTGGGGTGTGTTGGAACAGCTCGGCAGTACACATTTACCGACCTTGATCATGGGCGTATCTGCGTTTGCAATGATGTGGATGTTGAAAAAGTACTGTCCTAAAACACCCTGTGTGCTCGTTGCTGTTGTCGTCTGCACCATCGTCAGTTACCTGATAGGTTTCGTTGCAATGAACGGCAAAGTGGTGGGTGCGGTGCCAGAGGGCTTACCGGCTATTCAGGCACCCGATTTCAGTTTGGGTCTTTTCACACAGCTGTTTCCGGCCGCTATGGTAATATCACTGGTGGGTTTCATGGAAGCTATTTCCATTGCCAAGGCCATGGCAGCCAGAACCAAGGATTATATCGATCCCAACCAGGAGTTGATCGGCCAGGGACTGGGTAATATCGCTGGTAGCTTTACTCAGGCGTATCCTGCCAGTGGTTCCTTTTCGCGTTCGGCGGTCAATCTAGAGGCCGGTGCGAAAACCGGATTTTCATCAGTCGTCACCGCTGCCGTGGTCGTCATTACCTTATTGTTCCTGACACCACTACTCTATCATTTGCCACAAGCAGTGCTGGCGGCTGTGATTATGATGGCGGTATTTGGTTTGATCAATTTCAAGGCCATCAAACATGCCTGGCAAGCAAACAGGCATGATGGTATTGCTGCAATAGTCACCTTTATCGCCACGCTGGGTTTTGCACCGCACCTGGATCAGGGCATCATTATCGGCGCCGGACTTTCCATCGGTCTTTACCTGCTGCGTACCATGAAGCCTCGTATTGCATTTCTGGGTCGCTATAAAGATGGCACATTACGTGATATTCGTGTGCATACTGATTTACCCACCGATGAAAAAGTCGTTGCCATGCGTTTTGATGGCTCCTTATATTTTGCCAATGTTTCTCACTTTGAAGAGGCGATTTTGCGCGCTGTCGCCGAAAACCCTAACGTCAAATTCATACTCGTCGTCGGTGACGGTATCAATGAGCTGGACGCATCGGGAGAAGAAGTTTTGCATCATCTGGTTTCACGGTTAAAGGAGAACGATGTCACTCTGGTCTTCAGTGGCTTGAAGCGCCAGATACTGAATATCATGAGGCGTACCGATCTGATGAAGCATATTGGAGAACTGAATGCGCATCCCACCGCAGACATGGCCCTGGAGTCAATCTACCAGCGTATAGAACTCGGAACTGAAGAGCAGCTTTATTGCCCGCTGTTTCCCGGTTTTGTACGGCCTACTGCTAAAGATGAAGCTGCAGAAAAACAGGTTTAATATATTTATTTATATCAATAGTTTATAGCTTTTTCATCAGCAGCCTGCGGGCTGCTTCATTGCCCATGAGCGGTACTGGCCTTATTTTGTAAAACTCTGCTAATAATGATTCGTGACTTCTGCCAGTGTGTGTATTGGTCCCCTGACAAGTGTTGATTGCCGCTAGAGGAGTATTGCTGCTTATTGCCCTGGTTTCTGTTAGAATCGCTTCCAATTTTGCTACTTCACAGGGTCTATCCTTATCAGGAATTGATAGTTGGGTAGGCTTTTGCTGCTTATAACATTGACCTGGCTTGTGAAGCCGGCTTCCGTTTATTAACATTTTTTCAGGATATTATTTTGATTTCTACAGCCAATATCACCATGCAGTTCGGGGCCAAGCCCCTGTTTGAAAATATTTCCGTCAAATTCGGCGAAGGCAATCGCTACGGTTTGATCGGAGCCAATGGCTGTGGGAAATCCACCTTCATGAAAATACTCGGTGATGACCTTGAGCCCACCACAGGCAGTGTCAGTATTGATGTCAATGAGCGGGTGGGTAAACTCAGGCAGGATCAGTTTGCCTATGAAGAATTTACCGTGCTGGATACCGTGATCATGGGGCACGATGAACTATGGAAAATAAAGGAAGAGCGTGATCGCATTTATTCGCTAGCTGAAATGACTGAAGAGGATGGCATGAAAGTCGCCGAGCTGGAAGTGGCCTTTGCCGAACTGGATGGGTATACCGCCGAGTCACGCGCCGGGGAATTATTACTGGGTCTGGATATTCCACTGCAACAACATAGTGGTCCTATGAGCGCCGTTGCACCCGGTTGGAAATTGCGCGTATTACTGGCACAGGCCCTGTTCGCTGACCCGGACATTATGTTGCTCGACGAGCCCACCAATAACCTCGATATCAATACCATTCGCTGGTTGGAAGGTATACTCAATCAACGCAACAGCACCATGATCATTATTTCGCATGACCGACATTTTTTAAACAGCGTGTGTACACACATGGCCGACATGGATTTTGGTGAACTGCGCGTATATCCCGGTAATTATGATCAGTACATGACAGCATCCACTCAGGTGCGCGAACGCCAATTAGCGGACAACGCCAAGAAGAAAGCACAGATCGCTGAATTACAGAATTTTGTCAGTCGTTTTTCAGCGAACGCCTCTAAAGCAAAACAAGCAACGTCACGCGCCAAACAAATTGATAAAATTCAACTCGATGACATCAAGCCATCCAGTCGTCAAAGCCCGTATATCCGTTTTGAACAGAATAAGAAACTCTTTCGCCTGGCGCTGGAAGTAGAAGATATGGCCAACGGCTATGATGACAACATGTTATTCACTGACATCAATATGATGATCGAAGTTGGCGAGCGAATAGCGGTGATTGGGCCAAATGGTATCGGTAAGACGACATTATTGCGTACCCTGGTAGGCGAATTGCAGCCAAAAAAAGGCACCGTAAAGTGGTCAGAGAATGCCAATGTGGGATACTACGCACAGGATCATGCAACTGACTTTGACAACAAAACGAACCTGTTTGACTGGATGTCTGCATGGGGTCAAGACGAAGACGATGAACAGTCTATTCGTGGAACGCTCGGACGTCTGTTGTTTTCGCAAGATGATATAATAAAACCGGTCAATATTATTTCCGGTGGTGAGCAAGGGCGCATGATTTTCGGTAAATTGATGCTACAAAAACCTAATATTCTGGTAATGGATGAGCCCACTAACCACCTTGATATGGAATCAATAGAATCATTAAACCTGGCGTTGGAAAATTACCCGGGCACATTGATTTTTGTCAGCCATGATAGGGAGTTTGTCTCATCCCTGGCAACACGTATTATTGAAATGAAGTCTGACGGGGTAGTTAACTTCAGTGGCAGCTATGACGAATACCTGCATAGCCAGTCTATCGAGTAAATATTATTGATTAGTCAGTTATGTCAAAATGGATAATACAAACGCAATGTCTATCAATAAAAGCCTGATTACCAATGTTGTTGCGATATTATTACTGGTGATCAGTTATTTCTTGCCTGTTTACTCACTCCAGTTTTTCAATATGGGGATCTTTGCTTTATCCGGTGCAGTGACCAACTGGTTGGCCATTTACATGTTGTTTGAGCGTGTACCCTTGTTATATGGCTCCGGCGTTATTCCCAATCAGTTTGAGCAGTTCAAGACAGCCATCAAGCATATGATGATGGAGCAGTTTTTTACCCGCGAAAATCTCTCACGCCTGATTGAAGGTGAGGAAGAAGCGGCCAGCCAGTTAATTGATCTTGATCCGGTGTTGGATAAAGTGGATTACGATGAGATCTTTCAACGCCTTATTGATGCCATCATGGAGTCTTCTTTCGGGAACATGTTAGGTATGTTTGGTGGTAGCGATGCACTGGAACCCTTACGAGTGCCGTTTGCTGAAAAAATACGTGGCTCTTTAAAAGAGTTAGCACACTCGGAAAACTTCCAGCATGCTATCGCTTCCGGTCTTAGTAGCCCCGCCATGACGGATGACATACTGGTTCATATTGAACAGATGGTGGATGCCCGCTTACAGGAATTAACGCCGGAAATGGTAAAAGAAATCATTCAGGCCATGATAAAAAAACACCTGGGATGGTTAGTGGTATGGGGTGGTGTATTTGGTGGATTGATTGGCTTGCTGGTGAGTCTGCTCTAAATCGCCTTTTCTTGCATGATATTCTCTCAGTATTATCCTGCGCATTGTTTTGAACGGCTGAATAGACGCACCCTGGTCAGTCATCTAGTCCTCTATTTTTTGACGCCACTGTTTCTTCTGGCCGTGTCTGGTTTTACTATCCAGTCGCTTCTGTTTAGAACGGTACGAAGGTTTGGTCGGTTTACGTTTTTTTGTAACCTGGCCAGCACTTCTGATTAATGAACTCAGTCTGTCTAGTGCTTCCTGCCGGTTCTTTTCCTGGGTCCGATATTGTTGCGCTTTTATGACAACAATGCCTTCTTTATTAATTCGCTGGTCGCGCATTGTTAACAAGCGCTGCTTGTAAAATTCCGGCAGACTGGAAGACTTGATGTCAAAACGAAGATGAATAGCAGATGAAACCTTGTTAACATTCTGTCCACCCGCTCCCTGTGAACGAATCGCCGTCAGTTCAATTTCATCATCTTGTAATGTAATATTGTTAGATATGACAAACATGATTTTCGCCAGCTTTCCCAAAGTTTATTCTGCTGTCAGAAGTATTGAGCCTACTTGAAAGTGATTCATCCATACAGGCATAGATAGGCTGTATCAGATGTGACATTAACATCGAATGAACTATTGGCGGGCACATTAAAAGACTCACCGGCAGTGTAGGTGGCCAGTGGCATATCAGATAGTTTTACCGTCAGTGCACCGCTGATAACGGTCATTTTCTCCTTGCTGGCAGTATTAAAGACATAGTCACCAGGCGCCATGACGCCCACGGTGGCAGGTAAAGTATTTGCTTCGAAGGCGATAGATTTTACCTTTCCATCAAAGTATTCATTTGTCTCGAACATAGGTTTTTTCTCTTTTTCGGGTAAATTTAATATCAGACTTATCACTCCGCGTATGTCAACGATATTGTATTCTAAAATTCGCTTCCAACAATAATATTATTGTTTGCTGATATAGAACGCTGCGGTGGCAAGAATTTAATCTCAGAAAATAATATTAAATATTATTAAAATTTTGTTTGATTTTTTGAAAAAAATGAGACATTGATTATTTTTGTGCTATAGTTCTTCGAGAATGCATGTCATTCAGGTCTTGTCAGGTATATCTTTAAAGTTTTACTGTCAGTTGCCTTGTTTGTTATGCAGTCAGAAGAACGTTTATTAATTTTTAAAAGGTATGTTTTATATGGCAACTGGTACTGTTAAATGGTTTAACGAATCTAAGGGTTTTGGTTTTATTGCTCCTTCTGATGGTAGTGCAGATGTATTCGTACATTTCTCTGCAATCAATAGTGAAGGTTTTCGTACATTAGCTGAAGGTCAAAGTGTTAATTACGAAGTGGAAGATGGTCCTAAAGGTCCTCAAGCCAAGCAAGTCACTGTAAACTAGTTTTCAACTGACTTTAATGAAAAAACCCGTGGCTGGCTACGGGTTTTTTCATTCTGTCCAGTCTTAATCTGTTTTTAACAAAAGAACAACTGCTTCGCAGAAATCTTAATTCCCCTGCTTTTTTTGTTAGTTAATGATAAACATTTCTTTGAAACCCTAAAGTTTTTTATCCATTCTTCCGCTATATTAAGTATCTGTCCATCTACAACCCGGGAGCTAGTATTATGAGCGATGACGGCGTACTTTCCACTAGTGGATCATCTGTTTCTGCCCAGGTACTGTCTACGCAGCAGCAAGTTAAAGTGCTAAAAAAGGAACAGGAAATTGAAAAACAGCAAGGTGAGGCACAATTAAAGCTACTGGAGTCAGTGCCAACCTCCAGCCCAAGACCTGACCCGTCTTCGCCTGTAGGATATAACATTAACGTTAAAGCCTGATCTAAAACCCACTCCTTGAGTGGGTTTTTTATTGGAGTATCACTATCTACGCCTGGTTCTTTGCTGTTTTTAGCAAATTCGCGCTGGAAAATCACATAAACACCTTAAAATATCGTCTTCGCATGCGGCTAATGTATTGAGTCCTTCAAGGTCAATCAGCGATAGAGATGCATAAGAAAGTGTTAATATGTTAAAACAATCCCTTCAGATGGAATTCCAATATTAACTGCTATTTCTATATATAAAATCGTCTAATGCAGACTAGAATCCGAGCTTTTTATGTATAATGACTATGAATTGATTTTTCTCTAACATAGAAATTTTCAAGATTCAAGCCGGCCAGGCGGTTTTTATGCACAGAATTTCAAAAAAAAATGTCACTTCTATGTATCATCAGAGCAACACTCTACTTTAATCAATCTTGTCTTATAAGCTATTGATTATTATGCTGTATTACATTTGTGTAATAATTGAGCAATTTAATAAATTGAGTGTATTTTCGTGGGTTTGCGAATACTTTCAGGTGGATATCCACAAAGTTATCCACAGCAAATGTGTATAAGCCGTGGACCACTAAACATCAAGTACTTATGAAAAGCAGGCGAAAAGATGAATTCATCATCAGAAGCGAGATTTAGCTTAATTAATTGTATAAAAAACCGCCATGTTTGAAACTTTATTTGTAAATAATAAATATTTTCAATTACTTGTCGATGTAAGTAATCCGGTCGTCAGCAGATTCAAATAGTCACTATTACCCGCAAGGCATCCAGGCGCAGCTTGGCTGACTGCATGACTTGCCTGAGTCTTTCCGACTGGTCGACAAAATAGTGGATTTCCTCATCGCGTACATTTGGGTTGACCTGCTGCAGTGCCTTGAGTCGATCCGCTTCGGTCTCAAGTCTTGCCGTGGTGGGCTGAAATGCATCGATCAGTTTTTGTTGTAACTGCGGTAAAGCCAATGCTTCACTGGCACTGATCATATTTTTCAGATGATCAGTAAAGCCATTGATGATTTTACTGGCGGTGGCTGACGGAATGGGTTCGCGCTGCTGGCTAATATAGTCATGCGCCAGTATCGCACTAACATCTTGGCTATTCTGGTTGGTTACCGTGCGGATCATGGGCGCCGATAGATAGCGGTTATATTTCAACGTGCTGTCGCCAGTTGTTTCAAGAATAAACAAACATTCCAGTAATAAGCTACCCGGTTTGATATGCTCATGCTTGACGGCACAGACAGCCGTATTTCCCAATTCACTATTAAGTACCATATCGCAGGCAGTGGTCAGGATAGGATGTTCCCAGGTGAGGAAATGCACATCCTCATTAGCCAATGCAGTATCGCGATCACCGGTGATGGTCATGCCTTCTTCATTCAGGCCAGGAAAATTTCCTGTCTGCATATGCTCACCGGGGCGGGCAATGTAGCAATTAGCGCTGTGCTCCTCAAAATCAACACCAAAGCAATCGAAGCAGTTTTCAAGAAATGTCAGGATCGATGATTGCCTGTCTTCTTCCAGCGCCAGGTCTCGAATGGCTTCTGCCTGCACAGGCCTGCAGGAATTGTATTCTAGCAACAGGTCACGTCCATGCTGTAATTCCTTCAGCAGATCATTATTGAGTGTTTGCGTGGTATCAAGTAAGACCGGCAAATCCGCCAGTCCCTCATCTAATTGGTGCAATGCTTCTATCAGCGTGCTTTCTACTTGTGTAAAAACATTATGGCCTGCCGGGCAGGTTTGTTCAAAGGCGTTAAGCCCGTTGTCATACCACTGAAACATAATGGCCTGGGCACTGTTTTGTAAATAGGGCGCATGTATTTGTATAGTGTCTGTTTGTCCAATTCGATCCAGGCGGCCAATGCGTTGTTCAAGCAAATCCGGGTTCAGGGGTAGATCGAATAGAATCAAATGATGGGCAAACTGGAAGTTGCGTCCCTCACTTCCAATTTCCGAACAAATCAGTACCTGGCTTCCATATTCCATATCAGCAAAAAAGGCAGCAGCGCGGTCACGTTCAATAATACTGAGGCCTTCATGAAATACTGCGGCGTGTATACCGGAGGTGGTACGTAGAGATGCAACCAGGTCAAGAGCCGTTTCCGCATCGGCCGTAATCACCAGTACCTTGTGTTGCTTGAGTTCCTTGAGCTTGTCATTTAACCAATTGACTCTTGGGTCGAACTCTATCCAGTGGCGATCATTAATGCCAGACATGGCCTGGTAGATCAATTCCGGACTGAGTAGTAATTGCGCATCAGTAATACCGGTATTTTGAAAGGCAGTCAAACACTCTGCATACTGCTCGGGCAAGGGCAAGGGATAAGCGCTGAGCTTTCTACCCGGAAAGCCTTTGATCGCTGTACGCGTATTACGAAACAACACACGCCCGGTACCATGCCGATCCAGCAGGTGTTCAACCAATTTGTTTTTTGCTTTTTCAGCTTCTTCTGTAGACGCCTCGTTATCCTGGATAATATCCAGTAGATTGAGGTTGTCGCCCTCAGAGATGGTGGATTGCAGTGTTGATAAAGTTTGCTGATCCAGGCTCGAGTCACTGAGTAAAGCCTCAACCGCATGCGCTATGGGTTCATAGGATTTTTCTTCTTCAAGATAACTGTCAAAATCAGGAAAGCGGTCAGGGTCCAACAGCCGTAGTCGTGCAAAATGACTCTGTTTGCCCAGTTGCTCAGGAGTTGCCGTCAGCAGTAACACCCCTTTGGTAATCGATGCCAATTGTTCAATATAGGTATATTCAATACTGGGATTATCTTCAGACCATTGTAAGTGGTGTGCTTCATCAACCACCAGCAAATCCCATTCGCCTTGCAGCGCTTGTTTGAAGCGGTGTGGCTGTTGCACCAGAAAATCGAGACTGCAAAGCACCAGTTGTTCAGTTTGAAACGGGTTGTCCTGTTGCGTACTCTCTTCAGCCGCGAGACAGCGCTGCTCATCAAACAAACTGAAAAACAGATTGAAGCGGCGCAACATCTCCACCAACCATTGATGTAATAGATTTTCCGGTACTATAATCAGAATACGTTGTGCCCGCTCGGTGACGAGTTGTTGATGTAAGATCATACCTGCTTCAATGGTCTTACCCAGACCCACTTCATCCGCCAGTAATACCCTGGGCGCATAGCGGTTAGCGACTTCATGGGCGATATATAATTGATGCTGAATCAGGCTGGTGCGCCCGCCGCATAAACCACGTAATTCTGATTGCGACAGACGATTGACTTGTTGATGAGTTTGATGACGCAGTTCAAACCATTTGTCCTTGTCTATCTGATGCGTGAACAAACGGTCTGCAGGCCGGTCAAGCTGAATAAAATTATCCAGTTGTCCTTCCTCAAGCTGGGCGAGTGTGCCGTCATCTCGATGGCCATAATAGGTCAGCAGTCCATTGTTTTCCTCTACAGACTCAATCGAAAGGCTCCATCCCTCATGACTTTGGGCCTTGTCACCCTTGGCAAATACAATACGGGTGAGCGGCGCGGTCTGTTTAGCATAAGTGCGGGTTTCTCCGCTGGCAAGAAAGACGATGTTAACCGTACGAAATTCAACCAGCACTACAGTGCCAAGGCCTAATTGCAGTTCGGCATTGCTGATCCAGCGTTGGCCCGGAGTAAAATCGTACACAGATGTTGCCTGGTTGGTCATAAGGAGCGCTATATTACCTAAAAATGAGAATTCTATCAGGTTTTTGCCTGAAATAAGCGACAGGCCAAGTCAGTTGTTGGCATTGCTGCTATGATTATACTTTATATTAGAAGCGGAAATTAGCATGAGGCCAAGACTGGTTGAAATCTCCTCATTACATGCCATTGTCAATATGAGCGTGCAGAACAACGTGGCTGCATTCTTTTATAGTTCAGAGGAAGTACAGCTGTTTGGTAGTGAAGCGGACATGAACCTGGTCGTAGAAGAAATGATATTCGCCCTGGGGTATGTTCCCAGACAAATAAACAAAGAAGTTGTTATGGATGTCGAGCTGTTGGCAGGCAAAATCCAGCGCGCCATGCAATTAATCAAGAATGATTCAGTGATGTAGTGATGCCCTGGCTGCTGTTATTAGTTTCATGCAACGTTCACTCTATGGGGTAATGCCAGATATTTCGCACTATCCATTTCCATCAGTCGGCTGATAGTGCGCTCAAAAGCCCTGACCAATACTTTGCCGCGGTATAGGTTTTGTGGTTCATCAACTGCCGTAATGATGCATTTAACTTGATGATCATACATCGCGTCAATCAAATGTATAAATCGCTTGGCAATATTGTCATGTTCCTCGTGCATATACGGAACATTGCCAATGAGTATCGTGTGGCAGACTTCGGCAATGTTAATGTAGTCGCTATCAGCGCGCGGTGTGTTGCATATTTGTTCAAAATCAAACCAGATGACATCATCCGCTAAAGCGATATAGTCAATCGATCGATTATTAATCACAATTTGCCGATGGTGCTTGGCAGGGCAAGGAGCAATCCGTGTCAGCTGTTGCTCTAAAAAAGCATCACCATCTTCCGAATTACCAATGAAATAAGTACCACTTTTTTCCAGGCTTTGAAACCGATAATCGTTACCATGGCCGAGGTTAATTTCTTCCGTGAACTGTTTCAATAACTCAATTGTGGCCATGAAACGTTCCCGCTGGAGTCCGTTCTTGTACAGGTCATCGATGGCAATATTAGAAGTCGCGACCAATGTGATGCCCTGATCGAATAGTGCTTCCAGTAACCCGGCCATAATCATGGCATCACCAATATCATGCACATGAAACTCATCCAGGCAAAGCAAGCGGGTATTTCTGGCCAGATCGGCCGCAACAATTTTTAACGGGTTTGGTGTTTTCGGCAATTGCTGTAAACGACCATGTATATCTCGCATAAAAGAATGAAAATGGGTGCGTTGCTTGTCGGCGAACGGCAGGCAACTGTAAAAACTGTCTACCAGCCAGGTTTTTCCGCGGCCAGTGCCACCCCAAAGATAAAGCCCATGTATGGTTTGCTTTTTTCTGAACAGTCGCGACAGTAACGAGGCATTTTCACTTGTCTCCATCAAATCATCATACAGACGCTGGGTGGATGCCAGCGTGCGTAGTTGTGCCTCATCCGGCTGAAAGACATTATTCCTGATTTGTTGTTGATAATGCTCAGTGGGGGTCACTTTTTATTGTCCCGTAATCAGCTCGCAGGTGTTGGGTAAACAGCGCATGTATCCATCGCTGGAAAGTTAACTGTTTTTTCATGGTAAAACCTGTCAGTAATAATCAAGAGTATGCCAGTTGTGCTGGTTCTTGACTATCCTATTTACTATAAATCAACATCCCTGAATGGTAATGGAGCTGCTATAATGAGCTCATTCATCAGCCAGGCTGGGTACCCCCATTAAAATCAACAGCTCGACGGGGTAGTCATCGCCTGCTGATTTTTTAATCACATGATAGAGACCTGTTTTATGAAGGCAAATGAACTCAAAAAAGGCATGGTCATTCTCGTTGATGGCCGCAACATCATCATCAAAGGTTTACAAGTGCAATCACCGTCATCACGAAGCGGCAGCACCCTGTACAAAGCGCGCGGACAAGATATCGTCTCACGGCAAAAATTCGAGCGCAGCTTCAAAGGCGATGAAACGCTAACACCGGTCGAGCTGGAAAGACGCGAAGTGCAAATGCTGTTTCGTGATAGCGACGGCTGTACGTTCATGGATACAGAGACCTACGAACAATATACCGTCTCTGAGGAAGCTATCAGCGATGAATTACCCTATCTGTTCGATGGCATTGAAGGCCTGCGCGCCCTGATTACCGAAGGCAACTTACTCGGTATTGAACTACCAGGTACAGTCGCACTTGAAATTACTGAATGCGCGCCAGGTATGAAGGCGGCTTCCGCCTCAGCCAGAAATAAACCGGCGACACTCAGCACGGGTCTGGTAGTGCAGGTGCCGGAGTATCTGACCCCAGGTGAAGTGATCAAGGTGAATACCGATACTGGTGAATTTATTTCACGCGCATAGTCTGGCTGTTATTGGTGAGTGTCGGGTAACGGCTCCCGAGCGATCTATTTAGTAGCTAGCATTCAAACCTGTTGGAACTGTGCAGTTGGCGCGCTGTCTATTACGCTATGTCTGCAAGTAACCATAATTACAACTATCCTGTTAAGGCGCCGTGCTCACCTAAGCGAATAAAAGCTGGTGGGCTGATCCCACTGCTGCTTTGCCTGTTAGCAACGCCAGCTTTAATGCAAGCACAATCGCCCGAGATCCTTCAAGTGGGTCAGTTTTCATCAGCGAAGCTGAGTGAGCATCTGCCGGATGGCTGGCAACCGCTGCGCTTTAGCGGCATCAAGGCACATACCGATTACTCGCTGGTGGAAGAGAATGACACTGTAGTGATAAAAGCAGTCAGTGATCAGTCTGCATCCGGATTGAAGAGGACTATATCTATTGATCCGGCCGAATACCCCATCATACAGTGGCGATGGAAAATCAATAATGTGTTGCAGAAGGGCGATGTCAGCAGCAAAAATGGCGACGACTATCCTGCGAGAATCTATATTACCTTTGCGTTGGATTCTAACAAGGCCAGTTACTGGCAACGACTACAACATAAGGCCGCGCAACTCATCAAAGGGGAAGACGTTCCGTACAGAGCCATCACCTATATCTGGGGAAGCAATAGCAGCGCCGGCTCCATGATGGCCAATCCCTACACCGACCGTGTCATGATGTTTGTCGTCGAAGCAGGTAAGAAAAAATCAGGGCAGTGGGTCACGGAGAGTCGTAATGTCTATGCGGATTACAAAAAAGCCTTTGGCGAAGAGCCAGCGATGATATCAGGAGTGGCGATCATGACAGATACCGACAATACCGGAGAATCTGCCACCACCTGGTATGGTGATATTGTTTTCATGGATAAATCAGCCAGGTTCTGATTTTTACCAGGTGAATTTCCCACATTTCTATAGTTTATATGTCACTGTCTATTGTTGCTGTATATATGAATATATAACTGTGAATGCTAACTGCAATATTGCATGAAAACCTAGCACTTACGGAGATATATCATGAAGACTATAATAATATCACGAGGTTCATTGTGCGTACTTATCTTGTTGTTAATTACTGGCAATGCACAGGCATGTTACTATGAAGGCGATCCCGTTCTGACCTCTTCAGGGTATGACATTCCAAAAACGAGTTCCGACAATGACTGTTACTATGGTGGTGACCCTGTAATGGAAAGCTCAGGAAAATATGATAGCCCGGAGAAATTGGCCGGAGGTAGTTATTACTATTATGCTGATATGCAGGAAACGGCAGCAATTGCATCTGATTCACAAGATACGGTTGAATTTTCCGCGTTTGAGCATGAAGCTGAAACACCTGCCAGTCAAAAGACTGAAATACTAACCGGGTCTAGAGTCACAGTAGACGATTATAGTGAGCAAAACTGGACCCCTGTAGATTGGTATGAGGTTTATTAGTCTGACAGAAATGATAAATATACACGATATTCCCGGTTGATGTTTCTTGTTCAACCGGGATGAATTTATACAGTGACAAGATTAAATATTCTGAATACCTAAACTAAACTGCATTTCACTCATCATTTCCCACACTTCTTTGCAGAAATACAATATTGACATTTTGTCTGGAAATCACTGTTGTTAATTAGCAATGGTTGGCTGTAGATATTACTATCCTGTTCGACAATGCGGATATTCTAGTTTGATTCAGGATAGTACAGATGTCATTGAAAATTAATACAATAAAAGCAATGACGATGATTTATTAATTACCTGAAACTATTTATTGTTAATCTTTGTAGTTACCAGCCGATAATTAAATAAAGGTAGCTATTGGATTTACATTGCTTGTTGTCGTGATAGTATATTGTCAAAGTAAATTACACGGCTCAAATATTAATATGGTCAGGTTGCTTATAAATTATTTTGTTGGCGTTAATAAATTGAGATTCCCGGTAAAGCTATTCGATAATGAGAATGATGCTATCAGCTGGTTGAGAGCTCAAAAATAGATAATGACTAACAAGGTAAATTCACTCGAATGCCAAAAAGCGCCACTCGTTCCTTGTTCTGTTTTTTTTGCCGCCAGTGATTTTCGACGTTAGGTGTCAGATGAGATGTTGAAGATGCATAGACCAGCACAGAAAATTCTTATTACCCTGCTTTTCATCTATGGACTGGCAAGCTTACTTCACTTTGTCCACAATGCAGAGTTTCTCGCGGAGTATCCAAACTTGCCCGATTCATGGACTCGTGCAGGTGTATATTTTGCGTGGATAGGAATGACGGTAGTTGGTGTTACAGGTTGGGTGCTTGTGGCCCGCAATTATCACCTTTCAGGTCTCTTGCTGATAGCTATATATGCTGTACTTGGCCTCGATAGTCTTGGCCATTACATAGTTGCACCTCTTTCGGGTCATACGCTAGCAATGAACTTTACCATCTTCTTCGAAGTGACAGCCGCAACGTTGGTACTTATTGAGGTTGCAAAACAGATGGTACGGCGGATGTTACGGAGGGGGCCGCTCTAATATGACACCTAACTACCTGAACTTACTGAGCAGGAGCAAATGGATATAGTCTTTTATTTGTCTCCTGGTAGCCGATTATTGCAATCCAACTACCCAATCGAGCAAATATGGGCGCTACATCAAACACGGGAAGACGAGCAGATGAGCGATATTCATCTGCATGAAGGCGCAGTGAAACTGATTGTGTGGCGCCAGCAAATGGTGGTGAAAATAGACATTTTGAGCGACCTGGAATATGCTTTTCTGAATTTAGTGACAGCAGGTAAATGCTTTTCACCTGTCTGTGAGCAGTTAATTTCATCATTCTCCGAAGCTGATATAGGCAGCTTGCTAGGCCAGGCAATTGAGAAGGGATGGATTCAGGGATTTTATCTAGAAACCATTAAATAGTTTTATAAAGATTCATTTCAGTTCTCAATCCCGTGCGGGTAGACAATAATAATACAGGCAAAATAGTCGCTCAGACGTTAAAATAATGTCTGCACCCACATCAGGACAAATGCATGACCAGTATCCATCCCCAGCTAGAAAAAGATTGTTTGATTATCGGTAAATTCCAGTTATGTTATTTATTGCTCAGCAAAGATGCTCGTTATCCCTGGTTTATTCTTGTACCGGATAGAGACAATATATCAGAAATATATCAGCTAAATGAGTCTGATCAAATGCAACTGATGAATGAATCGTGTCAGCTATCAGAAGCTTTATATACAGGTTTTAATGCTGATAAGCTCAATATTGCAGCGCTCGGTAATGTGGTGCCACAATTACATATTCATCACATTGTTCGTTACAAAAATGATCCGGTATGGCCAGCACCGATATGGGGAAAATTGGAATCAAAACCCTATGAGGAAGATCAATTGAACGCATTATTAATGAAAATAAAAGGGATGGATCTCGCAGACTTTTCATATTCCAATACGGCGATAAAAGATTAAATATAAAATATCATTTCCAGGTCAAAAATATCCGTTCTGCATTACTGGTAATTGTTTGATGTTAATGTTAGGATTTTGTTGATTTCCGTTTATATACGGCTGACTAGATAAAAAATAAAGCGATACATGTTTCTTTACATTAAGGAGATACAATGCCTAAAGCAAAAAAGAAAGCGGTAGCAACCAGTGCTGCCATGGCCAAAACTCTCGACTCAGCGCTGGCTGGATTAGCCAGTATCTGTGAGAGTGGTGGCAAAGCAGTTGATACACGTGCGAAAGACGCAAAAAAACTGGCCGCCAGTTCAAAGCGTCTTGGCAAGAAACGCATGACCTTGAACAAGCGTAAAAGCTCAGCGAATGCAAGACTGAAAAAGGATGCAACCGCTGTTAACCGTAAGGCACTCAGTGCAGTAGTAAAAGAGTTAGGTATGGTGACGCGTGAATTGGCCAAGGTGAAAAAAGAGAAAGACGCCAACAATGCGGAACTTTCCGGACTCAGAGCCAGTGTCAAACGTGCCAATGCCTATATGAAAGGCGTGGGATCAGCTGACAGGGTTTTGAATAAGCCAAAACGCAAAGTACGTAGAAAAAAGAAAGTGGCCTGATAACGGCACACCCAACAGGTCATTTTCATGCCTGATAAAACCCGGTCAACTGCGTTGGCCGGGTTTTTTTATTTCACATTCCGTCAACTTTTTCTTCCCGGTAGAATCTCTAAGATACTGATCAGGAGTAATAAAGCCTGTCGGGCAGAAACGAAGTTTAGATTGACCTGCAGGACAGAAAAGGGGGGTTAATATTGTAACTCTATTTAGCGACAGATGATGACCGGGAACTGATTCGCTTATGGGTGAGTTTTGAAGCAGCCTTTGGTCCAGGTTATTCAAATAGCAGTTTCCAGACCAAAAGTTGACGTTAATCAGATGGCATGAGAGTTAGTAAAACTCACCAGTTACAGTCTTCCATATGATTGTCTCAATATCTGACATTGAGATTTATCATCTTTAATTTTGCCACCATGTATATCGCGAGATATTTTTATTTTTCAGGAAAATATCACGGTCGGTGACATGTCCGTTTGCCTGAATACGAAAATTTAAATAATAACTGTAATTAATAAAAAATACGTTCAATATTAGAAATAGCTTATTTCCAATAGACTAACCCACCGGTCTGTCTATTGAGTTTTATGTAATAATTAGTAAAAGTTAAGGCCATGAAAGTATTTTCTGGGACCGCTATAATTATTAATATGAGGTTCATAGTCGATTGGTCGTCTTTCAAACTGAGCTAGAGGAGAGTGACACAGCCAAGTTAAGATTTGCGTCATCTTTACAAAGCATTTTTTTTCGCAAGGCCTAGTGTTAACTTTGAACCGACCAATGCGGTAATAGTACTGAAATTAAGGCGAATGGCAGTCAAATTAGTAGAGAATACTTACATCACCTAGTATTGAGCTGATTTATCCCTATACTTTTACCTAAACCAACAATGAGGAAGAGGAATTAACTCGATGAAGCGCATAGCATTCCTCACGCTACTATTTACTCTATCTGCCAATATTTACGCTGCTCATCAAGAAGCTAAATCACCCTATATATTTGGTGTTTTTCCTTATTTCACACCAATTCGCCTGGATGGTGTGTATGCACCGGTAAGCCACGAACTGAGTCAAATACTAGGTCACCGGGTAAAATTTCGAACCTCAACAACTTTCGAGATATTCCTGCAAAATTTGAAATCCATGCAGTATGACTTTGCCATTATTCCTCCCTTACTGTATCCAATCGCCGTCGATAAACTCAAGTATTTACCATTAGTTCGAGTGGAGGAAGAACTCAAGTCCCTGGTATTGGTACTGGAAGAAAGTCAATTGTCTGATCTTGAAGATCTTCGCGGGAAAGTTGTTGCCACACCACCCGCGCAGGGCCCCGTCACAATCGCTGCAAAGTTCGCGTTACTAGAAAATGGCATTAAACCAGGCGTACATGTTGATCTGCGGTCTTTCAAATCTGTCAGCTCAGGTCTACAGCAGCTACTGGTGGGAAAGGTTGATGCTTGCATTGCACCCAATTTTTCACGTACATCTTTTGAAAAAGCCAGAGGTGTAAAATTGCGTACACTATGGGAATCATCAGGTTTTCCTAACCTGTCATTAGTCATACATCCACGAGTCCCTAAACAAGATAGAGACAAGATCCAGCAGTCGTTTACATCATGGCGTAATACAGCCAAAGGCCAGGCGTTGCTAACAAGAATCAACACCAAAGGTTTCGTGCCAGTCAATGATAAAGAATACGATGTATTACGTTTATTTATCAGGAAAGTAAAAAAATAATGTACTTCCACTTGTCACTGAAATATCGAATTGCGTTAATTGTGTTTGTTCTGGAAGCCATCATGTTGAGCCTGGTCTTATGGCAAACATTGGCGCATTCCTACACGGAAAGTTCCAAATTAATCCAAAGTAACCAGGAAGCTGTCCTGGAACTCGTCAGCGGCATCAGTCGAACGGCGCTGTTAACCGAAGAGTACGCCGAGTTGCAGCCCTATATCGAAAATTTGCTGGAAAAAACCGAAGCTAGTCAGCTATACCTGGCCGATACTGACGCTATCATCGTTGCAAGCAGCGCAGCCTCGGATCTGGGCAGTAGACTGCCAATCCTGATAGATGGGCCGGATTTTGTTTGGCGGGTGAACCAGTTAACCAATGTCGCGGGATTACAGGGAACCCTGGCCATTAAATTTTCAAGCCGCGAATTACAGCAAGCCCATATTACGGCCCGTGACTTCGGGGTAATTATTGCGCTTGGCGGCATGCTGATCATCGCGGCGGTTGGCATAATGGTTGGTTATTTTCTGACTCGCCGGCTGGATGTCATTACACAGACAGCACACCGCCTGTCTGAGGGAGACTTGAGCGCCAGAACCCACCTGCAAGGGAATGACGAACTGGGTGAATTGGCGGTCACTTTTGATCGCATGGTGCAGAACCTGCAGGATAAAGAACAATCACTGAATCAGACCATGCGCTCACTTCAGGAACGGGAACAGGATCTGGTGATCACTCTGAACAGTATCGGTGATGCAGTTATAGTGACGGATGACGAAGGAGTCATTAAACGCATGAACCCGATAGCTGAAAAGCTTACCGGTTGGTCACTGGAGCGTGCGAAAAGTGAATCACTGGATACGGTTTTCCCGATTATTGACGCATCAACCCGTGAGCCGGTTGAAAATCCTATCGAAAAGGTACTGAGTTCTGGCGAAGTCGTCTATCTCAGCAATCACACCACGTTAATCGATAAAAATGGTAAGGAATACCAGATTGCTGATTCGGCCGCCCCTATTCTAGATAGTGACGGCATTATCCATGGAATGGTGTTGGTATTCAGTGACATTACTGAGCAATATTTGCTGCGGGAAAAGGCCCGCGACATACAGCTACAGCTACAAGGGTTACTTAATAACATGCAAACCATGGTTGCGATCCTGGAGACCGATGGAACCATCGTATTTGTTAACAAAACGCCTCTTGACAGGCTGGCTATTGAACTAGACGACCTGATCGATCAGAAGATATGGGACACAGATGGGTTCCGTCATGAAGCAAGAATGCGGGATGTACTTCAGGACCTGTTGAAACGAGCCCAAAAGGGTACAAGTGTGAGCCAGGATTTGCAGTTACTGACTTCTGACGGACTGATTTGGATTGACTTAACCTTGCATCCGATAGTCAATGATAATGGCGTGGTTACCCAGCTACTGGCAGAGGGGCGGGATATCAACGAACGTAAGATTGCGGAGGAAAAAATTTTATACCAGGCTCACTATGATGAGCTCACCAAGCTACCAAATCGTTTTCTATCATTGGACCGTCTGGCCCAAGCTATCAGTGAAGCCACGCGTTGTAATGAGTCTGTCGCAGTTATATTCATAGATCTTGATGACTTCAAGAAAGTGAATGATACCATGGGTCATGAAACAGGTGACAAACTGCTGATTCAAGCTGCAGAGAGATTAACGAATTCACTGCGCAGTGGCGATACGATCGGTCGCCTGGGTGGCGATGAGTTTATCGTAGTGTTGCGGAGTCTAAAGGAAAATTCAGACGCACAACCCATTGCCGAATATCTGCTCAGGCAGTTTAGAAACTCATTCCTGATCAATAATAGAGAAATAACACTCACGCTCAGCATAGGAATCGCTGTTTATCCGGATGATGGAGATAATGCATCTGACTTATTGCGCAACTCCGATGTTGCCATGTATCATGCAAAGGAACAAGGTCGCAACACTTATTCGTTTTTCACCAACCAAATGAATGAAGGAGTGGTGCGTCGACTGGCATTGGAAGAGCAGATGCAAGGTTCCATTGAACGTGGTGAATTTAAAGTGTATTTCCAGCCTCAGGTTGAAATATCCAGTGGCCACGTCATGGGTGCCGAGGCTTTACTCCGCTGGCACAATCCGGCGTTGGGAACTGTTTTCCCACTGGAGTTTATTAATGTCGCCGAGCAGACCGGTTTTATTCTCCCTTTGGGCAGATTTGTCATCACAGAAGCATTGTCTCAGGCCGCTCAGTGGATTGCGGACACTCATGCGGATTTCCAGATTTCCATAAACCTTTCACCACGCCAATTTCGCGATCCAGAACTGGTCGAATTTATTAGTAGTTCTTTGGAGCAATTTAGTGTGACAGGTAATAACCTGGAAATGGAAATTACCGAAGGTGTCTTGATGAGTGGTCATAGCTCAGTAGATGATATTCTCTCTTCACTGAATCAATTAGGTATTGGTATTTCGATGGATGATTTTGGTACCGGTTACTCATCATTGAGTTATCTGCGTCGGTATCCATTTAACATGCTAAAGATTGACAAATCATTTGTAGAAGGTATAGATGTGGATTCTGCCGACAGGAAGTTGATTTCAGCAGCGATTGCTATGGCTCATGGATTGGGACTCAAGGTAGTTGCAGAAGGTGTTGAGACAGCAGATCAACTTTCACATCTCCGTGATTTGGGATGTGAATACGCCCAGGGGCACTTGTTTAGTAAAGCCTTGCCTGCCGCTGAAATATCCAAACTTCTGTCAGATAACAAAACTTTCATAACAAATCTATCTTAATTAATTTGGGGAAAACTGTGATCAATAGAATCACCTATTGGATGATTGCGTGCGATAGGATGGTAGCCGATGTTCGTATCTATGGAATATTGAAGAATTTCGAAAGTTGATTGCATGGTTACTTTTTCTATGGGAATAGCAAAATACTTATCAATTTTATTTATCACGAGATTTCACTGCTCACGAAAAGCCAGATAAGCCGTGATAGTGGCTAATAGCTAGCATGGTTATAAGTAAGATTGATTCGCGCAAGTGCTATTCATGGAATATACATGCCATAGAGCATGTAAATAATTGCTTAAATAGAACTATAAACTGACAACATGCAGGAGGGTGAATATGCCTAATATTGTAAGATATCTAATTTTTACGGCTATTTTGTTAACCAGTCCAATACTTTTTGCGGCTGATGCTAATCAAGTCAAGTTCAAGGATTACACAATTCATTTTAATGCTTTTCCCAGTGAGCATTTACAACCCAATATAGCCAAGTCTGTCGGTATCGAGCGCGATTCGTCACATGCAGTTGTTACGGTTGTTATTAATAAGAATGGTGAGTCGCTTACGCCTGAGTCGGTGAAGGGTATTGTGGCTGGCAATGCGTTCAATTTAACCGGTATGATGAGAACGATGAAACTGCGCGAGGTCAATGATCGAGGCGCCATCTACTATATTAGTGATTTTGGTGTGCGCAATGGTGAAAGGTTGACCTTTAACATGTCAGTCAGGCCTGAAGGTGAATTGCAGAAAAAAGAGTTTAAATTTGACAAGCAATTTTAAAATAGCGGTAATGATATCTGAGTAGCCGGGCATAAATCCCGGCTATTTTTTGATAGTGCAGGGATAACGGGCTTTACTGTTACCCTGATCGTCACTATGGCTACCTCCATAGAGCTACCACTTGCTCTTTGTTGTTCTCACGCCACCCGACAATAAAGGCCTCTAGTCTGATAGAGTTCCCATCTGAATTAAAATCAGTCGCTTGCTCGGCTTTGCGGCAAGAATGGTATGCTGTGAGTGGGCTATAAACTCATCAGTACCCTATAGGTGAGTTATTTGAATCAATATGGAGCATATCTGCCATTGAATCAGGCGTTGTTGCTAATAGAGGAGCCATGCGAATGTTATCAGGAGATGAAATTTCGGTATTCAGGGAGCGATTGCTGCAATTACAACAAGACCTACTGGTTATGGACAAGACAGGGCAGTCTGCCAGCAGTACCGTGATACTGGATCAGACCAGCGTTGGTCGCCTATCAAGGATGGATGCACTTCAAGGGCAGGCTATTTCACAGGATATGAACCGACGCCGACAGTTGGAAATAAAAAAAATTGAAGCCGCATTAAATCGTATCGAAACAGGAGATTATGGCTACTGCACACAGTGTGAAGAGCAGATCGCCTTCAAGCGACTCGAATTTGACCCATCGGCATCACTCTGCATTCAGTGTGCCGCAAAAAATGAACAGCAATAGAACTATTCAAAAATTTAAATCAGGGCTCCTCAAGCTCATCCACATCCACCTGCCCGCTGATGCGGCGGCGAATATGCGACCAGGAAATACCGGCCGCCAATACCGCGCAAAGCACAAATAAAACAATATAGGATACCGCACGAACACTGTCGGTGGGTATCCAGTCGAGATCAACCATTAGCCAGATCAGAGTGCCGAAAAAGCCAGTCGCCAGTATCAGGCCTAGCGCTCCCAGTGATCGCAGGGTGGCGCGAATGTAAATAATCCAGCCAATTAACAGCACAATACCTGCCAGCACCTTCAATGGGGTGATGTCTTTCAGGTCGGTTAATACCCAGTCATAATAGGAATAGCCTTCCGGGTTATAGGTGCTGAAAACCAGAACGATGGCAACAATAAAACGCAGAAAAATACCGGTGGCAGAGATGGGTTTCATTGAATGTGGTCCTGTTTTTATATTGGGATAACATTGGAATCTATATTGTCCGTAAATATATAACAGCCATAAAGCACTTGGTAGCCCTAAATACTCTGGCTATGTTAAGTATCTGTGAAATAAAATAAAAAAATCTATTTATATATTCCATGAATCGATTGAATTAATGTCTGCATATCTGTTCTATAGTGACACAATGCCAATAAAAGGAGCCTGACGTGAGAAAAATAATCAAGACCTGCCTGTTTGCACTACTGATCTATCATTTACCTATTGCCTATGCCGACAATGGCGTGACTTATCAACAACTCAGAGACCAGATGCTGAATAAAAAGGTGGACCCCAGCAAACCACCGAAATTCTCTGAAGCTGATCGCAAACTAATGAAAGATTCCATGCAACAGGTGATAAAAGCATATCCGTCACCTGGACTGAAAGTGGGGCAAAAGGCGCCAGATTTTACCCTCGGTAATGCTTTTGGAAAAAACATCAATCTTTATTCACAGTTAAAAAATGGCCCGGTGGTGTTGGTGTTTTATCGTGGAGCCTGGTGTCCGTTCTGCAACCTGCACTTACATGTATTGAAACAGAATGTTGAAAACTTCAAAAAATACCATGCCACATTGATAGCCGTGACCCCGCAACAACCGGATCAGTCAGCCAAGCAGATCAAGGAAAAGGCCTATCCATTCGAAGTGTTGAGTGACCTTGATGATAGCGTGATGAAGCAATACGGCTTGTACTATCAATTGTCGGACGAACTGGTAGCTTTGTATAAAAGTAAGGGACTCGATGTTGAACAATATAACGGTAAGGGCAGGGTAGCATTACCAGTACCGGGGACGTTTGTGATTGATAAGGATGGTACTGTCATCGGCGCTCATGCCGAGCATGATTACAAGCAGCGCATGGAACCAGCAGAGATTATCAAAATCCTTCAGCGCTAAGTTTGATGCGTGCTTCACGCGGATGGCTGGTTCTTGCCAATGTGAAAATAAGCCCGATGGCCATGCCTACCAGGTGTGCCTCGGGCACACTGGGCCATAAGGTATGTGTGAATATTGCCTGCTGACTGAACAGTTCTATCATGTTTTTTAGCAGAGCCAAGAGCAGTATCATTAATAGAGCAGGGGATCGATATTGTTGCCATAGGGTCATCGTGCCAGTTACCAGTAAGGTGTTAAGAATCCCGGATAGTCCGCAATAGGCTTGTAATTCCGGCAGGTAAGCACCCATCCATAATGATAATAACAGTGACGCCAAAATGAGTTCCGTGAATACTCTGTGCTTTAATTGCTGCTCGAACAGACTACCCAGAATTAACAAGGCGCTGATATTCCAAAGTGCATGCTGGTTATCACTGTGTAGCCAATGCCCACTGATCAGTGTCCACCATTGACCCTGGTTAAAGGCCTCCCGGCTGACGACCCAGGCTTCCGGGGCAGGGCCTAATAGAAAATAGGCTATCGTCGCCAACAGGCTCAAGAATAAGGTGCGCCAAGGCAGCGCGAAGCTGCCTTGGCGAGGGTTGTTGCCGTCCTTAAGCGGCATGTTTACGTTTCCTGTTGATATTCACCAGTACGGTCGCGGCCAGCAATCCGAACAGCGCCAGTGACCATGGGTCAATAGCACCGCCACCACCACCGAAGCTTGGGCGAGGTGATTTATACATCGGTTGCTGCGTATCCACGCGTCGTGGTGCTGCGGGACGTGCCTGACGCTGTTGCTGCGCAGCTTGTTCGACAGCCAGACGTTGCTTGTTGCTGCGTACAATGTTGCGGGAGGTAAACACTTCATCACGCATGACTACCATCGAGGTGTAGTCGGTCACCAGGCCATACTCGACACCCAGATCAACAATCGCTTGTTTGATGTCCGCCTTTTCACCGAAGTTATTAATCTCCTCAATCATGTCCTCGATACTGGCATAGCCCCACAGACGTTCAATTTCGGGGTTCTCGTTAGTAGTGGCCGGAAAGTTAAAGCTGGTCTGGTAACTCTTGTCCTGACCGGATATCTTGCCATCGATTTTGATATTGGCCTGGCCGTCTCCCCAGTAGTGTCCGAACAATACCAGTTGTTGACCACGATACAGGCTGCCGATTTTTTGTGGTGTGATGTCAGCAGTTTTTACGCCACTGATGTTTACCTTGACACCATGCAATGCCTCGTGTGTGACCTTGCTGCTGGCTTTGAGGATTTGCCCAACAATGTCATCACTATTGGATATGCTGATAGCAAAACCACCGGATTCGCGTGTCATCGCTTCAAGCATAGGGCGGTTACTGCTATTGCCCATGATCATGGTAAACAAGCGGATATCCTTTTGCTTGATCAGTTCGATGAATTTACGTTGATGCGTTTCACCGACATTGGCGACACCATCCGTAACCAGTACGATCGCGCTGGTACGGTCCGCATCGATTTGCTGAATACCACTAGATAAGCCCTGATACAGGTTGGTACCGCTATTCGGTTGAATGGCCGCGACCTTGTCACTATAGAGCTTGATCATATCCGGTGTTGCGTTGATATATCCTGGCGTCAGGTCAGTGGCTTGATTATTAAACAGCACAATACGGAAACGATCATCAGCGCGCATTTTTTTCAATGTTCGCTGAACACCATCCGCCAGTGTTGCGTATTTACCTTGCATCGAACCGGAGATATCCAACACAAACACCCAGTCCTTGCCTTTGTTAATAGGCTTCAGATCTTCACCGGGCGTGACCACCATCATAAACGTACCACGTTCATTGGCATTGGGCTTGTAGGTCACCAGATCAACACTACCGGGCAGGCCGGGTTTATGACGCCAGTAGACAACCAGATCCTTGTCGAGCGTATAAACGGCATTACCCTGTTGTGGATTGAAATTAACTGCCGGGGAGGCACTACCACCTTCCAACGGATGCGTTGTATTGACAGCATTTTGCATCGCGGGCGTCGCCTGGGTAACAGTATCATCCGCAGCACCCGGGTTTGTATTCAGGCGCTACCGCAGGCTGACTGGCCTGGTTACCGATATGTACATTCCACTCACCGGCACTGTGTTGTTTGACCACGGCACTGCCATGATTGGGTACACGCACGGCATCTACCGGATAGGCCGACTTGATCTGCAAATTAAAATTAAATTTGTTCGTGACCTTGTCGTTGGCTGTCCAGAAGGCCAGCTTTTCTTCATCTACACCGCCTTCTTCCAATGGGTAGACATAACGACCAATACCGGTATCAATATAGGCGGGTTGCAGGTAAACCAGACGCACACGTGTATCCTTGCCTGCACGAACTGGCGACACCATGGCCTCGAAGGTTTTGTAGCTGTCCTTTTCAGTCAGACCGGCATCACGACCGGCTTTTTTCTCTTCCTCATAAACCTGGCGTGCCTGTTTCTTTTCCAGCACTTCACCAGTGACCGGTTTGCCGTCGATCCATAAAGTCATTTCAGCGACCGAGCCGTGTTCCGGAACCGGAAACGAATAACGGGCCTCCAGGTCCTGTGCATGCGGGTTATGGAAAACCTGCTCGATACGCGTGATGGCGTAACCATCTTCAATGGTGACAGTGACTTCATGATCGCGTATTTCCAGTGCAGGCAGGTTGCTGTTGGTGGGTGTCAGCAAGCCGGCTGCCATTGCCGGCTCCAGACTAAACAGGCACATGGCCAGTGCCATGTACCTGCCAATGCTAGAAAGCAGTGATGCTCTTGTTTTCATTGTCTTTCTCCTTATGTGATTTCACATAAATGATTGAATTAATGATATAAATATTAAAATAAACAGTGTTCAATTAGTATTTAAATAAAAACCCTTTAAGGATTTACAGGATTAAATAAACACTGTTCAGTTAATTTATAGCATAGAATTGAACGTTGTTCAATATTTAGCTATAATTAATTTAACTTTTATCTCAAGGAGGCCATATGGCACGCCGAAGTGACCACAGCCGGGAACAAATAAGGGAAATGTCGCTGCAAGCCGCCGAGCAATTGATTAATGAGCAGGGCTATAAAGGACTGAGTGCACGCAAGGTGGCTGCACAAATCGGCTATACCGTGGGCACGCTTTACCTGGTGTTTAAAAATCAGGATGAATTTATCCTGCATATCAACAGTCGCACCCTGGATGAATTGTATCTGGCCATGGAAGCGACTATTGCCGAGCACAAGGATTCGCCAGCGTGTGTCGATGCCCTATGTCGTACTTATTATGACTTCGCTGCCAGGCAGTCGAATCGCTGGTTACTGATTTTTGAACATGCCTTGCCAGACGATAATTTGTTGCCTGAATGGTATCAACAACGTATCAAGCAGGGTTTCGAGATGCTGGAAAAAGTGTTGCAAGCTGTGGTGACGGAATGCGACAGACAGACTATCCACAAGGCCGCGCATGTGCTCTGGGGTAGTGTGCATGGCATCACGATGCTGGCAATCACACGTAAGCTGGATGTGGTCGGCGTAGACTCGGTTTACGAGCTGATTGATTCGTTGGTTGAGAATTACCTGGCGGGTTTGACCACCCAAAAGAGCTAGCAAATCAAAAGAAGTGCTAGCAGGACCTTGTTTATTCCTCGGTCTGTATTAGTGCGCCAATTCAGCCGCTTGCTCTCTGGTATAAAACTGATTATTTTTAACAAAGCCTGATATCACCGAAGATTTCACCGAGACGATATGATTCTGCTGATCTCTTTCCCTGATCAATTCTTCAGGTAAGCCTTCCAGCAAGTGAATGGGAGCTCGTTTACCATCCATGGTACAAGATAGATATACTTTTTTTGTTTCAGAATCATAAAATGCTGGAGAAAATCCCAGTGAATGATTGTTCTCACTAATACCAGTCGTATGGCTGAAATCCTGGTTTTCTTGCGCCAGATTGTTATGATTGAAGTAATTGTTTGATATATGTGGGCAATTATAAGTCATTTTCATTGCACTCCTTTTATCAAGTAAATAATTCATATTACTAATTAACGCTTATAAATAACTATCGTCTTTTCATTACCATCTTCGTTGCTATGTTGTAATACGACTTCTCTGGTTCCAGCGGCGGCCAGTGCGCCGCTTAGAATTGAATCGTTGATATCTCCCTGGTGAGAGAATTCAACAAGACAGGCATTGGAGCGGCAATCCTTGTGTGATATCGAGATGTTACCCATATCAAGAGTCTTTAAGCGCTGCTCAACATCTGCGAGAGAGCTATCCATTTCTGAGGCCCAGGCTGAATCATATTCTTCAAGTAATAATTCATCCTTTAAGACATCGAAGTGTTCGTTTAAATTATTTTCATAAGCCAGGTCGAGTTCTTCCTGGTTTGTATTTTCATTGGTTCGGGTTTCGGATGGATCTCCATCAGTTTTTTCTGTTAGCGAGGATAAATATTGATCCGCTGATTCCAGCTGGGCTATTTTCTGTAGTAAGTCCTGGTTGTGTTTAAACAGGAGTTGCTGCTGCTTCAGTATGTTATCAATAGACTTTTGCATGCTGTGGACTGCATTTTCAGTATGAGCATCTGACAGTAATGACCGAGCCGGGTGGTGCTTAATAGCAGCACCCGGCTCGTCTTCTGCTTTATTAAAATATGAGAAAATTAGTAAAGACAGTACTACTGTCACCACAGAAGAAAAAACACTAATAAGTAAATTGTTTTTGATCATTAGCTGCATTCGCTCTAGTTGTCTTGACGGTATCTGACGCCATACATGGTGTCGCCCGAGTTTAATACACACAATACATCGGCATAACCGGAACTGTACTGCGTGGGTAGTGAGATGCTGACACTCTGGTTGGCTGTAGTATCTGTAGCAAAGCCATAGCTGAGGTTAGAAGGTGTGCCGTAATGACTGGTACTGGCTATGTTGCAAAAAGGGTCTGCACCACTGGCGCTAACACGTTTCATGCGTACATAGACATTATTGATGGTGTTTGACCCAACTTCTTTGGTCAAAGGGCAGCGTACCACGGCGGTACCACCGCTAGCTTTCAAGCCGCCACCGGAAGTGATGGTGTTGCCTAATACCGGCGCACAGGATCCAGTGGCCGAAATGGTCCAGTCTTCTGCATATGTCAGCGTGGAAACAAGAGAAGAAATTACCAGTATGCCTTTCGTTAAAGTACTTTTTTTAATTGCGATCATGTGAATCTCCTTGTCATTCATAATTCAAAAATAAATAAAGCCGGACAGCTTATTTCGGCAATGTACTTTTGCAATGGCAATGAAGTACAGTGACTATGCTAGGGCACTATGATGATGGATACAGTGATATTTTTTGCTGAATTATGTGTGAAATTCACGACTTGGGGTTTGATGATAGTTTTAGCCGCTCATGTTTGTAAAGCGGTTGACCTTAGGCTTGATGAATGGTCAGTTTGAAAAATATTGGCGTTTCAATATGGATAGAACTGAGTCTGAGAACAGGTATTTCTAATAGTTGCTTATTCGATTACCAACTGGGCAGCTTGTTCCCGAGTGTAAAACACGTCATCCTTTACAAAGCCGGGTATAACTGAAGATTTTACCGCGACGATATTATTTTCTTGATCTCTTTCTGTTATTAGTTCTTCAGGCAGGCCATCCAGCATATGGATAGCAGCCGGTGTACCATCTTGATTACAAGATGGATAGACCGCACCAGTATCAGTATCGGAAAATGCAGGCAAGAAACCATGCGATCGATTTTCCTTGCTGACTCCGCCAGTACCAGTGAAATCCTGGTTTTCTTTTGCCAATTTCTCACTACAGAGATGCAGGCTTGATTGATGTGGACAACTTTTTGTCATTGCTAAAATACTCATCGTTAATCAGTATGTTCTTATATTGAGCTTTGCTTTGCTGAATACAAGCTGAATAAACGAAAAATAAATACCATGTATTAATCATGCTTTATGATTGGCCGCTACTTTATGAGATTAACCCTAGGGTATATAAGCAAATTTTGATATGATGCCCGCTCTTTTCCAGTCACCATGTTTTGAGGCTCTCTATGTTCACATTGGGTTGTGCCAGTCGTGTTTGCTTTCGTAATGAAATTCTGTCCGGTTTAACGGTCGCCCTGGCCCTGGTTCCGGAGGCGGTGGCTTTTGCATTCGTTGCTAATGTGCCGGCCATGGTTGGGCTGTATGCGGCATTTATGGTGGGATTACTGGCTTCTATTTTTGGTGGTCGGCCGGGCATGATCTCGGGAGCGACTGGCTCAATGGCGGTAGTGATGGTCTCTCTGGTAGCCCAACATGGCGTGGAATACCTGTTTGCCGCCGTAATTTTGACAGGATTGATCCAGATCTCGGCAGGTATTCTGAAACTCGGCAAGTTTATCAGAATAGTCCCTCACCCGGTCATGCTGGGGTTTGTGAATGGCCTGGCCATTGTTATTTTCCTTTCTCAGTTGCCGCATTTCCAGACCGGTCCGATTGGTAATGAGGAATGGATGCAAGGTCAAACCTTGTGGATCTTTTTAGGCCTTGTCGCGTTGACCATGTTTATTATCCAGTATTTACCTAAATTAACAATGGTCGTTCCTTCTTCACTGGCCGCGATAGTCGTGGTTTCATTTCTGGTTATCGGTTTGAATATTGATACCAAAACGGTCGGTGACCTGACTTCATTGAAGGGTGATTTACCCTCATTTCATTTACCGCTAGTCGACTGGAATTTGCAGACACTGATGATTATCTTGCCCTATTCAGTCGTTCTCGCTGCAATAGGCCTGATTGAATCGCTACTCACGTTGAACCTGATTGACGACCTGACCAATACACGTGGCAAGGGAAACCGGGAATGTATTGGACAGGGGATTGCCAACACTGCCACCGGCTTTTTTGGTGGCATGGGTGGTTGTGCCATGATTGGTCAGAGTATGATCAACGTCAATTCCGGCGGACATAAACGTCTGTCCGGCGTTGCTGCTGCTATGTTTCTGCTGAGTTTTATCCTGTTTGGCTATAAACTCATTGAAGCGGTGCCACTGGCAGCCCTGGTAGGCGTTATGTTTGTTGTCGTGATGGGCACCTTCGAATGGTCTAGCTTGCGTGTGATTGGCAAGGTGCCCAGAAGCGATGTGTTTGTACTGGTGCTGGTGTCTGCAGTCACTGTCGCCACTGATCTGGCCGTGGCGGTGGTGGTCGGTGTGATCGTGTCTGCGCTGGTGTTTGCCTGGGAACATGCCAAACATATTGAAGTGAAAGATTATATTGATGACAATGGTTCCAGGGTTTATGAGCTGAGCGGGCCGTTATTTTTTGGCTCGGTGAAGAATTTTCGTGATTTTTTTCATCCCGAAACCGACCCGGATGATGTTATTATCGAATTTCAGGATTCGCGCGTGGTTGATCATTCCGCTATCGAGGCGATTGATAACCTTGCAGAAAAATATATCAGGGCCGGCAAGACCCTGCACCTGCGTCACCTCAGCCCCGAGTGCAGGGATGTGCTGAAAAAAGCAGGTGACCTGGTAGAGGTTAACGTTATGGAAGATCCGCGCTATCATATTGCGGACGACGAGCTAGCTTAAATCATACGGTTGAATGGATGGGGATCATATGGAAAATACTAACGAAGAGCTTTGTGGCATCCTCAATGGGCAAACAGGCCAACTGGCCTGGCCTGAGCTGGAAAGGCATTTTGCCCGTGGCGTTGTTATCAAGGTTGCTGCAGACCTGGATCTGGTCGAGGTGGCCAGTGCTGTGGTCGAAGATGATAAAGACTCAGTCAGTCAATGGATGGAATCTTCGAAAATTACACATGCTGATGAAAATAATGCCAAGGACTGGACCTTGCGTCAGCCCAGGTTCTGGGCGGTGGTAGCCGCACCCTGGGTGCTGATTCAGGAAATTGGCTGATCTGACTCTATTTTAGTGGTATTCTGCCGACAAGTTGCACAGGAAATGCGACTACATACAAACAGGGAAGATTGAAAAATTCTGTTATTTCTCTCCTGACTGTGATGTAGTTAGACCTTCCTTATGTTTATATTAGTTTATAGTATGGTTTGCGAGAGTTGTGCTGTCATCTGCGCTAGTATGACTGCTTAGCCATTGAATTTTAAGGGATGTCAGGGTGGTAACCCGGCAAATTTTTTAAATATATTTAAAGTAGCGATCATGATGAAATTAACCCTGAACCGGAATCAGTGGCTGATAGTCAGTAGCCTTTTATCCATGCTTGTATTCAGTGCCTGCAGCGGTGGCGGTGGTGGAGCACCAGCAGTGGGTACAGGAAGCTATATCATTACCGGTGCTATCTCCCCTACCAGCGGATCACGCATTGATAGTGATGTGAATGACCCTGCATATACCTTTGCCTCGAATGACACTATCAATAGCTCACAATTATTGCCCAATCCGGTGACGCTGGGGGGATTTGTCAGTACCAGTGGCTCGGGCCTGGCAGGGAGTCGTTTTCAGTTCACTGGGGATTTGAAAGATTTTTTTCAGGCGCAGTTACTGGCGGGTCAGGTGATAAATCTTAATCTCGCCAATGTTGCTTCTAATCTGGATTTAATACTTTATGATGCGATAGGCACGCAATTACTCGTTGCAAATTCAGGTATAGGGCTGAATGAAAGTATTACCGTGCCAGGCGCTTTCTCTGGAGCGCGTGATTTTTTTATCGAGGTTAGAGCCATTGCCGGTGTTAGCAATTATATTTTAACCACGGGAATAACCACAATGTCTGCCAGCAGCAGTGAACTGGAGCAGGATTTTGTACCCGGCGAAGTGATTGTGAAGTTCAAGGACAAATTATTGCCCACAGGGGTGAGCACAGACAGCTTGTCCATGCGTGCCAGTTCTATCGGCTTACAGGCCGTGGCAGGTGCGCCAGGCCGCAGTATGTTGATGCGTCTAGGTAATGCCAAACAGGTCGTATCAATGAAACAAAAGCTGGGTATAGCCGAGGCCGACCTGCATGTTGATACAGAATTACAACGCAAGATTGATACTATTAATACCATGAAAGCACTCTCCAGACGTCCTGATGTTGAGAGTGCACGCCTGAATTATATCTACCATCCCATGGCTACGCCGAATGATCCCAACTATGTCTCACAGTGGCATTACCCGCTCATTAACCTGCCCCAGGCCTGGGATATTACCAAAGGTTCCAGTAGTGTGATTGTGGCTGTTATCGACACTGGTGTGTTGTTGAATCATCCTGATTTTGTCAATGCCGACAGCAGTAGCCAGTTGGTACCGGGGTTTGATTTTATTAGCGATCAAGGCATAGCGGCTGATGGCGAAAGTAGTGGCATTATTATAAACGGTAGTGTTGTCGACATTGATGCCAATCCAGATGATCCTGGAGATCGAGCCTTCGGCTTTAGTAGTAGCTTCCATGGTACACATGTGGCCGGCACCATAGCCGCATCGACCGATAACAGTAAAGGTGTCGCGGGTGTAGGCTGGAATGTCAAGATCATGCCCTTGCGCGCTGTTGGTGTCGGTGGTGGATCATCCTACGATGTTGAACAAGCCGTATTGTTTGCTGCAGGCCTACCGAATGATTCGGGTACTGTACCCGTACAAAAGGCTGACGTGATTAATCTCAGTCTCGGTGGAACAGGTGGAGCAGGTACAACGCCATCGGCTTACTTGCAGGCACGTGCAGCCGGCGTGATCATCGTTGCTGCAGCCGGTAATGAATCTTCCAATATACCTGTTTATCCAGCTTCCTATGATGATGCTGTTATTTCAGTGAGTGCCATTGATTTAGGAAAAAACAGGGCTTTTTATTCCAACTTTGGTAGCCATGTTGATGTCGCGGGCCCTGGTGGCGACAGTTCGCAAAATCTCAATGGCGACAGTTTTCCGGATGGTGTCATCAGTACCTTGGGTTCTGATACTTCATCACCCATTGTATTTACCTATGGACTTAAGCAGGGCACCTCGATGGCGACGCCACACATTGCCGGTGTCGCGGCCTTGATGAAGTCGGTACATAGTGGCTTAACGCCAGCCGAGTTCGAAACTGCGCTACAAAGCGGAACCATTACTGAAGACCTGGGTGCTGTTGGCAGGGATGATATTTTTGGTCATGGCTTGATTGATGCATTGGGTGCCGTGTTAACAGCACAAGTATTGAATGCGGGTGGTGTATTACCGGATAATCCTTTTATGGCTGTCTCGCCCGGGTCGCTGAATTTTGGCACTTCAGGTCTGAGTGCTGTTCTGAATGTCCGCAATACCGGCACCGGTGCAACACCGTTGACTATTACCTCGGTCACGAATGATTCGGGCGGTTGGCTGACGCATGTCGCGCCTGTTGGTGGAGTGGGGGATTATACTTTTGTTGCCAATCGCAGTGGTCTGGCGGACAACAATACCTATTCTGCAACCATTACCATAGTATCATCGGTCAATACGGTGACTATTCCTGTGATTATGCAAAAGGCCACCATTCCGACGACTGATGATGCCGGGCGACATTATATTTTACTCTATAATGTTAATCCTGCGGTTAATGTCAAGCAGGACACTGCGAATGCTTTTAATGGCAGTTATGACTTTGGATTTTCCGATGTTGTCTCCGGTGAGTATTACATTATTGCAGGCACTGATCTGGATAATGATGGCTTTATCTGTAACACGGGTGAAGCTTGTGGGATCTACCCGGATAGCACCCCGGATAGCAGGACATTTAACGTGAGTGGGGACTTGTCTAATGCGAATTTCATTTCTGGTTTCGCTACGGGTCAGTCGGCCAGTTCGTTGTCGACGTCCTCTGTATTGAAAATACCCGCACAGGGAATCAACATCAAGCAGATCCCACGATAATGTTTTTGGACTTGCTTCGAGTAAAGCCGATATGAAGATACTTAAAAGCCTGATGACGATGTTCCCTGTTATTATGTTGTTGTCAGCCTGTGCTGGTGCAGGGGATGAAGCCGTGCCAAGTCAAATACCCATACGCGTACTATTTTCAAGCGCCCATTGTGCTGCTAGCGCAGCAAAGCCCAGTCTGTCGGTATTGTCTTCGCAGCGTCAATGGGATGAGTCGATGATGCAATTGAGTAAAATAAGCGGGCATACTGATGATACAATCAGGGTTTCGTTTACAAATGAAGTGGTTGTGCAAGTTAATATGGGGCAGAAGCCAACCGGGGGCTATAGTCTCAAGCTAGCTCAGGAAGAAGCCGCACTTGATGATGGCTGGGTAAATATACAGCTGCAATGGAAGCAGCCAGCGCAAGGCATGATGTTAACCCAGGCATTGACCAGTCCGTGCGTGATGTTGGCACTTCCCCGACATGACTATCAAGGTATTCGCGTGCTTGACCAGACAGGTAAGCTACGTCTGGAGACCGCACTACAATAATTGCCGGTGCTCCATCTACTGCATATAAATATGTTGGTTGTCACTGTCTTGCTTAAGCCGAAGATTATCTCTTGAATACTCCAGCAGCTGATAATAATTTTTTACAAAAGCTCAGTGATGAGGTTGAGCAATGCCTTTATGCGGACAGGCATCGTCAACGTCATCAACTGGCTGCAATCAAAAAGAAAGTAGCGGCTGGCCAGCCAGTGGATCGTGCCGTCGCACGGCTCAGACAGAGCGTGGCTGCCTCTTTGCAGCAAAAGGCATTGCGCGCGAATGTGCCTTGTCAGCCAACATTCCCTGAGGCTCTACCGGTCTCGCAGAAGCGAGATGAAATAGCGGCGGCCATTGCCAGCGAGCAGGTCGTTATACTGGCAGGTGAAACCGGTTCTGGAAAAACCACCCAGCTACCGAAGATTTGTTTACAACTGGGACGTGGCATACTCGGCCGTATCGGTCATACACAGCCCAGGCGTATTGCAGCACGTAGCGTAGCTCAACGTATTGCTGAAGAGATGCAAAGTGAGCTGGGTGGATTGGTGGGATACCAGGTACGTTTTCACGATCAGGTGCGCCCGGAATCGCGGATCAAGTTAATGACTGATGGTATTCTACTGGCGGAAATTCATCATGATCGTGATTTGCTGCAATATGACACACTGATTATTGATGAAGCACATGAGCGTAGTCTGAATATTGATTTTCTGCTCGGTTATCTACCTCAATTATTACAACGGCGCCCTGAACTGAAACTGATTGTCACTTCAGCGACGATCGCCACTGAAAAGTTCTCCCGGCATTTTAGTCAAGCGCCTGTTATCGAGGTCAGTGGCCGTAGTTATCCTGTCGACGTACTCTACAGGCCACTGCATGTGGAAGATCCGGATACAGAGGATCTGCAGTTACAGGAAGCTGTGCTGGAAGCCGTTGATGAACTGGCACGAATTGACCGCGGTGATGTACTGATATTTTTATCCTCGGAGCGTGAGATTCGCAACATGGCCGAAGCCTTGCGCAAGCACCACCCGTCTGATACCGAGATACTGCCCTTATTTTCACGTCTATCCGTCATCGAACAGAACAAGGTATTTCAGACGCATTCCCGCCGTCGAATCGTCCTGGCGACCAATGTGGCTGAAACATCCCTGACCGTCCCGGGTATCCGTTATGTGATCGATCCAGGCCTGGCGCGTATCAGTCGATACAGTTATCGCAGTAAGGTACAGCGATTACCTATCGAGAAAATATCACAGGCTTCGGCCAATCAACGCAAGGGCCGCTGTGGGCGTGTCAGTGCAGGGGTTTGTATTCGTCTTTATGATGAAGAGGATTTTCTTCAGCGCCCGGAGTTTACCGAGCCGGAAATCCAGCGTACTAACCTGGCTTCCGTTATTCTGAATATGAAAACCCTGGGACTCGGTGATATCGAGGCATTTCCATTTATGGACCCGCCTGACCGCCGTTTTATCAGTGATGGTTACCGCTTGCTATTTGAGTTGGGTGCCGTCGATAGTCAGCGTAAGCTTACGAAGACGGGCAGAGAGATGTCACGCATGTCGATCGATCCACGGCTTGCCCGTATGATTCTGCAGGCAAAGATCGAGGGTTGCCTGAAGGAGATACTGGTGATTGTCTGTGCGCTGGAAATTCAGGATCCACGTGAGCGGCCACTGGATGCACAGCAGAAAGCGGATCAGGCGCATAAAGTTTTTATTGATGAGGCATCTGATTTCAGAACATTACTGAACTTGTGGACAAGTTATCAGCAACAGAAAAAGATACTTTCAAATAACAAGTTACGAAAATGGTGTAGTCAGTCCTATATAGCATCACGCCGCATGCAGGAATGGCGTGATCTGCATTTGCAAATCAGTCACCAGGTGAAAGAAATGGGTATGACTGTGAATACCGCAGACGCGGCAGATGAGGCCATTTTGCGCGCACTATTGTCAGGTCTGGTCAGCCATATTGGATTTAATACTGAAGGCAAGGAATACCAGGGTAGCCACGGAAAAAAATTCATGATTTTTCCGGGCTCCGGTTTATTCAGGAAAAAACCGAAATGGATCATGGCCGCTGAAATAGTGGAAACCGCACGTCTGTATGCGCGTACCGTGGCAGCGATTAAACCGGAATGGGTGGAGCAAGTAGCGCCACAGATGATCAAGTACAGTTATAGTGACCCGGTTTGGCAAGCGCGCGCCGGACAAGTGACTGCAGGTGAAAAATTAAGCGTGTACGGATTAACCCTGATCAGTCATCGCAAGGTGAATTACGGGCGTATTGATCCAATGCTATCACGCGAGATATTTATTCGTAGTGCATTGGTGCAGGGAGATTTCAGAACACGCGAGCAATTCTATCAGCATAACATGCAATTAATGCAACAAGTGCAGCAGATGGAAGCAAAGACCCGGCGTCGCGATATTATGCAAGACGAACAGGCGCTGTTTGATTTTTATGATAAACGCATTCCTGAACATGTTTATAGTCAGCCTTTATTTGAAAAGTGGTGGCGGCGTCAGAAAAAAATCCAGGCGCACAGTTTGAATATCAGTCTTGATGATCTGATTCAGCCTGCTAATAGTAATTTGCAGGTCGATGCATGGCCGGACCATTTAACCATGCAGGCTTATACTGTGCCATTAAGCTATCATTTTGCCCCGGGTGAAGTAGATGATGGTGTTACCGCCACTATTCCATTGATGATTCTGAACCAATTGCAACCTGGTCAATTTGACTGGCTGGTGCCGGGGATGCTGCAGGATAAACTGGTGCATTTGATTAAAAGTTTACCGAAATCATTACGACGAAATTTTATTCCGGCACCTGAATTTGCTCGTGCCTGTATTGATAGCCTGTCACCTGATCAAGGTGCCTTGTTGGATCAACTGGGTCATCAACTGCGACGTATTAGTGGCGTAGAGATACCTGCGAAGGCATGGCAAATCGAACGTTTGCCGGATCATCTGCGCATGAATTTTCAGGTAGTGGATGACGCGGGTCAATTGATTGAGCAGGGCAGGGACCTGTCAGCATTACAGGCGCATTTGCAGGACAGGGCCAGCGCCTCTTTCTCAGCACAGTCCAGCTTGCAGCCACAAGCTCAAGAAGCCGTTGATACTAATATTGAATCATGGAATTTTGGTGAGCTGGCTGAATCCATCGAAATCGAAACGAGTGGCATTAAGCTTATCTCTTACCCGGCGCTGGTTGAGCGCGAGGGTCGTTTATCGCTGGCGTCGATGGATCAGGCAGAACAGGCTGCGCAGGAAACAAGGGCTGGGCTGGTGTGTTTATTTAAAAAAGTATATCGAAAAGATGTTGAGTATGTACGTAAAAATATAGTCAATATAAAACAAGCCTGTTTGTATTATACGCCATTGGGTCGCTGCGAGGATCTTAAAGATGATATCTTGTACTTATCCATATATATAGCGCTGAAACTGAATGACGCCCTTATTCGTAGTCGCGAGGAGTTTGAGCAGCGTGGCGAACACGCCAGGAAAAACCTGATGCTTGTCTGTAATGAAGTGGCGGGATTGGTATTGGAAGTGTTGACACTATTTCATCAATTAAACAAGCGCCTGGGTAACAACATAGCGCCTGCGTGGTTAAAATCAATCGCTGATATTCAGTCACAAGTCGAGCATCTCCTGTATAAAGATTTTTTACGCCAAACCGCCTATGAAAACCTGAAAGATTACCCACGTTATTTGAATGCGCTTCATCTGCGCGTGGAAAAAATGTCTGCCAACCTGGAACGGGATAAACGCTTGATGGCCGAGGTTCAAAGTTTATGGATGTCTTTTCTAAAGTTAACTGAATCACAAGCCTGTTCTATAAAGAAAAATACCGAGCTCGAACAATACCGATGGATGTTGGAAGAGTTTCGTGTATCACTGTTTGCACAGGAATTAAAAACCGCCTATCCAATTTCCGCCAAGCGATTACAGCAACAATGGAAAAAAATACAGCAGTTATGATGTCTTTGCCAATGCAGATAAAACCTGTATTACGGTAAGGTTGCCCGATTATTTCGTCGGGATACAATTGTTTATAAGCATGATAAAGTTGATTAACTGTAAATTGGTATTTTGCAATGTAATCTATTACTATTAATTGTTGTTCGTTTTTGAGTAAGCTTGATGGTTGATAAATTAAAAGTTGAAAAGTGCGTCGAAAGTCTTTGTCAAAATGGTTGCGCTGCGGTCAATGCCACCATCACGGCAATGGAGTATGACCTGGACAATGTCGCGCTGGACGGGCTGGTAGAAGAAGAAAGAAGGCAGGTTCTAAAAGAGCTTAAAGCTATCATGTCGGTATATGATGCTCCTTGTGAAGTAAAGTATTAACACTACGCCAGCTCAGGTAATTTCACCCTGAACAATTCTTAATGCAGCTGATTTCAACGTTTGCTATCGTAGTGCCAGCGAGCCTCAGGCTTTGTTTTATGGCATGATTTCCAGAAAGCTGTGGATGGCGGGAAATTCAAGAATTTCTCTGGCGGGTTCCTTGCTGTCTGGTTTATAGATAGCACAAAGGTGTTTGAAGCCATAAGTATCAGCAGAGCGTAACACCGATAAACTATCATCAACTAGCAGCGTGCGGTTTTTATCAAACGCTTCCTTGTGCTGGAGCTGGCGCCAGAAATCGGGTTGCTCCTTTGGCAAGCCAAAATCATGAGAGCAAATTAACCGGTCAAAATGGCCACCCAACTGGGTCCTGTTCATTTTTAATGACAGGCTTTTACCGTGCGCATTGGTGACCAGGACAATGCGTTTGCCAGACCGGCTGGCGGCATCCAGGAAATCAATGACATGAGGGTGTACCGCTATCAGATGGTCAATTTCTTCCTTTAGCATGGCAATATCCAGCCCGAGTTCATTGCTCCAGTAGTCAATGCAGTACCATTCCATGGTGCCTTCCACTTTGCGATACCGTGGCATCAACTCTTTTCTGGCTTCCTCTATATCAATGGCGTTGGCCTGTGCATAGCGCAGGGGGACATGCTCCAGCCAGAAATAATTATCGAAATGTAAGTCCAGCAAGGTACCATCCATGTCCAGGAAAATGCTATCAATTGTTGACCAGTCGAGTTTCATGTAGGTTATTATGCGGATAAATAAGATGTAATTCCAGCTTGCTATCTGTAGCAAAAAGATTAAAACTGAATGGCATGTCAATAAGGGTATAAATATGCCATTGAAGCTTAATATACTTAGTATTATTGTTCTTTTTGTGCTGTCCTCGCAATACTCTTTTGCAGACTTGCCCGCAGATGCAGAAGAAGAGGATTGGTTTGATGAGGACCCACAGGCGACATTTGATGCCATCAATGATGGGCAGTTGAAGTTTCTGCAGAAACTACCCGACAAGCCGGTCCACCATCACCATAATACCTTATTAGTTTTGCCTGCCAGCATCGAGACTGGTTGGGTCAAATTGATTCAGTGCCATGAGCACCTCGATGAATTTCCCAGTGCGCAAATTGTTTATAATAAGAATAAAGTAAAAAATATCCGTCTGACCAGTTACAAGAATATTGCCGAGGCATGGGTAGAGGGTTCTTCCATACAGCTGAAAAATATTGGCAGCAAGGCCAGTCTTTGTATAGAAGCCGAGAGCCAGGCTTTATGGCCGCAGGCGGATGGCACCTATATCATGCGCAATGGTCCCTTTATGAGAAAATTTCTCGATGGTTATTTCCCCATGCGGGTATCAATGGATATCAAATTGCCACCGGGGCTGAGTTTTCATAGTATCGAACCGATTGAACAACAAGGTTTTCGGGTTGTGCAAGGTAAACAGGGTGTTCATTTTGATGCCTGGTTTGAAGGTAAGTTGACGACCCGTATACGTTTCAAGCAACAGCCAAAGTAATTGCATCAGAGTCATTGTTATTCCTAAGATACCGAAAATATTAAATGCCCAGATTGTTGCCAGCACCCGACTTTTTAAAATAGAGCAACTGGATCTGGAATTCTCCAATGGCGTCACAGCACAATATGAACGCCTGTTGGGATCACCACATGGTGCAGTATTGATTGTGCCTATGCTGGATGCGGACACAGTTTTACTGATTCGTGAGTATGCGGCTGGCTTGCATCGTTATGAGTTGGGTTTACCAAAAGGCAAGATTGAGAGTGGTGAAGATATTCTCACGGCCGCCAATCGCGAACTACAGGAAGAAGTAGGCTACGCATCCACTAAGCTGGACCATATTCAGTCACTCAGTCTGGCCCCGGGTTATCTCAGTCATACCACGCATATTATTCTGGCCACAGAGTTGTATCAGGCGAGTGCAGAAGGTGACGAGCCCGAAGAGATTGAAGTGGTGCCCTGGTCGTTGCATAAACTGGATGAATTATTACTGCGTGATGATTTTAGCGAAGCACGCAGTATAGCGGCATTGTATTTGGTGCGTGACAGGCTGATGAAGGTATGATGAGTAATGCAGATATGTCATCATTAATATATTCATCAAAAGGAATCTTTCACCTCTTCCATTTCTTGAAACGTTTTTTGCAATATTTATGTAATGCCTTGTAGTCTTTAAAAAACCGTTTGAAGTTCTTTTCAGGGGGCTCATCAAATTCACAATAATCATTGTCATAAACACGGCATATCTCAGGCCTTGTATCATAGATACCGCAGCGCCCGTCTTTTTGCAGATGGGTGCATTTAGATCGGAACATTAAATACCAGCCATCATCGTCCTGATAAACCTGAGTATTCTCATGCGAGATTTGCCAGAGTAAGTGTTCGAAATCGTATTTACTTTTTGGCGTTTCAACCTGTTGGGTAAAATAGGAGCAGCATTTTGAGCCGGTACAAAAACCACATTTGTTTTCAGATGTGATTTTAATACCATCGATACGCTGGTTTTTCATGGCTTCTTCGATCCTGATTTAAAATAATTATTGGTGAGAGTATATCAAAAAATCAGGAAAGACTGGTGAAATCGAAACGATCAAAAGTAAAAGTGTCATCTCGCAAAAATCCTGCCTTGATGCGTAGTGGTTGTCCGCCAATGCTTAAGTCCATGATGCGGCCGCGCCGGTAAACTTTCTTCGGGGTTAAAATGGTGGCGGGTATGTCATTCAGGGCAGTGCTACTTATAAAAATTGCGTTGAATACGTTGCTGTTATCTTCAGTATCGGTTAATTTTCCTGTCGCGGGTAGCGAGTTGCCACTGATGAATTCAATACCGATATTGATATGATTTTTCTGGTCATTGCGTATCCAGCGAATGATGGCAATCTTCCCATTTTGCTGGTCTTGTGCCGTTGTTTCCAACAAAAGCCCAATGATGTCGCCAACGCTGACTTCGCAGCGGCTGATTTGTTGGTTGCTGAGGCTCAGGCCGGTTTCGCTTTCATTGGTGATTGTCCAGGGTTCAAGCTCATATGAACCCAAGCTGTTCGCAGGCAATGTTATTAATTGTTCCAGCTCTTGCTGGCCAAGTGACAGAAAGTGATTAACGGCATCAATGCCAAAGGTCACTTTGCAATTGCGATCGCTATCGACGCGCTCGGATTTTCTGGTGACCTGCTCCTGGCTGGCAGGCATGAGCCTGTTCAGTAGCTCAATTTCATTACTGGTTGACAGTCCTTGCTCCTGTGCTTGCAGCAGGGCAATTTCTGCTTGAAGTTTGTTGATCATTGTCTGTGTACTAAAAATGCGTGGAATTCCGGGTTTGGTATTGGCCGATATTTTAAACAAGGCTTGTGGAGCTTTATCTGAACTCAGGTCAATGACAAAAACACCGAGAGTTTCCGGGCGTGGATAGTCCGGCAATATGGTGCAATGTTTTGAAAATCCAGAAAGACGATCGTAGAGCTTTTCTGCAATCCCTGATGGCATACGAAACGGATCAAGGTAGGACAAGATCATGGTCTGTTTATATAAGCTGCCAATATTATTGGCGCATGGGCTCTGAAGAATATCTTCCAGTTCGTGATCCAGTAGGCCCGAGTGTTCAGCTAGCAAATATAACTGATGAGTATCCTGGTAAAGGAATTCTGGTGCTGTTTTGTAGGAGCGATAGCCATTCAGTAATGCCAGTGAGGCAGCTTCGAGTGCGTGGTATAAAGGCGCCAATAGCACATCCTGTTTCAGCGCAGATCTATTTTCGAGCGCATTTTTTACGATTATTTTATAACCATCTGAAAGTCCCATGAATAATGAGGATGTTTGTAGCTGTAATTGATCGCTATCAGTTTCCTTGATTGATAATCGTTTCAGTGCGTCCAGATTCAGTGATGGATAAATAGTGATGAGGACCTGGCGAAATTCATCCAGTAGTAGACGGCGCTTTTTCGGATTAAGGGGCTGCTGGTTGATAGCAGTAATAGCATCAAGTAGTTCATTGATGGTTTCTGATGGTTTCAATAACGGTAGTGAATCCAGCCATTGTTTGAGTTCGTTGAGGTTCAGGATGGCTTCTGGATTGGGAAAATCCAGTTGTTTCGGGGTCCTTAATATCAGTTGATCTTTATTGCTCATGCCATTGCTATAAGTTTTTTCTTGATTGAATCAAAAGTATAATATGTATTGGCGAGAATAATAAGCGTCTGCACTCACAAGTTGTGTCATTGCTTTCTAAAGGGCAGTGTTTAGTGCTGGCAATGGATTAGCGTTGCTGGCGCCGATGAGGCTTGTTTGTAGGTTTAGATTGACGATGGCCGCCGGGTTTATTTCTGGGTGGGCGGTTTATTCTCACTGCAGGTTTGATGTCACTTAATAGTTCCGGGGTAACACTTTCCTGTTCGATCTTTTGTCCGATAAATTCCTCTATATCCGGCAGGGAATAGGCAGAGTCTTCGCAGGCAAAGCTGATAGCATCGCCACTGGCCCCTGCGCGTGCTGTCCTGCCAATACGATGCACGTAATCTTCCGGGTCCTGCGGCAGATCAAAATTAAATACATGGCTGACGCCGGTAATATGCAAGCCACGGGCAGCGACATCGGTAGCCACGAGTATGGGCAGTTCGCCATCCTGGAAGCTTTTTAATAAAGATTGTCGCTTCTTTTGCGGCACATCACCAGACAAGATGGCGGCCTTGATGCCATTGCCTTCCAGGAAGGCCCAGATTTTTTCGACCACGCGCTTGGTATTGGCAAAGATGATACTGCGGCTGGCATCATGGGACTTGATCAGGTTGATCAGGACCGGGATCTTTTCACTATTGGCGGTGTAGTATACGGCTTGTTTAATCTTGTCTGCAGTGACATTGTCTGATTCTATCTTCACCTTTTCAGGCTGGTTCATGTGCTCATAAGCCAGTTCGGTGACCTTGAAACTCAGCGTAGCGGAAAATAGCAGGTTCAAGCGTTTTTCCGGTTTGGGCATTTTACGAAACAGATAGCGAATATCACTAATAAAACCCAGGTCAAACATACGGTCGGCTTCATCCACGACCATCACCTGGATATCTTTGAGGTGGTAGACACCTTGCTTGAAGTAATCAATCAGGCGCCCAGGGGTGCCAATCAGCACATCAACACCATTTTCAATTTGTTGGCGTTGTTTTTCATAATCAGTGCCACCATAGGCAACGGCAATACGAAATCCTACATGTTCACCCAGTTGCATGGCGTCATTATAAATCTGGATGGCCAGTTCACGTGTGGGCGCCAGAATAAAGGCGCGAGGATTTTTGTGAGCCGCAGCAGTGGTGTTTTTATCAAGCAGTAATCGATGAAAAGTGGCCAGCAGGAAGGCGGCGGTTTTGCCGGTGCCAGTTTGAGCCTGGCCAGCAATATCCTTGCCAGAAAGGGCCAGTGGTAAAGTTTTCGCCTGGATGGGTGTGCAATATTTAAAGCCGGACTGATGGATGCCCTTCAGCAAGTTCTCGTGCAAGCCCAGTTGTTCGAAAGTAGTATCAGTTAAATGTTTTTCTTCAGACATGACTGTTTTTATAGTTTGCCATTTTGAGCGGAGATATTCAGCTGCAATTTTGGCTTTGATATTTCACGATCTTCGCCAATCAGACATCGATCTTAACAGCTTTATGATTAAAATCGACTGTTTTATATGATTTTTTTTCATGATTTTTCAACGATTCAGCATGAAAAGCTTGTTTTCTTTCGCAGTTTCCGCTCAAATGAACTAGAATTCAACGCATGAAGCAATGATTGTCACGGACAAAATATTCCAGGACGATTGTCATCACTGCATATAATGCACATAGCTATATAGTGCTAAAAACCAATAGGAGATAGAACGGCGTGAGTGAGCAGATTGTTTACCTTTCTGATGGTTCTTTCGAGGATGAAGTCCTCAAATCTGACCAACCTGTCCTGGTAGATTACTGGGCTGAATGGTGTGGTCCCTGTAAAATGATAGCCCCCATTCTCGATGAGATCGCAGGTGAATATGCTGGTAAACTAAAGATTGCCAAACTGAATATTGATGACAACCCCGAAACACCCCCCAAATATGGTATTCGCGGTATTCCTACATTGATGCTGTTCAAGGCCGGCAATGTTGAGGCAACCAAGGTGGGTGCTGTTTCCAAGTCCCAGTTGACGGCGTTTTTGGACAGTAATCTATAAATATTACATCGTCCGGCCCTTTTGGGCTGGACGACAATGAGAATGCGTGCTACATTTAAATACCAAGAATTAGTCTTTTTTAAATCTTAATCATTTCTTAGACAAAAACTAAGCCGGGAATCTCCCAGAAAATAATTTATTAATCGGTCCGCTGTGGCCTTCTGTTTTTTCAATCCCCCATTTAATACATAACTCATCATGAATCTAACTGAATTAAAAACCAAATCTGCATCTGAATTAGTTGATATAGCCGCTTCTCTGAAACTCGAAGGTCTTGCCCGATCGCGAAAGCAGGATGTTATTTTCGGCATACTCAAAGCCCAGGCCAAGAATGGCGAAGACATCTTTGGTGATGGCGTACTGGAAATACTGCAGGATGGCTTTGGCTTCCTGCGTTCGGCCGATAGCTCCTATCTGGCTGGACCCGATGACATCTACGTCTCGCCGAGCCAGATACGACGCTTCAGCCTACGCACGGGCGATACAGTTTCCGGAAAAATACGTCCACCTAAAGACGGTGAACGCTACTTTGCCCTACTTAAAGTAAATGAAATTAACTTTGACACACCGGATAATGCCAAAAACAAGATCCTGTTCGAAAATCTGACGCCACTATTCCCGACTGAACGTTTGCGCATGGAGCAGGGCAATGGCAGCTCGGAAGATATTACCTCCAGAATTATCGATCTGGCAGCACCGGTCGGCAAGGGCCAACGTGGTTTGATAGTGTCTCCACCGAAGGCGGGTAAAACCATGATGCTGGCCAGTATCGCCCAATCGATAGCGACCAATTGTCCTGACTGTCATTTGATTGTATTGCTGATTGACGAGCGCCCGGAGGAAGTCACCGAGATGATGCGCTCAGTGCGTGGAGAGGTTATTTCCAGTACCTTTGATGAGCCCGCCAGTCGGCATGTACAGGTGGCTGAAATGGTCATTGAAAAGGCCAAGCGTTTGGTTGAGCATAAAAAAGACGTGGTTATTCTACTGGATTCCATTACGCGTCTGGCCCGAGCCTACAATACAGTTATTCCGTCATCTGGAAAAGTATTGACCGGTGGTGTAGATGCCAACGCGTTGCATCGTCCAAAGCGATTTTTTGGTGCAGCCAGGAATATTGAGGAAGGTGGTAGTCTGACCATCCTTGCCACTGCCCTGGTGGATACCGGTTCACGTATGGATGATGTTATTTACGAAGAGTTCAAAGGCACGGGTAATATGGAAGTTCATCTTGATCGAAGGATTGCAGAAAAGCGAATTTTCCCGGCCATCAATATCAATCGTTCCGGAACGCGCCGTGAAGAAAAGATCACTGCCCAGGACGAATTGCAGATGGTGTGGATACTGCGCAAGATACTGCATCCGATGGATGAATTGGCCGCCATGGAATTCCTGATGAATAAACTCAAGGACACCAAAACCAATGAGGAATTCTTTTCTTCAATGAAGCGGGGATAAATTCCAGCGCGAATTAAGCTTTATATTCAGATGGGACCAACGAGGCGTTTAAAAATCCTTGTTTCCAAGATTACGCAAACGCTGGATCCGGCGTGATAAAGGTGGATGTGTGGCCATCAATGAGCTGGCCTGTTCGCTGAAATTCCGAAACGGATTAACGATAAACAGGTGTTGTGTAGCACGATTGGCGCCATCAAATTCTATGTCTTCATGTGAAAGTTTTTCCAATGCCGAAATCATTGCATGCGGATTACGCGTCATGCGCACACTGGAAGCGTCGGCAAGAAACTCGCGCTGACGGGATACTGCCATTTGCACTATGCGTGCAATCAATGGTGCCAGCATGGCAAACACCAGCAGGACGATAAACAAGACCACGCCTGCGCCATTATCAGCTTTGTTACCGCCGCCTCTACTGGCCCCGATGCCCTTGCCACCATAGAGCGTGCCACGCAGTACGCCGTCACTGAGCAGTACTATCAGGCCGACCAGCACACTGACAGCCGTGGCATAACGGATATCCCAGTTAACGATATGCCCCATTTCATGTCCGACCACGGCCTGCAGTTCATCACGATTGAGTTTATTGAGTAATCCGCGGGTGACGGCAATGGAAGCGCGCGCGGGTGACATGCCTGTGGCAAAAGCGTTCATCGCATCGGTATCGATAATGTAGACCGTGGGTTTGGAAACGCCGGCTGCGAGCGCCATTTCCTCAACCACATTGTGTAACTGTAAATCACTCTCAGGATGGGCCAGCGTCGCGCCGGTCATTTTCATGACAATACGGTCCCCTTTCTTGAAGGCGATCCCTATCCACACCAGGCTCAGCAGCAGCAGACCAAGCGCCGCCAACAAGCCCCAGCTACTGAAAAATAACACCGGGTGTTGGGCGGAGGCGGGTAGTTGCCCTGCGCTGGACTGAAAAATCCAGCCCAGCAGATAACCCAGTACCGCAGCCATGCTGATGAGCATGGTGACCAGCCTGCGGGTGGCACGCTGATTGGCGCGACTGGCGGCCATGAAATCGGTGCGCCGCAGGATTTTCTTTTGAATACGTGGTTTGCTGGCCTTGTCCTTGTTGATCAACGCGCCACACAGACGGCAGGTAGTGCTGAGTGGATGGTTGAGTGCACCACACTCAGGACAAGGCTGGGTCTTGTGATTATGCATTAGTGCATCGCCACTGGCTGACTTTAGCGAAGATTAACGGCAGGTGTGGCGGTTTCCGCTTCAGCAGCTTCAAAATAGGTAGCCTTCTGAAAGGCAAACATATTGGCGATGATATTAGAGGGAAATGTTTCCACGCCATTGTTCAATGCCATGACGCTGTCATTATAAAATTGTCTGGAGAAGGCTATTTTATTTTCTGTGCCACTGAGTTCTTCCATCAGGCGATTGACATTTTCATTGGCTTTCAGATCAGGATAGTTTTCCATCAGTGCGAATAACTTGCCCAGTGCTCCGCTGAGTATACCCTCGGCAGCGATAGCTTCTGCCGGGTTGTGGGCATTGACAGCGCCACTACGTGCCTGGATGACTTTTTCCAGCGTTTCCTGTTCGTAGCTCATATAGTCCTTGACGACTTCGACCAGGTTTGGAATCAGGTCATGGCGACGTTTCAACTGTACGTCGATCTGGCGCCAGGCATTTTTGACCTGATTGCGTAAATTCACCAGATTGTTATAGATGCTGATGACCCATGCGACGATGGCAACAACAATGCCGATACCTATCCAGCTTCCTGTTTCCATGAATGTTTCCTCTTTTGTTTTATTTATAGTTTGATAGCATAACATTTTTCTTTGACAGGATAAGCAAAAACCATACTTAATAAATAGAATATGATGCTATGGCTATTTGATATACCCAAACGTTATAATTATCAAATACTTTTGAGTTTGGAGAATTTGATGAAAAAAATCGCCATTTTGCTAACCAGCCTGTGTCTTGGAATGAGTGTATCTGTGCATGCAGGTGCTCCAGGCGATGATCCATTAAATACGGATTACAAAACCACCCGTATGGTCAAGGACGATTATGCTTTTGTTGTTGACTCGATAAAGGGTGCTATCGGCGATCGTGGTATCAAAATCAATGGTGTCAATTATATCGGTAAAATGTTGCGCCGCACTGCCGAGGCCGTTGGTGCGACCAAAGATATTTACAAGCATGGCCAGGCCTATAATTTTTGTAGTTCGACGCTGTCACGCGCCACCATGGAGGCTGATCCGCATAACATCGCATTTTGCCCTTACATCATCACCATTTATGAACTGAAGGATGAGCCTGGTAATATTTATATAACCTATCGCAAGCCTTTGCTGGTGGGTAATGAAGCCTCGAAAAAATCACTCAAGGCGATTGGCGATTTGCTCGATGGCATTGTCAATGATGCACTTAACTAAGATGCAGGGAAAAGATACAAGGTAAAAGGGTAAAGTTAATGAGTGCCAGGCGGAGCCTGCCACAATCCCTTTTATCTTTTCTCTCTTTACTCTGCTTCTCTTGCTATTGCCCTGTAACCGATATCGTGGCGGTAATACATGCCGTCCCAACTGATTTTATCTACTAACTTGTAGGCATTTTTTTGCGCCTCAGTGACATTGCTGCCTAATGCTACGGCGCATAATACCCGACCACCAGCGGTGACTGCCTCTCCGTCTTTTTCGGCAGTACCGGCATGAAAGATTTTTAACCCCGGTGCGTCTATGTTGGTTAAGCCGTGAATAATATCACCACTGCGGTATTTCTCCGGGTAGCCGCCGGCGGCCAAGACCACACCCAGAGAAGCGCGCTGGTCCCATTCGGCAGTGACCTGATGCAGACGCTTATCCAATGCAGCCAGGCACAGTTCCACCAGATCGGATTGCATGCGTAACATAATCGGTTGTGTTTCCGGGTCACCGAAGCGACAATTGAATTCGAGCACTTTCGGGGTGCCATCCGGTGCGATCATGATGCCGGCATAAAGAAAGCCAGTGTAGGGGTTTGCTTCTGCGGCCATGCCTTTGACGGTGGGGATGATCACTTCATCCATAATACGTTGGTGCATGGTAGCGCTCACAGCCGGTGCTGGTGAGTAGGCACCCATGCCGCCGGTATTGGGTCCCCTGTCACCATCATCGCGTGCCTTGTGGTCCTGTGAGGTTGCCAACGGCAAAATATGTTCACCATCTGCCATGACAATAAAGCTGGCTTCTTCCCCTTGCAGAAATTCTTCAACTAGCACACGATGTCCGGCTTCACCAAAAACATTGCTGGCCAGCATATCGTTGATGGCTTCGATGGCTTGTTCTTCGCTCTGGGCGACAATGACACCTTTGCCGGCGGCCAGCCCGTCGGCCTTGATCACAATCGGGGCACCCATTTTTTTAACATAGGCAACGGCAGGCTCAATTTGTGTGAAGCTCTGGTATTCAGCAGTGGGGATATGATGCCGTGAAAGAAAATCCTTACTGAATCGCTTCGATCCTTCGAGTTGCGCGGCGGCTTGCGTGGGTCCAAAAATGGGTAACTTGCGTTGCTGGAACAGATCTACCACTCCTGCCACCAGCGGAACTTCCGGGCCGACAATGGTTAGCGCTACCTGATGGCTTGCTGCAAAGTCAGCCAGTCCCTTTAAATCATCCACCTTCAGCGCGATATTCTCAACGCCAGGTTCGCGTGCTGTGCCGGCATTACCAGGGGCAACATAGACGATATCCACCTGATCCGATTGAGCCGCTTTCCAGGCCAGCGCATGTTCGCGCCCGCCACTTCCTATAATCAGTACATTCATGTCTAGCCTTTGTCTAATATGTGATTAGTATGCTCATAAGATACGTTTTAATGTATCACTAAAATTAAACCGTTAGTAGCGAGTAGCGAGTAGCTAGTGTCGAGTAGCGAGGAAAATAATAAGCAAATAAACCTTGACAAGTTTTGGTGTCGAACAATACTTTTACTAGCCACTAGCCACTAGCCACTAGCCACTAGCCACTAGCCACTAGCCACTAGCCACTAGCCACTAGCCACTAGCCACTAGCCACTAGCCACTAGCCACTAGCCACTAGCCACTAGCCACTAGCCACTAGCCACTAGCCACTAGCCACTAGCCACTAGCCACTAGCCACTAGCCACTACTAGTGGCGGAAGTGACGCATGCCGGTGAACACCATGGCAATGTTGTGTTCATTGGCCGCTTCAATGACTTCATTGTCACGCATTGATCCACCGGGCTGGATAACGGCGGTGATACCCACTTCTGCAGCCGAGTCCAGGCCGTCACGGAACGGAAAGAAGGCATCCGAGGCCATCACTGAACCCTTGACCTCAAGATTGGCATCTGCCGCCTTGATTGCCGCTATACGCGCACTATAGACACGACTCATTTGCCCGGCACCGACGCCAATGGTCATGCCTTGTCGACAATAGACGATGGCATTGGACTTGACGAACTTACCGACTTTCCAGGCAAACATCAGGTCCTGCATTTCCTGGTCACTGGGTGTTCTGTTGGTGACCACCTTGAGTTGTTCAGGTGTCACCATGCCAAGGTCCCTGTCTTGTACCAGCAAGCCACCATTCACGCGTTTGAAATCCAGGCCAGCGGCGCGTTCATCGCCCCATGGATCTGTGGCCAGTACGCGCACGTTTTGCTTGGCTTGGAGAATGCTGACGGCATCTTCTGCAATGCCGGGGGCGATGATCACTTCGACAAACTGACGGTCAATGATGGCTTTGGCTGTTTCTGCATCCAGCATCTGGTTAAAGGCAATAATGCCACCAAAAGCCGAAGTAGGGTCGGTACTGTATGCGCGGTCATAGGCTTCCATCATGTTGGCACCGATGGCGACGCCACAAGGATTGGCATGTTTGACGATAACGCAGGCCGGGCCTTCAAATTGTTTGACACATTCCAGTGCAGCATCGGTATCGGCAATATTATTGTATGACAGTTCCTTGCCCTGGATCTGCCTGGCGGTAGAAATACAGGTTTCGGCAGGAGTATGCTCGCGATAAAAAGCCGCTTGCTGGTGTGGGTTCTCACCATAGCGCATTTCCTGGGTTTTCAGGTATTGGCTATTGAAGGTACGCGGGAAATAGTCTTGTGAGCCATCCGGATTATAACGACCCAGGTAGTTGGCGATAGCGCCATCATAAGCTGCGGTATGTTCAAATACTTTGGTGGCCAGGTTGAAACGCATGGCGGCAGAAACCTGACCATTATTGTGCTGCATTTCTGTTAGTGTCGTTTCATAATCACTCGCATCGACAATGACAGTGACATCCTGATGATTCTTGGCCGCAGCGCGCAGCATGGTTGGGCCACCGATATCAATGTTCTCTATGGCCAGGGCCAAATCACAATCAGGGCGCGCGATAGTTTGTTCAAACGGATAAAGGTTAACGACCACCATATCAATGGGGGGTATTTCATGCTCATGCATCACCTGATCATCTGTGCCGCGGCGTCCCAGCAGGCCGCCGTGTATCTTTGGATGCAGGGTTTTAACGCGACCATCCATCATTTCCGGAAAGCCGGTATAGTCGGAGACCTCAATGACATTGATTTTATTATCCGCGAGTAAACTCGCTGTACCTCCGGTCGATAAAATCTCTACATCCATGGCTTGCAGCTGGCGAGCAAACTCTATAATACCGGTTTTATCAGAAACGCTTATCAGGGCGCGTTGGATGCGACTCATATTTGACCTCATATAACAGGGGGGTGGTGGTAAAGAAGCAGGTCTGTTTGCATGATACAAACAGACCTCAGAAGCATTTTTTACAAGTTATGTAACTGGAGTTTCTTGCGTAAGGTGCTGCGATTCAGTCCAAGCATTTCAGCGGCACGGCTTTGATTTCCCCGGACCTGTTTCATCACGCTTTCGAGCAATGGTTTTTCCACTTCATTGATGACCATACGATACAGTTCTGATGGTGTGTGACCTTCCATGTCCTTAAAGTATATTTCCATCGCCGTTTTGACCTGCTTGGCCAGCGGAATGCGGTTAAGTTCAATATGCTGTTCCGCTCTTTTTTCTGATGAATCCTGGACTATGGAAATAGTCATGCAGCTAGCTCCTTTTTTTGTGCCAATCGCTCGAAAAACTCATGAGTCATGGCTAATTGTTGTTCTATTGTTTCTACACGATTAACGGCATTTCTGAAACTGGCGCCACCGGCCTGGCCCTTGCTGTACCAGGAGATGTGTTTACGTGCAACCCGCACGCCAGTAAATTCACCGTAAAAGGAATAAAGGTTATCCAGGTGTCCGAGCATAATGTCACGGATTTCATTTGTTTCAGGTTCTGGCAAATGCTCGCCAGTCGCCAGAAAATGTTCAATCTCTCTGAAAATCCATGGGCGCCCCTGCGCGGCGCGTCCAATCATAATGGCATCGGCGCCAGTATATTCAAGTACATAGCGAGCTTTTTCCGGGGTCTTGATATCACCATTGGCGATAACGGGTATATGAATGGATTCTTTTACAGCGCGGATGGTGTCGTATTCCGCTTCACCCTTGTAGGCGCAGGCACGTGTTCTGCCATGGATAGAGAGTGCCTGAATACCGGATTCTTCAGCAATCCGGGCAATATTCAGGGCATTACGATGATCTTTGTCCCAGCCGGTTCTTATTTTAAGGGTCACCGGAATATCAACGGCCTTAACAACAGCTTCAAGAATATCGGCCACCAGAATTTCATTCTGTAGCAGTGCGGAGCCAGCCATGACATTACATACTTTTTTTGCCGGGCAGCCCATGTTGATGTCAATTATCTGTGCGCCATTGTCAGCATTGTAACGTGCAGCTTCTGCCATCATTGTGGCTTCGGCGCCAGCAATCTGTACTGCCTTGGGTTCAGTTTCACCGGTATGATTAGCGCGGCGCTTAGTCTTTTCGCTGCCCCAGAGTAAACTGTTGGAAGACACCATTTCTGACACAGCCATACCTGCGCCCAGTTCCTTACATAACTGGCGAAAAGGTCTGTCAGTCACACCGGCCATCGGTGCAAGCACTAGATTATTTTTCAGGATGTGACTACCAATTTTCATCTCGCAAAAACCTGACGCTGCATTGTTATTTCTGGTGTTGTGATAATTTTATTTTTCTAGGCCGCTTTTTCAAAAAGCAGGGCGAAATAATACCGCTATTTTCAGGCTCGATAAAGTGAAATATTTTAGTTTAATATTTCAGCGAGTTATATAGGCTTGACAGGAGTAGTAAAATAGTCATCTACAAAAATGTCTGCAATGGTCTCTGTCACAGATATTAACAAATTAAAATACTTTGTGGGACGGTATTAGTGAAATTCAAACTGATAGGAAAAAACAGGTAACTCTGGTTTGAAAATATCGACTATGACTTCGACTGATGTTTTTGCAGGTAGACCTTGTTTGATGTCTATGTGTGGTCCCAGGTATTTCTCTGGTGACAGATAACGTATAGCGGTGACTGTTTGTGATTCATCAGTCATTTTTATTGACAGTATCGGGTAAGCCTGTGTGTATTCAGCGATGTTGGTAAAAATCATATTGATGCGTAACTGATCATCATGTCCAGCTATGGGATTGATCGAATGGCTGCGCATGGCCATTGTTTTTTTACCTTCGGCCGCATCATTTCTCAATGGCAGCTCACAGGATAAAATCTCGCACAGGGTGACCGCCAGGCCGCGATAATTTTCATCCCTTGCCATATCATCTCGAAAATAATACAGCGCCTGAATAAGCAGGGTTGCAGTTAACAGCAGGATTCCAGCTAGCCACAGATAGCTGCGGGACTCTGTTGCAGGAGCTGATATGGCCGCCAGCTCTTCCCTTAAAATATCAGGAGTATCATCAACTTGCAGTGATTTCTGTTGATGTTCGTGTAATTCATTTATGTCCTCATGGGTAGGGGTTCCCATGGTAAATTCTCTAATATCGCGATCATTGGCTATGATGTTTTCAAAATCATCATCATTAGTTTCCACGGCAGCTTGTGAGGGTTCTACAGATGTATCAGTGGCTTCATCAGCGCTGGACTTTTGTTTAATCTGTTGTTGTAGTTTTTCAATCAGTGAATCTGATTGTTTTTTAATATCATGTTTTTCGAGCTCGCTGGGAGTCTTCTTAATATCTTGCAATAATGAAAGCGCGGAAGGTTCATCGTCGACAGCATCATCAGTGCTTGCAGCGAGTGGGTCCTCGTTGTTCTCTTCGGGTGTGGCTGGCTTGTAATCGTTACTAAGGATCTCATTCAAGGGCAAATCTTCGTCGTCCTGGTACACTTCTGGTTTTTCTATCTGTTCGAAATCCATTTCATTGAGTATTTCATCATCGACTACCAGTACATGCTCAACCTGTTCATCTTCTGCAATCGGCTCATCCATATCCGGCAGTTTTTCCTTCCAGTCTTCTTCCAGGCTACTCAGTGCATCAAATACGGTATGGCAATAGCCGCAGCGTACCTGGCCATGGGCAATATTTAATTGCTCAGCGGTGACACGAAAAACACTGGAACATTCTGGGCAGGTGGTATGCATTAGCTCGAGATTACCAGAGCTTGTCGGTACAGGTAAATGCTTTCGTCAGCTTCATGATGGTGATCTGATGGTATTATGCTAATCATGGCGTTGGCCCTGTAACAGCACCCAGCCTTCTTTACTGACTGCAGGCTTCATATTAAACCACTGTTGGTAACATTGCTGCACTTCGTCAGCTTGTTCTTGCAGAATGCCGGAAACTACCACCATGCCGCCAGGACGGACATGCTGGGCCAGTCGTGGAGCCAATGACATGATGGGTCCGGCCAGAATATTGGCGATACATAGATCGACACGGATATCGTTAGCCAGCGCGTCGGGCAGATAGCCCGTAATGCGGTCGCTAACATTGTTTTTAACGGCATTGTCATGGGTGGCGATCAGGGCTTGCTCATCATTATCGACGGCCCATACTTGATCTGCCCCCAGCAGTACTGCGGCGATGGCCAGAATCCCCGAGCCGCATCCATAATCGAGCACCTTGAGTCCCTGTAGTGGCTGTGCGTCCAGCCAGTGCAGACATAATGCCGTGGTTGGATGAGTGCCGGTCCCAAAGGCCAGTCCGGGATCCAGGCGCATATTGACGGCTTCAGGGTCTGGGGGCTCATAACCCTGCGGGCAGACCCAGAGGCGCTTGCCAAAAGGCATGGGCTTGAAGTGATCCATCCAGCTGCGGGTCCATTGCTGATCTGCTAATGTTTCAATGTGGATTTGTTCGGCCTGCTCAATGTTGCTTGCCTTGATGATGCTGGCGAGCACATCTTCACGCACCACGTCGCCAGGAAACAGCCCGGTAATAATCAGTTGATCCCATAGTGGTGTTTCACCCGGACCCGGTTCCAGCAAGGGCTGGTCAGCGGCATCTGTGGCGGTGATGGACATGGCACCCGCATTTTCCAATGCGAGCTCTATTTCTTCAGCATGCGCCTTGTTGGTTTGTACAGAGAATTGTAACCAGCTCAAAATATTATGACTTCATAACAAGATCAGGCTAGGAAAGCCCCAGTTTCTTTTCCAGGTAGTGAATATTGGTGCCACCGGCCTGAAAAGCACTGTCATCGATCAAGCGTTGGTGTAAGGGTATATTGGTTTTGATGCCTTCAATATAGATTTCCAGCAAGGCGGTACGCATACGACGTAATGCGCTTTCACGCGTATTACCATGGGCGATCAATTTGCCAATCATGGAATCATAATTCGGTGGCACCATGTAATTATCGTAAATATGTGTATCCATGCGAATGCCGGGGCCGCCGGGCGCATGAAATTCGGTAATTCTGCCGGGGCAAGGCATAAAGGTATCCGGGTCCTCTGCATTAATGCGGCACTCAATGGCATGGCCATTGATCTTGACATCATCCTGCTTGATAGAGAGTGGTTCGCCTGCGGCAATCATTAACTGCTCCTTGATAATATCGACGCCGGTAATCATTTCCGTCACCGGATGTTCAACCTGCACGCGGGTGTTCATCTCGATAAAGTAAAAATTGCCATTTTCATACAGGAATTCGAAGGTGCCGGCACCGCGATAGCCGATCTTGCGACAGGCATCAGCGCACGCCTTGCCCATCTTGTTGCGCAGTTTCTCGGTAATGCCCGGTGCCGGTGCTTCTTCGATGACTTTTTGATGACGTCGTTGCATGGAGCAATCACGCTCGCCGAGATGGATAGCATTGCCATGGGTGTCAGACAGCACCTGAAATTCCACATGTCGAGGAGCTTCGAGGAATTTCTCCATATACACCACATCGTTACCGAATGCAGCGCCGGCTTCGTTCTTGGTCAGGGAAATAGCATTGAGTAAATTGGATTCACTGTGAACAACACGCATGCCACGTCCGCCACCACCGCCGGAGGCCTTGATGATAATCGGGTAACCAATTTCCCTGGCGATTTCAATATTTCGATTGGCATCTTCTGTCAGAGGGCCATCGCTTCCAGGTACACAGGGGACGCCGGCTTTTTTCATGGCCTTGATGGCTTCAACCTTGTCACCCATCATGCGAATAGTCTCGGCCCTCGGGCCAATGAATGTAAAGCCACTTTGTTCTACGCGCTCGGCAAAATCAGCATTCTCAGACAGAAAGCCATAGCCTGGATGAATGGCAACAGAGTCAGTGACCTCGGCCGCGCTGATCAAAGCAGGGATGTTCAGATAACTGTCAGCAGACGGAGGAGGGCCTATGCAGACAGATTCGTCTGCCAGTAACACATGCTTTAATTCGCTGTCAGCCGTGGAGTGTACAGCCACCGTTTTAATGCCCAGTTCTGAGCAGGCACGTAAAATACGTAATGCAATTTCGCCGCGATTGGCAATAACAATCTTGTCCAACATAAATCAGGATCACTCTATAATAGGTTTACAACTCAGAGTCTATTCTATGACTACCAATGGCTGACCGTATTCAACTGGCTCGCCATTTTCTACCAGTATGGCTTTGACCACGCCGCTTTTGTCAGCCTCGATCTGGTTGAACATTTTCATGGCCTCGATGATGCAGAGTGTGTCACCGGCTTCAACGCGTTTGCCTACTTCAGTAAACACAGGGTGTCGCCGGTGAAGGTGCACGATAAAAAGTGCCGACCATGGGAGACTTGACAATATGACCTTCAGGTATTGCTTTTGCATCGGGTTCATTTGACTCCACCGGGGCAGGCGCCAGCGGGGCAGGGGCAGTTACCATTGGGGCGGCCATCATGGCAGGCGCGGCAACATGAGGTGAATTTCGGCTGATGCGTAAGGATTCCTCGCCTTCCTTGATTTCAATTTCAGCAATTCCGGATTCATCCAGAAGCTCAATCAGTTTTTTAATCTTTCGAATATCCATGTGGCTTCCCGTTAACTGTATTTAGATTTATGCACGTTGTAATTGAGACAGGGCAGCCTGTAAGGCCAGCTCGTAACCCTGTGCGCCAAAACCGCTGATGACGCCAACAGCGATATCGGAGAAATAAGAATGCTTCCTGAATTCTTCACGTTTACTGACATTCGATAGATGAACTTCAATAAAAGGTATAGCAACTCCAAGTAAAGCATCTCTCAGGGCAACACTGGTGTGCGTAAAGGCGGCAGGGTTAATAAGGATAAAATCGACGCTTTCGCTGGCAGCATTGTGTATACGTTCCACCAGTTTATGCTCTGCATTGGTCTGAAAGCTTTCCAGCAAATAACCTTCTGTTTCAGCCTTATCTGCCAGGCTGCTCATAATGGATTCAAGTGTTTCCGTGCCATAAATATCAGGTTCCCGCATGCCCAGCAGGTTCAGATTAGGGCCATTTAGAATGAGTATCTTTTTCATTTAATATTCGCTTCAATTCAGGCGCGTTGCCGGCAATGTATGGCTATTTACAGGTATTTACCTGCAATTTAATGAATGATTATCTTAAGTAGGCGTATAAAGTGGGGATTTTGCATGAAAGACACATGTTTGTCCAATGATCTGTCAATTTTTATGGTAGATCGAAGCAGTTCGAAGCTATTTACTGATAAATATTATTAATAGCTACAATTAATGCAGGCATTTTATAAACTTATTACAATGCTGGCGGGAGGCTTTTCCAGGACGGGATCAAATCCTGGATAGCAGCGTCGGATGCTTCTGGCATCCGTCTACTATTACAACAAAGGTTTAATTTGCTTGGCTATATCGTCAAAACTGAGCTCGCGTTTACCAATAAAACGAATAATACCCTGTCGGTCTATGACCAGGCTATAAGGTAATTGACCAAAGCGGTTGCCATAAGCCGTGCTGATATCCAGTGCAGCGCTATTACCAATCAGGATCGGGTAATTGACACCCAAGCCATCTGCATAATCCTCAACCGCATCTTTCTCATCAATAGCAACACCGATAACTTGAAAGCCCTGCGGGCCAAATTGTTCCTGTAGCTCAATAAAGGCCGGTATTTCCTTGCGGCAGGGAGGACACCAGGTGGCCCAGAAATTCAGTAAGATAACTTTATTGTCCCATTGCTTGATTGCATGCATGTTGTTGCTTAGGTCAGGCAGACTGAAATCGGCACGTTTTTGTCCGATCATCGATAAAGATTTTTTAGCAGTCGGCGCTGGCGAAGTTTTCTCGGCAACTGCGGCCTGCTGCTGTTTCTCTGTGTAAAGATAATAACCGAATCCGGCGGCCAGGCTGATAATCGCCAGCACAGAAGTTAATACTGTTTTATTCATGTTTTAATGCTCTGATTTATTTTTTGAATGAACTGTTGACGCGAGTGAGAAATTTGTCTGCAGACATCAAACCTAATACCCGTTGTTGACGAATTTCTACACCAGCGGTATTGAAAAACAAAATAGCCGGCGCAGTAATCACATTCACACGCTTTAATACCGCCTTGTCATCGCTATCTTGTAGAGTGATATCCGCCTGTAATAACACACTATTGGACAAGGCTTGCTGAACCTTGGCATCCGAGAATACATAATCATCAAACTGCTTGCAGTAAGTACACCAGTCCGCATAAAAATCCAGCATGACGGTTTTCCCTGCGGCATTAGCGCTTTTAAGTTCACGTTCAAAGTCCGCGACAGTTTTGACTTTAATAAAAGTCAGTCCACCCTTGATGACAGATTTTTTTCCACGGGCAAATTCAACATAGGCAGGTTGCTTGCCAGCGCTTGAAGTCTGCATCACCGGCGTGCCACTATCGATCAGTCGCGAGCCATGTAACGGGTCATTGAAATTACGCGCACCGGTAAGGCCGCCGATAAAGACGATAACACCATAAATAAACAAGACCAGACCCAAACCCTTGAACAGCTTTCTCCAGCCCGAGCTGCCTTCCTTAATGGGTTCAAATGCGCCCATATACGTCGCTGAGACGATGAACAGGATAGCCCACAAACTCATGAAGACGATGCTGCTCAGCACCCGTTCCAGGAACACAATGGCCACTGCCAACAGAATAATGCCGGCAATTGCCTTGACAGTATCCATCCACGTGCCTGCACGTGGCAGTAGCTTGCCACCACCAGCGCCGACCACTAACAAGGGCAAACCCATGCCCATAGCCAGTGTGAACATATACAGGAAGCCCAATGCCGTACTGTCGGATGCAGCCGCACCGGCAATAGTGGCCAGTAAAATCGGACCACCGCAAGGACCGATGATTAATGCCGACAATACACCCATGATGGATACACCAATCAATGAGCCACCCTCTTGTTTGTTACTCATCTCATTCAATCGGCTTTGAATGGCGCTGGGCATCTGGATATTATAAAAGCCAAACATCGACAAAGAGAGCAAAATAAACAGCGTCGCGAACAGTATAAGCACCCATGGTTTCTGCATCTGAGCGGCAATATTTGTGGCCTCGCCGGTAAAACCAAATATGGCGCCGATGACACCAAACGTGATAGCCATAGCCAGTACATAGATCAGAGACAGCATAAAGCCTTTTGTCGCGGTGACTTTTTCACCTTGACCGACAATGATGCTGGATACAATCGGAATCATCGGATACATGCAGGCAGTGAATGCCAGCAGCAGCCCAAAGCCTAGCAGAGTGGTGATAATCGTGAACAGATTTTCACCTTTGAACATGCGTACCAGTTTTTCGTCTTCACTCAGTTCTTCACTGTCGGTAAGATTCTCACTGCTTGCAGCGTCAGCAACGGCGGTGTCTGTAACAACAGGGGCAGTTTCAGCAGCAACATCAGCTGGGGGTTCAGCCATCGTGCTGGTGCCACCCACATGATAGTCAATGGTCTTGAATATGGGTGGATAGCATAGGCCCGCTTCAGCGCAGCCCTGATAAACCAGTTCGATTTGCGCTTTTTCACCCTTGAGGTCACCAATAATTGGAATCTGTGCGCTAACCTCTTTATGGAAGACTTTGATGTCACCAAAATATTCATCATGCTTGGTTTCACCCTCGGGCAGTATGGCTTCACCTAGTGATACACCGTCAGGCGCATTCTTCAGATTAAAGCGGAATTTGTCCCGATACATGTAGTAACCATCGGCAATCATCCAGTTGGCAACCAGGCTTTGTTGGTCTCCGTTGGTAGTGCCGAGCACGAAAGCTTTGTCGGGATCGAGGAATTCCTCCTCTTCGAGTCCCATATTTTTTCCAAGAGCAGTAATCGCCTGAAGTGGGTCGGTCGCGACCGCAGCAGTACTAATTTTACTCAGCCCAACGGTGGCATTTTGTTCAAAAGGCGGGTAACACAAACCCATATCGGCACAACCCTGAGAACGACTGATCAGGTTCATACTGCTGATGTCTGCGCTACTGCGAGTGATCGGTATCTCAATAGTAATTTTACCGCGCAGGGTTTCGACATCGCCAAAATAGGGGTCTTTTTTAACCTTGCCAGCCGGAATGACTGGCTTGCCTAACGTTACGCCTTGTGTGTCTGTACGGAATGTAAATTTGTTATGGTATAGATAATAAGCGTCAGCAATGTCCCATTCTGTGATCAGTGTATTGGCGTCTTTGATCTCGACGCTCATAGGGAAAGCTTCAGCCGGTGGTAGCGGCTCTTCTTCGGCCCATAACAGGGAGGGGTTCATCAAAATCAGGGCAAGCAATGGCGCTAACAACTTTCTCATTATCATTTACCTGTGGCGTTATCGATCCAGTCCAGATATTTTTTTAATCCATTTTCTAATGGGACTGAAATTATCTCTGGAAGTTCATAGGGATGCTGTGAGCTGATGGTAGATTCTACCTTGGCATAACAATCAGAACGGGTCTTTATTATCAGTAATACCTCGGTGCCGGTCTGGGTTTTGCCTTCCCATTTATAAATTGACGTCAAACCCGGTACAATGTTGACACAGGCTGCCAGGTTTTTTTCGATCAGCACATTGGCCAGGCGTATAGCCTGGTCCTGATCCGGGCAGGTATTGAGGATAATCTGGTATTCTGCTTGCACGCTTGTTAGTTTAGTAATAATTAGTGGGGTTATAGACTAACCGCTGAGATGCGGCTTGTCACTGTGCAAAGCCCCAATTATGGGTAATTCTTATGGATCCACGCTTGCTGTTTATATTTCTGTTTATCGGATTTCCTTTGCTGGAACTCTACATTTTGATAGAAGTCGGTAGCTCTATCGGGGCTATCTGGACTATCTTTATTATTGTTTTCACAGGGGTTTTAGGCGGACTGCTGCTACACCAGCAAGGTGTCAGCAATATGTCACGGGTACGCGACAGCATGGGTAGAGGCGAGATTCCCGCCATGGCTATGTTTGAGAGCCTGTTTGTGTTTGCATCAGCTATCTTACTGATTGTACCAGGATTTATTACTGATGCCGTGGGATTTTTCTTTTTGATTGCCCCTTTGCGTCGATGGTTGATCAGCAGAATGATGGGTTTACAGCGTTTCAAGTCGGATGATGATGATAAGCCGCAAACACCCCCCGGAAAATCGACCAAGCATATTATCGATGGTGAATTTACCCGCGAAGATGATTGACTGTCCTGCTCGCAGGCCCGAGCATTGATTCTGTTTATAGCGATGTGCTTTATTGTTGTCTTATACCTTAATAGAACTTTTACTGTTTTTAAGCAGCATGGCCGTTGAGTCTGGTCATTGAATGCCAGGTGGATGAGTCCATTCCCGTTTGCAGAGAGCCGAATTACTCCACTGATTACAGGTTTCGCCGGTCTTCCGTGGTGTAATTGCTTAAATTTTGTACAGAAAAACATGACTACATAGCTGTTTGATCATCACTCGGTGGTCACTTTTTAGTGAAATAAATGCTAAATGACGCATTGCCAGTCATTCACGGCTACAGCAGGGCTATTAGCACTATTTTATGCCGAAATCCTGTCCCAGCCCTTGACTCTCGAAAATTTGCCCCTATTATTAGCACTCAACGGTTTAGAGTGCTAAATACAATTTTAGCGCTCATTAATTTTTTTATAGAAAACAACTTGTTAATCTTCGAAGTGAGGAGAACTTTTCGATGAATATTCGTCCTTTACACGATCGTGTGGTCGTTAAACGTATGGAAGAAGAACGTACTTCCGCCGGTGGTATTGTGATTCCCGATTCCGCTACTGAAAAACCTGATAAAGGTGAAATTATGGCTGCTGGCAAAGGCAAAATCCTGGAGAACGGTGATATCCGGGCCCTGGATGTGAAGGTCGGTGACAAAGTACTGTTTGGCAAATATGCCGGTACTACTGTCAAGGTTGAAGGTGATGACCTGCTGGTCATGCGAGAAGATGACATCGTCGCTGTTATTGAAGCTTAAGCCTAACTGATTCTGAAGAGAGGAAATTCAACATGAGTGCAAAAGAAGTAAGATTTAGTGATGATGCCCGTTCACGTATGGTGATGGGTGTGAACACACTGGCCAATGCGGTCAAGGTTACCCTGGGCCCGAAGGGTCGTAATGTCGTTCTGGAAAAAAGTTTTGGTGCGCCCACCGTCACTAAAGACGGTGTTTCTGTCGCCAAGGAAATCGAACTGGAAGACAAGTTCGAAAACATGGGTGCACAAATGGTTAAGGAAGTGGCTTCACAGACTTCTGATGTGGCCGGTGACGGTACCACGACTGCGACTGTACTGGCGCAGGCCATTTTGCGTGAAGGCATGAAATCAGTTGCTGCGGGCATGAATCCGATGGACCTGAAGCGTGGTATTGATAAAGCGGTAATCATTGCGGTTGAAGAGTTGAAGAAACTTTCCAAGCCCTGTGAAGATAACAAGGCGATTTCCCAGGTCGGTACCATCTCTGCCAACTCTGATACCAATATCGGTGGCATTATTGCTGAAGCAATGGGAAAGGTTGGCAAGGAAGGCGTTATCACGGTTGAAGAAGGTTCAGGTTTAGAAAATGAACTGGAAGTGGTTGAAGGTATGCAGTTTGACCGTGGTTACCTGTCTCCTTATTTCGTCAATAACCAACAGAACATGAGCGCTGAACTGGAAGAACCCTATGTGCTGTTGCATGACAAGAAAATATCCAATGTCCGTGAACTGCTGCCGGTTCTGGAAGGCGTTGCCAAAGCCGGTCGTCCACTACTGATTATTGCTGAAGATATCGAAGGCGAAGCGCTGGCTACACTGGTGGTTAACAGCATTCGCGGTATCGTTAAGGTTTGTGCAGTTAAGGCACCTGGTTTCGGCGATCGTCGTAAAGCCATGCTGCAGGACATCGCTATCCTGACCGGTGGTACTGTGATATCAGAAGAAGTGGGCCTGTCACTGGAAAAAGCGACAATAGACGACCTGGGTTCAGCCAAGCGTATCGTTATTTCCAAGGAAGAAACCATTGTTATTGATGGTGCCGGTAATCCTGATGAGATCGAAGGTCGTGTTGAGCAGGTTCGTGCGCAGATCGCTGAAACTTCGTCTGACTATGATAAAGAGAAACTGCAGGAACGTGTTGCCAAGCTGGCAGGCGGTGTCGCAGTGATCAAGGTTGGTGCTGCTACTGAAGTAGAAATGAAAGAGAAAAAAGCACGCGTTGAAGATGCATTACATGCGACGCGTGCCGCGGTTGAAGAAGGTGTGGTACCTGGTGGTGGTGTTGCACTGATTCGTGTACTCGGAGCCTTGAAAAAAATCAAGGGTGATAACCACGATCAGGACGTTGGTATTGCTATTGCGGTACGTTCGCTGGAAGAACCGTTACGTCAGATCGTTTCCAATGCCGGTGATGAAGCCTCGGTTGTTCTCAACAAGGTTGCAGGTGGTAAGGGCAACTATGGTTACAACGCGGCCACGGGTGAGTACGGCGATATGATCGAAATGGGTATCCTCGATCCAACCAAGGTAACGCGTACTGCACTGCAGAATGCGGCATCTGTATCCGGTCTGTTAATCACTACCGAATGCATGATCGCTGAGAAGCCTGCCGATGATGGCGCTGCTGGTGCACCTGATATGGGTGGCATGGGCGGTATGGGTGGTATGGGTGGTATGGGCGGTATGATGTAAAGCCAATCACGACCCGAAAAAAACCGCCCTTGTGGCGGTTTTTTTTCGGGTCGTGATTGGCAGTTGCTAGTAGCGAGTGGCAAGTAGCGTGGTTGTTAAGACGAACATAGATAGGTGTTTCCTCGCTACTCGACACTAGCCACTCGCTACTGTCTATTCAAGCGACAAACTCAAACCACTGCCCGTTTGCGGCACTTCCTCATCCTGATCACTATCCAGGGATAAATTGCTATTTTCCATTTCGCTGGAACGGCCTTCAGACAGGCTGATTTTTAGTCGCAGGTTATTGGCCGAGTCAGCATTTCTTACCGCTTCATCCTCGGTAATTTTGCCAGCTTTGTGTAAATCGAATAAAGCCTGGTCAAAGGTTTGCATGCCGAGGTTTCTGGATTTCTCCATGATTTCCTTGAGTTCCATGATGTCGCCGCGTTTGATCATATCGCACACTAGCGGTGTACCCAGTAATACTTCGATGGCGGCACAGCGCTTGCCTTCTACTGTCGGGACCAGGCGTTGAGATATAAAGCCACGCAAATTCAGTGACAGGTCGAGCAGCAGCTGGTTACGGCGCTCTTCAGGGAAAAAGTTGATGATACGATCCATGGCCTGATTGGAATTATTCGCATGCAGTGTGGAGATAGCCAGATGTCCGGTTTCGGCAAAGGCCATGGCATGTTCCATGGTTTCGCGGTCACGAATTTCGCCAATCAGGATAACATCGGGTGCCTGACGCAAGGTGTTTTTCAACGCATCTTCATAGCAATCTGTATCCATGCCAACTTCACGTTGGTTAACGATGCTTTTTTTATGTTGATGAACAAATTCAATCGGGTCCTCTATGGTAATAATATGTCCGGTGCTGTTGGTATTGCGATAATCTATCAAGGATGCCAGTGATGTGGATTTACCCGATCCGGTCGCGCCAATGAATAACACCAGTCCGCGTTTCGACATAATGATTTTGGAGAGTATGGACGGCAATCCAAGATCTTCCATTTTCGGTATATCGGTCTTGATGTTACGAATAACCATGGCGACCTGATTACGTTGCTTGAATATGTTGACACGAAAACGGCCGATACCAGGTTCAGAGAGTGCCAGATTCATCTCGGGTTTCCTTTCGAAGTCAGCAATCTGCTCGGCATCCATGACTTCATAAGCGATTTCCTTCACCTTGCCGGCAGCTAAGGAGGCTTTTTCAATCGGTTTTAATTCGCCATCAAATTTTGCACAGGGTGGTGCACCTGTAGTCAGGTAGATGTCCGAAGCATCCTTCATGACCATGATTTTTAGATAATCTTTGAATTCCATGTGCGCTTCCAGATGTTAAGTTCAGCTTGGCAATCAGGCCAGCTTGAAAAATAGTGTTATTGTCTGCACAATCTTTCGGCAAATAGCGGGGGTTCTTAAGTCAATTCCACTTAAAAATGATTGTATCTGTCACATTTTAGGTTAAAGTCATAGTTAATTGGTTGGTCTGAGCTCACTAAAACAATAAAAGCCTGATTATCATGATGAAATTCTTGCCCCCATTGCTAATTCAACGTCTTGACCGCGACTGGCCGGCATTCCAGCAATCATTGCAAGATAACAATATAAGTTATTCGCCACGGGCGGATTTCAAGCAGATCATCGATCAGGTTTGGGTGGCTAGCCGCTTCATTACTGATACCTGTGTTCAACATCCCGAAGTGTTTCTGCGTCTGCTGCATGCAGGCGAATTGCACCGCGATTACCGGCCGGGGGAATATCGCACGCGTCTTGACAAGTTGCTGGAAAAGGTTCGGGACGAGAATCGACTGATGCTTGTCTTGCGTGAATTTCGCCAGCAGGAAATGTTTCGTATTGCCTGGCGTGATCTCGCTGGCTGGGCACCGCTGACCGAAACCTTGCGCGACCTATCTTTGCTGGCAGATGCCTGTGTAGATTTGGCACTGGCCAGGTTACACCAATGGGCTTGCAAGCGTTGGGGAGTTCCGCGTAGCAGCGACGGTAAAGTACAGCAACTGGTGGTGCTGGGCATGGGTAAGCTGGGGGCCTATGAATTGAATTTCTCATCTGATATTGATCTGATCTTTGCCTACCCGGAAGACGGGCAAACTCGAAAACGCAATGGCCTCAGTTGTGAGGAATTTTTTACACGTCTAGCGCAGCAATTGATTCATGTGATCAATACCAGTACCGACAAGGGTTTTGTATTCAGAGTGGATATGCGCCTGCGACCTTATGGCGAGAGTGGAGCTCTGGTGGTCAGCTTTGCATCGATGGAAGAGTATTATCAATATCAGGGTAGGGAGTGGGAACGTTACGCCATGATCAAGGCGCGTGTGATAGCAGGTGATTTTGTTGCGGCGCAGTCATTAATGAAAGATCTGCGGCCCTTTACTTATCGTCGTTATCTCGACTATAGCGCCTTTGAGTCTTTGCGAGACATGAAAGCCATGATTGCAAGGCAGGTGCAGCGTAAAGGCATGGAAGAAAATATCAAGCTGGGCAGGGGCGGCATCCGTGAGATCGAATTTATTGGCCAGGCCTTTCAGTTGATTCGGGGCGGTCGTGAGCCGGATTTGCAGGTCAGGGGTATTATACCGGTATTGAATTTACTCGCGCATAAAGAATGTTTGCCCGAATATGTTACCCGGCAGTTGTTGCAAGCTTATGAGTTTTTACGTCATTGCGAAAACCATATGCAGGCCTATGCGGAACAACAGGTGCATGTGTTGCCAGCGCATGAAGACGAGCAACTTAGCCTGTCGGTATCCATGGGTTTCTCTGACTGGAAAAGTTTCTATGCAGAGTTGAGCCGTCATCGGGATATTGTTCATAGTGCATTTGAGCAAATCATGACCGCACCACAAGTCAGTGACAAGGCTGATACACCCGATAGTCTTGCTGCTGCGTGGGATGGATTAATTGATGATGACGCATCCAGGGAATTATTGGAGAAGCAGGGTTATCAGGATGTGGCTTATGTACTTGGATTGATCAAGGGACTGCGATCCAGTTCCGCCTATAATAGCCGCAGTAGCGTGGGCAGAGAGCGTATGGACCGATTGATGCCGCTGGTGCTGGGTGCGGCAAGTGGCACAACAAAGCCTGACCAGTGCCTGTTGCGTGTCATCAACTTGCTGGAAGCGATTTCGGGGCGCAGTACTTACCTGGCCCTGTTGGCTGAAAACCCGATGGCTTTGTCGCAGGTGGTGCAGTTGTTCTCACAAAGCGCATGGATTGCAGAGCATCTGGTGCTCTATCCGGTGGTATTGGATGAGTTTCTTGACCCACGTTCTTTGTACGCACCCTTGCAGAAACAGGATTTGCGTCATGAGCTCAGTGCACTCCTGATGCACCTGGATCATGATGATCTAGAACAGCAGATGGAATCATTGCGTTATTTCAAACAGTCGAATGTATTGCATGTGGCTGCTGCAGATTTAACCAATGCCATGTCATTAATTGAAGTCAGTAGTCACCTGACAGAAATTGCTGAAGTGATTCTGGAACAGGTGTTGGCCATCTGCACACATACCTTGACTGTAAAACATGGCGAACCTGTCTGTACCCATGCCAGAAAGAAACGAAAGCCCGGCTTTATTGTCATCGGATATGGCAAAATGGGCGGAATCGAGTTGGGCTATGGCTCTGATCTTGATCTGGTTTTTCTGCATAATAGCGAGGGTAAAATACAAAAAACCAGTGGCCCTAAAAAACTGGATAACCCGGTATTTTTCGCCCGCCTTGGGCAGCGTTTTATCCATCTGCTGAATACACATACTGCTTCGGGCATACTTTATGAAGTGGATATGCGCCTGCGACCCAGCGGAGCATCGGGCATGCTGGTGAGTGGGCTTGATGCGTTCAGGCGTTATCAACTGCAAGAAGCCTGGACCTGGGAACATCAGGCGCTGGTCAGGGCGCGCGCTATCGTCGGCGACCCTGAGCTGATTGAGTCATTTAATCAGGTGCGTCAGGAAGTGCTATGCCAGCCACGCGACCCGGAAAAATGTCGTCAGGATGTTGTCGAGATGCGCGAACGTATGCGTAGTGAGCTGGGCAGTAAACAAAAAGACCGCTTCCATTTGAAGCAGGATGAAGGCGGCATGGCCGATATAGAATTTATGGTGCAATACCTGATATTACGCTGGGCCAATCGCTATGAAGACCTGGTAAAATATACTGACAACCTGCGCCAACTCGAAGGTCTGAAGCAGCATGGACTGTTAACAGCGGCCGAGGCAGATGGTTTGTTTGATGCCTACAAGAATTACCGCGCCTGCGGTCATCGCCAGACCCTGACTGATGAACCTTCAACCGTTAGTGCCGATAGCTTTATTGATTCACGCAAACTGGTGATGGGATTATGGCAGCGATTGATGCTGGATCCATTAAAGTAGCCAAAATGTAGCTGCAGGTAGGCCTGCCCGTCATGAAGAAAGAAATCCGCAGCCAGATCTGCCCCTTGACGTTAAAATCCGCTACAATGATGTTTTCATTATTTATTTATATATAAGGAGTTCTGTCTATGTCGATGGCAGACCGTGACGGCGTAATCTGGATGGATGGGGAGATGGTCCCCTGGCGGGACGCCAATGTTCATGTGCTCACACATACCCTGCATTATGGTATGGGTGTGTTTGAGGGCGTGCGTGCCTATAAGACAGACAAGGGTACCGCTATTTTTCGTCTTCAGGAGCATACTGATCGTTTATTTCGTTCAGCGCATATCATGAATATGCCCATGTCTTTTGACAAGGAGACCATTAACGAAGCCACCCGCGCTGCAGTTCGTGAGAATGACCTGGAAACAGCTTATATACGTCCGATGGTTTTTTATGGCTCCGAAGGCATGGGTTTGCGCGCTGATAATTTAAAAACGCATGTCATTATCGCTGCCTGGGAATGGGGCGCCTATCTCGGAAAAGAGGCGCTTGAAAAAGGTATCAAAATCCGCACATCATCTTTCTCACGTCACCACGTGAATGTCAGCATGTGTCGTGCCAAAGCCAATGGTCATTATATCAATTCGATGATGGCGCTACAGGAGGCAATATCTTGTGGTTGTGATGAAGCCTTGTTGCTGGATACCGATGGTTTCGTTATGGAAGGTAGTGGCGAGAATATTTTCATTGTGCGCGATGGCGTACTATATACGCCGGACCTGACTTCAGCGCTGGATGGAATCACCCGCAAATCCATTATGCAACTGGCGCATGATGAAGGTTTTGATGTAATAGAAAAAAGAATTACCCGTGATGAAGTTTATATTGCCGACGAGGCATTTTTTACCGGAACAGCCGCAGAAGTCACTCCCATTCGCGAGCTCGATAGCCGTGCCATTGGAAGCGGTTCACGCGGGCCCATTTGTGAAAAACTACAGACTCTGTATTTTGATCAGGTGCATGGACGACGTCAGCAGTACCCTGAGTGGCTGGCATTGATTTAAGTGCAGGTAAAAATCAAAACAGCAAAGATAAAAGCAGAAGCAAGAACTGTCATGAGGAGTTATTGAAATGTCGATTCAGAACGAAAAACCCAAACAGTCGAACGCCAGTAAAAAATACCAGGTGACTCGAGCTGAATTGCCTCTGCATTGCCCTATGCCGGGCACGTCATTGTGGGATTCACACCCGAAAGTATATATTCCCCTTGAGGAAACCGGCAAAGCATCATGCCCGTATTGTGGAGCGGAATACACCTTAATTGACTAGTCGCAAGCCAATATTGCTCATGAAAAACTATCGTGATGTGTTGTGCTAGAAGATAATCAGCCATCGAAAGATAAAGCTGCGCCACTAGTGATATGGCGCTTTGTTGATGGCAAGCCAGGACATGAAAATCAAACGCAAGGCCTGATTGAAGCCTTGTCAGAATCAAGACAAGTAGAAACCTATGAGTTGCAGCCGATTACATTCTGGCAAGCACTAAAATATTATTTCAAACGATCATTTCCACAACAAGACCGGCCGATGCCAGCTCTGGTCATGGGAGCAGGGCATCGTACCCATCTGTCGGTACTGGCGGCGAAACGCTCCGCAGGTGGCCAGTCAGTGATTTTAATGAAGCCCTCACTACCCACCGCCTTATTTGATTATTGTATTGTGCCTGAACATGACGGGTTGTCATCGAGTCAGCGCATCATTACAACGCTGGGAGTGATCAACCGCGTCAAACCGTCAAGCCATCATGATGACAAGCAGGGCTTGATCTTAGTTGGTGGTCCGTCTACGCATTATGACTGGCATGATGATGCCTTGCTGGAGCGTATCAACATGATCCTTGATCAAGATGATATGCAGTGGACATTAAGTACATCACGCAGAACGCCGGCTTCATTCATTGAAAATCTGAAATCGCTGTCGTCTGATCATTTAAAAATTTATCTGGCAGAAGAAACACAAGCGAACTGGTTGCCAGCACAGCTACGTAACGCCGGCCAGGTGTGGATCACCGAGGACAGTGTTTCCATGGTATACGAGGCACTCAGCTCAGGCGCAGATTGTGGATTGCTGCCGGTGCAAAGAAAAAAGGAAAACCGGGTCAGCGCCGGAGTTGACAGCTTGATCCAGACAAGAAGACTAACCAGCTTTGATGACTGGATGCATACACGTAAATTAAACGCCAATGAAGCGCCATTATGCGAAGCAAAACGCGTCGCTGACTATTTGCTGGCTCATGTCTAGTCCTAACATCACCGTCATGCAATGTTTGCCTTCCCTGGACGCGGGCGGTGTCGAGCGAGGTACGCTGGAAATTTCTCAGGCGCTCTGCCAGGCGGGGCATCATTCCATTGTTATTTCATCCGGCGGCAGACTAGTGCCAGAACTGGAAAAGACAGGTGCCAAGCACATTGAATGGGCCATCGGCAAAAAATCATTATTCACCTTGAGATATGTCCTGCGTTTGCGTCGTTATCTTGAGCGTCACCCGGTGGATATACTACATGCGCGATCAAGACTGCCTGCCTGGATAGCCTACCTCGCCTGGAAAGGCATGGATAAAAATACCCGGCCACGTTTTGTTACTACCGTGCACGGATTGTATTCTGTTAAAAAATACAGCTCTATTATGACACGCGGTGAAGTGGTTATAGCTGTTTCAAAAACCGTCAAAAAATATATACTGGATAATTACCCACAAGTAAACGAAAGTAACATCAGGCTCATTTATCGTGGTGTAGATGCGAAAGAGTTCCCTTATAACTACCAGCCAGATACAGCATGGTTGACTGAGTGGTATAAGCTTTACCCTCAGTTAAAAGGCAAAAAACTCGTCACCCTGCCCGGGCGACTGACGCGCTTGAAAGGTCATCATGATTTCATTCAGCTCATGGAGAGTTTAATCGAGAGCGATAACAATATTGTCGGTTTGATTGTCGGTGGGGAGGATCCTCGCCGTCAGTCTTATGCCGCAGAAATTAAGGAAAAGGTAAAAGCCGCCGGCTTGCAAAACAATATTATTTTCACGGGCTATCGTAAAGACATGCGTGAAATCTATGCCTTGTCTGATGTCGTGTTGTCGCTATCGAAAAAACCGGAATCCTTCGGCCGTACCAGCCTCGAAGCCCTGAGTCTGGGAACGCCTGTGATTGCCTACGATCATGGCGGCGTAGGTGAAATACTGCATACTATTTACCCAATCGGCTGTGTTGAAAACGGTAATATATCCAGTCTCGCATCGCGCGTCAGCGATATTCTGAGAGAGCCAGTGCCGGTTCCGGATAATCATGACTTTAAACTGGAAAACATGTTGTCATCGACGCTGGATTTATATACAGAACTGGCCCGCATGTAATTAATAAGGCCTGCGAAGGCTTAATAAATCAGATCGATGTCGGTATACTGGCGCCAGACCAATACAAGAAGCTGTATTATCGTGAGGAATCATTTTGGCCAAGAAGTGGAAAAATTACACGCATAAAACCCTGCTACGCAATATCAGAAGGCCGTTTAATAGACGTTCTGCCTTCAAGCGATTGGCGGAATATCATGCCAAGGACAGGAGTCTGGAAGAGCGTATAGACTGGGCCATGAATTTTGGTGGCGGCGGTTATTTTCGCATCAAGACCTTGCAAATACCCTCGGAAATTACCGCACTGGCTAAAGCCGCGGAAGAATTAAAACCAAAAATAATTCTGGAAATTGGTACCGCTCGTGGTGGCACCTTGTTGATCTGGTCAAGCCTGGCGAGTAAAAAAGTAATTTCATGTGACATGCAGGACATGAGCATACAAGGCGAGTTACTGCGCGCACTGCCGCCAAAAGATTCAAATTGTGATGTCGTTCTGCTTTCAGGTAATTCCCACTCCGCAGATTTTCGCCAACAGGTGGAAGCTGAATTAAATGGAGAACAAGTCGATTTACTGTTTATTGATGGCGACCACACAGAAAAAGGCGTGGAAGCCGATTATCGTGACTACCACCATCTGGTGCGCCCCGGCGGTATTATCGCCTTCCATGATATCGTCGAAAACCAACCACTGGATATTAACCAGGTCTACTACTTTTGGCAGCGATTGAAAGAAGAAGGCGTTGAGACCGAAGAGTTTGTTAATGATCCGGCTCAATGTGGTTTTGGTATTGGCATTGTGCGGGTTTAGAATAGTGGCTAGTGGCTAGTGGTCAGAGAAAATTTAAAAAAATACTGTCATCGCGAGGACAATGGGCCATTCATTCGAAATATATAAACGGTCTTACAGGCCATGCCTTGGGAAAATATAGACGGTCGAGTTTATCGGCGCGGCGATCTACCCAATGACATTTCCAATCATTCTGTGAACAAATCATTCATAGGAAAAATGAAGAACCAGTTTAATATCGACCTAGTGACAGAAATGCCGACTCCAATGCTTTCTTTATCACAGTATTGGAAAAATATGTCTCATAAGTTTTACGGGCATTGATACCGCTACTGATGATTAACTCACGATCCTTGCTTAACATAACGACCTGTTCTTTCAAGGCCTGCGGGTCATTTGCTGGTATCTGAAAAATACCTGACTGCAATCCATCCTGCAAAGTAGTCGGGTAGGCGGTACTTTCACGCGTTATTACAGGCCGCGCACAAGCGATAGACTGATATAGCTTGTTAGGAATAACCCGGCCTGCTTTCTCTGATGAGCCAAACACACCTAATAGTATATCGGCCTGATGAATTCGATCGGGTAACTGTTTGTAATCTATCCATTCTTCAAAAATAATATTTTTCAGCCCTTGCGCCATGTTCCTTGCACTGTGCCAGCAGTGGACCCGTTCCCTAACAGATGCCAGCGAATGGATTTATCTTCACATAGCTTCGCCCGCTTCAATAATAGTCTGCGGCCCTTGCAGGTTAATAAAACTGCCATAGAATAAAACTTCGGTGATATCAGGTTTGTTATCAGGATGGTTTTCAGGTTTAAACAAAGATTCTTCAGCACCAACCGGAATAACCTTGATTTGATTGGGATCGATATGAAATGTGTCACTAAAGAAGCGTGCATGTTCTTCGGTATCTGCTATCACCAGGTTGGTATGTTGAAATTGTTTGCGTTCCTGCATTAAAAGCTTGTAAGCCTGCGGGCTTTCCACGTTGAATTTTTTACGTTCAAAAACCTGTTTATCCCAGGCACTAATTAAAGGATCGAACACCAGCTGAACCTGCTGTGACCTCGCCCATCTGGCGGCGGTAAGCACATCACGTTGGCGAAAGCACGGAACCCAAACGAAATCAGGTTTTTTTATATCTTTTAATTTCGCTTCGATGGTTGCGGTGATCCCAGATCGTGGCTGAAAGTCGACAATGTTATAACCTAATTGCTGTTGCAGCGCACGGAGTATGCGATTGCGTGCATAGTCCGGATCGAAGCGTCCCCACCATAGAATCGTTTTCATGATTTGAACCTGTGAATCAGTTTTGCTCGTATTTTACCTGCAATATCAGCCATGTGCAATCAACGGGATATTTTTTTCTAAGCGCACGGCGAGAATATATTGTCACAGGTTTTTCGCTGGCTGGTTGGTCACTATGATACTCATTGACCACCTTGCATATCACCGCAAAGATATTGTACTCATCCAGCACCCGTCTTCGTGGCTTCGGTAATAGAAGGTAGTCTTTTTTCATATTCGTTATTATTGATGGCATCGACAATAATTTGGCGTGTGGCCTCAATATCGTCGATATCGATCGGTATAAAACTTTCAGGCTGGGAAATAGTCAGCCGCATTCGGGCAGCCGTAATAAAAAGGCAGGGTGAATCCAAGAAAAGCATCCGAGAGTTTTTCAGTGCAATGATTAATGCCTCTGAAATTTTCAATGACAATATGGTATTTGTAATCATCCAGTGATTCGGATTTATCATCCATATCACGCACGCCGCGGCCAAAAATCTCCAATTCAGGAATTAGCTTTTTCAGTTCCTGCGTGAACAAATAGCGCTGATAATGTAATGTATTTTTTTGTTGTTTGACCGAGCATACGGTCGACAGGTTTCTGGTTTTATTGGGTTTGGTAATAGCCTTGATCATGTCATAGGTGATCAGATTCTTGCTTCCCAGGCCATAGAACCAGGGCAGATTCGGCGGTAATGAAATCCTGTGTGGATGCGGTAATGCCCAGGATTCCTGGCTGGTGATCACATGGCCATACTGCCCGGTATAGTGTTTGCCATAGGATTTGATCGTGGATGGCTCCATGGTCAGGAACAGGGTATTTTGTTGCGCGCAGGCCAGAAGCTCCTGGCTGAGCGGAAAGCGCTCTTCACCGCTTTTGGGTAAGTCCTCATAGACTGCCAGCCAGTCGTAATGGCGTTCATCCTTATCAAAGATAAACTCGCAATTATTCCACACGGGCTCTTGCCCGGGAAACTGCCTGAGCCAGGTGGCGCTGTCCAGCTTACTCAGGAATTTGATACGAATAGGTTTATCGGATGATTAATGGCTTATTCATCAGTGTGGATATTGCAAGGAATCATCTGATGGCTACTCTCTAATAGGCGCTGATTTTAGTTCAGATTAACTATCTATAATTTATGCCGTCGGTGTATAATATCAAGCTTATTAGTCATGGTATAGCTGAATAGGTGAACATCAATGCGCATAGTCCATGTGGCGGATGCAAATCATAAATATCTGGGGCAGCGCACCTATGGCATGTTCACGAAAATCCAGAATGGATTCGTGCGAAATGGCCATGACGTATACCATTTCAGTGACCGTGAAATAGCCCGTGCCTCCAATCCACTGGGTACCCGTAAGCTGGGTATTCGTGCCTGCAACAAAAAACTGATCGAGGTTTGCCGTAACTTTCAGCCACAAGTGATGGCGCTGGCACACGCCGATATCATTAAACCGGAAACACTGTTGACAATCAGGCAAATGCTACCTGAGTTGCTGGTTTTCCAATATAATGTTGATGGCCTGTTTATACCCAGTAATGTAGCCAATTTACTCAGTAAGAGCGACTGTGTTGATCATACATTTGTCACCACCGCAGGGGCCTATTTAAAAACGGTAGCAGGTAAAAACTCTGCTGTTTCGTTTTTCCCTAACGCCGTTGATTCGAGTATTGATGCTTGCCGTAATCATGAAAAGGACGACCTGGAAACCGATGTGTTTTTTGCTGGCTCCACGAACCAATGGGCCGATCCTGAAGACCTCAGGCTGGTGGCTCCGTCGCTGATACAAAAGCACTGCCCGGCATTGAAGTGTGAATTCTATGGCAATAAAAACAAAATATTTGGCATGGAGTTCAGAAAGGCACTGTGCCGGTCAAGGATCGGCCTGAACTTCAGTCTTCGACCCACCGGTGTCGAACATGGCCGTAATAGCCCCTTGTATATGTATTCATCCGATCGCATTGGCCTTTACCTGGGTAATGGCTTGCTTACGTTTACCTCAGCAATCAGTAACCTGTCTGACCTGTATGGTAGTGAGCGTATTATTGAAGTGGAAAATCAGGATGATTTGATAGATAAAGTACGCTACTACACTGATAATGATGCAGAAAGAAAAAAGATCGCCAAAAATGCTTACGATTTTGTCCATCAGGAATGTAATGAACGATTGGTGGCGCAGTATATGATTGAACAGGCATCGAAGTCAGAGTTTACTCATGATTATGTGTGGCCTACAGATAAATATCGACGATAGTAAATTTGACCATTTGATTATTTTTAATAAACAATCATTTTATTAATATCATAAATTGTTAATAGGAAGTATATGCTTAGGAAAATCGTACAAAAGATTTTAATATTTATTAATGATAAGCCATTACCGCCTGTTAGTGATGAGTGAATTAAAGTTAATAAATGATTTAAAGATTTCATTCAAGAACCTCCCTTTACCGGAAACAATTCAGGGACAGCGTTCTGAGACGGAATGGTTTCAGAATATGAAGCGATTAAAAGAGCTGGTCTTAACAGGTGATCCAAGAGAATTCCTGAGATGGGACGTAATAAAAAAAACAATGTTCGTCGTCGAGAGCGCAGTATCTCTCTGTGGAGTTAAATTACCTGAAACAAAGAGACAATTGGGATACTCGATGGAGACATGCAATAAATGAATCCAACGTAGGTCATCCGCCTCCTTATGCTTATTATCCCAAGAGCAGTGGTAACTTGATACATCAGGCATATCATTTGGCCAGTTTTTGAGGAGAAAATCACAGAGAACGTAATTGATATAGATGCAGTTGTAGAATTTGGTGGTGGTTATGGCAGTATGAGTCGGTTGTTTTATAACCTGGGGTTTAAAGGCAAGTATATAATATTTGATCTGCAGCCTTTTTCACTATTGCAAAAGTTTTATCTAAAATCAATGAATATTCCGGTTCTTACTACCGAAAATTTCAAATCATCAGATAAAGGCGTTCTATTATTATCAGACTTGGAGCAACTAGAAAAAGTGCTTGAAGACGTTAATGTATCCAGATCAATGTTTTTGGCAACGTGGTCTATTAGCGAATCACCAATGAATGTTCGTGACTCATTCGTTCCGTTAGTGTCCGATTTTGGTTCATATTTAATAGCCTATCAGGATAGTTTCGGTGAAGTTAATAATATTGAATATTTTGATGCATGGAAAAAAAATAGATCTGATATAAAATGGGTAAACTATCCTATTGAGCAAATACCTGGCAGTAACTATCTGATGGGTAACAGTTGATGAGGTTTTATCATTAACAGTTTCATTTGGAATGTCAATGTTTGTATTTATACCACAAGGTGGCCTATGTAACAGAATGCGTTCCCTTGACGCTGCAATGGCAGTGTCAAAAGTCGCCGGTGTTAAGCTGTCTGTAGAATGGTATTTAGATCCCAATCTCATGAGCGATCGTTTCGAAAATTTATTTGAGATGCCTCCAGAGATTAGCAAAATAGCTAACGAAAAATTACATGGGTAAATTTGGCAAACTACAAAAAACCATACAGAAACGGTTCAATAAAATTAAGTATAAGCATTGTTATACGAGAAAGATCTTGCTGCCTTCATAAGCAGCGGCGGAAATCTTATCGATTTGGCAAAAACAGAGTCTTTATGTATAGCCTCTTGTAAAAGTTTTTATCCGATCCTCTCCAATGTTTGCGGATTTTAAACCAAAACCTGAAATCCTTGATGAAGTACAAGCCGTCTTTGGTGCGCATGATAATGTCATTGGGGTGCATATACGTAGAGATGATCATCTTGAAGCGATCAGGCGTAGTCCTTTAGCACTTTTCGAAAACACTATGAATGAAGAAATTAAACAATCGCCGAATGTTAAGTTTTTTCTCGCTACTGATAGCATTGAAACACAGCAACACATGATCAAGTTATATGGTGATAGAATCATCATGCATCAAAAAACGAGCCTGAATAGAGATGATGTTGCTGCGATAAGAGATGCGATGATTGATTTATACTCCCTCAGTAAAGCAAAGAAAATCATTGGCAGCTATGGTAGTTCTTTTTCCGATGTGGCCGCGCAAATCAATCAAATTGATCTTGTTATTCTGGATAATGAAAGCAATGAAGCGTAAGAACCTTGTTCAAGAAGGATGATTTGAAAAATGATTGACAGAGAAGCGCCAGTATTAATTACCGGTACCACAGGCATGATAGGTGGGGAGGTGTTGAAATTACTCAAAGCAAAAGGATTTAAAAATCTCCTTGCCCCAGCTCGTAAAGAATTAAACCTGACGAAACCAGAAAATTTGAATCAATATTTTGAGCAGCATCGCCCGAAGTATGTATTGATGCTGGCGGCAAAAGTAGGAGGGATAGCAGCGAATATAGCTGACCCGGTCGGCTTTACCGATGAAAATCTACGTATTATCCTGAATTTATTTGACGCCTGTCATCAATATGACACCAGCAAAAATCTGTTTCTTGGGTCATCATGTATATACCCCAAGGATATACCCGAACTGATTACCGAAGACCGCTTGTTAACAGCACCACTGGAACCGACCAATGAAGGCTATGCGCTTTCGAAGATCATTGGCTTGAAACTGGCGAAATATTATTATGAACAGTATGGCATGTTGACTGTTTGCCCCATGCTTTCAAATGCCTATGGAGACGGCGATCATTTTGATTTAGGCAGGGCCCATGTCTTATCAGCACTCGTTAAACGTTTCGTGGATGCAAGAGATCAACAAGCAACGGAGCTATCCCTGTGGGGTAGCGGTATCGCGCGACGTGAATTTTTACATTCTGAAGATGCGGCACGCGCCATATTGTATTTTATGGACAACATCGAGACACCTGATCATATAAATGTGGGTGCAGGCAAGGATATTGCCATTAAGGATTTAGCCCAATTAATAGCCAGTGAAGTGGGCTACCAGGGAGAAATTTCATGGGATCATTCCAAGCCTGATGGTATGCTGCGAAAATGCCTGGATATTTCCAGGTTAACCGAGCTGGGTTACAAGACAGAAGTAGGTTTGTTGGAAGGTATACGACGAACCATCGCGAATTATGAAAATAGCCAATAAATTGATACAGTAACGTCTATGAATATAACCAATATTACCAAAATAGAAGGCATCATTGATTTACTACTCGAGAATGAGAGCCGAATTAATGAAGCAAAGCCCGTTCGTTACTGGTACCCCTTGAGTCTGGCAACCTATGGAACCGATGAGATTGTCGAAGCCTTGGACTCGATGTGTAGCTTTCGTACTTCAATGGCAGAAAAAACATTGAAATTCGAAAGAAAATTTTCACAATGGCAAGGCAGTACAGATGCCGTGATGGTTAATAGTGGTTCATCAGCTGATCTATTGTTATGTTTACTGTTAACCAATTCATTGTCTCCAATTATACCTAGCGGGTCTGAAATATTGATACCGGTAGTCACATGGCCGACCCAGGTTTGGTCGGCAATGATGGCGGGTTTAAAAGTCAAATTTGTAGATGTAGATCCAGAAACCTTAAATATAGATATTGATGACCTGGAACGTAGTATTGGCCCGGATACCAAAGCTATCTTTCTGGTGCATCTGATGGGTAACCCCTGTGATATGGATCGCATTGTAGCACTGGCTAACAAGCATAGCCTGGTTATCCTCGAAGATTGCTGTGAAGCCATGGGTGCATCCTGGGATGGAACCAAAGTGGGTAACTTTGGTATAGGAGCGGCCTATTCATTTTTCTTTTCACACCATATTACCAGCATGGAAGGTGGAATGATTGCAGTGCCCGATATTGAAAAAGCCGAGCAATTAAAGATATTAAGGTCACATGGCTGGATTCGTGATGTAGATCCAGTTAAATATGGCTTGCATGAGCATGAAGATATTGATCCTCGCTATGCATTCATTAATTGGGGGCTCAATGTCAGGCCTACGGAAGTGCAAGCCGGGTTTGGTATGCGGCAATTAGAAAAAGCAGATACTTTCGCAAAACGTAGAGAAGAAATTGCAAGCAAGGTGAATGCTTATATCGAAAAGTCCCCCTGGTTGCATACTCCAGTTAGTACACAAAAAAGCTAATCCTTCCTGGTTGGCGCTGCCTATCATGGTTGACCCGTCAGCGCCATTTTCACGCTCGGAATTTACAAAATATCTTGAAGACCTCGGCGTTGAAACACGACCTATCGTGACCGGTAATCTGGCGAAGCATCCTGTAACAAAAAGGCTTTTACCAGACCAACTAGAGCGTAATTACCCTGGTGCTGATGAAGTCCACAACAGAGGGTTTCTACATCGGTCTTGTCACCTTTATTAACAGATGAAACAGTCGATCGTTTGATCAATGTGGTTGAAGAATTCCTGATTAAATTTAAATAATTACCAAGCAAGATCGACTCAGGTTGAACCTACATATAAAGAAGAATAAGGTCAGGTTCTTTTATGCTACGCCAGGGTGCTTGTCGCTATGGGTGTAAATAGAGAGCCCGCCGACTCTGGATGTTGTAAACAGTATTTATTATATCACTTCATAAAGTGAGAATAGTTCTATATTGACCCGGGTTTTCATTTCTCATTGATCTCCCTTGAAATTTAGCGTAAATAGGCTAGATGGATAAAATATTACTGAATAGCGCAGACCGGCACTTATGCAAAGTTGATAAGACGATGGCGCGGTTAATAAAACAATGCGATCCAATCACACTCAGCAAAACGAAACCACCTCATTACCACGCACTAGTTGACGCTATTATTAATCAGCAACTTTCCATAAAGGCAGGGCGCACAATTAGTAATAGATTATTGAGCATACATGGTGGACGTTATTTTAATGCAGAAACAATGCTAAAATTAAAGGCCATAGTTTTACGCGAATGCGGGCTTTCTAATAATAAAGTGAACTATGTCCGATCTCTCGCGCAGGCCATTGTCGATGGTGAATTGAATTTCAGGAAATTATCCAGGCTCGGAGATGAGGATGTTCGACAAGCATTAATACAATACCCGGGTATTGGGCTATGGAGTGCGGATATATTTTTGATCACTTCCATGCGACGCATGGATGTTTTTCCTGTGGGTGACTTGGTTATCAGGAAGACAATACAGCGATATTATCAAGTATCTGATGATGCGAAATACGAGGAATATAATTTAATAGCCGATTCCTGGCGGCCTTATCGCACTATCGCCAGTCTTTATTTATGGAAAGCGGGGCACCAAAAATAGAGTTAGGTGGTTCTGTGACTGAATTGTGATAATTACGTGAGTATTCCAATACTAATTTAATCAATGATAGTGCTGATCTTGCTTATTTCTATAGAGGGCGTTAATTATTGTCTAAATTCGTCAAATAAGATGACGTGCGTCGTTATAAGCAAGTTTATTGTTAGTCAGCTAATATTAATGGGTTGCTTAAATTAATAATAGGCATACCGTAGAACTTGGCAGCACTCTGCTTGTCATACGACTGTGGAAATCATTTAACTAGAGGAAATATCGGATGAGTAAATCAAAGAAAGTAACAGGTTCATTATTGGCATGGCAGCAGCAGGCCTGGTAAGCATCAGCCCAATCAGTTCAGCCATGTCGGACAATGCGACTGCATCAAATGTCCATTGTTATGGTGTTAATAAGTGCAAAGGTCATAATGACTGTAAAACAGCATCCAATGCCTGTAAAGGACATGCCAGTTGTAAAGGGAATGGTTTTGTATCAATGTCCGCCAAGGCTTGTGATGATGTTGGTGGTAAAGTAGGCGAATAATGAAAGACTGAATTCAGATATAAATCTGGATATCAGCTATCATTAATCGATAGGGCCCCTGTGGCGCTGATTAGATAATCAGAATTATGGGGGCTTATTTTTAATGATGCAGCTTCATTGAATAAATAATAGTGGGATAATTAGCATATGAGACGTCCTTTTTTAGGTTTCGGTCTGGGCTTGCGCACCGAGCATTACCAGTATGTCGTAGACCATAAGCCAGATGTTGACTGGTTTGAAATCCTCTCCGAAAATTATATGGTGCCCGGCGGTAAGCCACTGGATTATCTGGATAAGATAAGAGCTGATTACCCCATGGTTATGCACGGCGTGTCGTTGTCGATTGGTAGTACCGACCCACTGGACAAGAGTTTATCTTGAGCAATTAAAGCAACTCGACTCAACGTGTTGAACCGCACTGGTTGTCTGATCATTTATGCTGGACCAGTGTTGATCATATTAACAGCCATGATTTGCTACCCTTACCTTATAATGAAGAAACCATCGAACACATCGCTGGCCGTATCCGTCAAGTACAGGATATGCTGGGCCGGCAAATATTGATAGAAAACCTCTCCAGTTATGTCACCTATAAAAACTCAGAAATGACTGAATGGGAATTCTTTAACGAAATTTTACGACGCGCTGATTGTCTGGCATTGCTGGATATTAATAATATTTTTGTCAGTGCGCACAATCATGCATTTGATCCCGAAGACTATATTAATGGCATCGACAGTGATCGTGTTATGCAATTTCATCTGGCGGGGCATAGTTATAATGGTTCGATGATTATTGATACACATGATCATGATGTCTGTGATCCAGTCTGGGATCTGTACGCCAAGGCCCTGAAGCGCTTTGGTGCTGTCAGTACCATGATTGAACGCGATGATAATATTCCCGAGTTTCAGGAGTTACGCTCGGAGTTAAGGATTGCAGAAAAAATCGCTGCAGAAACATTGCCGGCAGAAGATCTGAATCTGGTGCTGGCTACAGGTACGGTCTGATGACTGAATTACGTGAAATGCAGCGCGAGTTCCTGGGTTATATACTGGAAAAGCCCACAGGGATTGTCGATAGCATTGTTTCCAGCGGCGATTACAATGCGCAACAGCGTCTTGATTTGTATGCGGATGGATACAAGCTTCGCCTTAAAGAAGCGATGATGACGGATTACGAGCAACTGCATGCCTATCTTGGTGATGACATGTTTGATCAGTTGATGGAAGCTTATATCACTCATTACCCGTCACATCATCCCAGTTTGCGTTATTTTGGCAAAAGCATACCGGTCATTCTAGCTGAGAAAGAACCCTGGAAGCAGATACCTGAACTGGTTGAAATCGCTGTGCTGGAGAAAGCTTTTTGCGATAGTTTTGATGCGGCAGATGGCCAGGCAGTGACACTTCAGCATCTTTCCAGGATAGATCCGAATGACTGGCCCAGTCTTAAAGTCCGGTTTCATGATTCGGTGCAATTATTAGACATGCAATATAACAGTGTCCAGATCTGGCAGGCATTATCCAATGACGAGGCTCCTCCTGCCAGAGAGCAGGATCCTACATGCTGGCTTATCTGGCGCAAGGAGCTCATTAGTCAGTTTCGTGCGATTGCAGCTGCTGAAGAACGTACCATAAAGATGATGGAGTCAGGCGGAGATTTTAGTGCGATGTGTGAATTACTGCTTGATTATTACAGTGAGGAAGAAACACCGCAACAGGCGATTGCTTTGTTACAGCAATGGTTGGTGAATGATATGGTTTGCCAGTTGGTGGTTTAGTACTATTTCAGGATTAATGTGATTGATAGTCTTTGTGAGTGGAAAGGATCATTCTATATAAAAAATGACGAGACCTGCAACGTAACAGACTTGCTGAAATATTGTGGTGCATAGCGCGACAAAGTGTTGGCAGTAGTGCCATAGTTATATAAACAAACTGAACATAAAGATAAGGAGATCGCCACGCAAAAAACGCTCGCGATGACATCAAGAATTAATGTCATTGCGAGCGGTAAATGCCTTGTTTATTAAAAAATAAACATCCTGTAGATACGATCATCATGCTGAAATCATGCTGTATGCACAGCGCGGCAATCTGCTGGATACGGCACGATGGTTTCAGAAACAGACTGGACATAAAGACAAAGAGATCGCCGCGTCGCAAAAGATGAATGAACTCATTGAAAAGGGCATAGGGAAAGAATTTAATTTTACCAAAGAGCGTTTTAAAGAGTGGGTGCTTGTTCCTCTGCAATATGAGCGCGATTATGGTTCTTATATTATTGAGGCCCTGGAGTATGCAAGCTTAAAAAGCTGATTGAGTGCTTTTAAATAAAAGCATCCAAAGAAAATGTTTATTATGATCCGGATGATTTAAATATCATTAAATAGTCTTTGAACCAGAATATCCTGTTTCGTTGTTTACCAGTTAGCTCATGTAATACTCCGTATTTAACGAAATCATTGACTAGCGCTGCTGCAGTATTTGTTTTTACCTTCAATAGTTTAGTTAGCATTTTAATATCCAGGGTTGGCGTTTGGTAAAGGGTCTGCATTAGTTTCTGGGCGTTAGCCTGTCGCCGTGTGCTGAAACGTGGTAATACTTCACGTTCAAGCTGTTCTTTAAGCACCAGAATATCCTTGAATACCTGAATGGAATTATCGGCTGTTTCACGCACACCAATTAAAAAAAATATCAGCCACTGTTTCATGTCATTGGATTCACGAACCGCCATAAGACGATCTACATAATCTGTTTTATGGCGCTCGAAGTAATCGGACAGATATAACGCCGGTTTGTGTAACAAACTAAAATTAGCTAAATAAAGCGCAATCATTAAGCGTCCCAAACGACCATTTCCATCCAGGAATGGGTGAATGGTTTCAAATTGATAATGTGCGATGGCTATTTTAATCAGATGCGGTACATGATTTTCATCGTTGTGGATGAATTTTTCCATGTCACTCATGAGTTCCTGAACTTCTTCATGATGAGGCGGGATGAATATTGCGTTTGCCAGACTTACACCAATCCAGTTTTGGCTACTGCGAAAATCGCCGGGCTGTTTGCTTTCTCCTCGTACGCCTTGTAACAGAGTTTTATGTGTATCCTTAAGCAAGCGATTAGATAAAGGTAGTGACTCCAACTGAGTGATTGCTTTATTGATCGCCTGAATATAGTTTTGTACTTCTTGCCAGTCATCTCGCTTTTCAGGTGAAATATCATGTTTTTCCAGCAATGCTTCTTCCATATTGGTTCTTGTGCCTTCGATGCGGCTGGATTGAGTTGCTTCTTTGGTGATATGCATGCGAATAAAAAAATCCACATTTGGGACCAGTTGTGAAAAGGCATTGAGCTCACCCAGTGCGCGATCTGCATCGCTAAGTAAGCATTGGACCTCGGGATCGTTTACTTCCCAGGCATGATTGATAGTTGTCGGGCTAAAGCTCTTGTATTGATATTGTTGCTTGTACTGGCCTGCCTGATAGTCGTTTAATTCCATCTTATGTCAAAAACCACGCTATATATTGATATTAAATAAATCTTATATCAGAAACTTAGCCTCTAAATTCTATTATGTCAATATATTGGTTAGTTTTCGACATAAAGATATCTTAATGTCAAATTAAGACGGGGTTAATTTGAGAGCAGTCAGAGTTTATGCAATATTTCGAATAAACGAAGCTATTAACTATTATAATAATATGGTTTTAGTGAGGTTTAGACAAAGTCAATTATAAATAGTGTGCCGATCTTCAGCCTGTCCTACTATAGTTATGTACACCGCTGCAGATGGATCGCTTCCTGCCTCGCAATGAAGCTATAACCGGCTTTTAACTGACATAAAACCATTACTCTTTGCTCCGGTTTTCACTCTCTGTCAGCTCTTTTTCCAGTTGCTGCGTGACAGCCTGTGGTGAACTGGTGTATTTGCCGATCAGGTCATAGGCAGCAGGTACCACAAACAGGGTAAACAAGGTGCCGGCAATAACACCAAACATGATGACTATACCGATGACGTATCGGGTTTCGGTGCCGGCGCCCGTGGAGATCAGCAAGGGAACAGAACCGGCAGCGGTGGTAATGCCTGTCATGATGATGGGGCGGAAACGTACATCGGCTGCTTCGATGAGTGCTTCGCGGAATTCATAACCCTGGTCGCGCAACTGGTTGGCAAACTCGACGATCAGGATGCCGTTCTTGGCCGATAGACCCACCAGCATGATCAGGCCGATCTGGCTGTACAGGTTTAAAGTTTGACCGGTAAGATATAAACCCAGCAATGCCCCGGTCATGGCGAGTGGGACAGTCAGCATAATAATAAACGGGTGTATCCAGCTTTCAAATTGTGCAGCTAACACCAGGAATACCACGAGGATACCGAGGGCAAAGATAAACAACAGGGATTCGCCGGCAGACTTGTAGTCACGTGACTGGCCTTTGTAATCAATAATGACCTGGCCTGGCAGGCTTTCCTTTACCAGGCCTTCCAGGTGCGTGAGTGCTTCGCCCAATGAATAACCTTCTTCCAGATTGGCTTCGAGGGTAATGGAGCGAACCCGGTTGTAACGGTTTAGTTTAATAGAATCGGCAAATTCTTCCAGATGCACCAGGTTGGACAGGGGTATTAATTCACCTGAACGTTGTGAACGAATGTAGATGTTTTCTATATCCGTTGGTGTACGTTGGGCCTGACGTTCACCTTCGAGTATGACGTCATACTCTTGTCCTTCGTCGATGAAGGTGGTGACCCTGCGTGAGCCCAGCATGGTCTCCAGTGTTCGACCAATATTACTGACGGTAACGCCGAGGTCAGCGGCGCGGTTGTAGTCAATCGCTACCTGTAATTGTGGCTTGGTTTCTTTGTAATCCCAGTCGATACCGCGCAGCCCTGGGTTATCCTGGTTGATTTTTGCCAGTAAAATATCGCGCCATTGCGCCAGTTCTTCATAGGTGCCGCCACCTATAACGAATTGCACCGGTTTCTGGATACGTGCTCCAAAGCCCTGACGCATGACCGGAAAGGCACGCACACCGGGTAAGTCACTGAGTTTGGCGCGTACTTCATTCATGATCTCCCAGGCGGAACGCCTTGATCCCCAGTCGTTCAGTACCATAATGGCAATGCCGGTATTGTATATAGCTATATTGCCAAATCCACGTGGTGCCCTGACCAGCAGACGTGTCACTTCGCCTTTCTCCACCAGTGGCATTAGTCGATGTTCGACTTCATTCATGTATTTACTGATGTATTCATACGAGGCACCTTCCGGCCCATTCACCAACACAAAAAAAGCGCCGCGATCTTCCTTGGGTGTATATTCATCTGCAATATGCGTGAGAAACCAGGATGAGCCAATAGCCACAGTGAAAAATATCAGTACAATAATCCATTTATGATTCAGTGCCGCTTGTAACACTTTGTGATAACCGCCCTGCAAGCGCTTGAAGCCTTTATTAACCACCCGTGTTGCACTACTTTCCTGTTGACGTGGACGCAGGATTTTAGAAGCCAGCATGGGAGATAAGGTCAAGGCGACAAAGCTGGAAAAGGCCACTGCAGCGGCCATGGTAATCGCAAATTCGGAGAACAGGCGACCCAGGTCACCTTGCAGAAAGGCAATTGGCACAAACACGGAAACCAATACCACCGTGGTGGCAATGACGGCAAAGCCAACCTGGCGCGTACCGCGAAAAGCGGCAACCAGGCGCGACTCACCGTATTTATCCATGCGCCGATGGATGTTCTCCAGTACCACGATGGCATCATCCACCACCAGGCCTATGGCCAGTACTAATGCCAACAGCGTTAGCATGTTGATGGAGAAATCCAGTGCCAGCAACACCATGGATGTGGCAATCAATGAGATCGGTACCGTCACTGCGGGCACCAGTGTCGCGCGCACACTACCCAGGAACAGGTAAATAACCAGTATCACCAGCATGATGGCAATGCCGAGTGTTTTATAGACTTCCTTGATAGCGCCCTCGATAAATACCGAGGTATCATAACTTTGGCGAATTTTCATGCCTTCGGGCAGGGTAGGATTCAGGCGCTTCATTTCGGCCTTGGCGGCACGCGCCACTTCCAGGGTGTTGGCAGTGGATTGTTTGATAATGCCAATGCCGACCATAGGTACGCCGTTACCGCGGAAGAACAGACGATCATCTTCTGCGGCTTTTTCAACCCGGGCAATATCACCGAGTCGGGTTAAATGACCATCACTTCCTTTGGCGATGACCAGACGACTGAAATCATTCGAGGTGCGAAATTGACGTTTGATACGAACAGTAAACTGACGTTCTTTAGAATCGATGCTGCCGGCGGGTAATTCGACATTTTCTGTACGCAATGCATTTTCAACATCGGCAACGGTCAAGTTACGTGCGGCCATATTATTACGATCCAGCCAGACACGCATGGCATAGGATTGTGCGCCGCCGATGCGAACACGGGCCACGCCATCCAGTACCGAGAAACGATCAATGAGATAACGTTCGGCATAATCGGTCAGTGCCGGGACGCTGAGCCGATCGCTGGCCAGGTTAAGCCACATAATGACATCATCATTGCTGTTTACTTTCTGGATGTCGGGCGGCTCGGACTCTTCCGGTAGCAGGCTGAGTACCCCAGCCACCCGGTCACGAATGTCATTGGCAGCCGCATCTACATCACGGTTAACATCAAACTCAACAGAGATATTGGAACGTCCGTCTTCACTGCTGGATTCTATAAATCGAATGCCTTCTATTCCCGCTATGCGGTCTTCAATCACACGGGTTATCCGGCTTTCGACTACATCGGCTGAGGCACCAAGGTAATTGGTTTCAACCGAAACGACCGGCGGGTCAATATTGGGAAATTCGCGCAATGGAAGACGGTCAAATGCCAGCAACCCGAATGCGATGAGCATTAATGAGAAAACAGCAGCCAGTACCGGACGTTTAACCGATAGATCTGAAAGGATCACGGCTTCTTGACCTTTTTGTTCTTACCTTTGATGATAGTGGCAATATCTACTGTGCCATCATCAATAGCGAGTATATTGACGATACTGCCGGGTCGTACCTTATTATTGCCATGAGTAATCACATGATCGTTGACACTTAATCCGTCCAGGATTTCAACATGACCGGGTAGACGGATACCGATGTTAACCGATCTCTTTTCGACGCTGTCTTTGCCGTCTTTTTTAACCAGTAGCATCACAAATTGTTTGTTTGCCTGTGGTAACAATGCCGATTCAGGTATTAACAGCGCCTGGCGAGTGTTACGCAACAGATCAACTTGCAGCAAACTGCCGGGAAGGATAACACCTTGCGGGTTGGGTAATATGGCACGCACCTGAACCGAACGGGTAACGGGGTCAATGCGGCTGTCTATGCTACTGACTTCACCCAGGTAGGTTTGTTTACCAAGGGCTGAAGAACGTGCCTTGATTTTCAAACCTGCTTTCAGTTCAGGTAAAAAGATCGAAGGGACACTGAAATTGAGTTTAATAAAACGTAGTGTCGTCCAGTGTGGCAATCAGGTCACCACTTTCAACCAGGGCGCCGACACTGATATTACGTAAGCCGACGACACCTGAAAAAGGTGCGCGAATGATGCGATCATTGATTCTGGCCTGTATGGCGGAGATACTGGCTTTGGCCTGATCGACTTCAAGGCGTGTTCGATCCAGTTCATCAGTCGGCGCCAGTTTCTGTTTTTCCAGACGCAGTAAACGCTTCAGCGCAACTTCTCGTTCTGCGAGCAAGGCTCTGGCCTGTTGTAGATTGGCTTGTTCTTCAGATTGCTCCAGCACGACCATGATCTCTCCTAGCCTTGATCTGCTGGCCATCTTCGAAGTGGATTTCCTTGATTTTTTCTGCGACATTGGCAGTGATACTGACAGATTCATTAGCGCGTGCAGTTCCCAATGCTTCAATACGGTCAGAAATCTCTTCGACGCGCACAGGGGCAACGATGACTTGCTGGGGCTTGCCTTGAGCAGGCTTGGCTGCATTGGCAGGGTTATAGCTCGCAGTTAACATCAGCATGGCTATTACCGAGTGGATAAGAAATTTATCTATAATATAGATATAACCGGATTGAAATATGCGCATATATTCACTTCTACTAGTCAGCAGGTCTGTTGGGGAAATCCTACTCTCTGTTTTCATTGTAGACAATAGCGATGATGAGAAATTATACCCTTGCCAATATTGTATGTATTCCTGGGGATGATTTCATGTGGTGTCATCGCGATGACTTACTAATCGGTGCTTGTATAGATCGTATTGCGCTCACCGGGTTGACCCTTGAAGCGTCGATGGGCCCATAGGTATTGTTCCGGTCGCATGCGAATCAGTTTTTCCAGTTCCTGATTGATGCGCGTGGTGTCTTGTTCAATGTTGTCGCCTGGATAGTCGGCCAATGCCGGATATATTACCAGTCGGTAGCCCTGCAAGCCCGGTAGGCGCTCCTGAAAAAAAGGGATCACTTTTGCCTGGCTGATTTTGGCAATGCGTGAGGTAGCCGGGTTGGTGGGGGCTGGCCGATTAAAAAATGGCACTACTAAATTATTGGCGCCGCCAAAATGTTGATCCGGCGCATACCATACGGGCATGTTGTTCTTCAGGCTGGTCAGTAGTCCCTTGATGTCATTTCGATGGATAGCTTTGTTGAAATTACGTAATCGCGATTGTGTCATGATGTAATCAAAAGCGGCATTTTTTTGTTCTCGAAACATGACATGAAACGGAGTGCTAAGAGCAAGCAGACGCCCGCTGATTTCAAGTGTAATGAAATGTGGGCTCAGTAATATAGCACCATGATTTTCTTTTAGAGTATTTTGTAGCTGTTCAATGCCTTCGACGCTGACAAGTTTTTCTAGTTGTTTGCTGCTGCTCCACCAGCTCATGGCTATTTCCACCAGGCCCATACCCATGGAAAGACAGTTTTTAAATAACAGCTTTCTTTGATGTTTCTCAGTAGCTTCAGGAAAGCAGTGTTGCAGATTAATGCGGATAATTTTTTTCTGTGGCAACGGTAGTAGCCATATGAAAAACCCGATGCTGTGACCAAAAAGATACTGAATAGGGTAGGGGAGCATGGCAATAACACGGAGTAAACCCAGGCCTAGCCAGGTAGGCCAGTAACGAGCTGCTAATAAATGTCTGGGTAGTGGGTGAAGTTCGCTCACAATGCTTTATTATTAATCAAGTCAGTTGCATTTGTTGCAGTTTTGCATAGATGCCATTGGCATCCAGTAGTGATTGATGGGTGCCGGTTTCAGCGATTTTCCCTTGGTCCATGACAATAATGCGATCAGAGTTTTTAACCGTGGAAAGTCGATGAGCAATAATAATGGTGGTGCGATTTTGTTGTAAGGTGTCCAATGCTTCTTTAACGTGTTTCTCCGATAAGGTGTCGAGAGCTGAGGTGGCTTCGTCAAGTATTAATATGGGTGTGTCTTTGAGAATAGCACGGGCTATGGCTATTCTTTGTCGCTGCCCGCCGGATAGCATGACACCGTTTTCACCAATTCTGGTGTTTAATCCCAATGGCATTTTTTCGATGAATTCCATCGCGTGGGCCGCTTCTGCAGCCTTTATAATATCCTTCTCGCTGAATTTATCCTGCATGTTGCCATAGGCAATATTATTGGCCACGGTGTCATCGAACAAAACAACATCCTGACTCACCAGCGAAATATTCGAACGTAAGGAGGGTAGAGATATATCATTGATATCAACGCCATCGAGCAATATTTGCCCTGAATCCGGTTGGTAAAAGCACGGGATCATATTAACCAGGGTCGTTTTTCCGCTGCCAGACTGACCAACCAGGGCTATCGATTCACCTGCCTTGATGTCCAGATTGATATCAGTGAGAGCGGGATGTTCGCTGTTTTTATATTGGTACTGGACGTTATTGAATTCCAGTCTTCCTTCACAACGCTGTTGTAAGGTCTGACCTGTGTGTCGTTCGCCGGGCTCATCGAGCATATTAAATATACTTTCTGATGCCGCCAGTGCGATTTGAATATTTTCATTGACCTTGGTTAAACGTTTGGTCGGGCCAAATAGCATGGCCATGGCGGCAAAGAATGAAACAAAACCTCCCACGGTCATGGCGCCTTTGGCAGCCTCCAGTGAGGCGATGTAGATAATAAAGGCTAAAGCACAGGCAGCAATGAATTCGACCAGCGGTGCATTAAATGCTGAGGTGGTCGTGAATTTCATCGTGAAACGTCGCACCCAGTTATTAACCCCATGGAATCTTTTTCTCTCAAACGCCTGAGCGCCAAAGATTTTGATAACGCGATTGCCGCCAATCGTTTCCTCGATCACGTGCGTGAGATTGCCCATGGTTTCCTGAAGTGAGCGGCTCAGTTTTCGTAAACGTAAGGAAACAAAATAGATGATGCCGCCGGCTATGGGTACCAGTACAAAAAAGATCATGGATAATTTCCAGTCAAGATAAAACATCCAGGCCAGTAAAGCGATGACTGTCACGCTGTCTTTAATGAGTGAAACTAATGCAGTTGTGCAGGCATGGCTGACCTGGTTGGCATTATAAGTGATGCGTGAAATGATATTGCCGGTGGAATTATTGTCGAAATAACGATTGGGCAAGCACAGGATTTGATCAAACATTTCCGAGCGTAAGTCCATCACTAATCGCGTCGCAATCCAGTTGAGCGAAACAGTGCTAATAAAGCTGGTGATGCCCCGTACCACAAATATTCCAACGACCAGGAACGGCATAATTTTAATCGTTTGTGGGTCTTTTTCTACAAAGCTGCCATCCAGCAAGGGTTTCAGTAAGGCAGCAAACAGGGCATCAGATGAGCCGAGCAGGATCATGGCAATAACAGCGGCGGTAAATATTTTCCAATGCGGTTTTACATAACCGAGTAATCTCGCGTACAGTTGCCGGCCGCCCAGGGTGGTATCATTAGGGTTATTTTCTTCGCTGCTGCTTGTCATATAGCTTGAGGCTTGGTTGGGCTGTCAATGCTGCATTTTATCATGAATAATATCTCAATGTACCATCGTAGAAGCTTGCTGATAATATTTCGAGAATGTGGCATAACTAATGTTATATCTGAATGAGGATATTTGTCGGTGTTTTTTACTATACAGGATTCACTCAGTATGAGCTGGCAGGCAATGATCCTGGTCAATGACTGGCTGATGGCATAAAAAAGAAGTTCGCGAGTGTTCAGTGTGGAGAATAAAATAAGGTACTTTTTGGCTATTGCGGGTAAATAAGCAATCCATATGCTAGGCTGTGTAAAAAATAAGGATGATGCATTTTTGCATTATAACTAACTGATTATCATGAATAATAACTTACCTTCATTTGAATCTGCGCGTGTATTGGTGGTCGGCGATTTAATGCTTGATCGTTACTGGCACGGGTCAACTTCTAGCATATCGCCAGAGGCGCCGGTACCGGTTGTCAGAGTGGACGATGAAGAAGAACGTCCGGGTGGTGACACGAACGTCTGATATCCAAACTGTTGCCTGATCTGCTGGTTAAGGGTAGCGACTACCGCCCGGAAGATATTGCCGGTGCCGGTTGTGTGATAGAGAATGGCGGCAAGGTAGCGGTACTGGATTTCGTTGATGGTTGTTCGACCAGCCGCATTATCGATGTGATTCGTCAGCATCAGGCGGATGATTAACATATTGCAGAAAATACCTGGCTGTTATTGCCAAGGCTGATGCAGTAGTATGAAGTTTGCCTGTTAAACAGATTTCGGAATACGCCTGATTGTCGCTTTTTATTTATAATCTGCTCCTGATATTTATTTTCCCGCTGGTGCTGGCAAGATTGTTAATTCGCAGTATTCGCCAGCCGGAATATCGCCAACGCCTGGGCGAGCGCATGGGTTCGTTTCCGGCTTGTGAAAATGACAAACTCATCTGGGTGCATGCGGTGTCGGTGGGCGAGGTCATCGCTGCGGTGCCGTTGATCCGCTTATTGCAAAACAATTATGCGCAATATCAGATTCTGGTAACCACCTCTACTCCGACAGGCTCGCAGCAATTACTAAAATTATTTCCTGATAGCGTTACGCATGTTTACGCACCTTATGATTTGCCCCTGGCTGTGAATCGATTCCTTGATCGTGCACACCCGGCACTGGCCTTGATAATGGAAACCGAGATCTGGCCGAATCTTTATTCACAATGTCATCAACGTGGCATTCCGCTCATGCTGGTGAATGCGCGTTTGTCTGCGCGCTCGGCCGCTTCCTACCGCCGGGTTTTACCTCTGACGCAGCGAGTATTGGCATGCATTGACCGGGTGGCGGTACAAAATTCGGCGGATGCAGAGCGTTTTCTCCAATTGGGTATGGATAGATCAAAGCTTGAAGTGACGGGTAGTATTAAATTTGATCTGGTGATACCAGCCAGTCTGACAGAACAGGCACAAGCTTTACGCAGGCTATTGGGCGTTGACCGATCGGTGTGGATTGCAGCCAGTACTCATGAAGGTGAAGATGAAATGGTGCTGGATGCGTTTCAACAGCTGAGTCGATCGATTACTGATGCGCTGCTGATATTGGTGCCACGTCACCCTGACCGTTTTGAGCGCGTGGCTTCATTGTGTAATAAATACAAACTGAATACTGTTAGACGTAGCAAGTCAGAAACTTGCCAACCCGATACCCAGGTGTACCTGGGTGATACCATGGGAGAGCTACTGTTACTCTACGCAGCAAGCGATGTAGCCTTTATTGGTGGCAGTCTGGTTGATACCGGCGGACATAATCCGCTGGAGCCTGCCGCATTAGGTATTGTTGCAGTTGTCGGTCCCAGCATGTTTAATTTTCAGGGTATTACTCAAGGACTGCTTGCGCAAAAAGGAATCATGCAAGTAGCTGACGCTTCACAGTTAGCCAGTCAGGTAGAATTGTTATTACGCAGTTCTGAGTTACGTCAGCAAATGGGTGAAAATGCGGCCTCATTTGTAGAGAAGAATAAAGGTGCCTTGACGCGACTTGAACAAATAATTCGGGACATATTGAAAGTGGCTGATTAATTTATTCAAATAGTTAAGGGGTTACTTTGGGAAGATTGTATATTTATAAAGTAAGTATAAAAACCTGTCATCACGTGCGCAGTTCATTCACACCGTTATCTCTCTAGCTTTTTTGTCTATCGATTAATCATTGCTATCATAAGGTGAGCTCTGCTCACCCGGGGCGACATTAAAGCGCTTATAACTCCACCAGTATTGATTAGGGATTTTCCTGATACAGGCTTCCAGTCCCTGATTCAGGCTGGTGGCTGATAGCACAGCATCCTTGCTATAAATTGTTTCATCGGCAGGAATAAAATGCATGCGAAATCCTTTGCCCCATTTCAGTCGTTCGGTGTAACAGAACAGTACCGCGGCATGGTTGCGTTGGGCTAAGCGAGATAATAGCACCATGGTATTAGCTGGGTGATCAAAAAAGGGGGCGAATACCCCGGTACCCTTGCCGGGGTTCTGGTCGGGTAATATGGCGATGACCTCATTGGCATCCAGGGCCTTGTAAAGGGCGCGCACTCCGCTGGCATCCGTAGGTACCAGTTTGGCACCAAAACGCTGACGGCCGTTGCGGATAAAGTTGTCGAGTTCGGGTGAGCGGTGTTGTGGGCGATACAAACTGGTCATCGGGTAGAGTGATGACGTATACAGGCCAATGAGTTCCCAGTTTCCCAGATGCGGGATAGCCAGTATCACACCCTGGCCTTTTTTAATTCCTTGTTGCAGGTATTGAAGTCCGCAGACTTGTTTAATAATGGTGTTCAGGCGTTGTTGAGGCAGGCCCAATACTGCCGGAATTTCCAGTAAAGTCTGGGCCTCATTTATCAGGCTACGCCTTAGTAGATTAGTGCGTTTAATTGCGGATAACTCAGGTAGGCATAAACGTAGATTGATCGTACTGATGCGCCTTTTTTTATTAGGGATTAGCCAGAACAGGGTACCCAGACAGTACCCGAATAGATATAAAAGTGGTAAGGGTAGCCTTGCAGTCAGGTGAATCAGTTTTTTGGTAGACAAATTAAATGGCTCTACAGGGTTAAGTGATTAATATTTATGTCGATAATACAGGAAGAATTCTAGTGTAAAACATCAAGATAGTGCAATTATGGACTAGACTGATCACAGATGACACGATTAATTGTTTGAGAGGCACGCATGGAAAGAGAAATAAAAGACCCGCATCAAAAGGCGCTGGCATTGAACCTGGACAAGGCCACTTACGGCACCATCGCTGAAATTGGAGCAGGACAGGAAACTGCTCGCTGGTTTTTCCGCGTCGGTGGAGCTGCCGGCACCATCGCCAAAGCCATGTCTGCTTATAGCATGAAAGTCAGTGATGCTATTTATGGTTCCTGTCAGCGCTATGTCAGTCGTGATCGTCTACGGGATATGCTCGATCTGGAATACAGGTTATTGCTGGAACGTCTGGACGACAGCATAGGCGAGCAAAGCACTTTCTTTGCCTTTGCCAATACCGTTGCTGCTCGCAGTTTTACCTATAAAACAGATGGCCATGGCTGGCTTGGTATCCTGTTTCAGCACCAGCCACATGCAGAACCCTCACGTATCGATATCCATGTCAGTCTGCATGGCAAACAACATGTCCAGGACCACGAAACCCTGGGCGTGCTGGGAGTGAATCTGATCTATGGCGCCATGCGCTTGCATACAAACCCTGAAGCCTTGTTGCGGTCATTAATGGATCAGCTTTATAGTGAGCTGGTTGAGGTTGATATGATCGAATTCTCAGGTCCTGCTTTTAGCAAGGTGGATAATCGCTTGATGGCCTTGCGCCTGGTGCAGCATGGCCTGTCGAATGCGACCATGTTTACTGCTGATGGTCATGTCGCACAAATTTCCGATACGCTGTATAAAAAAGCCGTTTTGCTTGAACGTAGTCGTTTTCGTCCACCGACAAATTTTACGATTGATTTGCTCAGTTGCGCACAAAAAGCTTTTATGAATGATGCGGGAGTAGCAGAGAATGAGTTGATCGAATTATCTGAAATGACATTGATGAACCTGTCAGAAGATGGTGATGATATTAATGTTGGTGATTTCCTATGTCGGGCTGATATCCTGTGTTCACTCGGCAAGAATGTGCTGATTTCAAATTATGGCGAGTTTTATCGTCTCGCCCAGTTCCTGTTTCGTTACACCAGCAAGCCTATTGCACTGACCATGGGATTGCCTTCGTTGCGCGAGATTTTCAACGAGAAATATTATGATGATTTACCAGGAGGAATACTGGAATCATTTGGCCGCATGTTCAAGAATGATTTGCGTTTGTATGTTTCTCCTGCCATTAATATGGAAAGTGGTAAAAAAGAAGGCGTACATGAGTTACAAGTAGATCAACATCTGCGTTATCTCTATCAGCATTTGCTGGAAAATAATTATGTGAAGGCACTCGATACCGTCAAGGAAGAATATTTATCTATTTTTTCACATGAGGTTTTACATAACATGCAAAAGGGTCACACCGAGTGGGAGTCCATGGTGCCCGAAAAGGTTTGTCAGATGATTAAAGAGCAGAAGCTATTTGACTGGTGCAAAAGTTGATGCGGAATTAAAAGTTATTAAATAATATCCATATTTTACTGGAATGGAACTATGAACAGGGGCCGTCTTTTCTGTCCAGAGTTTTTCCAGTATGGTGGTTTGTATAGTTGTTATACAAATTGTTTTATGTGAATTTTTCTCTTCTCTCTTTCATATTCTTGCCCAGTTGTTGAAGCTGCTCGGTGCTTAGCATATGCTGCGCCATCGAAAGCAGGTCCTCTTCTTCTGTCTGGATATGCTTGCGGTTTGCCTGGCAAAATTCAGTGACCCATTGATTGAATTCCGGATTTTCTTCAATACTGGCGGGCCTGGCCAGCAATGGTGCGAGTTTATCCCAACTGTTATCTATTTTAATGTGGTCCTGCTTGAGGCCATGAATGATCGTAGCTATTTTCAGTGAAGAGCCGATTAAAACCGGAAACAGGTCTTGTTCTTCATCCATATGATGCAGCTTGCCGGCAGTGGAAAAGTAGCGATGAATTTTTTGTGCTGACTGCTTTACGTTATCATCGATACCATTGTCCATGATATGCGTTATCATTTTTTCGAGTAATTCACAAAACCCTAGTATGCGTTGGTGGCATGCCTTCAGTAAACCCAACGGGTCTTCGAAATCAGGCGCCTGATCATTGTTTAACAGATGGCTCATTTTCCAGCCAACTATTAAAGTAACTCAGGTCATCAGGAGATAGTGTGCCGGCAGCCAGTTTAAGCCTGAGGATATTCAGGATGTATTCATGCCGCGCCTGATCATAATCACGTTTGGCGCCAAACAAACTACGTTGTGCCAGTAACACATCCACGATGGTGCGTGTGCCAACTTCAAACCCTGCCTGGGTGGTTTCCAGCGCGCTCTTGGTGGAGACGGTTGCCTGATTCAAGGCATGAACCTGGCCGATGCCATTAGTGACCCCGCGGTAGGCATCTCTGGTCTGGCGTAATACCGAGCGACGTTGTTGTTCGAGATTTTCCTGCGACTGGTTATATAAATACGCCGATTCCTTGACTTGCGCAACTGTTCTGCCGCCTTTGTACAATGGTACTTTTAATTGTAGGGCGATGCTGTCCGTCAGTGGTTTCTCTACCAAAGTCGCCACCATTCTCTGAGTAATCATGTGACGCAACAATGTCCAGTGTGGGATAATGACCGGTACGCTGTAACCTTGATATCTTCCTTGGCAATCTGGGTCGCCAGCATCACGGCCTTGAGTTGCAGGTTTTGTTGAATGGCAATGTCGGTCCACTCATCCATGCTTTCCGGGTCTGGTTTATGCAGTGGCATATCGGCGCCAAGACGGGCCAGGTCTTCATGCGTGCTACCTGTAATTTCCGTGAGTGCTTCAATAGCACTGGCGCGCAGGTTGATGGCGGTAATTTCCGAAGCAACGGCCAGGTCATAGGCTGCTTGTGCCTCATGCACATCGGTGATGGCAATCAAGCCGACTTCAAAACGTTTTTTTGCCTGTTCCAGTTGTTTGGCAATCGCCGTTTTTTCTGATCGGGAAAATTCCAGCGCGGTTTCCGCAGACAAAAAATCAAAATAGCGTTCGGCGGCCTTCAACATGACTTGTTGTTGTATGGCCGATAATTCCGATACCGAACGTTCGATGCTGATATCAGCCTGCTTCTGTTGTACCAGGGCATCGTAGCGAAACACCGGTTGCGAGATGCTCAGATTGATAGCCATTATTATCGTAAAATCAGATTTTCCCGATATAGAGCTATCTTGAGATATTTCGCTTGTATCAGCCGATGAGATTAACATTAGGTAGGTACAGTGATCTGGCCTTGTCCTTGACCAACAGATTGGCCCGGTGTCCAGCCTCAGCCGCTTTCAGTTCTGGGTCACCGGTCAATACTTGTTGATACACGCTGAGCAGATCATCTGCCTGGACGGAAGAAAATAACAATACTGAGCTTATAAAAAATGCTGTCTTGAACATGGTATTCCCTTGTTTGTTGCCTGGGTTAATGCAGCCCGGGTACTTCGGGCTCTGACTTTGTGTGAATATACTACAGATTCAGTAGGTCGGCATGTCCAAATCGACTTCTCTTGACCAGGCTTCGACACCACCGGTGAGATTAATCAGGTCTTTAAAGCCATGTCTCTCCATATACATGGCCACAGAGCGGCTACGGATGCCATGATGACAGATCACCACGGTTTCCTTTTCGGGGTCAAGGCTGTCTATTTGGTTCGCAATTTGCCCCATCGGGATCAGCTGGCTATTGTCGATAGCGCAAATATTGAATTCCCAGGGTTCGCGAACATCCAGCAGAAGCGGGTGTTCACCTTGCTGTTGCAGCCGTTCCTTGAGTTGTTGAGCGTTGAAATGTCGCATGATGAATGACGTGATTAACTAGAATACAAATGCCTGTGGTTTTTTCGCATTTAACATGGGAGGTAGATGTGTCTCGAACAGTGATTCCGTGGTCCATTCACCTTGATCCAGACGCCTGATTAACTCGGCATCCATGAGGTTACCTTCACCGATAACCACAAACATTCTGCCACCTATGGTCAGGGATTCCTGGAATGCAGGCTGCTGCATTGGAAGAGAAGCCGAGATCACGATGACATCAAATTCGCCATTTTCATTCCAGCCTTGCGCGGCATCACCCACCTCAAACTGGATATTTTCAAGTCCAAGCCCCGCAGTTTGTTGCTGTGCCTGTTGGCAGAATTCCGGAAAAATATCGACACTGACCACATTAGCGCCCAGCTTTGCCAGGCAGGCAGTCAGGTAGCCACTGCCGGTGCCGATTTCAAGGATTCTGTCAGTTGGCTTGATTTGCAGGCTTTGTAAAATTCGTCCTTCCAGCTTGGGTTCCATCATAAGCTGTCCATGCGCTAACGGGATTTGGGTATCCGCGAAAGCCATGTTGAAATATTCACTGGGCACGAAACGCTCCCTCGGAGTTTCGGCGATGACTTCAAGTACTCTGGGGTCGAGCACGTCCCAGGGTCGGATTTGTTGCTCGATCATGTTGTAACGTGCCAGATCTATATTAAAGTCTGTCATGATGATTGCCCTTTGGCGTGAGTAGACACTTAATAAGGTAAGATAAAGTATTTTGCCCATCTCAGGCAAGCTGTAAACAGTAATGCTGCTATTAACTGGAATAATGGTCTTGCAATAGCAGGGCAGTTCATATAATTTGAAGTTTCCAGCAGCTAGGGGTGCCCAACGAAGTGTTGGCGCTGAGATATACCCTTAAGACCTTGTATTTAATAGGGTTTACCTGATCCGGTTAGTACCGGCGTAGGGAAGCTATTTAACCATCTACTCGATGGCTTCCTGTTAGTCCGGACCTGGCTGTTTGTTTCCGCTTTTATATAATGGTTTAGCAGGAGAAGCAACATGAGTGCGATCCCAAAAGATTTTCTTAGTAAAACAGCCAAAATAAATGATGCCTCCGTGCAGCCGTTTCCCAATTCGGCCAAGATATACGTTCAGGGCAGTCGCGATGATATCCGCGTGCCGATGCGCGAAATCAGCCTGTCTGATACACACACCCAGAAGGGTGTCGAGCAAAATCCTGCTATCACTGTTTATGATACTTCTGGCCCCTATTCCGATCCTGATGTAACGATTGATATCACCAAAGGACTGCCTGATGTACGCACCGCCTGGATAGAAGAACGTGCCGATACCGAAATACTGACAGGCTTGAGTTCTGAATATGGTCAGCAACGCGCTACCGATGCTGAGCTGGACGCATTACGCTTTGAGCTTCACAAGCGCCTGCCGCGTCGGGCACTGGCGGGCAAAAATGTCTCACAAATGCATTATGCCAAACAAGGTATCATTACTCCCGAAATGGAGTATGTTGCCCTGCGTGAAAACATGCGACTGGAAATGGTCAAGGACCAGATGGCGCAACAACATCCTGGTCAGTCCTGGGGCGCTAGCCTGCAAACCATTACACCTGAGTTTGTGCGCTCTGAAATTGCCCGTGGGCGTGCCATCATCCCTGCCAATATCAACCATACTGAACTTGAACCAATGATCATCGGGCGAAATTTCCTCGTCAAGATCAATGGTAATCTGGGTAACTCGGCGGTGACTTCATCGATCGAGGAAGAAGTCGATAAAATGACCTGGGGCATTCGCTGGGGCTCCGATACCATCATGGATCTGTCGACCGGTAAAAATATTCATGAAACACGCGAATGGATCGTGCGCAACTCACCGGTACCCATTGGTACCGTGCCCATTTATCAAGCACTGGAAAAGGTGAATGGCAAGGCTGAAGACCTGAGCTGGGAAATTTTCCGCGATACCTTGATAGAACAAGCCGAGCAGGGCGTGGATTATTTTACCATCCATGCCGGTGTCCTGCTGCGTTATGTGCCGCTGACCGCTAAACGTGTCACCGGCATTGTTTCTCGCGGTGGATCCATTATGGCGAAGTGGTGCCTGGCGCATCATCAGGAAAATTTCCTCTATACCCACTTTGAAGACATTTGTGAAATTATGAAAGCCTATGATGTTTCATTCTCATTAGGCGATGGTCTGCGACCGGGCTCGATAGCCGATGCCAATGATGCGGCGCAATTCGGCGAACTGGAAACCCTCGGTGAGCTGACCAAGATCGCCTGGAAACATGATGTCCAGACCATGATCGAAGGCCCCGGACATGTGCCCATGCATATGATCAAGGAAAATATGGACAAGCAATTACAGGAATGTGATGAAGCGCCTTTCTACACTTTAGGCCCACTGACGACCGACATTGCTCCCGGATATGACCATATAACCTCCGGTATTGGCGCTGCCATGATTGGCTGGTTTGGTTGTGCGATGCTGTGCTATGTAACACCCAAGGAACATCTGGGCTTGCCTAATCGTGATGATGTCAAAGAAGGCATTATTACTTACAAGCTGGCAGCGCACGCGGCTGATCTTGCCAAAGGCCACGCCGGTGCACAGATACGGGATAACGCCATGTCGAAAGCGCGTTTTGAATTTCGCTGGGAAGATCAATTTGCACTGGGGCTGGACCCTGATCGTGCACGTGAATACCATGATGAAACACTACCCAAGCAAGCGCATAAAGTGGCACACTTTTGTTCCATGTGCGGCCCTAATTTCTGTTCCATGAAAATTTCTCAAGAGGTCAGGGACTATGCGGATCAACAAGGTGTCGAAGTGGATGCGGCATTGGAAAAAGGATTGAAAGAAAAAGCTGAACAATTCAAAAACCTCGGTGCAGAGATATACCGGGAGACCTGAAGTTTGTATTTAAGTTGATCAAATAAGCGGCCCAAGAGGCCGCTTTTTTATTGGAGAGTTTGTCATTAGTTTATAATTTTCGTCATTGCGAGTGGAAAGGATCATTCTATATAAAAAATGACGAGACCTGCAACGTAACAGACTTACTGAAATATTGTGGTGCATAGCGCGACAAAGTGTTGGCAGTAGTGCCATAGTTATACAAATAAACTGAACATAAAGATAAGGAGGTCGCCACGCAAAAAAACGCTCGCGATGACATCAAAAATTAATGTCATTGCGAGTGGTAAATACCTTGTATATTTAAAAATAAACAGCCTGCGGATACGACCCTCATTCTGAAATCATGTAGTATGCACAGCGCGGCAATCTGCTGGATACGGTACGATGATTTCAGAAACATGCTGGACATAAAGACAAAGAGATCGCCGCGTCGCAAAAGACGACCGTCTAAATATTTTACCAAGGCATGGCCTGTTAGACCGCCTATATATGTTTTGCTAAGGTATGGCCTGTTAGACCGCCAATATGTTTTGATAAGGTATGGCCTGTTAGACCGCCTAACTATTTTTATAAGGTATGGCCTGTTAGATCGTTTATATATTCTGCGTATGAATGACCCATTGTCCTTGCAATAACAATATTTTAGAATTTACTAGCCACTAGCCACTAGCCACTAGCCACTAGCCACTAGCCACTAGCCACTAGCCACTAGCCACTATTCCAAGAAGTTGGACGAGTATTTTTTACCCCCATAAATGAAACCACTATGTCATTTATATGAGTTAAGCTTATAATTGAGGACAATCTTAATTAACAGGTATCAGCAGTAGTGACCCAGGCAGAACAAAACCAGACATCGAAGCAGGTCTATGAGGGACTGAAGGGTAGTATTGCCCGTCAGCGCGAAGTCTTGTCTGATATGTTGAAAATACCCTTGCAGTCAGTTGCCGATATGTGTGCGGCCGTATGGCCGGACCGTAAATTACTTAACCAGGTATTGATGTCGGGTCTGGACCACCTGCCTTATTGCCAGTTCCTGTATGTTTTGGATGTCCAGGCAATCCAGATCAGCGACAATGCCAGTCGTGAAGGTTTAATGACTGAGCATTTCGGACGTGATCGCTCAGACCGTCCCTATGTGAAAAATCTGATGCCGACGCAGGATTTTATTTTATCAGGTGCGTACATGAGTCTAAGGGCACATCGTCCTTCTGTTACCGCTATTCAGCTTATTAAAAAAGATGACAAGGTAGTCGGTTTTCTCGGCGTAGATTTCGACTTACGTGATTTACCTTTAACCAGAGTGTTGTATGAAGAGCCTGCGCAGTGGCATCAAATCAAGGGTGACCCTTCCATTCGAGGTAGTGTGTTCTTGCAAACGCGAGCGCAAAGTCGACTGGATGAACAACTGGATGATGCATTGATTATCCTGGAAGAGTTGGTGATAGTGCATGGTGTTTTTCATACGCAAATTCATTTTTCCAGCAGCAGGGCGATTATCTGGTTGGCGAATGATCCTTTTCGGTATCGTTTACTGGATGTGAATGAATTGCTGGATCCGGAAATATGCCTTGCATACCCGATAGTGGAATACCCGCAAAATGCTGTGATCAAAAGCGAGCAGATCAAGCCTATACTGGAAAGCTTTCGCCAGTTGCGTTTTGGTGATGAAAGTATTTATCTACGTTCCGGTAGCGTGAATATATTTAATGGTCTTATCGGCCTGAATTTTTCCTGTGATGGCTCGCATTATATTCCCCATACTGATTTCCTCGCAAAGGACATGTCATTCTGGGGTATTAATGCGGCATCATCCTCTCAGTAAGCAGGCATACTGAGCATTCAGCATGCCCGTCAGCTGGTTATTTATTCAGCTGTTTTTTGTTCCATTTCCGCAATCGGTTTTTTGTTGCTATCGTCGCCCTGTTTTTTCATGGCTGCGATCACTGCATCAGTGATATCTGTTTTTTCATCATTGCTGAGAATCACGGCGTCGTTTTTTAATAATATGATGTTCATTCCTCGTTGCCTTGCTATACCATTAGCCACCGTTTGCACATTTGTACGCAGGGTTTGAAATAGTTCAGTTTGTTTTTTCTTTAACGATTCAGTTGCATTCGTTTGTGCTGCTGACAAAGCTTGCTGTGCTTCGGTGGCTAGTTGACTGAGCTCTTTTTTCTGTTCATCGGTGGGAGTTTCCCCTGCTTTTTCCTGGCTTTCCTGAAAGCGTTGCTGAAATCCATTTTGCACATCCTGCAATTGCTGCTGTAATTGTGTGCGCAAATTACTCAGTTCTTCGATGGCAGCATCGGTATTACCGGTTTCCTGTGAGACCCGTTCCATATCGATAATGCCTACAGGGTAGACGTCAGTCTGTTGATTGCATGCACTGAGAAGAGCTGTTATGGCTAAGGCGATGCTGATTTTTTGAATGATATTCATATTTCCCTCTTGGGTTAAAAGTAAACTAACAACGAACTAATATTCGTGTGATTCACAGGCAAGGCAACTTTTTCAAGCATGCTTTGTCCAACTGTCTACGATGGACAGACAGGTATTAATTAAAGAACTTTATTTGGCGGCAGGCATAAATGATCAATGCTAACAGGGAATATTGTGCATTGTGGCGTGCATGAGGCAGTGACTAGCCTCGGCTTGCAGGTTTGTGCTAGTCAGGGCTTAATTCGACTTAGAAAAGCGTGTGACCTTTGTCCCAGACATTGCTTATCGATCTACGTTCCTGTTGTTGCCGGCGATCAGCTTTATCCAGTTCAAAGCGTACCATGGAGCGTCTGTCATGGCCATGGCGCCGGTGTACCGCTCTGCGTTCAGGACCATCATAAGTCTGCTTATCGGCTGTTGCAGTTTTGTCCGTGTCTGCGTCCAGGGCTGAGTTGTCTAAGAGTTCTAGTTCCATTTTATGTCTCGTTGATATCTATCTTCACATTAATACTATTATAGAACTAAATGCAGCATTTTTCTAACTGGATAACCATATAAAATACAATCACTTAAAATAATTACAGGAAAAACGGCTATGGATAACACTATTTCAGGTCAAACAGGCAATTGGCTACTGACTTCGCTGGAAATCATGTCGGCTTTTTTCATATTTATTGTCGGTCTCATTGTTTTGATTATGCTTGTTGTCTTTATCTATGATGTCACCCAGACCAAACAGGCCATTTTAAGAAATTTTCCTGTTGTAGGGCACTTTCGTTACTGGTTCGAACAACTGGGAGAGTTTTTCCGGCAGTATTTCTTTGCCATGGACAGGGAAGAGCTGCCATTCAATCGTGCGCAGCGAAGCTGGGCCTATCGCGCGGCCAAGGATTTAAATAATACCGTTGCCTTTGGTTCCACCCGAAAACTGATGGAGCCAGGTGCTGTGATGTTTGTAAACTATCCTTTTCCTACCCTGGATGAGGACGCAGCGGCTGTTCAGCCCATGCTGATTGGCCCTTATTGTACTCATCCCTATGAAGCCAAAACCTTTTTGAATATATCCGGCATGAGTTATGGGGCGATTTCAAAACCGGCCGTCATGGCATTGTCTGCCGGTGCTCGCCGCGCAGGATGCTGGATAAATACCGGTGAGGGTGGTTTGTCATCCTATCACCTGCAAGCAGGAGCAGATGTGGTGTTTCAGATCGGTACAGCAAAATATGGTGTTCGAGATAGCCATGGTCAACTCAGTGATGCTCATTTGCAGTCAATAGCCAGCCATGAGCAAGTGAAGATGTTTGAACTCAAGTTGAGTCAGGGTGCCAAGCCGGGGAAGGGTGGCATTCTTCCCGCCGTCAAGGTCACCGCGGAGATTGCAGGTGTCAGGGGAATTCCAGTCAATCAGGCTTCCATTAGTCCCAATCGTCACCCTGATATCAGTAATGTCGAGGAGCTCGTGGACATGCTGGTGCATATTCGTGAGGTCACAGGCAAACCGGTTGGATTTAAAACCGTCATTTCAAGTAGCCAATGGCTGGAAGATCTGTTTGAAGAAATTCATTCGCGTGGTATCAAATCAGCCCCGGATTTCATTACGGTTGACGGTGCCGATGGCGGTACCGGCGCAGCCCCGATGCCATTAATGGATGATGTCGGTTTGCCGCTGGCGGAAAGCTTGCCGATGTTGATCGATAAGCTGATTGAATATGGTTTGCGCGATCGGGTCAGGGTTATTGCTTCAGGTAAATTAATCATACCCAGTAGTGTCGCATGGGCGCTTTGCGCGGGAGCCGATTTTATTGTCTCGGCGCGCGGATTCATGTTTTCACTCGGTTGTATACAGGCCATGCAGTGTAATAAAAATACTTGTCCAACCGGCATAACAACGCATAACACCCGATTGCAGAAAGGCTTGGACCCTGCTCATAAGGAAATACGTGTAGCCAATTATCATCAAAACCTGGTTAAAGAAGTCAGTATCATTGCGCATTCCTGTGGTGCAAAAAAACCCAGAGATCTAAGCCGGGAGCATGCGCGCATTGTCATTGAGGGCGGTCGCTCTGTTCCTATGGATCAGTTATATCCATTACCACAGCCAAGATATCATCCAGACAGCAATTGATCTTGACGAGGATTTCTCATAAAGTGCACAAGACTTTTTTAAACAGACCATAAAATATGAGTAAACAGCGAAAAACAAAAAATAAACAACAAAAAAATAATACGCCATCCATGGCGAGCCAGGCAGATCGTCATGTGCTTTATCAGAAGTCAGTGCAGGACACTGACAGTGAACTGGCCTTGATGGTGGAAAAATATCGGGCAATACGTGGACGTGAACCACTCAGCTTTCGCGAAGATTTTTGTGGTACTGCCATGTTTTCGGTGGCCTGGTGTCAGGGCGGTAGCGAGCGTACCTCACAAGCTATTGATCTTTGTAAGGAAACGCTGGATTGGGGTCGGCAGCATAACCTCAAACCTGCTGGTGAAGACGTGACCTCACGTGTTGAGCTAATCAATGCCAATGTCCTTGAAGTCAGAGAGCCCAAAGTAGATATTACTTGTGCTCTTAATTTCAGTTATTCAGTATTTAAAAGCCGAGACTTGCTACGCCAGTATTTTCAGGTTGCACGCGCCGGCCTGAATGATGGAGGTGTGTTGATGCTGGACGTGTTTGGTGGAACAGAGGCGATCACCAGTACACGTGAAAAACGCAAAGTCGAAGGGGAAAAATTTAAATTCATTTGGGAACAGGAAAAATATAATCCGATCACCAATGAAATATTGTGTCATATCAATTTCAAGTTTTCTGATGGCTCGAAATTTGATCATGCCTTCACTTATGACTGGCGCTTATGGACGATTGCTGAATTGTCCGAATTATTAGCCGAGGCCGGTTTCTCCAAGGTACATGTTTACTGGGAAGAATACGTGGATGATGAAGACGATGATGATTACATGATCACTTCGGGGAAATATGTTGAGGTGACCGAAGTCGAAAATCAGGAGTCGTGGGTTTCTTATATATTTGCGGAGGTTTGATGTTTGGATGAAGGTTCGGTTGGTATCGGTAGTTAAATTAATTGGATAGGTCAAGTTCAGGCGCAAATATGTTGCTAGTGACTAGTAGCGAGTAGCTAGGTAAGACCTGTTGAGAATTTATGCCTTTTCTAGCTACTCGCTACTAGTCACTCGCTACTATCTTTAACCTGGTGTATTTTTTTCTACCCAGCGAGTACCATCAACCAGGGTCTCTTTCTTCCAGAACGGGGCATTGGACTTCAATTCCTCCATAATGAAGCGGTTGGCATCATAAGCGCTGGCTCGATGAGCCGTCCAAACCGCTACCAGCACAATGCTGTCATCAGGTAATACTTCACCGACACGATGGATAATCAGGCTATCCAGTAGTGGCCACTGTTGTTGGGCCTGGTGCAGAATTTTCTCGAGGTGTTTTTCAGTCATGCCGGGATAGTGTTCCAGTGTCATCGCAGTCACATTATCGCCTTCATTGAAATCCCGCATGCTACCTATAAAAACCGCCGTAGCGCCATAGCCACCTTTAATAGATAAGCTGGCCGTGTATTTTTGCAATTCCAGCCATGGGTCAAAACGCGTTGTTCGTATCTCAATCATTTAGCCACCGGTTACTGGGGGGAAAAAAGCGACTTCATCACCATCCTTGACCGCATGTTCAGAATCAACATATTCCATGTTGATAGCGCAGAGAATATTACTTGGCATGTCAGCACCCTGCGTGCTCTTTTGCCAGACGTCTTTAACCGTATTAGCCAAATCAGCTTCAATGCTGTCTTCGGCTTTACCCTGTGCCTCCCTGAGAGATGCAAAAAATCGAATACTGATGCTCATGATAATCCTGATCTGCCTGATTCTACAGGCCTTATGATAGCGCGGTTTGCGCCATGACAGTAACTGACATAATATTGATTATACCTCAAACAACAGCATGGCTGAAAAGCCGGGAAAAATATGGCAGAACTGACTCATTTCAATCAATCCGGCGAAGCGCATATGGTCGATGTCGGTGACAAGGCTATTACCCATCGAAAAGCTGAGGTTGAAGGGCGAATTTTTATGCAGACGGCAACACTTGAGCGAATCGAGCAAGGTACGCACAAAAAAGGCGATGTGCTGGGTATCGCTCGTGTAGCCGGCATCATGGCCGCAAAGAAAACCGCTGATTTGATCCCGCTGTGCCATCCCCTACCGATTACACATGTGGAGATTCAGTTGACTGCCGAGCATAGTCCGGCCGCTATCCATTGTCTGGCGACGGTGGAAACCAATGGGCAGACCGGTGTAGAGATGGAGGCATTGACCGCGACTCAAATCGCCTTGTTGACCATTTATGATATGTGTAAGGCGATTGATCGCGGTATGGAAATCAGTCAGGTGCGCTTGTTGAAAAAATCAGGCGGCAAGTCGGGTGAGTGGAGCAGGCAGAACAAATAGAGATGGCTGCAAAGCTGATAGTGGCTAGATGACTGTAAGATCAGCTACCTTGACGCAATTTCGACCCGACTTTTTGGCCTGGTATAAGGCCTTGTCAGCGGCTTCGTTTAATTCTGATGAAGTGTCAAAATAGGGATAGGCAGCTAGTCCGCAGCTGAAAGTCACATTAAATTCCTTATCGCCAGCGCTATGACTCACTAATGCAAAGTGTTCACGTATCTCATCGATGACTTTACCTGCGCTCTGAATATCAGTGTCATACAAAACGATGGCAAACTCCTCGCCACCGTATCGCCCAACAGTATCCGATTTGCGCAGACGTTGTTTTAAAATGCGCGCCAGACTTTTTATCACCTTGTCACCAACTGGATGGCCATAGGTGTCATTAACTGATTTAAATTTGTCTATATCAATCATACCAAACACCAGGTTGGTATCATTTCTGGCGCACCTATACAGGTCAGTTTCGAGTAATTCTTTGGTTTTGGTGTGATTGTACAAACCAGTCAAACTGTCTCGTACCATGAAAGAGCGTAACTTGCGGTAACGCGATGTGCGTGTTTCGACTGATTGTATCAAGTGGTTAGGATCAATCGGCTTGGTGAGAAAATCATCGCCACCATGACGCATGGCTTCCAGTTGTTTGGATTTATCCAGCTCAGATGACAGAAAAACAATGGGGATACTGACATAGGCTTCATGCTGGCGGATAATGGCAGCCAGTTCCTGTCCATCACAACCGGGCATGTACATATCCATCAGGATTAATTCCGGGTTAAACTCTATTACTTTATCCAGAACATCCATAGGGTCAGTGACCACACAGGTATCCATGCCAACACTTTGTAAGGTGGCCTCAAAAAATAATGCCAGGCTCCTGGTGTCATCCACTATCAGAATGCGATTGGCCTCTTGATACTTTTTCTGGTTAATACTGTCGAGCGTATCGATTAATTCAGGTGTGTTGACGGGCCTGGTAAGAAACTTCGCACAGCCCGAACGCACTGCCTTCAGGCGTGTCTGGATATCTTCATCTGTCGATACGGTAATGAGCGGTATTATATTTGTGGATTCTTTATCAAGGATAGCGTCATAATTTGATTGCAAGGCAATATCCATGATAATAGCGAAGGGTTCATTGCTTTCAATGGTCTCGAGTAGTTTGTCGGTGGACGTCAGAATACTGATGTCATAGCCATAATGTTGCAGCTGTTCAAACAGTTCATCAGCTTCATCCTGTTTTTCCATTAGCAGTAACAGGGAGAGGTTTTCACCGGCATCAGTTACCTCGGTGGTGCTGACGATGACGGGTGGCTCAAAGTGATAATCCTCATCAAAATCAAATGAAATATCTTTTAAATTACTTAGTAAGGTATTGACCTGTTTACTTACCTGAATGTCCGCTTGTATATTTTGTTCGAGCAAGTTATTGAAGATGGTATAGAGTTGTGTGGCCAGGTTGCTGACCTCGGCGAAACCATAAGTGGCACCAGAGCCTTTCAGGCTGTGGGCATGACGAACCAAATCTTGCAGGGATTGCTGTTGTTCATCGCCATAGTTATTTTTGAAATCGCGCCAGCAATCTTTCAGTGTCTGAATACGTGCAGGAAAATTACCGATATAATCATGGCGTAATGTTTCCAATCGAGCAAGAAAAAGTTCTTTGGCAGGATCCATAGTTTTTTAGTTTAGCTGGGCTCTATCATTATAATACATTGATTAAAATATAATAACGGCCTTGCCCTTATATACTTGACTTGGTAAATGTAAACTTTTGTGGCCAAAGTATTGTTTATTATGTAAACAGAGCCGGCATTTTTGTTTTCTGATAGAATTCACGCTGGATTAGCACGGAGAAACCATATGATATTAGATGTTTTTATTGACGGCCAACAGGTAAAAATCGAGATTCCAGATGCGATGTTGACTGATGCCGATGATTTCTTCGGCAAGATGGATAGCGACATGGACAAGGGCTGGAAAATCGGGCCAACGTATGTCGAAAACCCGGATAATATTATGCGTGCCCAGATTGCGGCCGATAAAATACTTACAGCCATTGATACAGAAAATAAAACACTGGCCCAGTTGATGGCAGGATATATAATCAGCAAAGTGCCTGATGTAAAGTCAATTAATATTGATGTTCACGGTGAACCACTGAATACAGAGATCATTGTGTAACAAGGCTTGTACGGATAGCGAGCACAGTCGGTTATTGTTTGTTAGATAGCTTCGTCCGGCTCGTTATAAATGCTTTGCTACAAACTCGCGGATGAAATGCCTGGGTTTAGCGCCGGTAAAACGCTCAATCTCTTCCCCGTTGCGGATCAGAATCACGGTCGGGAATCCACGCGTTTGATAACGTCCCGCCACTTTCATATTGTCACCTTCATCCACTTCCAGTTTTGCCAAGGCAATCTGGCCTGTAAATTCTTCAATGACCTGGGCTAATATCGGTGCCACCACGATACAGGGAGAACACCAGTCAGCCCAGAAATCGACCAGAACAGGTCTCTGCTGTGAAGCCTTGATGACTTTCTCATCAAAATCATGCACGGTTACATCGAAAATATCCTTGTTTGGGGTTTTTATTGTGTTCAAAACCAATCTCGCTCAGTTAATTCAGGTTAAAAAGTAAGCATTACACAGAATGCTGATCAGGTTTCCTATGTAGCCATTGCTGACATGTTATCACGTGCACTTATGCAGGTAGAACAGTGCCTGTCTCTGAACTTAATGGTTTCTCAGGTTTCGAATACATGCAGAGTGACTGGCTGAATCAGTAATCCCTGATAATATTAGGAATATTACTCGATATTACCAAAGTATTTAACATTGGTGCCGACAGGCTGGATATAAGCAATAATAATCTCAGAAAGGAACCCGCATGATTAAAGCATCCGATCTATTCGTTAAATGCCTGGAGAAAGAAGGTATCGAGTATATTTTTGGCGTACCTGGTGAGGAGAACGCCGATTTTATGATGTCGCTGGAAAAATCCGATAAAATTCGTTTTATTCTTACCCGGCATGAGCAAGGTGCAGCTTTTATGGCCGAAGTCTACGGACGTCTGACGGGCAATCCGGCAGGATGCCTGGGTACACTCGGGCCCGGTGCGACCAACCTGATCACCGGAGTTGCTGACTCCAATATGGATCGTTCTCCGATGCTGGTACTCACCGGCCAGGGTGCCTCAACGCGTTTACACAAGGAATCCCATCAGGTCATGGACGTGGTCGCCATGTTTGAGCCGGTGACTAAATGGGCGCATACCGTATTCCATCCCGGTAATATTCCTGAAATGGTTCGCAAGGCAGTCACGGCTCGCTCGTACTGAAAAACCAGGCGCCTGTCACCTCGAATTACCTGAAGATATTGCCAAATTAATGACCAACTCAGAGCCCATGCATCCGCAACGTTTTCGCCGCCGGTTGCTGATGACAAGGCTGTCGACAGGGCATTTAATAAAATGCAGAAATGCCAAAGCGCCCGATTATTATTGCCGGTAATGGTTGTATTCGTAAACGTGCGAGCAAGCAGTTGCGACGTACTTTGTGAAAAAACCGGTATCGGTGTTATCAGCACTTTCATGGCCAAGGGCTGTGTCGATATGGATGCTGATTATTGTATGTATACCATTGGCTTGCAAGCCAAGGATGTGGTCGCCTGCGCACTCGATGCAGCCGATCTGGTGATCACCCTGGGATATGACATGGTCGAATACCATCCGCATTTGTGGAACAAACACAAAGATAAAGATATCGTACATATCGATTTTCTGCCTGCAGAAATTGACGAGAACTATCATCCTGAAGTGGAAGTCGTGGGTGACCTGGCCCATGCCTTATGGATGCTGAATGAACGTTTTGATGAGCACGGCGTGCCTGCTTATGAATTGAATCAGCAAGCAGCAACCCGACGTGATATGCAAGCAGAACTGGAGATGTACAAGGATGATAACACTGCAAGGCTTGATCAAGACCGCAAAAGGTACTATGGGATGTACGCCAGGTGATGGGTGCAGAGGATATTGTGTTGTCCGATGTAGGCGCACACAAAATGTGGATAGCCAGGCATTATCAATGTCATGAGCCCAATACCTGTTTAATACCTAATGGTTTCTGTTCAATGGGTTTCGCGTTGCCAGGGTCAATTGGTGCCAGCCTGGTATTTCCTGAACGCAATGTCATGGCGATCTGCGGTGATGCCGGTTTCCTGATGAACGTGCAAGAGATGGAAACCGCCAAGCGACTCAATTCAAACATAGTGGTTATGGTATGGGAAGATCACAGTTATGGTTTGATTGCCTGGAAACAGACCAATGAGTTTGGTCATCACACTGACCTGTCTTTTGGTAATCCTGACTGGATGCAACTGGCGAGTGCCTTTGGTTGGCATGGGCATTTTGTGCACAACAGTGCTGACCTGCAATCCAGTCTGGAGGCAGGCACTGGATGAAGACGGACCCGAGCCTGGTGGTGGTGCCGATTGACTACCGTGAAAATATGATATTAACCCAGCGTCTGGGTGATATTTCCTGCCCCATATAACAAGGAATGAAAGTATGAGCACCCATTACCCGCTAATGATTCCGGCCATCAGACCCGGCTGTTGACAAGGTGACGGTGACCGCACCCTATGATGACAGTGTTATTGCCACACTGGATGCGGCCGATGTACATGCAGTAGAGACGGCCTTGAGTAATGCCTATGCCTTGTTTACAGATCGTCAACAATGGTTATCAGTTCCACAACGTATTGCCATACTGGAAAAAACAGCCGGTTTGATGACCGAGCAGGCAGAGTCACTGGCATTAGAGGCTGCGCGTGAAGGTGGCAAGCCATTAGCTGGATTCACGCGTTGAAGTCGCCCGTGCTATCGATGGTGTTTATAATTGTATTGAATGCATGCGTACGGACAGTGGTCGCGAAATACCGATGGGTATCAATGCTGCATCACAACAACGCATGGCCTTTACCCGTAAAGAACCCATCGGTGTTGTCGTTTCTGTCAGTGCATTTAATCACCCTTTAAATTTGATTGTTCATCAGGTCGGGCCGGCCATCGCCACGGGTTGTCCGGTGATTGTTAAACCGGCAGAAGATACGCCGCTATCCTGTTATCGTTTTGTGTCTTTATTGCGTGAAGCCGGTTTGCCGGATGCCTGGTGTCAGGCCCTGGTGGTTTCTGATCTTCAGGTGGCCACCAAACTGGTGACCGATGCACGCGTGGCATTTTTCAGTTTTATTGGCAGTGCCGCTGTCGGATGGAAATTACGCAGTCAACTGGCACCGGGAACACGTTGTGCGCTGGAACATGGCGGTGCCGCTCCAGCCATTATTGAAGCCGATGCTGATATTGATGAAGCTTTGCCTTTAATTGCCAAGGGTGGTTTTTATCATGCCGGACAAGTGTGTGTGTCGGTGCAGCGTGTATTTTGTCATCATAGTATTGCGCGTGAGGTGGCAGAAAAATTAGCCGCACTGGCGAGAAAACAAATCATCGGTGATCCAACCGATGAGAAAACTGAAATAGGGCCCCTGATTCGACCACGCGAAGTCACTCGCATTCATGACTGGGTGACTCGCGCCATTGATGAAGGTGCGGAATGTTTAGCGGGTGGCTCGGCACAGGGGAATTGTTACCAGGCCACTGTTTTGTATCATCCTGCGCCCGATTCAGAAGTATCACGTAAAGAGATTTTTGGTCCGGTCATCTGTGTTTATAGTTATGATGATGTTGATGTTGCCATTGAACAAGCCAATGCACTGCCGTTTGCCTTCCAGGCAGCGGTGTTCACGCAAAATATCGACAAGGCATTGCATGCCTGTAAGCATATTAACGCCAGTGCCGTCATGGTGAATGATCATACCGCCTTCCGCGTCGACTGGATGCCGTTTGCCGGTCTGAAGCAATCGGGTCTGGGTGTGGGTGGAATACCGTATACTTATCACGATATGCAAATCGAAAAAATGATCGTGATTCGCTCTCGCGAAATTTAACAGAAGCTGTGTGTAGTGGATCACGCAGATAGTATGTTTAATAAAAAAATAAATATAAATACGCGCGGTCGTGGTAGTTATGATATTACTCGCGAAGTTCAACAAGCTGTTGCAGATAGTGATGTTGATAGCGGCCTTTGTCATGTCTTTGTTCACCACACCAGTGCCTCGCTGATGCTATGTGAAAATGCTGATCCCGATGTGCGTGCAGACCTGGAACGCTTCATGGCCAGACTGGTACCGGATGGTGATCCGCTTTTTGAACATATTGATGAAGGCCCGGATGATATGCCTGCTCATATCAGGACTATACTGACCAGTACCGGTCTAACGATTCCGGTACAGCAGGGTCGTTGTGATCTCGGTACATGGCAGGGCGTTTATCTGTGGGAACACCGCACGCATGGGTATCGGAGAAATCTTACCATCACGGTTGTGGGATGATGTCTCTTCTTGCTACTTATTATTTCTTTGTTCTTCAATCAGAACATGTGACAACAGAATAATTAACCACGAAGACACGAAGGCACTAAGTTTAAAGGCTCAATAATAGATTGATGACTGGAAATTTTCCGGAGTATACACAAGGTTCCATTAAGCAGTTTCTACAAGGTTAACTCCAGATTGGATGGCAGGGGTAACGTCAATACCAAAGCGGTATATTGTCGAATAAAAAACTTATACACAGCTTTGGTTTTTCTTCGCGTCTTCGTGCCTTCGTGGTTTAACCTAATAATAAAAAATGAGCTTATTAGCTGCTGCCCGTTTTCAGTATATCAGCCATATCAAGCTCGATGGTTTCAAATTCCATTTTTTCCAGGTCAGCCATGATGTAGGTGGCCGGTGCGCCAATGCCGGCAACCGTGCCGGGGTTCACCAGCACGGTCTTGCCACCTTTTATGTTATCGATCCACTCTACATTGGCTTTATGGTCATGTCCGCAACACACCATGTCCCAATCGCCGGTGGTGGCCATGGCTTCAGCATAATGCGGATAATGCACTATGAAAATTTTCCGGCCATTGAGTTCAATGCCGGCATCCTGTCCGTAGTAGAGCAGTTGACCACCAGATTTTTCAGCCATGCGATGCAGGGTGAATTGATCGCCGGTATTATTGCCATGGATGACATGCACAGGGAGTTCAAATTGTCGCGTTACCTTGAGTGTGCTCGGGGCCACTACATCACCACAATGCAGTACAGCTACGGCGCCCCGGCTTTTGGCATCGGCCACGGCTGCTTCAAGCAACCTGAGGTTGTCGTGACTGTCAGATAGAATGCAAATCATCATAATGCTATGTTCCCGAAACTGTTTTCTAGAAGCAGGGTTTTTCAGGTGATGCCTGAAAACGCTCGATGCTGTCCATAATTTCAGCCTTGGCGTCTTCCGGGCCATACCAGCCATCGATCTTCACCCATTTATTCGGCTCAAGATCTTTATAATGTTCGAAGAAATGCGCAATCTGCTGAATAAGCAGGTTTGGCATATCATCGGGCGTTTTTACTTCGCGATAAAGCGTGCATAATTTGTCAATAGGAACGGCCAGTACCTTGGCATCTTCCCCAGCTTCGTCTTTCATTTTCAGGATTCCTACCGGACGGCAACTGATAACAGAGCCGCTAATCAGAGGTACCGGCGTGGCGACTAATACATCAACAGGATCGCCATCATCAGACAAGGTATGCGGAACATAACCATAATTGCAGGGATAATGCATGGCAGTATTCATGAATCGGTCTACATACATGGCGCCGGTTTCCTTGTCGACTTCATACTTTACCGGGTCACTGTGTGACGGGATTTCAATAATGACATTGATTTCATCAGGGAGGTTCTTGCCTGATGTGACTCGATCCAGATTCATGTGCTTATCACCTTATAAAAAATACAAAGGCCGGTATTATACCGGCCTATGAGTACATAAGAAACACTCGCCCGCAAAAAATGCGGGCGACTGTCTAGAGCAGTGGAACAATCAGCAAGGCTACGATATTTATTATTTTAATCAATGGGTTAATCGCAGGCCCGGCTGTGTCTTTATAGGGATCTCCTACTGTATCACCGGTGACAGCGGCCTTATGTGCATCGGAGCCCTTGCCGCCATGATGGCCATCTTCGATATATTTTTTGGCATTATCCCAGGCCCCGCCACCGGTGGTCATGGAGATAGCCACAAACAGACCCGTCACAATCGTGCCGATTAACAGCCCACCCAGGGCCTCTTTACCCAGCAACAAGCCCACCGCTATAGGCACCAGCACCGGCAGCAATGAAGGAATAATCATTTCCTTGATGGCGGCTTTGGTGAGCATATCCACAGCCTTTGAATAATCAGGTTTCTGACTATGATCCATAATACCGGGCATTTCCTTGAATTGGCGACGGACCTCATTAACGATGCCGCCAGCGGCACGGCCGACCGCTTCCATGGCCATAGCACCAAACAGGTAAGGAACCAGCCCGCCGAGAAACAGGCCAATAATGACCATGTGGTTATCCAGTGAGAAGTTCAGTGCCGTGTCTCCAGCTGCATTGAGTGCATGGGTGTAGTCAGCAAACAGTACCAGTGCAGCCAGACCGGCAGAACCAATGGCGTAGCCCTTGGTTACTGCCTTGGTAGTGTTGCCCACGGCATCCAGTGGATCGGTGATGTTGCGGATTTTTTCATCCAGCTCGGCCATTTCAGCAATACCACCGGCATTGTCAGTGATTGGACCGTAAGCATCCAGTGCGACGATGATGCCGGTCATGGACAGCATGGAGGTGGCCGCAATGGCAATACCGTATAAGCCAGCCAGCTCATAAGATCCCCAGATCGAGGCACAAATGACAAGTACCGGGGCCGCAGTGGATTTCATTGAAATGCCCAGGCCCGCGATCACGTTAGTGCCATCACCGGTGGTGGATGCAGCCGCAATGCGTTTTACCGGGCCAAACTCAGTGGCTGTATAGTATTCGGTAATGACGACCATCGCCGCAGTCAGGCCCAGGCCGATCAAGGCACAATAGAACAGATTCATGGTCGACAGGTTTGAACCGTCCAGCATAATCGTGCTGCCCATCACCGATTGTGTGACAAAGTAAAAAGCCACTGCCGCGATAACGCCTGCGACAATCAGCCCTCGATACAGTGCATTCATGATCTTGCCACCTTCTCGCGCTTTGACGAAGAAGGTGCCTATGATGGAGGCGATAATCGATGTGCCGCCGAGAACCAGCGGGTAAATAGCCGCCTGTGCCGCTATATCCTTCAACAGCAAGGTGCCCAGTAACATGGTCGCTACCACGGTAACGGCATAGGTTTCGAACAGGTCTGCCGCCATGCCGGCGCAGTCGCCGACATTATCACCGACATTGTCAGCGATAACGGCAGGGTTGCGCGGATCATCTTCAGGAATGCCGGCTTCAACCTTGCCAACAATGTCTGCGCCGACATCAGCCCCTTTGGTAAAGATACCACCACCCAGTCGTGCGAAAATCGAGATCAGCGAGCCACCGAAGGCAAGACCGACCAAGGGGTGAATGGCATCCTCTACGCCAATGGCTAACAGAATGTAATAAAAGCCGGCGACACCGAGCAGGGCCAGACCCACCACCAGCATGCCGGTAATAGCGCCACCGCGAAAAGCCACCTGCATAGCGGCATTGAGTCCTTCATTGGCAGCCTCAGCCGTGCGTGAGTTAGAACGCACAGAGATATTCATGCCGATATAGCCTGTCAGGCCCGAGAGTATGGCGCCAATGGCAAAGCCGATAGCAGTGTATTTATCCAGGAAGATAAACAGCGCGATAAATATCACGGCACCAACAATACCAATGGCAGTGTATTGGCGGTTGAGGTAAGCCGTGGCACCTTCCTGTATCGCGGCCGCGATTTCTTTCATGCGGTCGTTGCCCATTGGCTTGGCGAGGATCCATTTGATAGAAATAATGCCGTATACCAGTGCCAAAAAGGCACAGATGATCGCAAATGTGAGTCCGTTAAGACCTAATATCATGACAGCTTCCTCCTAAGTATTATTATCGAAATGTCCCGTGTGCGGGCATTTCATTGTTATGCACTACATAATTTGTTATTTGCCAGTGCTTGTTATTATCACCTGGTCATTGACGCCAGACACAAAAAAAGCCTCAGGTATACCGAGGCTTGTTAACGTTTGAACTCAGTTCCAGGTTTGAATCCAAAAATTCTTTCCAGTTCCAGCGCACCAATTAGGCCGTCTACCGCCGATTGCCCATGCTCGCGCTGGACTTCAGCGAGAATGAGTTTGGCACCGTTACGGTTGTAAGCGCCGCCCATTAACGCCTGCTTGGCCAGTAATTCATTCGCTTTTTCCAGAGTCATAAAGCATTGTCTTCCAGTTTTAATAGTAATTACAGGAGATTCAATTTATCCACATATTAACAGAGTTTTTCCGGATCAGAAAAAAAGGGGGCTATAGCCCCCCTTTTTCAAGTAAGCTATTAAAAAATCTTACTTAATTTTAAACTCTTTATCGAGTTTCTTCTTCACAGCGACCTTTTTCAGCTGCACGTATTTTGGTAAACCATCTTTGCCATAGGGAGGATAGTCTTCACCTTGCATCAACGGTGCCAGATACTCGCGACATTTTTTAGTGATACCAAAGCCATCTTTAGTGATGAAGCTCTTGGGCATCATCTTTTCAACATTGGCAACACGCGACAGGTTGGCTTTGCCAATAGTCCATTTATAAGGTTTGTTGGATTTACGTACAACGGTAGGCATGACCGAGTTTTCACCTTTCAGTGCCAGCTCTACAGCCGCCTTACCCATGGCATAGGCTTGATCCACATCAGATTTTGAAGCAATGTGGCGCGCAGAGCGTTGCAAGTAATCAGCCACAGCCCAGTGGTATTTGTAACCGAGTTTATCGCGGACCATATTGGCGATGACAGGGGCAACACCACCCAGTTGAGCGTGACCGAAGGCATCTTTCAGGCCCTGGTCGGCGAGGAATTTTCCACTGCTATCATGCACGCCTTCAGATACGACGATAGAGCAGTAGCCAAACTTGTTTACTTTCTCTTTCACGGCCTTGAGGAATTTACCCTGGTTGAAGTTCACTTCTGGGAACAGGATCAGCACAGGGATTTCACAATCTTCAGTAGAAGCCATACCACCTGCTGCAGCGATCCAGCCTGCGTGACGTCCCATGACTTCGAGTACGAAAACCTTGGTCGAGGTCTTGGCCATGGAAGCGACGTCAAAACTGGCTTCACGGGTAGAAACAGCAATGTATTTCGCAACGGAACCAAAGCCCGGGCAGTTATCGGTAATAGGCAGGTCATTATCTACCGTCTTGGGAACGTGAATAGCCTGAATGGGTGCACCCATGGTCTTGGCCAATTGAGAAACCTTCAGACAGGTATCCGCCGAGTCACCACCACCGTTATAAAAGAAGTAACCAATGTTATGTGCAGCAAAAACTTCAATCAGGCGCTCATATTCACGGCGATTTTCTTCCAGGCTCTTGAGCTTGTAACGACAGGAGCCGAAGGCACCGGAAGGCGTGTGACGCAGGGCAGCAATGTCTTTGGCTGATTCTTTACTGGTATCTATCAGGTCTTCGGTGAGCGCACCAATAATACCATTGCGGCCGGCATAAACCTTGCCGATTTTGTCTTTGTGTTTGCGTGCAGTCTGTATAACGCCACAGGCGGAGGCATTGATAACAGCGGTCACGCCACCTGATTGGGCATAAAAGGCATTCTTCTTGGCCATGTGATTTCCTCTTTTCAGCTAGATTAATAAATAGAAAATTGCTTAAGTTATTGGTATTTCCTATCAAGCAGCTGGCGTGCTTGATAATTGTTCGGATTCAGCAGCCTTGCGATCATGATCGGCCTGGGTTTGCAGGATCGACACCACGCATTGCGCCAGGTTGTCATACTCATCAACGCCAGTGCCATATTGCTCGTGGCCACGATAAAAAAATTGTGCGCGATAACGCTTCTCTCCTGCCTTGACGACAACGAAATGGCAGTCTTTGTCCTGCCAGTAAATGGCCGGGCACTCGGTTAACTCTCGGTCAGAGGAGAACATTCTAATGTCAGTATCGACCACCTGGATGTCCTTCTTTTCATCATAACGTTCCTGTAAAGTGGTCTCGGTAATCCAGAGCTCGTTATCATTGATATCTGGTATCTTTGACATAATTTGGTCCCGTTATCGCCTTGTTGAATATTTTCGACGGCAGAAGAATAGCGCATCTGGATAGAAATTGCATGGATTTCATTGACTTCGCAACGTATATAATAGTAGCTTAAAGGTCATCACAAAATACCAGTTTCATCATATTAGACAGACTGGCCCGAAAAATTGACTCTGCTTCTGCTTTTTGTTTGCTTAAAGCGTTGTTACAAATGGTCAGGAAGCCTGAAAAAATCAATAAAAACAGTGTAATGAGGATGAGAGCATGAGGGTGGTTTTGTTCGGCGCTCCCGGTTCGGGTAAGGGTACCCAGGCCCGGCTGATTGAAGAAAAGTTCGCTATCCCGCAGATAGTGACCAGTGAATTGTTGCGTGTGGCCATGCAGGAAGGCACGCCCCTGGGTTTGCAGGCCAGGGCAGCGCTGGATATGGGTGGTCCGGTTCCGGATGAATTAATAATTGGTATTATTCGTGAAAGAATCTCGCTGGCAGATGCCAGCAGGGGCTTTATTCTGGACGGATTTCCGGAAAATGTTAATCACGCGCAAGCACTGGATCAACTATTACAACTCATTGGTAAACCCCTGAGTATGGCATTGTTGCTGGAGACAGACTTCGATGCATTAATGCAGCGTATTACCGGCCGTCGAACCTGTCGTTCCTGCGGCCATGTCTGTAATGTTTATACAGACCCCCCAAAAATGGAAGGACAATGTGATGAATGTGGGGGTAATCTTCGGCACCGAGTGGATGATAACGAGGAGATTATTAGCAATCGCTATCGCTTGTACGAAGCCCAGACCAACGCCATTATTGACTATTATCGTGAGCAGGGAAAACTTCGGGTAGTACAGGGTATTGGTGAGGTGGAGGATATTTTTGCTGCCATTTCGCATTTGCTCGAAGAAATTGAAGCTGATATTGATGAGTCTCCTATGCCAACTCTGGATGAGCTGGAGAAGATAATTCTCGCCAAGGCGCAGGAAGCCCAGGCTGATGAAGCAGTAGTTGAACCGGTCGTAGAGAAAAAAGTCGATAAGAAAAAGAAAGCCGTTAGTAGAAAGTCGGTGGCCATAAAAGAGGCGGCAAAAAAAGTCACGCAAAAGAAGAAAGCAGCTGTGACAAAAAAACCCGCAGCAAAGAAAAAAGCCGTGACAAAAAAAGCCGCAGTAAAAAAGAGCGCCATAAGCACCAGCAAAAAAGCAGTTGCCAAGAAGTCTGTAGCCAAGAAAAAGGTGGCGGTAAAAAAAGCACCAGCCAAGAAAAAGGTGGCGGTAAAAAAAGCACCAGTAAAGAAAAAGCCCGCTGCTGCTAAGAAGAAAGTTGCAGCAAAGAAAAAAGTAAGCACTAAAAAACCGGCGGCAAAAAAGAAAAAATAAATCAGCATAATATCCGGATTAATAAACGCGGCGAAGCCCCGCTTGTTAATCCGGGATCCTCTCTATAGCATCAAGCCCCAGCATGGCTTAAGTTTCTTCTTTCCCCTAGTAAAATTGTATTAATTGGTTTTTTAGATAAGAACCATAGAATATTCATATATAGCTATAATTATCAATAATTTAATAATTCTTTTATCGGCTTGCCGCGATTTGAAAGTGTTCAGGAAAGTACCCAGGGTATGTGAAAATGCGTGAAATCCAGAATTTAGCTTAAGTCTTTGCGTTTTCAGACGAAATACTCTGTATGAATGACAAATAGAATTTGCGGAGATTGAATCATGTCTAATTTAATGCAGTCTATCGATGAGCGCACTCAGCTGGCAGGTGCTAATCGACTAGAGATATTGCTGTTCAGTCTGGGCAAAAATAAAGAAACCGGACGCGATGAGGTTTTCGGCATCAATGTATTCAAGGTCAGGGAGGTGATGAATCTTCCTGAGATTACCCGGGCACCCGATATGCCTCCAGGTGTTGAGGGCATGGTGAGTTTACGTGGCACGATGATTCCGGTTATCGATTTGGGTCATTTTTGCGATCTGGATGTAAGTGATCCTCCACAAATTCTGATCGTGACCGAATATAACAGGGCCATACAGGGTTTTCTGGTCAACTCTGTCGAGCAGATTTTACGTATGGAATGGAATGATATCAGGGTACCACCACCGATGATGGCGCATCGTCATGGCGGCCTGGTGACGGCAGTTTCGGAGTTGAAGGACCAGCGTATTGTGATGTTGCTGGACGTAGAGAAAGTATTGGCCGAAACATCTTCCATGGGTGATGAGGAAGATGTCTTTGCAGAAATAGAAGATGTCGGTGTGCGCACCACGGTATTGTTTGCCGATGATTCCTCAGTCGCACGTAAACAGATTCAGGGTGCACTGAAGGCGATGGGTGTGAATACCATCATGGCTAAGAACGGTGTTGAAGCCTGGGAAAAACTCGATGAACTGGCATCCAGAGCAGAAGAGAGCAATGTGCCAGTAGATACACTGGTCTCGCTGATACTGACTGATATAGAAATGCCAGGGATGGATGGCTATGTGTTAACCCGTAAGGTGAAGACTGATAACCGTCTGAAGCATATTCCTGTGGTAATGCATTCTTCACTGTCAGCCGATGCCAATATGAACCTTGGCAAGTCTGTCGGTGCTGATGCTTATTGTCCGAAGTTTCATGCCGCAGAACTGGCAAAAACCTTAACACCCTTTTTGAAAAAAACCGCAGAAGAAAGTATGACATAAATTGCTTTGTTATCAGGCAAAACAAACCCTCCATCAGGAGGGTTTGTTTTTTTAAGCCAGGTAAAAAAACTATAGGCTCTGGTAATAATCAATCAATATTTTGGCTACTTCAGGACGTGAAAATTCCTTCGGTGGCGCTTCGCCATTACCGAGCATTTCGCGTACCTTGGTTCCCGACAAGAGCACAAAGTCTTCTTTCGCGTGATCGTCAACTTCGCGCATCATGACAACCTTGTCCAACTTCTTCGACCAGGCAGTATGGTCAGCCATAAACATTTCAATTTCCAGCGCACCTGCAGGTACATCAGTTTCGAAGATGGTTTGTGCATCGAAGGCACCATAGTAATCACCAACACCGGCGTGATCACGGCCAATGATAAAGTGCGTTGCGCCCATATTTTGACGGAAATAGGCATGCAACACTGCTTCACGTGGGCCGGCATAGAGCATGTCGAAACCGTAGCCGGTGACCATGGCGCTATTGGGCGGGAAGTAGACTTCAACCATTTTACGAATAGCTGCATCACGTACAGGTGCAGGGATATCGCCAGGCTTGAGCTTGCCCAGTAACATATGGATAACCAGGCCGTCACAACCCAGGCGTTCCATGGCCATATGGCAAAGTTCTTCGTGAGCCAGATGCATGGGGTTACGGGTCTGGAAGGCTACGACCTTCTTCCAGCCGTGTTCCATAATCTCGTTGCGTATTTCAACCGCAGTGCGGAAAGTATCCGGGAATTCAGTGTTGAAGTAACTGAAGTTGAGAACCTCAATTGGGCCTGAAATAGCTATACGGCCCACTGTATTGAAGGCGTTAACACCAGGGTGTTCCATATCGTCAGTACGATAGACCTTGTCGGTCATGTGAGCCATTTGTTCATCAGTGACGGTTTCGATGGCTTCAACTGTTTGCACGGCAATGACAGGATTGCCATCGACATTGGGGTCACGCAGGGCGATGCGGCTACCGACTTTAATGCCATCGGCATTTTCAACCAGGTTTAAAACCGGCACCGGAAAGAATTGGCCAGATGTGGTTTTCATGGTATTCAGCGACACTGACCGCATCGGCAACGTTCATGTAACCGGTCAGCGGTGTGAAGTAACCACCTCCCATCATGACGGCATTACCCGCAGCAGCTGAACTGATAATGACCGAAGGCAAGCCCTCGGCTTCTTTGCTTATAGCATCATGTTTATCAGTGTCATAAACAAACAACGGCATCAGTTCGTCTGATCCAATAGGCTTGATCATGTGTCTATCCTCTTAGTGATATCAAAATGTAATGTTATTGGCATCTATTGGTAACAACACTGCTCTCTGACGCTTATGACAGAGTATGGCTGCGGCGGGGAGTGTTCTCATGCACCTTCGCCGAATCTTGTCAGGCCAATAATGTGAGCGAACTATAACAGAGGAAGCCGGCCGAGTGGGGCAGGATGATCCGCTATTTGCCATTAGATTAGTAATGCCTTTATAAATATGGCGAATAAGCAATCCGGAATTTGTTTATTCATATGAAGTCATAAATTGTATAACTATATGAATATAAAATAAATAATCGTCTAAAAAAGCCTGTCAGATATCCATGATCGTGTGAAACGTTTAAGCAGAGTTAATAGTTGCAGGCACTGATTTGCTGCAAAAAATGGATTTGTTTGCACATTTTCAGTGCGTTTATTGACCTGCGTCAATATGTCGCAGTGTCTGCGAGCGCACTGTAACAGCACGCTGTTATTGAATCTCTCAAACAAAAGAAAAAGGAGCGCTCGCGTGCAATATATATTGAAGAACAAGGGCCTGACACTGGTATTAGCCATGCTGGCCAGCGTTGGTAGTTCGCCGGCCGTTTTTGCAGAAGACAGTGCGAACATTGAACAGGGTAAAAAACTCTACCAGCAGAATTGCATATTCTGTCATCAGGCTGATGCCATCGGTAAAGCCGGCATTGCGCCTTCATTGACCAATCCAGAGTTACTGGCGACGGCATCAGACAAATTCCTCAAAGGAACCATTCGCGATGGGCGCACAGGCACGGGCATGCCACCGTTTGCCCATCTTGGCAAAAGTGGTATTGATGCCATCCTGGCTTATCTGCGTTCTTTCGAGAAAATGCCGAATCAGTCAGCACAAATAGACAAGCAGCCGCAGGCCCTGGGTGATGAGCGCCTGGGTAAATTATGGTTTGACCAGATTTGTTCAACTTGTCATGGCGTCAATGGTGATGGTTACCTTGAAGGGGGTACCGGCACCGCGATTGGTAGTGCCAGCTTCCTGACCAAGGCCAGTGACGGCTTTATACGTCAAACAATTAAATACGGTCGATCCAATACTCGAATGATCGGTTACTCGGGGCCGGCAGCGATGGCTAACCTCACCGATAAAGAAATTGATGACATCATCACCTATATGCGCAGCATCAAGCACTAAGACAAAGGATCAAGATTATGAAACGTATCAAAATGAACCGCAGAGATTTTCTAAAAAGTAGTGCTTTCATTACAGGGTCCGCCGGTGCAGCCGGTTTGATGGTAGGCGCTAATCCTGAGCTTGAGGCAGCGCCAATAAGTGCGGCCAAGGCATCAACTGAACGCAAGACAGCTATTGCTCAATGTCCTTATTGCGGTGTCGGTTGTGGCACCATCATCCAGGCGGAGAACGGCAAGATTGTCTCCATGCGTCCGGACAAGGATCACCCCACCAACTATGGTTTGCAATGTATCAAGGGGCTGACCGCGGCAGAACCGATCTATGTTGACCGTATGGAAGGCGAAAGTTATGTACGTAAGGATGTCTGGGCCGAGTGGAACAAGAAGGGTCATGGCAACCTTGAATATACCAGTAAGACCAAAGGCTCATTTGATGAAGAGCATTTTGTGCGGGTGCCTTATGAAAAGGCCTCTGATATGGTCGCTCACAAGCTGGCGCATCTTGCCAAAAAATATACAGGTAACTCGATTGCTCTGTATGGCTCCGGTCAGTTGACGGTGGAAGGCCAGTATCTGGAAAACCTGTTTATGAAGGGTGTGCTGGGTTCCAATACCATCGAGGCCAATGCGCGTATGTGTATGACCTCGGCAGTCACCGGATATTTCGCGACACTGGGCTCGGATACACCGCCGCTGGCTTATGATGATATCGAACTGTGCGACATGATTATGCACTTTGGTCATAATGCGCGTGAGGCGCATCCGATTATTTTCTGGCGTGCGGCTGATCACAAGCGCAAGAAAGATATCCCGACTGTGGTGGTTGATCCGCGATATACCGGCACGTCCAAGGGCTATGAGGATATTAATCCAAAGAATTCGGTACATGTACCGATCCTTAATGGCGACATCAGTTTCCTGAACTCGCTGGCACATGTCATCCTCAAGGACCACAAGGACATTGTTGACTGGGATTTTCTCAAGCAGCACACCACCGGCTGGAAGGAATATACCGATGGTGTATTGAAAGACTATAGCCCGGAACAGGTTCAGGACCGCATGGGTGGACCTGGCCATGATGTTTCGCCAGCGATGATTCGCAAGGTCGCCGGCATGTTTGCCGATGCCACACGTAAGCGTCTGGAACGTAGTAAAGGTAAGCAGGAAGGCAAGGGTTATGGCGGTGTCATCATCATGTGGGGTATCGGATATAACCAGCACATCCATGGCCAGCACAACACCATTTCAATCGTTAACCTGCTGACCATGACCGGTAACCTGGCCAAGCCGGGTTGTGGCCCGTTCTCGATGACCGGACAACCGAATGCGATGGGTGAACGTTTTACCGGTGGTCTGACCGGGCGTCTGCCATTCAATCAACCACTGAAGAATGCGTCACATCGTAAGCACATGGCTAAACATTGGCGTGTACCGGAAAAGAACCTGATTACTGCGATGAATGCGAAAAATCCAGGGTATGCCATTGGCATGATGGAGCGTGCACTGAAAGACGATGTGAAGGCGATGGTGTTTGTGTATGCAACGCATATCGACCTGCCAGACCAGCAAAATCTGATTCGTCCGGCGATGTCGAAGACCTTTAATGTGGTGCAGGAAATCTATCGTCATGCCCCTAACAACCTGTATGCCGATGTGATTTTCCCGGCCGCAACCTGGGGTGAGGTAGATGGTACCTATATCAGTTCCGAACGTCGCATTAATCGTGTCGAGAAGGCGGCTGAGCCACCTCCAGGATGTCGTCCCGATATGGATATGGTTATCGATAAGGGACGTGAGATCGCCCATTTGCTCGGACTGAACGCAGACAAGATCTTTCCATGGAAACGCCAGAAAGATGGTTTCTATGATTCGCAGGAGATTTTCCGCGATATCGTGGCGGCATCAGAAGGTACCGATACCGACCTGACCGGGTTGCTTGAAGTTGAAAAGCTGGATGGCAAGACACCGTATCAGCAGTTACGTGATCTGCGCGGCATTCAATGGCCTGCACCGACCTATGAGATCGCCAAGAATGGTGGCACCAAACGTCGCTACATGATGCAGGAAGGCCAGTGGAAGAACAAACCCTATGGCTACTTCCGCACCAAGGACGGCAAGGTGCATATCAAGCTATGTCTGCAGGACTACAGCAGACGTGAAGAGATCACCAAAAAGCTGATGGAGTTCGGTAGCAAGGAGGGTGTCTACACCATCGACAATATCCCGTTGCTGAAACAGGCACGTGATATGGGGTTGACCCCTGATCTGCCCGATGAAAAGGAACGCGGCAAGAAATGGGATAAGGTATCCAAGGATAAATTTCCTTACTGGCTCGGACTCGGTGTGGTGTATGAGCACTTCCATACCGCCAAGTCTAATCGTAGCCCCACCACACGCCGCCTGGTGCCAGAGATGTACGTTGAAATGCATCCCGATGATGCCAAGGATCTGGGTATCAAGGACGGCGACAAGGTTCGATTGATTTCCCGTCGAGGCCACTACGAGGCCAAGGCACAGGTGGGTATTGATAGTTTGGTTAAGCCAGCGCGTAACGTCGTGCCACGTGGTTATATGTTCAGCCCATGGAACCTGTCAGTCGCTGACAGTGCTGACCCGAAGAAGAACAAATGGCTAGTGAACAATACATCCAGCCGTGTATGGGATGTCGTTTCAGGTCAGGTGGATTTCAAGAAATTGGCTGTTCGGATCGAAAAAGTCTAACGTGCAAAGGGACTAGGTATTAGCAACGAGGGATCAGGTTTGTATTACAGGGCTTGCCTGTTACCCGGTCTCTCGTTTCTGGTCCCGGAATTAAAATGAAAAGACGACAATTTCTCGCTGACCTGATCTATGGCGCTGCGCTTGCGGTGACATTGCCGGTAAGCGTAACCGAAGCCAGGGTCAACAAGACGGGTATCCGCTTTTTGCGCCCACCAGGTGCATTGCCTGAAGAAGAATTTCAATCACAATGCATTCGCTGTGGCCAATGTGGCGAGGTATGTCCCAATCGTTGTATTACCTATTTCGGACTGGCCAATGGCACTCAAGTGCTGGATACACCCTTTATTGTTCCGCGTGAAAAGGCCTGTATTTTGTGCATGAAATGCGGAGATGTGTGTCCATCCGGGGCTATCCAGCCGATTAAAAAGACATTCGAAGATATTGTCAGTAAGGTCAAAATGGGCAAGGCGCGCGTCGATGAGACCCTGTGCCTGTCATTTCAAGGCAAAACCTGCGGGGTCTGTTATCGTGCCTGTAAGTTACAGGACGTGGCCATCCGTATCGGCATGCTAGAGCAACCGCATGTGCTTGATGGTTGTGTCGGCTGCGGTTTGTGTGAACGCTCATGTATTCAAATCCCCCAGGCTATTCGTATCATCCCGGATTACGGTTAAGCATGTTATCCGCCAGCCAGCGTTAAGCTGAAAGCTTGAGTTAATTATTATGTCATCTGCGAATAAGATTTTTCATATACGTCATATAAACAAGTTACGTTGGTTTGTGTTGACGTTCGTGTTTTTAATGCTGTTGTTACTCCCTTTTATTCATTTGTATCAAACCTACATAGCCTCACATGCCTATGACCTGTTGTCCCCAGGTGAGAAACAGATCTATACCGTCATGGAGACACTGACTTCGCCATTTGTATCCGATCCGGAAACACAGTTGGATAATATAAAAGGTAATACCTGGTCAGGGACATTTTTTGGATTGAAGCTAAGCGATCCTTTGGCAGTCGTATCGCAGACGGCAGCCGCAATGACAGTCTATTGGCCGTTTGCATTGACCGCTTTGATACCGTTGATATTGACGATGTTACTAGGACGTTTTTATTGTGGCTGGATATGTCCAGCGACGTTCTTGTATGAATTGAATACCAATCTGGCCGTCTTGTTACATAAGCTGGGTTTGCATACGGGTAATCGCCGTCTCGACCGCCGTTTCAAGTATTTGGTATTGGTGGTTGGACTCGTGTTATCTGCATTAACAGGTGCCGTGCTGACGGCGGCTATTTATCCACCGGCCATTGTCGGGCGGGAAATTTATTATGGCATCGCTTTAGGTGGTTACAGTCATGTGGTGCTGGGTGGTTTTGGTGCCGGCGCTGTGTTTTTCTTTGCCACGCTGTTATTTGATCTGTTTGTATCACGGCGAGGTTTCTGTCGTTATCTGTGCCCGGGAGGGGCATTGTATTCACTTCTGGGGCGCTTTCGTTTGTTGCGTATACAGCGTGTGGTCGAGGATTGTAATGATTGTGCCAAGTGTAATGCTATCTGTGAGTTTGGCCTGGACCCGTTGCGTGATGATTTCGGCCAAGAGTGTAATAACTGCACGGCCTGCATTGCGATTTGTCCGACCGATGCGTTTGAATTCAAACTAGGTATAAAAGACCAGCCATATCAGGGCCCTGGTCACCTGAGTAGAACGTATAAACGTGAGCAGACAAAAACAGCGACGGATCAAAACGTCTAATTGAGCATGCAATCATGAAAAGACGCAGTTTTCTGACAACAACAGCACGCTCCCTGGTCGTGCTACTGGCGGCGTCATTGCCATTCGGTTTTTCAAGGGTTATTTCACCCTCGGCACAGGCGGATGTGCGTCGGCGTCTACGCCCGCCGGGTGCATTGAAAGATGATCAAGCATTTATATCAGCCTGTATTGGCTGCGGCCTCTGTGGTGAAGTTTGCCCTCCACGTTGTATCCGTTTTTATACCCGTGAAGGCGGAGATAAAATCAATACCCCCTATATTGATCCTGAACAAAAGGCCTGTATTCTGTGTGATAAATGTATGGACGTATGCCCGACAGAATCGCTGACACCGACACCAAGACTCGAGGTCGATATGGGTATTGCGCAAATCGATCAGAGTGCTTGTTATCCCTGGGTTGATCAGGGCGTCTGTGGTGCCTGTGTGGCGATATGCCCATTGGGGGATCGAGCGATCGGATTTGATTTCGCTAATTTCTATAAGCCGGTTGTGCGTGATGGTTGTGTCGGTTGCGGTTTATGTGTTGAAGTCTGTCCCCACCCGAGTCTGCCTATCTGGGTAGTCAATCGTGAGGATGGTACAATAGCAAAGCATGGTGCTGGTCAACGGCATAAATGGATACGATGACAGGTAAAAATAAAGTGATGATATGCGCCAGAGCTTAATATTATTTAATTTACATAAAGGTTTTTAAATAGATGATTCGAACACTGATCTGCTTGATGGCAATTTTAGTTAGTGACAGTGTTAGCGCACACCATGTCCTCGGTCGACCTGCTTACAGCCTGAGTGAGGATTCCAACACCCCGCCCAGTATGCAGGTTGAAACCCAGATAGGTAATTACTACGTCACCTACATGGTTTATCCCGCCTTTCCCGAGCCGGGTAAGCAGGGGCGCTTGAATCTGTATGCTACGCATCGTGACAGTGGCAAGCCATTTGATGGCCAGGTCGAATTTACAATACGTGATGATCGCTGGTTCGGTGGCCATCGAGAAACTTTGGGAACGCAGAATATTGATGATGGAGTTTACCGGCAGGGCTTTCTGATCAATGAAGCGGGTAAATATATTATCAGCGCAAATTTTCACGCGCAAGGTGAGCCCTACACGATCGATTTTCCATTAAAGATAGGGCAGGATTCAGCCATTGGTCCGATTGGTATAGCCGCGATGGCGATTTTTTCTGTACTCGTGCTGGTCAATATTGCACAAAGAAAACGTTTGCTGAGAGGGAAGATACAGACGGCTCAGCAGGATAAAAGCCTGATGGTGATGAGCCATCCGGGCTTGCCTGAGTATCTGGTCTATCTGGTCTGGGCCTTTATGTTGCTGGTATCAGTATGGGCGTTGTTAGCCAGGGTGCCTGTCAAGGCAAGGCATGCTGAGTCTGTCCCTAGGCAAGATTCCGCTCATTGGATGGCTGGTGCGCTTCCTGAATGCGAGTCCATGGCCATTATTGTTTTTGAAAATAGTGGCAGTGACTATCTTTATGACAGTGATCATCGCGGGACTGCAGGGGACCCAGGTACCGGAGCGAAACCTGGCCACGGTATTGACCTGGAATTTGTGGTGGGCAGGTCTGATTATTGTCATTTTCTTTCTGGGCTCGGCCTGGTGTGCCATCTGCCCATGGGATGCGATCGCCACCTGGCTCGTACGCCGGCGACTATGGAAGCGGGCCAAGCCTAATAACAGTCTTAACCTGAAAGTGCCTGCCTGGTTACGCAATGTCTGGCCTGCCTTGCTGATGTTTATGGCGCTGACCTGGTTTGAACTGGGTGTCGGTGTGACCACGGCCCCTTATGCGACAGCACTGCTATCATTGCTAATGGTGGTCATGGCAACGATCTCCCTGGCGTTATTCGAGAACAAGGCATTTTGTCACTATTTTTGTCCAGTAGGGAGAACGGTAGGTTATTATTCGCAGCTGGCACCCGTGGAATTGAGGCCTATTAATCACGATGTGTGTGCGGATTGTAAGACACTGGAATGTTATCATGGATCCGACCTGATCGAGCCGTGCCCCACCAACCTGGTCATGGGAACGCTCAAACAAAATACCTTTTGTACCTCTTGTGGCAATTGTGTTCAGAGTTGTCCGCATCAGAATATATCCTGGCAACTGCGTCCACAGAGTGTCGAAGTGAAGCAGGATGCAAGACCACGCTGGGATGAGGCCTGGTTCATGCTTGGTCTACTGACCCTGACCAGTTTTCACGGTATTACCATGTTGCCATTCTGGTTCGATGGCATGAGTCAATTCGGTCGCTGGGTCGGTGATTCGGGACAGTTACTATTCAGTTTTAGTGTGGGCATGTTGTTTATCATGTTGGCACCTATCGGTATATATGCGTTGCTGGTGTATTGGGCCAATAAATGGATGGCAGCAGGGAATCGATACCGGCAGGTTTTTTCAGCACTGGCGTTCGTGTCCCTGCCATTGGCATTTTCCTATCATATTGCCCATAACCTGAATCACCTGGTCAGGGAGTCACATGATCTTGTGGCTCTGTTCCTGAATCCTTTGGGCATAGGAACACAACCGTTAAGTATGATGGAAAAACATCAGCGTCATATGCAAATGATTATTTCGCAGGATACGCTGTTCTGGTTGCAGGCTGGTCTGATGTTATTCGGTTTCTGGTTAGCGATACAGGTGATTCGTTATCGGGGCTTTAGCCTTCACGCAACCAGTAAACTCTGGGTGTTACCGATTATTATTTTCGCATTATTAATGCATGGATTTGACCTGTGGTTAATGGCACAGCCCATGACGATGAGGATGTAGAAAAAATAGTAGCTGGTGGCGAGTGGCTAGTAGCGAGGAAAACCAGGTTAAATCCTTGCTACTCGCCACTCGCTACTTAGTGAGTTACTGCAACGAAGTGGTGAGTCTCAAGGGTTCATCAGGAGCAAACAGAGGGCTACGAGGCAAACAATGGATAGAAGAGCATTTTTCAGGCAGACAATAAGTAAAGCAACCGAGACAGTTGTAAAAGAAGCGGATGATAAAGTTAAAGCCGATGCTGTTCGCTGGATTCGTCCTCCTTATGCGCTGGAGGAGCTGGAATTTCTGCTTACCTGTACGCGTTGTGGTGAATGTATTAGTGCTTGTCCACATCAGGTGATATTTCCACTCAAGGCCAGATTGGGTGCCAAAGTAGTGAATACTCCGGCATTGGATTTACTCAACAAGGCTTGTCACTTATGTGCTGACTGGCCTTGTGTGAAAGCATGTGAGCCAAAGGCACTACTTATAGATGATGTTGAAGAGGATGATGAAATTACTTTGCCCTTACTGGCCAAGGCAATGATTAATACAGCCGATTGCTTGCCTTATTCGGGACCTGAGTGTGGCGCCTGTTATGGAAGTTGTCCATTGCCGGACACACTGATATGGGAAATGGAAAAGCCGAGAATTAATCAGAGCACTTGTGTCGGTTGTGGCCTGTGCAGGGAAGCCTGTATTGTCGAGCCTAAGGCCGTATTGATCACTTCCTTGCAGGCAAAAACTGAATCATGAGAAATTTTATAAAAAAAATACTCAATTTTAACCTGCGTTATCCAGTCATGGCATTAATTTTGTTTTTTATTCTAGGCATCATTTTCTGGGGTGGCTTCAATACTGCCATGGAGCTGACTAATACGGAGGCATTTTGTATATCCTGTCATGAGATGAAAGAGAATGTTTACACGGAATACAAAAATACCATTCATTATGAGAATCGAACCGGTGTGCGAGCCACCTGTCCCGATTGTCATGTGCCGCGTGAATGGACGCATAAATTTATCCGCAAGGTCAAGGCGACCAACGAATTGTTTCATAAAATTATAGGTAGCATCGATACCAAAGAGAAATTTGAGGCAAAGCGTCTGACATTGGCAACTCATGTGTGGGGTTCTATGCAGGAATCGGACTCGCATGAATGTCGAAATTGTCACAGCATAAAGTCTATGGCGCTGGCCAGTCAAAGCAAATTATCCTATGTGAAACACAAGCGCGCCATCAGTGAGAATATGACCTGTATTGACTGTCATATGGGTATCGCCCATCAATTGCCGGCGGATTTCGATAGTGATGGCAAGCTACATAAGCAGTTTGAGGATAGCAAGCGTCCATGTAATGATTGCCATAAAGGCATGAGCTGGTCTGGCGATAATTAAAGCGCCATCATATGAGTATGTCGAGTAAACCAATGTAGATTAATATTCTGTGATTGTCCCGTGGCTATATTTTCGGGAGTAGATACTGACAAGGCAGTGAGTGAAAAAGTGGCCGCCGCCCTTAGCAAATCAAAAACAGACAGCGAAAAATTAGTGAAGACCATCAGGCGGGTGCTAAATCAATCCATGGGCGAGCAGGACAGGCAGGATGTCAGTGTTTCGTCTACTATTCGTTGATTGTTCTGGATAAATTCAATTGTTTTATCTATTATCTACTAGGTTATCAGTGCAGTTTGGGTATCAGGTTTCAAATAATGTTCGCGGAAGTTAATTTTTATGTATCGCCTGATGTTATATCAGGATAACTGAATGAGGTTATAGATATTACAGATAGCACGGACAAATTCGAAAAATTGAGGCAACTGCAGGAGCAATATATCGCGGTCCTGCCTGACAAAATTGCTACCATTCAGCAGCAGTGGCAGCAGTGGTTGGACACCAGGGATGCGGATTTACTCAAGGAATTAAGTAGGAATATCCATAACCTGGCGGGTTCAGCAGGCACCTTTGGTTATTCAGCCATGAGTAAGCTATCGCGGGAGTTGGAGAAGACGCTGACTTCTTTGCATAATAAAACGCCGGATAGCGATGAGCTGGATGTCATCGCACTGACTCTACACGATATTGAAAAACTCTCGCACAATGAACCTGATATTGTTTATCAAATTGATAACAAGCAACGTGAAGTTGCGCAGGTTAATACAGGAGGCGCACCTCGCGTCTATGTGATCGAAGATGAACCATTGGTGGCCGATGAAATAAAAACCCAATTAATGCATTATGATTATCAAGTGGAGGTTTTTCCGGATTCCAGCACGGCCTCTGAAGCCATGCAACATCGGCTTCCAGATGCCTTTATTGTTGATGTGAATCTGCCCGAGGGTGAATTAACCGGACCTGAATTTGTTATGGATTTTGTCAAGCAGCTGGATACGCCTATTCCGGTGATTTTTATGTCTACCCGTGATGATTGGCAAGCCCGGCTTGCTGCAGTACGCGCGGGTGGAGACTGCTATTACCAAAAGCCACTTGACTATAGTGAGGTGTTGGATCGTCTCGAAATTTTAATTGCAGGCAAGCAAACTGAGCCCTATCGAATCCTCGTGGTAGATGATATGCCGCTACTAGCTGAGCATTATGCCCTGGTGTTACGTAATTCAGGCATGCAGGCCGAAGTATTAACTGATCCAACGCTTGTATTTGAGAGCATAAAAGAATTCGATCCCGAGCTTATTTTAATGGATATTTTCATGCCTGAATGTAGTGGCCTTGAGGCTGCCAAAATTATCCGTCAGAAAGATGAGCTAGCCGGAATCCCCATTGTCTTTTTGTCCACGGAGAGAGATCCCCAACAACAGGTGGCGGCCATGCAGATGGGTGCGGATGATTTTTTGCAAAAGCCGGTATCCGATGATGGCTTAGTCATTGCGGTCAATTTGCGCGTTGAACGTTTCAGGAAACTGCGTACATTAATGTATCACGATAGCCTGACGGGCCTGCTGAACCACGTCACTATAAAACTGCGACTGGAAGCCGAGGTAATGCGGTCTGTCAGACAGGCTAGTCCATTGGTATTTGCAATGATTGATATAGATTTGTTCAAGCAGGTGAATGATCAATATGGCCATCAAGTGGGAGACAGGGTCATCAAAAACTTGTCACGCCTGTTTCAACAGCGATTACGCAAGTCAGATTTGATTGGAAGGTATGGTGGTGAAGAGTTTGCTATTATTCTGACTGATACCAGTGTCGATGATGCTTATATTATTATTGATAATTTACGCGAACAATTTTCGGCTATTGTGCAATTGCATGGGCATGGCAACTTTACCTGTTCATTCAGTGCCGGTCTGGCGCAAGCCACAGCCAATCTAGATGAAAATCAATTGATTCGACTGGCGGATGAGGCCTTGTATCAAGCGAAAAAAGCCGGGCGTAACAGAATTGTTTGCTCTGAATAATAGTTATTGAAGTTTTGCAACGGGTAATATGGAATTTGTGTATGACGTTTGCAAGAGCGTTGATGCTCTTGTGATGGAGACAGTTCTTCAGAACTAAAAACCAAAACAGCCAGTAAGCTACTGGCTGTTTTGGTTTGGCAGGCTTACCTTAAATAAATAGTCGCATCGCGCCGTAAACAAACCACCAGGCGTTACACTGTTTCGTAATACAGGTTTTGAGGGTGTTTTGCCTGTGCAAAGAAAAACCAGCGTTCTGCCAGTAAGCCGATATATTGAACAACAAACGAGCTAATCAGTATATCGAGGTTAGAGCTTTTCATACCGATAGTCAGTAAAATGACCGGCACCAGGAAAACCAATATCAGGAATATCCATTTTATCGATTTAAATACACTCATTTTTGCGCCATGGAAAAACTCGCGGGTATTGAAAGAACCACCCATCAGTCCCATGGCTTTCTGCTCAATCCTGGTATGACGCACACCAATTGCCGTTTGCAGGCTGGATTTATGTTTGATGCGTGAATTTCGTAGTAGTGAAGCGCTACGACTAACCAGTGCTGTCAGAGTGATAATAGTTGCCCAGGTGCCAAACAGGGTCACCAGCTCAGGTGCCATGATCGCGGAATAGGCGGTTGCGAGTGTAAATCCTGAGGCTGTTCCCAGTAATGTATAATTGATGACAGTTAACGGGCTGTGCCATTCCTGCAGGAATTTCAGGCAGGCGTAGATCATCGCAGTACTGATAAATAAAGCAAAGCTAAGCACTGTGCCTATAATGCCAACATATAAACTGAGCTGGCCCTGCAGAGGTTGCTGCGTATCAATAACGATGGGATCCCAGCCGAAAAAATGCATGACGCCATAGATAAAAACAAAAAACATAAATGCCGGCAGCACGATAACTTCTCGTGACAGCCAGGATGTGCGCCAGCGGGCTGCCGAGCGCCAGGCTCGTTCAGGATGTCCCAGGTGAAAAAAGGAAGCCAGCAGGCCGCCAATCAATAACAGCAAAGCAATACCACTGCCGTAGGCGTAGAACTGATGCGGGTTTTGTATACTGACAAAACCTACCGCAGCATAACTTTGTGCCGTGAACAGTGCCAGGAACAGACCCTGGCCTGCACCGATAAGTGTCGTTAAAAATATGACTGAAAATGCGGGATGCATGGGTCGTTTCACTCCAGTTGCTAGTTGCTAGTAGCTAGTGTCTAGGAAAGGCATTTGCTACGTTGAATTCAATAAATAATTTATTTTGAGGACTTTTGCTTTTGACTTTTCTAGCCACTAGCTACTAGTTCCTCGCTACTGATGATGTTACCAACTGGTAATATCATCCAGAGTAGTACCATCAACAATCGTCTTGGGTTTCTGGCCTTCTTTCTTCAACGGATTATCTGCGCGTATCAATTCATCTTCATGAATCTTGATCTTGGTCTTGCGTCTGGGCAGATAATGGTTGGCCGGGCTGGTACCCCACTCAGGCATCAGCTGATAGCCACCGGATTCACGGATGGTCACGGATACTTCTGATTCAGAATCATGTACATCACCAAACAGACGGGCATTGGTTGGGCAGGCCAGCACACAGGCTGGTTTGCGCTCGGATTCAGGTAATGATTCATCATAAATACGATCGACACAAAGGGTGCATTTTTTCATGACCTTTTCATGTTCATCCAGTTCACGGGCACCATAAGGGCAGGCCCATGAGCAATATTTGCAGCCGATACACTTGTCATAATCGACCAGTACAATACCATCGGACTCACGCTTGTAGCTGGCACCCGTCGGGCAAACAGGTACACAGGGAGGCTCTTCACAATGCAAGCAACTTTTAGGAAAATGTACCAGCTCTGTGTTCGGATAAGTGCCAATTTCAAATGATTGCACGCGGTTAAAAAAAGTACCGGTGGGATCCTTGCCGTAAGGGTTATCATCACTCATCGCACCGGCAGGACCAGATGTGTTCCATTGCTTACAGCTGGTCACGCAGGCATGGCAGCCGACGCAGACGTTTAAATCTATTACTAATGCTAGTTGTGTCATGTTTGACAGTTCCTAATAAAATTTCATTGCATATAAAAGTGACTAGTATCGAGTAGCTAGTAGCGAGGAAAGAAAGAGCCTAGCTACTAGCCACTAGTCACTCGCTACTGTTTTTTGCCGCCAGCAAAAAAACCTAACCAGGATTTTCGTTTTGCTTGCCCGGGTGCCGGTTTGACCGCATCGAACTGTGGCATGGTCACTGGCGCTTCATTGGCCTCAGTCTTGTATATACGAACGCGCACGTCATACCAGCCAGCCTGACCGGTGACAGGGTCAGAGTTGGAAACATGTTCGCCTGCATCGTGCTTCGGTAATTCTTCCGAGATCACATGGTTCAGCAAGAAACCCTGTTTGGATTCGTTGGCATCCGGTTCCAGATTCCACGCTCCACTGGCTTTGCCGATTGCGTTCCAGGTCCAGACGGTGCCCGGTTCCAGCGCTTCGGTGAAGCGGCACATGCAGCGTACCTTGCCCCATTGCGATTCAACCCAGATCCAGTCGCCATCTCCAATGCCTTGTGTTTTGGCAGTGACCGGGTTGACGTACAGATAATTATAGGTATGGATCTGTCGCAACCAGGCATTTTGTGAATCCCAGGAATGATACATCGCCATGGGACGTTGAGTGACCGCATTCAACGGGTACTTGTGTTTGTCAGTTAGCTGCGATTCCAGCGGCTCATAGTAAAATGGTAACGGATCAAAGTAGGTCTCGACGCGTTTGCGCAAATGATCCGGTGGTTGTTTACCATCTGTCTTGCCTTGCGCGGCCATGCGGAATTTCTGTAACACTTCAGAATAGATATGAATGTTAATGGGCTCGGCGTAACGCGTCAGGCGATGTTCCTGGGCCCATTCCAGATAACCCTTGTTCCAGTTACGCATATACTGGAAGGAACGTGGTAATTCGTAATGGAAAACGCAATTGTTTTTCTCGTACATTTCCCACTGGTTCGGATTAGGCTCGCCCTTCATGAATTTTTCGCCGCCCTTGCCACGCCAGCCAGACAGGAAGCCAATGCCGGAGCCCGGTTCAGTTTCAAAATTAACGACGAAATCCGGATAGTCGCGGAATTTGCGTGAACCATCTTCTTTGACAAACGCCGGTAATTTCAGGCGCGATCCCATTTCAATCAATACTTCCTGGAACGGTTTACACTCGCCTGTGGGTGGTACTACCGGTATGCGGACAGAATCAGCCGGACCATCATATTCCGAGATAGGGCGATCGAGCATGGACATGACGTCGTGTCGTTCGAGGTACGTGGTATCAGGTAACACCAGATCCGCATATGCAACCATTTCCGACTGGAAGGCGTCACAAACGATCAGATAAGGTATTTTGTACTCACCGTTGTCATCCTTGTCGTTGAGCATTTCACGTACCTGCTCGGTATTCATGCTGGAGTTCCAGGCCATGTTGGCCATGAAAATCATCATCGTGTCGATCGGGTACGGGTCGCCACGCCACGCATTGGTGATCGCATTATGCATCATACCATGCACAGACAGCGGGAATTCCCATGAAAAGGCCTTGTCCAGGCGTACCGGCCCACCCTTGTCATCGACAAACAGGTCATCCGGATCGGCGGGCCAGCCCAGCGGCATGCCATTCAGAGGGGTTTCCGGCTGCACATCTTCCGGTCCCTTCGGGGTTTTCGCACAAGGCGGAATCGGTCGTGGGAACGGTGCCTTGTGACGGAAACCGCCGGGACGGTCAATGGTGCCGAGCAAACTCATTAATATAGACAGTGCGCGAATCGAGTGGAAACCATTTGAATGTGCAGCCAGGCCACGCATGGCATGGAATGAGACTGGATTACCGGTAACGGTATCATGCTCACGTCCCCAGACATCGGTCCAGGCGATCGGTAATTCTATTTTTTCATCACGGGCGGTAATGCCCATTTCATGTGCCAGTCGTCGTATGGTTTCAGCAGGAATACCGGTAATATTTTCTGCCCATTCCGGGGTGTATTTTTCCAGGCGCTCATGCAGCAATTGGAACGAGGTCTTTACCGGCGTACCGTCCTGAAGCGCATATTCGCCCAGTAGGTAAGGGTCATGGTCGATTGCACGATCTGCAACAATCGCTTTGTCAGTGTTGCGATCCCACCAGAGTTTGTTTTGCGGATCAAAGCAGCCTTCTTCTTCCGGAACCTCGGCACGGACAAACATGCCGTATTCGGTGCTGTTGTCGTCCATGTTGATCAGTTCTGCCGAGTTACTGTATTCGATCAGGAATTCGCGGTCATACAGACCGGTGCGGATGATTTCATGGTTCAGGGCCATCAATAGCGCACCATCGGTGCCGGGCTTGATCGGAATCCATTCATCGGCAATGGCAGAGTAACCGGTACGTACCGGGTTGATGGAGATAAACTTGCCACCCTGGCGCTTGAACTTGGACAGTTCCATTTTCAGTGGATTGGAGTGATGGTCTTCGGCTGTACCGATCATGACAAATAACTTCGAGCGCTCCAGATCCGGTCCACCGAATTCCCAGAAGGAACCACCAATGGTATAGATCATACCAGCCGCCATATTGACCGAGCAGAAACCGCCGTGGGCCGCGTAATTAGGTGTGCCATATTGTTTGGCAAACAGTCCGGTCATTGCCTGCATCTGGTCGCGGCCGGTAAACAGCGCAAAATTACGTGGGTCGGTCTTGCGAATCTTGGCCAGGCGCTCTTCCATGATCGAGAAGGCTTCATTCCAGCTGATTTCCTCGAATTCATTGTCACCACGATCTGCCGATGCCTTGCGCCGTAGCGGCTTGGTAAGGCGCGCAGGCGAGTATTGCTTCATAATCCCGGAGGAGCCCTTGGCGCAGATAATCCCCTTATTTAGCGGGTGGTCAGGATTGCCCTGAATGTAGCGGACTTCACCGTCTCGCAAAGTGACGCGGATACCACAACGGCAGGCGCACATATAACAGGTAGTATTTTTGACCTCGATGCGATCACTTGCAGGTTGCGTGATAGGGTCGTGTATGGGTTTAGGTGTGCTCATGAATTATATAACCTAGTAAAAGAGTCGGTATACTGTACAGGCAAGCGTATGGCCTTACCAATTAAGATTATTTAGAATAGCATAAAATAAGTATATTCTAATATATCGGTAGTTAAAAATAAAAATATTTATATAGTCATTAAAAACAATAGCATATATGGTCGTAAATTAGCATTTCTTCAATAAGATAGATTTATGCTACCGCAAAGATATAACTGTTTTGCATTGTCTGTATAAATATATATGGTTAGCGTCCCGGATCAAGTTATCGGCGTGAATCGGCTGAAATAAAGCACGCATTCGGCGGACTGGCAGCGTCCTTATCTGATGATAAAGGCTGATTTTAGTGACATCAGCTAAGGACGTTACAACACAAGAATTAAGATTTACGGCCATTAGATCAAAACTCATGAGCCACTATTAATCCAGTGGGATTTTTAAACCGCGGTAAACGTTTGGAGAAAACGAAATGCCTACATTCGTACGTACCGACAAGTGTGACGGCTGTAAAGGTCAGGACAAAACTGCATGCATGTATATCTGTCCACATGATCTGATGAAGCTTGATAAAGATGGCTCTGAAACTGGTCATGCAATGAAAGCCTGGAACCAGGAGCCTGAACAATGCTGGGAATGTTATTCCTGTGTGAAGATCTGTCCTCAGCAAGCAATTGAGTGTCGTCACTACGCCGATATCGTACCTCTCGGTGGTTCTGTGCAGCCATTGCGTGGAACTAACTCCATTATGTGGACGATCAAGTTCCGTAACGGCAACGAGAAACGCTTTAAGTTCCCGATTAGAACAACAGCTGAAGGTTCTGCAGATCCTCAAGCCGGTCGCCCTGCTGCTGCATCTGCTGATCTGGCTGCCTACGACAAGCTGTTCGACAATGATGTTCATTCTTGTGACATGAGTCAGTTTGCCTAAGTCGCATTGAATCATTGTTTTCAAGATAATTAATTTAAAGAATTGAGAGGTATAGACATGTCCGGTTATGGATTTGGAAATCCGGAAGTCGTCGAAGAAGAACTTGATATTCTTATCATCGGTGGCGGTATGGCAGCCTGTGGTGCTGGTGTTGAAATAATGCGTTATGCAGAAGCCAACGACCTGAACATCAAGCTGGTTGATAAAGCAGCTATGGACCGTTCTGGTGCTGTTGCACAGGGTCTGTCAGCGATCAACACCTACATGGGTGACAACGATCCTTCAGATTACGTTCGTATGGTTAAAACTGACTTGATGGGCATCATCCGTGAAGACCTGGTCTATGACGTAGGTCGTCATGTAGACAGTTCAGTTCATCTGTTCGAAGAATGGGGTCTGCCTATATGGAAACAACTAGGTGACGAAGACAAGAAACTGACCGAAGGTGGCAAGCCGGTTCGTTCAGGTAGATGGCAGATCATGATCAACGGTGAATCCTACAAATGGATCGTTGCTGAAGCTGCTAAAAAATCGCTCGGAACAGAAAACATTCAGGAACATGTCTTTATCGTTAAATTGATTAATGACAAGAACGATCCCAAGCGTGTTGCTGGTGCCGTTGGTTTCTCAGTACGTGAAGACAAGATTTACGTCTACAAATTCAAGTGTTGTCTGCTGGTATGTGGTGGTGCGGTTAACGTATTCCGTCCACGTTCAGTTGGTGAAGGTCAGGGTCGTGCCTGGTATCCAGTATGGAATGCCGGTTCTACTTATGCGATGGCTCTTGAAGCAGGTGCGACTGGCACAATGCTTGAAAACCGTTTCGTACCTGCACGGTTCAAAGACGGTTACGGTCCTGTAGGCGCGTGGTTCCTGCTCTTCAAAGCGAAAGCAATGAATGCACAGGGTGAAGATTACCAGGTAACAAATGCTCATCTGTTAGAAGAGCATAACTATGGTACACATGTACACGGTCACGTAATGGGTACTTGTTTACGTAACCATTTAATGATCGCCGACATGAAAGCGGGTAAGGGTCCTATCTTCATGGACACTCCATCTGCATTGGCTAAGCTGGCTGAAACAATGACACCAAAGGAAATCAAGCATCTGGAAGCAGAAGCCTGGGAAGACTTCCTTGACATGACTATCGGTCAGTGTGGTATCTGGGCGGGTGAAAACATCGAGCCTGATAAAGAAATGTCAGAATTGATGCCAACAGAACCCTACCTGTTAGGTTCACACGCTGGCTGTGCCGGTCTGTGGGTTTCTGGCCCGGAAGATCTGCCAGGTGTTCCTGAGCACTGGAGCTGGGGTTCAAACGGCAACAAGTATCGTGGTATGACAACTGTTAATGGTCTGTTCACTGCCGGTGACGGTGTTGGCGCTTCTGGCCACAAGTTCTCTTCAGGTGCATTCACTGAAGGTCGTCTGGCTGCCAAGTCCATGATCCGTTTCGCATTGGATAATAAAGACTACAAACCAGAGCTTGAAGATTCAGTTGATGATCTGGTCGCAGAAATCTATAAGCCAGTACGTAACTTCCTTGAGCACAAGGATTACACCACAGCGATTGATATCAATCCTAACTACATCACTCCAAAAATGCTGCAGTTCCGTCTGCAAAAATGCATGGACGAGTACGTAGCCGGTGTTTCTACTTACTACCAGACTAACGCTGCTATGATGGGTATTGCTGAACGTAAGCTGGGCATGCTGAAGGAAGATGCTGAAAAAATGCGTGCGAAAGACCTGCATGAACTGCTGCGTGCGTGGGAAAACTACCACCGCATCATTGCTGCAGAAGCACACATGAAGCACATTCAGTTCCGTGAAGAAACTCGTTATCCGGGTTACTACTATCGTGCAGACTTCCTTGACCTGGACGACAAGAACTGGAACTGTTTTGTTAACTCTACATATGACCGCAAGACCAAAGAATGGTCTCTGGTTAAAGAACCTTATGTTCAGTTGATCAAAAACGCTTGATAATTACTTCGGAAATTATTCTGTGAAAACCTCGGGTTTTTGTGGACCGTTTATTTACTTTTCGAAGGCATGGCCTGTTACCCATGGATGGGCATACATCGCGAAGCGAAGAACATGGATGTTCAAATGACGCGGGCGCAAGGATGCGCAGGAGCGTCCCACGGAAGGGCGAGAGCGATGTTCTAAACTGTACAGTTAATTTCAAAGTTACCCAAAAGGGCGAGAGCGACTCTCACCGAACTTATCGCAGCTTATTTCCCAGAAAAAACCATGTAACCACGGAGGACACGGAGAGCACGGAGTTTATGATGTGGTTATTAGTGTTATGTTTTTCTCCCTCTGTTGACTCCGTGTCCTCCGTGGTTAAACATTCATTATAAATAGTGTTTTCACACTAAAGCAGGCCCTATAAGTGAGATATAAGCCGAATTCTGTTAGAATACTCGGCTCGCAAACAAAACTCGGAAAGCGCTAGGAAAAGTGGTATGAGCGACGATAAACCAACCATTGAAAAATTTACTGACGAGAACATTTTCAAGGAAATGGATCTACCCTTCAAGACTGCTGTGCAGCCGCAACAGTTATCCCTGGATTCGAAGATTTCATTCAGCTGCTATAAAGGCATTAAGTGTTTCAATGCCTGTTGCAGCAATATCGATATCACCTTGACGCCTTATGACATTTTGAGACTGGCGAGACATTTCGATATTTCTACCTGGCAGGCTCAACTAAAATATACGCGTCCTTACGAGATGGATTTTCATGGCATGCCCGGCACAAAAATGCGTCCAGTGGATGGCGGTACTGCCTGCCAGTTCATGACAGACGAAGGATGTAGCGTTTATGAAAACCGACCCACTGCCTGTCGCTATTATCCCTATGGCACCATGGGTATGCATCGTAAAGGTGCTGAAAAATTTGAAGACCTTTATTTTGTGGTGAAAGAAGATCATTGCAAAGGCCATGAGGAAGATAATCCAATGACCATTGCTGAGTTCCGCAAGCAGCAGGGCGTTGAAATCTACGACGACATGAACCGTGAGTGGCTGGATATCATTGTTAAGAAACGCTCAGCCGGCCCAACCGTCGGCGCGCCGAGTGAACGCAGCATGCAATTATTTTCCATGTCCTATGATATGGACGCCTTTCGTTTGTTTACCCAGAGCGATGGTTTTGTCAACATGTTCGACATCGATGACGAGATGCGCAAAGGCATTGATGAAGATGATGAAGTGTTGGTCGGATTTTGTATGCGTTTCCTGAAACAGGTTCTGTTTGGCGAGCATTCTATCAAACTTAAAGAAGGTGCAGCCAAACAACGCTATGAACAACGCAAGGATGTCATCCAGAAAAAGCATGAAGAAAATATCAAAAAGTATCATGTGCGAGATCCTCAGGAAGGTGCTGAGAAATAGATGATCTGAATAATAGAATTTTATTGGCGAGTGATTAAAAGCCGGGCTACGCAATTAGCCCGGCTTTATTATTTGGGACCGTCTTGTTTTCTGTGGTGTCAGGATGGCTTATTTTTTGTAAATAACAGTTATCAAGAATTTACCAGTAATTGATCTGGGTCAATGACATTGCATCGACGCCGTGTAGAAGTATGGTATGTAATTGCTTTAACAGTATCTGTCTACTACGATTTTAAAAATAAGTTGTAATCAGCTGGCTTATCTGTGACTGCTAGGGGGCATAATGAAAATAACCACTCTTCTTGCGCTGTTAATGTTGACTGTATCTTCCACCGCCATTGCTAAAATGGACACCGTTTCGAAAAAGCTCGCTGACGAGAAGGGCTGTCTGGCTTGCCATGAAGGCCTGGAGCCGATTCGCGAAAATACCAGTGCGATGATGTTGCAGATCAAGGGCGTGGGTAGTGGTCATGGTGATGCGAATGGTTGTGTTGTGTGTCATGGCGGCAATCCCAAGGCAACCACCAAGAATGATGCGCATGCAGGCAGTCCCGAGAGCCTGAAAGCAGCCAAGGGTCCGCAGGAATTTTATCGTGATCCAGGAAGTATATGGATTAACAAGTTCACATGCAGTCAAGCCGGCTGTCACCAGAGTTATTCAGAGCGTCTGGAAAAATCCCTGATGAATACAGAAGCTGGCAAGATTCAGGGTAACCTGCATACCTGGGGCATCAAGGAAGTGTTTGATCACAATGTGCCGTGGGGTAACTATGATGTAAAAGATACCGATGGCCCTATCCCGAATATCGGCACGCAAGAATATAAAGATTACATGGTGGCTATGACCAAGGCGCATCCCAAGCAGTTCCCGAAAGAACTGAAAATGGTGCCACAACCCACAGTCGAGGAAATCGAAAAAGATCCCAAGCTTGCTGGCATGACCTATCAGCGCCAGCAGTGTCAACGCTGCCATGTTGGTGTGCGCGGACGCGAGAAGCGTGGTGACTTTCGTGGTATGGGTTGTTCCTCCTGCCATATACCTTACAGTAACGATGCCTACTACGAAGGTGGCGATCCGACTATCGATAAAACCAAGCAGGGCCATATGCTGGTACACAGCATCCAGGCTACACGCGAAGCCAAGGTTAAAACGCCCACAACAACCTATTCTGGTATTCCGGTAGAATCCTGTAACTCTTGCCATAATCGCGGTAAGCGTATTGGTGTGACCTATCAGGGTCTAATGGAATTCCCCTATGGCAGCCCATTCAATGAGCAGGGCAAGAAGCAGCCCAAACTGCATACCAAGAAATACCTGTTTATCTCCGATGACCTGCATCACCAGATCAAGAGCCGCAAAGGTAATCCCAAAGGGGGCTTGTTGTGCCAGGACTGTCATACCACCATTGATATGCATGGCGACGGCAACATCTTCGGCACCACGTTGGCACAGGTAGAGATTGAATGTGAAGACTGCCATGGCACCCCACGTAAATTCCCGTGGGAATTGCCATTGGGTTATGGCGAGGAGTTCGGCAAGAAGCTATCGAGCAAGCCGCGTGGCCTCACCGATGCTGCATTGCCAGAAACCTCAGCCTATGCAACGCATTATGACAAGAAAGATGGATATCTTGTTACTGCGCGCGGTAATCCTTTTGGCAATGTCGTTAAGGATGGCAAAAAAGTCTTACTGCATTCAGCCACAGGTAATGATTTTGAAGTGCCGATACTCAAGCAGTTGGCTCTGGATGACAACTGGAAGAGCCCGAATGCTATGGTGGCTATGGACCGGGTAGAAAAACATTCGGAGAGTCTTGAATGTTATGCCTGTCATGCTTCCTGGGTACCGCAGTGCTATGGCTGTCACGTGAAAATGGACTACAGCAATGACAGTAAAGGCAAACCATATCAGGATATTGACTGGGTCGCTTCCGGTAACAAGCGTACATCGGATGGTGAAACGGCTGAATCCATCCTGGGAACAGGCGGTATCAAGAGCCCAGGTAAAGCGTTTGAAACCCGTTCCTATTTGCGTTGGGAAGAGCCGGTTCTGGGCATCAATGGTGAAGGTCGTGTCACTCCGCTGATGCCGGGTTGCCAGGTGATCTATACTGTGATTGACCGTAAGGGCAAGACCATTGCGTTGAACCAGACAGGCCGGTCTACCGACGAGGCGAAGCAATTAGGTCAGAAGCGTATACCGTTGGGAATCGATATGGCACCGGTGCAGCCACATTCAGCACAGCGCAAGGCGCGTACCTGTGAGAGTTGTCATAACAACCCGAAGGCCATGGGTTACGGTATCTCTGGAGGCGTATTTATGGCCCGTAGCACAGAAAATGTGATCGAGGACCTGATTGACCAGAAGACCGGAAAGCCAATTCCGGGACGTTATCAGATCCAGATACCTAAGATAGACGGGTTGGATTTCGACTTGTCCACGATTGTCAACGAGAAGGGCGAGCAGGTAGCAACGGTGGGTACCCATTGGCCATTGTCCAGGTCCCTGACCAAGGAAATGCGCGATGGTATGAAGCGCACCGGTCTGTGTATGGGTTGTCACCGTGAAATGACCAATGAGCAGCTTTGGGGTAAGGTGGCCCAGCCTGGAACACTGACCGATGATCAGCACATTGAGTTGATGAACAAGATGTTCAAGACTTATGCTGGAAGTAAGTCAAAGAAATAGACACTGAAAAGCAGAAGAAAGGAATGGTATGCAAAGATTAACATACTGGACACTGCTGTTCTTACTAGTGTCTATGATCGGGATAGGGGCGTGCGACCGGGGTGATAAAGCTGCCGCGACAGCATCATCGACAAGCATGGATGTCAGCAAGGCAATGGCGGGTGCTGATACCTCTGTCAAAAAACGCTCTGGCGCACATGGCCCCTATGATCCACATGCCGCGCTTATGCCGGACAAGCACATCCTGGTTGCGTTGCAACATCACCAGGAGGGCAGGCCGCAAGAGGCCTTTGCTGTTCTCGATCAGGCGATCAAGCAATATTCCAATAATGCAGAGTTGCTTTCTGTGCGTGCCAGTCTCCTGTTGGAGTCAGGCAAGGCCAGCATGGCATTGCAAGATCTGGAGGCAGCCATTGCTATTGAGCCGCATAATGCCTTGTTGCATGTTAATCGTGCCCAGGCCTATCGCAGCTTTGGCAGTATAGAAGAGGCATTGAAGGACCTTGAGCAGGCACTGAAACTGGAGCCTGGCCTGGTGGCGGCACATTTCAATCGTGGCGCAATCCGTTTCAGCAGTGGCGAATACAAGTCTGCATTGGCCGACTTCAATGCCTGTATTGAAGTTCAACCTGACGTTGCGGCACCCTACTTCAATCGCGCTGCAGTGTATGATGCGATGGATAAAAAACCGTTGGCTATCGCCGATCTGCAACGATTTATCGATTTGAGTGAGAGCGAGTCCTGGAAACAGACGGCACAAAAACTGCTGGATGAATGGCAAGGGAAGGCGGGCAAGGCGACCGATAAATCATGAATACCTGGTTGAGTTGATGGCAAGTTCATTCAAATTATTTTTCGGATTTGTTTTTCTGGTTTCTTCAGTTCAGTTATGCGCGGCGAAAAACACGCTGGACTTTGCTGCTTTACTGCAGGAGTCGGGACTTAGAATGACGGAGATACCGGGGTTTAAGGAAATACCACCCGCCAGGGATGATGTACTGCCGTATGAATATGCACTGCGTCATGTTAGTGATTTGATGGAGATCAGGTACAGTATAAGGCCGATCAAGCGCATCAAGGTCGACTATGAAGACCCGCATAATAATGCGCCCGAACCAAACCATTTGTTTAATATGATGTTTGAGACGATCGTCACGCAATTATCGGATGGTGGTCACAGTCCCAGAAAGGAATACCCGACTGAGCAATCACAGCAACGCTTCAATGCTGGCTGGGCCGCTGCCGCGGTGCTTGATGTGAGTGACAGCTATTCAGCACACTATCGTCAGGCCTTGATGCTGACATTGCACAAGGACAATCATGCCGATGCCTATATTGTGTTTTTATATAACGACTATGCCAAGGTAAAGGAAATAATAAATGACAGCATGTCTGCGTTACGTTTTAAATAACTATTATTAAATAGAGAGGAAGGGCTTTGCTATGAAAATCATGAACAACAAGTCGGTAATAAATGTTGCCCTGATTGCGTCAATGACGGCATCGACAGGACTAGCACAAGCCGCGATCGATCTGGATAAGGACGGCAATGTAAAACTGTATGGCGATTTTCGTTTGCGTGCCGAATATGATGATCGCACCACTTCGGCAGGTGTTGGCCAGGACCGAGATCGCTTTCGTTATCGGGCACGCCTGGGCCTCAGTTACAAAGTGGATGATCAATGGTCAGGCGTATTGCGTTTGGCCACCGGCACCAGTGCGCTAAATTCACCGCATATTACTTTTGGCACAAATGATGGTTCCAAAAATGCTGACATTGGTTTTGATCAGGCTTATGTTGCCTATAAACCCTATTCAAGCCTGACACTGCATGCAGGTAAGACGCCATTAAATTACTGGCAATCCAGCGAAATGTTCTGGGATAAAGATATTAATCCGGATGCTTTTACCGTCGTTTATAATAATGGCCCGCTGACACTCAATGGTGCCTATGCCATGGTGAATGAAGGATCCTGGGGTGATGATACGGATGTTTTCCTATATCAAGCCGTTTATGCAGGCGTAATAGAAGGCATGAAATTCAAGGCGGCTCTGGGTGGCGCCATGCTTGATGCACCAACGGGTACATTTCAGGCAGAAGACCACTGGATGCTTAACGGTGAGCTAAGGACAGGGCCATGGCGTTTTGGTTTGGAATACTTGAAGAGTGATGCCAATACTAATGATACAGCGTATGTGCTGGAAGGTCGTTATAAAGTAAATAATAAAGTGGGATTGCGACTGTATTACTTCGATGTTGAAGCGCACGCGCCTTTGGGTGATGGTACCTTTTCACAGGACGATTTTCCAAACCCGGGTAGTACGGGTGTTTCCAACTTTGATGGTTTTCGCTTGCAGCTGGATTACCAGTTAGCGAAAAGAGTTGCTCTGGATTTGAGGTACTATGACATGGAAAGAATAGTGGATACAGCAACATTAGGTGCAAGCACAAGTGATGCCAGATTCAATGATCGGGATCGATACAGGATTCAGGCGAATTTGAATGTAAAATTCTAGAAACAAGGATAGTTTGAAAAGCCCCGTGCATGTATTGAACGGGGCTTTTTTTGTCTGAAGAATTTAGACTTATGGTACTAATGTATTAATTTCCAGAGTAACAGGGTCATGCTTGCTTGTTAAGACTTCCAGTTTGTCACTGCTCAGGTCACCACTTTGTGTGATGGCATTACCGGATTTTGAAATTCGTGCACTCACGACCACCTTATCAAATCCGGATAGTTTCATCTGCGGCATCATCGCCATGCTGTCATCCAGTGTAAATTCAAAAGGCAGGTCCTTGACCTGTTTGCGTACCACGGCCAGTGGCATGCGTGGGCCGCTGGCTGCACGCGCATAAACGAACACAGTGTCATCCGGACTTACTTTGTCCTTGAGCTGTTCGGCCAGGCTCACCTGTCCGGAAATGCTGACAGCCGCTGCCATGGGCATGGCAGGTTTGATTGATGCTTGAGTGTCAGCAGGACTGATACCTAATTGTTTGCGGGCATCAGCAATACTGTTATTGATCATCTCGGCATCTTTAGACTCAGGTGGTAACAGACGCTGCAGGATTTCCCAGAAGCGTATCGCCTTGTCATAACTTTGCTGTTGGAAATGATATGTGCCAGCCAACCACAGTGCCTTTGGATGTTTGGGTTCCAGTGACAGGGCACGTTTGGTAAATTCATAGGGTTTGCCATCAAGTTTCCCCTGCTGGTTAACAGCAGCCACATCAGCATAATTGGCCCATATATTAGGATCATCTGTTACCAGTTCGGTGAGCTTTTCCAGTGCCTGTTCAGCCTTGTCAAATTGTTTTGTGTGCATGTATGAACGGGCCAGCAGGTTCCAGCCTTTAGGGTCTGTGGGGTTTTCCTGCAGGCGTTGTTTTATTTTTACAATCATTTCTGTAACGCTGGGCATTGGTTTGTCAGATTTGACCGCGCCGGCATGTGGGCTTGCTGCCTGTGTTTGTGTTGCGTCTGGATTGATAGCAGTGGGGTTGCCGAGGTAGAGATAAAGCCCCAGAGCGGATGCAGGCAATGCTATCACGAGTGTGATCAGGCTGCCCTGACTGCGCCGGGCATCAATATTTTTTTGCGCGCTGTGTTCCGGTATATCGAAAATAAGTTGTTTTTCCAGGTCCTGTTGTGCAGCAGAATATTCGTGTTGTTCTATCTGTCCTTCGGCCAGGTCATTTTCCAGTTCAGTCAATCGCTGTTTGTAGATATCCAGGTTGATCTGCTGGCGTTCAACCTGACTATCCTTGGGAGCGCGCATCAAGGGACGGATGATCAGTATCAGTGCGCCCAGCAGCATCAGGGCCGCGATGATGGAAAAGCTAATCATTGTTGTTATCCTTTTGTTCTGTCTTCAGCAGTTGCTGAATGCGCTCATGTTGCTGCGGGTTGATGTCGATGGATGGTGCTTGCGTGCGTTTACGTATTTGTACAATCAGCATGATGACGGCAAACACCAGTAAAAAAAAGGGTCCCCACCATAACAGATAGGTGCTTTCTTTCAAGGGAGGATTATATAAAACAAAGTCGGTAAAACGGTCGACCATAAAGTCCTTGATCTCTTGTTCTGTTTTTCCTTCATTGACCATTTTATAGACTTTGTCGCGTAGATCTTTAGCGAGGTCGGCATTGGAACCGGCAATGGTCTGGTTCTGACAAACGGTGCAACGTAATTCATTGATCAATTTATCAAAGCGCTGTTTCTTGATCGGATCGTCAAACTGGTAGGTATTGAATGCCGAATAGGCATTGACCGAGATCAGAGACAATAAAAAAGCTAACAAGGCGATGTTTATGGATTTCATGATTCCTGTTCCAGTTTCCGGATGAGTGGCAGTATTTCATTGCTGATGACGTCTTCAGTTACCGGGCCGATTTGTTTGTAACGTATGATGCCTTTTTTATCGATCAGGAAAGTTTCCGGTACACCGTATACACCCCAGTCTATTCCTGCTGTTCCGGTGACATCATAGGCACTGCTGATGTAAGGATTACCGAAAGCCTGCAACCAACGAATCGCATCAGTGCGTTGATCCTTGTAGTTAAGGCCATAGACGGGAGTGTTATGGTTTTTTGCAAATTCCACCAATAACGGATGTTCCTGTCGACAGGCAACGCACCATGATGCCCAGACATTGAATAACACCACCTTACCGAGAAAATCACTCTGACTGACTTTCTGTCCCGGTTGCAGAACAGCGGGTAATTCAAATTGCGGCGATGGTTTGCCGATCAGTGGCGATGGAATCTTTTTTGGATCACGTGTCAGTCCAATGGCGAGAAAAATAACCAGTACCAGAAAAGCGATCAGTGGTATCAGTGAACGTAATTTCATGTTGCTTGCACCACGGATTTTTCGTTTTTACGCTTCAAGCGATAGCGCTTGTCACTGAGTGCCAACACCCCACCCAACGCCATGATCAATGTGCCCAGCCAGATCCAGCGAATCAGCGGTTTATATTGCATGCGTACACTCCATTCGCCATTCTCCAGCGGTTCACCCATGGCCACGAACAGGTCACGCATCAGGCCGGCATCAATGGCCGCTTCAGTCATAGGACTGCGTTGGACTACATACAAGCGCTTTTGTGGTTTCAGTTCCGTATAGGGTTGGCCGTTGCGCGTGACAGTGATATTGCCTTCCTGCGCCCGGTAATTGGGACCAATGACTTCGGTGGCGCCATTGAAAAGGAAATCATAGCCACCCAGGCTCAGGCTTTCGCCAGGCTTCATGCGGATGTCCTGTTCGATACTGTAGTTACTGGTAAAAGTCACTCCAAGCATGAAAACAGCCACTCCAATATGCGCGAGAAACATGCCATAAAAACTTCGTGGTACGTGGAGCAGCGCAGTCAGTTTGTTGGTTTTGTTTTGCACATGCTTGTACAGATTAAAGAAACTGCTGGCGACCATCCAGGTAAACAGGGCGATGATCATGGCGACCGGCCAGGAGATATCGCCGAGGATATAATAGGCAGCGATACCAGTCAGGAGTGCAAACACAAACATGAATTTGAGGTCATTGGCCAGTCGTGCAATGCTATCCTGTTTCCAGCGTGTCATGGGGCCAACAGCAGACAAAAACAGAATCGGAATCATCAAGGGCACGAAAACTGATTGGAAATAAGGCGGGCCCACAGATAATTTTTCATTAAATAATGCATCAATCAACAGGGGGTACAAAGTGCCGAATAATACGGTAGCACAGGCAACCACGAGAATGACGTTATTGGTGAGTAATAGCGTTTCCCGCGAGAACAGACTGAATTTGCCAATCGATTGAATGCTGTTGGCGCGGAATGCATACAGTAATAACGAACCACCAATCACAATACCGAGGAAGATCAGAATAAATACACCCCTGGCCGGGTCGGTAGCAAAAGCATGCACCGAGTTGAGTACTCCGGAACGAACCAGGAAGGTTCCCAGTAAACTCAGTGAGAAAGCCAGTATGGCCAACATCACTGTCCAGCTTTTGAAGGCGCCGCGTTTTTCTGCAACCGCCAGTGAATGAATTAATGCTGTGCCCACCAACCAGGGCATGAAAGAGGCATTTTCAACCGGGTCCCAGAACCACCAGCCACCCCAGCCCAGTTCGTAATAGGCCCACCAACTTCCGAGCGCGATACCCACCGTCAGGAAGGCCCATGCCATGGTTGTCCAGGGTCGAGACCAGCGTGCCCAGGCACTATCCAGCTGGCCTCCTAGTAGCGCCGCAATCGCAAATGCAAAAGCAACAGAGAAACCGACATAGCCCATATATAACATGGGCGGGTGAATGATCAGGCCAAAGTCCTGTAATAGTGGGTTCAGGTCATTGCCATCCGGCGCTGCTGGTAACAGCCTGTCAAAGGGGTTGGAAGTCAGTAACATGAACAGCAGGAAGCCTATGCTGATCAGGCCCATGACACCAATAACACGCGCCAACATAGCTTGTGGCAAATGGCGACTGAAGATAGTCACGGCCAATGTCCAGGTGCCGAGGATCAACCCCCATAGCAACAGGGAGCCTTCGTGTGAACCCCATACCGCCGAGATCCGATATTGCAATGGTAGTAGTGAGTTGGAGTTTTTAGCGACGTAAGCAATAGAAAAATCGTTAACAATAAATCCATAGGTCAGACAGATATAGGCGATCAGCAGGAAAATAAACTGCCCGCGTGCGGTCGGTTTGGCCATGGCCATCCAGCGGGCTTTGCCCATTGCGGCACCTGCAATCGGGAAAAATGCCTGGGTAATTGCCATACACAGGGCGAGAATGAGCGCGAAGTGACCAATTTCTGGAATCATGGATTATTGACCTTTGGGTGTTTTGTCGATGCCTATAGGTTTCATCGCTGCAGCGACTTCCGGCGGCATATAATTTTCATCATGTTTGGCCAATACTTCATCGGCAATGAATTGTTTCTCGGAATTCAGCTTGCCCTGAGCCACGATACCCTGACCTTCCCTGAACAAGTCCGGAAGAATACCTTTATAGGCAATGCTGACTTCCTTGACGTTATCATGCACAACAAAGCGAACAGTGAGGCCGTCCTTGTCACGAACAAGACTGTTGTTCTTGACCATGCCGCCGACTCTGAATGATCGGTTCATTGGTGCCTCACCGGCAGCAACCTGGCTGGGTGAATAGAAAAACATCAGGTTTTTATTGAAGGCAGTCAGTGCCAGAGCGGCGGCCGTGCCAACACCCAGAATAATCAGGGACACAACCATCAGTCTGCGTTTACGCGTTGGAGTCATATACGTTGTCCTCGTCTCTTTTTTCGTCCCAGTTGTTTCAATAACTGGCGTTTACGTCGAATAGGGTTGATAAACAGGGCCAGCATCACTACCAGGGCCAGGCCATATGAGACCCAGACATACAGGTAGTAACCGTCCATATAAAAAAATTCTGACAGAGTCATAATCGTTCTCTCTCTTCTTGCACCCATTTTGTATGGGACTCTCTTTCGAGGATTTCGTTCCGGCTAAACATCAATAGCACGGTAGCAAAATAAAACTTGAAAGCGGTCGCCATAATCAGCAACGGAATCAGCATGCTGATATCCATAGCCTGTTTATTTTTCATGACCTGTACGGTGGGGCCCTGATGCAGCGTGTACCACCATTCTACCGAGTAATGAATAATAGGAATGTTAACGACACCGACAATGGCCAGTATGGCGGTAGCCCTGGCCGCTGTACGCTTGTCTTCAAAGGCCGATTGCAATGCTATATAACCCAGGTATAAAAATAGCAATACCAGTTCCGACGTCAGGCGCGCATCCCATTCCCACCAGGTACCCCACATGGGCTTACCCCATAAAGAGCCAGTAGCCAGCGCCAGAAAAGTAAATGCAGCACCAACTGGTGCGCAACTATTAGCAACCACTTCGGATGCCTTGGTCTTCCAGATCAATGAAGCGGCAGCAGACGTAGCCATCACCATATAAACAAACAGTGACATCCATGCTGCCGGCACATGTATGAAGATAATGCGATAGCTATCTTTCTGCTGGTAGTCAGCGGGTGCCTCGACCAGTCCCCAGTACAGGCCGACAAGCATTAAAATCAATGTAGGCCAGGCAAACCAGGGTAATAATTTTCCGCAGAAAAAATAAAAATTTCTTAACGAGGCCAGTTTAGTAATGGTTTGTAACATAACTTATCCTATACTTGCGCGCAGGGCAGCTGCGGTTGCCAGAGGTGCCAACGTAATGGCCAGCACCAGTAACGAGCCGATCAACATTAAATGTCCGCTAATATCAAGACCGGCGGTCGAGGCGGAAACAGCATTGGCACCAAATATCAACACCGGTACATATAATGGTAATACCAGCAGTGAAATCAGCATACTGCCACGTTTTAATCCGACTGTTAATGCACTGCCTATTGCGCCAACCAGACTTAAAACAGGTGTTCCAAGTAATAGAGTTTGCATCAGGATAAAAGTTGCAGCGGCATCCAGGTGAAAAAAAGTGGCCAGTAAAGGCGAGAGTAAAATCAACGGCAGTCCGGTCAACAGCCAGTGCACTGATATCTTCCCCAGTATCAAGGTGGAAAATGAATAGGGCGATAGCGTTAGTTGTTCCAGGCTGCCATCCTCGTAATCTGCACGAAATAGCGTATCCAGAGATAGCAATGCCGCCAATAGGGCTACAACCCAAATAATGCCTGGTGCTATTTGTTTTAAAATCACCGTATCAGGACCTATGCCTAACGGAAATAGTACCGCAGCAAAAATAAAAAACAGCAGCGGGTTCATCCATTCGGATTTATTTCTGGCTGCAAGGGTAAAGTCACGCCATAACAAGGTTTTCAGGGCATGTGTGCTGGTATTGGTCATGCGTTTATTTTCAGTAATTTAACTTCTGTATGTGGAATCGTCATGTGGTGATGCGTGGTTAGTATGATCATGCCGCCTGTCTGGCAATGTTGATCAAAAATACCTTCCATCAGTTCACGGCTGGCAAGGTCCAGTGCTGTAAAGGGTTCATCGAGTATCCATAGCGGTGCATCGGTCAATAACAGGCGCGCTAAAGCCAGCCGCCGTTGCTGGCCTGCTGATAACTTACCAGCAAATTCGTCGATGAGCTCTTCCAGCCCCATTTTTTCCAGCGCCTGTTCAATATCATGCTCTGCTCGCAAGTGATTCTGCAGTGCGGACACTTTCAGGTTCTCTTCACAGGTCAGGTTAGCTTTGAGACCATTATTGTGACCGACATAGGTCATTTCGGCATAATACTCCTGGCGACAGTGTTCAATCTCTCGACTGCGCCACAATACTTCCCCTTCGGCGGCCCGACTCAGGCCACACAGAATACGCAGCAGGCTGGTTTTTCCACAGCCGTTGGCGCCCTCGATCTGGATCAGCTGACCGGGTAGTAGTTCAAAGCTTAATTCTCGAAAAAGCTCGATTTCACTGCGTACACAGGCGAGCCGGTCAGCTTTGAGTGAAGTTGTATCCTGTATTGCCAAGTCCATGCGGGTGTTTAATATATAAGGTATAAGAACATGCAAGGATAACATGGTTCAATCGCAGGATAAATCACTATAATCTTTGTTTAAACATATATTTAGCTATAAATATAAGTAGATGATAATATTTTCTGGCAGGCGCTATAGATACCCTGTTATTCACCATAAACAATATTAATTATATGGTATTAATGATAATTCCGGTCTACAGGTTAAATACTAAGCTTCCTGTGCGAGCAGCAGTTCCTGCTGCTTGCTCTTATGTGATAGCTGCAACGATATTGCATGGTTTCTTGCATTACAATGAGTGCATGAAGGCAGTTTTTAATCACAAAGAAATCACATAATGGATGCCGATCAGATTCAATGGGTATTTTATTCACTACCGGTGATTTTTATCGCCTTGTATGCGATTTATCAGACGCGTAAGCAGTCAGGCAACCTGTCCAAATTAAAACAAGCAGAAGCAGAAGGGCTTGCAGAGCCGGCATCTTTGCACCCGGTCATTGAAGTGCACAAATGTATTGGTTGTGCATCCTGCATTACAGCCTGCCCCGAAGGAGATGTGCTCGGACTGATTCAAGGGAAATCTCACCTGATCAACCCATCGCATTGCATTGGTCATGGTGCGTGTAAAACAGCTTGTCCAGTCGATGCGATTACACTGGTGTTCGGGACAGAAAAACGCGGGGTGGATATTCCGCAGGTAAATCCGGATTTTCAAACCAATGTGCCGGGTATCTATATCGCCGGCGAACTGGGTGGCATGGGTTTGATTCGAAATGCAGTCGAACAGGGACGCCAGGCCCTGGAAGCTATTGCCAATAACAAAAATGGATCGGGTGATTATGATGTCATCATCATTGGTGCCGGACCCGCAGGATTCTCGGCTACTCTGGGAGCAAAGCAAAAAGGGCTCAGATACCTGACACTCGAACAGGAAAGTCTGGGGGGTACCGTATTTAATTTTCCACGCGGAAAAATTGTCATGACCCAACCCATGCAGTTGCCCATTATAGGTAAAGTCAAAGTAAGGGAAACGACCAAAGAGGCCCTGCTGGAAATGTGGCAGGAGGTCGAGAAAAAAACCGGCATTAAAATTAACTACCAGGAAAACATGCTGATCGATAACACCCACAGATCAAGGTTTTGAAATCAAAACAAACAAAGCGAGTTACACAACTGCAAAGGTATTGCTCGCGATTGGCAGACGTGGCAGCCCTAGGAAACTCGGTGTACCGGGGGAGGAACTACCCAAGGTGGTGTATCGCTTGATCGATCCTGAGCAATACAAAGGCCAGCATGTATTGGTCGTGGGTGGTGGTGACAGCGCACTGGAGGCTGCCACCAGTATTGCTGAACAGCAGGGAACTACGGTGACCTTGTCTTATCGTAGTGAAGCCTTTGCGCGTGCCAAGGAAAAAAACAGACAAAAAGTAGAGCAAGCTGAAAAAGCGGGTCGACTAAGGGTGATGTTTAAATCCAATGTTCAGCAAATACATAAAAATTCAGTCGAAATCGAGCAGCAAGGTGATCGCATCGAAATTGATAATGATGCCATTATTGTCAGTGCAGGCGGTATCTTACCTACTCCCATGTTGAAAGAAGTCGGAATTGAAGTTGAAACCAAGTATGGAACCGAGTAATAGAATGATTCAGTGGATAGCAGGTTTGTTGTTACTGTGCACCTCCAGTTTGTTGCTTGCCAATGATCTGGAGGCAGTCAATCAGGCCATCAGACTGAAAGATTTTAAAGAGGCGTTCAGACTTTGCCAGCCATTGGCAAAAAATAATAATGTTGACGCGCAGTACAAACTGGCAACATTTTATCGCAATGGAACTGGCGTGAGTCGTAGTCATGATAAGGCTGCAGATTGGTATCGGCGCGCGGCCCAGCAGGGTCATGCGAAATCCCAATACCAACTGGGTCAAATGTACCAACAAGGTCTTGGTGTAAAACAGGATCTGCAAGCAGCCAGTGCCTGGTATCAAAAATCTGCCGCTCAAAATAACCGCCATGCAAAACAGGCATTACTAAAACTGCAAAAGCAAATTACCCAGGGCAGCCTGTCAACCGGCAGCAACAATCGTTTATTACCACAAGTCGTAAAAAAGGGTGATGTTGAACGCGCCAGATCAATGTTGCGACAGGGTGAAAATAGTAATGCCGCCGATAAAAAAGGTAACAGTTTGCTGCAAATCGCGGTGATACAAGGTCATCAGCGCATGGTTAAATTACTGATTAGTTATAAAGCAAACCTGAATGCGCGTAATAATGACAGTATGACGGCGTTAATGCTTGCAGCCAGACAGGGTGATTACCCAATAGTTAGCCTGTTAGTGAGTGCCGGAGCAAATGTGCGCTTCAAAAATGCAGATAATCTAACGGCCCATCAACTGGCCGTTGAGTACAAACATAAAAAAGTAGCGGATTTACTGCAAACCTATGTAGATAATAAAAAGAGTCAAAAGCCACGGGTCAGTCAACAGCAACGGATAAAGCAACAGCAGGCTTTAATCACTAACGGCCCGTATAAAGGCTGGACGCTATTAATGCTGGCCGCATGGACAGGCGAACAAGCAATTTTTAACGAGCAGATCAATCTACAGCAAAACCTGAATGCAGTAGACAAGGAAGGTTACACAGCTTTAATGCGCGCAGCATGGAAGGGGCGCATGAGTATGGTAAATAAACTCATTAATAAAGGCGCTAATGTTAATCAGGCATCCAAGCAACAGTTGACCGCGCTAATGTTGTCAGCACGTGCTGGCCATGCCAGTGTAGTAGCGCACCTGCTCTCACATGGTGCGAATCCAGCACAAAAAGACCAGGTTGGGCAAACAGCATTAATGTTGTCATCACGTCATGGTCATAAACAAGTCGTTTCTACATTATGCAGGAAAACTCCAGGCAGCATAAATTCGCGCAGAAAAGATGGTTTGACAGCATTAATGTTGTCAGCCGATCAGGGGCATACCCGTGTTGTCACGGCATTGTTAGCTTGTGGCGCCGACTCACTGCTACAAGACAAGCAACAACAGAATGCATTATGGTATGCACTGCTTGCCGGTCATCGTGAAGCGGCCAGAGTATTACTGAAAAACAAAACAGATATTAATCAACGCAATCTGGACGGCGCCACTTTGCTGACTGAATTGACTGCCCGTGGAGACAAGGCCAGTATTAATTTATTACTGAAAGCAGGCGCGGATGCACATCAAACCACCAGTAGTGGAAATAACGGATTAATGATTGCCTCAAAATCCGGGCGGCTTGAGCTGGTGAAACTGTTTTTGCAAAAGAAAGTGGATGTAAATAATACCAACAAACACGGCTATACCGCTTTAATGTATGCTGCTGAAAAAGGCAATGATGCCATAATAAAACTTATTATTGAAGAATGGCGCTAATGCTTCTATGCGCAATAAAGATAAACACACGGCTGCTGATTTAGCTCGCCAGTCAGGCAATCAGGCATTGGCAGGTAAGCTTGAAGCCGCAGAAAAAAGTGATTGGTTCGGACTATTTTAAATAGATGCAAAAAATATTATATAATGCATGTGTTGCATCGATCAATTGAGGCCGTCACTTTATCTATATATTATTTTGGCAAGCGTAAGATTCTAGTCAGGCGCTATTTTCAAATTTCCCTTCAAACAAATCTCGCTTCTCTTCGATACTCTGAATCATATGATCTCGAAACGCCAGCACTCTAGCTGTCCGTTTCAGGTCTGGGTGCAGCAATATCCATAAACCCAGTTCATGTTGTACGTCCGGCTCGCAATAGCGTTCCAGCATGGGATCTGCATCCCCGAGAAAGCAGGGTAAATAAGAAACGCCCAAGTCTGCTTTTATCGCCGACAGAGTCAGTAAGGTATCATCGCTATAAAAATTATGTGATTGATGATCGCAATATTGCTTGGTCCAGGTTTTATGAAATACACAGCATTCAACTCCAATCCATTTGGGTTCTGCTGCTTGTTGTTTGATTTTCTTAATATAGTCACGACTGCCGTAAATGGTGGATGCAACTGTTAGCAGACGTTTTCCAATCAGTGTATCCGTAGGAGTATTGGTCAGGCGAATGGCAATGTCTGCCTCTCGTTGTGCCAGGCTGGCATCCATGTTAGATACAATGATGTGTAAATCCACCCGTGGATGCTCATGACTAAAACGGGCAAACATGGGCATTAACACGGATGAGGCCATATTATTAATGGCGGTCACCCGCAGAGGCCCAACCAGGTTGGTATCTTTTCCCAGTAGTGTTTCATCCACGCCGAGCATTTCTCTTTCAATACGTAGTGCGGATTGTTTGATATTTTCGCCGGCAACGGTCAGTTCGTAACCGGTTTTTTTTCGCTCGATTAAACGGGCCCCCAGTTTTTCTTCCAAAGAACGCAAACGTCGAGATACTGTTGAATGCTGAACCCCCAGTAGCTTGGCGCCACCACTGATGGAGCCGGCGCGAGCTACCGCCAGAAAAAGCCTCATATCATCCCAGTTCATTGTCTTTTATCCATCTGTGCATAAATGCACAGTATGTTTGTTTTAATAGCGAATTGTAAGCAAAATTAATAGGGATACACTCTATTTCATACTGACAACATGCCCAATGGAGAGAGTGATGACTAAAAACCCACCACAATTTGATGCCATCCAATACAAGCAAACAACCCTGCGACAGTGGGATAGTGCTGCTGAAGCCTGGCACCGATGGGGGCCATTATTGTCCAGATGGTTAGGCCCGGCCACCGAAACCATGCTGGATATGTGTGGTATAAAAAAGGGTAGTCGGGTACTGGATGTTGCCGCCGGTGCTGGCGAGCAAACCATGACGGTGGCAAAACGTATTGGCAACAACGGGCAGGTTCTGGCTACGGATATTTCAGCGGAAATTCTGCAATTTGCCATTGCATCAGCTAAGCTGGCAGGTATGAGTAATATACAAACCCAGGTGATCGATGCTGAGAACCTGGCAGGACTCAGCGCACAAGCATTCGATGCGGTGATTTCCCGCGTGGGTTTGATTTATTTTCCTGATCAACAAAAAGCGCTGGCAGGCATGAAGCAGCAATTAAGACCAGGTGGAAAGCTTGCAGCGATGGTTTATTCCACGGCTGAAACCAACCCATTTTTTTCGATTCCCGTTTCCATCATTCGACGTCGTGCCCATCTTCCTGCCCCGCTGGCCGGCCAACCAGGACCTTTTAGTCTGGGTAATAAAGGTAAACTGGAAGACCTTTTTGCCCAGGCTGGACTTGGAAACATAGCGGTTGAAACCATTAATGCTCCGGTTCGAGTGTCCTCGGCAGCGGAATGTTTGCAGTTTGAGCAGGAATCTTTCGGTGCATTACATCAAATGCTGTCAGGGTTATCAGAGTTGGAGCAAGATGAAGCCTGGTGTGAAATTGAAGAGGCTTTGGGGCAATTTGAAGCTAATGGTCAGTTTGAAGGGCCATGCGAAATGTTAGTGGCTGTTGGCACAAAATAAAGGAGAAGAAAATGTCCAAATTAGCGATTGTACAAAAGCCGCCGGTTTTTCTGGATAAACAAAAAACCATCGAGCTTGCAGTCACCACAGTAAAGGAAGCTGCTGATAATGGTGCGGAACTGGTGGTATTCACCGAGGCCTTTATACCGGGCTATCCCACCTGGATCTGGCGGCTAAGACCCGGTGGTGACTGGAACTTGTCAGAAGCATTGCATGAAAAATTATTAAATAATGCCGTCGTGATGGAGTCTGATGATTTAGTGCCACTGTATGATGCGGCGAAAAAATTTAATGTGACGATTGTCTGTGGTATTGAAGAGCGTGACAGTCAACTCAGTCAATCGACGATTTATAACACGGTTATTATTATCGGTTCGGATGGTGCATTATTGAATAAGCACCGAAAGTTAATGCCAACAAATCCTGAGCGCATGGTATGGGGATTTGGTGATGCATCCGGTTTAAAAGTGGTTGATACCCCCTGTGGTCGTGTGGGTGCCTTGTTATGTTGGGAAAACTATATGCCACTCGCACGTTATGCCTTGTATTCACAAGGCGTTGAGATTTACATTGCGCCCACTTACGATAGTGGTGATGCCTGGATTGGTACTTTGCAGCATATCGCACGGGAAGGCTGTTGTTGGGTAGTGGGTTGTGGGAATCTCATGAAAGGCAGTGATATTCCACAGGACTTCCCTGAGAGAGAGACCTTATACCCGGACCCGGCCGAATGGGTAAATCCGGGTGATTCTATAGTGATTGCACCCGGAGGAGAAATTGTTGCTGGCCCGATGCGAGAGGAAGCTGGCATTTTATATTGTGATGTGGATCGAGAGAAAGTCAGCATTTCTAAAAGAGCCTTTGATGTCACGGGGCATTATTCACGTCCCGATATTTTTCAATTACATGTTAATAACAAGCCACAATCACCCGTGGTATTTGAAGACTAGAGCATTTATATAAAGTCATTGCATTACATTGAAAGTGTCATCAGGAGAAAGATCATGAATGAGAAAGAAGATTATAAAGGTAGTTGTTTTTGCGGCAGCGTGAAGTTTACATTACATGGTGAGCCTGAAGCCATGGCCTATTGTCACTGTGACTCATGTAGGCATTGGTCAGCTGGACCCGTCAATGCATTTACCCTGTGGAAGCCTGATTCCCTCCGGATTACCAGGGGTGTGGATAATATTGCCTCATTCGACAAGAACCCTGACCCAAATGATCAAACAGTTGTTAGTAAGCGTAAGTGGTGCAAGAGCTGTGGAGGACATATCTACACCGATCATCCAATCATGGGGCTTATCGACGTGCCGTCTGCAGTTATCACTAACTTCAGCTTCAAGCCTGGATTTCATGTGCACTATCAAGAGACAATGCATTCTATGCAGGATGGTTTACCCAAGTTTAAGGACCTTCCATTAGAAGCAGGCGGTTCAGGTGAAATGTTGGCAGAGTAGATGATGCGTATGCTTTTATAACGAGACAGTAGTGCGCCGTCAGAGGATTTCAAGGTCGATACAAAGCAGTTCTAGCACTACTAAAACGTTTATATAAGCCTTGTTTTGTGGCGCAACATATAACCTAATCAATGCCGGATCGGCAGCTGAATATGGATGGTAGACCCCAAATCTACATCGGATGTTACTGTCATATTGCCCTGATGCTGTTCGGTGACAATATAATACGAGAAAGAGAGACGCTGACGGGCGTCAAAATCCTTTGCTGAAGATTTATCGGTGAAAAAAGGTTCAAACAGATTCATCTGTTCTTCAGCTGTCAGACCAAGTCCATTGTGCTGGATTTTGATCCACAGATGGTCATAATTTTCAGACAGAATAATTTTAACTGATGGTTCGAAACCCTCAGCCGCTTTTTTCAGCGCTAATGCATGACAGGCATGACGAAAAATGCTGAGGAAAACTTGCTGTAGTTCTGTGATATAGCAGGGCAATAAGGGCAGGTTTTTTTCGAAGTCCCTTTCAAGTTTAATCTGATTAAAAGGCAGGTCGCCCGAGATAGAAACCACTTCATTGGCAAGGCTGATAGTGTTTTCCATCACTTCTATAATGTCAGCCATCTGCTTTTCGCCTTTACGGCTACGGGCAAAGCTCAGCAAATTACTGATAATGGTCGATGCCTGCTCAGCCTTGGCAGACATATCGGTGGTGATGGTATTAAGCTTTTGTGCCTGTATGCTATCGGAGGCCTGCAAAGTTTCACTGACGTTGCGACTACTGATAAGTAACTGAAAGCGCCGCAGATCCATCATTAGTGCCTGCAGTGGCAGATTAATATCATGAGCCATGGATGAGGCCAACTCAGCCATAAATGACATTTTATCATTATGAATCAGCATATTTTCAGCAGTGACTTGCTTGGTCACGTCATCGACCAGAATAACAACCCCGGCCTCCTGCTCCTGTAACGGGTAAATAGTAATATCGTAGTGATAGAGGCTGCGCTGGCAATGCCTGAGATGAATAATTTTGTTATCTTGGATCGATTGCTGAACATGCTCAGGAAGAACAGTCATCTGCGGATAAGCTTCCCATAGCGTTTTACCCAATGCATCTTCTGATGATATACCCGAAACCTCTTCTATCTGCTTGTTCCACTGGGTGACGCAGCCATTTTTATCGAGGCCCACCAGCATCAAGGGCATCGAGGTTAAAATATCTTTGATATAAGACTCGGAAGATCGTAACTGATCGGTAGTAATGACATGCTGCGAGATCTCTTTCTCTAGCAGCCTGTTACTTTCCAGCAGCAGTTGATTGGATTGATCCAGTGTTGCTGTTCGTTCCTGTACGCGCATCTCCAATTCATTTCGAATAGCGGTTAACTCAAGGTTGGCCTGATGAACTCTACGCCGGGCTATAAATAGATAGACGGTCATAATTGTTAATAAAATCAGCAGTGTGGAACCAGTATAGTTAGCAATATACTGCCAGTTCCTTTTGCCGTGTTCATCTTTAAAAAGGTCGAATGTCAATGCCAGAGCAGGTGAGCTCTGCAGGGTCAGTATCGTCAGTAACCATGTATTTTTCATAACAAAAATTTTACCAAAATATGCAGTGTGCCACTATACCATGATCCGCAAACTGTAAAAAAATTGCATAGAATAGAAAGGAAGTAACATGCCTATGAAGTAATGCCAGCAAAGCTGTATTAGCGAATGAGCCTCATTACCCTGAAAAACCCTGCTTTATCAAAGATCAATGAGTATTAGTCAGCCTCTTGGCTGCATGGAAAAGCAAGCCAGGTCGTTTTACGGGGTTTTCTTTGCCTGACCGAAATTATAGAAGCACCTATTGGTGGTACTCAGATGCAAAGCTAGAAATAGTCGAATTTCCGCTTGTGATGTCGGGTATTCATCGATTTCTTCTGAAAATTAAATATATTGCCTGGTCGACGTAAAGCAGTGCTGCAATGTTAAAAATATAAGCAGAGAATTTCAGGCGCCATTTTATTGTAGTGAATGGATATCAATTCTACTCATGCTTATGTCGAATTATTTGTGTTGTGGGTACAAAAAGCAGGTAGAAACGTGCTCTATTATTTGATCAATCAATATCACGACATGCCATACTGCATGCCGTGATAAATTTTAGCCGTGTTGTCTAAGCTATCTATTACCTCCGCCCATTCCACCACCGGACTTCATGCCGCCGCCAGTACCCATACCGGCACCACTGGCAGGCGCTGCATCAGGTAGTTTCATATTACGTTCCTTTGCTCTTTGTTGTATCATTGCCTGATGTTGCTCACGTAATTGTGCACGCTCCGCTTCCGTTTTTGCATTCATATTTTTCTTGCGGTATTCAAATCTTTCCTCTGAAGTCATGAGTTGACTCCCATAAATAAGATCCTGGTCTGCAGCAAAATTAGGTGTGCTGGATAGAATTGTAACAGCGGCTAAAGTTGAAATTATTAGTGAATGTTTGATCATCGTTAACTCCTTGTGAACGTTGTTTGTATCAATTATGAGTGCGGTTCTACTAGTCCTTCGTGCTTCACCATCACCCAACACTAATATAGAGAAAAATAATAATTATGCCAGTGAGTTTTTAAGATATTCGAGGCAGAATAGAAAATTAATCTAATTGACAAGCGAATAGATAATTTTGCTATGAGCTTTAATGCCAAATGTTAAATACAGTAACAGGTACTGCAAGCTAAGTGTTAATACCGACAACTCTCACCTAATTACTGGATTGTTTGGCTGATTGTAAATGCGCCACGTATATCTCCTGGCTTGTATCCTGTCGCCTGATCGTCAGGGTATAGTTCATTAATCTTCTGTGCGATGGCAGGATCAAGTTCGGCGCCATGACAGGCGATGCAAACTCCGCCTGTCGGAATCGCTTTCATGTAACGAAACTTTCTTACTCAGCTTACATTGACAACCTGATGGTATTCCATTTTTGTTGGATCTATCCCTTGAGTTTTTTGATCTTCAAACCGGGTTAATACCTGCCGTTCCCATGCCTCCGGGGTGTTCGCGGGGTTGCGGGTCTTCAGTGAAGTGCGGGCAATATGCCAGTCTTTCTTTTTAGATAGGTCACTGGCTATCGCTGGCGCTACGCTCGAAGGCATGTAATGCCATATGTGACCATGTTATCGTTTGGAGTTATCTATTAGAAAATTAGTATATTATTAGCCAATGCCTTCCTTGCGGTTAATTCATCGATTTTAACAATTGCTCTCTGTACCATTAGCAAAAGTTATCTTAAGATAGTCATTCCTTATAATTAAATTCTAAACTGACAGGCCTGATGGCCGTTGTGACACTGAGTCATGATGACAACAACAAGCCTGTCCTGAATATAACAATAAAAGGAGTCAGCCCGCTCATGAATAATTCTGCTAATGAATACTGGAAAGCGAACCTGCGCCTGGTATCCATTCTTCTAGTTATCTGGTTTGTTGTTTCATTTCTGTTCGGGATCATTCTCGTGGATGTGCTAAACAATATTCGCATTGGAGGAATTGGTTTGGGTTTCTGGTTTGCACAACAGGGATCAATTTTTACTTTCCTGATCCTGATTTTCGTCTATGCAATAAAAATGAACGCACTTGACCGCAAGTTCAATGTTCATGAAGACGAGGAGCGTAAGTAATGGAATTACAAACACTGATTTATATTTTTGTTGGCGGTACTTTCTTAATGTATATCGGTATCGCTATCTGGGCGCGAGCCTCAACCACGGGTGAATTCTATGTGGCGGGTAAAGGTATACACCCGGTTGCTAATGGTATGGCGACTGCGGCGGACTGGATGTCGGCAGCCTCGTTTATATCAATGGCCGGATTAATTGCTTTTAATGGCTATGATGCTTCCGTCTATCTGATGGGTTGGACAGGTGGCTATGTATTGCTGGCGATGTTATTGGCACCTTACCTGCGCAAGTTCGGCAAATTTACCGTTCCTGAATTCATTGGTGAACGCTATTATTCAAAAACCGCGCGTATTGTTGCCGTCATTTGTCTGATTGTTGCATCACTCACATATGTTATCGGTCAAATGAAAGGTGTTGGTGTCGCCTTCGGCCGCTTTCTGGAAGTGGATTTTGAAACAGGTGTGTTTGTCGGTATGGGTATTGTGTTTATCTATGCAGTACTCGGTGGTATGAAAGGTATTACTTACACGCAAATTGCTCAATATTGTGTACTAATATTTGCATATACGATTCCCGCGATTTTCATCTCCCTTAACCTGACCGGAAATCCGTTACCGCAGATGGGTCTGGGTAGTGAATTGATAGACAAGAGCGGATTCCTGCTTGACCGGCTCGACCAGACAATAACTGACCTGGGTTTTTCCAAGTACACAGACCAGAAGGGCACAACGTTAAATATGGTGTTGCTGACAATGTCATTAATGATTGGTACGGCTGGATTGCCACACGTTATCATTCGTTTTTTTACCGTACCCAAAGTACGTGATGCCCGTGCATCGGCAGGATGGGCGTTGTTGTTTATCGCTATTCTTTATACAACCGCACCTGCTGTCGGCTCAATGGCCAGATTTAATCTGACCAATACCATTCAGTCTGGCCCGGTAGGTGACCCACAAGGAAACCTGGTTTACGCACAAGCGCCCAGCTGGTTTAAAAACTGGGAAAAGACAGGCTTGCTGAAATTTGAAGACAAAAATGGAGATGGGCGAATCCAGTATTACAATGACAAGAACAAAGAGTTTGCGCAGAAAGCAGATGGCTTTGGCTGGAAAGGTAATGAAATGGTGAAAGTCGATCGCGATATTATGGTATTGGCCAACCCTGAAATTTCCAATTTACCCTTCTGGGTTATCGCACTGGTAGCGGCAGGTGGACTCGCGGCGGCACTATCGACTGCGGCTGGCTTGTTACTGGCAATCTCTTCATCAATATCACATGATCTGCTCAAGGGTGTGTTCATGCCGGATATTTCTGAAAAGAAAGAATTGATGGCAGGGCGTATCGCCATGGCGGGCGCCATCGCAGTGGCCGGTTACCTGGGTATGAATCCACCCGGTTTCGCGGCACAGGTAGTGGCACTGGCCTTTGGGCTGGCGGCGTCGTCGATTTTTCCGGCGTTGATGATGGGTATTTTCTATAAGAAGATGAATAATACCGGCGCTGTGTTTGGCATGTTGGCGGGCCTGGGATCAACCCTTGTTTATATTTTTATCTATAAGGGCTGGTTCTTTATTCCGGGATCCAACAATCTACCAAACACCGCAGATAACTGGTTATTCGGTATTCAGCCAGAGTCTTTTGGTGCCGTGGGTGCGCTGATCAACTTTGCTGTTGCCCTTGTCATTTGCAAGCTGACCAAGGCTCCACCTGAACATATCCAGCATCTTGTGGAAGATATCAGGGTGCCTAAAGGAGCTGGTGTTGCTTCCAGTCATTAGTTCAGTTTTATCATGAAGTCTGGCCCCGCTCAGGCGGGGCTTTTTTATTCATAATGTATTATCATTTGTACGATGAGTCTATTATTAAAAAATAGGGAATTCACCCTGCGAAATATTCCGGATATAAATGGAAATTGAATTACAGGAAATAGTCGATTTCTTATCACAGCAGACATTATTTAATGAGCTGCCTCAACATTCACTCGTGTTACTGGTTAATGAGCTGGAAATACGCTATTTGCGACGTGGAGGATCATTCCCGTTAGCTGATGTTGAAGGTGATTATTTATATTTAGTGCGTAGTGGTGCCATCGACTGGCGTGATGAACAGGGTTATCTGGTCGATAAATTGGCAGAAGGAGATTGTTACTTACTCGAATGCCTGTCAATCAATGAACAGGACTATTCAAAGAGTCATGCCAGCGAAGACTGTTTGCTCTATATGATCCCTTGCGAAGTTATTCAATCCTTGCGCGAAAAGTCCAGTGCGTTTGAAAAGCATTTTCTGACATCTGTGCAGCAACGTATGAAGCTGGCACTGAATAACTCGAAGAATGGCAAACAGTCAGCGATGGTAATGCAGCAACGTGTGAGTAAATTAACTGATCATGAGCCGCTTATTATCGATATCAATACCAGTATAGTCAGTGCGGCCATTAGTATGACTGAAAAAAACGCTTCGTCTGTTCTTGTCGTGAATGAAGATCAATTGGTCGGAATTATTAGTGATACAGATTTGAGAAAGCGTTGTCTTGCGACAAATATCAGTCGTCACGAACCCGTCAGTAAAATAATGAGTACTGAGCTGATCAGTATTGAAGAGAATACTATTTTATCAGATGCGTTATTAACCATGACCAGGCATCAGATACACCATTTGCCGGTTATGCGAGCAGGCAAAGCGGTGGGAATTTTGAGCGTGACTGAATTGATGCACTATCTCGGAACCAATTCAGCCTATATTGCCAGTGATATTGAGAAAGCCAACACGGTCGAGCGACTGGTGCAAATTAGCCGGCATTTGCCAGAGTTACAATCTAATCTGGCCATGCAAAATACCAGCGCCAGGCAAATGGGTGAGGTAATATCGTCAATTACCGATGCATTGACCAGGCGCTTGTTGATGCTGGCTGAACAGCAACTTGGCGAACCTCCGGTTCCCTATGTCTGGTTGGCGGGAGGCTCGCAAGGTCGTAATGAGCAAACCTCGCACACCGATCAGGATAATGCGATGTTTATTGATGATGGCATGCGATCTGAGCATGAACCTTATTTTGCAGCTTTAAGCCAGTTTGTCAGTGATGGCCTTAATGCTTGTGGTTACGTCTATTGTCCGGGGAATGCCATGGCCAGCAACCCGGCCTGGCGACAGACAGTGAAAGTATGGAGTCAATATTTCAATCGCTGGATCGATGAACCCGAAAAGAAAGCACTGATGCTATCCAGTATTTTCTTTGATCTCAGGCCTGTGTACGGAGATCGTTCATTATTTGAAGTAGTGCATGAAAAAATGCTAAAAAAAGCGCGTGATAATCAAATTTTTATTGCCTATATGGTGTCGAATGCCTTAACACATCGGCCGCCATTAGGGTTCTTCAGGAATTTCGTCCTGATTCATGATGAAAAACATGATAAAACACTCGATCTCAAGCATAGAGGAATCGTTCCCATCGTTGATATCGCACGCGTGTATGCATTGTCGAATGGCATCGCAGCCAGCAATACCACAGAAAGATTGCAAATGGCGCATGAAACCGGTGCGATGAGTTCAGAAATGAGTGAGAATTTACTGGATGCCCTGGAATATATTTCCAGCTTGCGCTTGCAACATCAGGCAAGTCAAATTCGCCAGAAAATTCCTGTTGATAACTATATTGATCCGAAATTTCTCAGCGGCCTGGAGCGCGGACATTTGAAAGATGCATTTAGTATCATCAAGGATATGCAGGAAGTGCTAGAGAATCGCCACCAAACGGGCAGACTCACATAAACATGTGGACAAGACTATTTAGCCTGGAACGGCAGCGTTTACAACTGCAAAAGAAAACTCAACCCGGACCGCTGAAGGATTATTATTTGCAGCGTGTTGCCAACTACAAAATTCCAATACGTGAAGCCGATTTTGTTGTACTGGACTTTGAAGCCACCGGACTGGATATAAATAAGGATCATATCATCAGTATTGGCCTGGTCGAGATACAGAATATGGGTATTCACCTGAATACGGCCTGGCATCAAATTATTAAAACCAGTCAGGACATGCCGCAGAATACGGCAGTCATTCATCAGATAACAGACGACATGGTGGCCGAAGGCGAAAACCTGGAAGATGTCATGCCAAAGCTATTAGAGAGACTCAAAGGTAAAGTGTTGATCGCACATCATGTAAATATCGAACTTGCATTTCTCAATAAAATTACACAAGCCTTGTATGGTCAGAAGTTTATTATCCCAATGATTGATACGCAATTGTTGGCGCAACGTCAACTGCAACGGCAGCAGGGTCATTTCAGGATGGGTGCATTACGCTTGTTTAATTTACGTAACAGTCATGGATTGCCTGCCTATAAAGCACATAATGCGCTCAGTGATGCACTGGCAACGGCTGAACTGTTTTTAGCTTTGGCTAATGATTTGTACCCGAAACTGGATTGTGCGGTTAAAGACTTATTAACTTCCTGAAAAAAGCCACCAGAAGTCAGGGTGCTTCTGGAAGTAATAGAAATCGTTCTGCTATTTTCAATGAAAGAATATATTTGAATGACTTGCCGCGAAAAGATTGAATAGTGCCGATCAATAAAGAGATGCCAAGATAAAGAACAGCAGCGATAGTAATATTCATGGTAATACTACGCGCCTGTATATCGGTCATAGGGTTAAATGAAATATAGACGGCCAATAACGCACTCGACAGTATTAAAAATAAATAAATGGTAAAGGCGAGGTCGGCTGCCCGGATTGCAGTGCGTCTGGCAAAATCCATTTGCCGCCAGTTAAATATGAAAAACAGTATCAAGGGTAATGCTATGCTGGCTGCAGGATGCGCAAATATACCAGCCAACGACATTATCGGGGCCAGTGTTGCATAATGTTTTTCCTGCTGTAGCAAATCCGGGTTCCTTAATATCTGGTGACAGAGACTAGCAATAACACTCATGTTCTGAGTCATTATAAGGGTACCTGGAATGGCCGTAGCGTTTAATCAGCACGGAAATAGAGATGATTAATACTGCTCCCGCCACATCCAGCATTCTAACCGTATCAAGATTTTTCATATTTAGTATCATGTAGCGCGCCAGTGCGACAATGGCAATATAGAGAGGGATCCTGATTGGCAGCCTGCCTGAATCAAGATAGATAGTGACCATGGCCAGTATTTAAAGATAAATAAACATGAGTAATAGATCTGCCAGCGTCACCGTCATGGCATTTATCATTGAATGAATTTCTAGTCCCAATGCTATGACAGTAGCGATGGCAATAACTAACAGACCAATTTCCTGTATCCCAGGTAAGTCCTTTATGGCCGAAGGATCTCATGTTATTCATGTATTATTTTCCTGCTAACAAGGATGTTAACCTGGCTAGTCCTGGAGTGCTGATATTTCAATCATCAGGTATTGTCGCCTGTTTTGTTGCTGGAAGCAAAGCGTAAGGTCAGGTAACCCAGAGTGGCAGATACAATCGAGCCAATAATAATACCCAGTCGATCATCAATGGCATATTCTGTTGCCCCTTGCTCAAATGCCAATGAGCTGATAAATAAGCTCATGGTAAAGCCAACACCGCAGACCATTGACAAGCCGTATATTTGCAACCAGTTTGCACCGGCCGGTAATTGGGCGATCCCTGCCTTGACGGCCAGCCAGCTGAAACCAAAAACACCTAGCTGGTTGCCAAAAAATAAACCCGCTGCAATACCCAGGGGCACCGGATTTAGAAATGATTGTAGCGTAAGACCATCAAATGAAATACCGGTATTGGCAAATGCAAAAAGTGGCAGAACACCATAGATAACAGTCGGATGCAGGTCATGTTCCAGATGTTCCAGCTGTGTTTTCTGTTCACCTTCCATTTTCCGGTAAGGAATAAACAAGGCAATCAGAACACCGGCCAAAGTGGCGTGAACACCAGATTTTAGTACGGCTACCCATAAAATAAGGCCGATGAACAAATAGGGTGCTAGCGATAATACGCCTTTGCGGTTCAGTGCATATAAACCAGCAATAGCAAGCCCGGCCACGATCAGGGATGATACCGATAAATCGGAAGTATAAAAAATCGCGATAATCACAATTGCGCCCAGATCATCGACAATAGCCAAGGTCATCAGGAATAACTTTAATGTGTTAGGAATACGACTACCGAGTAATGCCAGTACGGCCAATGCGAATGCAATATCGGTGGCCGAAGGAATGGCCCAGCCTCTCATGGCCATCGGGTTTCCCCAATTAATATAGCTGTAAATCAGAGCAGGCATGGCCATGCCACCGATAGCGGCGATCACGGGTAATACAATTCTTGATGGTTCTGATAATTCACCATCCAGAACTTCGCGTTTAACTTCTAGCCCAATAAGAAAAAAGAAAATAGCCATCAAGCCATCATTAATCCAGAGTAGTAATGGCTTGGCAATTTCAAATTGGCCGATTCTTATCTCAAGTGGGGTACCGAGAAGGGACTCGTATAAACCCCTGGCAGCCGAATTTTCGGCAATGACAGCAAGGATTGCAGCGATCAGGAGTAAAATACCGCCCGATGCTTCCAGTCGCAAGAACTCTGTTATGGGTTTGAGTATCATGTTGATTCGTTCCCTGGCATTAGATTATGTTCATATTAAGATTGAATAACATATTTATTTTATGTCTTAATCATGTTTCAGGCGTGGAAAATTCATCGCCATCGAGTGATAAAATGAATAGCTTAATCATGCCAAGTTTAAGGCGTATAGTCCAGTGAATATAGCTCTTGGGAGAGAGTCAGAAATCAGCGATATAGCCCATGTTAATAAAATAATTAGATTCCGTTCGGGTGCCAAAGGTGTCGTCTATGTTGGAATACTCATAACCGAGTTCGAGCTCAACTTTAACTTTGCGCATGGCGCGATAGTCAACTCTGAATGAAGGCCGAAATTTAAGAATGGTTGAATCATCATTGCGTGTTTGACTGTCAACACGTATACGGGGGTTGAAGCGCCAGTCTTTTTTATAGGGGTAACGACTGTTAATGGATAATGTTACTGTGTCAGAAGATGAAGTATCAGCATACCTGATTCCAAACAGTGAGGTATCTCCTTTCTTGAAGATGCTATTGGCGATAAGCTGGGCGCCGTAAAAATATTCTATCCCGGTACTCGGTGTTGCCTCGATTCCACCTGAAGCCGGGCTTGATTCAAGATGTGAGGCTGCCAGGTCCAGACTGAGTAGCAGCGTTTCTGTTAATGGTTTGCTGAGCGTGCCACTAACCGAGCGAAATACAGTGGTTCTGTCTTTGGCCAGTTGTTTAATTTCGTCTTCTGTATAAGTTAATAGAAGCTCTTCCAGTGTTGTGCTGGTTTGACCTTGTAATGCATTGCTGGTAGTTAAAATGGGGCCATTTCGATAGTCGGCGACGAGATTAATAGATGTGTCGAAAGGCAATCTGGCATTGGCAATAAGCTGGGCTATATTTAGAGAATTGTAATCAATATCATAATCTAGTAATCCGAATACAGTGGTTTTAGGATGCAGGTAACGTAGTTCTGCGCCCACGGCTGTTCGGTCATCCAGATCATTTGCCGTTTGCTTGATAATAAAAGTGCTCGCGTTCCAGTATTTATTAAATGTGCCCGCATCCAGACTCATACCGTAAAAAACCTTGTCCGTTTGAAACTGGTTCGAGGAAGAGATAACAACAGGAAAGCCGGTGACGGCATTGAGTTTCCATTTCGGGCTTAAGCGGTAACCCAGTGTGATTCCATCGAATCTTCCCAATACACCACCCGTGTTCTGGGATTGTCGACCCATGCGTGCATTCCAGTTGCGTTTGCGATCAGCAGCATCAACATAAAGTGAGCTGACACGGAATTCATTTTCATTGCTCTCTTCAAGGTTATATTGATAGCTACCGGTAAGTTGTGTTCTGATGTCCAGCGATTTAGTACGTTTTCTGGCTGAGAGGGACAGATCGGTATCCAATGAGGAGTTAAGGACGGCATCATTGGATTCTGTCGTGTCTACATCCCGTCGATAGAATTGAAATACAGTGCCATAGACTTGCCAGGGCGTTTCGCCAGTACGTTTTTTAGCTTTGCGTAATTTTTTTCTGGATGTTCTACGTGCATTGGTAAGGCCATCCAGGCGTTGTTTTACACGGTGCTGGAATTCCCCTTTGGGATATCTTTTAAGATAGTTTTTGTATTCGGCAATTGCATGTGCAATTTGCCGATTTTTCTCTCGCGCAACACCTATCAATTCCTGTGCTGCTTCAGTTGATTCATTCTCAGGCAGATTTAATAACTTGGTAAGAATCAAAATTGCCTTGCGATAATCGCCATTGATTATATTTTTTTTAGCATCAGCGAATAATTGCTGGCTTTTCGTTGTAATGAGTGTTGGTCTCTCGGGTTTTACCTGTACGGTCTGTGCCAGGGCTATCTGATTATTATTTCTTGCCAGAGCAAATAGCCAGGGTTGGATGTGTTCTCTTTCCTCGTCTTTTGCCCTGTCAACCCAGGCACGAGGGAAGTCCTTTAAAACATGTTTGAGTTGTGTTTGTGCTTCATTCTTGGTTCGGAAGAAACCAAGTCTGATACGGTTCCATTGAACTGAATCAATAGAAAAGCGGGTTGTATAAATCAGGTATGGCTTCAGGTAGGGGTAATCTGTGTGCGTAAATGGCTTGATGGTATCTTGAGACGACACTAAATTGATAAGGTATTTAAAGTTGTCACTGTCTTCCAAAGTGACAGGCGTCTGTTTGTCCGGTTCAGATGTCTTTAGTTTTATTTTTTTTAATAACCTGATCGTGATTACGTTGGGTTCCTGTTGAGCCGGTACCGAGAATTTTGTCGTGGAATTGAAAAGCAAAGAGAGTACTTTACCGGCAGGGTTATTAGGTTCATAGCGTATCAGTTGTAATGGATTTGAAGCATTGGCAGTGAATGCCAGTCGTTGAGGCGTATTTACAGCTTGCTTTTGATCATCGCTATTAGCAATCGGTAAAGTCATAATATCCAGTTGTTTTCCTGAAGAGGCAGGAAAATGACTTAAATAACTTACGGGCAGGGTAAAAGTCAGGACGATATCAATGCTTTCAGCGCTTTCATTAAAATCCACATGATCAATAATGGGCTGAGTGATGGCTATGCAGGTATTGTTTGCAGAGAGCATTAAAAAGAACGCCAAAACAGTTATTAAATGCTTCCTGGTAGAGATCATTTTATTATTTTTCTTGTTCACTTAGTGTTAAAACAAAACCACGAAGGTTCTTCCTCGGTTGTACTTGAATATTCACAAAGGTATTAAACTCAAGATATAGATGCGGGTTGAATCCCTGTTCAGAATATATATCCATGCTTTGCAAGTATTTGGTGCGCTTGAATGATATCGGCCTGTGCCAGGATCTGCTCTGCTTCCATGATGGGTGAATATAAAAACCAAGCAACATGGTTTTCGTGCCAGATTTTGGTGTGTGGTAAAGGTACTGTACCGGGGTATTGAAAATAATTTCTACAATTTCCTGGTTATTCTGTACCTCATTATTCACATGGTCTATCAGGGGCTCTGCATGCAAGTCTGGAGCATTACATAGGACTAAAGCCAGAATAAATCCTTTGTACATTGCTAAACTCGTCGTATCCATTTTTTTAATTTGTGCTAACACTGTTATCTAGAATTCTCTATTTGTAACAGAGTGTTCTCTATTCCTGTTTTCTTTAATTGTTGTTAAAGTGCTGTTGGTATAGATATGGCAGCTACTTGTGCAGTCTCGTAATTCACTGACAGTATAAGTGGTATCCGGGTTCTCATATTTTTTATGCGGGCCAGATTTAAAATCACCACTATGGCATGCAGCACAGTCAGGTTTGTAAGCGGCATTTTTCCAGTTAACTGTTTCGTTATTGCCGGTATGACAATCGATGCAATTTAGAGAAACGCCATGGTCGCCAGGATAATTCATTGTTGCGTGAGTAAAAATACTGGGCGTCCAGTTAGTATTACGATGGCAGTTATCGCACTGTCGACTGGTGATGAAATGACTACTTGACTTGCCCGTAGCTTGTTGACCGTTGTGGCATGAAGAGCATGGTGCCGTGACTGCATTGTGATCGAATCTCGCCGGAATCCAGGCGGTAGTGGTATGGCAATCATCGCAAGTGTTATTGGTCTGGATGTGTGTCGCATTTTTACCCGTGGCCGTGGTGCCATTATGGCAGGTAGAGCACGCAGCCGTGACTGCATTGTGATCGAATCTCGCTGGAATCCAGGCGTTGGTGGTATGACAATCATCGCAAACATTGTTTGACTGGATATGTGTTGGATTTTTACCCGTGGCCGTGGTGCCATTGTGACAGGTAGAACAGGCGGCGGTAATGTTGGTGTGGTCAAAACGTGCCGGGATCCAGGCATTGGTCGTGTGGCAGTCATCACAGGTATTGTTGGCCTGGATATGTGTCGGATTTTTACCCGTGGCCGTCGTGCCATTGTGGCAGGTAGAGCAGGCTGCTGTAATATTAATATGATCAAAGCGGGCAGGTATCCAGGCGCTACTGGTATGGCAATCATCACAAGTGTTGTTGCTTTGGATATGCGTGGCATGTTTACCGGTGGCAGTCGTGCCATTGTGACAGGTAGAAGCAGGCGGCGGTAATGTTGGTATGATCAAAGCGCGCGGGAATCCAGGCGCTGCTGGTATGGCAATCATCACAGGTGTTGTTGCTCTGGATATGCGTGGCATGTTTACCGGTGGCGGTGGTGCCATTGTGGCAAGTCGAACAAGTGGCTGTGACCGAACTATGGTCGAAGCGCGCGGGAATCCAGGCGCTACTGGTGTGGCAGTCCTCGCAGGTATTATTACTTTGAACATGCAGCGCATGCTTGCCCGTAGCGGTAGTACCATTATGACAAGTCAAACAGGAACCCGTGACAGAAGAATGATCCATTCGTGCGGATGACCAATTCTTGTCGGTATGACAATCGCCACAATTCTCATTACTTTGAATATGATGAGAGGGCTTTTTGCTGGCACTGATGGTGCTGCCCGCACTGTGGCAACCTGAACATTGTGTTGGTGTTCCTTTAAAAATGCCTCTGACATGGCAAGTTTCACACTCTACTTGCATATGAGCACCTTCGAGCGGGTAACCGGTATTAAAATGATCAAAAGGCTTTGAAGTATCAGCAGATGAAGCTATTCCCGGTAGTAACAACAGGCTAACGAGTATTATTCTTTTCCATTTTATATTCATCGTTTTCTCCATTTAGTGCTGATGTTAATGGCCTGACATTTTTATGATGCTGAAAGACTCTTGTGTATGGCAGCGGTCGCACTGGATACCAAAACTTCCATTATGCTCATCATCATTAGCATGGCAGCTATTACAAAATTGATCCGGTTTAGTCATTTTCTGGTCAACTAAATGACAGGCATGACATTCCAGATTCTCATGCGATTCTTCTAAATGATAATCAGTTTGTGTATTGTGATCGAATTGCCAGCGACTCCAGGCATTGGGGTTATGGCAATCATTACATTTCTCACTGAACATACCTTTGTGGACATCATCCTGTTGATGGCAGTCATTGCAATTCTTTGGGGTTTTACGGTAGTGAGTGTCTATATGGCAACCTTCACAGGCAACCGAGGCATGTAAGCCAATCAGCGGGAAGTTGGAAATATCGTGATCAAACGCTACCTTGTCCGACCAGCTTTTATCATTATGACAATTCTCACATTGTTTTCCTTGTGATCCCTGGTGCTTGTCATCTGGTTTATGGCAAGAGTAACAGCTTCTCACGGTTTTGTTTTTATAGGGGTTGCTCCTATGGCAACTGTCACAACGCGTAAGATTATGCTTATTATTCAGCTTGAAGTCAGTATCACGGTTATGATCGAAATGTATTGACTGCCAGTTTTTGCTTGAATGACACGAGTGGCATTGCTGCCCGTATACACCCTGATGCACATCTTCGTCTTTGTGACATTTGCTACATTGGCTGGGTGTTTTATGCAGGTATGGATTATTACGGTGGCAGGATTCACATTGAATGTCACGATGCTTGCCTGACAGTTTATAGTCGGTCTGTTTGTCATGATTAAATACAGCAATCGTCCCATTGTTTGGTGTTATGACAATCGCCGCATTTTTTTCCAAAAATGCCGTTATGTATATCTTTGGTTATATGGCACTGATGGCATTGTGTAGGGGTTTTTTTGTATTCCTGATTTATATGGCAATTGTTACAATTGGTTTTTTTATGTTTTCCTCTAAGCTTGAAGTCTGTCTTTTCGTGATCGAATTCTGCTGCTAGCCAACTTTCCGAGGAATGACATTGTTGGCATTTTTTTCCAAGTCGTCCGTGATGAATGTCACTTTGTTTATGGCAGGAGTAGCATTGAGAGCTTGTGTCTCTGTACTTTTTCTGCTGATGACAGCTATCACAGGCGATAAACTGATGTTTTCCTTTTAGGTTAAAATCAGTCTTGTCGTGATCAAATGTTTGTTTGTCCAGTTTCACAATATCGATATTTCTACCTTTGTGGTCCGTATGGCATGCATTGCACTCAATTTTGTTTATGTTAGGTATTCTTCCATGAAATCCTTTTTCTGCTTTTATGTCCTTATCAACTTCCTCATGACATTGCCTGCATAATCGCGTCTGTTTCTTTTTGCTGAAAACTTCATGACAGTTTTCGCATTTAATCTCATATTTTTCATGTTGCTGAATCAGCTTCCCGGGCATCATCAGTGTTTCCAATGCGCCTGCAAACAAACAGGGTGCTACAAGTAGCATCATTATCACGAAAATCGTTTTCATAACCGAATCCATTGATCTTAAACATTCTATTGCAACGATTTAAGATCTTCTTTAATACATATGTACAGCAAATACATGAATGATCCCGGTTATCACCAGCATAATAAATAATGGCAGGTGCAAAATATGCCAAAGTGAAAATAGTCTTTCATAGGTCATCAGTTGTCCGAGACGTCGGATCGTTTCAATATAGTTATAGATGGTTTGCAGGGATGCTTTTAACAAATCCATATTTATATCGTTTAGCCTGGTTTTGTTATTTTTCAGGTCTTGTTTCAAAGTTCGTTTGATTTTTTTACGACGAAAATAAATCCGTATTGCGATCACAGGTATAACTATTATTTGTGCCAGAAAATTACGTCTTCTTGCCACCATGGCTTCGAGCTGATTGAGTTGCTCCTGTATATCCGGGAATGAAAGAAATTGCTTGTTTATGTCTAATCGGGATTTTTCCAGGTCTGCTTTCAAATCTGCCAGGGTCATTTTTTCTCCATACAAACCATAATGAATACGGGTATAGATGAAACGACCTACTAATCCACTCAATGAGACAACAATCATACACAGGAGAGCGACATTGCTATTGATGGAACCAAGACTATAATTAGCATGGTAAAGAATCAGTGTTGGGCCGATAATGCCGAGAGCCATGTGCGCTTTGAACCAATACCTGATAGGTCCAAAATTTCTCAGGGCGCTGACTTTCTTTCTGATGGGGTAGAGCAGTAGCACCAGCATGCTGATACCACCGGCTATACCCAGATAGTATCCAAAGCCGCTTTCAGCGGATAAATAAAAATCATCATGTTTGAGCCAGCCGTAAATAATGGCAAAAAACATCAAACCAAAGAATACGCGCGTACCTAGCGTTTTTTTAGTGCTAATACTTCTCGGATTAATTTTTCCGAAATTGTTTTGTAAAGTGTCAGTGTTTGTTGTGGACATAATAAAATTTAATTGGGCTTATAGTGGTAGCGGCCGAATCACGCTATGGGCTTAATTATTTAGAATGTGGCTATTGAATTCTGTGACTGCCATCACTATTATTGGGAATAATAGCCCAATTATTGATTTTCGTCCTGTTCTTTTGCTAATTAATGGATGATTAGGTGATAACACAGGCAATTTATTGCCAAAAACCATACAATAAAAGTAGAATAGTGCTTTTGGTGTTTAGTGGTGAATATTAACGTTTTCGATGTGTTTTATTCACTTGAACACGGGTTGGTTTGAATCCACAGTAAGGGTGTTCGAACCCTATTTTGTTTGCCAGTGAAGTAAATATTAGATTATGCTAATATATATTTAAATAAGTCATTTGTAAGTTCATGACAATATAATGATACAAACAAGGAGATATCGGTTTAGAAATGTGTAATAGCCATTATCTATGTTAATGCCAAATCATATTCTCAGGGAGAAAGTAAGAATGGCTAAAGTACCCCATGTAGTTATGCTGGATACCGGCGCAAACTGGTCAGAACAGGATAATCTCAATCTTGAGCGTGGCTACATGCAAACTTTTTGCAATGAACCGTTCCTGGAAGATTCGGCTTCGCATGGTTCATCTATGTTGAAAATTTTGTCGAAGAACCTTAAAGGCACAGTTAAGGTTAGCATGGGCAAAGTGATTGCTGACACCAATGCTGGCTCACCGCAGGCGTTTGCACGAGGGCTGGTTTGGGCTGCGGAGCTCTATGCTGACGTTGTTGTGTTGCCATTAGGTCTTATGAAACCGAACTCAAGTGTCAAGGCTGCACTTGAAATTCTTGCCAATACCCATTGTAAAATATATGCCGCTGTTGGAAATGCCGATCGCGGACAAAAAGAAAGTCTTTATCCGGCAGCCTATCCGGAATGTATTGCTGTTGGTAGTACTCAGCAACGACAAGCCTATCAAGCCTGGACTGCCAAGCCGGACTTGTTGATTGATGAAACCATCGTTAGCAATGTAAAAAGTATGAGGAATATCCAGCTGGGTACATCGGCCGCTACCATGCTGGCTGTCGCTGAGTATCTGAACGATGAGTTTTTTGATAGCAAGTCTCAATACAGAACTTACTGATTGCTGATAACATTTTTCTGCGTAAGCACAGAAAAATAAACCGCGACAAATCCACTGAAGGCACATAGCCATAATAACTGCGATATAAAAATCCATAGTGAATAGTGCTGAAAATCTATCATTGGCATAATGACCCGCATGCATGCTGCTGCAACTATGAAAGTAAATATCCATGCTAAAGCTGATGGCGGTTTATCTACAGGTCTGCCTGTATGTCCCAGTGAGACTCGTGCCATCATGCCGATGCTCATAATACTAATCCCACCTAATGCAAATGCATGTAAGGCCAGAAAGCCTGATATATCAAACAAAAATACAGCAGCCTTTAAGACAAAACCGAGTGTAATAAAACAATAAGCGGTATATAAAATCCAAAGCAAAGGCCTGTTCCAGATACCTTTAACATGCCAGTGATACAGGCGCAAGCTATGCAGTAATGCGAGTGCAGTTGCCAATAATGAAGTCAGCCAAGTGTATGGATCAATGATGTCACTAAGCATAAAAAACAGGAATATGATCAGGCTGCCATTATCCAGCCAGGGCCGATTAATGAGTGGTGTTGTCAGGCCACAGCTTTTCTCGATAAAGAAAGGGAGAACACGTCTGGCCATCATCAAGACCAGTGCAAGAATGAGGTAGATGCCTGCGTAAGTGCCCCAATGTATGCCTTGTTCGAGGTAACCCATGGCGCCCAGATAGAACACGACATTGGCAATCAACAGCAGTAAAATTTTTGAAATTATACCGATTTGTTTCCATTGCCGTGCTTTGATCACAGGGATGCTTAACGCAATGACCAGGTACGCACCAAACAGGCAGTCAAGGGTGAACATTAATGCCAGTCCGTTTTCGATCTGCATAAATGGTAACAGCCTTGCCAGCACCCATAATGCAAACAGCATCAGCAGTGAGTAGCCTGTTAGCGTCTTAATGCCTGTCCAGTTAGTGACAGCCGTCAGCAAAAAGCCGGCAATCACAGCCATACCATAGCCGTAAATCATTTCATGGGCATGCCATTGCAAGAGTGTTAAATGATTAATCCCGAGTTTGTAGTTAAATGTATAGCTAGCCATCCACAGAGCAATGGCGCTAAACGCGAACAGCCCGGCACCAAGAAAAAATGGTCTGAAGCCCAGGCTGAGAAAGGCCGCCGGAGATTTGTTATTATTAATGATCAATCTTCCTGTATTTGTGTTGGTGACTTGTATTGGCCATCTAAAACCTGATGATGAAAAAGCTAAATCATTATTGTAATTGTAGAGAGGTTGACAATGGCAATGATGATATTGATCAATTTTTTTTCATAATGAGTTGACGCTCTGCATTACAGAGTGTATCTTTGAAATGTCACTCTGTATTGCAGAGTGGAAGTTTTCTGACTATTGAGGTTACTGTCCATGAAAAAACAAAATATAAGTGCAGACACTCAACTGGAGTCGATCCAGTCAATGCTGGCTTATGGGCATAACAGCATACGACTTGAAAAGCATACCTTGCCGCTGTGGGGAGGGGGGATTGGATTGCTTACCGCCTTCTCGCACGATATATCCAGATCGGTTTTTGAGATCGATCCTGTTTGGGGTCAGGTATTTCATTTTAGTCTATTAGCCATTGTACTGCTGGCGGTGATATGGATTGATTATCATATGACGCGATCAGCAAGAGCCTTACGTGATGAATCCATTTCGATAGTGCAGCATAAAGTGACGCTAGCTATCTGGATGTTGTTTGCATTTGCCTTTCTGCTGGATGTATATGCCAATCTATCTCTCGGTGGTGGTCGCCAGATGTTCGGTGTCTACATTTTGTTGACCGGGATTGCGCTAAGCATGTTTGGCTTATATTCAGAACTTTGGTACCGATGGTCAGGTATCGTTTTGGTGTTGCTGGGCTTGGGTATCATGTTTATCTTGCATCCCGGCAATATGTCTCGCCTGCTGACAGCATCGATTTTTATAGTAGGAAGTTGCGCGATCGCATTGTTGCAACCCTTAGCGACCAATAGAGCAAGATGTATAATGTTATCCCTGGCATGGGTGCTGGTTGCCTTCATGACAACAGCGCTTGCCTATCGACTGGATTATTATCTGGATATTAGTGCCGATGGTGAGACAGTCATGTCATGGTCTGAATTTCAGAAACATAAACCTGAAGGCATGTATGTTGTCAGGCTACCTGCAGGCACTGAAGTTCCCGTTGATATCAGTATTAGTGGTGATGTGTTTGAAGGTGCAGCAAAGACCAGTCTGAATTTGAAGATTTCTAAAGACATTGATCTTGAATTTAAAGATGGAAATCCAACGGGTATCTACCGGGTCATTGATGGGCCCTGGCTTGAAAGGAATGATGCGCTGTTTACCCGTCAGTTTGTTCGTAAAACTATCTTGAGCAACGAGCAAGGACCGCAGCTGGTGCGTGCACTGGACTTAGGGACACAAAGACGTCTGGGAGGCTTGCTGGACGAATAGTATGAGCGCTGGAAAATCCCTGGATCCGATTCTGCATCAACCGGTGCGTACACGCCTGGTTGCGTTTCTTGCCGGGCGTGGTGAGGCGACTTTCAAGGAACTGAAAGAGCTGTTACAAGTGACCGATGGGAATCTCGATGCGCATATAAAAAAATTATCTGCTGTAGACTATATAGTAAGTCGCAAGCAACAGATCAACAAGCGCAATCAGACTTTCTATAGCCTGACAGACAAGGGAAGACAGCATTTTCAACAATATGTACTGTCACTACAAAATCTACTGCCACTGGAGAAACTCTAGTGTCAGATATTAAATTTGACGGGCGATCAATGGATCATTTGCAGCTACCAGATAGCATTTTGCACGATATGAGAGATAAGGCTTTTGCGGTCGAGTCTGTTGAATATGCTATACAAAGTGATATTTCGGCCAATGGTGATTTTGGTGACACCTGGTTACTGGTGGTTGGAGACAAGTTGCTCATCACTGATGATCAGCAAGTGACAGATCAGATGCTGCTTGTTGACATTGCGCATATTCGCATCGAGGAATTATTTGCCAGTGCTTGCCTGGTAGCAGAATGTCATGATGGCGACAGACATTTAATTGCATACAGCAAGGCACAAACAGCCAGTTTTGCTAATTTTACAAATGCTCTTAACAACAAGCTGGAGCATGGTGGGGAGTTAAAGCAAGGCGATGTTGAAAAGAATCATTGTGAGAAATGTGGTTACCCCCTGGTAGATAAAAATGGTATCTGTCCAAAATGTGTACCACGCTGGTCAGTACTGAAACGTCTGCTGAATGTCATGTTACCCTATAAAAGCCGTTTGTATCTGGTGATGGCTTGTACTTTTGTTGCCGTTGGTGCACAAATGCTGCCGCCCTATATCACCAAGAAAATAGTCGATGATGTCATCCTGGTTAAAGACGCATCCTCCTTGCCATTCCTGATCAGTCTGATGTTGATTGCAGGTCTGGTGTATTTGGCAGCGAGATGGCTTATTGGCTCAGTGTCGGCCTGGTTGAGTGCGCGACTGGTTTCAGATTTAAGGATGAAACTGCATGAGCATCTGCAAAAACTGAAAATGTCCTACTATAACAAGCGTTCATCAGGAGACATTGTCGCCCGTGTGATGCAGGACACGACAGAGTTGCAGCAATTTCTTATAGAAGGCCTCCCTTTCATGTTGGTCAATGGTATTTCTTTTATTGCGATATCCGTGATCCTGTTTTCGATGGACAGCAAACTGGCCTTGATTGCCTTTCTTCCCGTACCTTTCTTGATTGTGGGTGTGCACTGGATATGGAAAAGATTGCGCCCCTTGTTGTACAAACGGGGTCGTTATCGCGGTGAAATTACTTCTGTTCTTGGTGAATCAATACGTGGTGTGCGCGCTGTCAAGGCGGCAGGTAGTGAGCAGTCTCGCGCAAAATATTTTGATCAATATAACGAGAAGTTTTTCCAGTCACAACGCCGCATCATGAGTAGTTTTGTCGGCTTTTCCGAAGGTAGTTACTGGTTAATGACGGTGGGAGTGGCTGTTATCTGGTTGGTAGCCGCCATCCGTTTGACTGGAACAGCTGATAGTCTGAGCCTGGGTGATTTGCTGGCATTTGTCGGCTATATCTGGCTGTTTTATGCACCACTTCAATGGTTTGGGGTAATTGTTAACTGGATGAATAATGCTTTTGCAGGTGCTGAAAGAATATTTTCCATTCTCGACACGGAACCTGAGATATATGAGAAGGAGGATAGTATTCAAAAACCTGTCATTAAAGGTGACATACAGTTTAGAGACGTGCACTTCAGTTACGATATCGGCAAGGAGATATTAAAAGGTATTGATTTGCATATACGCCAGGGTGAAATGATTGGTCTGGTGGGTAAATCAGGCATGGGTAAAAGTACCTTGATCAATATGATCTGCCGATTTTATCAACCGGATTCTGGTGAAATAAATCTCGATGGTTATCCGCTCGATCGTTATCGCCTTGAAGATTTAAGACGTTCCATTGGCGTTGTTATGCAAGATCCTTTTATTTTTTATGGCTCTATCCGAGAGAATATCAGTAGTGGTAGGCCCGAAGCCAGTCTGGAAGAAGTCATCAATGCGGCTAAAACTGCCAATGCACATGAATTCATTCTGGAAAAAGAGCTGGGCTATGATACCGTGATTGGTGAAAATGGTGTGCAGTTATCCGGCGGTGAGCGACAAAGGATTACCATTGCACGTGCTGTTCTGCAGAACCCGGCCATCCTGATTCTGGATGAAGCTACCAGCCTGGTTGATAGTGAAACCGAACAATTGATTCAAACAGCTATAGACAGGCTGGTAAAAAACCGAACTACTATTGCTATCGCACATCGTTTGGCCACCCTGCGTAATGCGGATCGCTTATTGGTGATTAATGAAGGGGAGATTGCGGAGCAGGGCACACATGAGCAATTGCTGGCTGCGGATGGTATTTATGCGCGACTGGTTAAGGCTCAGTCTGAATTAAATAAACTCAATGCAAGAGCGCACATTGCATAGCGAGATCAACAGGGGTTCATGCAAACATTAAATAACAGCGAATTTCATTTATCCAGAAAGGGTGATCAGGTTTTTCTGCATTTTCCGAATGATGAGTCAGAAGTGCCGGTGCGTATTCTGCTGGCTGCCCCGCTTTCCGATGAACAACGAACTGTGTCTATTATGCATCAAACAGAGAAAAGAGAATTGGTTTTGCTTTATACGCTCGATACGCTGGCTGAAGAAGACAGACAGATCATTCAGCATGAATTAAAGCGTAGGTACTTTTTCCCGAAGATACAGGCCATTGTTGATATCAATATTCATCTGGGTGACTATTATTGGTCTGTAGTGACAGATCGCGGCCCGTGTAAATTTTTACTGAGTTCACCTGCCATGAATATACGCTGGCTGTCAGATCAACGCTTAGTGTTGACTGACTCAGAAGGAATCAAGTATGAACTTGATAATATTCAGGCATTGGATCAGGCCAGCCGCGACTGGGTTGATCGTATTTTATAAGCAAATAATGAATTTATTAGTGGTATAAATAGAGCCTGCATTGCAGGCTCTTTTGTATCATCGATATAATATTACAGGCATATTAGCGCTGGTGAGTAATACTAGCTAACTATGGATATTGAGGATATGTTTAATAAAAGGAGATCCAGATAGATATTACAATGTCGTATGAATTAAACATCATGCATGCATAGATAAGATATTTAGCAAATATTTATTTGGACTAGATCAATGTTAACAATAATATGAAATATGACTCATTAGGGTTCCATACGTCTTATTTCATATTATTGTTAAGTATATCAGTAAAATACTAATTATTAGCTTCAAACTGTCGCTACATAGAATAGTTTTATGCATATTTGTGAAATAAAGAGTTGAGTTAGAGCAATTATAGGCTTTCTTTAGTGAGCAGAGATGATCTAACTAATTGTTTTTATTTTATAATTTTTAAATAAATCAATCGTCGGTATACAAATGACTCAATCATTACTTGTCACGACAATCATCATTATGATTGAAATATTGCTAGTGCTACTGGCATTGTTTTATCTGGGATTCAGGCGTTATCAAAAATTGAAGACTCAGAAAAATGAAAAGCTTGTAGTTGAGAAGCAAGTAGACAGCAAGGTTGCCGATGACGTTATGCTATCAGAGTACCTTAACCAAGAAATAGAGCGTACTACGCAGCGATTAAAACTGGTTGAACAGTCACCAGAGCATGAAATCCCTGTAAAGCCACTTAAGCGACGACTCGAGTTGTTATTGGCTGAGCGCGAAGTAAACGAACGAGCTTTTAAGCCTGAAAATAAAAATAAATGCTGGAATATAATTAATACCTATTATGAGGATAATACTTCGCCAACTGAAGTACCAGATACTGAAGTAATTGTAGAGCCAGAGGGCGAAGACGATAGTCAAATGGAAGAGCTGATGGATAAAATCCACAAACTTGAAAAGTTTGAAGATCAGTACAATGAAGTAGAGAAAAAATTACAGGATGCCAATAATACGATCGAAATATTAAAAGCGGCTGAAGCTCAAGATGAAAATGAAGATCAACCAAATAAGGAAGACCAGGCAGAAATTAAAAAATTAAAACAGGAGATTGAAGCATTACAAAATCAGTTGGCGACAAGTGATCAGGTAAAAAATACCGATAAGGTAGAAGATATAAAGCTGCAGAATGAATTGAATGCCAAGCATGAAGAATTAAAGGTATATGACCGATTGGTGAATCAGGCCAATGACAAGCTAAAGTCTTCAAGTGAAACTATTGATGATCTAAATCGCATGATCAATAAGAATGATTCATCTAATGAATTAAAGAAAATGCAGAGAATGATTGCTCAATTAACAAATGATAATTCTGAATTAAAGAAAAAAATGGAGGTAACGAAACGCCCTGATGGAAATCTTATGCAGGTTCAAAAAGCAGCGGAAAAGCAGGCCCTGCAGGAAGAGCTTGGTATGTATATGGATTTATTCATGCAGGCAAATGAGAAGCTTAAAGAGTCGAACATTACTATTGAGGAGTTCAGGAAAATCATCGAGAGTAGTGAGGAATCCGAAGAGTTGAAGCAAATTGAGGCTATGGTTGAAAAGCTGGTCGAGGACAATAATGAATTACAATTACAATTGCATAGCCAAATGAACATAGAGCAGGATGATGGCGACGTCGAACAGGAAGTTATAGCAAAAGAAGTAGATAATGAAAATGAAGAACTTGAAATTTATAAAAATCTGGTGAATCAGGCAAATGAAAAATTAAAAGAATCGAATAAGACAATAGATGAGTTGAAAAAATTGATTGATGAAAGTGCGCCATCCGAAGAATTAGATCAAATGAAAAAGATGATTGAAAAACTCAGTGAAGATAATGTTAGTCTCCTGGGCCAGATAAATGATTTAAAAGAGACATCGAAAGAAAAGCTGGAGGCTATCAAAAAAGACAGCGAATTACAGAAGAAAACGTTACATGATGAAATCATTATGTATAAGGACCTGGTTTGCCAGGCCAATGATAAGCTCAAGGAATCCAATCAAACAATTGAAGGTTTAAAAATAATTGTTAATAACAGTGTTAAATCAGATGAAACTGAGCAGATGGAAGCGATGCTCGATAAGCTCAGTGAAGATAATATACAAATGGGGAAAAAACTGGAAACAGTCAACGAGCAACTGCAAGAGAGTTTAAATAAGTTTGAAACAATAAAATTACAAGATGAGGAATTAAAGAAAGAGCTTGAAGTCATTAAAGAGGAGAAATGGTTTTTAGAGCAACAAATTAAGCATCTACAGAGTAAACATGAAGAAAATACATAACACCTGCCGATAAAAAATAGATTGACTTATGTGTAGATTAAATCTGAGATAAAGAAGAAACTGAAAAGGCTTTGGTTAATAAATCCACGTAGTGTCCACTCGGGTATCACTAGGTAGTAATTAATACATATATTTTTAATAGTCTATGTGACAGGCAGCAAACAGCATATACACATCAATCCTCCCAAACTAACTCCATTCGATGGTGCATCCTATATATGGCTATGCGCGCTAAATTAATTATTGAATAAATACAAATAGTTATACTTATATGCTACCTGGTAGTGTTGGTAATAATTTTAATAAAAGCTCGCTATTTGTTGACTTCATACTAAAGGAAGAGACATTAAAGCCGCTACTAATATCAAGTTTTACATGGGCTTCAGAGCTTTTCATTAATTATTTTACGGAATTATAAGTATCTCAAAGTATGAACAGTGAACGCACATTGCTATTGGTGGATGATGAAGAAAATATTCTTAAATCATTGTCGCGAACATTACGCCGGGATGGCTATAAAATCCTCACGGCTTCAGGTGGCGAGGAAGGGTTGAATATCCTGGGTGAACATGAAGTCTGTGTCATTGTTTCAGATCAAAGAATGCCAGGAATGATAGGCTCTGAATTTTTAAGTCGTGCACATCAATCATACCCTAACACGGTCAGGATCATGTTGAGTGGTTATACAGAACTTAGTTCGGTAACTGACGCGATAAACCATGGTGCTATATACAAGTTTTTAACCAAACCATGGGAAGATGATCTTCTAAGAGAGAATATTGAGGATGCGTTTCAGTATTATGAGTTGCGTCAACAGAATATAAACTTAACAAATCAACTAAATGAAGTAAATAAGGGTCTTGAGCAGCGTGTAAAGGATAGTACACGCGAATTACAGTTAAGCATCCGTAGTTTACAAATGGGCCAGGAAGTACTTGAGGTATTGCCATGTGCTGTAATGGGAATAGACAAAGAGGGCATGATTGTCAATGCAAACCAGGCAGCACATAAACTTTTAGATGAATCAGGTTGTGGTTTGGTGGGGAAGGAGGCAATTAAGACATTACCGGATGTAATAAATACTGTGCTGGTGAGTAATATTGGAAAGAGTGGTGGTTGTGTCATGCTGGAATATAAAGAAAAAATATTAGCAGTGAATATAAGAAGATTAGGTGCGGAAGAAAATTACCGTGGAATGGTTTTGGCATGCATGATTATTGAGAAAGAATAATGAATGAAAGAATTATTAAACATCTGATAAGTGAAAATGATGAGGGATCAGAAAAGCTTGAGAAATTATTGATAGAAGTGCCCTATTTTTCTGAAGTTGCATTGAAAGCACAACAGATTATGAGCCAATCAGAATTAGATATAGAGCAGCTGGTAAAGACACTCGAAACTGATGCGGCCCTTGTGGGTAAAATACTCAGAATTGCTAATTCATCATTCTATGGTTTGGAACGAGAAATATCCAGTTTGCGAGAAGCTTGCATTGTGTTAGGTCAAAATACTTTACGTAATATCATATTGACAGCAGCCGTTATGGATATTGTACAAAATCAACGTATAGACAAAGTTTACTATAACCAAATGATGAATCATTTTATTCATACTGGAATGTTAGCAAGGGATATGGCGAGTAGAGTGGGTGTAAACGGAGACACTGCATATATAGTTGGCTTGTTACATGATATAGGTAGCTTATTTATTGAAGTATTATTACCAGTCGAGTCGGAGAATATACGTCAATTGTTGGTCAGTAATAATGAATCGCAGGAACAGGTAGAAACAGATGTGCTCGGATTCAACCACTCTGAATTTTCAGGTGAGATCGCACGCCACTGGAAATTACCGGAAGAAATATGCCTGCCTTTATTTAGCCATCATGATGCAGATGACGAAATGTCAGCATTGAATGTAATTATCTATGTTGCTGATAAAGTATCGACATTTATCTTGAAGCATGATGATACATTAGACATTAACACGGAACTTAGTAAGTCTATGCTTGAACGTCTCGGTTTTACAGAGCAGACATTTTTAGACTATGTGCAGAATAGTGTTACACCAGAAGAGGCGGAGTTACCCAGGTAGCTGGAATAATTAGACATGAAAGATGAATTCCAATTCAATGAAGAACTAAATATTGATGCGCAAGTCATGAAATTTCTTCAATGGGTGATTAACTTATATCAGCTCGGTCAGAATAATACTGCGAATGATGATGATATCTTTAATGATATCTTGCTACACATTGTTGAAGGCTTTGACGCTGATACCGGCAGTTTTGCGTTCCTGACGGATGATGAGCAGTTTTTAACTATCGTTGCTGGTATTGATTTACCTATTGGAGTTGTCGGCACGCAAGTTTCAGTCGAAAAATGTCGCATGGGGAATATCGTTAAATCTGCTGAGCCCAGTTTATTTAATGATGAGCCAAGTGCGCGGGTATCATCTGCCATGTGTTGGCCGTTAATCAGTCAAGGCAAAGTTCTTGGCACACTGAATATAAACAGAGGTAAAGATCGGGATCCCTATGCGCAGGAAGATCTTGATAGAGGTAAGGTTTTACTTGATTTGATCAGTGTGGTTTTGGAAAACACAAGGCTACATAAAGATTATCAAATAAAGATAAAGCAATTGCAAAATAAGAATGCAGAAATCAAGGCAGTCAATTCTGAGCTTGATTCTGCTAAAAATCAATTGTTGCAATCAGAGAAGTTGGCGTCGATTGGGCAATTAGCAGCTGGCGTGGCTCATGAAATTAATAATCCTGTTGGCTTTATTAATTCAAATATTGCGTCATTGAGTCGATATATGGATGATTTATTTCACTTAATTGAGTTGTATGAAAAGCTTGACAGTGATGCTATGTCTGACTCTATCAGGGAGAATATACAGCAATTAAAGTCCGAGATTGATATTGAATACCTTAAAGTCGATATTAAAGATTTGCTGGATGAGTCCCAGGAAGGTGTGGGTCGTGTAAAGCAAATCGTACAGGACTTGAAAGATTTTTCACATATTAATGAAGATGAATGGTCATGGGCTGACTTGCATCATGGAATTGATGCAACACTTAACATTGCTCAAAACGAGTTTAAGTACAAGGCTAAAATAATTAAGGAGTATGGTGATATTCCGCAAGTCGAATGTCTGCCATCTCAATTAAATCAGGTGTTTATGAATCTGTTGGTCAATGCATCTCATGCAATTTCCGATAATGGTGTTATAACTATTCGTAGTGGTTGCGTTGACCAGGAAGTCTGGATTTCTGTGACTGATAATGGCATAGGTATTCCTGATGATATTAAGGCTAAGATCTTTGATCCATTTTTTACTACCAAGCCTGTTGGTAAAGGAACTGGTTTGGGTTTATCACTTTCGTACGGTATTGTAGAAAAACATAAAGGTAGAATAGATCTCGATAGTGAGCAGGGCAAAGGTACGAGTTTTACAGTGTGGTTACCAGTAGAACAGGAACATAAGCAAGAGCAACAAACAGGAACGAGTGGATGAAACTGTTAACTCCTGTCTCTAGTGCTAGAACTATAGAGTTGAATAATCATGCAAGTACTATTATTAATATACAGCATAGTATGGTGTTAATTGCATATGTCAAAGTCATCTAGCAATAAAGATACATCATCTATTGATCCAGTAGAAAGCCTGGGTGACAGCAATATATTGCCTGTTAAATCTACATATAAAGCGATGACTATTCAGCGAAAAATCATTATTGGAGCGTCAAGTCTAATAGTATTTTTGATAGTTACAGCCGCTATTATCCTAACCGAATTAGCGACAATCGAGGATAGTGCTTCATCAGTTATCCATGATCGCCAACCAATGGCAGTTAGATTCTTGCGCTTTAGCGATAACATTAATTTGGCAACGACATATCTAAATGGTTATCTGTTAACAGGGCACACAGAGCATAATAAAAAATTTATTGAATTGTCGAAAGAGCTAAATGATGAATTGAAACAATTCCATGAATTAGCACAATTAGATAAATCCATTATCGACGAGCATAAGATCAAAGAAATTAGTGATCTTATGAAAAAATTATTCAGCCATGCAAATAAGTTACTTGGGCTCCGTAATAACCTATTTGAAAACTATCCTGGCCTGGGTTTTGCCAATGTAAAACTTTATCCACCTGCTACTTTATATTTAGAAGCTGTCAATGAACTTATTGATGAAGTAGAAGAGCTCCAAAGTAACAAAGAAAAATTATCGCACCTTGGCCATGCTATCAGATCTTAGGTTTTCATGGCAGCAAGTCATGAATACCTTGAGATTATTTATGAATTCACGAGCAAAAGTGAATATTGAGAATTTGGAGTTATATCTGCAAGATAATAAAGAGATGTTTGATGAGTTCAAGAAAACCGCCGGTAATATTGGTTTTGGTCAAATAGAGAGCATGGAAGAAAATGCAGAACTATGGCGTAATAATTATCGTCAAGTGGTAAAGTTGTATCTAAGTGAAGAATGGAGAACTGATGCTCATGTCATGCGAACTGAAGTCAGGCCTGTAATTGAAAAACTTCGCGCAGTTTTATTGGAATTATCTAATGCGCAGGTCAATGCATCCAAGCAAGATGGGCTTCATCTAACAGAAAGCCTGATAAATATACGGCAATATTCTGGTGCATTACTATTAATGACTTTTATTCTTTGTGTTGTAATAGCCATTGCTGTTTCGCGTGCAGTTATTCCTCCTATCAGAGGATTAATGCAGGCAGCGCAACGTGTAGCCGATGGAAACCTGAACACGGAAGTTCCTGTGGGGAGGATGGATGAAGTGGGTGATCTGTCAACATCATTCAATAAAATGGTCAAGGACCTGAAAAATGCTGAGGCAGAAAAACAAAAGCATGTTAAGGAAATTGAGCAATGGAATGCAGACCTGGAAAATAGAGTGCAGGAAAAAGTAACTGAACTAAAGTCTGCGCAGGGGCAATTATTACAATCAGAAAAGTTGGCATCTATCGGGCAGTTGGCGGCAGGCGTTGCGCATGAAATTAATAATCCTGTTGGCTACATTAATTCCAATGTAGGCACACTTAAAAAATATATTGATGATTTGTTTAAGGTTTTAGATGCCTATGAGCAATTGGAGGAATTAGTAGAAACAAAAACCAAGCTGGATGAGGTTACAAAGATCAAGAAAGAAGTTGAGATTGACTATCTCAGGGATGATATTACTGATCTGATCGCTGAATCACAGGAAGGTGTGACACGTGTAAAACAGATTGTCCAGGATCTGAAGGACTTCTCACACGTGGACGAGGCAGAATGGCAATGGGTCGATTTGCATAAAGGTATCGATAGCACGCTAAATGTCGCGCATAATGAAACTAAATATAAGGCAGAAGTAGTCAAGGAATATGGCAGCATCCCGCAAATTGAGTGTATGCCTTCACAACTCAACCAGGTGTTTATGAATCTGGTAGTTAATGCAGCACATGCAATAGAAGAACGCGGTGTGATTACGATTCGTAGTGGTCATGAAGATGATAAGGTCTGGGTATCAGTCACTGATACAGGAAAAGGAATTCCTGACGAGGTAAAAAAACGAATATTCGAGCCATTTTTCACAACCAAGCCGGTGGGTAAAGGTACTGGACTGGGATTATCATTATCATTTGGTATTATCGAAAAACATGGCGGTGAAGTCATCGTCGATAGTGAGGTAGGTGTTGGGACAACATTTAAAGTTATCTTGCCAATAGAGCAAAATCATGATGAAGGTGCTGAGTCAGGCAATGTCGCAGGTAACGCCGCATAATCTAAACGTTGAATATTAGGGTAGAGAAAGCAATGTCACAGTCAACAGAAGTCGTTCAAACAATATTAGAAGATGAAGATGTGCAGACTATTCTATGCGTCGATGATGAGGCGAATATTTTATCATCTTTAAGGCGTTTGTTACGTTCGCATGGCTATAAATTATTATTCGCAGGAGGCGGCAAGGAAGGCTTGTCTATAATGGAAGAACAGCCTGTAGATCTGGTCATTTCAGATATGCGCATGCCGGAAATGGATGGCGCCAGATTTCTTACCGAGGTATCTGAACGCTGGCCTGAAACAATGCGGATATTATTAACAGGTTATTCTGATATTACCTCAACAATAGAAGCTATTAATAAGGCACAAATATTCAAATATATATCTAAACCCTGGGAAGACAATGACATACTCCTGAGTATTAAACGTGCCTTAGAGCTGAAAAATCTGAAGCGTGATCGTCAGCGACTGGAAAAATTAACTTTAAAACAAAATGAAGAATTAAAGGATCTCAATACTAATCTTGAATCCATGGTGAAAGCGCGTACAGCAGAAATAGAGCAAACGCTGGATATGTATGAGATGGCCAATGATGAACTCAAAAACAGTTTTTCAAGTGTCGTCGAGGTATTTTCAAATTTAATTGCCATGCGCCGTGGTAACTCCGCAGAGCATATTCGGACTGTGGCAGATACAGCCAGGCGTGTAGCCACAAAAATGGATTTGAGTATTTCTCAAATACAAGATGTCTATCATGCTGCTTTATTAAAAGATATCGGCTTGATAGGCTTTTCAGATGATCTTTTAAATATGCCATTTGATTCACTCAGGGCTGCTGAAAAAGAAAAAGTATCGCAACATCCGGTAATAGCGCAAGGCTTGTTAATGTCACTGGAGCCATTGCAGGATGTAGCATTTCTCATTCGTTGTCGGCACGAGCACTTTGATGGCAGTGGTTATCCTGATGGCCTGGGTACTTCAACAATCCCGTTGGGTGCTCGAATACTGTGTGCTGTTGATGATTATTATGGCTTGCAAATTGGTAGTGTACTGACAGAAAAGTTAAGTGCGGCTCTGGCGAAGAAATATCTGCAGGATAACTGTAAAAAAAGATATGATCCTGCAGTAGTCGCTGTTTTACTTGAGAATATAGTAGACATAACTGTAGATAAAAAAGAGACTAAAAAGGGTGCAAGTGTAGTAAAAACCAGTGGCTTGAAGACAGGTATGGTATTGATCGCTGATCTTGTTTCTGCGGGTGGATTAGTCTTGCTCCCAAAAGGGTATATTATTAATGACGAGGTCGTGCAAAGGATTAGCAATCTGGAGAGATCTATCGGTGAAACATTTGAACTGAGTGTTTCAGAGGGCGAGTAACGAGTTTATATTCAGCAATTATGTATCTAGTGCTTGTTCAATCGTAGTGATGAGCTCTTCTCGTGTGAATGGCTTATATAATACATATGAGGCACCCAGATCCCTGGCCATAGAGAGGTAATCAATGCCTCCTATTTTGCCGCCGCCAGACATGCCAATGATCCTTACTAATGGAAATTGTTTTTTTACTTCGCGGATCAATTCTATACCTTCTTTGTCTGGCATTAGCACATCGGTTATTAACATATCAATAGCTTCATTCTCGATAATGGTAGGGACTTTATTGCCATTTGTTGTAGTGAAAATATCATATTGAGATTTAAATTCAGATAGATCCCGACGCATTGAGTTGAGCATGCCTTCTTCATCATCGACAATTAAAATTCTTTTCTTCATATAAATACATGCAGCCGATTTAATATATTGCGTTGATTGCCAGCGTTGAATGTTTTATCAAGGATATCCTAGTTGCTCTACAATGCAACAAGATATTATTGATAATACAAAGCTTTTGCTAATAGTTGCTGAGTTTTTGTGACTGGGTAATTAAAACAGCCCGCAACTGCGGCCTTTTTTAATTACTTATTACTAAAAAACTATTTATTAGCAATTTCATCCAGCTGCTTGGCCTTGATGATCTGTCCATCGAGACCGGCTTCCTTATAGCTCTTACGGTAGGCTACTGATATCAATGTGGAGTAGTACACCACCAGCATAACCGATAGAAGCAGAACAACAGTTTCAGTCCGGGATCTCGTTTAACTGCACATCGAATACATCACACATGCTGTCGACCGAAGTCTGGTAGTTAGATGCAGATGCAGCCTTTTGTGACGAGCATCCGGTGTGGATGCATATGGCCGATAGCCTGGTAAAATTTGCCCATATGACACGTAATCTAAAGGCAGTGGTCTTGAAGAAGGCGCGAGTACGCGTTTGCTGGTGCATACCGGTAAACTCATCAGTTCGGGCGTCAACCCGGTGATAGCGTGCAGAATTGCTATCGCAGAAGCATTAACAGATGATGCTGAAATGCTACTGGCTGTGAATGAACTCAGTGCTTCGTTGTTTTAGTTAACGTTTAAAGGCAGGGCACGAGTCAGGGCTTCAGTCTAATAAGCCGGTTGCCTAGGAGTTGTGATGCCTTTCCCAAATAGATTTAAGGATGTCTGGCAGGCTCATCGGGTCAAACGGCTTCGGAATGACATCAATAGCGCCGTATTCTTTATATTGCTGTATTTCCTGTGGTTGTACTTTCGCGGTCATAAAAACCACCGGGGTATCAGCCAGCGCGGGCATTTTTTTCAATTCAATCAGCGTAGTGGGGCCATCCATGCCGGGCATCATGACATCCAGCAAAATCAGGTCCGGGTTGATGCCGGCAGCCTTGTCGATGGCTTCCTGTCCAGAACTGCAGACTTCAACTTCAAATCCGCCAATGGATTCCAGTGATAACCTGGCGACAGTCTGTATATCGGGTTCATCCTCAATCATAAGGATAGAGTGGAGTGCTTTTGTCATAATGTGCAAATGTCCTGTTTTCAGCTTCCTTGCTATTATTACGGCCTTTTTCGTCAAGCCTTAAGGTGAGCTGATAAAAGAATATCCATTATTCAGTCGTCAGTAGTAATATTCATTATATGAGCAAGACAATTATAGTCAAAACACCACATCAGGACTGTGAAATCCTTGATTTTGGTGCGGGTAGAGTACTGCAGCGCTATGGCCCCATGCGCGTAGATCGCCCCTCGCTGGATCGATCCGGTGAACGTGAACTGGATGAACGGGCACCTGACTGGAAATTCACTCCTGTTGCCGCCACCACTGAATGGCGATCTGTCAGTGAGCAATCCAGCCAGGAGTGGTGGCAAAAATTCTATTCCGCGGAATTGACCTTGCGATTATTTGATAATGGCATGTTATCACTGAATCCTGAGCATTTTGCCTGTGCCCAGTGGGTGGACGAGCGACTGCGTGGCTGTTGCCACATGAAAGAGATACGCGTTGGATATTCTTATGCTTTTTCAGTAGTGGCGAGCGAGAAAAAAAGAATCACCCCCTAGCTACTCGTCACTAGCCACTAGCTACTGTGTTTTCACCACCCCGGCGGCAGTTTCTCGTTAATAACAATGCGTTTACTTTCAGGCGTAATATAACCACCTTTCTGTAAATCCTTCATGATGCGGCTGACCATTTCACGGGAGGAACCAATCATGCGGGCGAGATCCTGATGGGTTATTTTTTGATTGATGACTTTTACATCATCTTCGTCTTCCGCCAGTTCCAGTAAAGTTCTGGCCACGCGTCCGTAAACATCCATTAGTGCCAGGTTGCGCACACTGTCAGTCAATCGGCGTACCATGCGGGAGAGTTCAGACACCAGTTTTCGAGCCATTTCCGGATGCGCATCCATCACCTTGTCAAAATCTTCTTTTGAGATAATTGAAAACTTGCAGGGTTGCATGGTCATGATGGAAGCGGAGCGGGGTGCGCTGTCGAATATGGACAATTCACCAAAATAATCACCCGCGTTCAGGATCGTCAGAATAACCTCCTTGCCATCTTCATTGCTAAGAAAGGCTTTCACCTTGCCGCTCTGAATGATATACATGGAGTTGGTATCATCGCCTTCATTAATAATGACAGAGTTCTTCGGGTAACTCTTGGTGGCAGCGTGAGCGGCAATGGTTTGCAGTTCCTTTTCTTCCAGGTCGGCAAACAAGGGTATACTTTTTAGTATCTGTTCCATGCAAGTTTAGAGTTATTTTTAGTTGTTTGTTAGCATTAAAATAGGTTAAGTACAGATAATCTTTTGTTTCGTTAAACCATAAGGCTCGCCTTTAATAGTTACAGGAGTTAACTGAGCCATGTCAGTAGGATGACTTGTTTGACCGATTCTCAATCAGCTTGAGGACCTATAATTATATAAACTGTTTGCCATGGCACAGGCTTAATAACAATAAATCATAGCATACGGAATACCTATTGCGATATACAAGGCTTAAAAAGACGTTTTTTCTGTTTATGGTCACCTCGCTAGCGGCCATCGTCCTGACTATGCTGCCGGCCGTGCAGGCCTGGGAGGAAGATCTGGGTTTATCCTGGTTATTTCATGCCAGGGGAATCAGGCAGGCACCGGATTCCGTTGTTGTTATTTCTATCGACAAAACTTCATCAGAATATTTCAACTTGCCGAACCTGACCAGCCAGTGGCCGCGTAGCTTGCATGCCCGCTTGCTTAACCAGCTGCGTAAGGCAGGGGCTAAAGCCGTTGTATTTGATATTCACTTCAAATCGGAAAGAAATAAAACACATGATCTCAGCCTCGCAAAGGCGATCAAGGAATCTGCTAATGTGGTGTTATTTTCGTTTCTGCAAAAGCAGGTAGTGGAAGCGAGCGATGAAAATGGCCGGGTGTCCCGTCTGATGCTGGATGAGCTGGTGCCGCCCATGGCTATGATGGCGCAAGCGGCCATCGCCTTGGCGCCTAATCCACTGCCTAAAGTGCCGGCCAAAGTCAGCCAGTTCTGGAAATTTGTTCCTGAAGCGGGTGATGCACCGACGCTGCCTGTACTGGGTTACCAGCTATATTATGCAGACCTACTGTTGAAGTTTGTAAACCAGTTTGCGGATACCACAGGAGAGGATTTGTCTGCTTATATCAGTCATGGTTTACTCAACAAAAAGCAGCTGAGCGCATTGTTAGTAACCATGCATGAAGCCTTTTTGCATGATCATGACTTGAAACGGATTATGCTGGAGAGCATCGAAACGAGCACGGACTCAAAAGCAAATAAACAGTTAATGAAAAATTTTCTGGCGCTTTACAATGGTGAGGCTTCTCAATATATCAATTACTATGGCCCGGCGCGAAGTATCAAAACCATACCTTATTATAAAGTATTGGAATCTGATGCTATTTTAAATCAGCTGCGCGATAAACTGATATTTGTCGGTTTTTCCGAACGCCGCCAGTGGGAACAGCAAGATGGCTTTTATAGCGTCTATTCCGATGCAGAAGGCCTGGATATCAGCGGTGTCGAGATTACCGCGACCGCGGCGGCTAATTTAATTGAAGGGATCTCCGTAAAAGCCCAATCACTAGGCATGCAATTTCTGCTTGTACTGTTGATCTCTGTTGTTCTGGTGCTGGTTTATTATAAAAGCCGTGGCGTCTGGCTACCGCTCAGCCTGGCGTTGATTGCGCTATTGTATTTCCTGCTCGCCTGGCAAGTGTTCTCATATAATGGTTTATGGCTGCCTCTAGTCGTACCCCTGCTGGTGCAGTTCCCCATTGTTATGGTGCTGGGCATGAGCTGGAATTACCAGGAATTGAATAGAGAACGTAAAAATATTCAACGTGCATTTGGTTATTACCTGCCGGAAAGGGAAGTAAATCGTCTTGCCCGTGATATGACAGATCATGCGCCCGGGGGTGAGTTGATGCACGGCACCTGTTTATCTACGGATGCACAACAATACACCACGCTCTCTGAGAAAATGACGCCGCAGCAACTGACCGCATTCATGAATGACTATTATGAGGTGATTTTCAGGCCGGTACGAGAGCATGAAGGCATTATTTCCGATGTGGTCGGCGACTCGGTGATGGCCTTGTGGGCGAACCCGGTCGAAAATTTGCACCAGCGCCAACAGGCAGTCAATGCAGCGTTGGATATCCTCGACAGAGTCAGTGAGTTTAATCACCTGCATCCTGGTCATGAGCTGCCGACGAGAATAGGGCTGCATTATGGTGCCATGATGATTGGCCATGTCGGTGCCGTTGACCATTATGAATACCGGGCAGTGGGCGATATCGTTAATACCGGTTCGCGCATTGAAGGCATGAGTAAGCACCTGGGTGTTCACTTGTTGGCCAGTGCCGCAGTGATAGATGGGCTGACCGGTTTTAACAGTCGCTATGTTGGGCAATTTACGCTGAAAGGAAAAACCGTGGCGCTGTCCTTATATGAAGTAGTCAGTAAAGAGATGTTCGCATCAGGCGCAAAAAAACAACTATGGGAATCGTTCGATGCAGCCCTGCATTTGTTTCAGCAGGGCCAATGGGCCGATGCGGGTGCAGCCTTTTCACGGATCCTTGTCAGCTATCCTGAGGATGGGCCAACGCGGTTTTACCAACATTATTGTGAGAACTATAAATTCACTGCGCCAGAAAACTGGCGCGGGGTAATGAATATGCAAGATAAATAGTCGGCATTAATTTCCAGCTTTTTTCATTCGCCAGCTCATGTATCACTGTTTTCATATTTTTAATGTGATTAATTAACATTGAACATGTTAAAAAACCGATTGAATACAATTTTTTATAGCACTAGACTTAGCCCAGATAATAATAATGGTTAGTTAACACGACAGACTCAGTCGATGATGAAACAAGCAGTGCTACTTACAAGTATTGCCGCCAGGGATCAGGAGTAAGTCAAAAATTAACGCAGTGAAAATAAAATTAACAATATGGATGGAATCGGTTGTGTCTGGAGGTTTCAAGCTTTCAACATACCTGTTTATCTTGCTTTTCTCTACAGCCAGCTATTCTGATTGTAGTGACTGGATTGCACGCGTTGTTTCCATTCAAGGCAATGTCGAAGTGCGCAAGCCCGATGCCGCCAATAGTGCCTGGCAACCCGCTCGTCTCCAACAAACCTATTGCCTCGGTGATACCTTGCGCGTCAAGGCGAATAGCCGTGCCGCAGTGGAACTGCATAATGACACGGTTCTCAGACTAAATCAGAATACCACGCTGGTACTATCCGGGCCGAAAAAAGATGTCTCCTGGCTGGATCTGCTGAAAGGTTCACTGCATTCGATCAGTCGTGTGCCGCGCTCATTAAAAATTAAAACCCCGTTTGTTAATGCAGGTGTTGAAGGCACCGAATTTCTGGTGAGCGTCAATACCGATAACACCTTGGTTGGAGTCATTGAAGGCAAGGTGGCTGGTCGATAATGAGTTCGGTCGACTATCCTGCTAGCCAAAGATCAATCTGCCATCACCTATAAAGGTCAGGCGCCTGTACTGAGGCTGGATATCAAACCCGCAGACAGCGTGCAATGGTCATTGTATTACCCCTCTCTGAATGTGTCTGAGCTAAAACCCGCCGAAGATTTAATTCGTGTCGGCCAGGTGGACGCAGCCGAAGTGATGCTGGCAGGGCAGACCAGTGCCGAAGCACTGGCTTTGCGCAGTATTATTGCCATCGCCACTAATAAAAAAGACGTAGCACTGAAACTCGCACAACAGGCCATACAAGCCAATAATGAATCGGTTGCTGCACACCTGTCGCATTCCTATGCACTGCAGGCGGGTTTTGATCTGCTTGCAGCAAAATCTGCTGCATTAAAGGCAATTCAAAAAGATCCTCAGCATGCAATAGCCTGGGCAAGGCTGGCCGAGCTGCAATTATCATTAGCTGAGCTGGATCAAGGCTTGGCCTCAGCCAGACGTGCCGTTGAACTGCAGCCCGCTTTAGCACGAACGCAAACCCTGCTCGGTTATGCGCACCTGCTTCAGTATGAAACCAGCAAAGGCAAAACAGGCCTTCAAGCGTTCCATTGAACTGGACTCATCCGACCCCCTGGCTCGACTGGGTAATGGCCTGGCGACAATCCGTGAAGGAGATCTGAAACAAGGGCGGCGCGAAATAGAAATCGCCGCGAGTCTGGATACCAATAATGCACAAATACGAAGTTATCTGGGTAAGGCCTATCTGGAAGAGAAACGTAACAGACTGGCGACCGATCAGTTTGCGCTGGCCAAACAAATGGACCCTAAAGATCCTACGCCCTGGTTATATAATGCGCTGCTTAAACAATCAGAAAACAGGCCAGTCGAAGCCTTGCGCGAGCTTGAGCAATCAATCAAACTGAACAACAATCGGGCTGTTTATCGTTCCAGTATGTTGCTGGATGATGATCAGGCGACTCGTGGCGCAGGTCTGGGTCGAATCTATCAAGACCTGGGTTTTGAGCAGCTTGCGCTCAACGAAGCGACCAAGTCACTGGCTGTGAACCCTGCCAGTGCTTCTGCGCATCGTCTATTGGCGGACGCTTACTTGTCGCGATCACGACATGAAATAGCACGTGTCAGTGAATTATTACAATCGCAGATGTTGCAGTCTATTAATACCACACCGCTACAACCGCAGATGAGTGAAAGCACACTCAGTCTGTTGAATAACCTGGGTACCGATAGTACCGGTTTCAATGAATACAGACTCATTATTTATGCGTAACCAGGCCAGGATTGGTATGAATGCATTATCTGCAGGCAATAATACATTTGGTGGCGAGGTCATTGTTTCTGGTGTGATTGAATAATTTCTCAATCAGTGCAGGCAAGTACAGTTATGAAACCGATGGTTTTCACAGTAATAACGAAGATGATCAACTACTGGAAAATGTTTTTCTGCAATATGCAGCGACACCCAGTACCAGTCTGTCTGTTTGAAGTCAGTAATAATGACCGTGAATATGGCGATTTGTTAAGGTTTGACCCGAATAATTTCTTTCAGACGGAGAATAATCTTTTAAAAACTGATCGCAGACGATTTGGTATTACCCATAGAATTAGCCCACGCTCACGTATCTTGTTAACAGCGATGAAGGAAAAGCGTTTTGAGTCACAATCGATTGGTAGTGGTTTCTTTTCGTTTGTGAACAGCCAAGATATAGACTCGCATGCGAAAGAAATTCGCTATATGTTTGATGAAGATGTATGGCAGGTAACAGCAGGTTATACCTTTAATAAGTCAAGTACACTGCGTTCTTCTTTCAATCCCTTTACCGGAGCATCGCCGCCTGTGGGCACTTATCAACGTAACAGCAGTGCCTATCTATATGGATATACACAGCAGAGTGATATTAATCTGGCCATGGGGTTTTCTCATGATCATTTTCGTACTAACAGGACTCCGGGACAGGATAATTCATCGTTGTCACCAAAATTTGGTATTGAGGTGGAGCTCACTCCGGATACTGATTTTCGTCTGGCATATTTTGATAGCTATCGACGCCCGATCCTAAACGATCAAACTCTCGAGCCAACTACGATAGCCGGTTTTAACCAGTTTTATGACGACCGTATTGGTACCCAGGCAAAAAATTATGCCGTTGGATTCGATTATAGTTACAGTGATAACCTGAAATTGGCGCTCGAAGCCATAGAACGAGATTTAAGTGTTCCTTTTACTATCACTGCCGGCCCCACTACTACAATCGGCCTGACGGATTGGCGTAACAAGAATATTGGATTTTTAGCATACTGGTTGCCACATCATGATCTGTCAGTCAGCTTTGGTGTAATCCGTGAGATTGTAGAACGGGATCAGTTGCTAAGTAATGATAACTTGATTAGTAGCCGCTCATATAAGCTACCAGTTGGTTTGAACTGGTTTAATCCCTCAGGATGGGTGGCTCGCAGTAAGTTGACTTATGTGCGCCAGCAGGGTCAATTCAGTGATCGATTAACAAATAATGTCACTGCACAACGTGATAACTTTGTTGTTGTTGATGTAGGTCTTGATTATCGCTTTAAGCATGGACGAGGTAACGTTGGTATTGGGGTGCTAAATTTATTTGATGAAGATTTCAGGTATCAGGATGCAGATACTAATCGACAGATTTTTGCGCCTGAGCGAGTAGGTTTTATGCGATTGAATATTAATTTTTAATGTAGCAAATGATAAAAATAGTTGAATGAGATTAATAATCTTAATTAATATACAGGAGAGAAATGATGAAAATTTTATTATTAGCAAGTGCGCTGATTGTATTGACAGGAATATCTGCGTGTAATAGAGGCGATGTTAAAAATGATGTTCAATTACCGAAAGATTCAGTAGGAGCAATTAGTTTTCAGGGGAAAAATATAATTCTTCTGAATAAAGCAGGCGCGCAGATAAAACCATCAAAAATCGACGTAAGTAAAGGGAAAGTGTTGAAAAGAGCAACTCTTGAAACGATCAAAGTTAATCCCTGTATCATAAGATGGTGTCCTAGTGACGGAGTATGTGAAGTTTACGTATATGAGCAGATGGCAACTTGCCCAGCATGGTGGTGAATTGTTCTTCATTCGTGCAAAAAAAACCGGCCTTTGGCCGGTTTTTTGTTCATAATCTGGAGCTCCTAGGTCAAAGTATCGTCATAGATCTGATTATCCTTTTTGTGTCCTGAGCCTGAAATAATAATTCATCAAGCCCTGTGTTGAGCTGTCATGAGTTTTCGATACCTTGCCGTCATTAATTTCCTCGAGAATATTGTTTGCTAGTACCTTGCCTAGTTCAACGCCCCATTGATCAAATGAATTCAGGTTCCAGATAACGCCCTGTACGAAATATTTTATGCTCATATAGCGCTATTAAGAGTACCCAGTGTTTTCGGGTCCAGGGTATGAAACAGAAAGGTATTGGTGGGCCGGTTGCCGGGAAACATTTTGTAGGGTAACAAGGCCTTGGCTTGCTCTTCGCTCATGCCGGCATTCAGCATTTCCGTCATCGCTTCATCTGCGGTTTTACCTAACATCATCGCTTCGGACTGGGCGAATACGTTCGACATTAATGCACGATGATGCTTGGCGATACATTGAAAATTGGATACCGGGGCAAGCATGTCGGCAGGTACCAGTTTGGTTCCCTGGTGTAATAACTGGTAAAAGGCATGCTGACTGGCAATGCCGATTTCACCGAATAACACAGGCCCGGTACTGTAATCCACAAATTCGCCATCACGATCAACAGACTTGCCGTTACTCTCCATATCAGCCTGTTGTAAGTAGGCCGGGAAACGATGCATATTCTGGTCGTAGGGTAATACAGCGATTGTTTCCGAACCAAAAAAATTGTTATACCAGACGCCCATCATCGCCATGATGACCGGGATATTTTTTTCCAATGGTGTCATTTTAAAATGCTCGTCGGCTTCGCGTGCACCTTCCAGCAAGTCATCAAATTGCTCGGAGCCAATGGCGATAACAATGGACAGGCCAATGGCCGACCACAATGAATAACGTCCACCGACCCAGTCCCACATTTTCAGGATGTTGTCGGTTTTAACACCAAATTGTTCAGCGGCCTGTGGATTGGCGGTAACAGCCACCAGGTGGCGATGCAGGAATTTATCCGAACCGAATTTATGTTGCAGCCATTTGCGAGCGGTTTCAGCATTCACCATGGTGTCCTGGGTAGTGAAGCTTTTTGATGAAATAATAAATAATGTGGTGTCCGGGTTCAGATGTTCCAGAGTATTATTGATATGGTTTTCATCGATATTAGAAACAAAGTGTATATTGAGGTCATGGATGGCATAAGGGGTTAAAGCTTCTGTCACCATTTGTGGTCCCAGATGCGAACCGCCGATGCCAATGTTGACGACATCAGTAATCGGTTGGTTGGTAGCACCGCGCCATGCACGCGTACGAATCTTTTCAGACATTGACTTAACGCGGGTTAATTCTGCATCAATCTCGCTGCTGACATTCCGGCCCATGACGTAAAGCGGTTGCCTGGTATCTGCACGCAAAGCTGCATGTTGTACTGCACGGCCCTCGGTATGATTGATCGCTTCACCGGCAAACATTTTGTCACGCCATTCTTCTACTTTTGACTGTCTGGCAAGTTCCATTAATAAATCGAAGCTTTGTTGATTAATGCGGTTTTTTGAAAAGTCGAATAATAGTTTACCCAGTAGTATTGAAAATTTATCAAAGCGCTCTGGATCACTGGCAAACATCTCGCGCATATGCGTGTCTTTTATGCTGTCATAATGTGTTTCAAGTTCAGCCCATACGGGCAGCTGTTTCAGGGAAGACATGCTTTAATCCTCGTTATTACAGGCAAATTACCTGCTGCATCGTTTGATTTATGTCGCACTTGAGCTATGTCAGTTTACTGGATACTATAATGCACTAAAATAAGGCATTATTATATGGTCATGTTATTTCACTTGCACCGTATCAAGTCAATACGACATAAAATTTAATTTACGACTGTATGAAAAAGAGGCTTTCAAGCTGTAATCTGCCGTTTTTCCAATTTGTGTACAATAATTGCAAAGCAAGTTGTATGCCTTCTATAAAAATATTGTTTACATGATAGATTTGAACTGCACAGAGAAAACCCGACTGGACTGCGACAGATTGATGCAGCAGATGAGTTTGCCGGCAAGCTTTACGTCAGTCATTAATGATGTCTATCTACCCTTGTCTAAAATATTGATCGATAAGGCTGGCAAGCAACCTTTGCTGGTCAGTATCAATGGTGCCCAGGGTACCGGAAAATCGACCCTGACCGCATTTATAAAACAGATTATTGAGTCTGAAATGGATTGCCAGGTGGCTGCCTTGTCACTGGATGATTTTTACCTTACCCATCGGCAACGGCAATATCTGTCAGAACAAATACACCCGTTATTAGCCACGCGCGGTGTACCTGGTACACATGATGCTGATTTGATTGAAAGCGTGCTGGAAGCCCTGATGAATGCTAAGTCCTGTAACGTACCCAGATTCAACAAAGCAACTGATGATCGTTGTGAGGAGCAGGCATGGCACAAGCAGGACGAGCCCGTTGATGTGATTTTGTTTGAGGGTTGGTGCAATAGTAGTCCAGCCCAAAGTGATCAGGAATTACGGCAGCCTATTAATGAGCTTGAAAGTATCGAGGATGCTCAGGGAGTTTGGCGGCAGTACGCCAATGAGCAATTAAAGGAATATCACCGACGCTTTTTTCAGAAAGCTGATTTATGTGTGATGTTACAGGCCCCGGATTTTGAGCATATTTACCAATGGCGTCAGCTGCAAGAGCAGAAACTCAAAGCCAGTACACCTGAGCATCTGCAGAATCGTATACTGAGTGATACCGAGCTAAGGCGCTTCCTGTTGCACTATGAGCGCATCAGTCGGCATACACTCAGCCACTTGCCCGAAATAGCTGATGTGGTGTTACCGATTGCGTCAGATCATTCGATAACCGGTATCACGACAAAAGCATGATCCACAACGACACGCAATGGCTGGTAATCACGGACCTGGATGGTACGCTACTGAATCATGATAACTATACGCTGGATGAAGCATTGCCTGCTATTCAGTTATTGAAAGAAAAACAGATACCGATTATCTTTAATACCAGTAAAACATGGGTGGAAACCCTCTCTATTCGCCAGTCACTCGATATCCATGACCCGTTTATTGTCGAGAATGGCTCCTGTGTGTTTTTACCTAAATCGGAGTTTACCGATGCCCCACCAGCGGCAGTCGCTCGTGAATCATATTGGGCGACTACCCTTGGCCATTCGATTCGGAACATAAGAGCTGTTCTGAACAGTATTGGCACACCGCAAACGAATTATACGCGCTTGTCCGATTGTACGATTGATGAGGCAGTCAGTTTAACTGGCTTGACAGCGGAGCAGGCACGACAGGCCGTTGACAGGGAATTTAGTGAGCCTCTGTTATGGCATGCGGATGATGAGTCCCTGGCCGAATTCAAACGCCAGTTGAGTTCCCATGGATTGACAACTTTAAAAGGTGGTCGTTTTTTGCATGTGTTGGGGGAATGCGATAAAGGATTAGCCGCCAATTTATTAAAGCAGTATTACCCGTTACCCGTCAAGGCGATTGTACTTGGTGATAGTCCCAATGATGCTGCCATGCTCGCTATAGCTGATATATCCATCATTGTGAACTCACCCTCGAGTCATGACCTTGAAGCGCTTGTTCAAGCCGATATTAAAACAACCGCGGCTGCCCCAGCAGGGTGGGCCGAAGGTATACACAAAGCCTTGTTAAAGACAGGCCATATTTAGGAATTTATTATGAGTGATTTTTTTCAAAACGGACATATAACCACCTTGCATAATCTATCCACACGTAGTCTTGAACAGATGGAAGACGAGCTGATGTATTTTTCTCAGCTACGGCCCATGGGCTTGATACTGCCATCGCTATATTCAGAAATTAACCGACCGGCCTTGACGACAATTGTTGATGAACTGGAAAAAGTGAATTACCTGAAACAGATAGTGATAGGTATTGATCAGGCAGACAGACAGCAATTCAAGCATGCCACTAAATTCTTTTCACGCCTGCCTCAAAAACATGATCTTTTATGGAACGATGGCCCCAATCTTATGGCGGTTGATGCAAGATTGAAAAAAGAAGGGTTGGCGCCCAGTGAGCAGGGAAAAGGGCGCAATGTCTGGTACTGCATGGGTTACATGCTGGCGAAGAAAAACACGCAAGCTATTGCCCTGCATGACTGCGATATTATTACCTATAAGCGCGATATGCTCGCGCGTCTGCTTTATCCGGTCGCTAACCCGCAATTCAGTTATCGATTTTGTAAGGGATATTATTCCCGTATTATGGACGGCTCCATGAATGGGAGAGTGTCACGTTTATTGGTGACACCCCTGGTAAGAGCATTGAATTACCAGCATGGGCCGCATTGCTATCTTGATTTCCTTGACAGCTTTCGTTATCCGTTGGCAGGGGAGTTCTCTATGCGTTATGACGTGCTGGAAGGATTGCGTATGCCGACAGACTGGGGTCTGGAAGTGGGTATATTGATGGAAATGCGAAAAAATTATGCCACCAATCATATTTGCCAGGTGGATATTGCAGACAATTATGACCACAAACATCAGGATTTTTCCCGTAAAGATAAAAAGAAAGGCTTGTCAAAAATGTCAATTGAGATTGCCAAGGCAATATTTAAAAAGTTGGCGACCGATGGCATTACTTTCAGTCAGGAAAGTTTACGAACAACAAAGGCGACCTATTATCGAATAGCGCTGGATCTGGTTGATAGCTACCGTAACGATGCGGTATTTAATGGTTTAAATTATGAAACACATGAAGAAGAAATGATGGTGGAAATGTTCGCTGAAAACATAAAACATGCAGGACAGTTGTTTCTGGAAGATTCCGATGAGGCGCCCTTTATTCCCAGCTGGCATCGCGTTGCCAGCGCACTGCCAGATATATTTACAGATTTACTTGATGCAGTAGAGGCAGACAGAAAGGAGTGCACATGAGTAAAAACAACAGTGACTCCATGCTCGATACGCTACAGCAGCGAATCCATGATCATTTGTTGAAATTGTATCCGCAAGAGGATATTGAAGTCATCGTCAGTTCCATTGTTGATATTATGAAATTCAAAAATGCTGTTGCCGAAGTTGTTCCACATAGCAACCTGTGGGACGAAACAGATATTATTACTATCACCTATGGTGACAGTATCAGAAAGACTGATGAATTGCCGCTGGTAACTCTGCGCCGTTTTCTTAATGAACACTTACAGGATGTTGCCAGTATCGTACACGTGTTACCTTTTTATCCATTCAGTAGTGATGATGGTTTTTCGGTTATCAATTATTCTGAAGTCAATCATTCTTTAGGTGATTGGCAGCATATCAGTGATCTGGCCAGTGATTTTTCAGTTATGGCTGATCTGGTTATAAATCATTGCTCCAGTCGCAGTCTGTGGTTTGATAATTACAAACAGGGAAAGCAACCAGGAACCGGCTATTTTATCGAATGCGATCCGGAGGAGGACTTGAGTGAAGTGGTTCGTCCTCGTACCTCGCCTTTACTGCGCGAAACGGAAACACTGGATGGAACCCGTTATGTCTGGTGTACTTTTAGTCATGACCAGGTGGATTTTAATTTCAAAAATCCTGAAGTCCTGCTTGAGTTTGTCAGAATCATCAAATCCTATCTTGATCATGGACTATCTATTTTTCGTCTGGACGCAGTGGCTTTTTTATGGAAACAATCAGGGACTCCATGTATCAATCTGATTGAAACGCATGAGGTGATTCGCCTGCTGCGCTTATTGATAGAACATTATAATCCGCGCGCGATTCTGATTACCGAAACCAATATACCCAATAAGGAAAACCTGTCCTACTTTGGTAACGCCAATGAAGCACATATGATTTATAATTTTTCCTTGCCTCCATTGGTGCTTTATACCTTGCTTTCCGGCAAGTCTCATCTATTGAAGCAATGGATGATGAGCATGCCTCCTGCGCAAAATGGTACCACCTACTTCAATTTTATTGCTTCACATGACGGCATAGGGCTGCGTCCGGTTGAGGGTATATTGTCAGAAGAAGAAGTGAACGAGATTGCATCCCTGATGCAGGATTTTGGCGGCGATGTTTCCTGGCGATCTTTGGCAAACGGGGTATTGAAACCGTATGAACTTAATATCAGTTTGATTGATGCGTTGAAGGGTACATTTGAGGGAGAAGATGAATTTCAGTTAACGCGTTTTATTTGCGCACATGCCATTATGATGGCGCTCGAGGGTATACCTGCATTTTATATTCATAGCTTGTTAGCTACAAAGAATGATCACCAGAAAATGCAAATGACCTCAAATAAACGCTCAATCAACCGGCATAATTGGGACTATGATGAGATTGTTGCTCTACTGCAATCAGATAATATCCATTCGCAAGCCTTTTCTGATCTGAAAAAATTAATAACGATCCGGAAACAACAGAAAGCCTTTCATCCGAACGCAACGCAATACACACTGCATTTAGAGGATTCATTATTTGCGTTCTGGCGTCAAAGCCAGGATCGTTCTCAAAGTATCTTTTGTGTCTACAATGTCAGTAAGCTGCCTCAGGAAGTTGCTTTGAAAGATCTGAATCTCATTGAGCTGGATAATTGGAGAGATTTGATTAGCGAGCATAATTATCAAGATGCACGTGAGAACATATTGCTCAAACCTTATGAGTTTGTATGGATTAGTAATAAGTGAATAGTTTTAACCACGGAGAGTCACGGAAGTAAGCAATGATATTATTATTTAAAAGTACAAATAGAGATTATATTGCAATACAGCCAGATTGAAATACGGAATCACGCGTAATTAACAAGATCTTCTCTGTGGTTAATCAACGAAACAACCGAAAAGCCAATAAAGCCGACATAACGTCGGCTTTATTGCTTAAGAAAATATCAAGACAATGAGATTTTAAAATTACAGGCGCGTGGTTTTTTACCGTCGAGGGTCCTGGCATCCTGATATTTTTTTTCAGACTTCACTTCTAGCCTGTTTTTTTATGGGTGTGTCGACACCGATAGAGGGCAGGCTGAACAAGCTCAAAATCGTCACAGCGGTGATGCTACGAAAAAGGGTGGACATGATGCAATCTCCTGAATTGATTACCACTATTTATCTATATCGGCAGAGATTGCGCCAGTATTTAACAGTTTTTTACCAATTCAGTAGCAATTTGGCCAAAAAAGCATTATTTCTGGTGTTTGGGGTAAATGAATGGCAAGTCCACTGCCCGGAGATACCCGGGCAAGTGATGCTGTCAATGGACTAGGAAGAGTTATTATGGCCTATCGTGATAAGTGCAACGACTTGATGAACCTTTACTGTACGCTACCAAAGGAATCACTGCTGCTATCGGCAGGTGCATGCAGGCCGGCCAGGCGACAGCCCTGTGCAACCGGTCCCTTGGGCATGGCTATATATAAATATTTCAGCCCGCCTTCGTCATGAAACTTTTCTTCCAGTGCATCATGCAATTCACGGATATGAACCTTGTCATGTTTTGCATAGTATTCCTGTAAGCCAATAATGGTTTGCCAATGAACCTCTTCCAGAGTGAGGCCTTCCTTTTTAGCCTGCGCCAAGGCGTCAGCACTGGTCCAGCCCTCGGGGGCATGCGGGAACAGCGCTTCTTTTTTGTTAGCGTTTTCAGGGTTTAGATGTTGAATAATGGACTCCGACATAGATAATTCTCCGATGTTTTACTATAAGTCTCTGGGCTCTGCTAGACACCCTTATCTTTACTATAGTCGCTGATTTCAACTCTGCCAGCGTTGCCGTGAATATTAGTATCCGATGAAATATTTGCATGCTGATGCAGGTAAGTTCAGACACAAAAGCACCACATTGATGCAGTGCTTTTGTGTTATTTTACAGGCAGGTATTAACTGAAATTAATGGATGACATTGATCCTGGTGCTATAACCTGCCAGTTCGAGGTCGGTGTCTGAAACCAGTAAGCTGTTGCCTGCAGCATCAAATATTTCCATATTGACAACAGACCATTGGCCGGTTTCCAGTTGTTGGCTGAGTGTGGCGGTATCCAGTTGGACAATGGTGTCCAGAGTGCCTTTCACCGATAGCTGTCCATTGGCTTCAATATACTGGCCGGAGGGGCCTATTAAATCGATGCGTACTTTGTTTATACCGGACAGATCATCTGATGCGCCGACTGCAAAACTGAAATGTGCATCGCCTGACAGTGGATTCAACTCAGGTGTGAGAATGCTGAAGGCCGTTAATAACGGAGCTGTCGCATCCGTGTCTGGATTGGTGACATTAAGATTAATGTTGTAGCCCAGGTCCAGTAAACGGTCTGCGAGCTGGATGCTGTTACCGGCCTTGTCGACTACGATCAAACTATAAACCATCCACATACCTGCTTCTGTATACTCATTCAGTATAGGTGTATCCAGGGTTAGCACTACATTGTTACTGGCTTCTGCCAACGTACCTGTTGCACTGACGACAGTGCCTGTAGGGCTGACAATATCAATGCGGGCGGAACTCACGCCGGAGCTGTCATCAGAGAGGCTGACATCAAATGACATCCTGGCGTTGCCTGCTCCCGGATAGACTTCGTTGCTATTGATAACAAAGTTGTCCAGCTGTGGCGGTGTGGTGTCGCCATTACTATTGCTGATGGTCATGGCGGTAGTATAACCGGCATCTTCCAGCGCTTGTTGATCGAGCGTGCGGCGGTTACCGGCCTCATCGAAGAGTGTGATACTGGCAACATGCCAGGTGCCGGATTCAGTGAATTGTCCGAACGCTGCTGTTTCCAGTTGCATACCATGGATCAGCGGATAATTGTCCAGGGACGCCGTGGTAGTGATAAACATACCGGCCGGGCTGAGCAGGCTCAGGCGTACTCGTTTGATACCGGAAGCATTGTCAACCATGCTCAGGGCGAAGCGTGCAGTCTCGTCACCATTGCTGATATTGATAGTCGGCGTCAGCAGTTTAAAGCCGAGTAACCAGGGTTTAATGCCGTCAGAATCCGGGTTGAAACAGTTTGGCAGACCGCGGCTCAATGAATGCGTGGGGACTGACTCCACATTATTACTCAGACTGCCGAGCCAGAATTCGCTGATATCATTGAATTCATCTTTGTCATCATCATCGCGGAATGAAATGCCCAGCTTGGCCGCATCCATGCCAGCGGGTGACTCATTGGAATCGTCAGGGTTGGTATTAAAGGCCAGTTCCAGCACATTGGCATAGCCATCATGATCACGGTCGGCATTCGGTAACAGATGGCTGCCGGTGCACAATTCATCCGTGCTGATGATATTAATATTGATATTGGCAGGTTCGGAAATATGGCTATCATCCAGTGCGCTGAAGCTGAATTTGTCAGCACCGGTGTTATCGGCGGCCGGGGTATAAATATAGCGACCGCTGTCAGTATTCATGTTTGTATTGCCCGCTGTTGAGTCAATGATTTTTTGATAACTTAGCGTGCTACTGTCATTATCACTGGCCTTCAGTTGACCCACATAGGGGACACCTTCAAACACAGTAATGCTCGCGCCCTGTGCTACCGGTGCATGACTGCTGCCACCACGTACCGCTTCCAGTGAATGACTGAAGCCTTCGGCAGCGATGTCATGAATAAAGAATGCATTATTCAATTCATTGTTTTTTACCAGTCGGATATTACGGAATCTCCAGGTGCCTAATGCCATCACCGTGTCGCCGGACTCGAAGCTGCGGCTGGTGATTAATGACCCGGTCAGTTGACTAAAATCTGAATTCAGGAAACTGCGTACTTCTCCGGTTGGACCGACCAGTTCTATGCGCATTTCCCTGAAATTGGAGATATCCTGTGACATTTCGATTTCCCAGCTGATGGCTGAAGTCTTGCCATCTGAATAGCTGTTGACCACTGGTGTTAACACGCGGAATGATTTCAGGCTGATAGTACTGGTGATGGTGACACTGACCGTTGCAGGCGCCGAGCTTGCCTGGCCATCGCTGACGGTGTAAGTGAAGCTATCTGTGCCGGTCACACCCGCTTTGGGTGTATAGCTGAAGGTACCATTACTGGCATTGATCACGGCAGTGCCGAGGCTGCCATTAGTAGCCACCTTGAAGGTCAAGGCGCTATTATCGACATCAGTGCCCTTGAGTGCGCCATTAAAGGCGACGTCTTCAAAAGTGACAATGCTGAGGTTTTCCGCTACCGGTTTGTCATTCACAGGCTCAACCGTGATGCTGATCGTCGCGCGGCTGGACTCACTGTAGCCATCATCAACGAAGAAGCTGAACTGGTCAGTACCGTAATAATTTTCATTCGGTGTATAGGTGAACGCACCCGTGGCAGGATTGTTCAGCTTAACGCTGCCATGTTGAGTTGATGAGTTGATAACATAGGTGAGTTTGTCGCCGTCGGCATCGACTGCGTTCAGGTTTGAACTCAGGGTATTATCTTCGAGTACGGTCAATCTGGCCGCAT
>CAWECS010000009.1:0-117648 GCA_963807455.1 uncultured Gammaproteobacteria bacterium | reverse complement strand
CCTTGGGTAATGATCGATTTAAGAAAGAGTTAGTAGCGGCACTGAAAAGGAGAGTGACACCGGGTAAAGAGAGATGACCTTTGAGAAATATATAATCGTGGTCTGTCCCCTATTCTGTCAGCTTAGTCCGATCCCCCGATCTGCCTGGTTAGAAAATGCAACTCACAGAAAATTTTCTGTATTTTTCTCCAAGCCTCCTGTGTGATTGATTCTTAACTAATTCCATATTTTCAACAAAGTATGGTCCCGCTGATTCACCAAGGTGAATTTCTCACAAATCACACGGTAGTAACACACTGTTTTCGGCGTATGAACGGCTCAATATAGGCATCAACATAGGGCAAATGGATACAAGGGGATTTAAAATGGAAATCACAAGGTTGTTAGCGTCATTTATTACAATTTCATTTGTTGCATCTTTGCTGGTTTCGTGTGATTTGTCAAAACCACCATCTGCATCAACTATAGCTGATCGTTTTTACGTTAGTGGATATATTACGGCGCCTGTCTCGTCAGGCAGTGAGAAAATAATTGATATTGCTTTGCCTCATGCCAGCGTATTTATTTACCAGGATTTATCGCAAAAACCGCTCGCCTCTACGTTATCTGACCTTAGCGGTCGATTTAAGCTCATGGTAAAAAAACCGGGTACCTATTTTATATGTGTAGAAGCAGATGGATTTGATCGTTATTGTGAAGACAACCGTAACCTATCGACGCCCTATACAAATATAAACCCACTGCGTATTGCCAAAAAACGAAGTGAAAATCGTGATCGTGCGACAATATTCGGCTCAGTCAGCCTGGCTGATGGCAGCGTACCCCGAGGATTTGAACCCTTACTTGGAGTAAATGCCTATGCGAAGATAACAATGGAAACAAATAGCGGTATAGAGTATAAGGGCTTCGTCAATAACTTCGGTGAATATATAATTCCATCGGCACCTGTGAAGGAAGATTTTACAATACAGGTAGCTATAGACAAAGAATTAAAAAAACTACACATTAGAAAAGAAACCTTACTCAACCCCAATGTCGATCATAAAATTAATATTCAGTTAGACAACAGACCTCCCAAGGTACATTTGTTATCTGCCTCGATTGCAGGTGAAGCCATTCAGGTGGCACCTTTAGGCAGTACAGTGACATTGACAGCATCGAGTAGTGATCTTAATACTGATGGTTTAATTTATCGCTGGTCTTTGTCTGATGGCACAGTGGCAGGACCCAGTTCGAGTCCAACGCTGGATTGGGACTTGCCGAATAAAAAAGGCATGTACACGGCCAGGGCCATTGTCTCGGATGACAGGGGCGGTTATGTCAGTCAGTCGACTACGGTAGAAGTGGGGGACAATCGTGTCACCTTCAGTGGCGAGGTTGTGGATACTGAGGGTAATCCTATTGGTCAAGTGCAGATTGATATTAATGGCCGTTTGCTAAATACTGATATTAAAGGACGCTTTACCATACGCGTGCCTGTGGCTAAACGTTATATCATGAACCTGCGTAAGAATGGTGTAGAGCAGGCTAATTCCCCCGCGTACGGTACTGCTTCATTTGTATACACGGGTGCCATTCATGGTGGCAAATGGGTGTTGCGTCGCGCTCAATTGTTTACTGTCGATCCCACGAAGCCAATCAACATTTCTCATAAACGAGATAAACGAGACTGTGTCAAACCTAAGCCCTACAGGATTAACTGGAGCAAGCATTTGCATACCGGGCTTTTTCAATGGCAGGATGGTCGTGGATATGCGCGATCTATTGCAGAAATAGGGCAAACAAAACCCGAATCAAGCCAGAAAGTGATGAAATTATTATCACGAATTAATGAAAACTTACCTATGGTCTTTGCCAAGCTAAGCAAGCAGCGTGAATATAAACATGCAGAAGAATTACCCTGTCTTGATGGCATCGGTGTGAGTATCCCGGCCAATTCATTGATTGATCCAGTAACTGGTCTGGCACCAACAGGTGATGTTCAAATCGCACTTTCAACTATTTCATTGAACCAGGCTCAAATGCCAGGCGATTTTTCTGCTGATAATGGCACTGGTGTTGCTCTCGGTATGGAAAGTTTTGGTGCCGGCAGTGTCGAGATCGGTAGTGGCGGCAAACGTTACAACCTGAAGCCCGGCACCAGCAGTGAAGTCACGATTCCCGTGGATGCGACACAAGTCTTTGGCGGCGCTGCGCTACAAAACGAGGTACCATTTTTATATTACAATGAACAAACAGGCGTGTGGAAACAAGAAGGTGTAACAAAGTTAATTAATACGCCTGCGGGACCTGCTTATTCTCGAAAAGTAAATCATTTTTCTACATTGAATGCTGACATATTAAAATCAGGACAGTCATGTGTTGCTGTTGAAGTGGACCCGGCGGCGGGCTTCACGCTGCCATTGGATGTGGAAGTGACATTGCAACCTTCTGTTGTCAACCCAAATGTTATTCAGGTGCGAACACTGGTGGTCGACTCTCAGAAAAGTAATGTAATTTATAATTTACCTAATGGTAGTGATATTGTTCTCACGCCCATCATTGAGGGAGAAAAGGCGGACGGATCAACAGGTCCGGTACCAGCCGGGGTATTTGTGGTCAATACCGGCGGGCCGCAAACATCGGCAGGCAATGTCCCCGTTCAAAACCCTGACGGTACCTATTATTCAGAAGATGGATCCGGTACTCCTACAGGACCCTGTGCATCCAGAGTCACTTTGACTAATCTGGCCTTGCCTACGCCTTCAGCCGCTGAGTTTTTGCAGGGACTTTCATTTCAATCGAGTAATATCACTGAATTTGAAGCCATTGATACGACTGTTAGCGATAATATCATCCAGGGTGCGCAGGATTATTATGATCAGGTGGATCCACGTAACAAACGTGCCAGTTTCAACCTGTTTATATCTGAAAATAAATTTGGTCAGCCTCTGGATGTGGCCAATGGCGAGGTTGAGTGGGATGCACAATTTGCCAATTCAGGTGATCTGGGTTTTGGTCGTGACATGCACTGTCGCCGCAATTTCGCCAGCGATGGTCAGTTCGATGTTGCCTGTTATGTCACTAACTACGGTCAGCCACCCGCAGATTTTGCCGACCAGGTAGACGCAGATAACGCATTGTCTAATACTAATCCTGATGCCACCGTGACGATGGAATTTTCTCGAGTGGAAAATCCTCTGGCGGACCCTATTGAGTTTCCTGATAATGACAGGGCCGTCAAGTTCTTTGTCTACGGCGCAAATCCGGACGCTGAGCCATTAACCAAAGCAGACCTTGATGGTGTCGGTGAACGACCAATACCACAACTTTGCATGGTTTGTCATGGTGGAAATTTAACCAGTCAGGCGGCAGATCCTTTGGATCCAACTGGGCCTAAAAAGGGTGCATTTACCGACCGTGCAGACATCATGGCAATGAATTCAAGCTTTTTGCCATTTGATCTTAATCTGTATAATTTCCCGGCATTAAAAGATAAAGCAACTCAACAGGCAGCATTCAAGGGCTTGAATATCGATATCGTTAAAGAAGTGGCACAGAACACCGGCGTGCATGGTGTTGCTATCAACGAAATTATCGACGAGTTTTATAGTGGTGGTGCATTAAATCAAATAGAGGAAGCCGTGGTTGCTAACTGGGATGGCGCCGTACCCGCGTCAGATAGCCATAAATTCTATCGTGATGTGTTTGCGCCAACCTGTCGTACATGTCATATATCCAGACCGTTTGGTGCGCCCAGCTTTACCAGTAAAGCCGATTTTCATAGTGCAATCGCCAATGTCCAGAATCGTGTCTGTTCGCAAAATATTATGCCCCATGCCAAGCGTACCAGCGAAATATTCTGGACCAGTCTAGATCCGAATATGCCCGGTTTCCTTGAGCTTTACGGGCAAACACTGCCGGGCTGGTCTGCACTCGGCTCTGCGCAATGTGGCGAGGAGTACGTGGCTGGGGGCAATATTGTGTTATCGGAATTCAGCAGCCAGATCTACCCAATATTATTTGACCAATGTGTCGGCTGTCATGGAGCTGTCGGTAATGCTAATTTTGTCATTGGTAATGCTGAAGATACTTATGATTCTATACTTAATGCAACTGCGATAGATGGGTCTTCAAAATATATCGTAGCGAATAACCTGGGTAGTAGTTTACTGTATCAGCGGATCATTCAGGCAAATCCTGGCAGAATGCCACAGGGCGGTGCTGATCTGGAAGTCACCGATACTGATACACCACCAGACGGCATCTTTGATGCAGTAGAAATTGCTAACTGGATTAATGCTGGTGCAGCAGGGCCTTAGGATTTTGCTAAGCGTAATAGGATAGTATGACTATCCCTAAGGAGTCGTTCAAAACAGGGTATAGAGCATGGTTTTTGCTAATATTTAAAAACAACTGTGCTCTTAACTCTACTCATTTAGTTGTGGGTGTAAGCCATTTTCTAAATGCGTCAGGTACCGGGGTTAATACCGAAGTAATTGTCGACTGATGAAGCTTCGCCTTTGTCTGGATATTACTAATGCGATTTTCAGTCAATGGATGGGTATTTAAAAATTCGAATGACTCTTTATTGCCATGTTCCTTTTGTAACATCTTGAATAAATCTTCGGCACCATCCAGGTGTCCATAAATGGATAGTAATGCCTGGATTGCGTCCTCGTCAGAATCAGTTTCCATATCCCGGTTAAATTTCAGTACAGTTAGATAACCTGCTTCATTGAAAAAGTTCTGCATAATGGCATCGCCCATTGCACTGCTAATAACAGACATAACAACGGCAAAGACCACACCTCGACCCAAACCCTGAATAGGATGGCGATACTTAACATGGGCTATCTCATGTGCCATCACCATCGCCAATGCATTTTCATGCGGTATTTTTTCAAGCAAGCCACGAAAGAAAAACACATGGCCGCCTAAGGTAGCAAATGCATTCACAGTATTACTATCAAGATAGTGAACCTTGATGGTCATACCCTCGGGAAGCTTCTGTGCCGTGGATATTTTGTCTGCCAGCCCCTGTAGGTAATTCTCAATGGGCTTGCGTGCCTGACCAGTGCCATTGCTACTATCGCTACCCGTGAAAGGTATGCTCAATTGTTTTTCCCAGCTGAAAGGGATGTAACCAACTATATAGTCTGATAGTAATACCAGTATTAATATCAGTGTAAAAATACTGACCAGGACTCCACTCGCCAGTAATACAAATTCTTTTAGTGGATGCTCCTTGCTTGTATTAATACCTTCTGGTATTTCAGGATTTGAATATTCCAATGTCGATACTCCTTACCTGGGTATAAGTGCCGTACCATAGGCCAGAACCTCTACTGAACCAATTGAATTTCCTCTTCCCTTGTAAATGCTGGAAGTCTCAAGTTTGATATTGAATATCATCTCTGCGCCCTGTGATTTGGCCTTTGCCTTCATTCGCAGGATGGCTTCACGTCTGGCCCTGTCAACAAGCGACTCATAGGAAGATACGCGTCCACCGACCAGGTTTCTGAGTACAGCTATCAATTGTTTAAAGTAATCTACCGATATCACCACATTACCTGCTACCAGGTTGCTATCGTACAATTTGCTAGTGGCTGGTAAGATCTTGGTTGCAATGGCGGGTATTCGGTTCAACTCTTTTTCACGGGCTATGATTGAATGGTAGTGTTTTTTCTCGGTGTACCTGCCGAAGCCATAACCACAAGCAAGTAAGACTAAAAATATAATGAGTTCCATATTAATTCTGCTCCATGTTACTCAAGAATGACCGCCGTGCCATAAGCAAACAGCTCGGCAGCACCCGCAGTGATACTTGAAGTAGAGAACCTGACGTTCAGAACCGAATTAGCACCAACTGCCTTGGCCTGTGCGATCATTCTGTTGACCGCTTCTTCACGGGATTCCTGAAGCAACTCCGTATAACCCTTCAGTTCACCGCCAAAGATATTCTTGACGCCGGCCATAATATCACGGCCCACATGTTTGGCACGCACTGAGCTACCTTGTACCAGCCCCAGATGTTTTGTGATTTGTTTACCCGGAACTACTTCTAAATTAGTAATCATCATAATAGTGATATTCCTTTAGTTGTGATTATTAGCTGTGATTATTAGTTGTTATTTTAGCAGTCATTTTCAGTGAATAACCAGCGCTACTAAAGCTGGGTCAGTGAACACAGGTTGTGAATATTAGCTGTTGTTGTACTGTGGAGCGATTTTTCAGCGTGCAGAACGGTATCACAGGGTGGGACCAAGCTTACCTATTGAAATCAAATGATAATAGAGATTAAATAAGCCAATGTATTGTCTTGGATTATCTATTTAGTAGCTTGCATGAATGCTCTAGGAAGCGATTATACAACTCATTTCATACCTAAATTGAGTAGCTTAAGCGACAAAAATGGGCATTAAAAGAAGAATTATTCATTCTTGGTGGTCAAGTTTGGTCCGACCTAAAGTTGTCTTTATACATCTGATGTTGATAGGATTATTGTATGTCAGCACGTTACCACTATTTATTGATGCTTCTGTGCATTGTTGCACTCACTTCCTGCTGTGAACAGGAAAATGGTACTGGCGCTGGTTCTGGTAAATTTTCACCCAGTAATATAACCATTAAGGAATTAAGCAATACCGAGCTAGTGAAGTTGGGTGTGGATGAGCATGATACATTTATGAAGTTGGAGAATGAGAGTCTGATATTTATTGATTCTCATGATGTTAAGTGGATCGCACCGAAGGAGACGTATACTGATGGTGCCAGCATACCACAAGTTGGACTCTCGTTAACCGATGACCGTTTCTCAAGGGAGTTCTTGAAGGCTGCGGTGATTCATGACGCTTATTGCCAAAAAGAAAACAAAGATCAAACTCCGGAACAGTATCGAAGCAAACCATGGAAAGTAACCCACAGAATGTTTCACGAAGCCATGCTTGCTGGCGGCACACCTGCTCAAAAAGCCAATGTTATGTTTACGTTTGTATATGTCTTTGGCCCACGCTGGGGCGATCCTGACAGGGATCTTGAGAAAGTCTCAAATGAAATGCTAAGCGTGGTGTTTAATGCCAGCAAGAAGAGGATAATGAGCATCAACCCTACTCGCGAAGAAATAGAGACCTGGGTTGATAAGAGAGAGCCCGCGTTAATAAAAATTAGTCAACTTGAGATCAGAAGCCTTTCAGCGCTGAGAAAACGCGATCTGGCCGGCGCTGATATTGCGCTACGCCAGGCGGAAGAATATCTTAAGAGTGCTTTGGAACAATTGCCCAATGATTCTGTATTGCTCAATCTAAGGGGAATTATATATAAGAACAGAGCAAACGAATTTCGCCAGTTGGACATGAGCGATAATGCAAAACAATATCTCGATAAGGCGGAGCAGACTTTTCAGGGAATACTCAGTATTGATCCGAAAAATACGAGCGCATTGAATGGACTGAGTGAAGTTTGGGAGTTACATAATAATCAGGCTCGTGCAGAAGAATTTTATGGCAAGGCGCTTGCAATTGACCCGGGTCATCTATCATCGAAGCGTAATTGGGATAAAGCTAAACGTAAAACTAAATAATACCGAATAGCACAGGGTCAGAGCAAACTTAAGCATTCAATCCAGATGATAAAAGCAAATAAATCAGCCAATATATTGTCTATTTAGTAGCTCAAATAATTACCCTAAGAAACAGCAATAAAATTATTGATGAGTGTTAGGAAACATAATGGCGCGCTCATTTCATTCCTGAAAAGAGTGGTTTAAGCCATAAAAATAGACATTTATAAGAAGAATTACGTATATTCCTAATGGGTATGTAGGGTCTGACCCGATTTGCGTTCTTCGAAATGATAGGTTCAGGATATTTAATAATAATTAGAGTAAGTCAAGCAAATGGCTTTCCGATAATAAATCGATCCCGAGAAAGCTTTTGAATATATACAATAGCATGAAGGCGAGCATACCCATACCAAAAAACAATATTACCAGCATAGTGATAGTGCCTGACGCAGCGAGAGCCGTTGCCTTAATATTCAAAAGAATGATAGGCGTGGCATGCTGTAGCCTCCGCGCAATATAAGGGATGCTTTTTATTTCCGTCAGTATCCTGGAATATTCTTGTTCCATGCTGTCTATTTCTATAGACCTGTTATAGTGTTCATAGGCGCTATGGATTTCTTTTTTTACATTATTTTCAATCAGGGGTTTTTTTAAGTATTTCAGTACGCCGACATCATTTATGGCAAATAAGAGTAAATCTTCCTCGATGCCTTCACTCATGAGTACAGGTTGAAGCCGTTTGAATTGTCTAGTGATTTGTGCGATAAATTGCAAGCCATTTTCACCGCTCAGGTATTCATTGCATACTAAGACGCTAACATCATGCTTCTGTAATAATAAATAGCCTAGTTCTGCAGTAGGTGCTGTGATTATTTTATACTGTGATTGAAAATATTCTTTAAATTTAGCTGTAATATCCGGGTCATCATCAATAACGAGTATAATATTAGATCGCTTCTTTTGTATGATGTTATGAAATTTCATAATAATATTACAATGTATATAATTGTTGGTTGTAGTCTTTGTCGTAAATCTATCTTTAGCACAATAGTATTATGCGTATGACTTTGACGCTTTCAGGTAGTTACTCAATAGGCGTTGTTCCATTTTTTGATGACTAATACGATTGAGAAGATATCGTAAAAAATCATGGCAATAGCAGTTTAAAATACGAATAGTGGAGAGCCTGGGTGTTTGATCGAACATCAGTTTATATCCCATGTTTTTTAGGAGTGTACGAGTAAATGGGTAGCTTTCGAAATCACGTAGCTCCTGTTGTGATAGTTTTGTTCGCCACTGGGTTGCTTTGCCGATATTAGAGGGCGCTTCCCAACCAGTTTGTGTTGGGACGATGTAAAATCTGGTACAACTAGGCCGCCACCATCTACCATCTCGTCTTTATATGGAATATCAATCAGGGAGCACAAGTGTTTTAGGGAATGCTCCGGTTCCGAAACGAGTTCCTCGAAATAGATGCGTTGGCAATTATCGGCTTCAGCGGATTCGACGGTTAACGCTTGTTGTAAGCGTTCGGCCCAGTACCGTGATGCGCTATAGGCATTGTTCGGGCCCCAATCAAGGTGTTTAATTGATGCGCAGACTGCGCGTCCATCCCGTACGATATGCACGAAACGGGCTTCCGGGAATAAGGATTTTATGATGGCATAATATTTAAAATTATCAGGCGTATGGTCTACCCAGACATCGGCTTTTACCTTGCCAGGGTGTACCTGCTTTACATAGAGACTAATTATGCGCTCGATCGTATCGCGAGGCTTTTCCATATCGATCAGTTTTTCCAGTTCATCTTTGCTTGTTTGTAATCCCCAGGCAGCAAATCGAAAGTGCTCAATCAGCCACTCGGCGACCTCTTTTGGTGTATCAAAGGTACCCAGCTGATAATGCAATATCATCTCATGTATAAATTGGGATTCAGGTGTCGTTATGGTCCAACGCGTGTTACCGAGCATATCGCCAAGCATCGTCGTTCCACTGCGATCACAACCTCCAATGAATATAGGTCGAAAATTCATAATAAACTCCTATCTCGCGTTGGGTGCGAGTAATAAAAGAAAAGGAAAATTAAGATGTTTCTGTACCTGCAGACAGCAAACCAGGTTGTGAAACATCATGGATGTGCAAACTGCCCAGGCAGCACCAGTAGCACCAAGGCTTGGTATTAGAATGGCTGATAACACTATGGTTAAAGTAGTGGTTATTACCAGAATATTCCGCAGCACTTTTTCATTGCCTGTCATCGCCAGTAGATATCCAACGGGACCCGTGGCAAGATTAAATATCTGACCAATGGCAAGAATAATGAGTGAGGAACTTGCCGTAGAAAATTCAGTACCAAAAAGTTCCAAAATAACTTCTGGCCATATCAGCAGGGCCAGGATCGGTAATAAACCGATTAAAGTAAGCATGCGTGTTGTTCGCTTAGCCAGGACCATCAACCCAGCCGTATCATTCAAGTCGTGAAGGGCTGCGAAGCGTGGGGCCGTAATAGATGCGAATACAATAGCCAGAAGTCCTAGTTGCGCTGAAAGGCGGTAAGCTACGTTATAGCTGCCTACTTCAGAAGCATCAACGAAGGCGCCAAGGAACAGGAAGGGAGCCCACAACATACCATAATTCATTAATTCGATGAGAGTGAGTGGTACGCAGCTTGAAACTAAGGTGTTCAGGTTTTCCTTGGAACGATCATTACCACTGGGTAGAGAGCGATAGACAATCCATGTGCCAAGAAGCGCTGTCGCAATTGCACCTGACAGATAACAGACACTGATCGTGTAGGCGCTAATGGTGTCAAAACTAATGGTTAATGTAACCAGTAATATCGTGATAAAGGGTAATGCTGCAACTTCTATGAAACCACCCCAAACAGGTTTGTCCATTGCTTTTAGCATGGCAGCCTGTATGCCAAGCAATGAAAAGGGGATAATAGCGATACTCATTACTGTTAAAATATTACTATGCGCAGAATGATGTAGTAGCTTAGCTGCAATAACAGGAGATACAAAAAATAAAACAACTGAGATTAGTATGCTTAGAATAATGCACGATATCATCGCCTGCCTGTATAGACCCTTAACTTTAGCCCAGTTACCTTGTTGAGCGGCCGCGCCTGCAAATCGTTGCAATGCGGTATCAAAACCTAGCTTTGCAAAAATTGAGCAAAGTATCATGATGGTTATCGTCAGGTAAAAAACTCCGCTTGTATCCGCGCCAAGTGTGCGTGCAAGTATAAACATGAGTATGAATGAGCTGATCGGCCCTAGTCCTCGTGTCAATATAGCGTAGATAGCAGGTCTCAAGAGTGAACGAGAGATGATATGTATTGTGTTATTGTCGGAATTACATCCCTTGTCTTGATTAATAGACATGCTCGATTTCCCCGCTATTGTTTTGTATTGGGCGCCAGGTACGAGCCTTGAATAATAGTATGGAGGCCTGAAAAAGGTGCTTAAAAAAATATAAAAAGCCGGTATTCTGCTGAAATGTTATTTCATTCAAATATACTTCTTCTGCAGGAACATCTGCTGACAAATATAATTGAATTGGCCCAAGTAAACCTGCTGCCATATCGTTCTTATGCATTATCTGGTGTGTTGAGTCAATTGCATTATGGTCAATTAGAATATTTGTACTGCCGAAAAGCCTGAGATCACCTTTCACGACAGACCATAATAGTGGTATATGACGAAATATAGGTATAGGTGAGTCAAGAAGTTTACCCGCTTTATAATGTTGCCGCATTTCTGCTGCATTATTTATATTGCGATTGCCCGGAAGGTTCTTCTCTATAAATAACGCTTTGGTTTCCCGTCTGATACTGGTAATTAATGCGAGTGGCCACAAGGGCACGGACAAGAGTAGCAACAGGGCGGCCGTTATTCTTTCTCTCCATGTTGTTGCCATCAATGAGTTGCTGGCCTTGATATTGTCCAGCAACACAGGGTCGTTTAATTGTATGCAGCTATTCGTGTCAACGCGAATCAAAAGATTGCCACTAACAATGGCATTTTTAATTTCAATTCCCTCGCCGACATAGGTACCTGAAAGGATGATGCTATTGGTTATATTGGCATGGCGGTCGATATAGCAGCGGTCACCAATAATCACAGGGCCGGTAAGTCTTGCTTGCTTATGAATATTGGTTTGCTTTCCTATCAGTATCTGTCCGGATACATTATTTTCTGGATATGTATTTGTATGATGTCCAGTAGTTAGATTTTTATCTATCTCATGTACTACAGCTGAACCCATATGGTTTTTCACAACACTAAGTGAAGTTTGGTGAAAGTCAGCTAGGCTGTTTAGTGCTGAACATGAGACTTCTCCCAGATGAGGTATATTCGCAACCGTTTTGTGGTTCGTCTTTAATTTCCAATCCAGGCATTGCAGTGAAATATTGTTTTCATGGGTAAACAGGAGATCTGCCTTTGGTTCTGTTAATTGAGTTCTGGCTGTTTGTAGTTGTCCGGACGAAACATTATTCAGGAATGTTTTACATATTGGTGATCTAAATACATCGCCTCGTAGTGCGATAAATGGTGGTTTTAGTAATGAATTATAACGTTCTATTAACCTGTCAGGGCTTTCTTCCCCACGTGATAACAAATAAGTGAATTTCATACCCCACATAACGCCATCACCAAAGTAAGATTTAATGTCAAGCGAATCATTGGATATGACGATTAATGCTTCAGTAATACCCGCCATGGCAAGATCATTGAGCGTGTGCTCGAGAACAGGATGATTTGCAATGGTTAACATTGCCGGGCAACATTCATTACATAAAGGTGTTAATTCTTCACCATGGCGATCTGCAAAGATGATAGCTTGCATAATAAACTCCTTAATATTTAGTATGCACCACGGCCCGAAAGCACAGCAGGTACAGTTTTGATGAGTAGTTGAATATCTTGATACAGACTGGATGTATGGATGTAGTCAAGATCCATTTGTACTTGTTGATCAAAAGGAATGTCTGAACGTCCTGATACCTGCCAGTGACAGGTTATCCCTGGTGTTGCAGATAAGCGATATCGATCGTAGAGTGAGTATTGATTGACTTCTGAGGCCAGTGCTGGTCGTGGACCTACCAGTGACATGTCACCTCGCAATACATTCCATAATTGTGGTAGCTCATCAATAGAATAGCGACGAATAATTATACCTACTTTTGTGATTCTTGGATCATCTTTTAGTTTAAATAACACGCCACCATGCATTTCATTTTTAGATAACAAATCATGTTTTCTTTGTTCTGCATCAAGATACATGGAACGAAACTTCCAGAAATCAAATGTCTTTCCACGAAGACCAATACGAGATTGTTTAAAAAACACAGGTCCTGGCGATTCAATGCGAATAAATAGTGCTGTTAAGAGAATGAGTGGGCTTAGCAGCATTAGCATGCTTGCCGAGATAGTCACATCCATCATGCGTTTCCCTGCCTGGTTGATTTCAGGTGAAAATAACCAGTATAAGCGACGTATACTTGCAGTTACGCGCTGAACTATCGGGTTAGAATTGTTCAAGTAATTCGGATGCTGTTGTCGTGCGAGTTGATGACGGCTATCAAGCCAGGCTCGTATAACAAAGGCAGGATTGCCCATTATATATCGCTTCCACATTCTTGATGGTTCCTGTAGTAAACGCCAGGTCCATTCAAGACCCATTTCACGTAACCATACTGGAGCTCTGCTGACACGTTCAGCGTAAAAATCAAACAACCCGCCGACTGCCATGTTGACACTGGTTTGCAATTTATGCTGATTGCGAGCAATCCATTTCTCCTGCATAGGTACACCCATGGCAACCAACAGAATACAGGCACCGGATTTGTTAATTATATTGATGACTTGGTCCTCGTTTTCATCATTTATATATCCATGATGAGTACCAGCAATGATGAGATCGGGATAACGTTCTGTCATTTTTATTGCTACATCTTCAGCAACACCGGGTTTTGCACCCAGGAGAAATAATGGTAATCCTTCATCTCCAGAAACACGGCATAGATGAGGGAAAAGATCTGTGCCATTCAGGTTAGCTTTGAGTTTCAAGCCCTGAAAACGGCAGGCAAGTCGAATGCCGCTGCCATCAGGTAATACTCGAGTACTTTCTCGTAATATTTTGCGGTAGTCCATATCATGACATGCAACGTTAAAACAATGTGCATTTGCAAAGTTTATGACCGTTTTTCTATTTTGTTTTGCTCTATCAGTAATCCATTCCAATGCATCAGATAACCCCATATTATCAACGGGCACATCAAATAAATTGACCTGTTTGCCAGCTGCTTTTAATACTTTAGTGGATAATAGAGACATCAAAGTACAACGAAGTAACAAGGCCAGATACTTACTAACAGTTTCGGGAATATATAACTGTTCCTCGTTTTCATTTGCATGATAGGGATCGATAATTCCGGTGGTTTTTCTTAGCTCAGCCGGGGAGAAAAGACCGGGTTTTTTATTTGTGGTAATTTTATGCCCAGATTTTGGACCAAGCCATGCAAGCTGTCCATTGACCAGGTTGATGATTCGAGCAAGTTGGCGCCCAGGAAAGTTACCCGCAAAGCTAAGTAGATAAAAAGATTTGTTATTTGGGACAGCTATTGCTTGTTTTTCGAATACACGTCGGTGTGCAAGTAATGCAATACATGCACGCAATATTATGATGGGTGATAATGCAATCAAGGCGACAATGCTTAAGCAGCGATCAACTACATCAATCTTGCTAAATGCTTGACAGGATTGTGTTGATGTTTGCTTGTTTGAGTTGACAATATTCACGATGCGTACTCCGCTAATGTTAATGTTATTGATTACATTGCGAACATTGTGCCAACTTTAAAAAAACTTGTAAGTCATTGTATTAAAAATAGAAAAAAATAATTTGTCAGAATATATAAAAACCCGCCAGAGTAACTGGCAGGTTTTTATATTTTTGATTCGCAAAATGCGAAGCTGCTTGCAAAGGCTCAGGAGGGGCGAGTTTCCAGGTCCTGCTCGATGCGTCTGGCCTGAATGTGGCCAATCAGTCGCTGCGCAAGGCCTTCACATTTGCCGTACAGGTTTTTGGGAAATAACCTGAGCAGGTAGGAAGCGCCTAATGTTAATAACGTGCGCCCGGGTTCCTGTCGCAGGATCCCCGTGTCTGTTGCTAGTGCACGGTGTGCCAGTCTCGTTGCCATGCGACCGTCTTGTAATCGAATCGCCTGTCGAGCCAGATAACGAAGCTGATAGGCACGTGCACGCTGTTCCCATTCATTGATAAATTTTGGCGCATACAGACGGGTTTTGTCGATAACCTGTTCCCAGGATTCCAGTTGTTTGAGCAGATTAGCCGACAAGCCACCAGCATTGAGTCGATAATAGGTGAGCGCTTCCGGGATACCTTCAATCACCCAATTGGTCTTCAGTGCGATACGGATCCAGCATTCGATATCTTCTGATTGGCGCAGATGTTGATCAAAAAACCAGTCTTCCACTTCTCCATTCAGGCAACCTTTGTAAGCAATTTCATCGAATACTTGACGACGAATAACCGGAGCAGATCCATTACCAATCGGGTTGCGGCAAAGATAGTAACCAGGTTCGATATCTTTCAGGCGCGGCATCTGGTAGCACTGGTTAGCTGTTCCATCTTCATTGATGAAAGCAGAACGACTGAATGAAACGCCAACCTCGGGTCGTGCGTCCAGGTGGTTACAATGGTATTCCAGTTTATCTGCATGCCAGCAGTCATCGGAATCAAGAAAAGCCAGTAACTCACCCTGTGCATGACGAATTCCGGTATTGCGTGCACCTGCCAGGCCACGGTTAGCTTCGTGCTGAATGATGCGTATACGTGGATCATTAAATTCTTTACAGATCTTGATGCTGTCGTCAGGCGATAGGTCATCAATAATGAGCAGTTCAAAATCTTCGAAAGTCTGATTGAGAACCGATTGCACCGCATCGGCAACAAAACGTTCAACGTTATACACGGGCATAATTACACTGATCTTTGGCATGATGATCTCCTCTAGTTGTTAATGAATGTTGGGACTGATGGGCTAAAATGTGAATCACGATTTCACGGTGAGCAATACCAATGACCATTAATGCCGGCCATATCATATACGCGAGTATTTCCAGGTTCTCGCCAAAGGTATATAAAAACACTAGCAAGGTCATGGCCAACCCGACACGTGCGATAGGTAGATGTGCGCTCCACCAGACAAGTTGTAGTAAGCTGAATACCATGGGAATGAGCAAGGCCAGGAATCCTACCAGGCCTTTGATAAATAACAGTCCAAGCCAACTATGGTGTGAGCCAATGGGCATGAATTCGACTAAATGAGGTCCACGTTCGACGATACCATGACCCCATACAGGTGCTTCACTTTGCCAGCGCTCGAGTGCAATTCGGCCCAGTGCTTCACGTACGCGTGTTGAGTCGGCGCGTGAGGAGCGAAAGACTTGCCAAACACGATCAACCCATTCGTATAGTGATAAACTGATCATGCCAGCTAGTCCGGTAGTACCACCGAGTAGAAAAGGTGCAGCCGGATGACGCACATGAGTAATCAAACGTACCGATAGCCATACCAGCACCAGCGCAACCAAGGCTAGTCGCGATTGTGACATCAATACCATAATGATACTGGCGATAACACCAATCAAGCGCCATTTTCGCGATTGATCCTGTAATGCAAAAATAAAAAAGATATTGGCAACAAAACCTAGGGCCGGCGCCCATGGTGTAAACAAACGCCAGCGTGGGGTACCGTTACTAAGATCAATCTCGTATAAGCTAAGGGCAAAAAATTCCGGCCCCGGGCCACCCACCGCCTGGAGTGGGGAGACATAGAGTGTTTGTGGCAGACCTATCATCCAGGCGCCAAGAAATACAGGAAGAAGCAATAATGTATGCAGGCAAACATGGTTGGTTGCGCGATAAATAATTTCCGGGCGGATATTCAGGCAACCCAGTAATGGAAAAATGGCTAATAATGCCCAGCCTTTGGCCCAACCGACTGATGATTTGATGAGTTTACCCAGACCAAGATCAAAATTAACATGAGCAATGATTAAGCTTAGGAGCATGACTAACATTCCTATAATCCAGATCCAGACTGCCGTAGGGATATTGCCGTAGGGCAAATCAGGATGAGCGTAACCCTTGTACCAATATCGGCTAATTAATATGAAGAGCATTATCCAGGCAATGACCGGAGCCACGATGTATAGGGCACCGAGCACATAGAACAAATAAGTGGCACGTATCGTGTGCCAGACTATTCGTTCTTCAGTATTTTCTGGAGATAGGGTTTGCGTATCCATAACAGTATCAGGCCTATTGCTATAAAGATTGATCCGAGTACAGCACCTGACAGGGCAAGCTTGCGGCCGAGAGTGTCGGGTTTTTCAGGTAAGTCTGGTGCAGAAAACAATTGCACCATCGGATAGGTGGAAAAACGATTCGATTTACCCAGGTCAATTTTTGCTAGAGCAGTAGTGAATACTGCGGTTGCCACCTGAAGTTTGCGTTTCAGGTCTTCGAGTTTACTAGCGTTAGTCGTGCTGCTATCTAACAGCTTTTGCTGTTCAATAATGCTTGTTTCCAGACTCTGGATACGGCTTGCCATACCTTGTTCACGACTGAACAGTTCGATCAGTTGACTATAGAGTTTGCGGTCACCGGAACTACCCAGCTTTACCAGTTTCGCCGTGTTTACTCCAGCGCGGGATGCCAATACACGCACACGCTTATAGAGTGCTTTTTTTAGGCCGTTATGATTGTCCCGTGCCGTGACTACTTCAAAGTTGTTCTCACCCCATTGAGCATGGCTCTCGGCAAGGACTGCTGCAGCATTGGCCTGTTTATCGGCCAGTTCCTGGAACAGAGGATCGGTTTGTAATCGGATGATTGCAGATGCCAGTTCGGGACCAGTAGATAGAGTTGTTTTCAATGTATCCAGCTGTACGGAAAGTCCAGCATGCTCTGCTTTCATTTCCTGCAATTTGTTACGTGTTCTTTCCTGGCCAAGCGTGAGTTCAGTAAACTGCTCCAGAGAAACAATCCGCGAGTGTGTCTGGTATTCGAGAATACGCTGTTGTGCCAGTTGCAGCTTTTCACTAAAACTATTTAGCATTTTGCTGGTGGCATTTTCTCTACGCTGCTGCTCATCATTACGTAAATGTTCAAGCTCATCCTGAAATGATGCATAAAGTGCCTTTGATTTTTCATAGGTCTCCTCGCCAGTCCTGCCGCTAATTTGGAAATGAATCATTGCCGTCTGATCGACGAGTTTAATTATTGGTTTACCAAAGTCCTTTACGCTCATTTTCACTTTTTTAGCGGCACTGGAGAGGACCTGGGTGCTTGAGACAATGGCCTTGTAATTAATCTTGGGATCAACTGAGTGGTTGCCAAAAGGAGAGGTAACGGTAGCGGTGGCCTGGCCGACACTGTCCAGTGATACGGCATGACCAGCCCCGCTGCCAGGCAGAATGAGTGACCACTTACTCGTATAACCTGGTTGAAGCGCCAATAGGAATAATGCAACAGGAATCCAGATGACCAGCAGGGTAGCGAGTGCTATACCGATATACATTGCAAAGCGGCTTGAAGTACCCAGATTACTGCCGTGGGTAATCAAGGGCAGCCAGCTGTTCACTTTTATGCTTCTATCCATGTTTTGTGCGTTCGTGTTTGACATAATCTTAAAATAATGTAAAGGGAACAATGATGTCGAAAATGGTGCGAGCAATGTCACGCATGTTGGTGACGCCGGAGTCATAACAGGCCACGCTATCATTCGGCATCAAATGTACATTGATGTCGCTACGTTCAGGATTTTCTATCAATTGCTCAATCGAGCGTTTCTCGACCTCCTGGCGTCCATTGATCGGGTTATTGCGAACCAGAAGTGCATGTCTACCAGCATTGGTGAAGCCCGCGCCACCTATGCAATTGGCTGACATCAGTGCAGTGAGCATGCGCGAGCCATATGGGAGACTGGTTACATTTTTACTGATGGCTGCAGCCGCATTACCGGGAGCAGGTGCTGTCAGGTTCGAAAGATATACTCGGATACCTGGTGTTGTAATCACGGAAGGTGAAAGTAATTTATTATTAAGCTGACCGGAGCTAGGTACCATGATGGTGTCTCCCGTCATTAACGGAACCGGAGTAATAGGCATGCCATCTGGCAATCCGGAAAAATCAACCACACTGGTTTTACCATTTCGAACTAACAAGATCCTTTCAATTGCAGCATCAGGTCTTACACCACCAGCAGCCCTGAGTGCGGCTTGTAGAAGGCGATCATGGGGGAAGTCACCAGAATCCTGGGTGGATTTCTGCGCACGTTCTTCAGCATTTCTTACATTTACCGTTACCAAACCTGTATTGAACACTGCGCCACTAACATGTACCTGGACTGCAGCCCACTGTTGTACGCGTACACTTACCCAAATGCGTGAAGCATGGAACTGTTTCGCCTTAACCAGGGCATTGGTAATCATTTTTTCAGCCTGCTTGGTGCCCATACCAGCAACATTTTGTGGTGGCAGGTAAGGTATGTTCAATGCGCCGTCGATATCAACTTCGTATAGACCAGTGAATGTTTTTCCATTGTTGACGTTGACCTGAACCCGATCCCCCGGTGAAAGAGGTGGGCGTTTATTCGTCCAGCGTGGTAGGTTCGCACTATCTTTAATAATCTTTGCAGTGTGCACTTGTTCCTGCTGTTTCCGATTGCTGACCTCAGATGCAAGCAGCACCTGTCTTGTCAGGTAGTCATCAGACACTTTACCGGGCATTCCGGCAGATTTACAGGCGCTAACGAGTACAGATGGAATGATTACTAGCAATAGTGCGAATTTGGATTGATCTATCATGGGTCAAATTACCATCACTGTTAATGAAAAGACCGAACAGCTGTGTCTTTGTCCTCGAAGATTTCAAAGATATGATGCAGACGAGTCAGTTCGATCAGGGAACGGACGCCATCAGTTGGGCTGAGCAGTACAACATGCCCTTGTAGCTCCTGTGCTGCCTTCAATGTAGAGACCAGAACAGACAGACCACTGGAGTCGATAAAGCTTATTTCCTGGAGATCTAAAATCAGTTGGGTATGGCCATTCCTGATGAGTGACTTAATTTCATCCCGTGCTTGAGGGGCATTACCCATCACCAGCTGGTTTGGGAGTTTGATAATTTCTACGGTTTCGATAGTTGCGTGTTCAAGCGTCATGTCATCACCTCTTGGTAGATTCGTTAGTTTTGCTTTATCTATTACAATTCGCGTGCCAACTTTTATTATTAAATATAAACAGTTAGTTATGATAATTTCAGTAAAATTAGAAAATTATGTTTCGCAAATTGCAAATCAATTTGTAATGGTTTGCGTTTTGGTTTTCGCATTCTAGGAGTAGTACAGAGACAAATCCTGATGTGTATGTGGAGCGATCAGATGGTTGGCTGGATATGAAAAATAGATTAATAATTAATCTTAGAAAGTTAACATAGATGAAAATGATTTCTTACAAGATTCCTGGTTACGGTGATATCAGACATGCATCTTACGTGACAATGTGATGTTCAGGTGATTGGCATTGTCATCACGAAATTGTTTAACTTGATCGGCCCATTGGTCAATGATGGGCCAGCCACGGCCCGATTCCGCAAGACTATCTGGCATGGGATGTACTTCGGAGGCAGAGAAAGGTTTGCCGTGATCGATAGTTGTAATAACCAGGTTTTGCTCATCGGTGTGACAGAAAATTTCAATGGTGCTGCCTGGTAACTCCGCTAATGCATGTTCTACGATATTATTTAGGGCCTCGACGAGTATTACCTGGATACGAAAACACTCATCAGAGCCCATTCCTGCCTGGTGACAAAAATCATTGATTTGTTCAACGGCTGCTGGAATGGATTCTGCTGTACCAGTGATGGTCAGTTTTATTTTCATCATTATCATTTCTTATGTGGAAATGATGAATTGAAGTCAAAAGCAAGTAGGGAGATATCGTCATTCAGTGCTTCATTACCCTGCCAGCGCTGTAATGATAGTTTCAGTATATCGAGTGCACTAGCCAGGGGAGCGCGATGAGTTTGAGACAATATGTTATGAAAATTGTCATTGTTGAACATTTCATTGGATATGTTTTTGCATTCGGGGATGCCATCAGAATATAGTACTAGTCGATCACCCGGAGTTAACTTAAAGGCGATATCTTCATATTCTGCTTCTGACAACATACCAACGGGAAATCCACCTTCTCCAATAGCGTTTACTTGTCCCTCGGCTGTAACGATGAGCGGATAAGGGTGTCCTGCCTGACAGAGTTGTCCTCTACCATTTCTAATATTCAATACACCGTAGATCATAGTGAAATAATGCTGGCAATCCTGTTCTTCACTGAAGCGTTCATTCAGTGAAGCAATGACTGCTGATGGGGCTACGATGTTTTCTGTAAGGTGTTCAATATTATGAGTATGGTTGGATTTCTGGAATAAGGATTCTTCAATAAATGCAGGTGAAAGTAATCGAGTCAGTGTAAATGACAGCATGGCTGAGGCAATACCATGGCCAGCCACATCGAAATGATAGAAGCCCAGATGATCTGCATCCAGTTTAAAATAACCAAAACCGTCTCCGGCAATTACGCTGGCAGGTTCAAACAAAGAAGCTATTTCAAGCTGCCTAAAAGGGCTACTATTATCAGGAAGCAAGGACTTCTGCATGATGGCAGCTGCAGCCAGGTCAGTTTGAATGAGGTCGTAAGCTTGCTGTTCACGCTGCAGAGTGATTTCCAGTTCTTCATTCTTCACTTCAAGCTCGTTGTGCAGATTGATGATGCGAATACCAGCTTGTACGCGGACCCGAAGTTCTTCACTACTGACTGGTTTTGCTATGAAGTCATCAGCCCCTGCATCCATACCGGCAATAAGATCATTTTTTGAATCAAAGCCAGTCAGTAAAATAAAATAAAGCTGTTTATATCGTTGATCTTCTCGCAGGCGGCGACACAGTTCAATACCCGTTAGTTCCGGCATGCGCCAGTCACTGATGACTAGCTGGCAATGTTCCTTTTCCATGATGTTAATGGCTTCCAGGCCGTTGTTGGCCAGTAGCACGTCGTAGCCGATTTTGCTGAGTATCGTTTTTAGTCTTAATTGCTCGGTCTTACTGTCTTCTACAACCAGTATCTTTGTTTGGTGCTGAGCATCGTTTTCGCTGGATTTCTCGGTGAATGTTGCAATGTCTAAACTACTTGACTGTTTCATGGTGTGATTCTCACAGGAATGACATGTAGGTAGATGAGCAAGAATCTAGCCAAATCAGTCTATTAAGAGCTTAATTATTTTTATTCATGTAATTCAATAAGATAATGATTACGCGCTAAATAGTTCGCAATATACGCATCGATTGATTTGCATTTTGCGAAGCAAAATGAACTCTACATTAGCAAATTGCTAAGGTATTCGATGTAAATGCCAATATAGAAATATGAAAAGATAACATATTGTTTTTGGGGTGTTGAGGATAAAGCTTTATAAGTAATTGTTTTTGTTTAAATGATAGTGAAAATCCGTATGAATATAGCTGTAAAATTCTCAATGACCATCATTTTATTGCTGTACAGACGGCTATTAAGGTATTGGCCCGTGATTTGCAGATAGCATTGCATCAGAAGCACAGGAGAACTTCCAATGATGAGTAGATCCACGTACTTTCGCGTAAAAATCATGATGACGCTATTAGCGTTCATTTGGGCAATGAACATAGAGGCTAAATCACCTGACAAGCAGGAAGTCATTAGTTTTGGGATCGTTCCCCAGCAGTCTGCCAGTCAGTTGGCAAAAACTTGGGGGCCTATTATGCGTTACCTCGAGGCTGAAACCGGGCTCAGGATAATTTTCCGCACGGCACCGGATATCCCGACATTTGAACAACGACTCTACGAAGGAGAATATGATATTGCCTATATGAACCCGTTTCACTTTACTGTCTTTAACCGACAGCCGGGTTATCGTGCCCTGGCGAAAGCCAAAGACAAGAAGATACACGGTATCATAGTGGTGAGAAAAGACTCTGATATTAAGACATTAAATGATTTACAAGGCAAGGAAATGGCTTTCCCGGCACCCGCTGCGTTTGCAGCAACGGTGTTACCGCTAGCAAATTTCAAAGTACAAGGTATTGGTATAAAGACAAATTACGTACTATCCCATGATTCAGTTTACCGTACTGTAGCAAAGGGTATTTTTGCCGCAGGTGGTGGTGTAATGCGTACCTTCAAGAGTGTTGATCCCAAGGTGAGTCAAGAGCTCAGGGTATTATGGACAACACCCGGATATACACCACATGCCATTGCATTTCATCCAAGAGTGAATTCGAAACAGCTTGCTGCGATCAAGCAAGCTGTGGTTGAGATGCATCTATCAGAACAAGGTAAATATCTACTCAAAAGAGTAAGTATAAAAGAATTTGAGGTTGCACAGGATAAAGATTGGGATGATGTTCGTGCATTAAAGATAGATCTGACTACTGGTAAAAAAGGCAAACTTAAATAGAGATGTCATTTCGACTAAAAACCATTCTGGGCGTTGCATTAATAGAAGCTTTACTGTTGATGATATTGATTTGGAGTAGCCTCGATTATCTGGTGCGATCCAATCAGGAAGAATTAACCCGGCGGGCTATAACGACATCGCAGTTGTTTGCAGCCATGACTAAAGATGCTGTTTTATCAACAGATTTGGCAACACTGGAAAGTGCTGTTGAAGAGATCATGAAATCACCTGGTATTGAATATGTTCGTATCAAGGATCAAGAGCAGGTGCTGGTAGAAAGAGGGGCTGATTCTTATCTGAATAAAGCATTTGAGGCTGATTTATTGTTTGATTTGAGCGGTGATGGTGTATTTGATATTGCCGCAGATATCAATGAAGGTGATTATAGTTATGGGCGAGTCGAGATTGGTTTGTCTGTAGCTAAAATGACTCTGTTAATTGCAGATGCCAGAAATCGTTTCATTAGTATAGCCTTGATCGAAATGTTATTAGTGGCTATTTTTTCCTATTTATTGGGTAGTTATCTAAGCCGTGGTTTGAAAAAACTTGGGTCGGCAGCTGAAACACTCAGACAAGGTACGTTAGGCGCACAAATTGATATCAGTGGAAGTGATGAGCTTGCAATGACTGCTGCAGCCTTCAACGAGATGTCTTCTAAATTGCAAGAATCTCACCAAGAGATGCAGCGTAGTATGCATGAAAGTGAGGCGCTAGCAGGTCAGTTACGCCAAAGTGAATTACGACTAAGGACAATACTGGATTCAGCAGTAGATGGTTTTGTAACGATTGATGAATATGGCCAGATAAATGATATCAATCCGGCCGGTGCCAATATTTTTGCCTACAAGCGAGATGAATTAATAGGTAAAAATGTATCTTGCTTAATGCCTGAGCCATATCAATCTGAACATGATGGATATCTCATTAATTACCTCACCGGTGGAGATGCCAAAGTAATTGGAATAGGCCGTGAAGTTGAAGGCATGCGCAAGGATGGCAGCACTTTTCCACTTGATTTGTCGGTATCTGAAATGTTACTGGACAATCATAAAAAAATGTTTGTCGGTCTTGTACGTGATATTACTGAACGTCGTGAGATTGAAAAAAACGCAAGAACAAGTGATGCTATTAAAAGTGCGGTCGTGGAATCTAGCCTGGATGCACTGATTACAATAAATAGTGATGGTAATGTAGTCGATTTTAGCCCGGCGGCAATAGAAATCTTTGGATATGATCGAGAGAAGGTTCTGGGTCAGCCTATGGATGAACTCATTATACCACCAGCACTTCGTGATGCGCATAATAAGGGGATGCAGCGTTTCTTTGATACAGGAGAAGGACCAGTAATAGGTAATCGCATAGAAGTCACGGCAATGCGTAATGATCAAAGCGAGTTTCCGGCAGAGCTCACAATTTCTGTGCTTCAAGTGGAAAACAAGACAATGTTTACTGCGTTTATTCGTGATATTAGTGAGCGTAAAAATGCAGAATTGCAATTGAAGGAAGCAAAACTCAAGGCTGAAGCTGCATCCAAGGCCAAATCTCAATTTCTAGCGCACATGAGTCACGAAATACGTTCCCCCCTCAATGCTGTACTTGGTTCGCTTGGTTTAATACTGGATAGCCGACTGGATCAAGAGCAGCGTCTGTATGCGAGGACGGCACAAACATCAGGTAAGGCTTTGCTTGCGGTCATTAATGACATACTCGATTTCTCGAAGATAGAAGCTGGAGAGTTTAAACTTGAAGAATCAAAATTAAATTTGCGTGAACTTATTGTCAGTATAGGAGAAGTAATATCATATCGAGTACATGATAAGGATGTGGATCTATTATCTATTATAGGTCGGGATATTCCTGAAGAATTATTAGGTGATGTAACAAGGATACGCCAGGTGCTGTTAAATCTTATGGATAATGCCATCAAGTTTACAGACAAGGGAGCAGTCGTTTTATCAGTTGAGAAAACTTCAATGAGTAATAAAATGATTGGTTTGCGCATTAAAGTAGAAGACAGTGGTATCGGTATTCCTGTCGAAGCCCAAACACGATTATTTGACGAGTTTAGCCAGGTTGATAGTACAGATGCAACTCACCATGGTGGAACCGGTTTGGGGCTTGCGATTTGTAGAAAGATTATTGAGATGATGGATGGGCGTATTTCTGTTGATAGTCAACCAGAAAAAGGTAGCTGTTTCACCATCGATTTAGACTTGCCAATGGCAGGCCATGAGACGCCATTTATTATAACTGATCATTTTGACTATAGAGTACTCATTGTGGGCTTGCATCCGCTGGCGCGCATGGCTTTAGGTAAGCAGCTTGAAGCGCTGGGCTGTCAAGTGATTTTGGTCGCATCCGGAAGAGAAGCGTTGAAAAAGCTAGATAGTACTGAGGATGAATGTTTTGCATTTATGCTGGTAGATGAATCAATTGGTGACATCGATTTCAGTATGCTCACGCAACGCGCACATACCGAAGGATGTGAAAAACTTATTTTGATAACATCACTTTCTCCTGGTGAGGCTAATCAGTACGTACGCGATAATTATTTTGACAAGCCATTATTTAAACCCTTGCATATTGATGCTGTGTTATCGATGTTTAATGAAGACATGACGGAAAAAGATCCGACAATACAAGTTATTCCATCATTACAGCAAAAACTCGCATTAATATTACAGGGTAAAAAACTTTTGTTGGTTGAGGACAGTCCTGCTAACCAGATGGTGGCTACAGCTATCTTACATAAAGCCGGATGCATGGTGGATGTTGCGAATAATGGTTGCGAGGCAATAGACGCTTTCAGGAACATTAATTATGACTTGATACTGATGGATCTACGAATGCCTGAAATGGACGGCCTGGAAGCGACTGGCCATATTCGAAGTATGCCGAATGGAAAGAATATTCCTATTATTGCCATGACTGCTAATGCGATGAAAATAGATATCGACAGATGTCTGAATGCAGGTATGAATGATTATATCAGTAAGCCAGTAGATCGGGATACTTTGTTACGCACCATTGCGAAATGGTTACAAGATATTTCATTACCAACAAAAACAGAGCTTATTAATGAGAATATTGATGGTGATAAAGAATTAATGGATATAGCTGCCCTGACACGCCTGGCACACGACACTTCGGCAGAAATGCTGCCAACCATGGTAAGTATGTTTTTAGAAGAAGTCAGTATGCGTGCTGAAAAAATTGAGCACGGGATAACTGTATTGTCATTGGAGCAATTATGTGATGAAGCGCATACCATTAAGAGTATCGCAGGCACTTTTGGTGCTCTTAAACTGCAAGAGTTAGCGCAAGATATGGAAACCTCATGCCGCGAAGACAGGCGTGATGAGGCAGTTCGTTTGGCCCATTTGTTACCCGGATTGTGGCATAAAACCTTACCCTTGTATCGTAATGAAATTAAAGATAGATAAAATGTGAGAAGGAATAAATGTGAAAGATGATAAAAAACATGCGGATATATTATTAGTAGAGGATAGTCCTTCGCTCACAGCAGTTTACCAGGGTTACCTTGCTTGCGATGAATTTCATGTGCTTACAGCAAGTACCGGTGGCGAAGCCCTGAAGAAACTGGAGCAGTATACTCCCGATGTTGTATTATTGGATCTGAAGTTACCAGACATTTCAGGTATGGACGTTTTACGTCAAATACATGAAGCAGAACAGGAATGTTCAGTGGTTATTATAACCGCACATGGCTCAGCCGATGTTGCCATTGAAGCCATGCGATATGGTGCTGTAGATTTTATCTCGAAACCATTTAATGCACCAAGGTTAAAGGTGACTTTGGAAAATGTGTTAGAAAATCGCCACCTTGCAAAAATTGTAAATGAATTCAAGAAAACATTTGTGCGTGACCGTTTCCATAGTTTTATTGGTTCATCAATGCCGATGCAAGCTGTATTCAGGATAATTGAGAATGCAGCACCCAGTAAGGCGACAGTTTTTATTACTGGTGAGAGCGGTACTGGCAAGGAGTTATGTGCCGAGGCAATACACAGTGAAAGTCAACGTCAGAAGCATGCATTTGTTGCTATTAATTGTGCGGCAATCCCAAAAGATTTAATGGAAAGTGAAATATTTGGACATGTAAAAGGCGCATTTACCGGTGCAGTAGGAAAGCGGGATGGTGCAGCAATACGTGCAGATGGAGGGACTCTGTTTCTGGATGAAATATGTGAAATGGATCTGGATTTGCAAAGTAAATTATTGCGTTTTATCCAAACAGGTACATTTCAGCGTGTAGGTGATACCAAGCTGGAGTCGGTAGATGTTCGTTTTGTCTGTGCGACAAACCGCGATCCACTTGAACAGGTTCGAGCAGGTAAATTTCGCGAAGATCTTTATTACCGACTGAATGTAATACCAATAAACCTGCCACCATTATGCGAGCGTGAAGGTGATGTGATGTTGATTGCAAAAGAGATGTTACGCCGTATTACCAAGGAAGAAGGTAAAAAATTCAAGGGATATTCAACTGCTGTTATAGAACTTTTTCAGGATTACCGTTGGCCAGGCAACGTACGTGAACTGGAAAATACGATTCGTAATATCGTCGTGCTGAATAATAATGAACAAGTCAGTTACGATATGCTGCCTCATCATCTTTCACGCCAAGATGAGACACCTGACAATCGAATTGAAAATAAAAAGCAAGTCAGTGAGGAGGTAGTATCTGAACAAACAGCAGAAGTATCAACACCATTAGCCATTAACGATATACGCCCTCTGTGGGTGGAAGAGAAAGAGATTATTGAACGGGCTATATCGATTTGTGACGGAAACGTACCGAAGGCTGCGGCATTATTGGATATCAGTGCATCTACAATTTACCGCAAGCGCCAATCCTGGGATAATATTTAACAACAATATTTTGTTGCTTTAATTGATATATTTTGGTCAGACACTGGTTTGTTTTCCAGTATTTTCTACATGTTATTCTTATCTCATCCATCCCTGCAAGCTTGAATCGCATATTGTCTTAACTTAGGACTAAGCCCGCTATTTAGATAACTGAATTTTATAATGCTTCGCATATTGCGAATCATATTAATAAACATACTACTGAATTTTGGTTCTCACAGAAGATAGATGCTTTGAAAAGTAGTAATGTGTATATAAGCAACTGAAATGTATTAACTAATAAATATTCCTCTTATATCTTCAATGTTGGCATATTACATGCAAATCATGTAATGACAAATATTTATTTGATTAGAAGTAGCCAACAGACACGAGGGTTTTAATATGACTATAGCAACAGGTGATCTATCTTCAAGCACATGGAGCTCATTGGTAAAACAGCAGATTCTGGTTGTAGATGATGATGATGTTCTTGGCTTCTATGTACGCAATGTGCTGGAGACATTTGGCCTTGATGCTACCATTGCCAAAAACGGTGAAGAAGCTTTAAGTCTTCTAGAGAATTCGCACTTTGATATGGTTCTACTAGATGTTAATTTGCCTGGTCAGGATGGCTATGAAGTATGCCGTAAAGTCAGACGCATGCATCAAGGTGATTCGCTGCCGATTATAATGATAACCGGTATGGATGATATAAATTCTATTGATCAGGCATTTCAGGTAGGCGCCACAGATTTCGTTACCAAGCCAGTCAATTGGCAGATATTAAAAAACCGTATCCGTTATATGTTAAGAGTACGAGGTATGTCTAATAGTCTGTATGAGAAGAGTTCTCTTGTAGATGCTATACCTGATTCAATTATATGGCTTGATAACCAAGGCTATATCTTAGATACCAAATTGGCAAATGAATCTAAAAATACCTTGAACAATATAATTGTACCAGGAAAAAAACTCAATGATGTGATGCCAGTTGAGTCAGCGAGAAAGGTCGAACATATTATTGAAAAAATAAAAAATGGTTCAGGTTTGCAGATGTTAGAATTCGAATTATCTCATGGTAGTCAAACCAGTAATCATGAAATGCGTATGGTTTCATCTACCCATGGAGGTATTTTAGTTATACTGCGTGATTTTACTCAGCGTCATACTACAGAGAAGCACATTCGGCATCTTGCATACCATGATCAATTTACTGGCCTGCCAAAAATGGATTTAATTAAGAAGAAATTATGTGAAACGCTTCAGCAAGCTTCTTCTATTGGAGGTTTGGTCGCCGTAATACGTATACAAATGACAGAAATGGACCATATAAGTAGTGTAATAGGCGTAGATGGACGAAATGAATTATTTCGCTTATGGGCATTGCGAGTTTCCGATACTTTGTCTTCAATTCAGCAACCTCAGAATGACTTAATAATGACGCAGCTTGGTAGGATTAATGAAGGTGGGTTGGCTATCATTATAGGCGGAATCCCGAATCGAGACGTGCTTGTCAATATGGTGCAAAACGTAGAGAACTGTATTAATGATACTTTTAAAATGGGTGATTATGAAATCAACATTGCATGTCGTGTGGGAGTCGCAATCTATCCTGATGATGATATAGATGGTATGCAGTTACTGGACAAGGCAGATCTGGCGATTGAGGAAGTACGCAGAAGCAATCGTACAGGCACCAGTTATTATACGCAAAAGACTCGAGATTGCACTCTAGGACGAATTAATATGCTACGTGACCTTAAGCGTTCTATCGATAATAATGAGCTTCATTTAGCTTACCAACCAAAGGTAGATGCGAAAAGTGGATTACTTGTCGGTGTAGAAGCGCTGGTAAGATGGGATAGTCCTGTTCATGGATCTGTTTCACCAGTACAGTTTATTCCTCTCGCAGAAGAAGGTGGGTTGATGATACCACTTGGTGAGCTTGTGATATACGAAGCTTGTCATCAAATTCATGAATGGAATAAATCGAGCAGTAGTCTACTTCCTGTTGCAATTAATTTTTCTGGACATCAGTTTAATCAACATGGCATGGTTGCAAACCTGCAAAATGCAATGAATAAATATGGTATTAATAATAATCAAATAGAGGTGGAATTAACGGAATCAGTTGCCGTAAATAATGAAGCGCAGGTCAAAAGAATACTGCATGAGCTTAAAGAACTCGGTATACGTACGGCGATTGATGATTTTGGAACGGGTTATTCATCTTTAAGCAGTTTACGAAACTTCCCGTTCAGTATTCTGAAGATCGATCGAAGTTTTGTGCAACATATTACTAATAATGTAAATGCAGCATCAATTACGGAGGCTATAATCAATATGGGTCATGCATTGGGTCTTGAAGTGGTGGCTGAAGGAGTCGAGGATGAAGGTCAATTAGCATATTTACGTGGAAAAAGGTGCGATGTGATACAAGGTTATCTTACTGGTAAGCCTGGTAATTCTAAAGAAATTGAACGTATATTATTGCCCGCTTAATTGATAAATACGCAGCCTAATTATACTGGCCGTTATATTCACATTGAGATATTTGGGGTCAGAGTAAAAACACGAGTATAAGTCCAGCTATTGTAGAATAGTTTTTACTCTGACCCCAAACATTCTAATATTGTTGATTATTGTTCTCTGGCCTGGAATATTAAATTATACTCATCATTATGATTATACATCTTGATATGGATGCATTTTTTGCTTCGGTTGAGTTGCGCGAGCAACCTGAACTGGCAGGCTTGCCTGTTGTTGTTGGTGGTTCGAGCAGTGGTCGAGGTGTCGTGGCAGCAGCCAGCTACGAGGCACGTCAGTTTGGTGTCTTTAGTGCGATGCCAGTCGCTGCTGCCTTACGACTTTGTCCTGACCTGGTTTGTTTGCCGGTTAATATGCCGCTGTACATCAATGTATCGCAACAGATACACGAGATTTTTTATCGTTATACTCCTGAAATAGAACCTTTGTCATTGGATGAAGCCTTTCTGGATGTGACCGCCAGTGAAAAATTGTTTGGTACTGCGGCTGAGATTGCCAAACAAATAAAAGCAGATATTAAAAATGAATGTCAACTCATTGTCTCTGCCGGTGTTGCGCCGAATAAATTTGTTGCAAAAATTGCCTCTGATATTAACAAGCCTGATGGCTTTGTTGTTGTACAATCCGGTGAAGTACAAAGTTTTCTCGATCCTTTGCCGATTAAACGCCTCTGGGGTGTGGGTAAAAAAACCGAGCAGATACTAAAGCAGGCTGGAATGAAAACGATCGTTGATGTACGTAACAAGGATCCGGATTGGTTAGTCCAACGTTTTGGTAAGCTGGGAGATCATATTTTCCGCCTGGCTAATGGACTGGATAAACGCGAAGTCATATCGGATGCAAAAGCAAAATCAATTTCATCTGAGACGACCTTTGATAGTGATAGTCAGGATAATGATGTATTGCTGGCGATACTTTCTCAATTAACTGAACAAGTAGCGGCCCGTTTACGCGCTAAGGATATAAAAGGTAAAACGGTCAGTATTAAAATACGTTTCCATGATTTTAAAACCATTACCCGCTCAAAAACCTTGTCGGAAAGTACATTTAATACCATGCCTATCTGGCAGACAGTTAAACAGTTGTTCCAGGATGTCTTGCAAACCGGGCCAGTATCAATAAGGTTAGTGGGTGTGAGTATATCTGGTTTTTCCAATGATGAGATACACCAAGGCGATTTGTTTGAGCAGGACGCTAAACAGGACAAGCTGGATGTACTTAGTGATAAAATTAATCAGCGCTTTGGTCAATCCAGAATACATCGTGGAAGAAACATAAAAAAGTAGTTTAATAGAATACGATGGATATCAAGTTAAGTTAATATCCATCGCTCAACCTGGCATCAATACAGTTCAAGATATAGGGATCTGTGACAAAAGAGAATGGTCTGGTAGGGGTCAGGAAAGTAGTAAAAGTAACCATCGTTTGTGTAGGGGGTTGATCATGAAAAAGAATATGACAAAAAACAGTATTCGTATCCGTATCGCTATGGCTGGAAATGGTGAACAGATTTTTAAGGCTATTATTATGCATTGTGAGCGAAACACCTTTCGATAATTAATAATGATACGCAGGCCAGAAGTGCATTTTCTGAAATAAGTGCCATTCGGGTCAGAGAACATTCATGCTTAATTTTAGGCGTAATTATTTTTTGAACCAGTTCTGTACAACTGTTATTTGATGGGCGTTTAGTATAAACTAATAATGTTAAACAATAATCAAGATTCGGTTTTGTATTTGATTGCAAAAACTATTTCATAACGTTAGATATTTGGATAATATACTGTTTTCTCTCACTACTTGAGACAAAAGCTAATAATCTAAATATAGGGACAGTTTATGTCAAAACTAATAATCACAATTGACGGCAATAAGGCAGATGAAGTACCCATTGAGTACGGGGACATAAGTATTGGACGCCACAAGGACAATGACATAAGGCTCAATGATTCAACGGTCAGCGGGCATCATGCAAGAATAATAAACTTTTTCGAGCCTAGCTCTATTGAGGATATATATCTTGAGGATTTAAATAGTACTAATGGGACCTATATAAATGAAAATCGTGTTGTCAAGGGGACCCTGCGTGACGGTGATGTTATAACGATTGGGAAATACCAGCTAGTGTTCGAATATGGTAATGATAATACCAATGCACGCGATAATAGTCAGACCCGAGTTCTCAAAGACGATGAAATTGAAAAATTGATGATAACTGCAACGAGTGAAAAAATTAAAGAATTTGTAGACAAAAACTTGATTCCTGAAGAGGTGGAATGGGTTGCACAGGATGATGAAGGCATGTGGTGGGGCTTTTCAAGTAAGCCATTTGAAAGCGAACATGGTTGGAAAACAGAAGCTAATGAAGACATGTATCAACTTCTTCAAGCGAGTAATAATGAAGATTGGAAGCAAACCCTGCGTAAACTTTCCGACTAACTATCAGGCTCGCACCTGCCATGCAATTGAAACACAATACTGGATAATAATTCCTAATATTAAAAATTGTTCCATACCCGGGTTTTTATTGATGCCGCACACCACGCAGTATACTCAGAGGATTTAATCAAAATATTCAGTAATAATGGTAGAGTTCATGTATAACAGCACAACTGTTGAGATTTCACTGTTATACGTCTTGTTATTGACTGTATTCTTTCTGACACCCGTGGCACGAGCTGATGTGTCGATTTTTGATAGCCATTTACACTACAGTGCCATGGATGCCGAGCATATCAGCCCGGCAAATTTCATTCAGATTCTGGATCGCAATCACATTACACGTGCTATTGTCACCGGTACCCCAAGCACGCACACGGCATCACTGTATCTCGCCGCACCCGATCGTATTGTTCCCTTCCTGGGTGTTTACCAGACGCCCATGGATAAAGAACGCTGGCATCGGAATACAGCACTTCCGCAAAGATTAAGACAGCAGCTTGAAGCTGGCTACTGGGCTGGAATTGGCGAGTTACACTTATTTGCCAAAAATCGTAGCAGCCCAGTATTTAAGACCATTGTAAAATTGGCAAGCGAGCGGAATCTGATACTACAAATGCATGCTGATCCCGCCGTTATCGATAGCCTGTATATGCAGAGTCCTAAAGCCCGGGTTATCTGGGCACATGCAAGCGCGTATCCATATCCACCTTTACTGCGTGACTATCTGACAAGATACCCAAATCTATCTATCGATCTATCGGTACGCGACGATCTGATCGCACCCGGTGGAAAACTGGATAGCCAATGGGAGGAGTTGTTGGTGGATTATTCTGATCGATTTATGGTGGGCGTGGACACCTATAGCCCAAAGCGTTGGTCAGAGTTTGATAGTGTGGTCCAACAAATACGCGCTTGGCTCAAGCAGCTACCCCAAGACGTTGCACAAGACCTGGCCTATCGCAATGCAGCACGCTTGTTTAGCTCCAGCAGCAATAAAGATGTAAAATAATATCCATGGATATTACACTTATCATTTTAGGATTACTATTGATTGGCACAATCAGTGGGTATTTTATGGGTTTTTTTGTTTATCCGTTTGGTTTTTTTATTCTGCTGGTATTTTTTGTTGCTCGTATCCTTTATATTCAACAGAGGAACCGCGACAGCAACAAAAGCCATTGAACAAGCTGAACAACTTGCTTACACCTGAATATACCGAATACTTATTCGGTATTGCGATTTAATATAGGAGAAGAATTCTAATGGATATACTCATTGCTGGGCTCATACTTTTCTTTGCCGTGCATTCCATTTCTATCATTAATGAGCCCTGGCGAGATCGTATGGTACAGCGTATTGGCAAAATGCCATGGCAAGCTATCTACTCGGTAGTGGCCATCATAGGCTTTGTTTTGATTGTTCAGGGATATGGCATTGCACGGCAATCTCCGATTATACTTTATTCGCCTCCTGCCGGGTTACGGCATGTCAATCTTCTGTTGATGTTATTTGTATTTCCGCTGTTATTTGCTACCTATATCCCGGGAAAATTTCGCGATACTGTCAAACACCCAATGTTGCTTGCAGTCAAAATCTGGGCCTTGGCACACCTGCTCGTCAATGGCACCCTGGCCGATGTTGTCCTGTTTGGTTCATTTCTGGTTTGGGCTATTATTGATCGCATTTCGATGAAAAACCGTGTTCAACGAGCGGTTACACCGATGGAATCCAATGGCTTCAATGATGCCATCGCATTTGTGCTTGGATTTGTATTGTATGTCATATTCCTGCTCTGGTTGCATGCCAGGTTGTTTGGTGTAGCACCTTGATTAAAAAGGCTGGTAGTAGAAAGGGGTGGTGACAAATGAGATGTATTGTTATTTTGTCGCGTAGTGCTTCAATCTGATCGAAGCACGTGGCCATATGTGTGAGAAAATGGCAATATATTTGCAGCGTGTTCATCCTGCCCCCGAGTACCCATCTGCCCCATAGGTAACAAGTAATAGAATAAGCATCAAAATAATGGCTGTCATGATCGTGGCGTCCAATATTCCCAGGGTATGATCTTCCTGAATAAGTTCTACCAGAACGAAGAAGGTAGGAAACAGGAAAATCAACAGGAATATATTCGACAGGGTGAAGTGTATGGGTAAGCCGGGGTGAGCCGGCATCACAAACCCTTGATAAATAGCGATACTCAGCAGCGTGAAGGGTAGTACCAGAAACATTACCTGGGTTATACCGCCGAAGGCATTGGCCATGGCAATACCATACTCCTTTTTACGGTGGGATTTCCACAGAATGACGTATTCACTCATGCCGGCAAACCCGGCCAGGATAAGGGCGGTGAGGATATCATTTAGGCCCAGATCCTTAATGGCGATTTTGGCAAACTTCGCTACCTGTTCCCCGCCAAGAAGGGCGCCACAAACACCCACCATCAACAACAAAGCGATTATCGTTAAGGGACCTATTTCAACATTTTTGTAGACCAGCGCGAGGCGTTGTTTCACTTCCTGTGGTGACAAATCCAGGGTTTCGCGAACTTCCTGTTCCTCTTCGGCATAATTCACTACCAGTTTATATAAATAAACGCCAAAGATCGTGAACAGGATGATACTAATGATGACAAGATCAATGGTGTAGAAACTGGTTTTTGGATGAGGGTTGGAGGAAAAGGCCAGCATCACCAGGCCCAGGATCAAGCCCATGGCTGCGCCAGCGGTCAGGATTTGTGTGCCTGCCTCGGTAATGGGCTTGGGCATGAGAAATTTGCCCTGTTTGTCCTTGGGTAAAAAGTAGGAGTACAGGCTAAACACCAGGGCATTGTTGTAAATAGTGATCAGGGCGATAACAAAGGCAGTGAGTGGGCTGATAGGCACCACAAAGGCGATGACTACCAATTCGGGAAGTGTGGAAAGTATTTCGGCCACCGTGCCGGCCACATAATGATTCCATTGCAGACGCGCTGCCAGGCGTTCGCTGGCGGTGACCAGGGCTTCACAGGCACCCTGAAGGATAATCAAACCAATCAACAGTGCCAGTCCGGCCACCGACCATTCTGACATAACGACACCCATCATTTGCAGCCCGTGAACAAGCAGCCACAAGATGAAACCCAGGCCCATGCGTTTTACCCAGAGGGGAATGGGAAAGTGCGCTAGCTCGATGGGATGGCCTAGTTGAATGATGGATAATCGATCGGGATCGATGCCCTCACGCCGCAATTCCTCTTTCACTGCTTCCGGAGTTCCCGGTAAGCCGGCGGCTGCGGCCGTGTCGGATGAGGTGATTTGTTCTGGTGCGGGGGAACTCGTGTTTTCGTTTTGCATTATGCTGTTGACTCGGAAGGTTTTAGTTACTGACACTTTCGCCAGCATACCTGGCTGAGGGTGACCTTACCATAAACGTCAATAGAAGATAAACTAGTGCATCTGTAGAGGGGCCAGCGAGTCGAATTAAAAGGAACGGTAAATACGAGTCCTGGCTAATCGAAAAACTATGATAAATTGGAATACCATTTGCCTGGTATAATTAACCCAGGGTTAATTATCAGTAGGATAGTTTTATGACGATGAGAAATATTGTTATATTTATTCTTTTGTATGCTTTGTTTCCATTGGCTGTTCTGGCTGAGGATATTAGTGTGGCTTTTGGCTATACCCTGGGTATGCCATTGAGTGAAGTGAAAGTGCTGTCAACAGTCATTTCTGAAAGTGGCGATAAACTCTATGCAGTGAAACCAGAGCCTGCAAATAATATCGAGTCTGTTGTCCTTGGCGTTAGCAAGGATGGTAAACAAGTGGCCAGCATCAATGGTCGCAGTGCACCTATGCCAATGTCAGATTGCGCTTCGCGACTTTCAATGACAATTGATAATCTAAAGCAGCGTTACTCGAACAGTGGTTATTATGCCCTGGATGATAACGACATGATTTTTCAGAAAGACAGATCTATCATTTTGGGCTGTGAGGCAACGGGTGAGTTAGCTATACTGGTAATTGAATACCGGGATGATCTCCTTTAAACTTTTTGACCGCCAACCTGGCATCTATGCGCTACCAAGTTATTCCGTCGGTATATCTGAGGAGTGAATCGAATGATGAAAATGGCGAGCTGGAATGTAAATTCTTTAAAGGTACGTTTGCCTCATGTGCTCGACTGGCTTACCGATGCGCAACCGGATCTACTGGGCATCCAGGAAACCAAGACCCAGGATAATAATTTTCCTCAACAGGAAATTGAAGCGGCAGGATACCAGGTATTGTTCAGTGGTCAGAAAACTTATAACGGGGTCGCGGTTCTGAGCAAGCTTAAGGCAGCACCGAAAGACGTAATAACTGACATCCCCGGTCTTGAAGACCATCAACGCCGCGTGTTGGCAGCCACCTATGGCAAGCTGCGTTTTATTAACCTGTATGTGCCAAATGGTTCGCAAGTTGGTAGTGACAAATATGCCTACAAGCTGGATTGGCTGGAGAAGCTTGCGTGCTATCTGAAAGCACAGTTACAGGAACATAAACACCTGGTCGTGGTCGGCGATTTCAATATTGCCCCGGAAGATCGGGATGTGCATGACCCCGAGGCCTGGAAAGGCTCGGTATTGGTCAGCGAACCGGAGCGCGCTGCCATGCAGAAATTGTTTGCGCTCGGACTGCATGATAGCTTCCGTCTATTCGAACAGGAAGAGAAATTATTCAGCTGGTGGGATTACCGTGCCGCGGCATTCCGTCGCAATAGGGGATTGCGCATCGATCATATTCTATGCAGTGATGCGCTGGTAAAGAAGTGTACGGCCAGTTATATCGACAAGGAACTACGCCATCTCGAACGACCTTCCGATCATGCGCCGGCAGTAGCCGAATTTGATCTTTGATCTGCTTGCGTTTGCAATCTCAAATAAGCCTCATACCACGCCATCACAAAAAGTGAGGCTAGATTCTGATGAACAGCAGTCAGCCATTGGCTGACAAATCCACAGGGTAAACCAAGCTAACATACTGTACTTTATGGAATAAATTAGAAAAACAGGCTAATTGCACTATGTGGTTGGCAGCATAACCTGAAAACTCACCAAATTCGATAGTTCCCTGCCTGGTGTGATTGTGCCATCTCAGTGTAAGAATGGGTAAAAAACCATGATTCGAAACCACTATTTAATCAAGTTAGATTAACGTTTGCCGACATAGTAATAATCTTGACAGTTATTGTACTTTTGGGAAGGCAGATCTTGGTAAAGGCTTGGTGTTGATGAAAATTACAAGGCAGTGTTTATTGTTTTCATGGTTATTGTTTACCTTGAGTTTTCAGTTATCAGCATCTGAGTCCGCTTCACAGATAACCTATACTGTCGGTATTGTTCCGCAGTTTGACTCAAGAAAGATCCACGCTATATGGGGTCCCATCCTTGATGAATTAGAAGCGAAAACTGGTTACAAATTTGTATTAAGAGGCTCTCCCAGTATTCCGGATTTTGAACGTGAGTTTCTCAACGGCGCTTTCGATTTTGCTTATATGAATCCTTATCATGTCCTAATAGGATATGAAACTCAGGGGTATGTACCATTAGTACGTGATCACCAGCGATCATTACAAGGGGTTGTTGTCGTTCGCTCGGACAGTCCTGTGACTTCAGTAAAAGAGCTTCATGATAAAGAAATAGCCTTTCCCAGTGCGAATGCCCTTGGGGCATCATTGATGATACGCGCAGAACTTTTCGATAAGTTTAATATTACCTTAAAGCCTAGATATGTTCTCAGTCATAGTTCAGTTTATTTGAATGTAGCGCTTGGGCAGACTCTGGCTGGAGGCGGTGTGCAAAAGACACTGGATAAACAACCAAAGAAGTTGCGTAATCGACTACGTGTCTTACATCGTACCAGTGGAGTGACTTCGCATCCTTTCTGTGTCCACCCAAGAGTTGAAAAAAGTGCACAACAAAAAGTACAGGATGTTTTAATAGCCTTGGGTAAGACTCCAGAAGGAAAAAAAATGTTGTCAGGTATACCGATTAAAAAAATTGGATCAACAACAATAAATGATTATCAGGATCTCGCAAAGTGGAGACTTGAAAGATTTTATCATCGAGGCAAGTGAAAATGGGTTTACGTACCAAACTTATTTTACCCATTATTCTTGCTCTTGGACTATTTACTCTCGCGCTGCATTTTTTCTGGTTCAAAAGCTATGTTGACGATGCGCGTACAGAATTTATTGCACATCAACAAGAGATTATCGTGGCACTGGCACCCTCGTTAACACGCGCTATTCTTGCAGGAGATCTCGCTTCCGTTTATGGCACGCTTGACCGGCAAATGGAAAACATGAAACTTACCTGGCGTCATTTTAGTTTGACTAATATTAATGGGCAACGTATTTATCCTTTGGATATGCCGTTCATTAATCAACATGAAAATCTACTGGTAATAAAGCACCCTGTTTATAATGATGATGAAAAAGTTGCGGTTGCCACATTATATATGGATTGGCAACATGGTTATGAACATGTGTCTAGCTATAAACAGCAAGTTGAATTAATGGTGATGTTAATTTTTGCCGTAGTCACCTTATTTGCAATGATGTGGCAGAATAAATGGATACTGGAGCCGCTGACCAAGCTTGAACGGGCTGCAAAGAAACTCAGGCAGGGAGACTATAGTGAAAAACTACCCAAAGCTTCAAAAGATGAGCTGGGAAATTTAACTGAAGCCTTTAGAAGTATGCGCAATGAACTTGAGCAATCAAATTCTGTGTTAGAAGCGCGCGTGAAAGAACGTACAGAGGAACTTGAAAAACAAAAAATAATGGCCGAAAAAGCCAATAATGCCAAATCTGAATTCATGTCCAGTATGAGCCATGAACTTAGAACGCCCATGAACGCGATATTAGGTTTTGGTCAAATACTCGCAGAAGATGAAGATGATCAACCCTTATCGGAAACACAGTTACATTTTTTACGTCAAATAATGACAGCTGGAGGGCATCTGCTAAAGCTCATTAATGACGTGCTTGATTTATCGCAGATTGAAGCGGGTCATTTAAATATCAAATCAGAAAATCTTGACTTATCAAGAATTGTAGACGAATCCACGACACAGATTATGGGCACCTTGGCGAAATCCCGTCAGGTGACTGTCGTTAATGAAGTGGAAGATCATACCTTACTGGTGTGCGCCGACCAACTACGCTTACATCAAGTATTGATTAATCTTCTCAGTAATGCGGTTAAGTATAATAGAGAGAATGGAACAGTTACGTCAGTGCCCATATTATTAATGGCAATAAGGTACAAGTGCGTGTTACTGATAGTGGCGTTGGTATATCTGAACAACAAATACACAAGTTATTTGATCCATTTGAACGACTCGATCATCAATATGGCAATATAGAAGGCTCAGGCATTGGTTTGACAGTCACTAGACAATTAGTTGAGGCCATGGGAGGAACGATGGGTGTCGAGAGCACACCTGATGTTGGCAGTACTTTCTGGTTTGTTTTGCCATTGGTAACCGAAGGGCAGCAACAGGTAGATCAAATGAGTATTAATAACAATAATACCAAGAGAATAGATACTGATGATTCAGCTGGAATTAAAAAAAGAGTTTTATATGTTGAAGATAATGAAATGAGCCTTCGTTTAGTTAACGAAATATTCAAGCGAAAGACGTCTATGGATTTATTGGTCGCCAAGACGGGTGAAGAAGGCATAGAGATCGCGAAAAGAGAAATGCCTGATCTGATATTGATGGATATTAACTTGCCGGGTATTAATGGTGATGAAGCGATGTCCACATTGAAAGCAGATCCGGATACTCATCATATTCCTGTTATAGCCCTAAGTGCAAATGCCATGCAACACGATATTGATAAAGGAATTCGAGCCGGCTTCGATGCCTATCTGACCAAGCCACTCGAAATCACTCAATTGGAGATTGTGTTAAATAAACAATTGACTAAGAATATCGCTTAGATATACCTGTTTAGAAAAAATATATCTTGAACAAATGAACGTAGGGTTAGAGCGGAGTTTTGCAAATATTATATGCAGCTATAGTCTACCTTGAATAGCCAAATTGAAATGTGCCTAAAATACCTGGATCGTGTCTATGTACTTGTCATTATCAAATGACAAGCCTTTATTGACTCTATTTGTAATAGTTCAGTTACAAGATAAGAACTGATTGGGCTATACTAATCATCATGATAAAAAAGATGACATCGCTAAGACTATCTTCACGCACACGTTGGCACTATTTTTTGTGCTCAACTGTACTTTTCATGTTGAGTTTTCAGGCACCTGCCCAAACGCTACAAGACGAATCTGCCCTTTCTGAAACTCAATTGGAGCGCCTGGCTGAGGAGGGCGATATCGATGCTATTCTGAGTCTGGTCAAACTGAGCCCCACAGCTGAACGACGCCGTTATTGGTTGATCCAGGCTGCGGAGTTAAATCATGCAGCATCACAATATGAGCTATACGAATTATTGGTTCAAACTGATGATGTGGGTACACAACAACAGGGTTATGATTGGCTCAAACGTGCTGCTCAGAATCATTTCATGATGGCGCAATTTGATCTGGGTGAATTATACATTGCTGGTAGTGCAAATAAATTTAGCATAACTAAGAATCCTGATCAGGCATTGCAATGGCTGGAAAAGGCCGCTGTACAAGGGCATTTCAGGGCACATGAAATTCTCGCCAGTTATCTTGCCTATGGACGAGAGGGCATGGACCTGGATTTTAAAAAAAGCAGGTATCACTATCAATGGTTGATCAATTACCTGGATGAACATTCAGCCAAACTTGATTACCCGATGGATAAAATCGAGGAATACCGCCAGGGCTTACAGCGAGTCATCCAGTTTGAAAACAAGCTTTATCACGGAACGGACGAACAACGTCGCACCACGGCATTGGACATACTTGATCGCAGTAAAATACAGCTCCAGATTCATGCTCACGCCCTGGCCTTACTCACCGAACTTGGAATGCAAGGTGATGCAGACACACAGTTTGAACTGGCGCGGCTATATGCGTTGGGCCGATTCAAGATACAAGCCAATCCAGAAAAGGCTATTTATTGGTATCAACGCGCGGCAGAGCAGTCGCATATTGAAGCCATGCAAGAGTTAATGAATGTCTATACAACCGGGGCTCATGGTATTTCCAGGGATTTACTCAAGGCCCGTCAACTCGCCCTGCAACTCTATGATTATCAACGCAGAGGCCAGCATGGCCTCGCTTCAGATCCACAATTAATTGAACAACGCAAAAAAGAAGTTGAATATTATGATCGTTTTATCGAGATTGCCGGCGGTATTTTTGTACCAGAAGAAGAACTCGAACAGCGCATACAGAAAGGTGATGTGGCTGCACGATACCAATTAGCAAGACAGCTATTATCTTTTCAGCGACATGAGAGAGGAAAAGAGGCTTATCACTGGATGAAAAGAGCGGCAGAAGGCGAGCATGCCGATGCCAATTTTCAGTTGTATCGCTATTATGCCGGCCATGGATTTGCCCTGCCATCCGATGACAATCAGTTGACTAAAGATGAAAAGCAACGCCTCGCTCTATATTATTTACGACATGCTGTTGAGCTGCGGCATATCGAAGCGATTTATATGATGGCGAATGCCTACGAGAAAGGCCACTATGGATTACCGCTAGACTATTTACGGGCAAAAATGTTGTATGAGCAAGTTGTTTCCGCCAATCAAGAAGAATTTGTCGATGTTTCCAGGGCATCTCACCTGATAAATATGTCGCAATCACGCATCGGCGTTATGAATAAAATGATGCGGCAAGGCGGAGTCGGATCAACACGCTTGAAGTGACCCATGGCAGGAGTATGCCAGGGAGTTAAGTGTGTGGTATCCACGGAAATGAATGAGGTCCGGAGAGCAATATTGGCTAATATTGGTAAGCATTGTTCTCTGGCTCTAATGCCACTTACTTAAAACAGCAATGCCTTGCAGGATAAAGGCTGACCGGTATTTTCGCTTAAGTAAGAGCCATTCATTTATGCCGCAGATGTTGTTGGCTTCAGGCACCCATGCCCATATCAATATAGCCAGTCGGGCACACTTCGGCACAGATATGACAACCAATACAGCGGGTGTAATCAGTATAGACATAGCGTCCGGTAGTCGATTCGGCCGCAGGGGTTTTCTTTACAGCATCCTGCGGGCAATAAATAATACAATTATCGCACTCGAAGCACATACCGCAACTCATACAACGTTCAGCCTCTTGACGAACAATATCTTCATCGAGGCCCTGGAAACGTTCGCCAAAATGATTCAAAACCTGTTCAGCCGTGACGAGTGTTTCCGGGCGCTGATTGCAAGGAGTAAATTCAAAGTGCCCCAGGAAAAGTTTGTCTGCCGCGATAATTTCATGAGTTGAGCGATCTTCATAATTATGCATGGCGTAGTTGGATGTGTCTGTAGCCCAGTCAGCATGGTGATCAAAATCATCAGGTTGCAGATTGCCTTCCTTTAGTTTTTCCAGCAGGCTGAAATGATGGACATCTACCTTGGGGCGCTGTTCCATGGATTCAGCAGTCAGGTAGTGATGAATGCTTTCTGCTGCAATGCTGGCATGTCCTATTGCTGTTGTTAACAGGTGAGGCTTGATGATGTCTCCGACTGCAAATACACCCGGTTTGTCTTTTACCTGGAAAAACTTGTCGGCATCAATTAAGCCGCGACCATTATCAAATGTTTCAAACCCTTCCAGATCGCCACCCTGTCCGATAGCGCTAACAATAAGGTCGCATTCGAGGTCGATCATTTCACCTGTTTGCCTCATTTCACCTTTATCCCACTCAACCACTTCAACTCTTAATGCCGTTGCGCGGCCGTTATCGCCCAGTATTACTTCTACCGGTGCCAGGCTGCCTCGAATACTGACACCTTCACGGATGGCAGACTCGACTTCGTGTTTGGCGGCCGGCATATTTTCAATCGGGCGGCGATATGCCAACAATACTTTAGCGCCTTCCTTTTTTGCGACAGTGGCAACATCGTGAGCGGTATGCCCGAGTATAATATATTCAGTACGATCTTTTTCATGGCTTGTCTGGATATGGCCAAGTCGGCGTGCAACCGAAACGACATCCATGGCAGTATCACCACCACCGATGACAACCACATTTTTTGCGGTATACTTTAGTCTTCCCTGATTGAAGGCATCCAGGAAGGATACACCGCTGATACAATTGGGAGCATCTCCACCAGGTACTGGAAGTGCACGCCCCGACTGCGCACCGATAGCAATGACTACGGCATCAAAATCTTTTTCCAGTTGTTCCATTTTTATATCGCGACCGACACGTGTGTTCATTTTAAGCTCTATACCCATGTCAATAATGCGTTGGAACTCTCCATCCAGAAATTCACGAGGTGTGCGGTAGCCGGGGATTCCATATCGAGCCATACCACCAGGTTTTTCATGTTCGTCAATAATGGTGCAAGCATGACCTAGTCGACGTAATTGATAGGCGCAGGCAAAACCTCCAACCCCACCTCCAATAATGGCTACTTTTTTTCCGCTATCTTTTGCAGCTGGTTTGAAAGCCAGGTTATGATTCAGGCCATAGTCACCAATAAATTGCTCAACTGAATTAATGCCGACGAACCCGTCTACTTCATTTCTGTTACAACCATCCTGGCATGGAGCGGGGCAGACCCTGCCCATCATGGCAGGGAAAGGATTGGCATCAGTTGAGCGTTGAAACGCATATTCCTGCCAGGGTAAATCTGCAGGCGGTTTTTCCATTCCCCTGGCAATATCCAGCCAGCCACGTATATCCTCCCCGGACGGACAACTACCCTGGCAAGGCGGCGTTCGATGGGTATAAGTGGGGCATTTATAGGTTGTGTCCTGCTCAAATATTTCTTCATTCCATGGCAGGTGAGCATCATCATCATCTTTGTAACGGCGGAAGGTGTGTTTACGTTCGGTCATATCGGGCACCTGACAATTTTTTGCTTTATGGATATCAGAAAGAACTAATATACTTGATCAATATTGTAGTACTCTTTGGAAATAGTATATACGTAAAAGCAGAATACTAGAACAGTTCACTGATTAAAAAATGTCTGTCGAATGGGAATGAAGGAGTGTGGTTTAGAGTAAAATTCCACGTTAATTATGAACTATATTCAAGCGTAGAAGATTAAATAAGAGTATTCACCATGCCGGATAATGAAATAATACTGGTTTATGATAAGCAATGTCCGGCGTGTCATTACTACTGTCAGCTGGTACGTATACGCGAATCAGTTGGCCAGTTAAGGCTGGTCGATGCACGAGAACCTGGCGCAATTATTCGCGAGATTACCTCAGCTGGACTGGATATCGATCAGGGTATGGTATTGAAAATGGGTAATGCCCTCTATTATGGCTCAGATGCTATACACATGTTATCCCTGATCGGAAGTCCGTCTGGATTTTTTAACCGCATCAATTACTGGATGTTTCGATCGAGGCTATTGGCGAAAATTCTTTATCCGGTATTACGGTTCTTCAGGAACCTACTGTTAAAAATGCTGGGTAAAACAAAAATCAATAATCTCGATCAAGCGGGCAATGACAGATTCTAGTCATTCGCAACATGCTCCGCACCAGCTCTATAATGGGTTGCCGTTTGCCTTCATCTGCAGCTGTCGCGCTGCCGCACTAAAGCTTAAATAGATGGCTACGAGTATCGCCGGCACGCCAAGCAAAGCAGCATAGCTAAAGAACCATTCATAACCGTAAGCCTCCACGATCACCCCAGAGAAACCGCCGAGGACTTTTGCCGGCAAGGTCATTAGTGAACTAAACAGGGCGTATTGCGTGGCGGTGTAAGCGGAATTGGTGAGGCTGGATAAATAGGCGATAAAGGCTGCCCCGGCCAGGCCACCGGAAAAATTATCGGCACTGATGACAATGGCCAGCCAGGCCTTGTCCGGGCCCAGTGTTGCCATGTAGGTAAATAGTAAATTGGTGACTGCCACGAGTATCGCGCCGAGGATCAACGGTCGGTGAATACCGAAACGCACCACAAGGATACCGCCAGCTGCCGCGCCGCCGACCGACATGAAAAATCCGAATACCTTGGCAATGTTGGCGATGTCGGGCTTGCTGAATCCAAGATCAAGATAGAAAGGATTAGCCATCACTCCCATGGTGATGTCCGAAATACGATAGATACCCACAAAAAGCAAAATAACCAGGGACAACTTTCCATAGCGCGTGAAAAAATCGACAAATGGGCTGATCACAGCACTGCTGAACCAGGCCTGTAATCGTTGTAGGCGAGATGGCAGGTGGCCGACGTGGCTGATGACGGCCGCAGTGTGTTCTTCAAGTTCCCGCGTGGCCGCAGAAATCTTATGCTCTGGTTCTCTGATCAGTAATACCGTTACCATGCCAACACTCATCAGTGCGGCCATGACCATGTAACTCAGTGACCAACTGGAAAATTCGGCAATATAAAACGCACCCGCCCCAGCGGCTAACAAGGCAAGGCGATAACCCAGAATATAGGTGGCGGCCATCGCGCCCTGGTATTCCTTATCAATAATTTCAATACGATACGCATCCAGCGCCACATCCTGTGTGGCTGAGCTAAACGCTACCAGCAATCCGAATACGGCTATCATCGCTAAGTCTGTGCGCGGGTTGGTGATGGCCATGCCAAGTAGACCGCAAGCGATACCCACTTGTGCGGCTAACATCCAGCCACGGCGCTTACCGAGCAGTTTGGTCAGAACAGGGAAGGGCAAGCGATCGATCACAGGTGCCCAAACCACTTTGATAGAATAGGTAATGCCGATCCAGCTAAAGAAGCCAATGGTCGCGCGACTGACACTGGCCTCGGTCAGCCAGGCCGACAAGGTCGAAAACACGAGCAGAAAAGGCAGGCCGGCGGAAAAACCCAGAAACAACATCGCTATTACGCGCGCTTGTGTATAAACCAAAAGCGCCTCGCGCCAGCTATGTATGGGGGTGAGTACAGACAAACAGTTCTCCAGGCTAATCTTATTTTCTTTCCCACTACTTTAGCACGCTTATGCTGGTGTATTCACCCTGGTCATCATGCTGGCAGTAATCGGCCTGTTACTTTGCGTTCTGTTTAGTTAATCTTTTTTTATTCCAGCGAGTAAAGAGACGCCATAAGTAACCACTGGGGTGCTCTTCGCCAGTAAGGATGTAGTTGAGTACGTATGGGTTATTGGTTAGCCATTTTATCATGTCTTGAGCTTTGTGCCTTCCACAGAGCAGAACCTGGTCATTGGTTTGTAGTAACATTTGTTTGTCTGGCAGCAGGGTAAACTGATTATTTCGATGCCGAATCAAGATGGGGATACAGGGTAAATCGAGTTCCCGGTTTTGCGGATCCTGGTAGAGATTGTTTAATGTTATACTGTCACCCGATGCCAGTCGGCTGTAAATAGCGGGTGTGTCGTCTTCTGTAATACTCACTTCCCAGGTGACTGGTGGGTTATCAGTGATGACCCCGCCAATTCTACTGATAAGCTGGTTGGCCCATGTTTCATCCTGTTTTCGCGCGAGATCGAGAAAGGTGGCCAGTAAAGGAGTGCGTAGCAAGGCGAATATTTTATGTGCAATAATACTGCCACGTCGCATTGTAAGGTCAAGGTCTGCGGCAGCAAAAAGTGCATCATTACGGCGAGAGTTTTGTCTCACCACCATAAAAAGGTCCGGGTTGAGTTCTCCCGCGGTCATTACTATGGATAAATTATTGGCATCATCATCGGTGCCGGCAACAATGCCTACAGCATTGATAATATCTGCTTTCTGTAAAGTTTCTGCTTCTGTACCACGTCCGACAATAACATCATCAGGCGCATTGGTTGTCTCGGGGGTGGCCTCAACAATGGTGACTTGCAGGTCTTCGGCAACCATTCTTTGATGAACAGCCTTGCCGAAGCGGCCAAAACCACACAGGACCCACTTGCCATGAGGGGGAAATATCGGTTCGCTCAGTTTCTCATGTGGTACACTGGTCAGCCACTCATGTAATAAAAATGTACCCGGTGAATGCAAGGCCATAGCCAGACGTCCGGCAAAAGTATCAAACGGGTTGATAACCTGTGAGGTGCCGAACGAAGCAATATTATCTCCTGCATCTTCGGTCTCGGCGCGGGCTATGACACGTACACCGGGATTGAGTAAGGTGCTGGTAATCGCTACCCTGAGGTTGACGTGCATCATCATTGGTCAAGGCAACAACACCGGCACAGTTGCGTTGTTTTAGACCGGCCGACAACAATGTGTCTGGAATAGCAGCATCTGCACAAAGTCCAGGTACGTAGATACGATGGTCCTCAAGTTCCAGTATATTGACTCTTTCCGGGTCGATTTCAATAACAATGGCAGTAATATCGGATTCAGTCATGGCCTTGACCAGTTTACTGCCGGTATCTCCGTAACCACAGATGAGGTAAAAGGGCTCGCGAATGCGTTTTACCTTACGTCGAAAAGAAGTCTGATTGAGTAGCTGTTTGAATCCCGGTTCCTGCAGAATAGTCAGTAAAAAACCGATCCCGTATAGCCAAACCACAACAGTTGCGTAGATAGAAACTGTTGCCCACATACGTTGTGCGTCAGTGAAGGCGTAGGGTATTTCACCAAAGCCAATAGTTGTGCCCATAAAGCTGACGAAATAAAAGGCATGAAAAAAATCCATTTGCCATGGCTGCCCTTTATCATCGACCCCGGGAATCAGTACAAAACCGAGTATGCACACCGCGTAAACACAGATCAGTGCTATTAATGGCGAATGTAGACGCCTTAATAAAACAAAAACGATGTTATGTTTTCCCATGCAGGGTTACCTAGCGACGAACCATGACCGTCTCGGTGACCAGTAATATGACTGAAGTGACGTTTGCCAGAACAGCGCCACCTGATAGTGATACTATGGCTGCCATGGCATGGGCTGTCATACCGGTCTCGCTAACATGTTCAACAATTCCCCAGACGATGGCGGCAACAATTAATTGTAAATCTGCCACCAGGCTGGTTGCCAGCAGAACGGCTCCTATGTGCGTCCGGTCTCCGAATTTGAGAATGGTGGCAATCAGGCTGACGACGATAGCAGCGAATAACTCATAAACGTTATGATGTACGGGGTCATCGATATCACCAATAAAAAAACCGAAGTTGATCGTCAATGCCAGGACTATAAAGAAAGCAAAAATTACTTTTTCGAGGTTCATGTGCATCCCCTGTGTTTATTATTGATTTATGTGAAACAAACTATCCAGTAAACAGTCATGGTTTATAGTATAGGTATCTCTGCCTGCTATCAATAAATAATACGAGTACGAATGATTGAATTGACTTATGATTTAACCTGATGTGGCTGAATTTTTAGTTCTTTTGTGTCAGCCTTGATGTCTGCTTTGCCTAACACCGAACTGACGTGATTCAATACCGTTTCAGCAGTGGCACGATAGGCGGTTAACTTGCCACCATAGAGGGAGAATAAATGTGGATCATTTTCATGGTCTGCAAGAATGACAGTATCCCGGGGTCGATGGAAAGCCTTGTTATCTGATTCGGGTAAGACGCGTAAACCCGCAAAAGCTTCAATGATGTCTGTGCGGGTTAAGTTTTTTGAAAAATAATGATTGTAGATATTCAGGAGATACTCTATTTCTTCCTGGGTTGGCTGGATATCTTCAGGATGGCCATGAAAGAGGGTTTCTGTGGTACCAATGAGTATATTGTTTTTCCAGGGGGCAACGAAAATGGCACGTCCATCTGTGGGTGATTCCAGGTAATAAATGCCTTCTTTTAAATGGCCAGGTAATACCAAATGAGTCCCTGCGACCAGATCAATATCGAGCATGTCAGGTTTTGGGTTTACTTTTTCTAATAATCGTGTCACCCACGGTCCAGTGGCGTTAATTAAACACCGGGCATGGCATTCATGGGTGCTTTCATCCAGGGTGTATGTAATATTGTAACCTTTGCTGTCACGTTGCGCTTGTTGAAAGTGGGCATTCATACTGATGTCAGCATTTAAACTACGCGCTGATTCAAGAACGGCTCGTGTCAGTGCTGCATCATCGGTTTGTGCGTCCCAATACTGGTACACAGCAATGAGGTCATGGGTGTCAAGATTATCCAGTTGTTGCCATTGGTTTTTGGCGATAGTTTTGAAGCGACCTCCGCCGAAAAGAAAATAAAGCATGAGGCCAAGGCGTATTTGCCACGGTCGGCGTTTGCTGTGTTTGTATATCGGGATATAGAAGGGCACGAGCTTAACCAGTTCAGGCGCATTTTTTAATAAACGTCGACGTTCTGTCAGGCATTCCATGACCAGTATGAATTGACCACTTTCAAGATAACGCAAGCCACCATGAATTAGTTTACTGGAACGACTGGAGGTACCCTGTGCAGGGCTTGGATATTGTTCCAGCAGTAAGCATGTATAACCCCGTGCTGCTGCAGCCTGGGCGCAACCTGCGCCATGTATACCGCCGCCGATGATCATTACATCATAGTGCTTCATTGACTTCCTTTGCTTTTATAAACTTGCGTCAGTGTATCAATATCTGCGCTTGAAATATAATTAACGCCTGATGCGAATAACTTGTCCGCCAGTTCTGTATTATTAATCTCATATAACATCCATTGCCAGGGACCCGCTACAGGCCTGGTGTGCTCTCCCAGCTTTTTATAATTACAGATGAGATAATCGGGTTTTAATTGGCGTGCATTATCAAGATGTGCCTGGTCGTACTCGCGAAGTACCCAACCGATGGAGATATTGCTGTTTTCTTTAACATATTCCAGACAGTCTTTATTAAACGAAATAATAGTGCAATTATTTGCATGAGATTTAATCATATCCAGTATTATAGTCATGACATTGGCTGTTCCAAACTGTTCCAGTGTGTGACGTTTGATTTCAATAAAGAAATGAATATGTTGATGTTTACGAATGATATTAACAAGCTCATTCAGCGTGGGTATTGAAATATTGTTAAACGCATCGCCCAGTCGTCTGGCTTCGTTGGCATTGAATTCAAGTAACTCTTTTAGACTGTAATCGAACACATTACCTTCGACGCCGGTAGTACGAAGAAGTGATTCATCATGAATAAGCATTGGGACGCTATCTTGACTAAATTGTATATCCACTTCAATACAATGGGCGCCAGCCTTGATCGCAGCCATGATTGATTCCAGGGTATTTTCTGGATAGCATAATTGATAACCTCGATGGGCTACTATCCGGGGGATGATAGGGTTTTTTGATAGAAGTAAACTATCGTCCTGATACCAGGAGGCTTTTTCACCCAGGGTAGCCAGTAAACTATCGGTATATTTTGTATAGCGTTGTTCCAGTGCGGGGTTATAAGCAGGCGTGAATTTCTCTGTGGCCTGTGTTACCGGCCATGGATTATGTAGAGAAGCAACAAGCCAGGCGGCGCCTCGTGCCGTGGCTTCTTCATTTTCAAAACGATTGACAGCTAACCTGGTTAAGTCTGCAATCTTCTGGCACAGCCCATCCAGTTGTGAGAGACCCCCGCTGATATTGATCGCGCGAGTGCTGCTGGTATCCATTTGCTGAATATTATGTTGCAGCAAAAACACAATAGTTTCGATGATGGCGATGGCTTGTTTGGCCATGTCATCACACTCGGGTATAAATCGATTATCAAGTTGATCAATCCACCATGGAGAGCCAAGCCCAACTGTGCCATTCAGATGGATGGGGGGTTCATTGATTTCATTTAACCAATTGGGTAATGAAGCCTGGAAATCTGAATTTGGCCATTGCTTTTGTAATGTGCTCAGGGCTGAACCAGCAGCATTTATCGTGCCTTCAAGCAGGTAGTGTGTGTGGGATACACTGCTATTGGCGATACTGGTGAGCAAGCGGGAGTGATGCTTAATATTCTCTCCCTGGTGTTGAAGTATAAATGCTCCCGTTCCTATATTGATTGAGAGACTCTCAGTTGAGGGTGTTCCATTTGCATGTAAGGCGGCATTTTGATCTCCACAGACACAGCTAAGCGGGATGTCATAGTCTTTGAGTGTTCCAAAATCATATAAAGTCGGGACGCAGGCTGGCAGGATTGTTCCGGGGACATCAAATATCTGTAATAATTCCTGGTGCCAGTCAAGCTCTGCAATATCAAATAGTAAGCTACGTGATGCATTGCTATGGTCAATGAGGAATGGCTGGTTATCAAGCAGGTTAAAACACAAGAAGCTTGATAAAGACCCCATCATTAGCTCATGATGATGATAAGCCTGTTTTACATGCTCATTATGCTTGAGTAACCAGCGAATTTTTCCTGCCAGATAATGTGGCGATAAGGGTAGTCCAGTAATTTGATGAATTTTCGATTGATAAGGCACCAGATCCTCAAGCGCTGAGGCACATCGACGATCTTGCCAGCTGATGGCCGGTGCGAGTGGGATGCCTGTACGATTGTCCCAGGCAACCAGGGTAGATCGTTGTGTCGTCAATGCAGCAGCAATGACATGAGCATTGGATTCAGCCAGTACATTGTCGATCACCTCACGAACTGTATCCAGTATCTCGGTGCCATCTTGTTCAACCACACCATGGTCTTTTCGGTTTATGCTTACAGCGCTATTACTACTGGCAAGAATATCTCCATGTTGGTCAAATAATAATGCACGACTGGCATGTGTTCCCTGGTCAATGGCTAAAATAGTTTTCATGATTTAAGTATATAGTCTAAATCAAGAATATTGATCAGTTATTTGAGGGCTGGTCTATGTTGCGTCTGGTTTTAGCCATCATGGGTAGGTCGTCTCGTATGGCTTTTAAAGTCAATATCTCATAAAAGACAAGTGAAAATGTCATTGTAGCAAATTGGTCTTGATCGTCATCTGAAAACCTGAAGGAACAGAATTTCAACCGGGAAGTCTGCTAAATGTCGGCTTATCTTATTGAGTATCTTATTATTAGATATATTTCTTAAGGCTAGCTAATCTTAATTGCTTAGTGAGCCTGGTTTGTTGATGTAGTCAAGTGCGTATTACTCGCAAGTATTGTTCATGCCTGTAATCCAGTCCTGTATCAAAGCGATACCATTGGTATCAAGTTCCTGGCTACCCAATGGCGGCATGCCATTGGCGTCACGAATTTTTATGCGCGTTAATAATACGGAACTCGAAGGCTGTGCCGGTGCAATAACACGGGGATTGGTGAGTCCCAGGCCGCCACTCTGTGGTGGCAGATTACAGAGCCCGGTCTGTGACATAAGCGTGCTGTAGCGTAAATCCAGAGTTACCGGAGTGGGCCCATTGTTTTGATGACATTGCGAGCAATTGGTGTGTAGCCATGCTCGTGCACGTGAATTTATATCAGCATTACCGAAAGGATCAGGAAGATTAGGCAAACTGGCAGGATCGCTTGACAATGATGTCGTGAACATACCGATAGCATCCAGTGTATCGAGCTGGTTGGCCGTTCTACCCGTACTCGGATAAGTGATATTCCGATTCAGCTGTGCAGTTTCTGGTCCCAGACTAAAGCCCGCTACCTGTGTATGGCATTGGTTGCAATCTGAACTGCTCGGGTAGTACCAGGTCTGCGAACCCAGGTCTTTACTTTTACCACCTTTAACCAGGTTTGCTTCGGTTTCCTGGTCATTCCATTCATAAGAATATCCACCCCAGCCACCATCAGTGTGGCGCATAAACAGGCGAGTTTCGATCAATTTATTATTGATGGTAAAATTTTTCATCAATACAGTACCCACAGGAAATTCCCAGTCATTGGCAGCATTGATGTTAATCGTCGTGTTGTCGGGCAGGGCCAACCAGCGTTGTTTACTGGCACCATCAGACCAGAAGAGTGCATTGACGTCATAGGGTATCAGGCCAGGGCCTGCTTGTTTCGGGTTGTTGATGTCAACACAACCGGTCTGGGACAATAATGAAGGGACGGTGTTGTTAGCATTGTTATTTTGATAAACAATCTGGTGCAGTGATCCCGAATAATTAACAACATAAACCTCGCCATTGGTATCTTGTGCAAACGAACTGATACTGATTGAAGTATCTGCCAGTAATTGTGGTGTTGGGTTGCCTATACTGGCATCAGGTAGATACCAGATTTTACCATTAGTAAAATCCCCATAAATATAGGCGCCCTGTAATTCAGTGATGGTACTGCCACGATAAACATAACCACCAGTGACAGATCGTCCTCCTGAGCTGTGGTCATATTCAGCCACAGGATCGGTTAATCCAGTGCGGTTGCAGGACTCGGTCGGATCGTTATAACAGTGTGCACCTTCACGGGTGTTCCAGCCATAGTTGCCATTGGCCTGGATAAGGTTGATCTCTTCCCATTCGCCCTGGCCGACATCGCCAAGCCAAAGCTGGCCGTTAGCCATATCAAAACTCCAGCGCCAGGGATTGCGTAATCCCCAGGCATAGATTTCTTCCCGGTTCACGGAATCATTCTTAAAGGGATTATCGTTCGGGATGGCATAGGGTGTACCTGCATCCACGTCAATTCTTAGCATACTGCCTAACAGGGTCGTGGTGTCTTGCCCATTTCCCTGCGGGTCACCGCCGGAGCCGCCATCACCCAAACCAATATAGAGATAATTATCAGGGCCAAATGCAATATGGCCGCCATTATGATTGCTAAAGGGCTGGTTGACTTCAAGCAGGATGTCTTCAGGGGAGGTATTCAGGGTCTGGCCACTATCCGTGCTATAGAAACGTGAAAGACGGGACACCAGTTGGTTGTTAATTGTGGTTGTGTAAGATAAAAATACCTGACCATTATTTGAAAAATTCGGGTGAAAGGCCATTCCCAGCAAGCCACGTTCTCCACCGCTGGTGACCTGGTTGGATATGTTTATAAATTGCTGAGAGCTTTGCACATTCGGAGTATTATCAAATACCCTGACCACGCCAGCCTGTTCAACAATAAACCAGCGGCTGGGGTCATTAGGTGCTTGTAGCATGGCAATAGGCGCAGTAAATGACAGGTTATTAAAAACCTGTTGCGTGGTAAAGCTTGAAGTAGAGACAGGACGATCTGGGGCGATACAATTGCTATTGGTCGGTCTTGAATCAAGGCCGCTGACGTTTCCGCTGTTGTTATTACCGGTGTCACCAGCACTGCCACCACCGCCACAGCCCATCATGCCCGTCACCAAAGCGAAATAGGCAAGGTGAATAAATCCTTTTTTAATGGTAATTTGCAATGCAATTCTCCCTCAGCTAGCCATCAAAACTATATTGTTGTTGAGAAAAAAATAATGCCAACTGCATCGCATACCGAGGTGCTGCCAGCTATGCGCTTAATGGCTTAATTCCTACTGCAATGGAGGGGATAGACTCGCTTGACAAGACGGAAATATGATTAATCAAACGAGCCTGAGCCACTGACAGGTGTTGAGGCATCATTGTTTATTTAGCACTTCATATAAATCAAAGGCTTCCATGCCTACTGATTTTCTATTTTTTGTCTATAATTAAAAATACCTATTTGCAGTCTTCCGATACTGATGAAATTTTACAATTAATCTTGATGTGTCACTCAATGCCCTGTTTATCGCATCTTTTACATATTTATGAACCAGATATACAACAGGAGGAAGTCATGAAATCAACACAACAATTTTTACTTAACTTGACCATTGTGCTTGGTTTTACGTTGACGAGTTCAATGGTTAATGCTGGTGGGGTCACGCGTGCGGACATGTTGGCCAATTCCTGTGCGGCTTGTCATGGTACCGATGGTAAAAGCCCGGGCTCGATACCTGCAATCCACGGTAAACCGGCAACCTATTTATCTAAGGCGCTGATGGATTTTCGTGATGGTAAGCGTCCGTCAACGGTCATGGGTCGTCATGCCAAAGGTTATAGTGACGAAGAAATTAATCTGATAGCTGATTTCTTTGCAAAATAGCGGGAGTATGATCTGATGGATAAATTAACACGCAGAGATTTTATTAAATTGTCTGGATCACTCGGTGCATATTCTGTATGGGGTGGTCTTGTTTCATCCTTGTCTGCTTGCACTAGCAAGAAAAAATCGGCGGCTCATGTTGTCATTGTCGGCGGTGGTTTTGGTGGAGCAAGCTGTGCTAAATATCTGCATCGGTTTGCGCCCGATGTGAGCATCACTTTAATTGAGCGGGATAAACAATATATTACCTGTCCTTTCAGTAATATGGTGTTGGGTGGACTCCGTGATATGGCTAGCATTACACATGATTACAAGAAGTTGGCTTCTAATTATGCCATCAATGTTGTTCATGATGCTGTCACGAGCATTGACCCGGTCGCCAAAACAATCAAGACCGGTGGTGGTAGCAGTATTCAATATGACCGTCTTGTCGTTTCGCCGGGTATCGAGTTCAGCTGGGATGCGATTGAAGGCTATGATGAAACTGCCAGCAAGATAGTGCCGCATGCATGGAAGGCCGGCTCCCAGACTTTATTGCTGCGTCAGCAACTGCTGGCTATGAATGATGGCGGTACTGTGATTATTGCTCCGCCTGCCAACCCTTTTCGTTGTCCGCCGGGGCCGTATGAACGCGTCAGTATGATGGCTCATTATCTAAAACAGAATAAGCCCAAGTCTAAGATATTGATTCTGGATGCCAAAGATAAATTCTCCAAGCAGCCCTTGTTTATGCAAGGTTGGCAGGCTCTCTATCCGGGTATGATTGAATGGGTTAAGGGTACTTCGGGCGGTATTGTCAGTCGCGTTGATGTTAAAAGTAATGAGCTTGTTAACGAAATAGGTGATCGCTTTAAAGGCGATGTGGTTAATTTCATACCTCCACAAAAAGCGGGTGCCCTCGCTCACGTAGCGGGGCTGACAGATCAAACGGGTTGGTGCCCGGTCAATCAAACAACCTTTGAGTCAACATTACATAAACATGTACATGTGATAGGCGATGCCAGCTCCGCTGGTAAAATGCCAAAATCAGGTTTTGCTGCCAATAGCCAGGGCAAGGTTTGTGCTGCGGCTATCGCTTCGAGCCTCGGTGGATATGATATGCCAGAGCCTTCATATGTTAATACCTGTTACAGTCTGGTGGCGCCTGATTATGGTATTTCTGTCGCTGCGGTCTATAAGGTAACCGATAAAGGTATTGTTAAGGTGGAGGGATCCGGAGGTGTCAGCCCGATGGATGCAGATGCGACTTTCAGGCAACAGGAGGCTGTTTATGGGGCAGGTTGGTACGCCAGTATCACCTCCGATATGTTTTCATGATTGGCAGTAAGCACTAACAGGATTGCAATCTTTGTAAGTATATCAACTGAATCAACAGCCGGCGACCGATTCAGCTACAAGATTACCGGTATGTATGATTATTCAGCCTGCTTGTGGAGTGTGTTGATGTCTTACGCCTGGACTAGTCCAGTAAATTGTATGCACAAGGAACAGGATGCAATATATCCTGACAGTAGTGCTCTTTTGTTTCCAAAAGCATATGACATTATTGTACCGTCAGGTTAGACGGCGGTGATGGCTGATTAAAATAAGTCCCAATGACATCATTAGCGCTCAAATAAGCACCTACATTGGCATTATTTTTACCTGCGCCATTTAGAGGCGAGTTTGTTGACAATCTATAATTATGCATGGCCATATCAACAAACTGTGGATCCACTGCTGAACCATTCAAGTCATAGCCTTCAGCGGATCTCCAGGATGACAAAGAGTTGTAGCTAACTTCAGAAGGGCCGTACTCATTTATAACAAACCTTTCAGCAGTAAAATAATTGTTATAGTCAATCTCGTTTATTGAAATAACATCATCTCGGGAATGTATTACTTTTGTATTAATGGCATTGGGATCATAATAGAACTCATCCATGAAAATATGATCTTTAAATCTGCATTTAAATTCCGTCTATTGATGTGAGGTGTATCACATTATTTAATATTGATACTCAATGCTTGTGAGATAGTTGGCAGTTTTAAACTTTATATTTTGATTCAATTTGCCTGTTCTAGTTTAATCAATGATCAATACTGTCGAATGGCTAAAAAATATACTGGTTCAAATATATAAGGAAATAATTTGTTATGATAGTTTATCGAAAGAACTTGTTGTATGTGTTTTTAACGCTATTGATGACGGCAATCTTTTATGGTTGTGGTGGAGCGAGTGAAGGTAACACGCCACCAGTAAGCCAGCCACCAGTAAGCCAGCCGCCAGTAAGCCAGCCGCCAGTAAGTCAGCCGCCAGTAAGTCAGCCACCAGCCGCCACCAGTTTTCCACAATCCTTTGATCAAGGCGTTGTTTATCAAACTGAACGTTATGTCTCTAGTATGGCAGCACCTGGCGGTGATGGCAGCCAATCGTCACCATACAATAATATTCGTGATGCATTATTAAATGCGACAGCTGGAACACGCATTAATATAGCGGCAGGAAATTACAGCCCTATCGGCACGTTGACAAATTTGCAGGGTACAGCGCAGGCGCCCATTTCATTAGTGGCAAATGGTACGGTGACTATTGATGGTGGTAATTCAACGATGGCAGTACATCTGATAGATGCACGCTATCTGGTTATCGATGGCCTGACGATACAAAACACATTCCCGCATGGCATCAACATCGATGATGGTGGTGGCTATGATACACCGAGTGAATTTATTGTCTTACGTAATATGCATATCAGAAATGTAGGTAATGGCAGCAACAATGATTGCTTGAAAATGTCCGGAGTGGATAATTTTTATATTGAGAATAGTGAATTCGAAAATTGCAATGCAGGTGAGGCCATCGATATGGTGGGTAGCCACGATGGTGTTATTACCGGCAATTACTTTCACGATATGCCGGTTAATGCCATTAATACTAAAGGCGGCAGCGCCAATGTTCTCATTCATGGCAATCGCTTTGTCGATATCAGTCAGCGTGCTGTCAATGCCGGTGGTTCAACAGGAACACCATTTTTCCGACCCATCAATGCCACTTATGAAGGCAGTAATATTCAAATCGTGGCTAATATTTTCGTCAGACCAGGATCAGCGCCGGTAGCTTTTGTCGGTTGTGATACCTGTGTGTTTGCTAATAATACCGTGATTGAACCACAGCGATATATTGCGCGCATTCTTGAGGAAAATACTTCAAGAACAGCGGGCGCTAATGGTTATGTTATCAATAATATTATCGTATTCAATAGCAGTCAGGTGGCAACTTTTGTAAATGTGGGCCCAGGCACTAATCCTGCGACTTTTACTTTTGGTTCAAACCTGTGGTATGCCCTGGATAATAATAATTTTAGTGGTCCCAATTATGGTTCCGGTATCCCGCCTGAATCAAACTCTGTCATTCAGCAGAATCCCAATCTCAATATGGATTATAGTATACCATCCGGTAGTCCCGCAGTGGGCCAAGGACGGGCGGTGCCGCGCGGCTTGGCAGGGGATTATGATCGACGTGCTTATAACACCCCGCCCAGTATCGGTGCTTTTGAGGGACCATAAGTCATCTCATTATCATCCCTTAGAGCAAGGATGGATCTACTCCAAGTATTTGATAAATATATAAAATAGATATTTTATTATTATTTCTACGTACAATGATTATTACATGGTTCTATAAAAGCGGACTCAACAAACTGTATTTTCTCATATTTGCAATTAATGCTCTCTGATTAGATTTTGCCTTTAGTATTATGTGTTTATATCTCATATAAACAGTTAATATATCTATATATGATCAAGCGTCCAAAAACTAAGATCGTTGCCACCATCGGTCCTGCCAGTGATTCGCCGGCGATCCTGAAAGAAATGATGCAGGCAGGCATGAACGTGGCAAGACTGAATTTATCACATGGTGATATCAAGCAGCATACACAACGAATCAACATGATAAGACAAGCTGCCAGTGAAACCGGTTCGAATATCGCTATCATGGTGGATACGAAAGGTATAGAAATCCGTACCAGAAGTTTGCAGGATGGATCTGCCGTACTTGAGGCTGAGTCCAAATTCATACTTCATGCAGATGACCGGGTAGGCGATCAACAGGGTGTCGCTATATCTTATAAAGATCTTTGCCATCAGGTATCACCAGGCGTGCCCATTCTTTTGGATGACGGTATGATTGAGCTGGCCGTGCTGTCTGTTGATGGCTCCGATATTATATGTGAAGTGATTCGAGGTGGAACCTTATATAATGGCAAGGGCGTAAACCTCCCGCAAACGCAATTGCCCATAGAAGTGATTAATGAATCAACCCGCCTGGAACTTTCTTTTGCCGCTGAAAACGATGTTGAGTATGTGGCTGCATCTTTTGTCCGAAATGCAAAAGATGTTAATGAAATGCGTGCTGTGTTGCATGAATATGGTGCCGATATTCCGATTATTGCCAAGATAGAAAATAGAGAAGGGGTGGATAATCTCGATGAGATCATAGAGGCCTCGAATGGCACAATGGTTGCGCGTGGTGACCTGGGTGTGGAGCTTCCATCTGAATCCGTACCTATGGTGCAGAAAAAAATTATTCGTAGCACAGTGACGAATGGCAAACCAGTGATCACTGCGACCCAAATGCTGGACTCCATGGAGAGGAATTTGCAGCCAACACGTGCTGAAACCAGTGATGTGGCTAATGCGATTTTGGATGGTACTTCTGCGGTAATGCTATCTGGTGAAACAGCCGTTGGCAAATACCCGGTACAGGCGGTCAAGACGATGGCATTGTTGGCATTACATACCGAGGCCTCCTTGCGTGAATATGGTTATCTACAGAAAATTATTCCACATGCATCTAATGTTGTTACCGAGGCGGTAAGTCAGGCTGTGAATACAATGGCACTGCATTTGAATGCACCAGTCATCGTCACTTTGACAGAGACGGGCTTTACCTCACGAATGATTTCAAGATATCGGCCGGAATGTCCTATTATTGCGATCACGTCATCATTAAAAGTAGTGCATACCTTGGCCATGAACTGGAGTGTCATTCCAGTGCTGTATGATGGGGAATCTTCTGATGAGGCAAAGATCGATTTTTCAATAAAGAAAGTGAAAGAGCTCGGTCTGGCACGGGATGGCGATAATATGATTGTTGCACATGGTTATAGTTCCCGGGCAGGAGGGACGAATTTAATACGCGTGGTGACAATTTAGCCTCTGCAAACCAGATGCTATTGATGCTCTGGGCTGGCGGAATATTGCGCTCTGATCCTTTTTAAGACAATATAATGGTTGATCAAAAAACTTAACACTGGAGAATTTCCTTGACCCCACCCAGAGCCATACTTGAATTAGACAAACAATCATTAAAAAACAAGCTTGGTGAAATGCATCGTCTTGTGGAGGACGCAGTAGACAAGGCTTTGCAAAGCCTGGTGAAAAGTGATGTTGATATTGCCAATCAGGTGATAGCCGAAGACAAGCTTATCAATAAGCTTTGCCACGAGATAGAGGATGTCGGTGTCAATACTATTGCACTACAACAGCCTGTAGCCCGAGATTTACGTATATTGATGACTGATATCTATGTTTCCATGGAGCTGGAACGTATCGCTGATCATGCGGTTGCCATCGCCAGAATTGTACTAAAATTCGAAAATGTTCCTGATCAGTCGTTTATTAAACCCATTAGTGAAATGGCTGATCAATGTAAATCGATGCTTAAGGGTATCATGCAGGCTTATAATGAAACGAATGAGCAGCTTGCAAGGGATATTGCCATGAAGGATGAAGGTATCGACAAGGCTGAGCAGGTATTCAACGAGCTTATGTTCAAGGAAATGTGCAGTCGACCAGGCCATTCAAGTACATGTACTTATCTATTATGGATAAGTCATAATCTGGAGCGTATAGGCGACAGAGTAACCAACATTGCCGAGCGCGTGGTTTACATGGCAAGCAATGTAACGCCTGATCTTAATCGTTAAAAAGCCATTCTTGTCATTCAATGAAAAGCTTAAGGGCCGGACTTGCGCTCGATCCAGGGTAAGGGTGCGAAGGGTCCAAGCGCTTGACGATACCACCACTGGCCTGTTTTCCTGCGTTGTTCCGGTTTACTGAAATGATAACGAAAAGCCTCAACGCGGATATAACGTGGCGCAATATCAGCAAAAGGGTTGTGTTGCAGTAAAGCGGTGACAGTAGGAGAATTATCTAACAAGGCCTTCAGAAAATGATCAAACCAGGGGATAAACAAGGGATGCAGGGTAACAAACCACATTTGCCAATCCAGCCGTGGTTGATGTGGTATGACGACACCAGGTGTTTGCATGATGTCTCCTGGTTTATGTTTAAAGGTATAGGGTTTCCACTCCTTGCCGTCAATTGAACCATAAAGTTCAAGTTCAACCCGCTCAGTTTTCATCGTCGGAAAAACATGATATTTACTGACGATGCGGTAAGCTTCCGCGTAGTCAACGATGCCGCGTATCATACCAGTACTGCGTTGCATCGAGCTTAATTCCCATAAATGAACACAACTACTAAACAATATTATTGATGCGATAGCTGCTGTTGTCATGCGCATAGCGAGTCCATGATTCCCGGATAATTGAGTTTGCTTCTCAAGGTTTGCTTGCAGTCGTTGCGGCAAAATTCGTTGTATAGCCTTGTCATCAAACAGGAACAGGCATAATGCGATAGTCAGAAAATTGAACCAGTTATGATTACTGGTCAGTATGATCAGTATTTGCCAAACAATAGTGATCCACGCGGCTGTGAAGCGCCAGCGTCGTGGCAGGAACATCATGAAGGGCACGAGAAGTTCAATGGCCAGGGTGAGAAAGGTGCCTGAGCGTAATATCCATTCAGGAAGCTGATGCGCATACCATGCCAGTGGCGTTGGTAAGGGCTGCACTTCAAAGTAAAAGTTTAATGCGGTTAGCCCGGACCAGCTTGGATCCTGCATTGATAATTTTGAAATGCCCGACATGAAACGCAAACGAAAAAGCAGGAAGCGAAATAAAAAAATAATAACACGTGACTTTGGGGTTAGAAAAATGGCAAGAAAACCTGCTTCCAGCAGTAGCGCATCCCACTGGAAGTTCATGAAAATCTGGCCAGCATAATATAATGAAAGATAGAGGATATACGCACCAATAAGCGCAAACCGCGGTAGCCAGTTAATGATAATCATGACAGAAGCAACAGCACCCGCAATAGCTGCACCATTCAGGACTGTGTCAGATGCATTGAGCCAAAAAATCGTCGGCATTTGCATAAAGCGCTCAAACCCGGATTGCGAGCTTATATAATCCAGATGCTTTGCGAAGGGGAGAATGCCTTGGCTGCCGGCCAGGGCTTCAATTTGAATTCCAATAGAAATAAAAGTGATGAGATAAAAAATACCCATCAGGCGTAAAAATAACGCCGTAACCAGTTGATATTTATTTTCTGTATCCATGACTATGAACGCTCAAGGAAAATCAGGGTCGTATCAATGATCATAATAGCTGCATTTGAAATTATAAGCTAAATAATACGGCTTTATCAGGGGCAGGGTATATCATTGAGTATTAAGTAAAAGTACGTTAAGCAGAAATGGAATTCAGGCTTCAACAGAAAAAGTGAAGTTCAATCTGGCTCGATTATTTTTCTTGTAATTCTTTGAGCAGTGCAACACCTTTTTTTCGTTGTGCGTATATGACACGTAATTTTCTTTCGATTTGATCACGTTCTATCTGATCTTTTTCTGTTTCCAGTTTTTCCTTTAATCGTTGTTCCTTTTTTTTCAGTTCCTTGAGCACGATTTTAATTGAGGCGATATTTTTCGTTTGCGCGCGACGATCTGCACTGATGAACCTGGCGAGTTTACTGAGCAGTTTTTTGGTCTTCATGGAGATCTCTCTTATAGTTCAGGTAATGCAAACTTTAGCTTATTCACCCTTAATCACTTCGTCGATGTCTGCTTCGTCCAATATCAGCTGTTTCTCGGCTTCTTTTTGTACACGCTCATGTTCCCCGAATAAAACCTGGGCCATGTTGATAAGATTAGTTCCGATCTGGTATGCATATGCACTGTCATTCATCAGGGAAGTAGCCATATATGCGCTGACATTTCCTTCTTGTATCAGGGTTGTGAGAACCGTATTTACTCTTTGGTCATGTTCCTTCAGTCTCAGTTTAGCAGTGTCAAGTGACAGAATTGTGTCAGTATCACCACTCGCTTGGGACAGTCGATCAATATCACGTAATATCGTTGCAAGTTCGAGTCTTATACTATTGTATTCTTCCTGAATGTGGAGATTTCTTGATACCGCAAAGCGTCCAAGATTCGAGCGTAGATGTTTAACGCCCTTGACGGCTTCAACAATATCCCGGCTGGCCAGGCGCATGTTATAGAGTTCATTGGACCAGTATTCAGGTATTTTCTGTGCCTGCAGACGACTGGTGAAATCTATTATTGCACTATACAGGGTCTTGATATGTTGTTCATAGTATTCTTCAACATCGATAGGTGGGATACGTTTTGTCTCCTTGATAATACTATCCAAGTCACGGTTAGACTGTATTACGGTGAGTGGCACAGCAATGCCCGCAGCAATGATATGAGCGCTAACCCGATAAAGATGGATGATTTCCTTGCGGATGGTTTCTACTGCGGCATCGGGTATTTCCAGTACCGCATTATTCAGAAATTGGGGTGCATCGGGTGTGGTCCGTTTAAGATTAATAAATCGTTCCAGAAAATTAACCATTTTGCCTATGAACGGTGTCATAATGACCAGGCCAATCAGATTAAACAGCGTATGGAATACTGCCAGCTTTAAAGTGAAATCATTGGCCGCGATACCTGTCAGGCTGGAAATTATTTCAACACTGAACATGAGTTGTTTAATGAGAATGATGGCTATCAGGGCAGTGATAACATTAAATATCAGATGCGCAATTGCCAGACGCTTACCTTCTATATTTGCACCTATTGCACCAAGCAGTGCCGTGATAGTTGTGCCGACGTTTGCACCAATTGCCAGTGCCAGGGCATTTTCATAGGTTATTTGCAGAGATGCCAAAGCGGTGATAATCAAAACCAGTGTTGCATGGCTGGATTGCATGATAACGGTAGCTGCTATACCTATTAAACAAAACAAGAATAGCCCCTTGTAACCACTCACTGCGTAATCAGCGAGATGCATGGTATCTTTGAAAGCTTCGAAGCCTTCTTTCATGAAATAGATACCGAGAAACAGGAAGCCAAGTCCAGCCAGCCCGTAACCGATTCCTTTCAATATTTTCTGAGACTGAAAAACCAGAATGATGCCGAAAACCAGCATAGGCATGGCGTAGCTGGCAATATTAACTTTGAGGCCGAAGCCGGCAACGATCCAGGCACCCGTGGTAGTACCCAGATTGGCGCCAAATATAATACCAATACCAGAAGCCAGCCCTATCAGGCCTGCACTGAGAAAGGAAATGGTGATGACTGAGACCAGAGAGCTGGACTGCATGATGGTCGTACTGACGATACCAAAGCTGATGCTTTTCCAGAGTTTATCGGTGGTATTGCGTAGCAGGCCTTCGAGGGTACCACCAGTAAAGGCCTTGAAGCTTTCCTCAAGTGAGACCATGCCAAAGAGGAATACTGCGATGCCACCCGAAATCGTCTGAAAATTAGGGCTGATCCAGAATCCATAGGACAGGATCAAAAATATTGACGGCAGAAATATCTTACGTAACATAAATGAGGATCAGTTATGGAACAATATTTAAATTATAAATCAGCTTATGGCAAGAGCATGCCACGAATCATATAGAACAACAACGCCGCCAGTAGAGCCGATACCGGTACAGTAATAATCCATGCCAATACGATTCGCATCAGACTGGAACGTTTAACCAGTTCAATGCGATGTACCCTGCGTAAGCCCTTACGTTCTTGCTTGGTGATGCTGGTACGGGCAGAGTTGAGTTTAAGCTCTTTGAGCATGAGACCTTTTTCAAGTACTGAGGCCTGTTCAAATTTCCGCAGAAAACTGTCTACTGCATCCTTGTCCTGCTCTTCGTGATGATGTCGAATCTCGGCGAGCATCTGTCCATAACTTGCCTTGATGTATTCGCGTAGAAAACCAACGCCAAATACACCACCCACTGCAATGTGGGTTGAGCTGACGGGCAATCCTAACTGACTGGCGATGATGACGGTGATTGAAGCAGCCATAGCGATGCAAAAAGCACGACTTTGATCGAGTTCAGTTATTTGCGTACCCACCGTGCGAATCAGTTTGGGGCCGTACAGGGCAAGACCAATGGCTATTCCCACCGCACCTACCATCATTACCCAGATAGGAATGCTCGCTTTTGTAACAATACCACCACTCGTGATCGCATCATTAATTGCTGCCAGTGGCCCTACTGCATTGGCAACATCATTGGCGCCATGCGCAAAACTCAATAAGGCAGCAGCGAAAATAAGAGGTATGGTGAACAGGCTATTAACGCTGGATTTGGTATTATCGAAACTGACTTCACGACGATTGATCCAGAATCGCAACACGATATAGGTGATAATAGCGATGATAAAACCATATAGAATCGCCTCGCCAAAATCGAATTTCCACAGTTTTTTCAGTCCTTTCAGCATCAGGTAAGTACTGAAGGTCCAGGCCATTAGCCCCACAAGAATGGGCACCATGCGTTTCGCTGCCAGCTTCATGTCCTGTCGATACATGATGGTTCGTTTGATCAAAAAGAGGAAGAGTGCCGCTATGATTCCGCCCAAGAGAGGCGATATCACCCAACTGGCGGCAATAGCACCCATCGTGTTCCAGTCTGCAATGCCAAAACCGCCAGCTGCAATACCTGCACCGAGAACACCGCCGACAATTGAGTGAGTAGTGGATACCGGTGCGCCTACATAGGTTGCGATATTTAACCAGATGGCGCCCGCCAGCAAAGCAGCTGTCATCAGCCAGATAAAGGTATCCTTATCACCGATCTGGGCAGGGTCAATAATATCCTTCTTGATGGTGCCAACGACATCTCCACCGGCAATGAGAGCGCCGGACGCCTCAAAAATAGCTGCGATAATGATGGCGCCCGTCATGGTTAGCGCCTTGGAGCCGACTGCCGGACCTACATTATTGGCTACATCATTGGCGCCGATATTCATGGCCATGTAACCACCGATGACGGCTGCGACAACCAACATGACGTGGCCAGGCATACCGCTTGATCGCATTTCGGTGAACATCATGATAACAATGATGAATAACAGGCCGATTCCCAGGCGTAGAAAATCATTACGCCCGAAGCTGACCGCTTGCTCTATTCGACGGATATTTTTAATTTCCATGTTTTTACCCTTAAGCTCGCATGAGAATACGACTGTAAATCGCTATCTTGTTATTTATAAATTGGTCTGCCCGTATTCATTAAACCATATACCAGACAAATTAGTATTTAATAAATAATGTAATCCAAATATCATAGAGTTAATATAGAAGGCTATTGATATAGGTCATATTTGCGTTGGAAATCGGCCTGGGTAGATATTGTCCTCATTCGAAGATAAAGGAGAATTGAAGCCTGCCGTATAGAGGTCAGATTGTTTTTCAAGTTTAGCATGCGGTTATTTTCAGTATTGGCATCCTGAATAAAGTAGTAAAGTATCTGAAACAGGAGTGTCGTCAATAATCTGGCGAAGCCCATGAACCTTGGGAGAGTCCCGGGTTATGAGCTAGCAAGGCATATGACTTTCTTCGCACAGACAATAAACCAGCTCATATTAAACATCCTTGATTTTTATCCTTGAAAAGGACGTTTGATCGTCTGCCAATAAAAGCAAGCGCAGCGAATACGCCAAATAGTATTCACTGGCTGGACGATTTACATCGGAGCTGAAAGTCAGCCACTGAAGGAATGAACAAATACTAAATTCAAGGGTGCATCTATAAGCGCGAATTACACTTTGCTGCGTACTGCTAAACATACGATAAGTATGCGCAAAAAATGACAGGTAATGAGGAAATAATACAAGCAAACAACGAAACTTTACCTGCAATTTACAAATAACTTCAACCCTACAAATTTTGCTGTCTGATGGCCGTTATTTTTCTCACGAAGATGATTTATACATAGATATTGAGTGTAGAAAGTCTATAGTTACTATAGCTTACTATTTTAGTGAGCTATTTCATGTCCACTGCTTCTTGATTACCTGGAGTGGACATAAGCTATGGAGGCTTAATAATGAAAAGCACTCATATTATCAGCACGACAGATCCTATCAATGGTTTTAATATTACCGATTTAAAGAACCACCCAAGTGTTGTCGAAGGTGAAAGCGACAATGACCTGACGATATATTTCAAAAATAATACCTCACGTCAGGCCTATCTTGATATGACTGTCGAGCATCCGGAACAAGGTCTATCAAAAACATTCAGTAACCCGACGGACGACTATTCCCATTGATGTCTATTGGCCTGGACTGGTTTAAACATTGTTGATATGGAGCATGAATTCAGGAAGAGTGGAGTACATTATTTTACGACGTATGCCGCGGCCCTGTCACTGCTTTAAGGGGCAATTGTTTTAATACTAAAAAAATTATTCTGTGAAAGCTGTTTTGATGATGAAAATTATATCATTGTTTGTAATTTATAAAAAAGCGATCTGGCTTCATGGATTGTATTAATAAATAAGTTGGAGATTATTTATGAACATTATGAGTATTCATATCGATGAGACATTGGCTGATCGAGATATTAAAAAGCTAAAGTTCGCGTTAGCCGCTATTCCTCATGTGGTCAACGTTGAACTTAACACATCAGTTCCGCATCATCTTATGGTGGAGTGTGATGAACATTATAATATGCCAGTCATCATACTGGAGAAACTGTTCAGAGAGGGATTGCATTCAGACATGCAACTTTGCTGATCATCGCTAGCGCTACTCGTATACTGGACTAGTTGTATGCCAGTAATCAGCCTGGGGCAAACATAGCGAGGTCATTGCCATGATGCGCAGACTTTTCTTTTTGTTGCCGAATAACCGGCAGGCCGGCCAACTGGCTGTTGACCTGGAACAGGACATAGCCATTAACCAACAGCATATTAATGCTGTCGATCGCGATAATGTATCCATCGGCGTCATCCGCAAGCAATAACTGGTGGAGTCTGCTGGCATATATAAGAAAGCCTAATCATGTTGTGCCGAAATTGAAAGCGAGATCAGCTTGCATGCCAGAATGGTCCAGGCACTGGTAGCAATCCTTTGTTACGGCAAGTTTGCTTGCTGATTAATTATCACTTCAGATTCAAATCCTGCCCCTATCTCCCTATAGTCAAGAGCAATGTGCACAAACCCTAATAAGAAAGGTATGCCAATAGATTCCGTCATATTACCATGATCAGATAAATCGTGGATTTTGGCCGTGGTCTTCTTCGATAATACAAAATCTAGTCTATGCAAACGTTCCAGGCGCACCATAATGTGCCAGAAAACCTGATATGCCGACGAATCTGTAGTGAAGAACGTGATCCTGTTGCCGAATTGAAATATAATATTTGATCTTGTGGGCGAGCCCATTGTTGACACCATTAATATAGAGATATAAATAATGCCAAATTCCAGGATTATCTACACCGAAACAGATGAAGCGCCGGCTTTAGCCACCTATTCATTGCTACCCATGGTGCAGGCCTTCACCAGTGTGGCGGGTATTGATGTCGAAACGAGGGATATTTCCCTGGCGGGCCGTATTATCGCTAATTTTTCGGATAATCTGACAGATGAGCAAAAACAGCCTGATGCACTGTCGGAGCTGGGAGATCTCGCAAAAACGCCTGATGCCAATATTATCAAATTGCCCAATATCAGTGCGTCGATTCCGCAGTTAACAGCGGCCATTAAGGAGCTACAGGCATTAGGCTATAACATCCCCGATTATCCTGAGGACCCGGCAACGGATCAGGAGAACAACATTAAGGCGCGTTATGCCAAAGTGCTGGGTAGCGCAGTCAACCCGGTATTACGTGAAGGCAATTCAGATCGTCGTGTCGCGGGGCCAGTGAAAGCATATGCACAGAAACACCCACATTCAATGGGTGCCTGGTCGAGTGAGTCGAAAACCCATGTGGCGTCGATGCCAAAAGGTGATTTTTATGCCAGTGAAAAATCAGCAGTCATTGAAACAGCGGGGGATGTAAAAATTGAGTTATCGGGTGACGATGGTCAAACCCATGTGTTGAAGGAGAAAACACCTGTATTGGTTGGCGAAGTGATTGATGCTTCGGTGATGAGTGTTAAGGCATTACGTACTTTTTTCGAAACTGCCATGCAGGATGCGAAGCAAGAAGATTTGTTGCTGTCCTTACACATGAAAGCCACCATGATGAAAGTGTCCGACCCGATAATCTTCGGCCATGCTGTCAGCGTCTATTACAAAGATGTGTTTGAAAAACATGCGGCGACGTTTAAACAACTGGGTATCGATACACGTAATGGCCTGGGTGATGTTTATGCAAAAATCAGCTCGCTGCCGGATGCTGAGCGTCATGCGATTGAAGCAGACATTGAAGCAGTGTATTCGTCCCGGCCTGATTTGGCGATGGTGAATTCCGACAAGGGCATTACCAACTTGCATGTCCCGAGCGATGTCATTATCGATGCTTCGATGCCGGCGGCGATTCGTTCATCGGGTAAGATGTGGGGTGCAGATGGTCAGTTACATGATACCAAGGCAATGATTCCTGATCGCAATTATGCCGGTATTTATCAAGCGACCATTGATTTCTGTATAGAAAATGGTGCCTTTGATCCAACCACCATGGGAAATGTGAGTAATGTAGGCTTGATGGCGCAAAAGGCCGAAGAGTATGGCTCACATGACAAGACGTTTGAAATTCCAGTAAGCGGTAGTGTGCGTGTGACTGATGCGAGTGGCTCGGTCTTGCTGGAACATAAAGTTGAACAAGGTGACATCTGGCGCATGTGTCAGACTAAAGATATTCCGATACAGGACTGGGTAAAGCTGGCAGTCACACGCGCACGTTTAACTGGCCAGCCCGCTGTTTTCTGGTTGGATGAAAACCGCGCCCATGATGCCTGCTTGATTGATAAGGTCGAAATGTATCTTAAAGATCATGATACCAGTGGGCTGGACATCAGAATCATGTCGCCATTTGATGCGACACTATATACATTAGCGCGTGTGAAAGCGGGTGAGAATACGATTTCGGTGACTGGTAATGTGCTGCGTGATTACTTAACTGATTTATTTCCAATTCTTGAGCTGGGTACCAGCGCCAAGATGTTATCAATTGTGCCACTGCTTGCTGGTGGTGGACTTTTTGAAACAGGGGCAGGAGGTTCTGCGCCTAAACATGTGGAACAGGTTTTGAAAGAAAATCATTTGCGCTGGGATTCCCTTGGTGAGTATTTAGCCCTGGCAGTATCTTTAGAAGATATGGCACACAAGAACAAGGATACAAAAGTCAAAGTTCTGGCAACGGCTTTGGATAAAGCCAACAGCGAGTTCCTGAATCATGACAAATCACCCTCTCGTAAGGTCGGTGAAATAGACACGCGTGGTAGTCATTTTTATCTGGCGATGTACTGGGCCCAGGCATTGGCTGATCAGGATGATGACAATGAATTGAAAGCGTTGTTTGCACCAGTTGCTGAGAAGTTGAGCGGCAACGAAGCAGTAATCATGGGTGAACTTAATAAAGTACAGGGTAAGCCAGTTGAACTCGGCGGGTATTACCGCCCTGATAGAAATCTGCTGACACAAGTGATGCGTCCCAGTCCGACCTTGAATGCCATAATTGATAATTTGAAACTCTGAAGATTTAGTATGTATGTATCGTTAATAAAGTTGGTGACGTACTTCTAAATGAGATTATTTAAAATCCTCATCAACCGGTAATTTCAGGTAATTGTCTGGATGATAGCAAGCGGGTTAAAGCGTACGTAAATAGATAAAATATACATAAGCAAATTCAATAGTGTCTGGATCGAGCGATTTCATAAAAGCTCTATCTAATCAGCCGTGTCTGATACTATGATTTTGCATATTGATATCAATACCATGGAGAGAAAAGAATAATGATCACTTATTTTTACTGGGCTATGGTCATTGCCATAGCAGTGGCTCTTGTTTTCTTTTTCAGTCGGGCGGAAAAATGGAAAGTTGGGGTAATAGCATCTCTGATAGCCCTTACCATAGGTTGGGTAGCGTATACTTTTCATTTTCAACAGATATTCGTCAAGCAGTATGGTGGTGTTATGTCAATATCTGTACCAAAAGGACAATTTCATATTGCAGCCACCTGGAAAGAAGATAACTTATGGATAGAAAATTACGATCCCATCACTAATACTTGTTACTTTAATGAATATTCCAGGGGTAATCTGTTGCAAGGAAAGGTGAGTATAAAAAATTGTAATCCATTGCAATCAGAGTCTAAATAGGCTTAAATTATTTGTAAACTGAAATTAGGTGCCATCGATAATATCCTTGATTTATATTCGTTTATCATGGCATGGTTTATATCAACGGGATTATTCAAGAATATAGCAAAGATCGATAATAATTCAAATCGTCCGCAAAGATAACCCATCCCTTATTGTTATTTTTTGATAAAACGAATGATAAATCACACAGCTTTCATTGTGTTGTTGGGGCCTAGTGGCTTAAATAAAGATATAAGCACTGGTAACAACGTCAGGTTGGCAAGTAGTGCAACCATGATGGCAAAACCAGTCAGTAATCCAAAGTAGATTATAGGCACGAAATTGGATAAGGCCAGGATGGAGAAGCCTAGTGTTATGGTCATAGACGTGAAATACATGGCGCGACCTATACTGGAATGACAGCGCTTGATAGTTTCATGATATTGATGATCATATGCAAACTCTTCTTTGAAGCGGTGTACATAATGAATGGTATCATCGACTGAGATACCAATACAAACAGCCGCAATAGTAATTGTCATGATGTTCAGTGGAATGCCCGCCAAGCCCATTAGTCCCAACATCATCAATGCCGGAATCATATTGGGGATTATTGCAATGCAGGCAAGGGAAAGTGAGCGAAATAGTATGGTAAACATGATTACAATGGCAATAGTGACGAAACCAATAGTCATTATTTGTGAACGAAAAAGGCTTTGCAGCATATTGTTATATAAAACCCCCATACCGGTTAACTGGATCTGTTCTGGTTGAAGATTGAATTTTTCTATCAGATTAGCTCTAATTTTTTCTATTAATTTATTTCGTTGCAGATGTTTGTCTGATTCAAATATACGAATACTGTAGCGTAGCTGGTTTCCATCTTTGAGCATATAAGGGGTAAATAGCACTCGTTTCATTTTATCCGGTACGCGCTTGTAAATAATAGACAGAAAAAAGTTATCCAGGTCCTGATTATCCTTGAGTTGTTCAAGCATGGATACAGAGGTATAAATTGACATGACCTTGCCAGTTTCTGGCAGTTTATCAAGGTATTGATGAATCCCACGAATTGTGTCCATTTTACTGTATTTAAACCAGTAGCTGGTGGCGGTGATGCCGCCAGAGTCTTCATCATCTGATTCTAAATCGAACCTTTCCTCGGATGGTTCAGTAGAATCAGAAACTATTTCATCAGTTTGCTGAAAAAAAGATGCTGGTGCACTGATAACTATATCCAGAGGCGTTGTGCCACCCAGTTTCTTATCAATCAGCTCCATGCCCTGGTAAATTTCTGTTTCTTTCTTATAGTAATCAATAAACCTGTTTTCAACAGTCAGTAGAGTGATGCCAAGCAGGCTGATAATCGTGAATAGCGCAAATAGCACCACGGCTGTTTTTTTGTATTTGATGACAATATAGGCAATACGGCTGATGATATAGCCGGTAACATCATGTAATTTGTCTGCATTACCGGGTTTGAAAAACATCAAGATGGCTGGAAAGAATATAAAGGTCAGAATAAATGCTATTGAGATACCCATTACCATCATCCAGCCAAAGTCTATGACCGGTCGTATATCACTCACCAGAAGTGAGGCAAAAGCGACCATGGTAGTGATGGCAGTATAAAAGGAAGGTGCAAATTTTGATCTAACTGTTTCTAATACCAGTGCGCGCTGATCACTGCTGAAGGCGTTGGCATGCAATTCTCGATAACGAACAATAAGATGAATGGCTAGCGACAGGTTGATGATTAACATCAAGGATATAAAATTGGATGATACCACCGTCACTCGCCATTGCAGCAGGCCCAGTAGGCCAGTCATGATGATGCCTGACATGAAACAGGTGATCATAGGTAGAATAATCCAGCGAGGTTTGCGGAATGCAGCAGCCAGAATCACTAGAATGAAAACAATGACACCAATTCCAAAAGTTTGCAGATCGTTGCGAATAAAATCAATCGAGTCGGAGGCAATCATGGGAAGGCCACCTAGATGCAAACGTGCCTTGCCACGATGTTGATCCATTAGCTTGCGGATGTCATTGATTAATTGTGTATCCTTGTCCTGCAGCTGGTAGGTGTAATCTTTGTATTCTTTACTGATCAGATCCAGCTGTAGTAGTTCCTGTTCAGTGAGGTGGCCAGTCAGTTGTTTTTCTCTTAATTCATTGCGTTTATCCAGCAAAGAGTAATAGGTTTTATCGCGTTTTAAGTTAACCTGCATAGCCGTTGTGGTTCCATCGTGGCTGATTAACATATTGCTGTAAAGTGGGCTGGTCAGAAGTTCCTTGCGGGCTAGCTGTTTGTCAATGCCCGGAGTTTCTAATGTGCGTATTTCGTTGCTCAGGTCAGTAAGGGTAACTGGCGGGCTTTGGGTAAGGGGGACATCCAGGATGCTGACGACTGAGTCGACCCGCTCCAGTATTTTGATATCATCTCGTAATTTGGTAATGTTATTTATTGCTGAGTCCGAGAGTAAATCGTTGTCAGGGGTGTAGGTGATAATGAGAAAATCATCTGAGCCATATCTGGCCTTAATAGAGCGGTAATACTTCAGTGCCTCGTCATTTTCCAGAATCAAAGAGTCAGCAGATGCGTCAAGTTTAAAATCAGGAATATATAAGCCGAATAACATGGTTGTCAAAAGACAAAGAAGTACAGGATAAACTGGACGTTTGAGCACCCAATTATCAAATAGCTTCATCATGATAGACGACATAGAATAGACTCTTATTATAAAAAAATATTATGTCTGGATTTTAGCCTGTTATTGGCCTTAATTGAAAGCTATCTCACTGAAGTAAATTAATACATGGGCTCAGTGTAAAATTTCTGCTTGGGAGGTTTGGTATATTGGCTTAATGTTGTATCAGAATAGTTATTTAGGTAGTGTTGTAGCCTATGTTGGCCAATACTGAAAAAAAGATGCGGGTAAGCCAGGGTGAAGTATATAAAAATAAAGCACATGGGCGTACTGTAATGCTGCCAAAAAAGATTCCTCCACAATTTCTCATATTTGGCTTGCTACTCGTTGTATTGATTATTGTCATCCAGATTGAGGTGTTCACTCTAGTGCTATCCAGGTTAGGTTTGTCACCATCCAGCGCGAGTCTGTTGCTGGTAGCCACTTTTTTCGGTAGTACACTGAACCTGCCTCTTGCCAGCATCTCTTCTGCATTCAACTATGATGAATATAAATCGCTTCAGCATCTGTATTTACCTCAAGAATTTACCAATGGGCGTACAATGATCATGATTAATGTCGGAGGCGGTTTGATTCCGGTGTTATTTTCTACGTATCTGATTTTAACTTCCGGTCTGAGTATAACGGTCGTTATTCTGGCAGCCTGTTTGATTAGTATTATTAGTTATGTGTTTTCACGGCCGATTGCGAATATAGGCATTGGCATGCCATTATTTATTGCGCCGATCTGTGCTGCGTTCACAGCCACGGTTTTGTCACCAGAGAATGCACCGGCACTAGCGTATATTTGCGGTAGCCTGGGTGTGGTCATCGGTGCGGACTTGATGCGCATTAAAGACATTCGGCGCTTAAATACCCCGATTGCATCAATTGGAGGCGCAGGTACATTCGATGGGATCTTTATGACCGGGATCATTGCTGTGCTGTTAACCTATTAATCTATCAGTACCAAGGAGCTGTTATTGGGTGACTATTATAAATTGTCGTGATTTTGATTCAAAATTGTTAAAATAGGCTTTAGTTAATACCCATTATAATATGCATGATTCTCCTTTTGTGTATGGATGACCATTATGAGTGCCACTATAAAGCCAATTACATCGGATAAGCCTGTCGCACTGCTAGCAATAGTAGGTCTATTGGCTATTAGTCTATTCTTGCAGCAGGCGTTCAATCTTCGTCAGGCACTGCTGTTCCTGCTGGGTATTTTACTCGGCATTACGCTGTTACACGCGGCCTTTGGTTTTAGCGGTGCCTGGCGCAACTTCATCAGGGAGCGCAAATCAGAAGGAATACGGGCGCAAATCCTGTTACTGGCTTTAACATCAATACTTTTTTTCCCGCTACTGGGAAACGTTTTTCCAGATATTAATGTAGCTGCAGCAGCGGCACCTGTCAGTATCTCCATTATCGTGGGTGCTTTCCTGTTTGGAATTGGCATGCAACTTGGCGGAGGTTGCGGTTCCGGTACTTTATATACGGTCGGGGGTGGTCATGTTGTCATGCTCATTACTCTGGCATTTTTTATTGTTGGCGCGACAGTCGGTTCAGCACATTTACACTGGTGGTTAAACAGTTTGCCTAATCTGGGGGAAGTATCCCTTATCAGTGCAATGGGCTGGATACCGGCACTGCTGGTTCAACTGCTGGTGTTAACAGGATTGTTTTTCCTGGTAAAAAATCTGGAATCACGACGTAGTGGTAAAGGTCAGGCATTGTTTTCCATGAATGAAGGGAGATTTGTTGATCGCCTGATTTTTGGGCCCTGGCCACTCTGGTGGGGCGTTATCGGACTTGCAGTATTGAACCTGCTGACCTTATTGATAGCAGGCCACCCATGGACTATTACCTTTGCCTTTGGATTGTGGGGTGCAAAAATATGGAGTGCACTGGGTGGCGATGTCATGTCATGGCCGTATTGGTCATCAGCTTATCCCGCCCAGGCCTTAACGAGTAGTGTGTTGGCAGATACCACATCGGTGATGAATTTCGGGGTCATTATCGGCGCCATTTTAGCAGCAGCTCTGGCCGGGAAATTTGCACCAGTCGGGAGTATAAAGATGAATCGTCTGTTGGCTGCTATCATAGGTGGATTGCTGCTTGGTTATGGGGCCCGGCTTGCCTTTGGCTGTAATATCGGGGCCTTGCTGGCCGGCATTGCTTCCGGGAGTTTGCATGGCTGGATTTGGCTCATAGCCGGTTTTGCGGGTGCTTTTATGGGTGTTTATTTGCGAGTTTTAATGCGACTTGATACAAAAATCGGGGGTTAAGGTTTGAAAAATCGAAATCGACTTATCATGGGCTCAGCGATTGGTCTTGCCACTGTTGCCATCGCTATAGATCATACCCGACATCAACTACCTGAGCCGGTCAGATCAGAAGGGTTGATGAAAAGTTCGGATTATATTGTTATTGAGGAAGGGGATAGCCCTGGTTCCGTGGATGTTTCTCCGTGTTCTTTGAATGTTTCTCCCTGTAGTCTTTAACCTGGCTATTAACAATGATTGAATTCGCGCCATCACTAATCGATCTATTAAATGCCCTGGGTGCCCGTCAGAGTAATCCGGTGCTTGAAGTCATTGCTGGTGACGCATCTGTTGAATTGGAAAAGAAGTACCCTGCAAGAAAAGGATACCTGGGAAACGGTACCTGGCGTGCTTTCTATCATTGCCATGATAGCCAGAGTAAACTCGAAAATGAGCATGGTCATTTTCACCTGTTTATCAATGCAGAGAATGATAGTGATAGTAGCCATTGGCCACATCTGGCGAGTTTGTCAATGGATTATATGGGGCAACCTATACAATGGTTCACGGTAAACCAATGGGTCACTGGTGGAAACTGGCTATACTCAGATCAGCTCATCGAAGGCATATCGAATTGCCGTATTGATGAGGATATGAGTCTGGTTGAGAAATGGTTGATGAGTATGATGAATGTTTATCACGCGGAAATCAGCCAGCTGTTAACAGACAGGGATATCTGTTTAAATAAAATTGGTTTGCAAACAGACCGCCTGAACATACTAAAGGACAGGGATATATATACGTTATCAGCACAAGCGATTAATCTGCATAGTAAGTTGGAAACTACTTTTTCAGAACAAGTCAGGCAAGATATCGGATAAAGCCAATGTGCATGTATTATTTAAAAGATAAAACAATGAAATATGTACTAGTAAGTATCATACTATGGCTTAACTTTTTTTTCCTTTATCCAGTGCATGCTGTTGAGTTGCCCGGACCATTAATTGACTCAGAATGGTTACTGGAAAACAAGCATCAAGTCATTATTCTGGATATACGAGAAGATATAAAAAGTTTTTTGGCCAAGCCTGTTTTTATGAGAGATAAAAGAACCGGTAAGTTGAAGTTAGTGAAAGTAGGGGGTCATATAGCGGGTGCTGTGCTGGTAGATTATAAACACCTGTTCGCTAAACGTGCTATTGATGGCCTTGAGGTATCCAGGATGATTCCGATGAAGGCTGATTTTGAAAAATTCATGCAGCAGTCGGGCATTAACCAGGATAGTGCTATTGTGATTGTTAGCAAGGGCAAGGATAGTAGCGATATGACTCTCGCAACCCGTTTGTATTGGCAATTGAAGTATTTTGGTCATGATAATATGGCTGTACTCAACGGCGGCATGTCAGACTGGCTCGCAAACATGTATTCAATCAGTTTTAAGCCAGCAAAACCACAGAAGGGGAATTGGCTTGCTAAAGAAGAGCGTAAACAAATACTGGCGACAAGCCAGGAAGTAGAAAAGGCCCTGACAAATACCAATGTTCAACTGGTCGATAATAGAACTCTCGATCAATACCTGGGAATGCATAAAAAATCCTATGTCTATAAAAAAGGCCATATTCCGGGAGCGAAGGTTTTGCCGCATAATTTACTAACGACAAACAGCGTGCCTTCCCGATTTTTATCTAATGGAAAACTAAGAAAAATCAGTAACGCGCTGAATATAAATACAGAGTTAAATTCCATCACTTATTGTAATAGCGGTCATCTGGCTTCCGGTGGATGGTTTATTCTGAGTGAGTTACTCGGTAACCCTAATGTAAAACTATATGATGGCTCCATGCATGAATGGACCATGAAAGAAGAACGTCCGGTGACTTTGATGAAAATGGAATAGATTGCGCATGTATTGACATTAGCCTGACTGTCTTGCTTTCACGGGACCAGGTTGATAAAGCCATTGTTGGCCATTCATCGGCTAGCGGGGCTAATCCTCGTCAGATCGATTGTTTGCCTTTACCTCTGTAGTGGCAGTTGAGATATGTCGTCAGTATCTCATTAGTATGCTGGAAGCTCTCTGCTGATAGTTTTTCTGGCATACAACTGTTAGATTTTCATGATTATTTCAATCAGGCGCAAATTACCACTTAATTTGGCCGTCAGTGATGCGTCATAATGAGCCTCTTGGGTTAACTCTACTAATTTGGTTAAAGCAACTGTAACCAGACCTCACCATGTTGCTACTCACCAGCCACATAAATTCACATCCAAACAGAAATGTCCATATAATGTCCATTAAATAATATTGACAATGATGAAATGACCAGCTATTGTAGTATTCAATATCACTGATAAAGCGCAATGATATTAGACAAAACATAGACATAGTAATTTGGATATGAGCATCCTGGCGATTCAAGCTGTCCTGTCTACATATGATGTTTTTTAGATGGAAAAGCCAGTAACAACGACGAGGAGATTTTCACATGACCAAGATCAAAACATTATCATTTGTTATCGGCGCGGCTGCAGGCAGTGCTTTAATTTCACAAGCTGCTTTTGCAGGTGATGGTTGTAAATATAGCCAGATGTCATCTGGCAACGCTAGCGGTTATTCCCATGCACTTTATCAGCCAATGCATGCCTCAACACAATATCATCAGGCGGTACAGGCTTATCCTGTTGGCATGAATTACGGCAACAAGCATAGCAGCTCATCAGCCTATCAGGACAAGCCAGATATCGTCGATACTGCTATGGCTGCTGGCAGTTTCAATACACTGGTTGCTGCTATCAAGGAGGCAGGGCTGGTTGAAACCTTGAAAGGTAAGGGGCCATTCACTGTATTTGCACCCACAGATGCTGCATTCGAAAAGCTACCCAAAGAGCAGTTGACTGCCTTATTAAGAGACAAAAAAGCACTCAGCAAAATTCTTACCTACCATGTAGTAGCCGGTCAGGTGAAAGCTGCCGAGGTAGTCAAGCTAAACAGCGCCACTACTGTAGAAGGACAAGCAGTCACTATCAGCTCGGGTGATGTGGTCAAAGTCAACAATGCAACAGTGATCAAGACTGACATCATGACCAGTAATGGCGTAATACATGTGATTGATACAGTTATGCTCCCTCCGGATATGATGTCGTAACGTTGACATACTGTCCGGTTCTCTTTCATGCCGGGATCCCCTACCCGGCATGCGTTTTAATTTGTTATGAGTGAATAACAGTGATCAATAAACAAGGATTGCAGAGCATGAAAAGCATTTCATACACAGTGGTAACTGCCAGTGGTAAAGCATTTGATTATCAGTTTCCACTGCATCCGCAAACGCAATCAGAAGCTGGTGTAACCCAGATTGTCACCGATTCACTTGATCTGCTGAGTAAAATATTACATGACAATCAACAGCTTTGTAATGGCGATGTATTACAGGCCTTGGCGATGGTTTTTGCAGTAAGGGCGCAAATGCTTGCTGATGAATCTGATGCAGTCGATAAGTTGTCACTGGATTTACTGCAAACAGCACTGCAAGCAACACGCGACATCCGGCCTTATGCTGCGTCTAGAGCCTAGTTGGTCATTGAAATGAATAACCAGCACTAAATTAACTTTAGTCATCAATTGATAACAGATAACAAGAGGAATTTTATCATGCGGATTTAAATAATAGACCCTATCAACGGAATGCATGTCTCTAATATCGATCATGCGCCCTATGCGTGATGATCTGCGCAAAATCTACTTCAATTCATATGAGAACAGGCAGGTTTATGACTATATATTTACTAGTCATCTTGGGGTTCAAATTAAAAATATGAATAGGTAAGTATTGGCCAATAAGCCTGAAATATCATTGCTATCAGCAATCTAGACTAAGGAGAATGACCATGAAAGTTGAGAAAATTGATCCTGTAGACGGGCAAGTGGTAACCGATATCTACGCACCTTTTGTGATTAAAGCTGTTGAACCTGAACCAGTAAAGATCTATTTTAGTTCGTATGAGAATAAACAGATCTATCTCTATGTAGAGACGCTGGAGCAATACCTGTAGATCATGTATCGAATACGTGCAAATCAGGTTTGAAGTAGTTGTTTATAACCATGGCAGGCGTGTTTATTTAATATGAGATTTGTATGTGTGAAGAAAAACAGTGAAAATAAATGTTTTTTGCGCAAAGGGTTACTGATGACAGGGTTTACACCTTTTTATATTCTGCTATCCCTGAATTTTCTTTCAGGCTGCATGCTTGTTGATGATCTTCAGGAGCCCGGACGTACACCCATTCAGCAAATTGGTGTAGATAGTATCCTGGAAGTGCGAACAGGTGAGTTTATCAGCGAGGCTCAACTATACCAGCGCGTACGTGATAGTAAGTATTTGCTGCTAGGAGAAACTCACGATAATAGTTATCATCATCAACTTCAGGCACATTTTATCAATAGACTGCGACAACAACAGCAGTCAAGCTCTGTTTCATTTGAAATGATTACACAAAATCAAGCTGAGTTGCTGAAACAGCATTCCTATGCTACCTCCCTGGAACTGATAGCAATACTGGACAAGGAAAAAAACAACTGGCCATACAAGCGCGATTACCAGCTCGTGTTTGATAGCGTGTTAGCGGCAGGATTTGAAATTTTGCCGGCAAATCTCAATCTTGACACTCTCATTCAAATCAGCATGCAGGACGATGAAAAATTACCGCCAGAAGTTCGGCAGATACTAAGGGAAACACCTCTAAGCGCTGATCATTATGCTGATTTAGAGAATGAGATAATTTATGCGCATTGCAACAAGCTGCCATCGGAAGCCATCAAGCCCATGCTGCAGGTGCAGCGAGTACGTGATTCTGTCATGGCACTTAGTTTATTGCGTAGTAGTGACCAAGCCAGAGTTCTAATTGCAGGCGCAGGCCATACTCGTACTGACCGAGGTGTACCCTTATACCTGCGTAGTCACGACAAGGATGCTGATATTCTCTCCCTGGCTTTTCTTGATGTCGAGCCAGATGCGAAAAATATTGCTGCGTATACACAAAGGTGGGGAGGAAAAACACTACCATTTGATTATGTCTGGTTCACACCTGCCGTACAAAGAACTGAAGATCCTTGTAATGCTATTAAACACAGGATAAAAAAATCTGATAAGGGAAAATAAAGCATAGATTACATATGAGAGCACTAACATACTAACTCATGGTTAATAAATTTTGCTAATATTATTTACCTGTAAAATCCGATGTCTTCAATCTAGGGACTTCTTATGAAGGCACTAATAATATGCATGATTCAGTATTTTATTAATTGACTATAATTAAATGACTAGTGGACGCCCTATGCTTCTAAATTGTCAGGCAAACCAAATATGATTCGTTTTCTAAATGTTGTGCTCGCAATGATTATATATGCTGGTTTATCCACTGCCGCAGCCGGCATCAAGGTGCATTGCCATGGGCAAGGCGAAATCATTTTTCTGGTGGGCGGCGGGCCTGCATTTACAACATGGAATTTACAGCCAATCCAGAAAAAATTAAGTGAAAGCTATAAGGTTTGTCGCTGGGACATGCGTGGGGTGGGTGATAATGCTGACTTAATATTAAAGTCACAGGTTTCTGCCTTGGGGCAATGGCTACAGGATATGGAAAATGTATTGCCACAAGAACCCGTTATCCTTTGGGGCCATTCCTGGGGCGCGTTACAGGTTTTGCTATTTGCTGAAAAATATCCCATGCGAGTGCGCAAACTCATTTTAAGTAATCCAGTGGATCCCGCTTTACGCAGCCTTGAAAACATCGAGCAGAAACGCTTTAATCACCAGGTCATCGACTCTAATTTAAAGTTAGAAGATATCGATACCGTAGTCGAACAGCAATATAATTTCAGAAGCAAGATCGCCAGTTATTTTGTTGATGCAGAACAAGGATGGGACTATGCATCGAACTTTAATCTAATAGATAGCAATAGTAGATTAAATGTACGAATATGGGATGAATACAAAAAAAATCAACTCAAGGAAACAAGTGTTAAACAATTGCAAAGTAAGATCAGCGGGCTGATATATTGCCAGCATGATGTATTGCAACCTGAAAGTCTAAGTGAATACCGTCGACTCTTGAATAACAGCAGGCATTATGTATTAAATAAATGTGGCCATTTCCCATGGGAGGAAAACCCGGATGATTATTACCATGTTTTGTTCAGGCTGATGGTAAAATAATAACCTCATTAGATATTTATTATATGCAAAAAATGCTGAAGACTGGTCCAGATCGAGGTAGCTATAGCTATTTATTCAGGCGAAGTAAGTTGTGAATAGCTAATCAGTAATTATTTGAAGGTGTATTTTGGTCTTTATATAGTCCTATTTTTCCTATACAAAGGTCAGCGTTGAATTCACGACCTATTGCAACGATTCCTATCCTTTTTAAATTTTTGATATTCAGTGCTTTACGGATACGATAGGGTTTGAATTGACTGAATGGTATATAGATTGTTTTCCATTCAGGCGGTGCCGTAAATGAAGCGCGATAGGACTGCCAGGGTAGCCAGATATCAGATGTGCGTAAATGCATATTATATTCTTCATTATTACCATAAACTTCAAGCATCAGGCCAGAGTAAGCCTCGATGTTCTGAGTGGTTTGATTGGATAAGTTTAATGTACTTTGGACAAATCCACCATTATTATCAAGCTTAACCTCACCTCGCATGCGTACGCAACGACGGCCTGCTATTTCGTCCAGTGATAATTGTCCCTCAGAAACACCACCCATAACCCCATCTGTACGCAATAGCCATTCATCGCCAGATAATGCCTTGAAATCAGCGCTGCTACGATCGTCAATAATGAGTATGCTTGGGTCTGCCATTAGTATTTGTAGTGGATAGAATAACATAAGCATCATAACAGCAAAATGCTTGAGATTAGACTTGCTCATCATTATTGATACCATGGGTTTCCAGATTGTGGAGATATTCATTATGAAGGTTTTTCGCAGTCGATTGCACGGTTCTGTATCTCATCCTGACGCATAGGCATACCATCAATTAGTGTGAAGATCTCATCCAGATCGGGTAAATATAAAACACGAAACTTTTCACTACCATCCTTGCCTAGTAAAATCACAACGAACTGTCCGCTCAATATATCAAATTGTTTGTACAGGCTGGAGGCATATTGCCGAGAAATTGATTTTTTATCAAGCGTACTGGGTCCCTGGCTGACAATAATGCCTGTAATAATATCGCGGTCTTTGATGTCGCAGCTGCTCTGTTGCAAAAGGTATTGTGTTTGCTTTAAACGTAAATCCTGATGATCCGGGGCGAACAGTAGTAACATTCTATTTTCCCATATAAAATCAGATAACTGAATCGCATAGGAAGGTGAGCTTATCAATAACATCACAATAAATAGCAAAGTACGGGGGCGTATTGTTGAACAATGCCTGGTTGTGAATAGGCAGCTTACCATGGTAGTAATTCACCATCGAATGCCCAGAATTTTCCTGTATCTGCCGGTGTAAGCTTGCTCAATATATCAAGCATGTAGTCGACGCTTTGTTCAGGACTAAAAAGCTGACCTTCCGGTACATGTGCCTGGAATGGTTTAGACAGATCAGTATCGGTTGTCCCTGGATGCAGAGCTGCTACAGCAACATTAGGTAAAGTACGTTGCCATTCAATGGACAATGTTTTAATGCACATATTCAGTGCAGCTTTGGAGGCGCGATAACTATACCAACCGCCGAGTCGATTGTCCTCTATGCTGCCAACCTTGGCCGAAATGGTGGCAAATATCGCTGTTCTGCCATGTCGAAACTTTTTGTAGGTATTTTTTGCCAACAACAATGTCGGCAGTGTATTTATCTTTATATTCTCAAGGAAAAACTCTGCATCAAGTTGTCGAATAGTTTTTTCTGGCCCCTTATTCAGCTTGTGCAGAATACCTGTGGTATTGATTAACCAGTCAATTTCATTAAGCTGTTCGGACCACGCCTGGATTGAGGATTCTTCAGTAACATCGAGTCTCTCCCATCTTACTTTTGGATGTGAAAATGTTGGCTCATTGCGATGGTAGGTCGCATGAATAGACTGAATATGGGGTTGAGCAAGCAGTTTATTAATAAAAGCCCGCCCGATACCACCAGAACCTCCAATAATAACTATTTTCATTATTCGATCCGCCGCTTATCTTGCACTTGTTCTTGATTACTATATCGTGCAACAAGCATATAGTTGATTGATGTCATTTGACTCAAACGCATCTGTCGGTTGAATGGATTGACCTGAACACCAATGCGATCTAATGTTTGTAAATTGCCTTGGTGCAGACAGGCTTCAAGCTCGTGAGGTTTGCGAAATTGTTGCCATTGATGCGTGCCGCGTGGCAGCCAGCGCAGAATATACTCTGCTCCGAGAATAGCACTAAACCAGGACAGTATAGTTCGATTGATAGTAGCAATAAACATCAAGCCATCTGGTCTGAGCAGTTGATTGCATGACTGCATAAAGACGGAGAGATTGCTTACATGTTCCACTACCTCCATATTAAGAACAACATCAAAATGGCATCCTTTCTCTACCAGACTCTCAACACTACATATTTCGTAGTTTATTTCGAGGCCTTGTTGCTGAGCATGATGATGTGCAACATGGATATTGCGCTCAACTACGTCTATTCCGTAAACGTTAGCTCCAAGACGGGCCATGGATTCACTTAATACACCACCTCCACAACCCACATCCAGTATCGTTAGCCCTGACAGAGGTTGCAGACGATTTTTGTTTAAGTTGAAAGCACGCGCTATCCATGCCGTTAGATATTGTACACGAATGGCATTGAGCGTGTGTATTGGCCATAATGGGCCTTCCTTGTCCCACCAGGTATCTGCCAGTCGTGTGTAGAACGCATCGTTACTACGATTTTCAGTGACAGTTTTCACTTTTCATACACCAGGGTTTGCTGAAATTACGTGTACTATTTGAGTACCCATGCAGTACACCAGCCATTGGCATTAACAAGTTTACCGGGGAATATTCTGCAACCTCCCCATGCCGCTTTTTCATCTTCCAAATATAGATTGCAATTACGGCAAAATTGAGTTGCACCCGCTTCACCTGCTCTGTTGGGGTATTTGCTGGTATCCACCTTGGTCGCATCATGCTTATAGCCCAAACCCATAGCAGCGGGATTGTTCTCATCCAGTTTTTCCATTTCATGATGCGCGGCATTGGCATTTAGTACTGGAATTATCGTGCTAACGGAAGCAACAGCAATACCGGAAACCGCGCTTTTGAGTACTTGTCGTCGTGAAATATTGATGCTTTTGTTTTTCATGCTAGTTCTCCTTTACTGTTTGGGCGATGCCCGATTGTTAAAAACTTTATTCAATTAATACCAGGTTAGATTAGATCTGTAGAGACCTGGATTATTTTTTTCTCATCATCCAGTAGAGTAAAAATGCAGCAGGTATAATCATTATGCTGGTAATAACTGGTATATAGTAAAGCTGATCCGGGATAGTGCGCGTCTGCATATTCCACCAGGCGGGTAAGCGGAAAAAAATGTCTGCACTCAAAATAATCAGGCCTGCTAACACGGTGAATCTCTTAATTTCAAGGGCAATAAACAAACTATATAAAACATAGGGAAGCAAACCCAAAAGTAAAACATCAAGCACCAGACGGTGGCTCTGGTTATAGTGAGGCAATATCGAGATGATAATGCTGAGCAATATGCCAGCAATGATAATCATGTATGTGTAGCGTCGATATAAATGCACGTTAGACATTTTTCTTCTCTCCAGTTAATGCTGGTGAGCACAAAGTCTCATTTTTATCTCCTGTCTTACACTCACAATGATTTTGTCGAGTTATTCTCCAGCGTGCGAAGCGCACATAAGCCCATTCCAGTACAGGAGTGATGCGTGTCGTTCTTATGACAACGGCAAGCCAGCGGTAGTAGGGCAGTGCGTTCCAGATAATCAGGAAGGCTTTTACCCCACTGTGTATATTTCCGTCTTTATCGAGTGCATGTAATCTGGACATAGCTATATTGTAATCGATGCCATGCTCATTCAGTTTCTCTGGTGCAGCTGAAATATCGATCCAATCGACTTGTTTATGATTATCCAGACTCTGGTAATGAGCTACTTCACGACGACATAGGGGGCAGGCGCCATCATAGAACATAGTAGCTTGCGTTGATGTTGTTGGACTTTCATTCATTGTTTTCCATTTCCTTGTTGCTTGAATAAACTGGCTGTTAAAAAAGCGGGTTTATTTGGGTTTTGATCTTATTAATTCAATATCGTTTGCTTCGCTATCCTTGATATAGACTGACTCGCTACCATCGCGATGACGTGTTAATGGTCCATACTCATCAGCATTTTCATATTCGACAGCAAAGTGCGCTGGATGTTGCTCTGCTTTGACCAGTGCCAATTCAATGTTCTTAAATCCCAGCATCGCCCAGGTATTGTCAGCGTATATCAGGTTAATTTTGAATTGTGACTGGTACCACTTGATAGCCCTGTCGATATCTTTCACGACGATTGCTATGTGGTGTACGCTGTCTAATTGATGACGTTGTTTCATAATAAGTCCTGCTGTTGAGGGATGTATTGCTCAATTTCCGGTTGATAACAGCTGTTGCGAAATTGTTCTGCCTGAAACTGTATTGTTCGCTGGGTATGTTTATCTATTTTCTTCAGGTTCTTCCATTGCAAACCTGCTCTGGGATGTTTCTCAAATTTATTTTTATGACGAATAAGGAAATCCCAGTAAAGAGTGGTAAATGGACAAGCATCGTCTCCAGTAGCATTAGCCGGGTTATATCGGCATTGGCTGCAATAGTTGCTCATACGCTGAATATATTTGCCACTGGCTACATAGGGTTTTGAAGCCAGCAAACCGCCATCTGCATACTGAGACATGCCAAATGTGTTGGGTAACTCCACCCACTCTACCGCATCCACAAACATGGCCAGATACCATTCATGCACGGATTGTGGTTTTACACCCATCAGCAAGGCAAACAAGCCCGTCACCATAAGGCGTTGAATATGATGAGCATACCCATAGGCCAACACCTGGGAGATAGTCTCACGCATGCACACCATGTCAGTTTCTGCAGTCCAGTAGAAATCAGGTAGAGGCAAGCTTGCAGAGAGTGAATTTTGCTCGGCATAATCCGGCATATATTTCCAGTAGATGCCGTGTATGTATTCACGCCAGCCTATGACCTGGCGAATGAAACCCTCTACTGATTCAATCGGCGCATGTTTCTTTTCCCATGCATCCAGTACCGCATTGACGACTTCCTGCGGGGATAATAGTTTCAGATTTAATGCAGTTGATAATCTGGAATGGAACAGGAATGGATGGCCTGTCCACATGGCATCCTGATATCGACCATAGGAATAGAGACGATTATTAATGAACTCCTGTAATTCTTCCTTGGCCTGAGTACGTGTGACCGGCCATGTGAAATTGTCTGTGGATCCAGGATGATTCGGGAAGGTGGCCTCAATTTCATCTCTGACCCTGTTGGTTGTATTATTCAGCTTTGCAAGCCTGGGTGTAATCAATATACCCGGGCCCTGACGCGTAAAACTTTTGCGATTCTGTTGGTCAAAGTTCCATTGCCCACCTGCGGGCTGATCATTTTCCATCAGAATGCCGGTTTTCCTGCGCACTCGACGATAGAAATTTTCCATGCGTAGTTGTTTAACATCAAGTGTCCAATCCTCAAAGGTATCCAGGTCGATGAGAAAATGCGTATCTTTTTCTATGATGAGTTCTATCTGTTGGTTATGCGTGGTTTTTTTTAGCATGTCGAGTACACGGTACTCACCTGGTTGCACCACGCGTACTGATTGTGGTCTGTACTTACGCAGATCATGCACTAATGCTGATGCCAGCGTTTTGTGTTGATGGGTCCCCAACTTGTGATAGATGATCCAATAGCCACGTGATCGGAGTGTTCTGCAAAAATTACGCATAGCTGACAGAAACAACAGAATACGAGCCTTGTGAGAACCAACGTGAGTGGATTCATCAGCAACCTCAGCCATCCAGATACAATCGTTCTCAGCATCCAGGCCTTTAAAGACCTCACTGTCCAGGTTAAGTTGGTCGCCCAAAATGACTAGCATGTTTCTCATTTATACAAGCCTTTAGTCTCGCTCAGGTTTTATTTACTGCCCAATGATTGGGAGTGTTGTTTGTCTCAAATGTTTTTCTAGATTGACCATATATTGTCCATGTAATTTTTTGACGCTATATTTAGCTGATGGCGATGATAGAGGCAACTACCAGCATCAATAAAAGCGGAGCATAGACTATAGATATGATTAATTTAGATATTTTACAATCTTCAGATTCAAGTAGCAGGTTGTTTGAACGATTATGCATAATATTCTCCTGGGCTTTTTTGGTAAAATGTCTATTCAATGTAATATACAATAGCTGTTCATTTACTATTTGTCAAATTATTGTATAATAAATAACTGGACATAATATGTTCATAATAGCTATACTTTATTAAGTGCCCATATATTCAGAGGTAACACCATGACAACTAATAAGAATTCAGCATCTCCCAGCTATAAGATCGGTGCGGTATCGAGGATGACCGGCATTGCTCCAGATACCCTGCGTATCTGGGAGAGACGCTATGACATAGTCACGCCGGAACGCACGCCTGCCGGTGGTCGTCTTTATAGCCAGGATCAGATCGCCAGGCTTGCACTGATAAAAAACCTGGTTGATGCGGGTGATAGCATCAGTTCGGTGGCTTCACTCAGTCTTGAAGATCTGCAAAATCGTCTCACGGGTAGCATGCAGTCGAAAGCCGGTTTATCGGCAAATATTGAAGGGCAGGTATGTCATCTGGTTATTCTGGGTGAAGCCTTAAGGATGAAAGTAGAAAGTGCCGCAGAAAAAATGCATGACCTGGAGGTTATAGGCAGTTATTCAGACGTCGCCAGTTTTCAAAGAGAAATACAGACACTAAAACCAGACGTGTTGTTAGTTGAAATTCCAACCCTGCATGAGGATAGCGCCAATCAGATAATCGAGTGGCTGCAGCATTCGGGCGCATTACATGTGATCCTGGTATACCGCTTTGGTAATGCGGAGTCTTTACGCCGTCTACCAAAATCCAAATGTTTCATATTGCAGGCGCCGGTTGATCCCGCGGTTATCCTGCGCCATTGTCAATCGCTGCTCGGTACTCTTAATCACTCGCTTGAGCATGACTCGCCAATGTTCAGTGGTGAGCTGGCAACACCTCGACGTTACAATGATGAAACGCTGGCACGAGTAGCCATACAGTCCGCAGTACTTAAATGTGAATGCCCGCGTCATCTTACGGAGCTAATCACCAGCCTGGCTGCTTTTGAACGTTACAGCACTGAGTGTGAAAGTCGCAGCCCGGAAGATGCGGTTTTACACACGTATCTGAATAACACTGCCTCGCATGCGCGCGCGATGATTGAGAATGCTCTGACCAGGGTGATTGAAGCAGAAAATATAAAAATTTAGATCCTGTCAGGCTGCCTCTTATGCCGGGCCCTGCGATCCTTTCTGTTGGCGCCCGGTGTTTCCATTAGCGTTGTTTCACGCGCTTTTCCATTTGTTTTATTATTACTCGTCAATTTTACTCACTATCTCTCAGCTATTATCGCTGAACGCAGTATTGTCTGGATGCTATGCTTACTCGGCTGTAAATACCTGAGTCAGCACTCAATTGTTCAGCTTTGGTTCAGTTTCCAAGGCTTAAGATATGATCATCAATAGCAGGAGATCATGTCATGAAACTGAGCATTATTACGGGAATACTCATTGCGGCACTATTAGTCGGCTGTGGTGGGGGTGGTAGTTATGGAGAGCATGCATACATCACCACGCCAAATGGCCTTAGCTTTAGCCTTATCGGTGACAATGTCAGTTATCAGGATTCATTGTACTCAGGAGCAAGCCATCTGTACGCCATTCAGGTAAGGCCAGGGTATTTGTATAATGTGTATCTCGATACGACAGCCGGGGATAGTGACCTGTATCTTTATTATGATTACAGCTTAAGTAGCCTGTCTTTGTTGGGTTATAGCGAATTATCGGGGTTTGATAGTGATAGCGTTTCATTTTACGCAGATTTTCATGGTACCGTTTACATAGAGGTTTACGGGGTCATTAATAGTGACTATTTTGTTTCAGTAGAGCAGATATAAGACGCCATCAGGTAAGGATAAACTACAATAAAAAACAGGGATTATTTGCGATAAATAAATTGAATGATAGTCTGTTGATAGGGTCTGATATTGAATAGTTGTATAGATAGGGTAACTCCAGTCTGAAAAGGTCAGGTTATTTGGTGTCAATGGAGTAGTGTGTCTTTATTCTATTGAGTTAATATATGAAAAAAATTGCATTCTGATATCAGTCGTTTTTGTCAGATAAAAATATTGAATTAACAATAGTGAGTCAACAATGAAACTAAACAAATTTGTTCTCCCCGTCATAGGTTTAATGCTGAGTAGTTCTGCAGCCTATGCTGACGCGATTGCAGGTAAAATTCTGCATGATCAAAGCTGCATGGGTTGTCATGACACCTCGGTTTATTCACGACCAGACAAAGGCATTAAAACAGCCGCAGCATTACAAGCACAAGTCAGCAGATGTACAAAGCCAGCGGGTGCTGAATGGAGTAAGCAGGATGTGATGGATGTTGTCGAGTATCTGAACAAGGACTTTTATCACTTCAAGTAATAATGGGTTCTACACGGATGTATTCCAGGCGATGTCGTTAGAGTAGGGTGTAAAAAGAATTTTTATATAACCCGAAATTTCTTAATCAAGCTTTAAAGTGTCCGTAATATCAAAGGGGATGCTGAATGCCTGATCGCGGATACTTATTTTTCCACTTAGCCGATAGGCGAATGATGGCTTGTCGTTACTTTGCAGGCCCTGAAGTTGGCGTGCAATACCAAACAAAGTTGTGGTGCCTGTTGCATCAACCACGGCATCACTAAAGGCGGGTACGTTTACTGACTGATTGCTCAAGCCAGTCATGAATTTTTTTTCGTTAATCTCCAGAGTGAAATGCATGCCTGTGACAGGCAGGCTTTCAGTGTTCGGGTTTTGTATGCGGAACTTGAGTTGGTAGCGCTGCTCGAATGGGGTGGATTCAAGCAATTTAAGATTAACCAGATTTAATTTAGGCGTTTCTTTGTATTTTGACAGGCTGGCGCAGCCAGATAATAGGCTTGATATAACCAGTAGGCAACTGAGGAATACAGCATAGATACTTTTCATGGTGATGATTTGATACTAAATACGGTTAGAATGCAATGCTGAATTAGTTTGCATGCTATCGCTCATGAATAGCCGGATGCCTGGCAAAAACCGTTTTTTCACTCTCAATACATATAATCTTGATGTAGATCATCATATCGATCTGGATTCGACTATTGTTATTTTATATTATTAAAAGTTATAGTTACTGAAACACAAATGGATATTAATATGCCGGATCTGGATTATTTTAAAAATAAATTACGCGTTCTGAAAGATGAAATTACGCAACGAGCGAATGGTATTGATAAGGATATCAGGCATGAAGGTATGTCAGCAGACTGGGAAGAGCAAGCCACTGAACGTGAGAATGATGAGGTGCTTGAATCTTTGGGGCATTTCTCTGAGCTGGAACTGGACATGATCAATGATGCGCTCAAAAGAATTGATGCGGGTGACTATCTAAAATGCAGCGAATGTGGTGAAAGTATCCCCTTATCTCGTCTGGAATTATTACCCTTTACTAAATACTGTGTTCGATGTGCTGAAAAACTTGAACATTAACAGGAGAGATTTACATGTTTAATGAGAAGCACGATCTTGTGCATGAGTTACCTGAATACCGCGATAAAATACATGAGTTAAAGATGAGTAATTCACATTTTTCCAGGCTGTTTGAAGAGTATCATGAAGCAGATCATGAAGTTCACCGGATTGAAACCGGGGTAGAGAACACCTCCGATGATTACCTGGAAGAAATCAAGAAAAAACGCCTGAGCCTGAAAGACGAATTATTTCAAATAATCAAACAAGCTTAAAGCGCATCGTATTAAGCTGTTTGCTATCAATATCTATTGGCGGCAAACAGCTTTGCAACGATACCAAAATGTTGAATTGCAAATAATTATGGCAAGATACTGCCCAGGTTTATCCTTCTATCATATTTTTTACTATATCAATTTCACCAATTAATGCGCTTTGGAGTGAAACACATCTCGAGGTAATTCACGTCCAATAGTGGTGTTTCGTCGAATGATGTTCGCCAGACGAGTGCGGTCGATGGATTTCACATTTCTCGGATTCATGATGCGCTGATACCAAAAGCGGTCACCATCACGTAAGGCTTCGAACTGTTTCTTCAAGACAGTGAAAAATAATTCTCCCATCAGTGATCCTTTTATGTGGTCCTCAGCCAGGCCACCAATCCAGAAATCGATATCATCAACACTTATGTACGCACTCGCTAAACGTGCCTGAACTTCGGGGTCGGCGCTGATGTCGGCAAAACTTTGCTTAGGTGCCAGGCCCATGGCTTTGCGCGCATCATTATAACGTGGCAAACCATGGTCGCGACCGCGTTGTATATTAAGGCTTGCCAAATCAAAACCACCTTGTCCTGGTGCTCCGAACAGGAAGTTGCGCAGGTCAGCGACGATATAGACATCCAGTTCCTGGCATTTCTGGCTGGCGAGGCCTCGTAATATGGGCTCGATGCCTCCTTCTGCAATAATGCGATGTGGAGCAAAGAAAGCATTACGAACAGGCAAATGACCGGCGGGGATCTCATGGCCACTGGCATCGAGTCTCAACAGAGTAGGGCTTACTAGCGTATGTCCCAGGCGGAAGGCAGCGGTAGAGAATTCATTCATGATAGCTGCATTGAGCTTGGGTTTATAGCCACGGTAGGGTTTGAGTGCACCTTCTCCTAATAATGCAGGTATAAATTCGTTATAGGTGATGGCTTGTAGTATGGCGATTACTTGTTTGCGTGCACGCTGATAGATCTGCTCGCCCGTCAATGATGGTTTGCGTGCAGCGATCTTGGCAGCCAGTCGGTTATGTTCGCGTACAAACAGCGTATGTAATGCAGTCAATCCCACTTGTTCATTGGCGCGTACATCACCTGCAAGAAATAGAGAGGCGCTGGTACCGCCAGCATTGGCCAGTCCTTCTGTGTTGAAAGGCAATAGCTGTCCATTGCTGGTACGCAATTGGCCGCTACCATCATTAGTGCGTAGCGCTGTAGCACGTTCTGCATCTGAGCCATAGATTTGCGAGCCGTCAATCCATCCGGTGATTTCATTAAACTGTTGTCTGGGGTTGTCGCTACCTGTACCTGTATCCGTATGGTAAATCGAACGGTTGAATACCATTTCGGCTGTACCCGTTGAGTCTGGATCAAAATCCGGGTCACCGGCGGGGATGGGGATATTGACATGTTCAGGTGGATTGGCACCATCGGTTAAATCAACATCGTGATCGATAAATTGCCCCCACTGCCAAAGGAAGTCACTGGCTTTGAGTGAATTGCTTATTGATTTCCCTTGCTGTTGGGCATTGACTATATTGCTCACTAGTCGTGGATTGGGATAGTTTTGCCCTTGCATTTGAGACACGCCATCGGCATATTTCGCTGGCATAGCACGCATTAGCGCTGTGCTCGCCATGTTCATTTCAATATTATTTAGATTATTATTGCTGCCATCAATACTGCGAAACTTAGATGCCAATGGGGGTCGGCGATCTTTATTATCGCTACCACGTTTAATTTTGCGCACAGGTGATATTGACTGGTCTGACTCTTTCAATCGTGGCTCGTCTGCTGATGCGCTGGATGATTGCGCGTGAACCGGTGAAATCGCACCCAGTGCGATAAGCCCTGCAAGTAATATATCGCTGGTAGGTATAGATCGATACAGTGATGTATTGAGTGTTCGCATATGTCTCTCCCTGTAAGATGCGTCATGGTGTATTGATATATTACTGCTCAATAATTTAAAATAATTGTAGTTAATTGAAATAAGCAAGTATGTGAAATTTATCACAGTTTGCATGGAATTAACATAGAAAGGGAATCATATTATCGTTGAATAAATCATGTTCAATACTGGTAGATTGATATTAGAAGTAATTCGGTAAATTTTGTTTGAGTAGAATGGTTTGTTCAAGCCAAAATGCCAGTCATTGCGAGCGGAAAGGATCATGCTTTATCAGATATCGGCCCGGCACCTAGTGGTGTAACAATACTGAAATGTTGTCGTGACATAGCGCAGCAATCTGTGAGTAGTAGAATGGTTATACAAACAGCTGGACATAAAGATGTGGAGATCGCCGCGTCGCTAGCGACGGTTTATATGTTCTTCATATGAATGGCCCATTACCTTCGCGATAATAGTGCTGTTATAAAATTTAACTGGCCACTCGCTAATACTCGTATTTATCCAGAGTAAATGCCATTCCTGTCAGAGCAACAAATCTTCTTCAATAGGGTGATAACTGCTGGCAGCGTCTATCAATGACCTGGCTGTGAGTGCCGGCACACCATAGACTTCTGCGCTAACACCATAATCGGTTTTTATTTTTTCCAGTAATAGATCGAAGTCACCATCACCAGAGAGTAATACGACGGTATCGACATCCTTGGCTGCTTGCAAAACATCAATGGTAATGCCCACGTCCCAGTCCCCCTTGGCAGAGCCGTCACTTCGCTGGATGAAGGGTTTGAGTTTTACTGTGAAACCAATATGTTTGAGCGCATCCTGAAATTTTAATTGTTGTTCGTCGTGGCGTTGAATCGCATAGGCGGTTGCGGAAACAATTTTTCCTTCAGCACTGAGACGTTGCCATAGTTTGCGATAATTAAATTGACGACCATAAGCCTGGCGAGTGGTGTAATAAATATTTTGTACGTCTGCAAAAACAGCAATTTTTTTCATGTGCTTAGTTTATCCTTAAAAACAGAATAACTGACCAATTATTTGAAAAAATAGAAAATTGTGTTCAGTTAACTGTTTTCAGTTTAGGTGAGCATCCAGAGATGAATGTATCAAGGTTTTCGTTGGCAATTAGGAATACAGGCATTTGATCTCAGAATGGCAACGATATTAATTCCAGTGATGCTTGTATAATTCACGCAAAATGTTTTTTTGCACTTTACCCATCGCGTTGCGTGGCAGTTGCTCAATCATTATGATGTCCTTCGGCACTTTGTAATTAGCCAGTTTTTGTTTGAGTTGCTCGATAACGAGTTTTTCATTCGGAAAATGACACAATTCCTCAGGAACTACCACCGCAGTCACTGCTTCACCAAAGTCTTTATGTGGCAAACCAATGATAGCCGATTCTTTTATTCCGTCAATGTCATCAAGTAATAACTCTATTTCTTTAGGATAAACGTTATAACCCCCGGTAATAACCATATCCTTGTTGCGGCCGACAATGGAGATATATCCTTGTACATTATACCTGGCCAAATCACCTGTTATAAAAAAGCCATCATCAGTAAAATCTTCTGCGGTTTTTTCAGGCATGCGCCAGTAACCTTTAAAAACATTATCGCCTTTGACTTGTAGCAGGCCGACACTAGCATCACTGATGGGCTGTTCGTTTTCATCGACAATCCTGGTTTCTACGCCGGGCAAAGGTAAGCCAACAGTACCGGCAAGACGAGGGCCGTCGACCGGGTTAGAGGTATTCATGCCGGTTTCTGTCATACCGTAGCGTTCTACAATGGTATGACCGCTGCGTTGCCGGAACTCTTCAAAGGTTTGTTGCAGTAGTGGGGCAGAACCGGAAATAAATAAACGAATGTTTTTACAAATATCATGATTAAGTTCAGGTTGTTCTAGCAGTCGGGTATAAAACGTCGGGACCCCCATCAATACCGTCGCTTTTGGAAGCAGCCGCATAACTGTATGAACATCAAACCTGGGGACAAACAACATTTTACTTCCACCCAGTAAAACATTATGGCAAGCGACAAATAGCCCATGGATATGGAAAATGGGTAAGGCATGTAGCAGTATATCTTGTTGCTGCCATTGCCAGACCTTCTGTAATGCCAGTCCATTGGCGGCCAAATTCCCATGCGAGATCATGGCGCCTTTAGGACGACCCGTTGTGCCTGAGGTGTACAGGATGACTGCGATATCATCTTTGTCACAGTCTGTGGTAGTAAACACGGTAGGCATATCCTGGCTAGCAGTGATCAGGCTCCCTTTGCCGTGGGCATCAAGCGTGAATACTTGTTGCAGTAGACGGGTTTCACCGAGGCGAGTAAACAAGGATTCAGACTTCGGATCACAGACCACCATGGCAGGCTCTGAATTTTCAATAAAATAGGCCAGTTCGTTCTCGGTATAGGCCGTATTGAGTGGCAAGTAAATAATACCGGCTCTGAGGCAGGCCAGATACAGGAATAACACCTGTGGTGTTTTTTCAACCTGGACCGCAATACGATCTCCTTTACCTATACCAAGCTCAGTGAGGAAATGGGCGAGTTTACTGACTTCATGTTCAAGGGCTGCATAGCTATAGGTTTCACCGTTTAGCATTTCAATAAAGATGGCCTTACGGTTTTCAGGGAAATGTTGCTCAAACAAGCGGTATATATTGTTATTCATGCTGGTATTCGCTTTTGACAGCCAGGAGTGATGATACTAGACTGAATCAATAATTCATAATTATGTATTATTAATCCCTGCAGTTCTATTTGTTATTCATATTCAACGGAGTTCAGATTGAGTGAACAAATAAAAAGCCTTGCATTGTATATCCAGGTTGCCGATCGGCTCAGGGCGCAGATATATCATCATGAACTCCAGCCAGGTGATCCCATCGATGAAATGGCGCTATGCGAACGTTATGGTATTAGCCGCACTCCCTTACGCGAAGCATTAAAAGTGTTGAGCAGTGAAGGGCTGATTGAGTTGATTCCACGCAAAGGCAGTTTTGTGCGGAGTATGGATATTTCGGAATTGAATGAATTGTTTCCAGTCATGGCAGTGTTGGAAGGCCTGTGCGCTCGGGAAGCAGTTGAGAACTGTACGCCAGAAGACTTAAACCGATTGGAAGAGATGCACGCTATGCTTGAAGCTTATGCAGCCGATGGCAATATTGATGAATACTATGAACAGAATTTTGCTTTCCATCAGGCAGTACAGGATCTGTCCGGAAATCGTACTTTACAACGTTTAATTGGCGATTTGCGCAAGGTTTTAAGGTTAGCCAGACATATGCAGTTAACCATCCCCGGGCGTCTGGCCGCATCTATCGAAGAACATCGCCAAATCATGCTGGCATTTCGCCAACATGATCCTGATCTGGCTGATCAAAATATGCAGACGCATTTGCAGCAACAATGGCATTCTCTGATTGGCAATAAAGCGGATACAAAAAAACATAAAATAAAAACGGCGTAGCTATATACGCACCATCAACGAGGAGACTATCAATGAAAACGAATAAATCAACAGTCCTGTCTATGTTGCTCGCAACCGCCGTGTTGACAACGTCGGGTATTGCCAACAGTGCAGACCGCGAAATTAAAGCCTCACATCAGTGGCCGGGTGGTAAAGGTGATATCCGTGATGAAATGGTGCAGATGATTGCCCGGGACGTGAACAGCGCCAATATCGGTTTAAAAATCAAGGTGTATCCAGGCAAGTCCTTATACAAGCCCAAGGAACAATGGGGTGCGATGACCAAGGGTAGGCTGGATATGACTGCATTCCCGTTAGCTTATGCGGGTGGACGCCACCCTGAATTTAATCTGACCTTGATGCCCGGCCTGGTCAAGAATCATGATCATGCCAAACGCCTGAATAAATCTGCTTTCATGGATCGCATCAAGAAAATTATGAATGATGCCGGTGTCATCGTCCTGGCCGATACCTGGTTAGCCGGTGGTTTTGTATCGAAAAAGACCTGTGTATTAAATCCTGATGATGCTAAAGGTCATACATTCCGTGCAGCGGGTAAGGCATTTAACCAGATGTTAGCTGGTGCCGGTGCATCCATTAGCAAGATGCCAAGTTCTGAAATTTATTCGGGGCTACAAACCGGTGTTATCGACGGTGCCAACACCAGTTCGGCCAGCCTGGTATCCTATCGTATTTACGAACAGGTTAAATGCCTGACTGCTCCCGGTGACAATGCACTATGGGTGATGTATGAGCCTATCCTGATGTCTAAAAAGACCTTTGATAGTCTGACCAAGGCACAGCAGGATTTAATCATGAAGTCAGCTAAAAAAGCCGAAGAGTTTGCTTATGAAGGGGCGAAAAAAGCAGATATGAAACTGGTTGAAACCTATAAAAAAGCCGGCGTAAAAGTAGTCACTATGACTGCAGAACAAGCGGCTGCATGGCGTGCGCTGGCCGACAAGACTTCGTATAAGAGTTTCGCTGAAGGAGTGAAGGGTGGTCGTGAACTGCTCGACATGGCACTGTCTGTACAATAAGGCAAAGTATTGATGGGTTTTATCTGATCCGCCAAACAAGACGGTCGTTATTGTTTCATAGCGACCGTTTTTTTTAAATAGTGAACTTGACGATGAAAATGTATATCAAATTTGTTTCAAACATATCCAGGTTATGCGGTATCGCAGCTGCGGCTATGATTGTTATCTCGGTACTGGTCGTGGTGCAGATGGTATGGGTGCGCTATATATTAGAAGCGTCGTCCATTTGGCAAACCGAGTTTGTTACCTACCTGTTGGTTTCTGCAACATTTATTGGTAGTCCTTATGTATTGCTGACGCGCGGGCATGTGAATGTTGATTTGATCCCCATCTATCTTTCACATAAATGGCGTATTGTTTTCGCCTTATTCGCTTCTTTTTTATCACTGGCTTTTTGCTTAGTGATAGCCTGGACTGGTTACGAATTCTGGTACGAGGCATGGGAAAACAACTGGCTTTCAGATTCCATTTGGGAAGTGCGTCTGTGGATTCCGTATTTTTCGATGCCATTTGGCTTTGCAGTGTTATCACTGCAATATGTGGCCGATATTCTCAGCCTGATACGTGGCGATGATATGCCTTTCGGTATCGATAAAGATGCGACTGCAGTAGAGGAGTAGCCATTATGAGTCCATTAGAGCTAGGTCTATTAATAGCAGTGGTACTGATTCTGGTATTGTTGTCAGGTGCTCCGGTCGCTTTTTCACTGGGCGCCGTTGCAGTAGGATTTTTAGTTATTTTTGACGGCATCGACAGTCTTGATGTTATTGCAGATACCTTATTTGGTGGGCTCAATGAGTTCGCCTTGCTGTCGATCCCCATGTTCATTTTAATGGGAGCAGCAGTCGCGTCATCACGAGCGGGTAGTGATTTGTATGAAGCATTGGAACGCTGGTTATATAAAGTCCCTGGGGGTTTGATTATCTCCAATCTGGGCGCCTGTTCCATCTTTGCAGCACTGAGTGGATCATCTCCGGCAACCTGTGCGGCAATAGGCAAGATGGGTATCCCGGAAATGCAAAAGCGAGGCTATCCCGATAGTCTGGCCACTGGTGCGATTGCTGCAGGCGGTACATTGGGCATTTTAATTCCGCCCAGCATTACCATGATTGTATATGGTATCGCGACAGAAACTTCCATTGGCCGCCTGTTTATTGCGGGCATTATTCCCGGTTTGATGTTGACCACACTATTCATGGCATGGTCTTTGTATTATGCCAAACGCAATGGCTTTCATTTTAAACTGGGAGACAAGGGTTATTCATGGAAAGAAAAATTTGAGATTCTACCCAAGATCCTGCCTTTCCTGATCATCATCGGTTTGATTCTTTATGCCTTGTATGGCGGTATAGCGACACCATCCGAAGCGGCAGGTGTCGGTGCATTCGTCTGTCTGCTGTTGGTCGCTATTATCTATAAAATGTGGGATCTGCGAGAACACTGGGTCATCCTTAGAAGTGCCATGCGTGAATCTGTCATGATCATGATGATCATTGGTGCAGCGGCGCTATTCAGTTATATGATGTCCAGCCTGTATATCACGCAATCATTAGCGCAGTGGATTGCGACACTCGATGTTAGTCCGTGGGTATTACTTTTAAGTGTCAATATGTTTCTGTTAGTAGCAGGCCTGTTCTTGCCACCCGTTGCGGTTATATTAATGACGGCACCAACATTGGTTCCTATTGTTGAAGCTATCGGTTTCGACCCCATCTGGTTTGGAGTGATGTTAACCTTGAATATGGAGATTGGCTTGATTACACCGCCTGTTGGTCTGAACTTATATGTGATCAACAGTATTGCTCCCGATGTTAAATTAACAACTATCCTTTGGGGCGCTTTCCCGTTTATGTTATGCATGGTCGTCGGTATCATATTATTGATATTATTCCCGGGCCTGGCTACCTGGCTGCCTGATGCCTTGATGGGGCAGGCGCAATACTAGCCACTCTCATAAGGATCACCTATTGGAACTGTTAACATTGTTGGGCATGGGTGCTATTGCAGGTACGCTTGCCGGTTTACTGGGCATAGGCGGTGGTATTATTATCGTCCCTGTGCTTGCGCTGGTATTTACTGCCCAGGGTATTAACGCCGATGTGTTAATGCATGTATCCATTGGTACGTCACTGGCGACTATTGTGATTACCTCAATTTCATCAATCCGTGCACACCAGCAACACCAGGCCATTCAATGGTCGGTATTCAAGAAAATTACACCGGGTATATTTGTTGGCGGCTTACTGGGTGCTGTCTGTAGCAAAATTGATTCATGGGGATGACCTGAGGCTTATCTTTGGTATTTTTATGTTGTTTGTTGCAGCGCAAATGATCTTTGGCAATACATCCAAACCTCATCGTCATTTACCTCAGTACTACGGTATGTTTATCGCAGGAACCTGATTGGCACTATGTCTTCCCTGATGGGCGTTGGTGGCGGCTCCATGAGTGTGCCATTTTTAACCTGGTGTAATATGGAAATTCGTAAAGCTATCGCAACTTCATCCGCAATAGGCTTGCCGATTGCGATAGCAGGTGTCACTGGTTTTATCATTGCCGGCTGGGGTGTTGAGCATCGTCCAGTGGGGAGTGTGGGTTTTGTAAATATGCCTGCATTTTTCAGTATTGTCGTGGCGAGTACCCTATTTGCACCTTTGGGTGCACGTATCACACATCGCATTTCACCAAAACGTCTCAAACTATTCTTTGGATTATTTCTGTTGGTATTGAGTGTCAAGATTCTTTATCGGTAAAAGGAAGGAGATAGCTTGAATAACGATTGGCTGCAAAATGTGTTTGACTCCATTGCTGAACGCGGGCGTGAATTACCTGGTCTTGAAGACAATCTGGCAAATAAACTGAATCTTCATGCTTTCTGCCAGCAACTATTGATGGATCAGGGTGAGGACTCAGGTATTGCGCTATCCCAGGAATACAATCCCAGACTGGATTGATTGAAGTAATCCAGTCGGAATCCATGGTTTATTTTTTCTTAAAAAGCATATTAAGATGTAGCTGGCCTTCAAATAGGGCATTTATTTTTATCGATCCGGTATTCTCTGACACAGATAAACCAGCTTGTACCTTAGGGACTATACTTTTAAACCTTAACACGTCTTTTGGGTAATTTATTTCCAACAATAGATTCATTGGGAAATAACCATCGAGAAACTTACGCTGGTATGGGCCGGTACGCAATGAATAGTGACCATCAGCTTTTTTCCATAATGCTTTCGTTTCTACCTGTAGACACAAGCGCGCATGCCTGGCGATATTCTTTAGTTGTATGGTGTCATCTTCGACCCAGGCCTTGCCGATATGAGTGCTGGATACGATTTTCAAGTTGCGGACACGCTTACCCATAAAAACGACTTGTGCGGCCGGCATAACATCTAGGTTTTCATGGCATTGCTCGAGCATGACCCATCCGTCACGTAGACTATCGGGTAGCAATGTCAGAATATGTTTTGCCTGATGTGCCTTAACTTCAGGTTGCTGTTTTAGAAAAACCAGTTCACCTTCATTGATTAGTTTCAATGGATCAACGGGTTCCTCATCAGAGTTGAACCATTTCTCCAGTTCCTCAGCGGTCATCGGACGATCCGATGCCGCAACCGAATCAATATTAATAATACTCGCCAGTACTACGGCCATACATCCTATGAGATGGTAGTATTTATTTTTCATAATGAGTCAGCCGTATCAACCAGATCAAGAAACTCTTTACGATAACCTTTATCGTCATTACCCATGGCATTTTTCGCCAGTTGATGTACCTGCTCATAATCCATTGCCTGGATATGTGCGCCATGACGTAATAACTGGCCAAAGGCTGCGACGGCAGCAGCAAAACGGTAATTATCACTCATTTTATTGATATTCTCCTGTGCATCTGTCTGGTATATTGGATGCTTCATTTCCATGCTTTCACCACCTTCGGGGCCCTTGTAACGCAATCGAACAAAGGCAATCTCACTACTATGATTCTCAATAGGTTTAGCATTTATATAACGTAGCGGATTAATGCTTTTCACTTTACTATTAGTGAATGTAATTTCATAAAGTGCTGTTACAGAATGGCCTGCTCCTACATCGCCCGCATCTACTTTATCATTATTAAAATCCTCTTTACGTAGTAAACGATTTTCATAACCAATCAGGCGATACTCAGCAACGACTGCCGGATTAAATTCTATCTGTATCTTAACGTCTTTTGCGATGGTAAATAAAGTACTAGCCAATTGAGTAACAAGTACCTTGCGAGCTTCGTGAAGTGTATCGATATAGGCGTAGTTGCCATCTCCATGATCTGCAAGTTGCTCCATCAGTTTTTCATTATAGTTACCTGTTCCAAATCCTAAAGTGGTCAGTGTGATGCCTGATTCGCGTTGCTTTTTAATCAAATCGATTAGTGCATGATGATTCACTGTGCCGACGTTAAAGTCGCCATCGGTAGCCAGAATGATACGGTTAATACCATCTTTGATGAAGGACTTCTGTGCCATCGCATAGGCAAGCTGAATGCCTGCGCCGCCGTTGGTGGAGCCACCCGCTGATAAACTATTCAATGCCTGGGTAATCCGGTTGGTATCATTACCTCGGGTCGTCTCAAGCACCACACCGGATGCGCCGGCATAGACAACAATGGCAATACGATCATGATTATCAAGTTGTCTGGAAAGCATACGCAGGGATGATTTGATAAGCCCCAGTTTGTCATGGTTTCGCATTGATCCTGATACGTCAATTAGGAAAACCAGATTAGCAGGGGGTAATTTACTTCGTTCTTCCTTATAGCCCTGTATGCCGATTTGCAACAGGTGAGTTCCCTGATTCCAGGGTGTGGGGCCCACTTCAGTGGTGATAGCAAATGGGGTTTCCAGGTTTTTAGGTTGAGGATATTGATAGGAAAAATAATTAATCATTTCCTCAACCCGCACTGCGTCACTAACAGGAAGCTGGCCTTGCTTCAATAAAAAACGTCGAATGTTACTATAACTTCCGGTGTCGACATCAACACTGAAAGTAGAGACGGGTTCCCGCGCAGCCTGCATGATGCCGTTGCTATTGATGCTGCTATATTTTTCAGCATTATTCCAGAAAGCGGCAGGTTGTCGTATGTTCGATAAATTAACTGCAGATCTGTTGCCATAAGTTGACGGGGCATATTGTTGACTTACTGATGTACTACCGCCCCCGCATCCCCCAATAGTAACTTTGATGGCTTTATTACCACTAATCATGGTGCCATCACTTAATAGGGCAATGGCATAAATCACGCTGCTTTTAATTAGCTTGTATCTTGACGATATTCCTTCAGCTAGAGCATTTGGCCCAAGCTTGTAATGCGCAATCGGAGCTGGCCTGGAATGATCGAATAACCAGATTTCCTTTACATGTATATTTTTCTTATTCACAGATATCTGCATGATACTGATATTAACAACGGCACCATTCTCAGCAATATCGGGAGCCTTTAGTACAATTCCTGAAGGTGCAATGTTAGCAGACGGGAACGCAGCAATAATATTTTTTGGCAGATTAGCGTAAACATAATTTGTCGATAGCAGAATAGATATTAAAAGGCTTATTGTTGCTTGTATTATAGTTTTCATATCAAACTCCTTCTTAAATGTTGTAATCAAGTTAGAGCAGATTTGATGCCATGTATTTAATTGACTGATTTCATGATAAATATTTTATTTACTCAGGTATGAATAAGTTAATGGACTTGTAATTTGCATTATCAATCGTGCAACTTGCACTTTTATTATTGATTTGAGGTATCAATCAGGAAAATATTTTTACTACCTGGCTTAATTGAATTTCATTTTGTGGTTTCGATATCCTGTGCAGGAGCCCGGATAGAAAAAATTATCAAGCGTCAGTCATTAAATTTATCTGGCTCACTGGAATCTGTAACTGACGAATATCACCTATGATTTTGCCATTATTCGCCATAATTCATCACGCTCTGGCCATTATGTTTTGCTTTAATAAGTTTACAAATATCTTGGGAGTGAATAATGGAACATGTTACCGGGTCGATACGTGATTGGTTGACTAACTCAGCCTTTTTACGCGTACTTTTTATCAGTTTCGTTGTACTTTTTTTGCAAATACCCATCGCCATGATTAGTGGCCAGGTGGATGAACGCCAGGCCACCAGGCAATATGCGGTTAATGATGTCACCTCCAAGTGGGGTTATGCGCAACATATCTATGGCCCGCGACTGGTGGTGCCTTATTATGATGTAAAGACATGGAAAAATAAAAATGGAGTGGTCGAGCATAGTCGTAGTAAACATTTTATGACGTTTTTACCCGAGACGCTGAATATCACCGCCGAAGTAGACAACGAGACGCTTTATCGAGGCATTTTTACCATTCCTCTTTATCAAACTTCGATTACTCTCACTGGCCAGTTCAAAAAGCCCGACATCCATCAATGGGGCATCGATCCCAAATTGGTGTTGTGGGAACAAGCTGAGTTGGTAGTAGGTGTATCTGATGCACGGGGTATACGTCAGCAGGCCTATGTCGACTGGAATCAACACAAAATCGCTTTTGAACCTGGATTGGGTAAGTCGGATAGTAAAGATACCGGTTTTCATGCGCTATTGAAAGATAAGTTAGAAGACGATGTTTATCATTATCAGATAGATATGTCACTCAATGGTAGTGAGCATTTGTATTTTGCACCGATGGGGCATGATTCGAATATCAAGCTGATTTCTGACTGGCCGGATCCAAGTTTCCAGGGCTATAAGTTACCAACAAGCCGGACTGTGACAAGGCAAGGTTTCACAGCTGAGTGGAATATATCGTCAATCAGTCGCGGCTATCCACAGGCCTGGCTAAAACACGAATTTGATGCTAACAAGATGAACGCGTCACTGGTAGGAGTTAATTTTATTTCACCGATAGATAATTATCGTATGACTGAGCGCAGTATTAAATATGTCATGCTGTTTTTATTATTTACCTTCGTGGTGATTTGGTTGATAGAGGTTATTGCAAAAGTTCGCGTGCATATGCTGCAATATCTGTTAGTGGGCCTTGGAATGTGCCTTTTCTATTTGTTGCTGTTGGCTTTTTCTGAGCATATTGGTTTTGTCTGGGCTTATGTTGTTGCAAGTATTGCTGTTATCTCCATGATTGGTGCCTATTCCAGGGCAGTGCTTAAAACGGGTAAACGTGCTTTTATTATCGGTGCAGGTATTACGGCATTGTATATCTACCTATATACGCTACTGCAAGAACAAAACTATTCATTGTTGTTTGGTTCAATCGGTGTTTTCTGTGCCCTTGCCATGGTGATGTACATTACCCGCAATATCGACTGGTATGGATTAGGCAAACGCTGAAGATAATTTGAAAAGGCATCTAGCGTTGCTATTTGCCTAAAATTTAAAAAAGTCTTGAGTGCTATTTATAGAATGACGGAATAATCCTGACCTTCACTCTACTCGATTGAGACCAAAATAGACTACCCTGTGGCATTACGTCGATGTAAAAGATTTTTACAGAGAACAAATTAGACATAGATTCCTTTCTGTTCTAATATTCTAACATCGGTATAGAAGTATCGCTGCCATAGACGCCAAATCGGGTGTAATTCATTTCAATAATGTGGTTGGCAATTCTCATCCCTGCGCCAGGCTTGCCGTAAATGTCTGGCCAGTCTCTATCCGTTGTTGCTAACGCTTTCTTTACGTTGTGTAAAATTGTTGATCGATTAAAGCCACAGACATGATTTGCTCCGTTTAATACAGTCATGTGCCTTTCAGTATTTTCGCGAATGGTGATACAGGGAACTCCAAACAGATACGCTTCCTCTTGCATGCTGCCACTATCGGTTAAAATAATCGAGGCATGTTTTTGATAACTAAATGAATCAAATGGCGTGAGTGGATCCAGGATCTGAACATCACCCAGTAGTCGCGGTTCAATTCTGTGTTTTTGAATTGCTTTTTTTGTCCGTGGATGCATGGAGAAGAACACAGTACAGAAAGAATCCGCAAGCTCCGAAAGTATCGAAAAAATTCTTCTCATTCTCTCTTCAGAGTCGGTAAATTCTTTCCTATGTAATGTAACGAATATATATCTGTTTGTCGTTGGGGCTATTCCTATGCGATCACGGAAATCATGCAGAACATCGACTGTCGTGTTGCCTTCGAATAAGACTTTCCCTCTGATATCTGACGAATTAATTAGCAAGTTACGATCATATTCTGTATAAGCAAAAAGTAAGGATGCTATAGAATCCACCATAATGCGGTTACGTTCCTCATACATGAAATTGTCGCGTGATCTTAATCCTGCCTCCATATGTGACACTTTGATATCGAGATACATGGCTGCAATGGCGCCCGCAAGTGATGCTGCTGTATCGCCATTGACGATCACATGTGTTATTCGATCACGTTTATAAATTGACTGCAGCCAGTCTATAACAGCCCCTAGCTTATATTGTCCCGGGAATACGCGGTCTGGTGCATAATCCATTTCATCATATATATGACGACACATAGGGTCATTGTTATGTTGATTGGTATGTAATACTTCATAGGGAATGCACTGTTGGCATAGAGATTTGACAATAGAGTAATTCTTTATGATTTCTGGTCGTGTTCCTTGAACAATAGCAATAGTCATTTATATATCCTTATATCAATATTCCCTAATAGCCTTGGTGAATGAACTGGCTACAATTATTTTTACCGGGTTCATTTAAATGAACCGGATCTACGTAACAATCTGCATCTAATTCGGGTAATTGAACCAGTTTTGCGAATGGGCAAGGTTCGACCACACTTTTGGCAAAGATAGTTATTATTGCCAACTAGCTTCAGTTTGTTATCTCCATATAACGTAAATCATAATGACTACCAGATAGAAAGTTCTACTCGGGGTCATTGTTAGTTTCTGTTGGGATAATAAAGTCAGATAAATGCAAACATTCGCCCCAGCGGATGTTCACATTATTAGATTAATCACTCACTCGAGAATCTATACGAATAACTAAAATGTCGTTATATCTATTAGATGTATAAGCAATTAATGTACCTCTAATATAAATACTATGCTTTTCAGGCCGTTAATCTTTTAATTTAAATCAATTCAGACTGTCATTCATGGATGTGTAAAATATTTCGACAACTGTTTAGTAAACCATGAATAATATTCCTAATGATTTAATGCATTCTATATAGTCATCATCGGTGGTGAAGCACCCGGATTGATCAGAAAAAATGTGAACCAGTTCCACTTATTAAATATGTGTTAGCTGTATCTTAAACGAACCTGATATTAAAGTAATAATTAATTGATGGATCTTGTCTACTCAACATATTGAAAAATAACTAAAAAAGCAGGATTGCGTCAGGACTTTAGCTTAAAAGGGATGTTTTTTTAGACTCATTTTTTCATTGTTGAAAACACATCCCATGCACAGAATATTGTCAGCAGCAAAAGAAGTGAGGCTGTTTTTATATAAAATAGTTGCCTAAGCGCTAAATGCTGTTTAATATCATTTGACAATAATAACGCTTTTGCATTTTACATTAGCAAATAGGAGTAATTTCACGACAACAGAAATGAAGCTAGACATTATTTTGAAATGGATAGTTCGATTTTTGTTGAAGAAGAAATTACTTCAACAATAAAAAACTAAGGGAAGAGGATTCGTCATATGGCTTCATTACGTATTATATTCTTTGCATTGTTCACAGCCCTGGTACTGTCAGCTTGCGGCGGTGGCGGCGGTGGCAGCAGCACTCCTTCAAGCCCTAATGTTAATATCTCTGGTAGTGTCGGTGATGGTCCCATAACAGCAGCGACAGTCACTGTAACAGATAGCAATGCTAACATGGTCATGACAGAAACCAGTGATGCCAACGCTACTTATAGCGTTAGTGCCACGGTCGAATCCAATGCTCATCCCTTAACGGTGATGGCCTCCGGCGGTACCGACATGGTGACTGGCACACAGCCAGACTTCACCATGTATTCAACAGCCCTGAGTGCTTCAGTGACGACTGTTAATATCACCCCCTTTACTACCTTAATTTACAAGATCGCAGAAAAAAATGGTGGTATCAATCAGGCCAATATTGATGCTGCCAAAGCGATTGTACTCAGCAAGTTAAACTTCGGACTGGATACTGGTGTTATTCCCGATCCAATCAGTACACCTATTTCGGACACCAATGTTGCACATATCGTTAAAGCCAGCGAAATGCTGGGTGAAGTGTTAAGGCGTACACGTGATCTATCCATTGCCGCCGGTAACACAGTTACTGCAGATGATATGATCAATAGTTTTGCTGCGGATCTGACCGATGGCTTATTAGACGGCATGGGCGCCAGTGGCAGTGATGCACAAGTGGCTGCATTTGCTAGTATCTCATCTGCCTATGTTGCCATCGAAGCCATGAACAATCGATTGATGGTCAATGGAGTAGAAGCAACGCTGGCACTTGATAGCGCTATCAGCGCCATCCAATCAACCAGCACCATGAGCACCGCTGATGTCGCTATTAACGCCGAACTGCTTGCCCAGGCCATTAATGCTGTCAATGCTGTGAATGCGGTCAATCCCGATCCATCGATCACTAGTCTAAAAACACAACTTGAAGCAATTAGTGCCGGTACGCTTCCTGCCAGCATTGGCCCGATCGATACCTCAGTCATTGATAGTACCAAGACAATGCTGATGAACGCACCCAGTAACACATTGGCTGAATTTAATGATGCTGTAAATGGAAATGGCGCACCGCAAAACACGGCTCCAGTCATCTCAGGAACGCCGGCAGCGACTGTTGCTGTCAATAATGCCTACAGCTTTACACCTTCAGCCAGTGATGTTGATGCAGCTGACACGCTGACTTTTAGCATCACCAACATGCCTGCCTGGGCCAGTTTTAATACCAGCACCGGTGCCTTGACGGGTACGCCGACTGCTGCGGATACATTTAGCGATATTATGATCTCCGTCAGTGACGGTACAAGTAGCGCCAGTCTGGTGGCATTCAGTATTACTGTCAGTGCGGCAGCCAATAATGCGCCAGTCATTTCCGGAACGCCGGCAACCACTGTTACTGTCAATAATGCCTATAGCTTTACGCCCACGGCCAGTGATGCCGATGCGGGTAGACACGCTAACTTTTGAAATCGCAGGTATGCCTGCCTGGGCCAGTTTCGATATGGGCACGGGTGCCTTGACGGGTACGCCGACTGCTGCGGGTACATTTAGCGATATCATCATTACTGTCAGTGACAGCACAGACAGTGTCAGTCTGGCGGCATTCAGTATTACTGTTAGTCCGGCGGCAAATAACGCACCGGTTATTTCTGGAACTCCAGCAACCACGGTTCCTCAAGATAATGTCTACAGCTTTACACCCACGGCCAGTGATGCCGATGCGGGTGCTACATTAAGCTTTAGTATCAGCAATAAACCGACCTGGGCCAGCTTTAATACAGCAAGCGGTGCCTTGACTGGTACACCAGGTAATGCCGATGTAGGGGTTACTAATGGAGTCGTGATAACGGTGACCGATCAACAGGATTCGGCATCATTGGCTCAATTTAACATTACCGTCACGAATGTAAATGATGCGCCGACCATTAGTGGTACACCGTCTACTACTATTGCTGACGGCACTGCCTATAATTTCATGCCGACGGCGAGTGATATTGACGTTGGCGATAGCCTGATCTTCGACATCACCAATAAGCCGGACTGGGCCACCTTCAGCAACACAACCGGAGCATTAACCGGTACGCCAGATAACACTGATGCGGGAACGACTAATGGTGTTGTCATCTCAGTCAGTGACGGTCAGGCCAGTGCTGCCCTTCCAGCCTTTAATCTTAGTGTAACAACATCTAATCAAGCACCGACTATTTCGGGTACACCAGTGTCTGATATCATGTCCACGCAGACATATAGTTTTACCCCGACAGCCAGTGATGCCGACGTAGGTGATAATTTAATCTTCGATATCACCAATAAACCAGACTGGGCCAGTTTCGATACAGATTCGGGTGCGTTGACTGGAACACCATCAGACGCTAACGTCGGAACCACAAATGGTGTTGTCATTAGCGTAAGTGATGGACAGACAAGTGCCTCATTGGCTGCCTTCGATATCACTGTATACGTGGACAGTACGGCTGGTAATGGTGGTACCGGGAACATTAACTTCTCGAATAAAGTCCCTGCAAACTATCTATGGGATACTCTGGACACAGGCAGATTGATGTTTGTCGACAGGGATTACCTATTTGCTACCACAGCCGATAATCAGATTCCTGCGACTTATATGGGAATGGACTATCTGCGCACTGCAAAAGATGATAGTAATTCCACAGGCAATAGCTTGATATCCTTCGATGTGGATATTCCTGTCACAGTATATGTAGCCCATGCTGATCAAATTACCAGTAAGCCTGCGTGGCTGGATTCCTCCTGGACTGATACGGGTGATGACATCGTCTTACGCAGTATCTATAAGAAGAATTTCATTTCCGGTACGGTCACCCTGGGTGGTAACAAGGCCAATGGTACAGACAGTGGCAGTATGTACTTTGTGTTCATTGAGCCGTTCGTAGGAGGTGGTACTGGCAGTGCAACCCTGCAATGGACACCACCGACCACCTATACCAACGGTGATACCATGAACGATCTGGATGGATACGAGATTCATTATGGTACCCAGTCCGGTCCTAATTATTCCGATGTCATCGTGCTCAATAATGAAGGCCTGACGGAATACACCATCAGCGATCTCCCGGCGGGTGATTATTTTTTCAATATCAAATCATTTACCTCAGGTTCGGGTGCGCCACGCAGTGCCTTTGCGGGTGAAGTCACCAAGACTATTGTGGGTAATTAATAGTCTTGACTAATAGCAGGCGGGGAAGCTGCTATGCACAAATGGAATGTTACATCAAGCTATGTCATTGCCGCGTGTGCGGCAGTGACTATCCTAGCTGAAGCAAATGTTACCACCTGCCTTGCAGCACCTTCAGGTAATGGATCGCTCTGCTCACAGGCCCAACCCAGTGTATTAGAGATACTCAATGGTAAGCTGAAAGCTGGCAATATTGGCCTGCTCACTGGCGGCCTATATCAAGATATGCAAGTCAAGCAAGTCAACTCCGCTGCGCCGGATCAGCATTTGATACAAAGCTTTAGTCGCCAGGCCTCATATGCCGCTGCATCAGAGTTCCAAGCTCTCATGCTAATTATAATGGCGAATTAATTATGAAAATAAAATCCTTTTTCGATTTATCCTTGGTTGCAATTTTGCTCGTGTTTTCCAGCATGGCGACGGCAAAAGATTACTACGTGGGTGCTTCTGCGTCCGGCGATGGCTCTGGACGGGATATTAATAACCTGACCACACTCTCTAATGTCAATGCAGTGTTGGCGCCGGGTGAGCGCGCATTTTTGCGAGGTGGTACTTATGTTGACCAATTTATCAAGCCTGTCAATTCGGGCACGCAAGGTAATCCGATTACATACGAGCCATATTCAGGTGAAAAGCCTGAGTTTAGAGGTAGTAAAAACGGTGCCATTTCAGTGCTTGTTGATTTGACAGACCGTTCATATATTACAGTAGATGGTATTTCTGCAGATGGAGAGAAGATTTACAAGGATTCACATATTGATACATGGGTATCTTTTGTTAATTCTAACTACTGCACAGTTAAGAATTCGACTTTTTTTAGGTCAAAGGGTTGGAATGCCGTTACCTTTGACAGAGCATCTTACAACAAATTTATCAATAATGTAGTTGATACCAATGGAATGTGGGATGCATATGCGTGGAGGGGAGTACATGACGATTCTGGCGATGCATTTGCTATCAAAAATGGAAGTAACTATAATTTGATTGAGGGAAGTGTATTTCGACGTTCAGGGCATGACACGGGAGCATGTCGCTAGCGGTGCCTATAACATAATACGAAATAATACATTTGATAACGACTGGGGTGTGTATGATGGCGAGGCTTTTACGTTTAAAGAAGGTGATATTGCGCCTGGAGACAGAATAGGGAATCGGACGCTTGAGCTGATAGGTGGTACATATACCCTTGTTGAGAATAATATTTTCAAGAATGTTCCCGAGTCAGTAGATAATAGCCATGTTGCGATGATAAAAGTCAATGGAGTAAAGGCGATCGTACGCAATAATATTTTTGTTAACGGTAATGGTGCTGGCATCGGAACTGCTCCAGGGTCATCTGCACGTACTATCCGAATATAACAGGATATTTCATAATGTATTTTACAATCTAGGTGGCGCTGCATGGAAGATTGAGGCATACCAAAATGATTATGGTTCCCCGAATAATAACGAATTTAAAAATAATATTGTTTATAAAACACACACTAAACCAAAATCATCCAAATTCGATGCGGAAGTAACCATTGCAGGGTTGACGAAGTACTGGAATGATGCGTTCCTGAATAATAAAGTCTTATATAATTGCATGGCCTATGATGCTGCTGTATCCAAGCAACAAGTTTATACGGATGCAAGTGGCAAAGATATCACTGACTGCGACGGAATCTACTTACCCAGCATACTTTAATAATAATATTCAAGCGGCACCTTCATTTGTAAAAACAACACCACAAGCATCATTAGATGATTTCAAGTTGTCTGCAAGCAGTCAATGCAGGAATGCTGGCGGAAATCTCACCGTTACCACCAATAGCGGCACAGGGAAAACATTTAAAGTAGCCGATGTATCATACTTCAGTGATGGTCGTGGACTTATTTCAGGTGATCTCATAAGGGTAGGGTCTAGCGCAGCTGTGCGTATTAGCAATGTAAATTACAGCAAGAATGAGCTGACAGTAGAAAGTAGTATTACCTGGTCCGCTAATGATGGGGTCAACCTAAATTATAGTGGTGCACGGCCCGATATCGGTCTGTATGAATTGGGCGGGAGTATCAGTACAAACATGCCTTCGCCTCCACAAGGTTTTAGTGTGAGGTAACGATGCAATCAAATAAATATTTTATAAGTTTGTTTCTTTCTGTGCTCTGCTACAGCCCATTGTATGCAGCTGATTATTATGTCTCCCCTAATGGAGGTACGGGTTCCGGGAGTCTTGCAAGATCCATGGAGCTTGGCTCATGCTAATGCGCAACTAAAGGCGGGAGACAGGGCTTTATTACGTGGTGGAACCTATTTAGATCAAATCATAAAACCAGTTAATTCTGGCGTAGCGGGAAGTCCAATCACCTACGCTGCATTTACAGGAGAAACACCAGAGTTTCGTGTGAGTAATACTAAAAGATTCATTACCACACTAATTGTTTTAACTAACCGCTCACATATTATAGTTGACGGTATTTCTGCTGATGGTGAGGGAGTTTTTGAAGACTCGCGCTTTGGTAATTGGGCGCGTTTTGAGAACACTTCATATTGCACAATACAGAACTCAAACTTTATAAGAGCTAAAGGTTGGTCCGCTATCGACTTCGTAGCGTATAAAAACTCGGACTATAATAAGATTTTGAATAATGTCGTAGATACAACAGGAACATGGGATGTATTTCCATGGAAAGGTGATACTTTGGGCCATGAAGATAGTGGTACTGCCTTCTGGATACATAAAGGCAACGATTACAATTTATTAGAAGGAAATACTTTTCGGCGCGGGGGGCATGATCTTGGCGCAATTGAGGGAAATTACAATGTTCTCCGACGGAACGTATTTGATAACGATTGGGGTGTATACGATGGCCCGGCCTTTACCTACAAACAAGGTGATATTAAGCCGGGTGATAGAGTAGGAAATCGAGCCTTCGCTATAAAAAACGGTTATCATAATCTGGTAGAAGAAAATATAATAAAAAATGCGCGCGAGTCCGCAGATAATTCTGCAGTTGGCATGATTAAGGCTACAGGACAGCATACAATTATACGTAATAATAAATTATTCAATGGGAGCGGCATTGGTATTTCTACGCAAATAATTAAAGCAACCCCCCTTGCATCGTTCATCAAAATATATCATAACACGCTATCAAATATTGGTGCTTCAGCATGGGTAGTCGAAGCATATGATCCAGACAATGGACCACCTGAAAATAATATATTCAAAAACAATATTGTGCATAATAGCCATATGAACCCCGCATCAGGAGTTTTAGACGCTGAGGTATCGTTCCTCAGGCTGAAAACTATTTTTGGTGATGCCTTTCAGAATAATCAATTTATATATAACTGTATTGCTTCTGATAATACGATCAGCAAGCAACAAATATATACTCAGGCAACAGGCACGATCCCCTTGGGTGAGATGGAGACTAAGCATAGTACGTATTTCAATAATAATAAGCAGATAATTGGTTCCCCTTTCGTGAGTGGGTCACCGAAAGTGCCAGATGATTTTGTTTTGGCTAGCAGCAGTGAATGTAGAGAGGCGGCTGATGATCTCACTTTTACCGTAAATAGTGGCACGGGTAAAATAATCAAAGTTGCAGATGCATCATATTTCAGTAATGGATATGGAATAATCGAAGGCGACGTAATAAAGGTCGGTAATAATCCAGCAGTCAGAATAGTGTCTATCAACTACGGCAGCAATGAGATTACGGTGGGCGATAATATCAGTTGGCAGCAAAATACTGGAGTCAACTTGAATTATTCAGGTAGTCGACCAGACATGGGTGTTCTTGGAACCGCTTCATCGTTAAAACCAAGCCCGCCTTCTGGTTTTCAAGTGCGGTAAGTAAATGGGTTCGAAATCTTAATAGTAATGATGAATCGGATGTGACAATAGATGTCTAGTGATGATGTGATCGATGCCGTTAGCACGCTTGCTGGATCGTAAACAACTACAGGTTAACTGCTAATGCAATCGAATAAAAATATTATACTTATGTTTCTTTTAGTACTATGGAATGGCCCATCGTATGCAATTGATTATCATGTCTCTCCTAATGGCGGAACGGGTTCAGGGAGTCTTGTGAGTCCATGGAGTTTGAGTCATGCCAATACAAAACTCAAGGCAGGTGACAAGGCATTATTGCGTGGTGGTACTTATGTTGACCAAATCATCAAGCCTGTCAATTCAGGTACAGCAGGTAATCCAATCACATACGTAGCGTATTCAGGTGAAAAACCTGAGTTTAGAGGTAGTAAAAACGGTGCCATTTCAGTGCTTGTTGATTTGACAGACCGTTCATATATTACAGTAGATGGTATTTCTGCAGATGGTGAGGGGATTTTCAAGGATTCGAACATTCAAGAATGGGTGCAATTTCGTAATTCTCATTACTGTGAGGTTAAGAATTCAAATTTTTATAGATCACAGGGGTGGTCTGCCTTTGATTTTGATAAATCATCTTATAATAAATTGATCAATAATGTAGTAGATACCAATGGCACATGGGATGTATACGCATGGAACGGAGTCCATGACGATTCTGGTACAATGTTCAAACTTAGAATCAGGAAGTAGCTATAATTTGATTGAAGGGAATTCGTTCCGACGTTCAGGTCATGACATGGGAGGGTTAAAACCTGGCGCTGGTGCCTACAACATAATAAGAAATAATACATTTGAGAACGACTGGGGTGTGTATCAAGGTACAGCTTTTACGTTTAAACAAGGTAATATTTCTCCTGGAGACAGAGTAGGAAATCGGACTCTTGAGATTAAAGGTGGCACATATACCCTTGTTGAGAATAATATTTTCAAGAATACCAGGGAGTCTGTAGATAACAGTTATGTTTCGCT
>CAWECS010000008.1:0-6730 GCA_963807455.1 uncultured Gammaproteobacteria bacterium | reverse complement strand
CCAATGACAACTGCAAAGATAAAGGCGGTGACTATTGATCCACTGGTCACTGTGATAGGCAAATCGGAGAATGTTGAGATCATGGTCGACGTTGCCAGTCCTAGTAAGATGCCTATGACACTGCCGATACAGGTGAGTACGACGGATTCCAGCAGGAACTGTAGTAAAATATTATTCTGTGAGGCGCCCAATGCACGTCGAATGCCTATCTCACGCGTGCGTTCTGTCACAGATACCAGCATGATATTCATGATGCCGATACCTCCAACCAATAATGATACAGTCGCAATACTGGCCAGTAACCAGGAAAATACCCTGGCGCTCTCTTCCGATGCTTTGGCCAGATCGGCGCGATTATGAATGCGGAAGTCATCGTCTTGTTGCGGTAGTAAGCCATGTCTTAGACGCATCAGGTCGCGCACTTTATTACTGACTATTTTAGCCTGCTCTCGCCCGGTTGTTTGTATGATAATTCGCTGTAAATGTGAGCGACCACGTATCTTACGTTGTACCATCGTTATCGGAGCAAGAATAATATCGTCCATATCACGTCCCCAGGATGATGCGCCCTTGCTTTCAAGTACGCCAACAACGCGGCATGCGATGCGTTTTATGACGATGATTTCACCGACTGGATTGGCAAGACCAAATAATTCGCGTGCTACAGTTTGACCCAGAGCGCATACATTGGCAGCATTGCGGACATGAGTTGGGGTGAAGAATTCGCCAGAGGTAACGGGCCAACTGCGTACGATTAAATAATCAGGTGTGACCCCTTCAATGCGGGTCGCCCAATTTGTTCCCCTGAATCTGGCCTGCACAGTGCCGCTAACAACAGGCGCTGCGGCAACAACTCCAGGCAGCTCACTGATTGCAATGGCATCGGAATGTTGCAGACGCGTGGCAGTGCCTGCGCCATGCCTTAACGCCACTGCGTACAATCGAGCCGGCTCTTACGGTGAGATTATTGGTTCCCATTTTTTCCAGTTGCTGCGCGACTTTCTCGCGCGAGCCGGTGCCGATGGATACCATTGAGATGATGGATGCCACGCCGATGATGACACCGATCATAGTCAATATTGCTCGAACTGCATTCAGGCGAATGGCACGTAAAGCCAGGCGTAAGGATTCATACCAGATCATGGATGACTCGTTAGTTTTCCATCACGCAAGCCAAGTCTGCGATGAGTTCGGTTGGCTACTTCTGCTTCGTGTGTAATTAACAGGATAGTTACTGCATCATCAGTATTAATTTCCTGCAGTAAAGTCATAATGTTGTCACTGGTAACTGTATCAAGATTTCCTGTGGGCTCATCTGCGAGCAGTAATGCAGGTTTATTAATCAGTGCACGTGCTATAGCGACTCTTTGTTGTTGTCCCCCCGACAGCTGATTGGAGCTATGGTGAGCACGATCAGCCAGTCCAACGCGTTCCAGCATGTCTCTGGCCCTTTGCTGACGTTGTTTTTTACCTATTCCGGCATATATCAACGGTGTTTCAACATTCTCCAGTGCCGATGTACGAGGCAGCAGGCTGAAATTTTGAAAGACAAAGCCTAACATGCTGTTACGGGTACGTGTGAGTGTATTATCATCCATACTGCTGACGTCGATACCATTGAGGAGATAGCGGCCGGAATTGGCTACATCAAGACATCCCAATATGCTCATCAAAGTGGATTTGCCTGAGCCGGAAGGGTCCTATAATCGAGGTAAATTCACCACGTTCTACCGTCATATCGATGCCGCGTAAAGCAGGCACTCTCAAATTATCCACATGATAGTCTTTATGAATGGCCTCCATGTATATAATGGGAGTAGTCATGAACTAGAAAAGTTTTAATCCTGTTTTACGTTGCGCAGGTTTTTTGTTCTTTTTTTCCTTTAGAATTATTTGCATATCGGCGTGAATATTTTCGCCGGAAACTTCTGTTTCCTTTTCTGTTGAAAGTCCAGTATTAACCTTGACTGGTTTTGGACCATCATTTGACAATATCCAGATAATGCCCTGGTCCTGACCCAGTGCAAGTTCATTACGTAATTCACTGAGTTGATTCAAAGGCATTTCAGGTATATATCGAAGCGCTGAATTAGGTACTTTTAAAATGTTTTGGCTTTCATTGGTTTTGATTGTCACGGTAGCAGTCATTCCTGGTTTCAGGCTGAGATCCTGATTGTCCACCTGGATAATGCAATTGTATTTTACTACATCTTCCTCGGCATCCGGGTTGAGTCTGATCTGTGTGAGCTTGCCGGTGAATTGTCGTTGTGGATAGGCGTATACAGAAAAATCGGCAGGCTGGTTTTCACGAATCATACCAATGTAGGCTTCATCAACATAGGCCTCGATCTGCATTTTGGTAAGGTCCTGGGCAATCGTAAAAAGTGTGGGTGCCTGTAAGCTGGCAGCAACAGTCTGGCCGACGTCTACATCGCGAGATATAACGATTCCGTCAATCGGAGCATAAATGGTCGCATGGGCAAGATTAACCTGGGCCAATTGTAATGTAGCCTGTGCCTCTGCTACTTTGGCCTGTTGTACTTTTAGTTCAACTTCGGCCTGTTCAAAATTGAAAAGGCTGTCATCCATTTCACTTTCGGAAATCATATTTTGTTTGCGCAGACGTTTGTTTCGATCCAGTTGTCGTTTTGCATCACGTAATGAAACTTGAGCCTTGTCGCTGGCAGCCTTGGCGCTCTGCAGATTGGCCTCTCTCTGGGCGACAGTGGCTCGGAACAGGGATGGTTCAATCTGGGCGATGACATCGCCTTTTTTGACATGCTTGTTGAAGTCAGCATTGAGTAACTGGATCGTGCCAGAGACCTGGCTTCCTACCTGTACCATTATTAAAGGGCTGAGTGTGCCAGTGGTGAGCACCTCGGTGGTGATATCCCCTGTCTTGATGCGTCCGAGACTATATTCGGGCAGGATTTGTTCCTGTTCGCGGCTTAATAGCATGTATGTGGATGCGATGATGATAAATGCCAGAATCCACAGGACAATTTTATTATTCAGTGACATATTGCGTTTGTTACCTATTTAGCTAAGACCAAGAATATGCAATTTGCTTTTATTATACCAGTTAGTCCGTGTGGTTTATTTAAGCTGACATGAAGTTAACTCTCATCCTATCATGCAGGGTGTCACTATCAGCCTGTTAGATAGCCTGGACGCAAAGGGTGAGTATATGCCCTGTAGCTTCTATGTATGAAATAAAATTGAGCTAGATCAATTAAAAAAACGGCCATTTTCCACTAGAATTAATTCACCGATTTGATGGTGATTTTTTTTAATATGGAGAATGAGTCATGAAAAATATTATCAAGATAACATCATTACTATTAGTGCTGGCAACATCATCATTGGCCAGCACCTCAGCCAGTGCTTTCTGGTGGCCGTTTGGTAATGGTTGGGGCGGCGGTCCCTGGGGCGGTTATCCACATTATGGAGGCTATCCTTACTATGGTGGCGGTTACCCGTATTACGGTGGTGGTTATCCATACTATGGTGGCGGTTACCCCTATTACGGTGGTGGTTATCCGTACTATGGCGGCGGCTACCCATATTACGGTGGTGGTTATCCTGCTTATCGATACCCTTACGCCTATCCTGCAGCGCCTGCCACGCAGACAGACACCAAAGAGAAAGAGAAAGAGAAAGAGAAAAAGTAACAGGCAAAACACTGGTTTCAAGCTTGTCAGTGTGAGTATTCGCATGGATAGCAACGTCATAAGGATAAAAGAAGTCATGCCATAACCCACAGTTTAATAGCGGGTTATGGCCATGGCGACACATCCAGCCGTTGATTGAAAAAATGCACCTATATATAAAGTATGGGTCAGTGCCTGTGTATGCGCCTGCCAGGGTGGGTGTATTGGCATCATCATTTAAGGAGCCTCTGATCAATTCGTGAATTGGCATCTGGTGGCTGAAATATTCCTGGCTCAGCAAAGAAACTCTTACTAATAGCCTGCTATTAGTGGCGAGTTCCGCCTTGATCCAGACAGTACATCTCACCATCTACTCAATCCATGCATTAATCAGAGGCTCCTTATAAATTAACCGGCTCAGGCAGTGCTATATTAGCGGACCATTATTGACATTTAGGCCAATGTTTATTCCAATTAAATAAAGCTAGTATAAAGCTGTTAAATCGTTCTATATTGGATATAGACAGGCTTGAATACACACATTGACTTGCAGGAATACTATAATAATGAATGAAAAAAGAATTAGATCAACATCACTGGTTTTTGCGTTTTCTTTTCATCTCAGTGTGCTTGTTGAGCCAAATCCCCGCTGCCTCTGCAGACCTGATCCTTTCAGCACCGCCGCGTGAAACACCAGAAGCCGGAAAGGCACTGTATCAACCATTAGCCGATGAATTAACCCGATTAGTAGGTGAAAAAGTCACCTATGAGCGCCCCAGCAACTGGCTGGTCTACCAGCGGGATATGCGTAATAACAAATACGACATTGTCTTTGATGGCCCGCATTTTATTTCCTGGCGCATCAAGAATCACTCGCATAAGGCCGTGGTGAAGCTGCCGGGCACATTGCAGTTTGTTATCGTCGTAAAGGCCGACGACGACGAGGTCAAAGATCTCTCTGATCTGGTCGGCAGAAAAATCTGTGGCATCCCGCCACCCAATCTTGGCACATTAACGGTATATGCTGCCTATAAACATCCTGCCAGGCAACCGGTCATCGTCCCTGTCAGAGGAGGTTTCAAAAAAGTCTATAAGGAATTCGAAGCAGGCAAATGTCAGGGTGCCGTCTTCAGAACCACCTTCTACGCCAAGAAATTAACCGACGAGCAACGCAACACCACAAAAATACTGCACAGAAGTGATGCGCTCCCCAACCAGGGTATCAGCATGAGCAGTCGTGTCAGGCCAACGTCAAGGAAGCTGATTATGGAAACCTTAACAAAAGGTGACCGCATTCCAGCCACGAAAAATATACTGGCCCGTTTCGGCGGCAAGGCCAAGGCCTTTGAAAAAGCCGATAACGCGGATTTCAAAGACCACCATAAATTGATTGAAGGCGTCATCTTCGGCTGGTAGTAGTTTAATGCCTTTGTTGTCAATTTGATCGATGCAGTCAGGAAGTATCTTCATCAGCGCTAATGCTGTTGTTTGGAATTGATAGGCATCCCAGGGACAGGGAGTGCTATTTGCATATTCCGCGATAGCAATAAATATAACGAAATATCACAATTTTAAAGATTGTTGGCGGCAGTTTCGTTGTAAAATAATAAAAAATTATTGGATTATTAGAAAATCATGGCAGGCTCATCAAAAAAAGTCATTATTGCTGCACTCATCGGTAATGGACTTATCTCGATCACTAAATTTATCGCAGCCGCAATGACCGGTAGCTCGGCCATGATGTCCGAAGGTATCCACTCCGTTGTCGATACCGGCAACCAGGTATTATTATTGTTCGGCATGCGCCAGGCACGCAAACCGGCCGACCGAAAATTCCCCTTTGGCCATGGTAAAGAAATTTACTTCTGGAGCTTTGTGGTCGCCATCCTGATTTTTGCGGTGGGTTCCGGTATATCCATTTATGAGGGTATCGATCCACATCATAGACCCGGTCGTCGTCGAAAAGCCGATGATCAACTATATCGTCCTGGGTATGGCCATGGTGTTCGAAGGCGCGGCCTGGTACTTCGCGTTTAATGAATTCACCAAGGCAAAAGGTAAATGGGGTTACATCGAAGCCGTGCAGCGCGGCAAAGATCCCACCATGTTTGTCGTGCTGTTTGAAGATTCCGCCGCCATGCTGGGTTTAATGGTGGCATTTCTTGGTATCTGGTTGTCACAGACCACCGGCATCCTGATATTTGATGGCATCTCATCAGTGATCATCGGTTTGATACTGGGCGGTACAGCCATCTGGCTGGCCTATGAAACCAAAGGCCTGCTCATTGGTGAAAGTGCCAATACCCGCGTTGAAGATGGTATCAGGGAAATTATCGATGCCTATGACGATGTCGTGCATGTGAATGAGTTGCTCACCATGCACATGGGCCCTGATTTTATCCTGGCCAATTGTAGTATTGGTTTTCGTAACGACCTCAAAGCAGTGGAAATGGAAAAAACCATTGCCCGGCTGGACAAGGACATCAAGCAGAAATACCCCAATGTAAAACGTGTCTTTATTGAGGCCGAGTCCCGATTAAGCAGTGAATTAGCCATGAATGAAACCGGTTTGGCTGAGTAAAGTGTTAATTTCAGGGCTAGAATAAATACAAGAAAAAGCCATAATTTATTGAATTATAATAATAAATACCATAGTCCTTCGAGCAATAGACATATAAAAAACCCGCTTCAAACCAGTTTTTCACCATTTTTGCTAATTCCATAAGAAATAATGACTAATAAGCTCGCTTAATGGTGAGATAATAGCAACAATTGTACATTATTTAAACAACTGCAGGCGCTCAAATCGCTGGATTATGCCGTCAGTCCACGCTGTTTATGCACAACTTTAAGGCAGCAAACATATTTGCATAGCATTTGGCAAGCCCCTTTATTAATGATTTATAATAATCTTTAAGTTATTGATTATAATGGTATTATTACAAATGCGTAATAATTAGACAATTTAATAAAGGCTAAGTAAAAATGCGGCTTTCAGGCTATTTTAACCAATCTATCCACAAAGTTATCCACAGCTTGTGTGGATAAATGCAGTCGGCGTGCAATTTCACTAACTTGGA
>CAWECS010000007.1:0-187323 GCA_963807455.1 uncultured Gammaproteobacteria bacterium | reverse complement strand
GGCAAAAGACAGGATGGAAATGGAAAAGGTACCAAATGCAGGATATAAGATTGAAGGATTATGGATCTCGGGCCTACAGAGAAGCCTGACTTTTAAGAATTTATTATTTCCTTTTAAATTGATAAGTAGTTTGTGGAAGGCAAATAAGATCATTAAAAAATTTAAGCCTATGGTAGTGGTGGGAACTGGTGGATTTGCCTCCGGGCCTACATTACACGTAGCTAACCAAAAAGGTATTCCTACGCTCGTACAGGAGCATGCCAATTCACGAATTGATCAGAGGCTCCCTAAATACATTATCCGCCAATACCAGAAATAATTATGTAACTGATACCCTTATACATTACCGGTATTAATTTCTTATTGCATCAGTTAAAATCAATATTACTCATCAGCCTAATGAATTTACATGGAAATCAAACTTCACCACAGCATTCTGGATTTCACCTCTGATGACTGGAATCGATTACTTGAAAACCGCTACCCCTTCATGCGCCATGAATTCCTTGCAGCGCTTGAGCAAAACCAGTGCACGGGTGAACGATATGGCTGGCTGCCTCGTCATGTTGCCGCGTATCAGGATGGACGTTTGCTGGGCGCATTATCCATGTATGAAAAAGATAACTCCTATGGTGAATTTGTTTTTGATCATGGCTGGGCTGACGCCTATCATCGACACGGCATACCCTACTTTCCAAAATGGGTTATTGCCGCCCCTTACACCCCTGCTACCGGACCACGAATACTGATTGATCCCGAACAGGATTGGCAGATGGTGGCCAGCCATCTGATTGATGCGGTCAGACAAATGCAAACAGAAGCTGAAATTTCTTCCACCCACTTTCTGTTTACGACCGAAAAAGAAACTGATTTCCTGCGAGAACAAGGTTTCATGACTACGCCTGGGTTGTCAGTTCCATTGGCAGAATCACGACTATCGGGATTTTCAGGATTTTCTGGAAACCTTTACCTCGAAAAAACGTAAAAATGTAAAACAGGAAAGACGTTATGCGAGTGAAGTGGATGCGGATATAGAAATCATTCAGGGTAACCAGGCCAGTGATGAACAAATAGCGGCCGCTGAATTATTTTACCGAAAAACCTTTGATGAAAAATATGGCACCGCAACACTCGAACCTGGGTTTCTTTAAACAAATTGCTGAAACCATGGGAGAACAATTGCTACTCATCATGGCCAAACGTGATGAACAATATATCGCCGGCGCCATCTGCTTTCGTGATGATAAAACCCTGTATGGACGTCACTGGGGATGTATTGAAGAGCATGATCATTTGCATTTCGAGATTTGTTTTTATCAGGGCATCGAATATTGCATAAAACATGGCCTCAAATTTTTTGAACCCGGCGCTCAGGGGGAACATAAAATCAGTCGTGGTTTTCTGCCCACACCCACCTGGTCTGCGCACTGGATAAAACACCCTGAGTTCAGTCGGGCTATTCAGAATTTTCTGCATCAGGAAACCCAAGGGATGCAGGAATACATTAAGGATATGCAGCTGCGTAGTCCTTATAAAAAATAAATCTATAAACGGTCTGACAGGCCATACATTAAAATAAATCTATAAACGGTCTTACAGGCCATACATTAAAATAAATATATAAATCTGACAGGCCATTCATATTATAAATATATTCAATGGCCAAGCAGGCTACTTATAAAATAAATAGATAAGCGACCGGATTTTTTTGCCTGGCGATCTTATAGCTTTAGATTCAGCCTATTTATTCTATGTCAAAACAAGCATCATAAAAATATCAATAAATACTGATGTTTCATATATTGAGTAAAATCAATTATTACTCCGTATCTGTACTATACTTATGCCACATCGACTTTAGCTCATCGTAAGGAGAACTATGATGCATATTGAAGATAAAACGATGGCCGGTAATCTGGCAAAAACCATTCTGGTTCTGGTTGTATTTATGTGTGCAATCATATTTCTCTCGAATATCATTGCCTGACATCTAAAAATATCTGCATAGAATAGACCGGGCATAAGCTATTCTAGACAAGCAACAGCCTGACATCATCGCTGAACATTCTGGCGAGTGGTGGCTATCGTGTCATCTCCAAGGTTAAAGTCTAAGTCACCAAATCCTGAATTAAGCTGTATAATGCCAATATCACTCTGCAAGAAGTTGACTTATGCCTGCCCCATTCTGGATTGAACCAAACAGTAAGATTGTTGATTTCCCTGATGTCAGCCTGGCTTTGACTGAACCGGATGGCTTGCTTGCGGTGGGTGGCGACTTGTCCATGCAGCGTTTGTTGAATGCATACCGTTCTGGTATTTTCCCATGGTATTCCGCTGACCAGCCGATATTGTGGTGGTCACCTGATCCACGTTTTGTGCTCTTTCCTGAGCAGCTGAAGATATCACGCAGTTTGCGTAAAACTATTCGCAAACAGGTTTTTACCGTTAGCATGAATAAGGATTTTGCATCGGTTATTCGCCACTGTTCCAGCATGCCGAGACCAGGACAAAACGGCACCTGGATTACGGATGAAATGCAGCAGGCCTATCTCGATTTACATCAGTCCGGCTATGCGCATTCGGTCGAAGCCTGGTCTAACGATGAGCTGGTGGGTGGCTTATATGGTGTTGCTATTGGTAAAGTGTTTTTCGGCGAATCCATGTTCAGCCTGCGCACCGATGCCTCCAAGGTGGCCTTTGCCAGCTTTGTTCGCCATTTACACGCACTGGGGTTCGAGCTTATCGATTGCCAGATTCATACCATGCACCTGCAGAGCCTGGGGGCAGAGTTAATCCCTCGTCAGGCGTTCATTCACGCCCTGGAACAATACTGTGACAATAGTAAACTGCTATCCACTGATGGCGCATGAATTGGCCGTATGATGGCAAAATGAGTCCGGGTTTGCCTCGCACCCGATTCTGGCGCAAAATAGAGCCCTATCAGCCATATTGATCAACAATGTATCAATAGCATTCATGAAAAAACAAACTTCAGATACTGACGAAACAAAAGAGTCTGAAACAGTGCGCCTCTCTTTTTTCGCGACGCCTGAGCATGATTGCAGCTACCTGCCCGATCGTCAGTCTATTACCTTGTTTGCCGATCCCAGCGCAGAACTCGATAACCATATTTACTCGAGCCTGTCTCAATACGGCTTTCGCCGCAGTGGTAAACATATTTACAGGCCCTCTTGCCCTACCTGTAGCGCCTGTATACCCGTCAGGATTCCTGTTAATGAATTCAAACCCAGTCGCACTCACCGACGACTCTGGAAAGCTAATCAGGATATCAGTGTGCATATGCTCGGTGCTGAATACCGCCAGGAACAGCATGACCTGTATAACAAGTATATTCAGGCACGCCATCCTGACGGCGGCATGAATGATCCTGATCCTGATAAATATATGGAGTTCCTGACCTGTGAATGGAGTGTGACACGGTTTCTGGAGTTTCGTCTGGGTTCCAAATTGCTTTCTGTCGCCGTGCTGGATCAACTGGAAGATGGTTTTTCAGCGGTGTATACATTCTTTGATCCAGACCTGCCGAAAAGAAGTCTTGGTACGCTGGGTATACTCTGGAGTATTGAATTCGCTCGAGAATTGAAAATGCACTATCTCTACCTGGGTTACCTGATTAAGGAATGCCCGAAAATGAGTTATAAATCACAATTCAAACCACTACAAAGCTTTATTCAAGGTCAATGGGATTACCTGTAATTCCTTATTTCTATTGATTTAATTTCCCCGCCAAGCCTTCCTGCTGGATTGAACTTTTTATTAAAGATTGGGTCTTAATATACCGTTAACATAGTATAACTGTTGCATTGCAGTATTAACGCAGACAAGAGCTTTTCAGGCTTAACTGATAAGAACTAGCTGCCAAAGTAAGGAGCACACTATGTTGAGCTTCATCTATAATCTGGTTAACAATTTTGAGCTGTCCCACGGCATACGCCCCAATCTCCTCTATATCAATGAAGACCATTTGCAACATCTTGTTGAAGGCTTTTCGGCTGAATATGACCTTTTTCAGATCATGGACATGCTGCAACTGGAATTTATTATCGATAATGCTGCCGTGCACCCGCATGTCGCCTGGACTCGATTGATGACAGCGAAAACAGCTGTTTGCTAGCAGAACAGACTGATTTACCTGTAAGCCTATGATTTTAAATATCAATATCCACGTTTTTGTCGATGCGAAAACGTGGATTATTATGCCGTTAAAGAAAAAACCCCGTCAGAACAGGAATATGACCGTCAGTCACTACATTTCATCAGAAGTTTGGCGTACAATACGCCGCTGTACAAAACTATGTAGGTAAAGTCTGAATGGCAAAAGAAGAAGGTATTGAAATGCAGGGAACGGTGGTCGACACCTTACCCAATACGACATTTCGCGTAGAGCTGGAAAACGGGCATATTGTTACTGCTCATATCTCGGGGAAAATGCGCAAGAATTACATCCGTATTTTGACGGGGGATACCGTTACAGTACAACTGACTCCTTATGATTTAAGCAAAGGCAGAATCACATACCGTGCACGTTAGTTAATACCCTCATCCCCGATTACTGATCAGGTCTCAAGCACTTCCTCGTCTTCATATTCCAGCGCCAGTTTGTCGTCTTTGACGGTCACATGAATATGTCCACCCTGCGAAAGTTTGCCGAATAACAGTTCCTCAGCCAGTGGTTTCTTAATGTGCTCGCTGATAAGGCGCGCCATGGGTCGGGCACCCATTTTGGGATCGTATCCATGTTCGGCAATCCAGTCCCGGGCCTTCATGTCTATATCAATACTGGCCTTTTTCTGTTCGAGCTGGGTTTCCAGTTCAAAAATAAATTTATCCACCACATGAGCAATATGAGCCTTACCGAGAGTCTCGAATTGAATAATGGCGTCCAGGCGGTTTCTGAACTCGGGTGTAAAGACCTTTTTAATCGCTTCCATACCATCACTGGAATTATCCTGCTGGGTAAAGCCAATAGATTCCCTGCTGATCCTGTCGGCGCCGGCATTGGTGGTCATCACCAGTACAACATTGCGGAAATCAGCACTGCGACCATTGTTGTCTGTCAGGGTGCCATGATCCATCACTTGCAATAACAAGTTGAAGACATCAGGGTGTGCTTTTTCAATTTCATCGAGCAATAACACCGCGTGCGGATGCTTGATGACGGAATCAGTCAATAAGCCGCCCTGATCAAAACCGACATAACCTGGCGGTGCACCGATGAGACGCGATACGGTATGCCGTTCCATATATTCTGACATATCAAATCGTATCAGCTCGATACCCATAATTTTGGATAGCTGGCGTGTCACTTCTGTTTTACCGACACCGGTTGGCCCTGCAAACAGGAATGATCCAATGGGTTTTTCTTCATTACCCAGGCCTGAGCGCGACATCTTGATGGCAGATGACAAGGCTTCAATGGCTTTGTCCTGCCCATATACCACGAGTTTCAGATCACGTTCAAGGTTACGCATGGAATCCAGGTCTGAAGAGGAAACACTTTTCGGTGGAATGCGTGCAATTTTGGCCACGATATTCTCAATATCATTGACACCAATGGTCTTCTTGCGCTTTGAAGGCGGTTGTAGCTGCATATTGGCACCGGCCTCGTCTATGACATCTATCGCTTTATCCGGTAAATGCCTGTCAGTGATGTATCGTTCAGATAATTCAACAGCGACTCTGAGTGCCTTGGGTGAATATTTGATCTGATGATGTTCCTCAAAACGACTCTTCAGTCCTTTCAATATCTTTACAGTATCTTCAATACTGGGTTCTTCGACGTCGATTTTCTGAAATCGTCTGGCCAGGGCTTTGTCTTTTTCAAAAATACCACGATATTCCTGGTAGGTTGTCGAGCCTATGCATTTCAGCGATCCATTGGCCAACATCGGCTTAATCAGGTTAGAAGCATCCATTACACCACCCGATGCAGAACCGGCACCAATGATGGTGTGTATTTCATCGATAAACAGAACCGCGCCCTTTTCCTTTTTCAGTTGCGATAATACCGCCTTCAAACGCTTCTCAAAATCACCACGGTATTTCGTGCCCGCCACCAGTGCACCCAGATCCAGTGAGTAGATGGTGCAGTCTGACAATACGTCTGGGACCTGCTCATCAACAATCATTTTCGCCAAACCTTCGGCAATGGCTGTTTTACCCACACCAGCTTCACCCACCAGAATCGGGTTATTTTTGCGGCGACGGCATAATATTTGTACCGTTCTTTCGATTTCTGCCTCGCGACCAATCAGTGGATCAATTTTGCCTTGAGCGGCCAATATATTTAGATTTTCTGCAAAGGATTCAAGTGCTGATTTGCTACTTTCCTGTGCCGGGACATCTTCTTCACTAATGTCATCGCCACTAATGGAACCATCTTCACCAATTTTGGAAATCCCGTGTGAAATATAATTAACAACATCCAGCCTGGAGATATTTTGTTTATTTAAAAAGTAGACCGCCTGTGATTCCTGCTCGCTATAAATAGCCACCAGTACATTCGCACCGGTTACCTCATCATGGCCAGAAGATTGAACATGAAGTACGGCTCGCTGCAGTACGCGCTGGAACCCTAGTGTGGGTTGAGTCTCCCGCAAATCATTTGGACCCAGTACAGGCGTTGTTTCTTCGAGAAAATTTTTCAGTTCGTTTTTTAATTCTTCAAGATCAATTCCACAGGCTCTGAGTACTTCAGCCGCTGTTGGATTATCAGTCAAGGATAACAGCAAGTGCTCCACTGTCATGAACTCATAACGTTTCTCCCGGGCTTCGTTAAATGCCTGGTTGAGAGTAAATTCAAGTTCTTTGCTCAGCATATCAGCACCACCGTTGTGTCAAGCTGTCTCCATTGCGCACAGCAATGGATGTTGATGAGTTCGGGAATATTCATTAACCATTGCCACCTTTGTTTCTGCAACATCACGTGTAAATAGACCACAAATACCTTTTCCCTGAGTGTGCACATGCAACATGATCTGAGTTGCTTTTTCCCTGTTCATGGAAAAAAATTTTTCCAGTATAAGAACTACAAACTCCATAGGAGTATAATCGTCATTATGAATAATAACTTTATACATCGGTGGAACTTTTAATTCCGGTTTGGCTTCCTTGACCGCCAGCCCGTCATCTGTTGAAGATTTTCTTATATTACTCATAGCTACAATTTTACTACAATTTTTTAAATTTTCACGATCAGCATTGTTAGTTACAATGTTAGTTAATAGTCACATACTTATCTTAATAATCATACCAAAATCATCCCGCAACACCATTTTTCACTATTTAAATCATGGGATAATCGCGATTAATACTTGACTAATATACTCTGTTGCATAAAGTATATTGTACAGGCTTAAAAATAACACAACCAGCCTGTAGAAAGTAATGGTGTCGATCAGTGCAAATTTCAAGACTGACACCATAGATTAATTGGCTTTCTAGCCAAGCGCTATAAATAGAGGCAGGAGTATCATGGCAATTGGAACAGTCAAATGGTTCAGCAATTCAAAAGGATATGGCTTCATTATGTCGACCGACACTGATGAAGATATCTTTGCGCATTTTTCAGCCATCGAGATGGAAGGCTACAAGACCCTGAAACAGGGTCAGCCGGTAGAATTCGATGTGACTGAAGGACCTAAGGGCCTAACCGCCAGTAAAATACGTATGCCGAATTAGGGCAAGCGTTTTATCCGGCCGGGCCTGTTATTTAGCTGCCCGGAACAGCATTATTCGCACCATCCAAGAGGTTGGTGACGTTATACTGCGAGCTATTGAAACAAGCTATTTCTCATCGATCAATACAATTCCTGACAGGTCGGCATGTTTCAAGGCCGTCAACAGCTTTTTCCGCTTGCTGTCACTACCCTGAAACTTAATTCACTGACAGCTCTGTTTCCTGCGTGGCTTCAACGGCGAAATCTGCAGGTTTACCCAGGTAATAGCCTTGAGCATAATCAACACCGATGTCTTTCAATAAGCGCATTACCGCTTCATTTTCTACAAATTCGGCGATAGTCTGTTTACCCATCACATGCGCGATTTCATTCATGGATTTAACCATGGCGAGATTAAAATCATTTTCGTCCATATCCTTAACAAAGGCGCCATCAATTTTAACGAAGTCCGCAGGCAAATCTTTTAAATAAGCATAGGATGAATAGCCCGCACCAAAATCGTCGAGGGCTGTTCTGCAGCCAAGGTCTCTCAGGTATTGTAAAAACTGTGTGGCATTGGACATATTGGAAATGGCATTACTTTCAGTAATTTCAAATATCAGCTTTTCAGGTGAAATATTATTCTTCTCTAATCCATCCTCGATCGTATGGATAATTTCAAAATCACCAATTGATTGTGCTGACAGATTAATCGAGAAAGTTAGCTGCTGGCCTTGCTCTTTATACTGTGCCATAAGGCTAAGTGAATGTTTGATCACCCAGGTATCGATACCTTTCATTAAATTGAAACGTTCGGCCGAAGGCAAAAACCCGAAAGGCATGATGATTTTATTATTATCCCCGAGCATACGTATTAATACTTCATAACAATAAATACTTTCGTCAATGGCCGATTTTATTGGCTGTAATACAAGTTTGAAGCTATCGTTTCTAATAGCTTCCTTGATGGATTGCGCCAGCCCCATTTGTCCGCGCAACTGCTCCTTACTTTCACTGTCTTCCTTGCTATAAGCATACACCCGGTTACGCCCCATTTGCTTGGCCATTTGACAAGCAAAATCTGCTCGATTTAAAAATTCATCTTTGTCCTTGACGTCACTATCAAGCGTACTGACACCAATGGTGCAACCAACATCCAGCACCCTGCCTTGCTCATAGAAAGTAAAATCGGTGACCACGGTCTGGTATTTTTGCGCTACTTCTTTTGCCTGCTTATCATCAACATCATAAAGTATGACAGCAAATTCATCACCACCCAGTCTAGCCAGCAAATCACCTCGACGTACTTTTAACTGTAACAAACGCGATACCTCAACCAGTACCCGGTCGCCGACATGATGTCCATAACTATCATTCACTATCTTGAAATTATCCAGATCGATAAAAATGAGGGCGCAATCATATATTTTTCGTCTTATTGAGCGATCAACCAGTCGGTCAAGTTCTTCTGTAAAGTAACGCCGGTTATGCAGCTTGGTTAGTGAATCCATATCTGCCAGGTTTTGCAAACGATTGGTAAATGCCTTGTGCTCTGTTACATCCGAAACCACCGATATGAAATAGGTATGTCCGCGATGAATCATGGTACTGGTCTTTATGGTAATAAATCGTTCTTCTTTGGCATTGAATAATCTTATCTCAGCAAAATCCTGATCGTTTGCATCTCTGCTGGTCCATAATGACAGCCATTTCTGCGGGCTTATGTCGAGAACATTTTCCTGCAAACATGACACGGATTGGCCAATCACTTCGCTTGCTTTTTTAAAAAATAATTTTTCAGCCGCCGGATTGAATGTTTCAATAACCCCATGAGCATCCGAAATAACAATGCCCTCAATTGTATTTTGTAGAATAGTTTGCAGGCGTAACTGTCGGCTATCAACCTGTTCTTTCATCTCATTAAAAGCATTAATCAATAGCTCAGACTCGGAAGCAATATAATAATGCGGCGGTATTTCGTATTGATCATTATTAGCCTGAGCCTTCAATGCCCTGGCTACCTCAAACAATGGACGTCGAATTGTTTTTTCAAAGGCCAGATAAGCCGACATCAGCATGATATAGACAATAACAATAAACCACCAAATATATCGGGACACTGTCGTGGATGTTTGCAAGGATGATTTCACCCTTTGTCCTAACTGGGTAGCTAACTCAGATTCAATCGATTGCAATATCTCCAGGTTCTGCTTGATTAATGGATCGATTGTTTTTTCAAGAAAATAAACATCTGCACGCCAGGCTTCATCCATAAACGCATCCACTGTCCTTTTGAAAACACTGTTGAATTTGGCAGCTGGTAAGAATTAGTTTATCAATAGTATGTGCAAACAAATCAAACTGTTTAGATACGAGACTAATATCACGTAACTCATGCAGCAGACTATAGATATATTCACTATATAAATTGACTGAATTAATATTATCAGACAACATAGCATCCGGCTTACCAAAAGTACCGCTTCGATTGCCGACAAACAAGCGAACTTCGCTGATGTGTCTGGCCCAGGCATAACGTAGATCATTCAGCACCTGCGTAATTTTTTTATTACTGCCAAGATCATTCGCTTCCTCAATAGCAAAATCCAGCTGCTGCCTGAATAGCCTGTTCAATGGTTGCAGGTCATTCAACATTATGGCGACGGCAGGAAAGCGTTTTCCTGCATCATCCTGCATGGACAATATCTCTTCCACGTCATGCTTAAGCTTGATTAAATTGCTGTTATGCTCGATGGTAAAACTCTTGATGTTATTGGATAGATCAATAATCTTGCCATGCTGAAAGTCCACGGACAGGCCTTGCAGCTTCTCTACTGTATCCAGGGCGTTAGTTTTTAATTCCGGGGTCAGTAACAAGGTGTGCTGATAGAGCGAACTTTTCAAACTCAGGTAATGGTCATTGATGCCCCGCAGCGTTGCCCCTGCGAGATTATATTCCTCAATCAGGCGTCGACTTTCCCGACTTTCATCGCCGACTATTTTACTGGTATAAATAGCCATCATCAGAAGTGCCAGCGCCAGCAATACGGCAACGGCAACAAAACGGCTCTTAAAGCTTTGAAATTGAGTCATGGATTTTTCTGGATCATGTTCTGATGTTCCATACTGCTTGCCTTCTAGCTGCGTCCTTTCATTGCATGTGCAAGCCCGTATTAATAAAAACATTTAATTCATACTTTATATAGATATTATCGTCAGCATTAACATAAACTTAAATCTCGGCTTATTTCGGTAATAGTCGCCGTTTTGTTAATTACTTTAGATATTGCCAAGTATTCTGATAAAATAGCCAAGATTAACATTTGTTTAATACGAGTCTCAAACAATTGGCATCTCATGACCTGGAAACCACACCTGACTGTAGCCGCTATCATACAAAATGATGATAAATTCTTGATGGTAGAAGAATGTATTGATGGTTCGATGCAATATAATCAACCTGCCGGGCATCTTGAGCCTGGCGAATCGTTGATGGATGCCGTCATCCGCGAGACCCTTGAGGAAACTGCCTGGCAATTTAAGCCTGAATCATTGACTGGCATTTACCGCTGGAATAATCCTGCCAATCAGCGAACTTTTTTACGTTTCAGCTTTACAGGCCCATGTCTGCAACATGACAGCTCGCGTACACTGGATGCCGATATCAATCAGGTGCACTGGATGACTTTGTCCGATATTGAAGCCAGATCCAATGCCTTGCGAAGTCCAATGGTATTGCAAAGCTTGCATGATTTTCTCAATGGTACGCGTTATCCGTTGTCGATACTCCAAGAGTTAGGCTAGGTTGATGGGCGCAAAAACTGGCAAGATCATGGTCGGCATGTCCGGCGGCGTTGATTCTTCTGTGGCAGCCTTGTTATTGATAGAACAAGGCTATCAGGTCGAAGGCCTGTTCATGAAAAACTGGGAAGAAGACGATACCGACGAGTATTGCACAGCAGAAGAGGATCTCAAGGATGCCAGATCAGTCTGCTCAAGCCTTGACATACCCTTGCATACGATTAATTTTTCATCTGAATACTGGGACAGGGTTTTTCAGTATTTTCTGGCTGAATATCGCGCTGGACGCACACCCAACCCTGATGTAATGTGTAATAAAGAAATCAAATTCAAGGCATTCCTTGATTACGCGCTTGAACTGGGTGCAGATGCTATCGCTACTGGCCATTATGTCAGGGTTGACCAGCAACAGGGAAAATACCGATTACTGAAAGGCCTGGACAACAATAAGGATCAGAGCTATTTCCTCTACACACTGGGGCAATACCCGCTGAGTAAGAGTCTTTTTCCAGTCGGAGAGTTGGAAAAACCACAAGTCAGAGCCATCGCTGAGAAACATAACTTCAGCAATGCTGCCAAGAAAGACAGCACCGGCATCTGTTTTATTGGTGAGAGAAACTTCAGGGAGTTTTTGCAAACCTATATACCCGCCCAACCGGGTGCAATAAACACACTTGAGGGCGATCAGATCGGCACGCATCAGGGTCTTATGTATTATACATTGGGGCAACGGCAGGGGCTTGGTATTGGCGGTCAACAGCATGCAGCAGAAGAGCCCTGGTATGTTATCGCTAAAAACCTTAAAGAAAATGAGTTAATAGTGGCGCAAGGTCATCATCATCCTATGCTGTTTAGAAATGAATTGTGCGCTAAGGATTGTCATTGGGTTGCCGAAACTATACCTCATAAGCCTTTTTCTTGTATGGCCAAAAGCAGGTATAGGCAGCCTGATCAGGCATGCGATGTAACGCCCATGGAAGATGGCGCTGTTAGCGTCCACTTTACTGAGCCACAGCGAGCAATAACACCTGGACAATCAGTGGTTTTCTATGAAAATGACATTTGCCTGGGTGGCGGTATTATTCAATAAACAGATAACAATGCTTACGCAAATATAATGGAAACACAGCACAATAACTCAGCGATCATCCGCGTGAAAAACCTGGACAGTCATTATGGCGATCGCCAGATACTTCATGATGTGAATATGGATATCGAAAAAGGCGAGATCATGGTCATTATGGGTGGCAGTGGCTCGGGCAAAACCACCTTGCTCAGGACCATGCTGGGCCTGAACAAACCCAGTCGTGGTGAAATTCATTTAATGAACCAGCGCATCACCGGACTGTCCACACGCGAGTTGTATAAAATTCGCCAGCAATTTGGTGTCTCATTTCAGGGCGGTGCACTGTTTAGTTCCATGTCGGTACGGGAAAATATTCAACTACCCTTGTCGGAACATACCAAGCTTGATCAAAATACCATGGACATTATGTGCCGCCTGAAACTAGAAGTCGTCAATCTTGCCGGTTTTGAAAACCTGATGCCGGCGGAGTTATCTGGTGGCATGTTAAAAAGAGTCGCTCTGGCGCGCGCCATCATCATGGATCCGAAGATACTGTTTTTTGATGAACCTTCGGCTGGTCTTGACCCGGTGGTTTCCGCTGAACTGGACGAACTCATCGTGCGATTAAAAGAGGCAATGAATATGACCATTGTTGTGGTCACTCATGAGCTGGAAAGCGCCTTTCGCATTGCTGACAGAATAACGGTAATCGATCACGGCAATGTACTCATCACTGGCAGCGTTGATGAGGTTAAAAACTGTGATAATGAACGTGTGCAGAACCTGCTCAATCGTCGCCCCCGTAATGATGTCATCGATGCAGATGATTATCTTAAACGTCTGACCGGAAGTCATAAATGATACGTAGAAGCATAGAAAAAGTAGGCCGCGAGGTTATCGATTTCACTTATACAACAGGCATGATGGGCATTTTTCTGTTTCAGTGTTTATTTCATATGCTGACACCTCCGCACAAACTTTTTGCCATTGTTAAGCAGATCCATTTTATCGGTTCACGTTCGACCATCGTTATTGTATTCACTGGCCTGTTTACCGGTATGGTGCTGGCGTTACAGGGTTATCATAACCTGAAAGATTTTGGCTCTACTGATCTACTGGGTTCTGCCGTCGGCCTTGGCTTGATCCAGGAACTCGGGCCCGTGCTCACCGCACTGATGGTCATTGGCAGGGCCGGTTCGGCTATATGCGCAGAAATTGGCATTATGCGTCATTCAGAGCAAATCGATGCGCTCGAATGCATGGGCATAGATCCCTACCGTTTTCTGATGGTACCCAAGTTTATTGCTGCGCTGATATCACTGCCCATACTGACTTTTATATTTGATGTCATAGGCATCCTCGGTGGATATATAGTCGGGGTCGTTCTCATGGGGGTCAGCGAAGGTTCCTATTTCCAGGGCATGTACGATTCTGTCGATTGGGCTGATGTACAACTGGGTTTTGTTAAATCCATTATCTTCGGCATGCTGATAGTGTGGATAGCCACCTTTAAAGGCTATTTTTTACATATTCTAAAATCGGGCGGGCATGGTGCCGAGGGTGTCAGCCGTGTCACTACCGATACGGTGGTATTGTCTTCGGTTGTTATCCTGGCCAGTGATTATCTGATCGGGTCAATAATGTTGTAATGATAACGAGGTCTGTCATCAGTGATGACGATGAAAAAAGGAACTAAAACATGCAAAAATCCATGATTGAATTAACGGTGGGCATATTCATGATCATTGGTCTGGTCAGTTTCTCCTATCTTGCGATTACGGTGGGTGGCGCCGACTGGTTCAGTGATGAAAGTTATCGTGTGAAAGCTCGTTTCAACTCTATTGCCGGCCTCAAGGAAGGTGCAACGGTTGAAATAGCCGGCGTCAAGGTTGGTAAAGTAGAAAAAATCAACCTCGATAATGGTGAGTACGAAGCCGTTGTCGAACTATCATTATACAAAGGGGTGCAATTGCAGGAAGACACTATCGCCTCGATCCGCACTGCCGGCATCATTGGCGATCGTTATGTGAATATCAAGCCAGGAGGTTCCGAAGATTTAATTGAACCCGGTGGCAGTATTATTGAAACCGAATCAGCCATCAGCCTTGAAGAACTGATCAGTAAATACATATTTGAAAGTGACAAATAAATTCATGAAAAAATCACGACAAATTTTACCCCAAACTGCATTACTCTCGGTTATACTGGGCTTATTATTACTCCCACCCAGCATTTGTGCGCAAACAAAAACAGCTCCGACAAAAGAACAAGCAGCCGCTATCGAAGACGACTTCACCGAAGATGACTTCACCAAAGACGAGAATGAAATCATTGTTTCTGACCCGATCGAACCTTTTAATCGTGCGATGTTCTCGTTTAATGACAAGGTTTATGTCTATTTTCTGAAGCCGGTTGCAAAAACTTATCGAAAAGTAGTACCGGAACCAGGCCGCGTATCCATAAAAAACTTTTTCTCCAACTTGCTGGCACCCGTACGAATTGTTAATTCGGCATTGCAATTAAAAGGTGAGGATGCCAGCAATGAATTTGTTCGCATGATGGTTAATACCACTATTGGCCTGGGTGGTTTTTTTGATGTCGCCAAAAGCGATTTCAAGATTTCCATGAAAAAAGAAGATTTTGGTCAAACTCTCGGCCACTATGGTATCGGCAACGGCGCTTACCTGGTAATACCCTTGTTTGGACCGACTACAGTCAGAGATGGCATTGGACTGGTCGTAGACGGTACCACGCTGGACCCGCTGGACAGAATTTTTGATGACGAATTCGAACAATACCTGTTAACTAGATGGGTAAATATAACAAACGAGTTATCACTGGACAAGGATACCTATGAATCCATTAAAAAAGATTCTATCGATCCCTATATATTTCTGCGCAACGCCTATATACAATTCAGGGCTGGTGCTGTAGAAAAATAGACTTATACTGTCAAATACACCTGTAAAACAGCAAATTAAGTACAATTTTGGCACTTTTTACCGATTAATTTGTCAACCTATTAAATATTTTGAACTTTTAAGGAAGGGTCATTGTGAAAACTCTAAAACTGAATTCGTTTCTGTTAAGCATTCTGCTGGTATTTTATTCACTGACTACCCATGCTGAAGCGTCAGCCACTGAGCAGCTCAAGTCCTCCATTGAACAAATTCTTAATGTCCTGAAAGACAAATCCCTTGAACGCGAAAGTCGACGTACTCAGATTAGAACGCTCATTAATGATCGTTTTTATTTTCGCGCTATGTCGCAACGAGCAATGGCACGAAACTGGAAAAAGGCAAGCCCTGAACAACAGGCTAAATTTGTGAGCCTGTTTTCCAAGTTACTGGAAAAAACCTACATCGGTCGTATTGAGGCCTACACTGATGAGCGCGTTGAGTATTTACGTGAAAAAGTCAAGAATGCAAAAAGATCAGTGGTGTATACCCAGATCGTCACGAAGTCTGCTGATATCCCCATTAACTATAAACTGGCTATGAAGGATGATAAATGGCTGGTGTATGATGTCGTCATTGAAGAAGTCAGTCTGATCAGTAATTATCGCTCCAGCTATGATGAAATTATAAAGAAAGATGGTATTGATGGCCTGTTGGCAAAAATGGAACAAAAAGTACAAGAAAACGACGATGCTCAAAAGTCTGCAGACGCAGGCTAGTCAGCATCAGCTTAGGTTCTTGTATATAATAAAACTGCCTGCCAATGAGTCACATCTTGCAAGGAAGCTGGCATCCTACAAACATTTTCTTTGTTATTCGCCACCATGCCCCACTCACTTAACGACCGCGTGCTCGCCCTTGCAGGTGTCTTTCAGGCTGCAGAACTAGTCAGACGCACGGCAATACAGGGACGTAAAATCGACCGGGACATCGAAACCTGTATCAGTAGCCTTTTCAAGATTGATGTGAAATCAGTTGAGGAAATCTATCAACATTGCTCTCATTTACGCCTGGGCCTGAACACGCTGGTGGCACAAATGGGTAGCAACACCGAGCAACGTGACACCGAAATCACCCGCTATGTCATCACCTTGCTACATTTGGAAAAAAAACTATCCCGTCGTCCTGATCTACTGGCTGTCATTGCTGAAGGCATTACTACAGCACAAGCGCAGGCCGATTATTTTTCTTTAACTCATGAAAGCGTTATCGCCAGCCTCGCTGACCTGTACCAAAAAACCATTAGTACTCTAAACCCTAAAATCATCGTTTCCGGTGAACAAACCATACTACAGGATCCTGACAACGCTAACCTGATTCGTGCATTATTATTGTGCGGCATACGCTCTACAATGGCGTGGCGACAGTGCGGCGGGTCACGCTGGGCGCTACTTTTGAAACGCCAGGCAATTCTTTCTGAAGCCAGAAGCACCCTGGATAAACTCCCCAGCATCGATACCCGGGTGTGATATAATCATCGCGACCGTAGTATTAAAGCATTGATTTAGACAAATTATCGCTGTATGACAGCGACGTTCAGAGGAATTTTCATGAAGAACAGTTTCAATTCTCGTACACAATTGCAAGTTAACAGCCAGACATACGAAGTGTTTAATCTGAAGGCTATTGGAAATTCTGAACGGCTGCCTTATAGCCTGAAGATATTACTGGAAAATCTGCTCCGGCATGAAGATGGAATCAATGTGACAACTGATGATATCGAGGCACTGGCAAATTGGGATCCAGAAGCTGTACCGAGCACCGAGATAGCCTTTACACCCGCACGCGTGCTGATGCAGGACTTTACTGGCGTACCGGCTGTGGTTGACCTGGCAGCTATGCGTGATGCCATGCGTGCATTGGGAGGCGATGCCGAAAAAATCAATCCACTACAACCGGCTGAACTGGTCATCGACCACTCGGTACAAATTGATAAGTTTGGCAACAAGGATGCCATGCAGTTTAATGCAGACCTGGAATATCAACGCAATCAGGAGCGCTACAGTTTTCTCAAATGGGGTCAAAAGGCTTTCTCTAATTTTAAAGTGGTGCCACCGGATACCGGCATTGTTCATCAGGTTAACCTGGAATATCTGGCACGCGTGACTTTCGCAAAAGAAAATCATGGTGTGCTGCAGGCCTATCCCGATACTCTGGTCGGTACTGATTCCCATACCACCATGATCAACGGCCTCGGCGTTCTGGGCTGGGGAGTTGGTGGCATAGAGGCGGAAGCGGCCATGCTGGGACAGCCGGTTTCCATGCTGATACCACAGGTGGTGGGTTTCCGTTTGACAGGCGCATTACCTGAAGGCGCTACCGCGACCGATCTTGTGCTGACCGTGGTCGAGATATTACGTCAACATGGTGTAGTCGGTAAATTTGTCGAATTCTTTGGCGCATGGTCTGGATCAATTATCCTTGGCGGACCGTGCCACCATAGCCAATATGGCGCCGGAATATGGTGCTACGTGCGGTATTTTCCCAGTAGACCAGGAGACACTCAACTACTTGCGTCTGTCTGGACGCGATGAGCAGAGTATTGCCCTCGTCGAAGCCTATGCGAAAATGCAGGGCATGTTCCGCGATGCTGATATGCAGCAAGCTGATTATAGTGCCATTGTGGAACTGGATATTTCTACTATTGTACCCAGTATATCCGGCCCCAAACGCCCGCAGGACAGAATACCTCTGGATCAATCACAATCCATGTTTATCACCGCGCTGGCAAACCTCAAGCAAGAACGCAATATTCATAGCAAAGCCGTTACGACAACAATCAATAACGAACAAGTAACGCTTGATGATGGTGCTGTCGTCATTGCCTCGATTACTTCTTGCACCAATACCTCGAATCCATCGGTGATGATCGGTGCCGGCCTGGTCGCACAAAAAGCGGTGGCACTTGGCTTAAAAGTGAAACCCTGGGTAAAAACCTCGCTGGCTCCCGGCTCACGCGTGGTTACCGAGTACCTGAATCAGGCAGGTGTCATGACCGACCTGGAAACCCTTGGTTTCCATGTAGTCGGTTATGGTTGCGCCACCTGTATTGGCAATTCAGGTCCCTTGCCAGAGCCCGTCTCTGCAGCGATTGCAGAGGGCGATTTATCAGCAGCCGCTGTGTTATCAGGTAACAGAAACTTCGAAGGTCGTGTGCATGCAGAAGTACGCATGAACTATCTGGCCTCCCCACCCCTCGTGGTAGCTTATGCCATTGCCGGTTCCATGAATCTGGATTTACAACATGATGAACTGGGTAAGGATACCCAGGGTAACGCTGTTTATCTGAAAGACATCTGGCCCAGCCAGGCTGAGATCCAGCAGGCCATTGCCAACAGCGTTAATCGCGAAGAGTTTACTGAAGCCTATGCAGAAGTTTATAAAGGCGAGGATCGCTGGATCAATCTCAAATCACCCGAAGGCCAGTTATTCGATTGGCAAGATGACTCAAGCTATATCAAGAACCCGCCCTATTTCGAAAATATGACCATGGAAGTCAAGGATGTCAGCGACATCCAGGGCGCACGCGTTCTGGCCCTGTTGGGAGATTCGGTGACCACAGATCACATTTCACCGGCCGGTGCTATTAAGGCTGACAGCCCAGCCGGTAAATATTTACAAGCAATGGGTGTCGCCCCCGTGGATTTCAATTCACTGGGTTCACGTCGTGGTAATCACGAAGTAATGATGCGCGGTACTTTTGCTAATATTCGCTTGCGAAATATGCTCGCACCGGGCACTGAGGGTGGCATTACCATCCATCAACCTAGTGGCGAGCAAATGAGTATTTTTGATGCTTCGATGAAATATCAGCAGGATCAGGTTCCACTGATTATTATCGCCGGCAAGGAATATGGCTCAGGCTCATCGCGTGACTGGGCGGCAAAAGGGCCACGACTGCTGGGTATTCAGGCGGTTATTGCAGAAAGCTATGAACGTATTCATCGCTCAAATCTGGTGGGCATGGGCATCCTGCCATTGCAGTTCAAGGACGGTGAAAGCGCTGAAACCCATGGATTAAACGGAAAAGAAACATATAGTATTAAAGGGCTTGGCGATGGATCCTCGAAACAGCTTGACATTGTAGCTCGCGCAGATGATGGCACTGAGAAGTCTTTCAGCGTACTCGTACGCATCGATACCCCACAAGAAATTGAATATTACCGCAATGGTGGCATTCTGCATTACGTGCTACGCCAGCTAGCGAGTAGCTGATAAACATCGGCCAGGTGCTGTCGCCTGGCCGTCATCCGGGGTGGATCAGGACATCAGGCTTTGAATCATCTGCCTGACAGCGCCGGGCTCAAATGGTTTGTCACAAATACCGGAAACACCCGCCTGCTGCACCGCTGACAGACGACTCTCATTGGCTTCACTGGTCACCATCATAATCGGAATGGCATTCTGACAACTATTCTCGCGAATGTGACGAATGAGTGCCTCACCATCCATTTCCGGCATGTTGTAATCAGTCACCACCAGATCAAAATAAGTATTCTCGATCATTTCCACCGCTTCACAGCCATTCTCTGCGGTCTCGATTATCTCGATACCCAGGTTCCTCAATACGCGACTAATGTGCTTACGTGCCAATGCACTGTCATCAACCACCAGCACCCTGAGTTCATCCAGCACAACATCAGCCAGCGCATGATCATCCGGCATAATCAGGTCTACTGTCGAATACAAGGCATGCCTTAAATCATCAGCTGCAAATGGCTTCGGTAAAATAGCCACAACACCGGCTTGTCTAATGGGATCCAGGCTGGCCCAGGAGGTTTCACTGGAAATGAGCATGTAGGGCACCGCTTCCAGTGACTCATCAGCCCTAAGCTTCAATACCAGATCGGTACCGGTCATATCGGGCAAGTACATGCTGCTGATGACCAGATCGGGTATCGATTGCTTGATGTTATCCAGTGCGCTTTGCCCGTCAGCAAAGAATTGCAGATTCTTTACCTCCATTTCATGCAGACGCTCACGAATAATACGACTTTGCATCGACGAGGGTTCTATAATGGCAATAGCGAGATCGCTAATAGGAATTCTGTCCATAACACTACTTTTCTATTCACTTGTTTATTAATTTTCGGCACTTAACTGAATTTCTTTAAAAGTGACTTAATACCGGGCTCGCTGACTATCAGGCAGAATATGTCGCGATAGCCTGGAAAAAAATTATACTAATAACTTACTTTAGTATTGTTATATAACTTATTGTTATATATTTATTATTTATTTTTGATAATTTTTGTCGGCTCGATTAAGAAGTACAGTCAATAACAGACGCAGAGGCATTTTTACTGTATTATCGCATTGATTTTTCACTCACTGACAAGGGAGCGGCAATGGACTTAACATCACTCAGCGCAATCTCACCCGTAGATGGCCGCTATGGCAGTAAAACAGTCGATTTGAGACCAATATTCAGTGAATTCGGACTCATTCATCATCGCGTTATCGTTGAGATCAGATGGCTACAAGCCTTGTCACGCCATGATGGCATCGCTGAAGTGCCTGCACTGAGTGAACGTGCCAACAATATCCTCAATGCTATTGCCGACAATTTTGAGTGTGGCTGATGCACAGCGTGTGAAGAATATCGAAAGCACCACCAATCATGATGTCAAAGCGGTAGAGTATTTCCTCAAGGAAAAAATCAATGGCAACGAGGAGCTGGAGTCGATCAGTGAGTTTATCCACTTTGCCTGCACCTCTGAAGATATCAACAACCTGTCTCATGCGCTGATGCTGAAGGAAGCCAGAACCCAGGCTATATTGCCGCTCATGGATGATTTGATCGATGCCATCAGCCGTGTCGCCCATGATCTGGCCGATCAAGCCATGCTATCCCGTACGCATGGGCAACCAGCCTCACCGACGACGATGGGCAAGGAAATGGCCAATGTGGTCTACCGATTGAAACGACAAAAATCCCAGATCATCGACATACCTATGATGGGTAAAATCAACGGTGCGGTAGGTAATTACAATGCCCACTTATCGGCCTACCCCGAAATCAACTGGCAAACATTTGCACAGGATTTTGTCACCGATCTCGGCCTGGACTGGAACCCATATACAACGCAGATAGAACCACATGATTACATTGCTGAATTATTTGACGCTATTGCACGCTTTAATAATATCCTTATCGATTTTTGTCGTGATGTATGGAGCTACATATCGGTCGCCTACTTCAAGCAAAAAACCATCGCCGGCGAGGTGGGTTCGTCCACCATGCCTCATAAGGTCAACCCGATAGACTTTGAAAATGCCGAAGGTAATCTGGGGCTCGCCAATGCTATCCTCGGTCACCTGTCGGCCAAGCTCCCGATTTCACGCTGGCAGCGTGATTTGACTGATTCTACCGTGCTCAGAAACCTGGGTGTCGGTATTGCTCATAGCACGATTGCCTATCATTCCTGCTTGCGCGGTATCAATAAGCTGGAAATCAACACTACCGCATTAGCCGCTGATCTGGATAACAACTGGGAAGTACTGGCGGAGCCTATTCAAACGGTCATGCGTCGCTATGGCATTGAAAAACCTTATGAAAAACTCAAGGATTTGACCCGAGGCAAGAAGCTGGACGGTGCCGCTATCAAGGCGTTTATAGACACACTGGATATCCCCAGTGCAGCCAAAGATGAACTGAATCATCTGACACCTGCACGCTATACTGGTAATGCAAAAGATCAGGCAGAAAATATCTGAGTGATGGCGGTACTGACCTCATGAAGATACCTGCCTCAAATTGTGAAGCAGTCGACAGATTTATTGTCTTAAATGTTTAAAATCATTACCAAGTAGTTCATAAAGCCTATATATCCCGCGATATTCCCCAAGGGCCTTATGACACTACGTATCTCGCCCGAACTGCAATCCCCCGCAATGCAGTTCGGGTATTTTTTTTCTACCTCCGCTATCATTGACCCATGAAAATACCGAGTCCTCTGGGTCATCTGCATGCAGATGAATTTCTGTCCGAATATTGGCAAAAAAAACCGCTACTCATAAAGCAAGCCCTGCCTGGTTTCAGTAGCCCGGTCAGTGCTGAGGAATTAGCTGGCCTGGCCTGTGAATCGGCAGTCGAGTCTCGTATCATCCTGGAAAAAGATGGCCTGCACCCATGGGAACTTCGCAGCGGGCCTTTTCAGGAATCTGATTTCGCCCATCTGCCTGAGACTCACTGGACGCTGTTGATCCAGGATATTGAAAAGCACTTACCCGAACTCAGCTGGATTACCGAGCTTTTTCATTTCATTCCCGACTGGCGACTGGATGACTTGATGATCAGCTATGCAGCAGACCAGGGTTCAGTAGGCCCGCACCTGGATGCCTATGATGTCTTCCTGCTGCAGGCAGAGGGCAAGCGTCACTGGAAAATCAATTCGGATACTTCGCGGCCGATGGAGAAACTGCAACATACTGCACTCGATATCCTCAGTCACTTCGAGGCCGAACAGGACTGGATCGTCGAACCCGGTGATATTCTCTACCTGCCTCCTGGCGTCGCTCATTACGGCGTTGCAATAGGTGAATGTATTACCTGCTCTATCGGCTTCCGTGCACCCTCTCATCTCAGTATGGTGCAGAGCTTTATGGATCACCTAGTCGACACAATAGCGCCCGATATACTGTATCAAGACCCGTCATTAAGCCGACAAAAAAACCCTCACGAGCTGACAGAACAAAGTATTGCCCAACTCAGGAAAACGCTTGAACAATATCTGTCAGCCAGTCCAGCACTCATCAATCATTGGGCCGGCACACTGTTATCGGAAGGCAAGGAGGATTTTCAGGCAGAGAATGTCAGCGCCGCATTAAATATTACCGAGTTTATCGATCAATGGAAAAAAGCAGGTATATTATACAGGAATACGGCCTTGAAGTTTTTATACCTGCATACCGATTCAGAGCTGCACTTCTATATTGACGGACAGCACCTGCAGTACACGGACAAGCTATTAGCGCAGGCTGAGTGGCTATGCGCATCTTTACAAATAAGCTGGCAGCAATATGACGATCTGCCTGATAAAGATGATTTAAGCTTAGTATTTTATGATTTCTATGCAAAAGGGTTTTATTATTTCCTATAATACCGATATGAAGCACCCGGACTATCGCATTTCGATTGTCACATGGCAGCAACATGAAGCCGCCTTGCGTAGGGTACGCGAGCAGGTATTTATTCATGAGCAAGCCGTACCGGAAGCACTGGAGTGGGATGGCAGGGATGAAAATGCCACCCATATCCTGGTACGGGATGCAGATGGGCAAGCCATTGCTACAGCACGCCTGCTGAATGATGGGCACATTGGGCGTATGGCAGTCCTGCCTGACTATAGACAACAGGGTGTGGGCTCTGCCATGCTGTGTGAACTACTGAAGGTTTGCCAACAGCATCAATTACAGGCTCACCTCGACGCACAAACACAGGCGTTGGGATTTTATAAAAAAATGGGATTTATAACCGAAGGTAATGAATTTATGGATGCCGGTATACCACATTTCAGAATGGTTTTAGTGAGTTGAATTATGCAGCTGGATAAATACATACTGGGTGAAACAGAGCAATTACAGTCCTTTGATGGACGTGATGATAATCGCCAAATTGCCCTTGAACTTTGCCGACAAGCACATCAACAAATCCGCATTTTTACGCCGCACCTGGAGAGCGCCATTTATGATGACGCCGACCTGATTCAATGCCTGAGTGCGTTGGCTACCCGTAGTCCTCAAACCCATATCAAGGTACTGGTGAAAGATTCCGAGCAGGCCGTAAAATCCGGCCATCGACTTATTGAGTTGTCCAGGCGCTTTACGTCGAGTATGCATTTACATAAAACACCGGCAGATACTGATAATATTGACAGTGCTTTTTTAGTGGTCGATAACGCAGGCTATTTGTATAAGCAGCTTGGCAGCCAGTTTCACGGACAATTTAATTTTAATGATAAATTAAAGGTTCGTGAGCTGGCGAAACATTTTGACGAAGCCTGGGAACGTAGTCGGCCAGACCCTGAAATGCGCAGATTATTTATATAATAATTGAAGCAGCGTCGTCAAAAACCTTAGCAGACTGGCGCTGGTCATCCAGTCCACCGTGCTAATGGTATAATCGGCTGTTTTATGGGAAAATAGCACTTCTTTTTTTCACATTAATGACAAGCTTATCCTCCGTGCAAACCGCCTCACCTTTACATCCAGTATTACCCGATGATAACAATCCGGTTATCCACTGGGGCAGGCTCTATGGTAACAGCCCCGGGCTGCTGCTGGCTTCTTGCACACAGGAATATGATGGCTTCCTGCTGGTCGTTACCAGCGATATGCAACAGGCCAATCGTCTTGAACATGAGCTCAAATTCTTTCTATCCGGCAAACAAGGCATTTCGATTCTGTCATTCCCTGATTGGGAAACATTGCCTTATGATCTTTTTTCCCCACATGAAGATATTATTTCCAAAAGACTGCAAACATTAAGCCGCTTACCACATTTTCAACGTGGCATCCTGATCGTACCGGTGGCCACATTGATGCAGCGTCTTGCGCCGCTCGAATATGTGCAAAACTCTAGCGTGATGCTGGAAGTGAACGACAAGCTGCCGCCGCAGAAATTTCGTCAGCAGCTGGAGAATGCCGGCTATCGTTATGTCTCCCAGGTCATGGAACATGGAGAATATACCATTCGTGGCTCTCTACTGGACATGTTCCCGATGGGCAGTGATCTACCCTTTCGTATTGATCTTTTTGATGATGTCATTGAGTCGATCCGGAGCTTTGATCCAGAATCCCAGCGTACTATCAGCAATACCAATGAAATCCACATTCTCCCCGCTTATGAATTTCCGCTACATGAGGAAGCGATTACCCAGTTTCGTCAAAACTATCGAAAACGTTTTGAGGGTGATCCACAAAAAAGCGCTATTTACCGCGATGTCAGCAATGGCAATGCATCGGGTGGACTGGAATATTACCTGCCCTTGTTTTTTCAGCAAACCCGGACATTAACGGACTATCTACCTGAAAATACCCTGTACATATCACTGCAAGGCGCAGAGTCAGCCACTGAGCAGTTTTGGACTCAAATCAACCAACGCTATGATTCTCTCAGCCATGATATTGAAAGACCCATACTAAAGCCGGAAGAAATATTTATCTCGCCTGAATCATTGGAAACAGCCTTGACCTCTCTGCCACGCGCAGACTTGCAATGGTTTGAGCATATCGATGACCATAAACAAGGTTATGAATCCGTTAACTATGAGACCTCGGCACCACCTCCTCTCTTTATTCAGAATAACGCACTGGACGCGCACGCTGCCCTGATTAATTTTCTGGATAGTTTTCACGGGCGCGTACTTCTGGCTGCGGAAACAACCGGCCGACGGGAAGTTATCCTGGAAATACTGCGGAAAATATCTATATTTCCCAAAGTATGTGATCACTGGCAGGATTTTTATCATGCTGATATCAAATTGGGTATTACTGTAGCGCCACTGGAAGAAGGCCTGGTACTCGAAAATCCTGCATTGGCCATCATTGCCGAATCACAATTATTCGGTAGTCGCGCGGTACAAAAACGTCGCAGAAAGAAAAGTCCCACGGATGCTGAAAATATCATACGCAACCTGACCGACTTGCGTCAGGGTGACCCTGTGGTACATGAAGAACATGGCATTGGACGCTATCTTGGTTTGCAAAAGTTAAATGTAGGCAATAATGAAACAGAATTTCTGACGCTGGAGTATGCTGATAATGCGAAACTATACGTTCCGGTTGCCTCGTTACATTTAATCAGTCGTTACTCGGGAGCTTCACCTGAAAATGCTCCTTTACATCGACTGGGTAGCGATCACTGGCAAAAAGCCAAGCGCAAGGCGGCGGAACGTGCGCGCGATGTCGCCGTCGAATTACTGGATGTGTATGCGCGTCGCGCTGCCAGAAAAGGGCATAGTTACAAGATTGATCACGAAGAGTATACGCGCTTTGCCGTCGCCTTCCCCTTTGAGGAAACACCGGATCAGCTATCGGCGATTGAAGCGGTAACCGAAGATTTACAGTCTGAGCAACCCATGGATCGCGTTGTTTGTGGTGATGTTGGTTTTGGCAAAACCGAGGTAGCTATGCGTGCCGCTTTTATTGCCGCTCAAGCTAATAGACAGGTTGGCATTCTGGTGCCGACCACCTTGCTGGCACAACAACACTACCAGAACTTTCTGGATCGTTTTGCTGACTGGCCTTTCAATATCGACGTACTATCACGTTTTCGTAGTAGCAAGGAGCAGGAAGCTGTTCTGTCAGATATTGAAAATGGCAAGATAGATATTATTATTGGCACGCATAAACTTTTACAAAAAGATATTCATTTTAATAATCTCGGCTTATTAATAATTGACGAAGAGCATCGTTTTGGTGTGCGTCAAAAAGAACGTCTGAAATCACTAAGATCTGAAGTTGACATATTAACCCTTACTGCTACGCCGATACCCAGGACATTGAACATGTCTTTGTCAGGATTACGTGACCTGTCCATCATCGCCACCGCCCCCATTGCCCGTATGGCCATCAAAACATTTGTCGCAGAGTGGAATGATAACCTGCTAGTGGAAGCATTCTTACGCGAAATTAAACGTGGCGGCCAGATATACTTTCTACACAATGAGGTCTCCAGTATTGACAAGATCGCATCACAAATTGCAGACCTGGTACCTCAGGCTCGTGTAGCGGTAGCACATGGTCAGATGCGCGAACGTGATCTTGAGCAGGTGATGCTGGACTTCTATCATCAAAAATTCAATATTCTGGTCTGCACCACCATAATCGAATCCGGCATTGACATACCCACTGCCAACACGATTGTTATCAACCGCGCAGACAAACTGGGACTGGCACAATTACATCAATTACGTGGGCGAGTAGGAAGATCACACCACAGGGCCTATGCCTATCTGTTGATACCGGGCCGCAAGAGCATCACTGCCGATGCATTGAAACGATTGGAAGCGATAGAGTCACTTGAAAACCTGGGAGCAGGATTCATGCTCGCCACACACGACCTGGAGATAAGAGGCGCAGGAGAATTGCTTGGTGAAGGTCAAAGCGGACAAATACACGAAGTCGGTTTCACACTGTACACAGAACTGCTAGAGCGCGCTGTCAAAGCATTACAATCCGGCGAAGAGCCTGACCTCGATAAACCACTCGACCACGGACCAGAAATCGAACTACAAATACCGGCGCTGATACCTGAAGATTATCTACCTGATATTCATAGCCGCCTGGTATTGTATAAACGTATAGCCAGCGCCAAAGACCATGATCATCTGAAAGATATTCAGGTCGAAATGATTGATCGCTTCGGCTTGCTGCCACTAGCGGTTAAAAATCTGATCAATGTGACTGAACTTAAAATAAAAGCGGCCAGCATGGGCATTCTCAAAATCGACGCTGGTGAAAAAGGCGGGCGCCTGTTATTTGAAGATAACCCGGCTATCAACCCGATGAATATTATAAAATTAATCCAGGAACAAGCTGATATCTACAAACTCGATGGAAAAAATAAGCTTCGCTTTTATATGCCTTTAGAGGATAATGATACACGCTTCAAGGCCATTGAGGATTTATTGGCCCTGTTGCAGAAAGACTAATAATACTGGACAACAGGGTTTAATTTATACTATGAATTTCAGAATAGCACTCATTCTCACACTATTTTTAATAGCAACGCCCATTTCCCATGCCCAGATTGCCGCCAACTATCGCTTCGAGGTCATTATTTTTGAATACACTAATCCTCAATATACTGAAACAGAATCATGGGCAAAAGACCCTGGGCAGCCGGATTATACCAACGCCTTGTTCACTATAAAGGGTAATGCGACAAATCAAAGTACACCCGTGATCAGATCAAGAAAAGACCCCAGTATTACTTTTCAACCACTCAAAGCTGGTAGCCTTATTCTGAAAAAAGAAGCCAAGGCAGTTAGTCGCTCTTCATTGAGAAAGAAAATCCTGCATACTGGCTGGATTCAAAGCATGCATCCAACTGAAAAGGCTTATCCTGTCGCGATCAAAGTAGGTAAACAATTCACTAGCCTGGTAGCAGATACTTCCACAAATAATATTTCTTTTACTAATGATTCAAGCGACTCAGAAAACGTATCCAGTTTTGCCGGCAGCACAATGAGCTATGAAAACCAGGCTGCAATGATTCCGGTGAAGCTAAGGCAACTGGAAGGAACTATTAAAATCACCATTGGCAGGTACTTACATGTCTGGACCGATCTGGTCTATCGTCGAGCGCTTAGCAATTCCGCCATGTTGAATAATAATCAGGGGTATACCGAGTTGCAAACATTTCGACACCGGGACCATCGCAAAATGCGTAGTAAGGAACTTCATTATATCGATAACCCCAGCTTTGGTATTCTGGTTTATGCGTTACCCATAAAACCAGCTTCTACCAGTGACTGATTCTGTGAGCATACAAATATAATGCTATCATTTGTTGATCACAGTTGAGGCAATGTATGTTCCAGTAATTGCCTGACATGACGCATACCCGTTTTTACATTTGTTTCTATCTCATCCATGCTAATGATTTCTCCATTTTTTCCAGCCGCCCAGTTAGCGACGACCGAACAGCTCGCGTAGCAAAGCTCAAGCTCACGTGCCAGAGCTGCCTCAGGCATCCCGGTCATTCCGACTAATGCACATCCATCTCTCTCCATGCGGCGAATTTCTGCTGCCGTCTCAAGTCTTGGTCCTTGCGTTGCACCATAGGTTCCATCGATAACCGGATCCAGCCCGGCTTTGCGCGCACCTTCGATTAACAGGCTGCGTACTTCCTCGCAATAGGGATAGGTAAAATCGATATGCTTGACGTCCTCATTATCCTCAAAATAGGTGCTTTTCCTGCACCAGGTATAGTCGATAATCTGATCTGGGAAGGCAATACGGCCGGGTTTCATATCATCACGTATCCCGCCCACCGCAGCGACAGCAATAATATTTTTTACACCACTTTCATTCAGCGCCCACAGGTTGGCACGATAATTCACCTGATGCGGCGGTATTGTGTGACCGCTGCCGTGTCGAGCCAGAAAAACAATTTTACACCCGCATATCTCACCAAAAACAAGTGGCGATGAGGGTTGTCCATAGGGAGTGTTAACCATCTCCCGATGTGTGATGGTTAAACCTTTAAGAGAATTGAGGCCTGTCCCGCCAATAATTGCTATATCTGCCAATACTCATGCTCCTGTTTGTTGTTCCAGTTCATCAACGGCATAGATCCCCGGTGCGTTTCTCAAGTAACCTTTATAATCCAGACCATATCCGAACACGTAAACATCCTCGATCTGTAAGCCGACAAAATCAGCATGTTTACATCCGTATTTCCGATCATGTAATTTCTCCACCAGCACACAACTATAAACTTTCTCTACCCCTTGTTCATGACAATAAGCCAGAATGCCATCAAGCGTCAGCCCTTCATCGAGAATATCATCAACCACCAGCACGGTTCTTCCTTTAAGCTCATATTGCGGTTTGACATGCCAGGAAAGTGTTCCTCCGCTGGTTTTGCCACGATAACGCGAGGCATGTAAATAATCGACATGTAATGGAAAGTTCAAGTGAGTTAATAGTTGACCTGCGGAGATCAAGCCACCATTCATAACAGTAATAATCAAGGGATTGGTATTGGCAAGAACCTTACTGATGTCTTCTGCCAAACGAACAATGGCAACTTGCACCTGATCATTATTAAACAAACACCTTGCCCGATTCCATACTTCCTGCGCCTGCTGACTGGTGATAGCCATTAGTAAGTAAATGTCACAGTGCCGTCGGACATGGCTTCACTAATAACATAGGCGGAGCCGATAGTTTCAGTCACTTCGGGAATAAGATCATCACCCCAGATATCCAGCGTCGGTGTACACACCTTGAATACCGCGCCAGCTTCGAATGCTTCTTTCATATAATCATAGACGGAACGATTATGCCCTTCATGTAAAAATATTTTTTCTGCAACACCTACCCTGGCAAGCTCACCTGATCGGCCGGTCAATATCACCTCTACCTCATATTCCATAGATGCGGCTACAGTTGCCTGAAAAAAAGGGGCTCCCAGCTCAGTAGGGTTTGAAGGATCTGTATTAACCATCACAATTATTAGCTTATCGGCCATTGCCTGTCCTTGTCATTATTATACTGGCTATTTTTCATTGGATATATTGATGGCATCCGGAATATGTATCGTCGATGTCGGAAATGCACATTGAGCTCCTTCATTTTCGATAATATTGATTATTTTCAATAACACATCCTGTTTAACTTCATGATACTTGATCCAGTTAGTCGTGCGCGTAAACGTATATACAAAAAAATCCAGTGAAGAGGGTGCAAATTTATTAAAGTTCACGATCATCGTTTGACTCTGGTCAATTTCATTATGCTCGGTCAGCATAGCCTTGACCTTGGTAATAATAGATGACATTTTTGTCAGCATCATCATACCGAATACCAATGGTTTCGTATATCCTTCGATGTGTCATTCTCGATGGATTTTCAACGGCAATACTGGTGAATGTTGAATTCGGTATATATAAAGGCCGCTTGTCGAATGTTCGTATACGTGTCAGCCGCCAACCGATCGACTCCACTGTGCCCTCAATATCCCGGTCGGGCGAACGTATCCAATCGCCGACTGCAAAAGGACGATCCATATAAATCATAAAGCCGCCAAAAAAATTAGCTAGCAGGTCTTTGGCCGCAAAGCCAATGGCAATACCACCAATACCCCCAAAGGCGAGCACGCCCGATATACTGTATCCCATGGTCTGCAGGACAACCAGTGCGGCTGTTATCATAATCGATATGCGCACCAGTTTTGCGATCGCATCCACCGTGGTTATATCTATATCTTTCTCGCCTTCGTGCGCATATTTAATAATATTTTCTTCAACACGCTTGGCAAAACGAATCAGAAACCAGGTAATGGCAATAATAACGCCTACATCCCTTATTGGCTTGATAGCGGAAAATATAACCGCCTCTGTCTGCGTATGAATAATTTCAGCGGCAAAGCTTATACCCAGAATCCAGATTAAAGCTGATAGTGGTTTTTGCAGTGCATCAACGACAGAATCATCCCAGGGATTTCTGGTTTTTTCCAGCTTCTGCTGCAATCGATCCAATAGACGTTTAATAATAAAGTTCAGCAATAATGCTGAAAAAACCACGACAAAAACCTGCAGTATCCAGTCTCCACCGGACTGTAACCATGCAGTAAAACTTGCCCAGTATTTTTCCAGACCCATCCTTTAACTCCGCTTTATATCACTTGATATTTTTGTTTACATAGCTTCTCTAGTCAAAATCCATATCCAGTAATGGATCACAATCATAGCTGGCCAATAATTCTACCGCGGCCTTCCACTGCTGGCCAGCATGCAACTGTTGCCAGTTGACTTCATGTTTACCATGCATTCGCACTAGTCGCAAATGACTGGTGGGATTATCAAAATCCGAGAGATTATCCAGCACCTCATCACGGCCAATGGGCGAATTGCATACCAGTACCATATCACAACCCGCTTGCATGGCCTGTTGCGCACGTTGTTTGTAGCTGCCGACACTATGTGCAGCCACCATCGTCAGGTCATCGCTGAATATAGCGCCCTGGAATCCCATTTGTGCACGCAGAATATCCTTGATCCAGATGCGGGAAAAACTGGCTGGTTTGTCATCCACTTGTTGATACACCACATGGGCCATCATCAATGCGGCAATGTCATAATGTATCAAGCGTTCAAAGCTGAGCAAATCTTCATTGACAAGATCTGCAAAGCTTCTGTCATCATGCGGTAATTCGGTATGTGAATCAGCCTGCACGGCCCCATGACCGGGGAAGTGTTTACCGGTAGCCGCCATACCAGCGTGTCGCATACCAATGACATAGGCATGCGCCAGGTCAGCGACAATCTCAGGTGAACGATGAAAGGCACGATCACCAATGACCGTACTGACTCCATAATCAAGATCGAGAACCGGTGCGAAACTGATATCCACACCAAGCGCCAGCAATTCGGATGCCATTAACCAGCCCGTCACTTCAGCGCAATGACGTGCATGTTGAGGGTTCTCGCGGTAGATCTCACCTAGACGTGCTACCGCAGGCAATCGGGTGAAATCCTGGCGAAAGCGCTGTACCCTTCCTCCTTCCTGATCGACTGCGACGAGTAATCGTGGTGAACGTATCTGATGTATTTGCTGTATTAATAACTGCAATTGTTCTATTGACTCATAATTACGGGTAAACAGAATAACACCACCGACCATGGGATGAAGCAACATTTCGCGCTCTTCCTCATTCAGGCTCGTGCCTTGTAAATCCACCATCACAGGTCCTAGTGACACGCGCTAACCCTCTCTCTCATTCACATGCATTTTTACATCGAGCCTGTCTCGCAAACTATCGCCAGCGAGGTTAACTGCCAGCACCACTGTCATCAGTGCAAGGCCCGGTATCAGCACCAGATGCGGTGCCACCAACATATAACGGGTACCATCCCGAATCATACTGCCCCAGGACGCATCAGGGGCCTGTACACCCAAACCCAGAAATGACAATCCCGCTTCAGCAATCACCACCGAAGCAATACCAAAAGTCGCCTCAACCAACAGCGGCGTACTGATTAATGGTATCAGGTGCCGGAAAATTATTTTAGCTCGTCCGCTACCCATGACTTCTGCCGCGATCACATGTTCCCGATGTTTAACTGATAAGGTTTGCGCTCTGGCCAGTCGGGCAAAACCAACCCAGCCCACCACTGACAAGGCAATAACGACATTGTCAATTCCAGGACCCATAATACCCGCCAGTGCAATGGCTAACAGAATACCCGGAAATGCCAGGAAAATATCGATAATACGCGTCACTATCTGGTCAAACCCACCCCCCAGGTAGCCACTCAGTGTACCAATGATGGTACCGATAGAAACAGACAACACAATGACCGTTAAAGCGACCACACAGGATGTGTAGGAACCCGATAGCAATCGGTCAAAAACCGGTCGACCCAGATCATCATAACCGAACCAGTTATCAGCGCCCGGCGTCTTGAGAATAGCATCAAGCTGAATTTGATTAACATCCAGCGGTATCCACTGGCCAATGAATGAGCCCAGAACCCAGATAATAATAATCCATGCAGAGACATTCACACCGCTCATGAGGATTGGCCCAGGCGGATACGCGGATCAATCCAGGCATAAACCAGGTCAGTCAACATGTTCACTATCACGTAGGTCAGGCTGATTAGCAGGACGCAGGCTTGAACCACGGGATAATCCCGCTTCATGATGGAGTCGATAGTCAGCTTACCAATGCCGGGCCAGGAGAATACCGTCTCGGTGATCACAGCGCCGCCCAGCAATACACCCAATTGTAAACCCAGCAAGGTAATAATGGGCAGCATGGCATTAGGCAAGGCATGCCTGATGACGACCTGGTAATATGAATCACCTTTTGCCCGGGCAGTACGAATAAAATCTTCATGCAGCACCTCCAGCAAGGTACTGCGAATCATGCGTGACAGGACTGCGGCCAAAGCCGTGCCCAGCGTAATAGCCGGTAATATCAACGATGGCAAACCATCGCGTCCACTGACCGGTAACCAGCCAAGGTAAATGGAAAATACCAGAATCAGCACGGGACCTAATAAAAAATTGGGCACCGAGACACCCAGCATGGATACACCCATGGCCGTCTTGTCCCAGGCTCGACCTTTATTCAGGGCAGCGACGATGCCCAATGGGAATGCAATCAGGCAGGAAATGAATAAAGACGCAATTGCCAGTTCAACGGTAGCGGGTATTCTTTCTGCCAGCATGTGTGCGACAGGCTCACGACTATGCAAGGATGTTCCCAGATCACCTTGTAGTAAATGACTAAAATAACTCAATAACTGCATACCGATAGGTTGATTCAAGCCAAGTGCTTCGCGTAAGGCTTCACGATCAGCCAGCTGTGCATTTTCACCCAGCATCATATCCACCGGATCACCCGGCACCAGATGAATGAGCAGGAATACCAGACAGGCGACGCCAAAAACGACAATAAGGGTACTGAACAAGCGGGCTAACACGAATCTCAACATGGGCTTATTCTATATGATGTGGGGGCTATTGATAATAGATCAGGCATATGATCATTAACAAATCCAGGGTTACAATTTTTTCATCACGCGATTCAAACCATCATAATTGCCATCCTTGACTAATTGATATCCTGATATATTGCTATTGGCCGCGATAAAATGCTCTTCATACCAGAGTGGAACATAAGGTAGATCCTGCAATAATTGTCGTTGCAGCTGTTGATAATATTTGGCTCGTTGGTCAGTGTCGGTTGCAGACTCAGCTTTTTCAAGCAATTCATCCACCAAAGTATTGTTATATCTTCCGCGGTTAGCCCCTTTCGGTGGAATGGATTCGCTATGAAATACATAATGAAATATATCCGGGTTTTTAATACCCACCCAGCTGAGCGAATACATCTGAAATCGTCCTGCCTTGATATCACCATAAAAAGTCGCCCAATCAAAACTACGCAAGTTGACCTTTATGCCTACTTCAGCCAGCTGCTGCTGAATAATGGTGGCTATGCGTATTCGAAAAGGGTCGCTGGATGTTTTGTATTCAAGTTCCAGCGGGCTGCCTTCATGATAGCCCGCGCTTTTTAATAACTGGCGGGATTGTGCTGGATCATAGTCATAAGACTGCGAGGTTTTTAATCCGGCCCAGTGATCCGGCGTTAGCAAGGTATTTGCAGACACTGTTTTGCCTCCCAGCAAGAAACGTATTAATGCTTTTTTATTCAACGCATGTGCAATAGCCTGTCTGACTCTCTTGTCTGCTAGTAAAGGGTCCTGTAGATTAAATCCGAGATAACTGAAGTTATTACCCATCATATGATCGATAGTAATTGAATTTCTTTTTTCGAGGTAGCGCACTAATTCCTTTGGCAGATCATTCTGAAACAAATCAATCTCGCCTCGTATCAGTTTTAATACGCGTACAGTGGCATCCTGCACATGAATAAATTCAATACGCTGCTTGTCCCGACGTCTTTCAATAACCAGATGATCATTGCTTGGCCAGTCAACAAATTTGAATCGTCCACTGCCTATGGAGTATTTATCCAAAGCCTGGCCCTGAGTGACCACGCTGGCAGGTACGATACCAATGACCAGAAAAGCGGGAAATAATGGATCTGCTTTATTGAGGGTAAAATCAATGGTGTCGTCATTGACAACACTAATATTTTTTATATTGAGTAAAGCACTGCGATGCGGGGAGGCATTACCCGCGTCCAGGATGTAATCATAGGTGGCCTTGACATCGTTTGCTGTCAGCCTCTCTCCATTTTCAAAAAGCCGTTCTACCTCGCGTAATTGAAAACGATAATGAGTATTGGTCAATCGCTGCCAGTCAGCCAGCGATGGCACTGCACGAAATTGCTCATCGAAATCAACCAGGCGTTGATATAATAACCGATTAATACGTGCTGAAGTGGCATCGGTGGCAAAACGAGGATCAAGACTGATAGGTGCATTGGCCAGGCCAAAGCGAATGGCGTTGCTGTCCGGTGTACTGCATGCCGTCATCAATAAAATAATTAATAACCATGCTTTCCACTGCAATAAACACTTGCGAGGCAAATCGAGCACTACCAATCCTTATAGGGGTGATCGACCAGGCAAACATTATAATAGCGCTTGTCACTGGTCACTTCTTCGGCAACCCAGTCGGGTAAGACTATTGCCTCGTCCTTGCTTTGCAACTCTACTTCAGCGACAGTCAATCCTTCGTTATCACCTGCAAATACATCCACCTCCCAAAGCTTGCCGTGAAAGTGAACGTGATAACGGGTTTTTTCAATCAGGGGTTGAATACAAATATCTCGCAACATTTGTTCGGCATCTTGCATCGGAATAGGATATTCAAATTCCAGTCGACTCATATCCAGTGTGGCACTTTTAATATTGATATTGGCCTTGTCACCTTCGACACGCACCCTGACGGATCCCGGTCCGCCTGCGCTTAAATAACCCTGGCAAAAGCGTGTGCCTTCATCCGCATCATTACGCCAATGATTATTCCTCAGCAAATATTTTCGCTCTATTTCCACGCCCATAGTCTTATTGTTCCGTAATTATACTACTGATAGTTATGTGAATTTTCATACTTTATCATGACATGCCAATGTTAGCGAAATAGAATCTAATAGATAGCCTGTGCTGAAAAAATAACGCTGAGTTCTGCACGACTGAAATCATATCCAGCTTTGTCATACTGCCAGCCGATCAGGTGATCACCACTATCACTATCAAAGTTTAAATCAATGAAAAATCCGAGATATCCTGCTGTATAGGTGACCCAGTCTTCAATCCACTTTCAATTATCCAGCTTTAATGTGATAAATCATATAGGTACTTGATTCATTGATAATTTTTTCGATAAATGTGAGTATTTTACCTAATTGATACTTAACTTTTTAAAGCCACTGTCCGATAAACTCAATTGAACAGGAGATATTCATTTGACTAATATCACTTTGGAGAATGGTGGACAAAAGCCCAGCAAGCCACTCATCCCTGTTCGGATTAAGGCTGCTAAATAAAACTATTCAATAATCAATGACAATAACGTAATATGACGACTATGCAATATTCGGGTTTATGCAAACTATTCTACTTAACTGGCCTGTTGTTTTTGGCAACAGCTTGCAGTACGCCCTCAGACAAGGTATTCGTACAAAAGGCAGAAGTGATTGCCAATCAACTACTGGATACCATGGCCGAGCAAAATTATAGTAAAGCCATCAGCTTTTATGACGCACGGTTTTTTGAGCGCCTTTCAACCGATGAATGGCAAACGATATTAAAACGCCTGCATGACAAACTCGGACAACTTCAATCCAGAAAAATGACAGCATCCAGAGTCAATCATGGTTTCAGCACCATCAGTACGGCTACCACGGTATTAGTCTACCGCGTAAATTACGAAAAGAGCTATGCTATCCAGAAGTTTACATTTATGTCGGATGAAAACAGCGAAAAAATGTCCCTGGTAGGACATTACATAGACTATCCAGAAATAAAATAGTAGCAGGCATACTGCCAATAATAGCGACTACCTGCTTTAGTAATAAAATCTGGTTATTACTTTTTAATGAACAAAGCCATGGATTCCACATGAGCCGTATGCGGAAACATATCCATAACGCCGACTGAATCCAGAATATAACCAAAACGATTCACTAACTCTCCGGCATCGCGCGCCAGGGTGGCCGGATTACAGGATACATAGACAATACGCTCCGGTTCCATTGCGGCCACGGTTTGCATCATTTCCAGGGCACCCGGGCGCGCCGGGTCAATCAGCACTTTATTATAATGTTGTTGCGCCCATGGCACTGTTGACAAATCCTGGGTTAGATCCTGCACATAAAAATCTACATTATCGATATTATTCATGCTGGCATTCTGCCCTGCTCTGTCGATTAAACCTGCATCGCCTTCAATGCCAACTACATGCGCTGCACGAGTAGCCATTGCCAATGAAAAATTACCCAGGCCGCAAAACAAATCCAGCACCCGATCATTTTCTGTTAGTGCCAATAAACCGATAGCCTGCTTGATCATTTGTTGATTAATACCCATGTTAATCTGGGTAAAATCTGTCGGTAGAAAGCGTAAGCTCACACCAAAATCCGGCAGTCTGTATTGTAGAACGGAGGAATCAGGATACAAAAGTTCCACGCTATCGGGACCCGCTGATTGCAAATAAATATGAAAAGATTCTTTGTTGCCCAGTTCAAGTAATTTTTGCCGATCATCTGCACTTAATTCAATCAAGTGACGAAACACCAACGCCACCACGTCTGCTGTTATAGCCACTTCAATTTGAGCAATCTTGTCATAAGCCTGAAGTGATTGTATACACTGACCTATCACATCAATCTTATGGCCGACTCTTGGATCAAGCACTTCACAACGATCCATCTCAGCCAGCAATCCACTGTGTTTCTCTCTGAACCCGACAAGCAACCGTTGCTTTTTGTTGACATATCTCACGCCCAGCCTGGCCTTGCTGCGATAGCCCCAATAATCAGCTGTCAGCGGTGCTAGTACATTGTTGGCTTTTAGTTGCGCAGTCCTCTCAAGCAGATTGAGCAAAACATCCTGCTTCATATAGATCTGCCGTTCAGACTTCATATGTTGCATACTGCAGCCGCCGCAGATGGAAAAAAACTGACAACCAGGCTCAACCCTGTCTGCTGATGCCTGCAGAACTTCTATTGTTTTGCCCTCATCAAAATTCCGATGAGTAGCTACATACTGAAAACTTATTTTTTCCTCAGCCAACGCACCATCAATAAAAACCACCTTGTCATCGACATGAGCGATACCACGACCATCATGAGAGAGTGACTCAATCTGCACTACTACCGGGTCAGCACTTAGCTTTAGCGATTTTCTACGTCTTCTTCCCATAAAGAAACCTTATCTGTTTTTACCGGCAACATTAGCCAGCATAAAGAATATCCAGCCGTCAAATTTATTTATATAAAACAGGGAGACATACATATATGCATTTCCCAAATCAAAGATTATTCAGGAAACACCCCAGTAGAAAGATAACGATCACCACGATCACAAACGATACTGACAATCACTGCGTTTTCCAGTTCATCTGATAATTTCAGGGCAGCAGCAACAGCACCACCAGAAGAAATACCAGCAAAAATGCCCTCGCGAGAAGCCAGCTCACGAGTCGTTTGCTCGGCCTCATCTTGGGTGACATCAATAATACGATCGACACGTGTTTCATCATAGATGGCTGGAAGGTATTCTTTAGGCCATCGTCGAATGCCGGGTATGGAAGATCCCTCGGTGGGCTGAACACCAACAATTTGTACCTCGCTATTTTGCTGCTTAAGATATTGCGAGTTACCCATGATAGTTCCGGTTGTTCCCATTGAACTGACAAAATGCGTAATCAGACCATGCGTATCACGCCAGATTTCAGGGCCGGTACCCTGATAGTGAGCCAAAGGATTGTCCTTGTTTGAAAACTGGTCGAGTATTAGTCCTAGCCCTTGTTGCTGCATTTCCCGTGCTTTATCAATGGCGGCCTCCATACTGCCCTGTTTAGGCGTTAGAATAATCTCGGCGCCAAATGCTTTCATCATTGCCCTGCGCTCAACACTCATATGCTCAGGCATAACCAACACCATTTTGTAACCCTTGATGGCTGAGGCCATTGCCAGGGCGATGCCGGTATTACCGCTGGTCGCTTCTATTAATGTATCGCCAGGACGAATTTGGCCTCGTTCCTCGGCATGCTGTATCATACTTAATGCCGGGCGATCCTTTACAGAACCGGCGGGATTATTGCCTTCAAGCTTGACCAGGATGGTATTACTGGTGTCACCAGGGAGGCGCTGCAACCTGACCAATGGTGTGTTGCCAACAAAGTCTTCAATAGTTGGAAAAGTATGGGTATTCATAGATTATTTTCCGTTAAATGACCTGAATTAAGCTTGCACCTTAAATTAGTAGTAATTATCATTAATATTTAAGGAGCCTCTGATCAAATCGTGAATTGGCATCTGGCCACTGAATATATTCCTGGCTCTGCGTTGGAACTCCCAATAATAGCTTGCTATTAGCTTTGAGTCCGCCCAATCCGGAATTAATCATAGCTCCCTTAGAATTTTACTATATCCATTGCCTTACTGAAACAATGATTATGATCAATTGGGGTTTTCGCCTAAAAGTTATCCTCGCAGCCATTATTCCCGTGCTGCTGATGGCTTTTTTTATCTCCTATTCTATCATCAGCCATCAAATGGGTGAACGCCAGCGTATATTCCAGCTTCAGGCACAAAGTATTAGCAAGATTTTATCGGGTGAACTGGGTGATCCTGAAAAATTCAATAACCCGAGTGAAGTTGAAAAAATAATCAAACGCCACCTGAATATTAACTATATATCAGCTATTAATGTCAGTAATCACAGGGACCAGAGCATTGCCTATGTTGGTAACATCCCACAAAGAGACGATCCTGATTACTATCATACTTCCTCGATCATACAAAACACACAAGAAACCAGCTCAAGATTCCAGGCGCCTAGAACACAACTCATTCTTGGCACTGTGAATACCTATTTCTCGAATGAATACCTGTCTGCTGCCAGAAGTGATGTCATCACCCATGCCATGCTGATCTCACTACTGGCTATTGTTGCCAGTATTTTGATTGCCCTGTTATTTTATAGATCCATCATTCAATCGATCGGCAATCTGATGAGAGCCATACACTTGATCAGCCAGGGGCGTTTTGACACTCGCATTGAAAACACATCAGATGATGAAATTGGTATATTGGAAAAAAATATTAATGAAATGACAGCAGTGCTGGAAGATATTCAGGAAGACATGCAGAACAAGATCGAAGTGGTGGAACAACAACTGCAAGATTCTCAGGAAGAAGTGAGATTAAAAGACCTGGAATTTCAGGACGCGGATAAAAAAGCAATAGAAGCAGTACGTATAAAATCAGATTTCATGGCTAACATGAGCCATGAGATACGTACACCGATGAATGGCATACTCGGATTTGCCAATTTATTACTTAAAAGCAACCTTACCCATGAGCAAAGTGAGTACACTCAAACAATAAAAACATCGGCTACTAATTTACTGGCGATTATTAATGACATCCTGGATTTTTCCAAACTCGAATCGGGCGAACTCATCATTGAAAATAGTGATATTAATCTGCGTGAAGTCGTTGAGGATGTCATTAACTATATGTCTGCTTCCGCGCATGACAAGAACCTTGAAATTCTACTCATGTTTTATGATGACGTACCTGAATACATTATTTCTGATGCTGTCAGGATAAGGCAGGTTACCTCGCACCTGATTGCCAATGCAATTAAATTCACCAAACAAGGCCAAATACTCGTTAGAGTCATGCTTGAGGATGAACAAGGTGATGATTGTGAAATTAAAATCAGCGTACAGGATACCGGCATAGGGCTCAGTCTGAAAAACCAGAGAAAACTTTTCACTGCTTTTAACCAGGCAGATACCACTACCACCAGGGAATTTGGCGGAGCAGGTTTGGGCCTGGTTATAAGCAAGGGTATATCCAAGCAAATGAATGGCAGCATAGGCCTGGACAGCAAGCTGGCGATTGGCTCAACATTCTGGTTTCAATTTCCCTGTAAAAAACAAACCGGAAGACTGGTCATACAAACACAGGATACCCTGACATCCACCCGTTGTCTGCTATATGACTGTAATGACACCGCGCGTAATGCCTCAGCTCATCATTTACGTAGCTGGAACATTGAACTGGTAGAAACCAACAACCCGGATGAAGTGTCACAACTGGTCAATCATGCACGTAATGATGGCCAAGCATTTCAATTTATTGTTCTGAGCCTGTCAAATGAAGAAATCCACGATAAATCCATCTCCAGGATGCTGGAACATATAATTGATGAGCACCACTATGCTTTTGTTACCTTGATTAACTCAACCAGCCAGGATAATTACGATACCTGTTATCGGCAGGGGGCTGATATATGCCTACCTAAAAATGCACGGAAAAAGGATTTTTATCACAGTCTGTGCAGTCTGTTACCGGATCATTTCAATCTTGCTGTGAGCATTAATCCGGAAAAGCGTGAATTATCCACTACCCCCTATGATTTGTCAGCTTTGAAAATACTGGTTGTTGACGACAACAGAATAAACCGTAAGCTGGTGACCACTTTACTCAAACAAAGCTTCGCTGAAGTGTTTGAAGCCACCACGGGAAAAGAAGCTGTCGATCTCACGCATACGCGCTCATTTGATCTTATTTTTATGGATATACACATGCCTGTAATGAATGGTATCGATGCTACTGCGAAAATAAGAGCCTCTGAGCATGGTGGTCAGAGAACGCCGATTGTCGCCCTGACAGCCAATGCTGTTCGTGGAGAAAGAGAACGCCTGACACGTTCAGGGCTGGATGCATGCCTGATAAAACCAATACAGGAGCAGGATTTATGGGGCATGATAGTCAAATGGGTAGAACCAACAAAAATCAAACCCATTCAGTACCAGAAAATAACCCCCGGACAACCGGATAAGACATTACAGAATGTCAGCTACACACAACATGCCCTGGGTAGCATTGATGCCGATCAGGCACTGGAATTTGCAGGTGGCAACAAGGAACTGGCCAATGAACTATATAGTATGTTTATTGAAGACTTGCCGAATATGAAACAAAAATTAATTCATGCATTTGAAAAGAATGATCTGTCACAAATTGAGGAAGAAGCCCACAAAATTCATGGTGCCGCTTCTTGCTGTGCAGTTTTTCAGATTAAAGATGCTGCCAACAAACTAGAAAAAGCCACCATTAGAAACAAGACCGAAGCCATACCGCTGCACTATGAGTTTCTAATCGGCACTATTGAGCAAATGCTGGCTGAACATCAGACTGGCAGCTAAACTTATCTAATACTGAATCACAGGCACGAGAGTCATCAGCGTACGCAATTAGCCCGCCAGTGATCTGGCTTGCAGCATCAATCGCTTCATTTCCCTTACCGCCTCATCAAGACCAGTAAATATCGAACGGGCAACAATGGCATGGCCGATATTTAATTCCGAAATATCGTTTATCGCCGCTATTTCCCCGACGTTATGATAGTGCAAACCATGCCCTGCATTAACCTGAAGTCCGTTCTTGATTCCCGACTTGACGGCGCGCACGATGTTATCATACTCAGCTCGTGCCTTTGCCGGGCTATCGGCATCAGCAAAATGTCCGGTGTGAATTTCAATGACCGGCGCACCTGCTTTTGCCGCAGCTTCAACCTGCTGCTTATCGGCATCAATAAATAATGAAACCCTGATGCCGGCTTTTGCCAGACGCTCACAGGCAGCTGTTATTTTTGCTTGTTGTCCCAGCACATCAAGACCACCTTCAGTAGTCAACTCCTCTCGTTTCTCAGGAACCAGGCAACAATCCTCAGGCTTAACTTCTTCCGCAATCGAAAGCATTTCCTCGCTAACCGCCATTTCAAGGTTCATTCTGGTCTGCAGGGTAGATTTCAGATGCCTGATATCGCTGTCCTGAATATGCCTGCGATCTTCGCGCAGGTGAACCGTAATAGAGTCAGCTCCTGCCTGTTCTGCAACAAAAGCAGCCTGTATCGGGTCAGGATAACGTGTCAGCCTGGATTGCCGCAGTGAAGCGACATGATCTATATTGACCCCTAATAAAATATTATCTTTTATTTTCATAGCCTGAAAACGTACCACCTTTGCTTATCGCTGATTGCTACTAATAATACCTGAAAAGTTCACGTGTTTTTAAAGGTTTTACACCAATATAGGCCGAAAGAATATAGCGCATTAATTGCTTACTTTCCTTCAGCGCCTGCACGCCTGTTAGCGCACCTGATTGCAACAATAATAGCGTCTTACCTGTCACCATAATCCCGCCACTGAAAGCTCGTTCGGACTTATGTGGTCCAGATTCAAGTACATAGCAATAACTGCTTTCCGGATCAAGGGCATTACCATCGACGTCATAAGCCAGCTGTAAACCATAACCAAGCGCTTCGAGAATATTTTTCTCAAAATATCTTAATACAATTTCCACATCGATTGTGCTCGCCAGTGCATTAATCGTATTTTCATAAATATCAAAGATTTCAGGATGCGGGTCAAAAGGCTGCAGCAAGCGCGCCAGCAATTCATTAACATACAGGCCACTCATCAGGGCATTTTCTTCGAGCATAATGGGCAAGCCCTGTTCTTCAGCAACAGTGAGCGTTTTCAAATCACTTCTTCCAGTCCATGCCAGCGAGAGCTTCCTGAATGGCTGCAAGTATGTTTTTGTATTTTTTTTACTAGATTTAAACCCTTTTGCCAACAGACTGATGCGGCCGTCATGTTGAGTAATAACATCAAGCAGGCCACTACTTTCCTTGTAATTTCTTATATGAAGAATATAGGCAGACTGTAAGGTTTTTATCATCACATATTATTGATTAAGATCATCATAACCCAAACGTTTCATCAGACCTTCATTATCAGACCAACCTTCTTTTACCTTTACCCATAAATTGAGATTAACTTTATTTTCAAACATATTTTCCATATCGATGCGGGCACTTCTGCCTACGTCCTTGAGTACTTCACCTGACTTACCTATGACAATTTTCTTTTGGGTTTCGCGTTCAACCCAAATAATAGCAGCAATATGAAGTACATTTTTTTCCAGGTTAAATTGCTCAATCTCTGTCGTGAGCGCATAAGGCAATTCCTGTTGCAGGCGTCGCATTAGTTTTTCCCGAATAATCTCGGAGGCAATAAATCGTTCACTTTTATCAGTCACCTGTTCTTCCGGAAACAAAGGACCACTTTCAGGCAAGTAATTCTTAACCAGATCTTGTAGCGTATCCAGGTTATTACCTTTTTTAGCAGATACTGGTATCACTTCGACAAACTCCATTTTTGCACTCAATTGCGCTATCATTGGCAGCAATTTATCTTTCTGTTTGAGTAAATCGACCTTGTTCATGATCAACATAACCGGTACTTTTTCACGTTTCAATCTGGCAACAACATTATCATCTTCTTTTGTCCACTTATTAATATCGACGACAAATAATACAAGATCCACATCATTAAGCACTGTGTTGGCAGCGCGATTCATATAACGGTTCATTGCTGTTTTGCCACCAAGATGCATGCCTGGCGTGTCAACATAAATAACTTGCAGATTTTCTTCCGACTTGATGCCCAGAATTCTATGTCGAGTAGTCTGGCGCTTTCTCGAAGTAATACTGATTTTCTGCCCAAGAATCTTATTCATTAATGACGACTTGCCGACATTTGGCCGGCCGACAATGGCGACAAATCCACATCTTGAAGTAATATTATTCATTGGCAATTTTATTTAATACCTTGGCAGCGGCTTTTTGTTCCGCCCTGCGACGGCTCGATCCCTTTGCCTGAACCGGCTTGTCAACAATAGTTACAGTACACTCGACCATAAATGTTTGCTCATGTGGCTCTCCGCTCACGTCTATCACATTGTATACAGGTAATGGCAATTGTCTGGATTGCAGAAATTCCTGTAATCGGGTTTTATGGTCCTTGATCGATGATGCTGATGGCAATGAATCAAGCTCATGCTGATAAATATCAAGAATAACGCGTTCGCAAGTCGCGTAATCCGAGTCCAGGTAGATAGCACCAAAAATGGCTTCCAGCGTATCTGCCAATATCGATGAACGTCTGAAACCGCCGCTCTTAAGCTCGCCTGAACCCAGGATTAAGTAGTCACCCAGCTGCATTTGTTGTGCAAGTTCGGCCAGTTTATCACCTTTCACCAGACTGGATCTGAGTCTGCTTAATTCTCCTTCACTGGCTTTTTTAAGATGTTTGTATAGATATGAACTAATAACCAGACTAAGAATACTATCACCGAGAAATTCGAGCCGTTCATTATTAAGCTTGGCTGCACTTCTATGCGTAAGTGCTGTTACAAGAAAATCCGGTGATTTAAATTGATAAGCTATGTGCCTGGCCAGCTCATCAGGCGACTTCCTCAATTCGCTATCACCTTCACTTCTTCCTTGAACACACCGACAATATCATAAGGTTTGATAAAAGATTGACGATGTTCATATGCAATAACGACAGTCAACACGCCTTTCTCTTTAGTGATGGTAATATTGTCCTTGTTAACACTGGTTATATCATCAATATTAAACTGACTGTTCAAAATTTTAATGATTTCGCTATTCGTCATCTTGGTAATCTGCGGCACTTGTTGTAAGCGTTCCAGTGCGGAACGTACCTTGTAGGCCTCAATCTGAATAGGCATTATGGTTAGACCCAAATAGACAAAAAAGCCTATTAACGCCAGTACTGTTAGCCAGCCTACACCGGTCATTCCGGCCTGTTTATTTATTCTCATTATTAACCTCCCCGGTATTAATTAATTGTTTGACCTACTCTGGAAAAATTGACTCCGTTACCGCCGGTATCCCAGTGCATCCAGATCATAAATGCTTTACCCACCAGATTTTCATCGGGTACTGCACACCAGAAACGGCTGTCATTGCTATAATCCCTGTTATCACCCATCATGAAATAATGCCCTTGCGGCACAACAAAATAACCATCTTTGCATGCATGGATAGCTATAATCGGCTTGTTCGGCACGCACCAGTATTTTATGCTTGGTCTCATCAATGGTTTCTTCACGGATCTGTGTACCGGTATAATTAATACCTGACCCTGATCCAATATAGATCCCATTTTCTGTATAACTCAAAGGCTTACCATTTATATAGAGCATTTTATCCCTGTATTCAATACGATCACCCGGTAAACCGATAACACGTTTAATATAATCAGTCGCAGGATCTTTAGGATATCGAAATACAGCCACATCACCGCGAGCGGGTCGATCATTATCCAGTATTTTCTTATTGATGACCGGTAATCGAATTCCATAGGCATACTTGTTCACCAGGATAAAGTCACCTGCAAGCAAAGTGGGCATCATAGAGCCCGATGGGATCCTGAATGGTTCAAATAAAAATGATCTCAGTAACAATACAATGAGTATAATCGGAAAAAATGATCGCGCATATTCAATAATAACCGGCTCTTTCTCGTCTTCCTGTCTTTTTGGCTTCCAGAATAATACATCAGCAAGCCACAACAACCCGGTAATCAGGGATGCCAAAAATAATATAGTTGGAAAATCAAAGTTCATACTTTTACCTCAGATCCATTGACAGGAACTATTTTTTATCACCCACTTTCAGTACAGCCAGAAATGCTTCCTGTGGTATCTCTACCCTGCCGACCTGTTTCATACGTTTTTTACCTGCTTTCTGCTTCTCAAGCAACTTTCTTTTACGGCTGACATCGCCACCATAACATTTTGCGGTGACATTTTTACGTAAAGCCTTGACCGTTGTACGCGCAATTATTTGGGCGCCAATTGCGGATTGTATGGCCACATCAAACATTTGCCGTGGAATGATTTCGCGCATTTTTTCTGCCAACTCCCTGCCTCGACGGACACTATGCTCCTTGTGAATGATAATGGATAAAGCATCAACACGCTCACCGTTAATCAATACATCCAGCTTGACCAAATTTGCCTCCTGAAAGCGCAATAATTGATAATCGAATGACGCATAACCTCGGCTAACGGATTTCAATCGATCAAAGAAGTCCAGCACCACTTCGCTCATTGGCAGTTCGTAAACGATGGATACCTGCTTGCCCAGATATTGAATATCTTTCTGTACACCACGTTTTTCTATGCACAGAGTAATCACCGCGCCTACGTATTCCTGTGGAACCAGTATATTGGCCTGAATAATAGGCTCCCTGATTTCAGTAACTTTATTCACGGCTGGCAAACTGGAGGGATTATCTATTGATAGTACTTCACCACTGGTTGTTAACACTTCATAAATAACCGTCGGTGCCGTTGTAATCAAATCAAGATTGTACTCTCGTTCCAATCGTTCCTGCACTATCTCCAAATGCAGCATGCCAAGAAACCCAATACGGAACCCAAATCCGAGCGCATCTGATGTTTCAGGTTCATACTGCAAGGCAGAATCATTCAGACGTAACTTCTGTAGTGCCTCTCTGAAGTCTTCATAATCTTCCGAACTGACAGGAAACATGCCAGCAAAAACACGTGGCTGTAATTTCTGAAAGCCTGGTAAGGCATCTTCAGAAGGATTAATCGATGATGTCAAGGTATCGCCGACCGGTGCACCATCAACCTCTTTAATACCCGCGATGATAAAACCTACATCTCCCGCAGACAGGCCGTTATTATTGGTTCTTTTCGGGGTAAAAATACCTACATGGTCAACCTGATAAATGATCCCTGTCGACATAACCTTGATTTTCTGTTTCGGCTTTATAGTGCCATTGATAACACGAACCAGCGAAATAACACCGACAAAATTATCAAACCATGAATCAATAATAAGGGCTTGCAAAGGCTTGTCTATATCGCCCACAGGGGCCGGGATCCTGGTAATCAATTGCTCAAGCAGATCTTCAACACCTACCCCGGTTTTCGCACTGACTTCAATAGCATCATCCGCTTCAATACCAATGATTTCCTCTATTTCCTGAATCACTCGTTGCGGTTCGGCAGAGGGAAGATCAATCTTATTGAGAACCGGAACAACTTCAAGACCAAGGTCAATGGCGGTATAACAGTTTGCGACACTTTGCGCCTCAACACCCTGCGATGCATCGACGACCAATAACGCCCCTTCGCAGGCAGCCAGGGAACGAGAAACTTCATAGGAAAAATCCACATGCCCGGGGGTATCAATAAAATTGAGTTTATAGGTTTCGCCATCCTTTGCCTTGTAGTCCAGCGAAACACACTGTGCTTTTATGGTAATGCCACGCTCACGTTCCAGGTCCATTGAATCCAGAACCTGCTCCTGCATCTCACGATGAGTCAGACCACCGCATATCTGGATAAAACGGTCAGCCAGAGTTGATTTACCATGATCGATATGGGCAATAATAGAAAAGTTTCGAATATACTGCATATTATTCATTGACTAGCCGGTTCATAATAGCCCTGAAGTTTTTTACATCCAGGGAGTAATGGCAAATTTCCTCTTCCTGATAAATTAACACAGGCACCTTTAATCCATATCGTTTCTCAAGATCACTATTTCCGGCAATATCAATTTCGCTCACCTCGAAATTATATTCTTCCTTGAATAATCTTAAGTGCTCAAGCATTTCTTCACACAGATGGCATCCGTAACGACTGTAAACTTGTAGCTGGATTGACATTATTGTGGCCGTTTCTCAGCTTTCAGCCCGCATTATCACGCCTGAATGCTGATATTGACTTACCTCGGGGAAGGCTGCTGTTTTGCTCCTCGCAGAATCAGGGCATTATAAGTGCAAACTGCCTGACAGGCTAGTCCGGAAGCAGTCAAATAACACGGCTAATAACAATATTTGCTCTACCAAACTGGCCAATTTCGGCTCTGGGCTGCAGACCATCAGCAGATCAGATGCTTATTGAAGGGTTACTGAACTGAGAAATTACAGAGATCGTCGTAATATGACAGGCTGGTAGCGGCTATTTTTAGCCGATTGATGAAAACGTTTTTTTAGCCACAAAAAGCTGGCTAGCAGAGTACTGACACCGAATAGAATACTAATGCCATCCCTGTGTCCCCAAGCCATCATGTCGTTCACACTGGCGCCAATAATAGCCCCGATAATCAATGCCAACAGCGGGATAATGTAGATCATGAATGAGCCCGTCACGAGGGCATGCTCAGGAATACCAATCACCACCTGATCACCTGGTTGAAGATGCTGATTATTCAGCACCTGCAGCCTGTTTGGTTTACGCTTGAACCATTTTTGCAGACTGGCCGTTCCACAACCCTGCTGGGCTGAACAATGCGAACAACTATTGCTACTACTGGCCTCGACCCAGGCATACTGCTCATCGACTTTCACTATGGTTGCAGTTTCCTCCAGCATACTTATTTCACTGCCTTGTGACGCACAGAATCGGCTATCATTTTGACGGCCGTCTTTGGTACTTCACCTACCACGGTAACATAATGGTTTGACATCACCGTGGTGTAAGCATTCACCGCCCCGATACTGGAAAACCCTTTCATCATCGGCTTGTCTGTATTCATCTCTTCTATATAAACAGAAACAGATGATATACCATCGGTAAACATCAAATGTTCTACAGGCATGCGACTGGTTGGCAAACCATGTGTCTTGTGCATCCCTTGCATATAACCTGCGGGTAATTTTGCCACCGACCATTGGCTTTGATGCTTGATAGCTGATTCTATTTTCTTGTCCTGCTTGAACCATTTATAGCCCTCGGAGCTGATGGTTGGTTCAAGAAGATGACCCTGAATTTCATCTTTGATCGTAATCTGGGTAAACATAATTTGTTCAACGGCTTCGTTATCCTCATCAACCAAATCTGACTTCAGCAACATATCGGTTTGCTCGTCCAGCCAAAGTTGATAACCATATCGATAAGGATCTTTCGGGTATATCTTGATGACATTGGCTTCTCTACCAGTCATGCGCTCTTTACCTTCGACACTGAAATTGTAGTAACGCTTGAGGTCACTGGTGACGCGTTGCAATCCAGCAGGTAAGTAGTTTTGGGGGCGACTTTTCTCAACGACAACAGATTGACTGTCAGGCAATATGCAAACCAGGCGATCATTGGTTCTGAGTATTTCGCGCGGCGTCCCAGCCAGGGACAGCAAACGTTCTTTTTCTTCACCATTCACATTACTATGGACTATATGCATAGTTTCCATTTGTTTGTCATGTATAAAGACGAACACACCTTCATAATTAAGTGTTTTTATGGCAATAGACATTCTTTTCAGTAATGCCAGCGCTTCTTTTTCGCTGGATGCGGAGAGCACAACGGTGCTCATCATCATTAATAACAGTATAGATGCCAGGCTTCTGAACAGGAACATTCTGTGGATTACCTTACTTACCTATCAGCTACTTATTTTGCATGGAATCATAGCCGGCAATTCGAGCATAGTTGATCATTCCCTGCAAACTAATATTGGAGGTGTATTCACTGTGATTGACCAAATAACCATTCAAACGCATTTCAGTTTCCGGTTGTTGCATATTCCAACGCGTTCCAGCTACGCGCTGTAGTGGTGCTGTGGTCGGTGCTTGAGCGAGTCGTGGTACATCGCTAGCCGGCGATTCACCCTGACCCAGATTCTGTAGTCCGATGATAGCCATCGCCGCCACCGATGCCGCGATCGCCATTCCAGCAACAGGCTTCATTAATCGGGATCGGAAGTCGACTGAAGTCTGCGTTTTCGACGTGCTAATGGCGGGCTCTTTTTCAATTTTCTGTCTGATCCCATCGCGCAAATCGGAACCTGATGAGGCATTAAGGTTATTTCTCATGGCATCACCAATGAGCTGATATCGAGACCATGATGACTTCAAACTATCCTCATGCTTAAGGCGTCGAATCAATAATTCGTGCTCCTGCTGATCCAGTTCGTCATCAAACATGGCTGACAATTGTTCGTTGATTTTTTCACTCATGACTACATACCTCAAATAACTCAATGACACAGGTATTTCATTAAAATCTACCTACCTGACCATGCCGTTCTAGACTATAACAAGGGCTTCAATTTAGCATCGATAGCTTCACGAGCCCTGAAAATCCTCGATCTCACTGTTCCCACCGGGCAATCCATTGCAGTAGCGATATCTTCATAACTCAGGCCTTCCAGTTCACGCAGTGTGATCGCAGTGCGCAAATCCACAGGCAAGGCCTCTATTGCCTGGCTAACAGTCTGCTGTATTTCTTCTGTTAACAGCATCCTTTCAGGCGTTGCATTTTCTCTTAAACTTCCAACATCCATAAATTGTTCTGCCTCCTGAGCATCTATGTCACTGCCTGGGGGTCGCCTGTTTTGCGCCACCAGATAATTCTTGGCAGTATTGATAGCTATACGGTAGATCCAGGTATAGAAGGCACTATCGCCACGAAAGTTCCCCAAAGCTCGATAAGCTTTCAGGAACGCTTCCTGGGCTACATCCTGTGCCTCATGTGGATCATGTACAAAACGACCGACCAGACTGATGATCTTGCTCTGATACTTCAATACCAGCAGATCAAATGCCCGTTTATCGCCGTTCTGTACCCGCTTGACCAGTTCCTGGTCAATATTTTTTCCTGCCATCAGGGCCTATCCCCTCATTTCGGTATTAATCCCTGACTAACACGCATATTGACAGCGTAGTTCAGGCTAAGTTCGGCTGAAGTTTGATTATAATCGGACTATTTTCAACTATTTGAGCCGATTAAACAACAAAACGACGGGATCATTAGCCAGACCAGGCAAATCGCGCGCATTGCTGCCAAAATGGGGTAATGCTAAACAATGAAATCCCCATGCTGATACTAACCCTAGGACCCAAAACGTATTATTTTGCTTGTTCCAGCCTTTTTTGCTGCCATGCATTCAAAGCTGACATCAGACTAGCAGTAGTCAGTACCATTACGCAAAACAATGACGGCAAAATCAAACAGGTTTGTAGCCAGGAAACGGCTGGCGAGACTCCACTGGGTTAGTAATGATCAATTTGTTATGACCCGGCATTATAATTGTAGCCATTCCTTGTTGATCAATTACCTCACTCTGATGCACTATGCATTTTATGGAAAAATATAATAAATTCGATGTGCTCATCGTCGGCAGTGGAGTGGCCGGTCTCAGTCTGGCATTACGCCTTGATAGTCGCCTGAAGGTGGCATTGCTGTCGAAAACCCGCCTGTCCGAGGGTTCCAGTCTGTATGCCCAGGGAGGTATTGCAGCCGTACTCGACGAGGATGACAGCTTTGAATCCCATGTACAGGATACCCTCAATGCCGGTGCCGGACTCTGTTCTGAAGAGGTCGTGCGCTATGTCGTCGAACATGGCCCGGCTGCCATTCACTGGCTTATAGAACAAAAGGTCCCGTTCACTTTTGTCGATGATGATCACCCCGAATCCGGCTATCATCTCACGCGTGAGGGCGGCCACAGCCACCGACGTGTGATTCATGCGGCCGACGCCACTGGCTACGCTGTTGAGAATACGCTGGAGCAGCAGGTTAAAGCAAAAGAAAATATTCAGCTGTTTGAAAGCCACATCGCCATCGACCTGATTACCGGGGCGAAACTGGGCATGGATGAAAACAGTTGCCATGGTGCCTATGTTCTCGATTGCAATCAAAACCAAACTGAAGTCTTTGAGGCGCCATTTGTGGTGCTGGCCAGCGGTGGAGCCAGCAAAGTTTATCTGTACACCAGCAATCCTGATACCTCAACGGGTGATGGCATCGCCATGGCCTGGCGTGCCGGGTGCCGGGTCGGTAACATGGAATTCAATCAGTTTCACCCTACTTGCCTGTACCATCCTCGTGCCAAGTCTTTTCTGGTAACAGAAGCACTCAGAGGAGAAGGCGCCAGGCTGTTACTGCCGGATGGCAGTCACTTCATGCAGCAATTCGATGAGCGTGCTGAACTGGCTCCGCGCGATATCGTGGCGCGGGCAATCGATCATGAGATGAAACGTCTGGGGGCTGACTTTGTCTATCTTGATATTAGTCATAAACCAATCGATTTCATTAAACACCACTTTCCAAATATCTATGCTAAATGCCTGGAATTTGATTATGACATCAGTCAGGAGCCCATTCCGGTGGTGCCAGCTGCGCACTATACCTGCGGTGGTATTATGACCGACAAGTCTGGCCATACTGACCTCTCAGGACTTTATGCCGTAGGAGAGACTGCCTTCACTGGTCTGCATGGGGCTAACCGCATGGCCAGTAATTCGCTGCTGGAGTGCCTGGTATTTGCCGCTGCGGCGGCCGAAGACATTAATCAGAAATCCCGTAAACCTGTTTCACGGCAAACCCTCCCCCCCTGGGATGAAAGCCGCGTGACTGACTCTGACGAAGAAGTCGTGGTATCACATAACTGGGATGAACTAAGGCGTTTCATGTGGGATTATGTTGGCATAGTACGCACCAATAAACGCTTGCAAAGAGCCAAGAGCCGCGTGGATCTGTTACTGCATGAAATAGACGAATATTACGGTAACTTCCGTATTACCAGTGATCTCATCGAACTGCGTAACCTGGCCATGGTGGCGGATCTGATCATCCGCTCGGCGCAATCCCGCCATGAAAGTCGGGGTCTGCATTACACCCTCGATTACCCAGAAACAGATCATCATGCCAAGCCAGAAGACACCATTCTCACGCCTGCAAGGAAAGCATCTAAACAGTCATCTTGAATAAAGAACAGTCCTTATTATTGCATATGCAACATATTTCTACTATAATGTGCATATAGCACTATTAGAGGTGGAGCCTCATGAAAACCAATGAAAATAAGCAGCCTGAACGCAAAGCCGTTCTTTGCAAAGCATTTTTTAATAGCCAGCAGCCTCTGGGCCTGACTCAGGAAGACCTGGGTCGCGTTATCGGCCTGGACCGGACCACCGTGTCACGCCTGAAATCACGCGGGCAACTGGATCCCGGCTCCAAGGAAGGCGAACTGGCCACCTACCTGATTCGTATTTATCGATCTCTGTTCGCACTCATGGGTGGCGATCAGCAAGCCATGCAACACTGGATGCACACTAACAACCACCATATAAACGGCCGGCCATTGGACCTGATTGGTCAGATTCAGGGACTGGTGCGTACACTTGAATACCTGGATGCCATTCGCGGAAAAATTTAAATGCAAGACATATGGATGACCTGCCATGGCAAGGAAACTATACAGCCACTGGAAACACTAGCCTTTCGTATCGTTGAGTCGCAGGAAAGAATTGCAACCATGACACTGGTTGATACAACCGATGAACAAATGCTGTTGGAAATGATTCTCGATGACAGCAAACCACAGCCATCTGCTGAATCTAACGGCTCCCTGCATTACCTGATCACTACACCCTTTCGTTATCCACCCCTGGCTCATGGATCTCGCTTTGGTCTACGCACACGACCCGGTTTGTTCTATGCCTCACTGGATACCAAAACCACATTGGCTGAATGCGCCTATTATCGTTTTGTTTTCTGGCAAGGTATGGCAGAGCCTCCGCCTATGCAACGTATCATGACGGAACATACCACTTTTGCGATAACCGTCGAGACTGACCAGGGTATAGCATTGGAAAAAGAACCCTTTATAAAATACAAACATGAAATCAGTCATCCGGCCAGATACCAGTCAAGCCAGGCATTAGGTGAAGCCATGAGAGAAGCTCAGGTCGAAGCCTTTACCTACACGTCAGCGCGCGCCACGCAACATGGCACCAATATCGGCATCTTTATGCCTCGTGCCATTAAAAGTAAACGACCTCTGCGAAAGCAATTGTGGTCATGCATTACTACCACTGAAGAAGTATCTTTTATCCAGCTACATGCCAAAACCAGGCCGGTTAATTTTCCCTTGCAACAATTTCTACAGGGTGATGTTCTACCGATGCCGGCATGCTAGGCCGAAAAATATACTCGATTAAAGATTAGAAGCACTCTCCGGATAACAATATTATGTTTCCGGCGAATATTTCTCAAACACCGCTTCACCAGTCATATTTTCTGTTTCGTTCGCAAAACAGTAATAGGATGGCTTATCATCGATAAAAACCTGATGGTCAAAAACAAATGACGGATCGCCATCAATTAAACCGGCAGGCATCATCGTCAGCCTGCTTTCCTTCAACCTGTAAAATAAGTGACTGCCGCATTGATTGCAAAAGCCTCTTTCAGCCCATGCTGAAGAGTTAAATACAGTAATATTCTCTTCACCAGTAAAGCTGACATCCGTACCACACTCAACCGCCATTAAAGGGCCACCACCCCATTTTCTGCACATGCTGCAATGACAAGCACCTACACTGGCACTCATTTGACTAACATGAAATTGTACAGCACCACAAAGACAACTTCCGTTTGCTTCAATCAGTTCTGACATGATTTGCTCCTGGTATTTTCAATAATGAATTAATTGAATGAGATTTTACAGGTCCTGATTTTCACCAGACAAATTAATGTTAGCGGTAGATACGCTCGAAGCCTCTGGCGCTAAAGCCATTCATGCGTTTGTTACCCACGATGATGACAGGAACACCTTTCGCACCCATCTTTTTATAGCGCTTCTTGGCTGCCATGTCTTTCTCTATATCATATTCTGTATAGGCTATATTATTTTTTTTGAAATAGGCTTTCGCTTTTTTACAATAGCCGCACCACGCAGTCGAATAGAGTGATACTTTGTTTGAACCAGGGTCAGCGTTTGCCGGCCCGGCGCCAGTACTATTGAAATTTATATCCTCATAACTAACACTGGTATAAGTATTTATTTCAAGCTTGAGTTCTTCAACTTTAAATGTATCGGGCTTGCTGTCACCAAAATGTACTTTGCCATCGCCATCTTTCCATTTATAGATTTCGGCATTGAGGCTACTGCTTAAGATTAAAAGCGACACAATGACTATCAGTATCTTTATGATGGGTGGCATGGCGATCAATCTCTAAAAGACGTAGAGCTTGTTAAGCGGCCTGAGGTTTTTGAACTCGATTTGAACAATGAAGGAATGGAAGATTATAAAAAAATAATATGTTAACCCGCTTCCAGTCGCATTCTTACCAAAAGATCACGGAAGGTTTTTCTATCCAGAGAGTCACGCAACAAAATGGCCGTCCGTCTGCCACCTTCAAGCAAGCGGAAATTCAGCACCACCAGTTGCGTGTGCACATAACTATTCGCTTGCAGATTAGCTCTATACTCATGGCCTTCACCATTAATTAATGTCCATTCACCATCATCGCTCCAAACCATATTGAGCAAGGCATATTTACCACGGCCAAGTATATGCACATTAAAGGTAGTATAAAAATTGGCCAATACGGCGGCAGAAAGGCTAATAGCGAGCCAACCGGGTACCGTCAGATTAGCGGCAACCACCAGGGCCATGCCATGCAAAAAAAACAGCACAAGCGATAGATGCCTTGAACTACGAGGTTGCAGATGTAGCGATTGATCGTATTTTTTTGATGACACTGGCAATTCCTTCATCAGCGGTAATGGATTTACCCATTAATAAATCAAACAAAACTGCGTCTGGATAGTCCAACAAGGTGGAAAATGCCTTTCGACTTGATGCATCCAGACTATCATATCCTTCTGATATAAAGTCTTTTAGTAAAATATCAAGCTCCAGCATACCACGCCTGCAACTCCATAACAGCCGGTCTTTGCTGTAATCATTATTTGTATTGTCGGCCATAGGTCTTGATTCTTTACCCGATTGCTTAATTTATAGACAAGTAAAGTTGATATAAATTGTTTTTAATCAATTGCTTAAGTAATATCTTAAATTGATCGCTTGAGCATCAGGTTCTTAATGTTGCCGATAGCCTTGGTAGGATTCAAGCCTTTAGGACAAACGTCAACGCAATTCATAATGGTATGACAGCGAAACAGGCGGTAAGGCCCTTCAAGGGCTTCAAGCCGTTCTTCTTCCGCCTGATCACGACTATCTGCAAGAAATCGCCAGGCTTGCAATAAAGCAGCCGGACCCAGGAATTTATCCGGGTTCCACCAGAATGAGGGGCAGGCAGTAGAACAACATCCACATAAAATACATTCGTATAAACCATCCAGTTGATCACGCTGCTCTGGAGTTTGCTTGTGTTCCACTTCAGGCTCAGGATCATGCACAATAAGGTAAGGTTTAACATTACGGTACTGTTGGTAAAACTGGCTCATATCCACAATCAGGTCCCTGATAACGGGTAAACCAGGCATGGGTCGAAGCTTGACGGGCTCTTTCAGACTGTCCAGTGGCGTGACACAGGCCAATCCATTGCGGCCATTGATGTTCATTGCATCGGAACCACACACCCCTTCCTGGCAAGAACGCCGGAAGCTCAGGCTTTCATCCTGTTTTTTCAGTTCCAGTAGCGCATCCAGCAACATCATTTCATCACTCACTTGCGTCAACTCCATGTCTTGCATGTAAGGTTTGCTATCAGTTTCCGGATTGTATCGGTAAATAGAAAATCGCATGGTCGCTTACTCTCAATAGACGCGTGGTTTGAGTGGAAAGGGGGCAACGGTCATCGGTTTTAAGCGCACCGGTTTATAGTCCAGTCGACCATCCTCGAAATACAAGCTGTGCTTCAGCCAGTTTGTATCATCGCGTTCTGTGTAATCAACGCGTGAATGCGCACCACGGCTTTCAGTACGTGCCAATGCGGAAGCCACGGTGGCGATACCGATATCCATCAGGTTCTCAAGCTCTAGCGCCTCTATACGCGCAGTATTAAAAATCTTGCTTTGATCTGAAATACGCGCATTTTGCAGTCGTTCTTTTAACTGCTTGACTTTTTCCAGGCCCTCGGCCAAAACACTGTGTTCACGAAATACGCCACAGTGGTATTCCATGACTTTGCGAAGTTCAGCTTTCAGAGCAGGCACGGACTCGCCCTCTCCAGTTTTTTCCCAACGTGCCAGTCGCGTCATTGCTTGATCAATCGCAGCATCATCCATTTGACGATGATAACGATTGGCTTTCAGATAACCAATAATATGGTTAGCTGCTGCGCGTCCAAATACCAGAATATCAAGCAATGAATTACCACCCAGACGATTGGCTCCATGCACCGATACACAGGCACATTCTCCGGCAGCATAAAGCCCCGGTATTGGCTCTTCCGGTCCTTCTTTAACGGGTGCCACTACCTGTCCATTACGATCGGTGGGAATGCCGCCCATGGTATAGTGAGCAGTAGGGTAAACAGGTATGGGACTCTCGATAGGATCGACATGCGCAAAGGTCATGGCTGAATCACGAATGCCGGGCAGTCGTTTCTTGATGATATCGGCACCGATGTGATCCAGTTTTAAATAAACAAAATCTTTCTCCGGGCCACAGCCGCGTCCTTCCCTGATTTCAATGGCGATGGCGCGACTGACGATATCGCGACTGGCGAGGTCCTTGGCGCGAGGTGCATAACGCTCCATAAAACGCTCACCTTCTGCATTCACCAGATAACCACCCTCTCCACGCACCCCTTCTGTAATCAACATACCCTTGCCAGCGATACCAGTCGGGTGGAACTGAAAAAACTCCATGTCTTGTAATGGCACTCCGGCACGCAGGGCCATTGCCATGCCATCGCCGGTATTGATGAGGGCATTGGTGCAGGTACGAAACAGTTGCCCTGCTCCACCTGTTGCGATCAACGTGGTTTTGGCTTCAATGACTAGCGGTTCGCCGGTTTCAATCTCGAGTACCAGTGCACCAAGGATGTAACCATCCTCATCCTTGAGCAGATCGAGGGCAAAAAACTCGTCAAAAAAATGTGTACGTGCACTGATATTCTGTTGATAAAGCGCATGCAAGATGGCATGCCCGGTACGGTCAGCCGCGGCACAGGTTCGCGAAGCCTGCTCACCACCATAATCCTGGCTCTGGCCACCAAAAGCGCGTTGATAGATATTGCCATCATCGCGACGCGAAAAAGGCACGCCAAAGTGATCCAGCTCATAAACGACTTTGGGCGCAGAGCGACACATATATTCAATCGCGTCCTGGTCACCCAGATAATCGCTGCCCTTGACGGTATCAAACATATGAAAATGCCAATTGTCCGGTGTGACATTGGCCAATGCGGCATTAACGCCACCTTGTGCAGCCACGGTATGTGAACGTGTCGGGAATACCTTTGAAACCACGGCCACTTTTGCATCGGCACGTGACAATTGCAGTGCTGCGCGCAAACCTCCGCCGCCAGCACCAATAATAAGGGAATCAAACTTTCTTGTTTTTATCGTCATTTAGTCATAGCCAGTAGCAGGATTCGGGACAACCATAGCAGGCAGGCCAGTAAGCCCAGGCCTGCCAGCATTAATATCAGCGAGCGCATAACAAGCGGATGTATATAGTCCATGATGACATCCTTAATACCTACCCAGGCATGCACAATCAACATCAGGAAACCTAAAAAAATGACGATGCTATTGACCGGACCGATAATCCATTGTGACCAACTCTGATAACTAAACTGCTCCATCATCATCAATGAGACAAGGAAATAAATAAGAAACAATCCAAGATACAAGGCGCTGATTCGTTGCCAGACCCAGGGCATGAGGCCTTGCGCTCTCCTACTCATAGCCAGCCACCGAAAAAGACCGATATTGGAATCAGCAAGCCAATGGCAACCACAATAGCAGCACTCAGGCGGGCGCCACATTTACCTGAGACGATCTCCAGATCGACAAGGAAATAACGAATTCCAGCGACAAAATGATGTGAAATAGCCCATAAAAGCAGATATAAATACAGACTAACTACAGGGTCTTTAATAATTTGTAAGGCAGAATTAAACGATTTTTCATCGCCCAATGAGAGCTCGAACAGGTAAATCAGGAACGGTAAGGACAGGATGAGTAGCACGCCGGCGACTCGATGCAGAATGGATGCAACAGCCGTGGGTGGTAATTTGATTTGCAGCAAATTTAGAAATACTGGTCGTACTTTTTGTTGATGCATTCCCACCCTTTATTAGGTTCTTCATTAGCTTATAAGTTAGTATACTTAGAAATTAACGCAAGTGTTTCTTTAAATTTGTTTATTTGACAGGACGGGATAAAGTCGATCAATCTTTTGTCGATATAGTTGGCATCTGGATCCGGGGCAAATAACATCCACATTAGGACTGAGCATACCCATGAAACAAGAGTGGAAGGATTTTCTGATCAATAGCGGTGCTGAATACCAGGACGGTGTATTGCAACACTTTGGCAACCCGGTGCGTGAGCTCAAGCTCTCCAGCCATGGTGATATTCTTACCGACCTCTCACACACAGGACTGATCGCCATTCGCGGTGATGATACGGAGCAATTTCTGCAGGGTCAGTTTACCAATGATATTCGTAAAGTGGATAGCACGCATGCGCAAATCAGTGGTTATTGCAGCCCGAAGGGACGTTTATTATCGAATTTCCTCATATTCAGGAGGAACGACAATTATTTCCTGCGCATGCCTAAGGCATTGATCGATGAAACGATAAAAAGACTGAAAATGTTTGTTTTGATGTCCAAGGTCGTCATAGAGGATGCCAGTGAAGGTCAGATCCATATTGGTTACTGCGGCCCCAATGCCAGCAAAGAGTTGTCTGGCATGTTTGAGAATGTACCTGAAAACGATCTGGATACGCTGCAAAGCGGCAATATTACCATTATTCGCCTGCCTGGTATCAACCCGCGTTTCGAGATCCTTGGACCTCTGGATGAGATAAAAAAACTCTGGACTGCGCTTAATGTACGTGGCGCACCGGTCGGTGCTGAAGTGTGGTCATGGCTCACTATCCAGAACGGACTGCCTCTTATTACACCCAACACAGTGGATGCCTTTGTACCGCAGATGGTTAACATGCACCATATTGATGGTGTCAGCTTTAAAAAAGGCTGTTATACAGGACAGGAAATTGTTGCCCGTATGCAATACCTGGGAAAATTGAAAAGACGCATGTATCTGGCCCACACTGATAGTAAAAACCAGCCAACGGAAGGCGATGCCCTATTTGCTGAATCATCGAAAAGTGGACAGGGAGCAGGAAAAATCGTCAATGTCAGCCCAGCTCCGGATGGAGGATTTGATATATTGGCCGTTATAGAAATCAGCAGCGTGGATTCCGGTAGTATTCACCTGGAGGACTCATCCGGGCCTGAACTACAGTTCATGGACTTACCTTATTCCACCCAGACAGATGAAGAGACCATATAAGTTAATCAAACCAGCGGGAGAACAGCTAGTGGACACAGAAGAACAAATATTGGAAGGCTTCCTGGAAGACCTGAATCAAAACCGGCTCATACTACCAACACTCCCCGAAGTAGCGCTCAAGGTCAGAGATGCCGTCGAAAGCGACAAGGCAAGCGCAGGGGAAATTGCAAAAATCATCAGTATGGATGCGGCCCTGTCAGCACGCCTGCTACAGGTCTGCAATAGCCCGCTCTATCGCACACGACGAAGTGTAGATGACCTGCAAACCGCAGTGGCGCGATTAGGTAATATTCAAGTCAGAAATCTGGTCAGCAGCCTGGTCATGCAACAAATGTTTCAGGCCACCTCCGATGTCCTGGATAAAAAAATGCGCACTGCCTGGGAACACTCCACCAATGTTGCATCCATTAGCTATGTATTGGCTTCTGCCGCAGGCATCCCCAAGGATCAAGCCTTGCTGGCAGGTCTTATTCATGATATTGGAGCTCTACCTATTATTGTGCATGCAGAAGATATTCCGGAGTTACGTGAAGACAAGATACTACTGGATAAGGTCATTCAAAAACTGCACACCATGATCGGAGAAAAAATCCTCAAGGACTGGCAGTTCCCGCAAAGCCTGATTGATGTGGCTGCACAACACGAAAACTTGCAACGCGATCCGGAAACAGAAATAGACTATGTCGATGTCGTTATTGTGGCTAATCTGCAAAGCTACATTGGCACAGATCATCCTTATAATGATCTTGACTGGAGCACCATTCCAGCTTTTCAACGATTAGGCATTGAGCCGGAAATTAACATCGTTGACATAGAAGAAAATCAGGAAAGCTTGCAGGAAGTTAAATCAATGCTTTCGTTTTGATTTAAATAAAATAAAATCAGGTCTGGCTCTTCAGCTTGATGACAGGGTTATGTTCAGCTTGTAGTCTGAACGCCTGTATCAATTAAATTACTGAACCCGCTGCAAGAATGCGCTCTTTTTCTTCTCACGGACATTCTCATCCAGGGTAAAATAAAAACAGGCGCCTTTGCCGATCTCACCTTCAGCCCATATTTCACCAAAATGTTTCATTACAATTCGTTGCGCAATGGCTAATCCTGCACCAGTACCAGAAAACCGATCGCCGCTATGCAGGCGTTGAAAAACATGAAACATTTTTTCCGCATATTGACTATTAAAACCGATGCCATTATCGCGCACATAATACTGATGCCCGCCACCCTGAAAAGACTCCCCAATTTCGATACTGGGTGCATCTATTCCCGAAGTATATTTCAATGCATTATCGATCAAATTCTCCAGCAAGACACGCAGTAGTCGAATGTCTCCCATAACTTTCATATTATCGGCTATCTTGAATTGTAACTGGGCCATCCGGATTTTTTTCTTTTGCACTTTTAATCACCGTCCTGGCCAGATGCGTTAAATTAACCTCTTCAAAAACCATTTCTTCCAATGAAAGCTTTGAAAGCATTAATAGACCGTCAATCAAATCTCCCATATGTTGACTGGCCTTACGCACACGCTGCAAATAATCATGTGCCTGATCATCAAGCTTGTCGGCATATTCTTCCAATAATGCCAGACTAAAACCATCGATAGCTCTTAAGGGTGAACGCAGGTCGTGTGATACGGAATAATTATAGGTATCCAGATCCTGATTAATACGCAATAACTCCATTGTACTCTCTTCAACTTTTTCCTCGAGACTCTGATGATATTTCGCCAATTCTCTTTCCGCTTCCTTGCGTCGAGTGACATCGCGCATTAACAATACTGAATCCAATTGGCTATGTACTTTTGCTACTGAACACAAACGCACTTCTACATACAATGAAGAATGTTCATCAGTCAGTAACTCAATATCGATGGCTTCATCATTCGACGACATTGCCGCTTTGCCATCAATTAATTCCTGTATGCGTAATTGATCTGTGCTGTCTTTACAATGTAAGACGCTATTCCAATGCGCATCCATTAGGCTATCTTTTGATTTGGCCAGTAAGTCTTCTGCCGAGGGATTTAGCAATTTAATATGGGCATCTTTATCAAGTCCGATAAGCGCATCAGAAATACTGGCAAACACTTCTGTGGTGCAGGCTGCCTTGTATAATTGCTTCTCCGAACGGGATTTATATAAGGCCATGGCAATATTGGCATTTAATTCACGTGGAGAATAAGGTTTAAGAATATAGCCGAAGGGCTCAGTTATTTGGGCGCGTTCAAGTATTTCTTTATCATCATAGGCCGTGAGATAGACAACCGGAATACCATAATTTTGCTGTATTTGCGCTGCCGCCTCGATACCGTCGATTTCACCTGGGAGCATAATATCCATCAACACAATATCGGGAGTACAGAGGCACTGAGATTTTGAATCGCTTCTTCGGCTGTGGTAAACATTCCGACGACCTGATAACCAAAGTCCTCAAGGTGAATACTAATTTCCTTGGCCAGCAGACTTTCATCCTCAACAATAAGGACTCGTTCATTTGTCATGGCATTACTCTACTGATAACACTTCAACAAATAATGACTATCACACGTTGCCAACTGATCGTTATCAGATAGAGCAATTCATGAAAGAAATTCAAAACCAACCATTCGTCGGTAAACCAATATGCAACTTTTAGCTAGTAAAATATTTGCTGCTAATAGCTTCCTGTTTACAATACATAGTTTCTTCCATGGAAACACTCTCGCTTACTATTTATAGTATTATTATCTAAAGACTAGTCGGCTATTTCCATATTGTAAACGTGTTTGGCGCATTTCTGATCTGTCGGCTGTAACAATGACATATTTGAAGTAGCCCGTTACGCTGAGCTTATAGCCAATACTATTTGATATTAACAATAATTAAATAATTTCAGCCACTTACTCTCAATAACCTATAAATAGTAATGATATTGTTTACAATGAATGAGTTCTCGTACCCATAATATCCAGAATTTCATTTGACTTAAGTCAACCCCCACCTAATAAAAACATGTTTTAATCTTTTCCAAATTAAACTAATACCAATCTCATGGAGAATGGTTAACTACACCATGAAATTAATATTAATCAGGAAATCACTATGAGCAAAACCCTATTATTAGTATTGGCCACTATCAGCACTTTTGCATTGACTGGCAACCCTGCCATGGCCAAGGAATTTAACGTCAACTGCACTTCAGTCGATGACTGCATGGACAAGGGCAACAAACTCACCAAAAAACGTAAGCTTTCACTGGCCCTAGAAGCTTACAGAAACGCCATCAAGTTTGACACCAACAACAAGGATGCCTGGAGAAAATTTGAAAAAATTGTCGTGCGCATATCAGAAGAAGGTGGCTGCTAAACACCTGGCCGTTGTTAAACGCCTAAAAATAAGGCCGGAATCATGTTAAGTATCAAAAAGCAATGGCCCTTCTGGGTCAGTGGTGTTTTTGTTGGTATAGCCGAAGTCATGAACTATATCGCGCTCGAAAAGCCTATCGGCTTAACAACAGGCCTGGTGGAAATGACCTCGGCTTTTGAACGAACAGTGGCGCCCGGTATTGACTGGTGGTCAAGGGCCTATGACCCGAATGTTCACTGGATCATCATTGGTGTAGTGCTCGGCGCATGGCTGGTAGCGCGCATGGAAGGTGAATCACGTGGTTGGGTCAAGTACCCTCCTCGCGCATTAATGTTTGCATTTGCAGGCGGGTTCTTTTTCAGTTTCGGCACACGTCTGGCCAAGGGTTGCACAACCCATCATTTTCTTGGCGGCCTGCCATCGATGTCGACGGCATCCTTGATGTATTTACTCGCCATCCTCCCGGCCGGCTTTATCACCTTTTATTTCATGAGCAAAGCCGGGATCGGCAATGTCTTCAAAGGGCAGGAAAACCAGTCCACTGCCGCATACGGTCACCAGCATGGTGGTAAAATGGGCCTCGACGGCATGGCCTGTGCGGCCAGCCAAAGCTATAATCCACGGCGTGACTGGTTACGTGTTTCGTTACTGGTGCTGCTACTTGCTTTCTTCCTGAATGCCATCATTGGCTCATTTATTTATGGTACTGAGGATGGACTGTTCGGCTGGAATTATGCCATCAGCACCATTGGCTGGGGTCTGGCCATCTGGCTATTAGTGATCGGTATTGTCGCCGGTATCGGCATGGCTAAAACCGGCTTTGGTACCGAATGTGCTTTCATGACTCCGGAAATTTCCATGGGGCTGGACCATCAGGAAAACTTCTTTGAAAAGCGTTGGAAGATTTCCGGCTCGACACGTGTCATGTTTCGATCAATGTCACCTTTCACAGCCATCTTTATCGAGATCCTGATTCTATGGGTAGCTATTGTCATCGGCTGGCAGTTCTTTGACATCAAGCTACCATTGGGCATGAATCCCAGCTGGATTCTTCTGCTGGGTGCGGCTATGCAGGGCTTTGGCTCAGTGGCCATGATTGGATGCGAGATTCGCACCTATATGCGACTGGGGCTGGGTTACATGACCGCGGTGGCAGCATTTCCAGGCTTCCTGCTCGGCTACCTGCCCTATACCCTGTTCCAGGACGAGTGGGAAGCACTGGCGAGGGATACCATGATCACCAAGGTCAAACATGTACCTGATATTTTTGGTCATGATCCTATCATACAAGCACTGACTGCACTGGCGTATGGCCTATTGATAACATGGCTGCTGTACTGGAGTATCAAGCGGGGTATGCGTCTTACTGGTTTCTCATTCCGTGATTTGATGACCAACGCCAATGATGATCTGGCCATTAAATATTTTAAGCGCATGCAAGAGTCTGGCACCGCTAACGGCAAGAGCCCTGATACCAAACAAAGTAAAGAAGCTCTGCCGGGTGGAGCGATGCCTCAGGAATCATGAGATGATCAACCGACGCGATTTCATTTTGGCGGCACTTGGGATGATCAGCATACCCTACCCGCTACTGGCGGGCATGCAATCCCGTAGCGCATTATCATGGGATGAGTTTCTCACTGGCATGCAGGCGCTTGTACAACAGCATAAAAACCATTCCATGTCTTTGGCTGATGTCTCTGAGCATGGCTTGAAAATCATGCAACAGCTGGATGTTGACTCAGATAGCTTCATTCAAGCCATCGCACATTCCTATGAAAGCGGCAATCGGTTCTGGTTGTGGCAACGACTGGTCAAGGAGCGTGGCCTGAATGGCGGCGTTCTGCATGTAGAGAGACAACAGGCCATCCCGTTGCATGATCACCCACAGGCCACAGGCATGTTACGCATGCTCAGCGGTGAAGCCGAAGTATGGCAGTTCGACAGGGTGTCTACACAAGCAGCAACTGACGGCAGCAGGCTAGCCACATTACGATTGCGATCACACAAACTGCTGAAGCCCGGTGATAGTGCCGTACTCACACCGGCAAAGGGTAATATACACGCTATCAAGGCCAAAAGTCCGCAATGCAGCATGCTGGATTTTTTCATTCCACCCTATAGTAAAAGCGAACGTTCCTGGTACACACCAGTTAGCGGCGGACTCAATCAACAACAATTGGTTTGCACACAAACATCAGAGCATGAATTTTCATAGTCATGATTATCATGACAATCACAGCGTTTACAGAAAATAACATCGGAGGCAACAAACTATGAAAGCATCTACACTTTTCGGTCGCATGGCAACAGGCATACTCATGTTGGCAGTTTCAATCGGCGTTTCAACCATGGCCATGGCTGACCAGGACTGGTCGAAGTTGTCAAAAAAGAAACAAACTGAACTCGGCATGTACATGACCGCGAAGCAGGCCTATGATCACATGCAAAAACACCCTGACAAAAGCCTGTTTCTGGATGTGCGTACGCCATCCGAGTTAAACTATCTGGGTGCAACCAGTGTCATGGATGCCCATGTGCCAACGGTATTCATGGACCGCAGCCAATGGAATGACAAGAAACGTCGATACAAGCGCATTAAAAACGAAAACTTCGTTAATGATGTCGAGGCACGCCTGAAACAGAAAGGCCTGACAAAAAGCGATACTGTTATCCTCATGTGCCGTTCCGGAAAGCGCAGTGCCACAGCAGTGAATATATTAGCCAAAAAAGGCTACACTAAAGTCTACTCTGTCGTTGACGGTTATGAAGGCGATAAATCCAAAACAGCCCCGAATAAAGGTAAACGCACCGTCAATGGCTGGAAAAACTCCGGCTTACCCTGGACTTACATTCTCGACAGAGATTTGATGCACGGCGTTTCGAAATAACATTAAGTAATCAATAGTTAACTCTCTATCATAACAAGCAGTTGTGATAAGAGGTTTGCTTATTCCTGTTACTTAATCTATACGTCAAGATTAACAAGCCCAGTTCCGGGAGTCTGGTTCTGGGCTCTTATCTTCAAACAGGCACTTAAACTCCATTTTATTATTTACGCCATCCTTTAGCATGTCACAGTATTAGATTCATGATATTTATTAAACTATTATTATATTAAAGATACATCTATAATTGATGTCATTGTCAGTTATTGATTTTTTTTCAGCGGATGATCTTATAAACATAATGAAGGCTAGATTGATGTACACAATAGCAAATATTCGCAACTACTTTCAGGTGTTCGGGATCAGTTTTTTACTAATCATGTCAGGCTTGGTCGCAGCAGCAGAACCTGAACCGATTGCTCCACCATTAATACCTATCCCTCTATCCGATATTCCAACGCGTGCGTCAGCAGAAAGATTGACTATTGACCAGATCGAATTGGCTCTTGAACAAACAGAAGTAATAAGTAAAACAGAACAAGATCTGTTAATACTTGAACGTGTTATTGATGCGGAGTTAACCACCCTAACCCCTTCTCTCAGTACAGCATCATCCAGAGATGCAATATCCGAGATCGAAAGAAAGTGGTTAGAACTGGATCGGTCTCTTGAAGACTCAGAAAGTGATTTACGAAAACGAACCAACCGAATTCAACAACAAATGGCCCGACTCCATATTACCCTCAGTATTTGGGAGCTTACCGTCAAGGAGGCAAAAGATGAAAAAGCACCTGCCGACCTAATCAAACACGCAAGCGACACCGCAGAAAATATCGCCAATTTACATAAGCAACTCCTTCAAATGCAGAATCGTGTACTGGCGCTCCAGGCAAAGGTTGGACGAACACGTTCAAGGGTTCAAAGTGCCCTTGATAAAGTAAAGTCCGAGGAAGCAAGCCTTTTGAGCAACCTGACGCGTCGAGAAAGACCGCCGTTATGGAGTGAAGCAATAAAAGGTATGTCATTTACTGATCTTATTACCAAGACACAACTGGAATTCAGCAAATGGTGGTCCAGTATCAAGTCTGTAATCAAGAATGAGTATGAACGCTTCGGCTTCCAGATTTTCATCCTTATTATACTAACAATCGTCATTAGTCGCTCGGCCAAAATTGCACATGCCTGGAGTGAGGCAGATCCTTCAATAGCCAAAGGTATATCAGTTTTCGACAAGCCATTAGCCATTTCAACTCTGCTGGTTTTGATGATGACCCCATGGATATACGCATCAACTTCGCCAGCGCTGACAGATACAGTCAATTTATTACTGGTTTTTCCGGTAATGGCATTGGTAATGCCATTACTTAACAAAAACATTAGGCCAGCACTCGCGTTTTTTGCCATCATTTATGTTATTGATCAATTGCGTGACCTGTTAGAAGCAGCCCCACTGGTGGCACGTCTCCTTTTCATTGTCGAAATGGTCGCTGCAATTGCGATTATCATTTGGGTAATGCGTGCAGGATTTTGGAAGACTGATAAGGAATCTAATTGGACAAAAGGCGAACAGAATATAATCAATATTGCACTCAATGGTGCCGTCATAATCCTTATTATTTCTGCTCTCGCCACTATTACAGGATACGTTCGCCTTGCTGTATTAATCGGCTCAGGAGTTCTCAATAGTATTTATTTAGCGCTATTACTTGCTGCGCTATTACGCACAGCCGAGTCCATCATCAAACTTGTTCTACATAGCCGAGCCGCTGCCGCTTCCAATCTTTTGAAAACACGAACAAAAGTACTGTCTATTCGCCTAAATAAATTACTGGCAACCATCAGCATTATAACCTGGTTACTTATTACACTGGATTTATTTGTTCTACTGGACCCTCTAGTAATAATTATAAAGGGGATTCTTTTTGCCAAGTTCAACGCTGGGGCAATTGCAATTTCATTGGCTGACGTACTGGCATTTATCATTACAATAACTATCGCAATCATGCTTGCACGATTTATTGTATTGATATTGGATGAAGACGTTTATCCACGCATTGAATTAAAACGTGGCGTTTCATTTGCCATCTCTTCAGTCATTAAATATAGTATTATCCTGACAGGGTTTGTTCTTGCAGTCGGTGCAATGGGTATAGGAATGGACCGTATCACTATTCTGCTGGGTGCATTTGGTGTAGGTCTTGGCTTTGGCCTGCAGAGTATCGTTAATAATTTTGTTTCTGGAATGATTCTTATTTTTGAGCGACCCGTGCAAATTGGTGATTCTGTCGAAATAGGCTCGGTAAAAGGAAATATAACCCGCGTTGGTATACGATCTAGCACAGTACGTAGCTTCGAGGGCGCCGACATTACGATACCAAATGGGACATTACTCTCGGATGCCTTAACCAACTGGACAATGACAGATCGTAAACGGCGCCTGGAAATTGCTGTGGGTGTTGCTTATGGAACAAATCCCGATATTGTAATAGAGGCATTACATAGCGCCCTTGAACAGCAAGACGGCATTCTCAGCGACCCAGCCCCTCAGGTTGTATTCAGCGGTTTTGGGGATAGCAGCCTCGACTTTTTGTTGCGCGCCTGGGTCGGGGATAATGATAAGTTTGTATCCATCAAAAGTAAAGTTGCATTAGCCATGAACAGGGCACTTAATGAACGTGGAATAGAAATACCGTTCCCTCAACGTGACCTTCATCTACGGTCAATAGCTCCGGATGTTAACATTCCAGGCAACACTTGATATATTCAAGCTGTTGAACAAATCAAAAAGCCGATCATCAATCGTAAGGTTTACAGTAGAGAATTTTCTTATTCCGGCCGCATATGTGGGAACAATAGTACATCCCTAATAGAAGGTGAGTCGGTAAACAACATCACCAGCCGGTCAATACCAATACCCTCTCCGGCTGTCGGTGGCATGCCGTGCTCAAGCGCACAGATATAATCCGCATCAAAATGCATGGCTTCGTCATCACCGGCATCTTTCTCCTCAACCTGCTTTTTGAAACGCTCGGCCTGATCTTCTGCATCATTAAGCTCGGAAAAGCCATTGGCCACTTCACGCCCACCGACAAAAAACTCGAAACGATCGGTGACAAAAGGATCATCGTCATTACGTCTTGCCAACGGCGAAACCTCGGTGGGATAGGCTGTAATAAAAGTGGGATCCATTAAACGATGTTCCACTGTCTTTTCAAAAATCTCGATCTGTATTTTTCCTAGCCCGTAACTGTCTTTTAATGGAATACCGAGGTCGCCAGCAATTTTTCTCGCCTGCTCTATATCCTGCAACATTTCAACGGTGATTGAATCGTTATAATGCAGTATCGATTCCACTATGGTCATGCGTGCGAAGGGTTTGCCAAAATCATACTCATCACCCTGATACTGGACCTTGGTAGAACCAATCACATCTTCAGCAATGCCGCGTAACATGTCTTCGGTCAGATTCATCAGGTCTTTATAATCAGCGTAGGCCTCATAAAATTCGATCATGGTGAATTCAGGGTTATGGCGAGTGGATAATCCTTCATTACGAAAATTACGATTGATTTCATAGACGCGTTCAAAACCGCCCACTACCAGTCGCTTCAGATATAGCTCGGGTGCAATGCGCAAGAACAGATCCATATCCAGCGCATTATGAAAAGTAGTAAACGGTCGCGCTGTGGCACCACCGGGTATCACTTGCATCATCGGCGTTTCAACTTCCATGAAATTTCTGCTGTCAAGAAAATTTCGAATATAGGTAATGATGCGGTTACGTGTTTGAAACGTGGTACGCGTCACTTCATTCATTATCAGGTCGATATAACGCTGGCGATAACGTGATTCTGTATCGGTCAGACCCTTGAATTTTTCCGGCAACGGGCGCAATGCTTTGGTCAAAAGACTGATACTCATCGATCTTGACTGATAATTCACCCTTATTGGTTTTCATTAGCATACCTTCACCACCAATGATATCGCCGATATCCCACTTCTTGAACTGTTCGTTATACACGCCCTCAGGCAGGTCATCACGTACCACATAAAACTGTATACGCCCGGACATATCCTGAATGGTAGCGAAGCTGGCTTTACCCATGACGCGCTTGAGCATCATACGCCCGGCCACACTCACGCGAATGTTTAATTCTTCCAGCTCTTCCTTGCTTTTGTTTTCGTATTCGGCGTGCAATTCACCCGCCACGACGTTACGTCGAAAATCATTGGGGAAAGCATTACCCTGTTCGCGTATCGCCGTTAACTTGGCGCGACGCTCGGCAATGAGTTTGTTTTCATCCTGTTGGACGGGTTGATCAGAATCGTTGTCGTCTTTCATGTTATTGTCTTTATATTTTATAAACCATTTTTTAAACTTGCTTCAATAAAACTGTCGAGATCACCATCCAGTACCGCCTGGGTATTACCCGTTTCCACACCTGTGCGCAGGTCCTTGATACGTGACTGATCCAGCACATAGGACCTGATCTGACTACCCCAGCCAATATCCGATTTGGTCTCTTCCAGGGCCTGTTGATCCGCATTACGCTTTTGCACTTCCATTTCGTAAAGCTTGGCCTTGAGCTGCTTCATGGCAGTGGCCTTGTTCTTGTGCTGTGATCGATCGTTCTGACACTGTACCACAATCCCGGAAGGCTGGTGAGTGATTCGCACCGCCGATTCCGTGCGGTTAACATGCTGCCCGCCCGCACCACTGGCGCGATAAACATCTATCCTTAAATCAGCCGGGTTGATATCAATATCAATATTCTCATCGATTTCGGGTGATACAAACACCGCGGCAAAAGATGTGTGACGTCGATTGCCGGAATCAAACGGTGACTTGCGCACCAGCCGATGCACGCCGATTTCAGTGCGCAACCAGCCAAAAGCGTATTCACCCTCAAAACGAATAGTCGCACTCTTGATACCCGCCACTTCACCGGCTGATACCTCGATCAGCTCGGTTTTAAAACCACGCCGTTCACCCCAGCGCAAATACATGCGCAGGATCATATTGGCCCAGTCCTGTGCCTCGGTCCCGCCGGAGCCGGACTGAATATCGAGGAAGGCATTACAGGCATCCATTTCACCGGAAAACATCCGCTGGAATTCCAGATCAGCCACATGGGTTTCCATGCCAGCCAGGTCAGCTTCAATCCCCGCTACCGTCGCCTCATCGGATTCTTCGGCAGCCATCTCGAGTAACTCGCCGATATCGGCCAGGCCGTTTTCCAGGCTATCAATGGTTTCCACCACCTTTTCCAGGCTGGACCGTTCTCGCCCCAGCTTCTGCGCCCGCTCCGGATCATTCCAGACCTCGGGCTGCTCCAGTTCACGAATGACTTCGGTCAGATTTTCTTTTTTGGTTTCGTAGTCAAAGATACCCCCTCAGAGCCAGAGTCCGCTCTTGAAGGTCTTTTATTTTTAATTGAATGGGGTTAATTTCCAGCATTTTTGTAATTTTCAAACAGAATTTGGATAACAGTACTCTATGATACAACAGCCTGCTTCACTTGAGTAAAAAAATATAGCCCATAGCACTGAAAAGAGAGCGCTATCAAGCGGGTATCACCTCAAGATACTCAACCATCAACTGTAAACTACGCTGACCACGAAACTCATTCACGTCCAGCCTGTAAGCCAGCCTGACCACTTGTTTATCGACAGGGCAATCATTATCCACTGCGTTAAACGCAATCGCATCAATCGTCTTATTTGACTGCAATGGCTGCAATACCATTTTAAGATGACGTTGGCCAACTATTCTTTGCTGTATGATCTTGAATTCACCTTCAAATACCGGTTCGGGAAAACCCTGCCCCCAGGGTCCTGCATGACGCAATAATTCGGCCAGGTCGAGACTATAGTCCTGAGCTTGCAGATGGCCATCGGTATGAATACAACCTTGCAGGTCATCCTCATCGACCCAGCGCAGCACTTCCTCCCTGAATGCCTCGGTAAACTGATCCAGCTTGTCATATTCAATACTGAGTCCGGCGGCCATGGCATGGCCACCAAATTTATTAATCAACCCTGGATGGCGGGTGGCGACGGCATCGAGTACATCGCGGATATGCACACCGGGAATCGATCGCGCCGAGCCCTTTATCTCGCCATCCACGCCCTGCGCAAATATGATCACCGGACGATGATAGCGTTCCTTGATACGTGAGGCGAGAATGCCGATGACACCCTGATGCCAGTCTTTGTCATACAGACAAATCGCTACTGGCACTTGGCCGCTATCAGCGCCCAGCTGAAGCTTATCCAGTACAGCAAAGGCCGTTTCGCGCATGTCCGATTCGATGTGTTTGCGTTCCTGGTTGAGGTTATCCAGTTGCTGCGCCAATTCGAGTGCGCGCTCGGGCGAGTCACTCAGCAAACACTCGATGCCGACCGACATATCTTCCAGGCGTCCGGCAGCATTCAGGCGTGGCCCGATGGCAAAACCCATATCACTGGCCACGACCCGCTCAGCGCTGCGGCCACCAATTTGCAACAGGGCTTGAATACCGGCGCAGCCATGTCCGGCTCGAATACGCCTTAAACCCTGCTCAACCAGAATACGATTATTGGCATCGAGTGGCACCAGGTCAGCCACCGTACCCAACGCCACCAAATCCAGCAATACGGCCAGGTTCGGCTCGACCATGCCTTTCGACTGAAACCAGTCCAACTCCCGCAGGCGAGCCCGGCAAGCCAGTAGCACATAAAAAATGACACCGACGCCGGCGAGATTCTTGCTGCCAAATTGATCCCCCTGCTGATTCGGGTTCACAATGGCATTCGCATCCGGCAAGCTTGCGCCCTGTAAATGATGGTCAGTCACCACCACCTGCATTCCCAGTTCACGTGCACGGGCTACGCCCTCAATACTGGAAATACCGTTATCGACGGTAATCAGTAAATCCGGTTGATACTCGGCCGCGACTTCAACGATTTCCGGTGTCAGGCCATAACCATATTCAAATCGATTGGGTACCAGGTACTGTACCGATGTTGCGCCTAATGCCTGTAATCCACGCAGTGCGACTGCACAACTGGTGGCACCATCGCAATCAAAATCGGCGACAATTAATATTTTTTTATCATGACTGATAGCATCGATGATCACCTCCACTGCTTTGTTCAATATTGAGCAGATCATTCACTGGCAGCAATTGATTTAGTGTGCACTCCAGTTCTTCAGCCGAGCGCACTCCTCGTGCTGCATAGATGCGCTGCAGTACTGGATTTAGATCGCTACCCAAATCTGATATGGATTCAGGTATAGTCCGACTTAGTAATTTTTTCATGGATGATATTTTTACTATTTACCCTACTCACTCTAATCTATAAAAAAAGATAAAGAGAAAGTTACGTGGCTGTATTATCTAATGATATTTTTTTACGCTGCCGCCAGAAACGCCGCAGCTGCTTTTTATTTAACTGGTATTGCATGCCATTACAGGCCAATAAATTGATGCTGGCTATTTCATTCTTTTTCAATGCCTCCAGTATCGGCTTAAACCAATGCTGTTCCATATGTTGTAATTTTTCTTGAGCAGAATTCATATCGAGGCTGAGTATAGCTTCCTCAGCTTGTTCAAGCACCACCAACACATGGCTCTCAGGTTTTGTACAATGCGACTGCCAATGTTGCAGTAATCCGGTTGCTGATTCTGGTAATTGATAAGCCTGGGTATCAGACAATAAGGACAAGCCTTTTACCAATACCTCGTCGGTATACACTGCATCCCACGTTGAAGGCAATGACTCGGGTATTTCACCAGGTCCCCAACACCATACGCTATTGACCGGGTATTGTTGTTGCTCAAATCGTTGCTGATTAACCTCTGAAGCATGCAACAGCATTTGCACCTCGTTCATAAATCGGCGCCAATGCGTTTGATCCTCTCCCTCTGGCATAAAAGGCTCAACACTACGACCCAGCACATGAGCTAATGACTGGAAGCGGGAAAGCGGTACTTGCGGCAAGCGGAGGTACCATCGGTGAGGGTAATAACACTCAAACAAGTAACCATCTTCGGCATACAGGGCATTGAGTTCCATTAAGAGCGCATCAGCCGAGGCTTTATCCAGATCCAGCATTTGGTTGCCACGCAGGATCAGGCGGTCCTTATCGGCCTGCATATAAACCGGATCAACATGCATCCAAACCCTGTCATCTTTACACCCGGAATCGGCATAACGCGAAATGGCGGCACTGGGAAAAGTATTCAGTTCGGTATCAAGCTTGAATTGCTGCAATACACAAGCGCAATAAGAATCCGCAGTGGTTTTAATATGATCGGATCGTGCCAATAATGTTTCCAGTGCTTCATATCGCGGCAGTTGATTTGAATCGCTACCGAGACCCTTGAACAGCTCCGGAACCAGCAGGGTTATATTGACAGTTGTCATGCGAAAGATAAACCCCGTGCCCTGCTGCTACCAGCAGGGCTTTACAGACACGCAATCCTGAGATCAGGACATATTATCGAGAATGGCTGTTTTAACAGAATCGAGATTGGCCTCAACCGTTAACATCGGTCCAGTACTCTGTTTGATCGCGGTATCCGGATCTTTCAGGCCATGTCCGGTCAAGGTACAAACGATACTACTGCCTTCGGGAATTTTTCCTGTGTTGATATCATTCAGTGCACCTGCCAGTGAAGCAGCCGATGCCGGTTCACAGAAAATACCTTCTTTCTCTGCCAACAGTTTCTGCGTGGCCAGTATATTCTCATCGGTGCACTCATCAAACCAGCCACCGGACTCGGCTTTCACCTTCCAGGCCACATCCCAGCTCTGCGGGTGACCGATACGAATGGCAGTCGCGACCGTATCAGGATCATCCACCATGCCGCCGCGCATGAACGGCGCAGAGCCCGCTGCCTGGTAGCCGACCATTTTAGGACGATTACCGACAATGGCTCCGCCGGCATAGCGACAATTACCATGGCAGAAGGTACAGGCTTCTGTGACATGGTCTCCGGAACCGGATGAGTACTCACAATAGCCGATCCAGTGAGCCGTGATATTGCCGGCATTACCGACGGGCAGGCAATGATAATCAGGTGCTCTACCAAGTTCCTCTACGATTTCGAAAGCCGCTGTTTTCTGGCCTTGTAAACGATAGGGGTTGATAGAATTCACAATGGTCACCGGCGCTTCTTCTGCCACCTCTTTTACCAGGCGCATACCATCATCAAAATTACCCTTGATCTGTATGACTACTGAACCATGCATCATTGCTTGCGCCAGTTTACCCATAGCAATCTTGCCTTCAGGAATCAACACAAAAGCGGTAATGCCGGCGCGCGCTGCATAAGCTGCCGCTGCAGCCGAAGTGTTACCGGTTGATGCACAGATGATCGCCTGGCTACCTTCTTCAACCGCCTTGGTAACAGCCATGGTCATACCGCGATCCTTGAAAGAACCCGTCGGGTTCAAGCCTTCATATTTGACATAGATATCGACTTCCTTGCCAATAATACCGGGAATATTATTCAGCCGGATCAGTGGCGTGTTACCCTCGCCTAAACTGATAATACGGGTATCATCATGAACAGGTAATCGATCGCGGTAGCGATTTATTAATCCGGTGTAACGTTCTCTAAACGGCATTTGTATAACCTCAATCAAAAATTAAATATATTTTATCAGCCCGGGACTATTGTCCAAGCTTATCATTAACTACCCAGTGACTCGACCCTGATACGCACGACTTCAGCAGTAATAGCCTGTAAGGCCTCAATCCGCTGAATAGCATCGTTCATATTTTTTTCTGCGACTTTGTGAGTCAACATGATAATGGTCACATCGGTGACACCTTCAGGTGGCTCTTTCTGGGTGATGGCTTCGATACTGATTTGTTGATCAGCCAGAATACGTGTGACATCGGCAAGCACACCCGGTTTATCACTGGCCAGTAAACGCAGGTAATAAGCGGTTTCAACTTCATCCATACTCAGGACTTGAGTATCCGTCATGGCATTCATCTGGAATGCCAGATGTGGCACGTGGTTTTCCGGATCGACCGTCAACACACGCGCGACATCAATAATATCGGCCACCACCGCGGAGGCGGTTGGCTCGGCGCCAGCGCCGGCACCGTAATAGAGAGTAGGACCCACAGCATCGCCCTGTACCAGCACAGCATTCATCACGCCATCAACATTGGCAATCAAACGACGCTCGGGAATCAGGGTAGGATGAACGCGCATCTCAATGCCATTCGCCGTCCGACGCGTGACACCCAGATGCTTGATGCGATAACCCAGCTCCTCGGCATAGTTCACATCATCTCGGGTGATACGACTGATTCCTTCGGTGAACACCTTGTCAAATTGCAGTGGAATACCAAAGGCTATCGATCCCAATATGGCCAGCTTATGCGCGGCATCGATGCCTTCAACATCAAAAGTAGGATCCGCTTCAGCATAACCCAGCGCCTGCGCCTCTTTCAGGACATCGTCAAAATCACGTCCCTTGTCACGCATCTCGGTGAGAATAAAATTTCCTGTGCCATTGATAATACCTGCAATCCATTCGATGCGGTTAGCCGCCAGGCCTTCACGAATGGCCTTGATGATAGGAATACCACCGGCAACAGCAGCTTCGAAAGCGACCATCACACCCTTCTCGCGGGCTGCAGCAAAAATTTCATTACCATGCATGGCGATCAGGGCCTTGTTTGCAGTCACTACATGCTTGCCATTGTTGATTGCTTGCAAGACCAGTTCACGCGCAGGTTCGTAGCCGCCAATCAATTCAACAACAATATCAATCTCCGGATCATTCACCAGTTTGAAAGCATCATCGGTGATGGCAATGCCTTCAAGACTACTGAGCCCGTCAGCATTGTATTCACGTGCTGCCACATGCGTGATATTAATCTCGCGGCCAACACGACGGGTAATCTCCTGTGCATTACGTGCCAGCACATTAAAGGTACCACCGCCGACTGTACCCAGCCCCATCAAACCTACTTTAACCGGATTCAATTCTCATCTCCTACTGCAATATCAAGGATATTGTCCTTGCGGAACATATGCCGAATCCCGCGAATCGCCTGCCGGGTTCGATGTTCATTTTCAATTAATCCAAAACGGACATGGTCATCACCATAATCACCAAAACCGATACCCGGGGAAACGGCTACCTTGGCCTCTTCCAGTAACTTCTTGCTAAACTCAAGAGAACCGAGGTGACGATAGTGCTCAGGAATCGGCGCCCAGACAAACATCGTCGCCTTGGGCGGCTCAACATGCCAGCCGATGGCATTTAAACCACTGCATAACACATCACGTCGCCGCTGGTACATATCTGATATTTCACGCACACAATCTTGCGGACCTTCGAGTGCCGCAATGGCAGCAATCTGTATCGGTGTAAAGGTGCCGTAATCCAGATAGGATTTCATTCTGGCCAGTGCCGCTATCAAGGTCGGGTTTCCACACATAAAGCCCACGCGCCAACCGGGCATATTATAGGATTTTGAAAGCGAATAACTCTCAACTGCAATTTCCTTGGCCCTGGGTACTTGTAAAATAGAGGGCGCCTTGTAGCCATCAAATACAATCTCGGCGTAAGCCAGGTCATGTATGACCCAGATCTTGTGCTCCAGCGCCACTTCAACGACACGCTCAAAAAATTCGAGTTCAACGCACTGGGTAGTAGGATTACCGGGGAAATTCAGTACCAGCATCTTTGGCTTGGGCCATGAATCCTTGATGGCCTTTTCCAGCTCGACAAAAAAATCAACACCTGGCACCAAAGGCACATGACGAATATCGGCGCCGGCGATAACAAAGCCATAAGGGTGAATCGGATAGGCAGGACTCGGAACCAGAATGGCATCGCCCGGGCCGACGGTAGCCAATGCCAGGTGAGCCAGGCCTTCTTTGGAACCAATGGTAACAATGGATTCTGTTTCCTGATCCAGGTCGACATCATATTTGTTTTTATACCAGCTGCAGATCGCGCGACGTAAGCGTGGAATACCACGAGAAACAGAATAACGATGAGTATCAGTGCGTTGTGCCGCTTCGATCAGCTTGTCGACAATGTGTTTAGGCGTCGGCTGATCGGGATTTCCCATGCCAAAATCAATGATATCCTCGCCGCGCGCCCGTGCTTTGGCCTTCAGTTCATTAACAATGTTAAAAACATAGGGCGGCAAACGCTTGATTCTGTGAAACTCGTCCATTAATACGGGAACCTGTTAACAATCATGTGGTTAAATAAAGCACGAACATTACTCATATTAGGAAATACTGTCAATTATTGTTGTATCACCATTATATGGTAATTCATCCGCTTTTGCGGCTCTTGCTTGAAGATTATGCCATTATCAGGTAGTTTTTCGCCATGAAACTCAGTCTTGACTACAGTACGGCCAAATATGCCATCAATGCCTATGAACCCGGAGGCATCACCATTAATACTCAGGTCTATACCCGCAGTATTGTCGTCAGTCCTGATCAACTACTGGATCACTGGGAGCCGGACCATATCGGGCATATTAACGAAGCTCATATTCATCAACTGATCGATCTGACACCGGAAATCATTTTATTGGGAACCGGTATGTCTTTGCAGTTCCCACACCCGGCCTTGAGTGCACTGGCCCTGCAACGAGGGATTGGTTTTGAAGTCATGGACACGGGATCGGCCTGCCGAACCTTTAATGTACTGGCGGCAGAAGACAGAAATGTGGTGGCAGCGTTGATGATATATAGCGGCGAGTAATGCCTTTATCTCGCCATTTTTTTGCCGAGGCTTTTCATGTTTATAGAGCTACAAGCAAAACGCGCAAAACGGTTTTACAGGTTTTTTATAGCTCACCCCATCACTTTTTCAGCATCGGTAGATCAACGAAAAATTTCGACCCTTTACCTTTCACAGTTGAATAGCTTATCTCCCCCCCTAACAGCTCAATTAACTGCTTGGTAATCGCCAATCCTAACCCGGTACCCCCTGCCTTTCGCGTTAAGGATGACTGCTCCTGAGTAAACTTGTCAAACAAGAAAGGCTGATACGATTTCTCTATTCCAGGCCCATTGTCTGCTACGGTCAGCCGGTAATAGTTTTTAAACTGAGACAAGGATATAGTGACTCGACCTTCGTTGTCCGAAAACTTGATTGCATTGGAAACCAGGTTATTCATTATCTGGTTCAATTTTCCTTCATCCGTATATATCCAACCGTGGTCAATATCAGACACTAGATCCAGTGTCACCTTATGTTTTTTGGCAAGACCTTCATTCAACTCAATATTTTTTCTGGCGAAATCCACCAACTCCAATTTACTATAATCCAACTGGACCTCACCCGCTTCAATTTTTGATACATCCAGAATATCATTAATCAATTGCAATAGTCGTTCGGTATTTCTATCCGCTATATCTACCAGAGAACGGATTGCTTTATCCATCTTGCCAATTTCGCCGCTTGCAATCAGTGCAAGTGAACCATGTATTGAAGTAAGTGGTGTACGTAATTCATGCGAAACAGTAGAAATAAATTCATTCTTCATTGTATCTATTCTAACTTGTTCACTTATGTCCATCATTGAACCAGCAATAAATATCAGCCTGTTATCTGCATCCAGGTATTTGCGACCTCGCACCCTGAACCAGATATAACTTTTGTCTCTGGCTTGCAATCTACAACGTACATCAATATTCGTATTCGAGTGATCTTTCGAATTAAAAAATGCATCTAGAACCTGATTTTCTCCTGAGTTAAAATAATCCATAAACTCTCTCGCCTGCATGTGCGAATCTTTTTCCGCATACCCAAGCAATACATTAAATCGAGATGAACACCATACTTGTGCAGCGCCAACATCATAATCCCATAGTCCATCATTCGCACCACTAATGGCCCGATCAAAACGTACTTTCGACAATTGCAATTCATCTTTAGCGCGAGCAAGACTAATATTATTATTTTGAAGCTTATCCGTTTGGGCTCCTATCTCCTGGTACTGCGCTTTAAGGCGCTTTGCAACACTGTTTAGCGCGGAAAGCAGCTCACTGATCTCGGAAGACTCGCCTGTTTCATTAGTCTGGGGTGGATTGGTTGTGTCAAGTTGCCGTGCAACTGATATCGCACGGCCAAGTTTGCGTGTCTGTTTACTGAAAACTAATAGTAAGAGTATAAAGTCAAGAAGCACAGCAATGGTCGCACCAACAACATTTTCAAAAATAATGTTGTTGCGCCGTGAAGTAAGCTCATCAAGCGACATCGTGATATTTAACCACCCCACAACATCATAGGTTTTAAGCGGATACCAAATTACCAAGGATTTATTTGTAAACGTCGAGACAGGTTCCTGATTATTCTCCAATTGCTTTGGGCCCGTATCGTTCATACTGCCAAACACAACACGGATCTCTTTAGGATTTAATTTACTCACATGACTTATCACAAGCCCGTTTTTATCGATTATTTTAAGTGATTTTATTTCGGGGAATTCTGCGCCTTTAAGCAAAACATCTTCTATCACATCATATTCGTTAGATACCACATTGTAGCTCAGGGTAGACGCCAAACTCTGACCTATTGCGAGACCATTTTTTAACAAGTCGTCTCTTAAACCGATTTGTTGTTGCTTTACATTTATGAAGGTTAAAACAAGAATGGTAATAGCAAGTAATATCGCGCTCAACGTGGCGATTTGAGTATGCAGCCTAAATTTATACCAGACTGAAATCATGGCTAATGATAATTTAATCTGGCCAGTAAATTTTGAACAGGCTCAATTATTTTCCCTCGGGCTTAACTACATATTTATCCAGCTTCAAATCCTGTAAAGGTTTATAATCACGTTCATAGATCGCGGGTCTGGGCTGGGGGATTAATATCGCCTTCAGTATGGCCTTGCCATTTTCGGTATTTGCCATCGCTATAATGGCAGCCTGCACTGCACTCGCCACTTTTTCCGGCACTCTTTTATGAGCAGCAATAGGATGAGACGTCGAACTTGGCGTTTTATAGATAACTTTAAGTTGATTTTGCACTTCCGGTCGCTCACGTTTCAAAGTACGATAAACACCACCACTTGCCTGTGTGTGACCACGCGTAACAAATCGATAGGCGTTACTATGTGTCTTGGCATAGACCGGTGTAAATTGAATGCCTTCCTGTTCAATCAAGAGTGCGCGCAAATACAGTGCAGCTGCAAAAGCATTCGGAGATGGAAAAGCAATGCGCTTACCTTGAAGATCTTTAATATTATTGATTGCACCATCCTTATTCACCACCAGTATCCCGGTTAATTTGCGCTTGCTATCACAAATGATAGGTTTGTATCCTTGTGTGTTTCGAGCCATGACGGCATGGTAAGGATTCATATAAGCAAAATCAGGCCTGCCCTCCGAAAAGCCCTTTTCAAAATCCGGTATGGATTCATACAGTTTTAAGGTAAAACGATACCCTGTTTGTTTTTCAATCGCGCGCAGAAAGGGGGTCCAGTCTCTATGCACAACGATACCTGTAAACTGCGGGACAACAGACCAGGTGTAGGTTTCCCCAGCCTGAGAAACTGAGGCGATAGAGCAGAAATAAACCGCTAACGCGTGATAAAGACAAGCACTATATTTGTATTTCATGACTACCATCTCCAGTACATTGCTTATCCTGAGAATTTATCGAATAAGTATCTAATATTAACGGTACTGCAAGTATTTGCTTTAGGTGATACCCAGCAAAACGGCCATTATAGTAGCGCAATAGTCAATCAGCCTGATTCATCTATTAAAATACAATACATAGTGTGATTCACGTATCCAGGAGTGAAAAATAGAGCCCTCTCTCTGAATGGCCTCACATCTCTCCCTATAAATAGTTAATTCAACCATTTCCTGGTAAGTGTAATTTTACGAATAGCAGCTTCTGATAACAATACCCTATAATTTAACAGGTATGTCATTCGTTGCGCTTCAAGCTTGAATGAATCATCTGATGAGAGCAAAATTTGACACTGGAATGATTTAGCTGCATAGCATTAACCCATGATATAAATATTGTTTGAGTTAATTAAGATTGGAGATACCCAGCTGGCGATAATCATATTTAATAAACCATGAAGCTAGATATGATTACTATTTGATTTACAGTGCTTATAGATGTAGCCGGCATAAGTCGAACAGATGGTCTGCTGGCTCGCAGCTATCGAAGTGGGCAAACCTCTACGCCTTCTTGCTCAGCATGCACGCCCTTAATTGCTTTCCTCGATCTTAATGCATCAACAACATCCTGATAGGCGGTTTCAGAAACCGATTGATCAAATGCAATGACGACAAAACCATTACTTCTAACATTATAAGAAGCATTGCCAGACAAGTTTTTGTCGAATAACAGACTCGCTACTTCATAGTCAGCAGCACTTTGTATGGCTATTTCTTCTTTGGTCAGGGAATTTTCCGATACACAGCCGGCCAGTAAAAAAACTAACAAGATGGTAAATATTTTCAATCTATTCATCGGTACTTATAAAAATAATATGTCTTCAGAAAATCCTTCGCTTTCCATGATCTCGCGTAAGCGTTTGAGGGCATCCATTTGTATCTGTCGAACACGTTCCCGGGTCACGCCGATTTCCTTGCCGACTTCCTCTAAAGTTGAACGCTCATACCCATGTAAACCAAACCTTCTTTCAATCACCTCGCGTTGTTTGTCATTGAGGCGCTGAAGCCAGGTATCGAGGTTACGGTTGACATTTTCATCCTGAAGTACCGCTGAGGGGTCTGGATTACTCTCGTCAGGAATCGCATCCAGAAGCATACGGTCTTCATCATCACCTATGGGTGTATCGACCGAGGTGATGCGTTCATTCAGCCCCAACATGCGTTTGACTTCGCCAATGGGCTTATCCAGTAGCGTCGCCACTTCCTCTGCCGTGGGTTCGCGTTCAAGATCCTGAGTTAATTTTCGAGTGGCGCGTAGAAACAGGTTAATTTCCTTGACGATATGGATAGGTAGACGGATGGTTCTGGTTTGATTCATGATCGCACGTTCTATCGTCTGACGAATCCACCAGGTCGCGTAGGTCGAAAATCTGAAGCCTCTTTCCGGGTCAAATTTTTCAACTGCACGAATCAGACCCAGATTACCCTCTTCAATCAGGTCCAGTAATGCCAGTCCACGATTCATATAGCGGCGGGCAATTTTGACCACCAGGCGCAAATTGCTTTCGATCATGCGCGTGCGGCCACTTTCATCACCTTTCTGTGCCAGGCGCGAATAATACACTTCCTCTTCTGCGGAAAGCAGCGGTGAAAAACCTATTTCATTCAGGTAAAGCCTTGTCGCATCCATCTGCCCATCAGAAGTTGATCTGCTGGGCTTCACTGTTTTTTTACTGGGGATGATAGCGGGGTCTTCCAGCAACTCGGTTGGTTCTACCTCACTATCCTCATCAACATTGGGGGTAACAGTCTCTTCATCACTGACGTCCATATCAATATCCATTAACGCATCCTCCTCTTCTACCGGATCTTCTGCATCTGCTTTTATTGTATCGTCTACTTTGCCAGTGGGCGTGACCTTGTTCTTTTTTGGCATTAATATACTCTTGGATTCATTCGGGAAAATTAAAAATTACCACTCCAACCTGCCATTTATAATTATTATTTTTGCATTAGTTAAAACCAACAATTGACTGATATCTTACCATTCATATAATCAATTGCCATACGTATAGTAACTATATTGGCAAAAAAACTGATTACTTTATCCATTTCGCCAATTGATTCTGAACCAGTTCACTTTTTGGACAAAAAATACAGGGGATTAATCGGTTTGCCATTCTTTCTTATTTCAAAATGCAGCATGGTGCGGTCAGTTCCAGTCTGTCCCATTTCAGCAATGGCTTGTCCCTGTTTGACAACACTCCCCTCTTTGACCAGTAATCGGCGATTATGTGCATAGGCACTCAAATATGTATTATTATGCTTAATAATGATAAGTTTGCCGTAACGCAATAGCCCCTCACCACTGTAAACGACCTTACCTGACGCAGATGCAATAACACGTTGCCCTGATCGACCCGAAATTGCAATACCTTTTTTTCCAGACTCATTTTTAGCGAAACCTCTAATGACTCTGCCGCGTGTGGGCCATATCCATCGAGTAATAGCAGCGGACTGCTGCTTGGTAGATTTACTTCTCTGAGGTACTTTTTTAACTGGCTTAGATGCTACTGGCTTGCGCGTCGGTGACTTGCTCTTGTTCTGTTGCCGTGCACTCGTGGATCGAGTTGATGTTTGTTTTTTCGGCGGTTTCAGCCTCAAAGTCTGCCCAGGGTAAATAGCGTATCCTTTAGCGATACCATTCCATGCAGATAATTTGCGGTAATCCAGTCCATAGGTCCATGCGATGGAATAAAGTGTTTCCCCTTTCTGTATACGATGAAAATTTGCCGTCTTTTTACTACGATCAGCAATCGGGGCTTTATACGTTGTACCGCAGGCAGATAACAGCGTTGTTATCAGTATTATTATTAAAACACGGATACTGGACATTAGTACCTGAAAATGAAATACGCTGCAATTAACAGGCCCACGACCAACCAGCCCAGCCGGTCTATATATTGATGCAGTTTTTCTTCCATTGGCTCACCGCCCCAGACCATCAGTCCGGATACCAGGTAAAATCGTAAGCCGCGACCCAGCACAGAGGCCAGCACAAAAGGTAAAAATGACATCGCGATCACGCCCGCTGTAATCGTAAATATTTTGTAGGGTATCGGTGAGAAGCCTGCAATCAGGATAGCCCAGAAACCCCATTCATCAAACCAGCCGCGCGCGGTCAAAAACTTCTCCCAGTAACCCCACTGATGTAGATAGGGCTCAAGAAAATCAAAAAAATACAGGCCTATCATATAGCCGGCAATACCACCCAGCACAGAAGCAATGGTCGTCAGGCCGGCAAAATACCATGCACGACGAGGTTGTGAGAGCGACATCGGTGCCAGCATGACATCAGGCGGAATCGGGAAAAAGGAGCTTTCAGCGAAACTCAGGCCTGCCAGATAAGCGGGTGCGAAACGATGCCGCGACCACAGCATCACTTTTACATACAAGGCCGAAAATATTTTCATCAAGCTTCTCCATTCAATAGTGGAACAAAGCTGACAGATTCAAATATTTCCTGCTCAAAACCTTCAGTGGTCCGATCTACCACAGCCAACTGTTGTATTCCGCCCTGCTTGCCGACAGGAATGACCAGACGGCCACCAGGTGCCAATTGCTTGAGCAGTGCTTCGGGGATACTGCTGGGCGCAGCAGTGACAATAATACCGTCAAAAGGGCCTTTTGATTCCCAGCCCCAGGAACCATCACTATGTTTGAGCTTGATATTAGTCAACTTTAATGACCTCAGCCGTTTACGTGTCTGTTGTAATAGTATTTCAATACGTTCAACTGAAAAAACCTCTGGCACTAATTTCGATAGTATGGCTGTCTGATAACCGCAGCCGCTACCAATTTCCAGTACCTTTGCCGGGATACCCCGGGCCAGTAATAACTCGGTCATGCGTGCGACGATATAGGGCTGTGAAATGGTCTGGCCTTGCCCAATGGGTAAGGCGGTATCTTCATAGGCACGACTGGCCAGGGCCTCATCCACAAACAGATGCCTGGGAATAGCTCTAATCACTTCCAGCACCCGACCATCTTCAATACCTTTCTCTGACAGGCGTTTTACCAGACGCTCTCGCGTCCTTTGTGAAGTCATGCCGATGCCGCGGATCATAGAATCAGTAATCATAATGAGGAGTCCAGCCAATCGCGGGTATTTTCCAATGCTGTAAACTGGGTAAGATCGGTATGTATGGGGGTAATCGATACACGTGCGGCGCGAATGGCATGAAAGTCAGTGCCCTCACCTGCATCGGCTTCAGCGCCACAGGGACCCACCCAATAGACGGCCCGCCCACGGGGATCAGTCATTTCAATCACCGGTTCAGACTTGTGCCGATGCCCCAGACGCGTCACTTCCATACCTGTTAAGCTGTCATATGGCAGATCAGGAACATTGATATTTAATATGGTGTCTCCAGGCAATGGCTGCCGCTGCAGTCGCTGGATAAGCTCTCTGGTTACCCGGGCTGCTGTGTCAAAATAATGTGGATTTTCATTGCAGACAAGCGATACGGCAATGGCTGGCAAACCCAGAAATCTTCCCTCCATGGCGGCCGCGACGGTGCCAGAATAGAGCACATCATCACCCATGTTGGCACCATGATTGATGCCGGAAACCACCATATCCGGCTCATCCTGAAGCAGCCCGGTAATGGCCAAATGCACACAATCTGTGGGAGTACCATCGACACTGGTAAAGCCATCTCCAGCGGTAAATGCCCTTACCGGGCTATCCAGTGTCAGTGAATTACTCGCACCACTACGGTTTCTATCAGGCGCTACCACCACCACTTCGGCTATTTCTTTCAATCCTGCTGCCAGTACACGAATCCCTGTCGCCTGATAACCGTCATCATTACTGACCAATATTTTCATAAATACAACTCAAGCCTGTCGCTTATATATTATTATACCGGGTACTATACTTGAATACCGTCTATGCACAAAATTTTTAACCCCGAATATGCCAATTAACAACCCATAGATGCTATTTTAAGTCATTGACATTGAAAGATTTATATAATGAAACCTAAAGACCCGAACGAACAAGAAGACCAGGACCTGTTCCAAAAGGAAGTCAGTGATGTGCGGCCATTGAAACCAAACAGGATTCAACCCTATAAAAATCCTCCTAAGGCCATCCCCAGGCAAACCGAATTAAGTGAAAAACAAGTCATTCATGACATGATGTCAGATGAATATGATCCCGTTGACATGCAGACCGGTGAAGAGCTGTTCTTCGCACGCACTGGAATACAATCCAGGGTTATTCGCAAACTCAAGCGCGGACAATATAAAATTGAAGCCGAAATAGACCTGCATGGTCTCAACGTAGAAGCTGCCCGTGAAGCCATCAGTCAGTTTCTTATGATCTGTCAGAATGATGGCAATCGCTGTGTACGCATCATTCATGGCAAAGGTTTAAGTTCCAAACATAAGGGCCCGGTATTGAAACAAATGGTGAATCGATGGATGCGGCAGCGAAAAGAAGTACTCGCTTTCACCTCGGCAGTACCTCAGCATGGTGGTACGGGAGCAATCGTTGTTTTATTAAAACGCAGTTAATGGAAGATCATCAAAAAGCAACTTTCTATAGCTCTGCCCACTGTAGTGGAGTATTAAAATTGTCAATCAATGGTTGTTACGGCGATACAATCTGGCATTACGGTGCCGCGCCTTATTAACCACTATATTGCGACCTTTTAAAGGACTTTCGTGCAGGGCCTGAATGGCATCCGATGCATCGGTATCATCCAACATTTCCACAAAACCATAACCTTTGGATTGGCCCGTAGAATCATCCTCGACAATATTGGCATTAATCACTTCGCCAAACTGGGAAAAAGTGTCCGTCAATTCATCTTTAGTCACTGCATAGGGAAGATTACCTACATAAATTTTCATATCAACGCCTGCTTGTAAAGATTAAAATTATTAGCCACGGGTTATACATAAACAGATATAATCAGTCAGTAAATGCCCTGGATTCTACCTGTATTTCAGACTGGCTATATTTTACTCTGAGAGGAATCTTTTTTTATAATAACTTATCTAATGAAAGTATAAATAGAAACTCAAATAAATCCAGTTTCTTCATTATTATTTTTTTATTTAACGCCTTGCTATACATTACTAAGCATTATTTTCCAGCATTTATCGCCTTTAGTGCTGCCTGCATTTGCGCACTACTCACCGGATGCTGAAGCACCTGATAAATCGGGTAAATGTCATTAAGCTTGTCAACATATTCTCGTTCAGACTTATCCACCATAACAATAACATGTGTCACGGCCTTGTATTTCAACAAGGTCACTAAAAACACATCCAGATTACTGATATGCACACCACTGTAGTTACTGCCGTATCCATAAAAAAATTCTGCCACTACCACATCCGGTAACTGCTTTTTTAATTCGGCATTGGCCTTCCTGATTGAACTGAGCCGCACTTCATTATAGTTAAGCGCTTTATAAACGGCAGAAAAATTGGCATGAGAGGGAGACTCTATAATTGAAAAAAGTAGTTGTTCAGGCATTTTCCATCACGCTCTTAGTTATAAATAAATCCAAAGTCGGTAAAATCACCCTTTAAATGCTCCGTCTGAATCCAGATATTCCAGTTCATGCTGACTACTCTGCCTGCCAAGAATTTTATTTCGGTGGGGGAATCGGCCAAAACGTTCGACGATTGACAGATGATGTTGAGCGAATTTTAAATTTTCTTGCAACCCTGCCTGGCGAAATAATTCTACTGCCATATTCTGATCCTGCATATTTTCACTATGCATAAAAGGCATATACATAAATATTAATTGCTCTTTGGGTAGTTGCTTGTCAAAAGCCTGTTGTATTGCCTGTTTTGCAATACTGACTGCCCTGGCCTCAGTAGAAAAACTTTTTGCTTGCCCACGAAACATATTCAGCGGCATTTGATCCAGAAGAATAATCAATACCAGGCAGCCTGTTGCTGAATCCAGCCAGTCATCCAATTCACCCTGGCTGGCAAGCGTCCATATTGTTTCAAAGCGATCTTTGATTTCCCTGTCGATATCCGGCGTTGAATTAAACCAATGCCTGGCTATTCTTTCTGAAAACCAGTATGTGAGAATATCGTCTGCGGTCAACTGCATCAATTACATCCCTTTGGCCATATGCCGGGTCAGAAAACGGTCCAGTTCATTGGCAAAATTCTTTCGATCACGTTGATTAAGAGTGGCAGGCCCACCCGTGGTAACGCCTGCTCCCCTGAGTTCTTCCATGAAATCTCGCATACCCAGACGCTGCTTGATATTTTCTTTAGTATAAAACTCGCCACGTGGATTTAATGCATGCGCGTGTTTCTCAATGACTTCAGAAGCCAATGGAATATCGGCTGTAATCACAAGATCACCCGCAGACAAGCGCTGAACAATTTCATTATCAGCCACATCAAAACCGGAAGACACTCTGACAGACTTGATGAATTTCGACGCTGGCGTATGCAATGGCTGGTTGGCTACCAAAGTCGTCATGACCTGGGCACGTTCGGCCGCCCGGAAAAGAATGTCTTTAATCACCCGGGGACAGGCATCAGCATCCACCCAAATCTGCATTGATATCACCCAGTTGCAATTATTTGTTATTTAACATGATTATTACCAGAAAAAGCATTATAATGCTTTTTTAAGAGAATGTATTCTCTGCAGGACTTTTCGGGGCCATTCCTCCGCTCGACACACCCACAGGTATCAACATGACCACAGATGCATCAGCGTCGTTGCCAACATTTAATGAATTAAGTCTCAGCAATCCAGTGCTTGCAGCGCTTTCCGATGTCGGATATGAAACACCTTCGCCCATACAGGCAAGGATGATTCCACACATCCTCGCAGGCCGGGATGTCATCGGGCAGGCACAAACTGGAACCGGTAAAACGGCTGCATTTGCGCTACCTATTTTGTCGAGTATTGATATCAAGCAGAAAGACCCTCAGGTACTGGTACTCGCGCCTACACGTGAACTAGCCATCCAGGTCGCCGAGGCATTCCATCGGTACGCGGCAAAATTAAAAGGATTTCATGTATTGCCGGTTTATGGTGGCCAGGATTATAGCGGACAAATACGTGCTCTCAAACGTGGCGTGCATGTTGTCGTGGGGACACCTGGCCGGGTCATGGATCATATGCGAAAAGGCACCTTGGTACTCAGCCATCTCAAAACCCTGGTGCTGGATGAAGCCGATGAGATGTTGCGAATGGGCTTCATCGATGATGTCCAGTGGATTCTCGATCAGACGCCTGCTGAACGTCAAGTTGCCCTTTTTTCGGCAACCATGCCAGGCGTCATTAAAAAAATTGCTCAAAAACATTTGAAAGACCCGGTTGAAATCAGCGTAAAAGAACGCACCACAACGGCTTCCACTATTCACCAGCGCTTCTGGCTGGTTAACCGACTACATAAACTGGATGCCTTGACGCGCATACTGGAATCAGAATCATTTGATGCCATTATCGTATTTGTGCGCACAAAAACCGCCACCATAGAGCTGGCAGAAAAACTGGAAGCCCGTGGATATGCCAGTGCCGCACTGAATGGTGACATTGCACAGAAACAACGTGAAATGACCATCAATAAATTCAAATCCGGCAAGCTTGATATCCTTGTCGCTACCGATGTCGCGGCACGAGGACTGGATGTTGAAAGAATCAGTCATGTCATCAATTACGACATTCCTCACGATACTGAATCTTATGTTCATCGTATTGGCAGAACCGGACGCGCTGGTCGTAGTGGCCAGGCCATCCTGTTCGTTGCACCCAGGGAACAGCGGTTATTACGCGCTATCGAGAATGCGACTCGACAAAAAATTGAAAAGATGGAACTACCTTCGACAGAATTGATTAATGACAAGCGCGTCGCTCGTTTTAAACAAAGCATCACTGACACATTGGCACTGGAAGGACTTGAGTTCTATCAACGTCTGCTCGAACAATATCAGCAGGAACACGATGTCCCTGCCGTGGAGATTGCGGCGGCCCTTGCCCGAATGGCCCAGGGGGATACACCCTTACTGTTGGATAATAAACCGGAAAAACAGGGTGGCCGCAAAGAAAGCATCCACGTAAAAGACAGATCGCATTCAACGTCTCGTCCTGCATCCAGCCCTGATGAAGGCATGCAACGTTTTCGTATTGAAGTGGGGCATGCCCATCAGGTCCAACCAGGCAATATCGTCGGCGCCATTGCCAATGAAGCCGGCCTGGATAGCAAGCACATAGGCAGAATCAATATTTTCGATGATTACAGCACGGTTGATTTGCCAGCAGACATGCCGGTGGAGATTTTTAAAGATCTGCAAAAAACCAGAGTGGCAGGTCAAGCATTAAGAATATCTATACTGGGAGAGGAAAAGAAAAAACTCAGCATAAACAAAAAACCCAAAAACAGGGACCGAACATCAGAAAAGGCGGGGAAACCCAGGCAAAAAGCCAAACCATCGGGCGATAAAGCAAAACCTAAACGCAAAAAAGTCAAAAATGCACGGGATAAAACCAAGCCTGCAAGTAAGAAAAAATAAATTGTATTGAAACTGTCTGACAGGTACATCTGGCGGTATTTAATTCGCAATCATCTAGCCAATTTTTATACGCTTTGATAAAAAAATCATGCCTGACTTTGCAATAAGATAATAATTGAATGGCTCTTACTTAACCCCTGAATACTAGTTATTGAAAGTGCAAAGGGACATTCTTTTTAATGAAATGATCAGACAGATAATAGCGTAATTATGCTGAAATACACTAGCATTATAGCGCTGCAAGCAGTTCATTGCAGTGCCATACTTGCATAAATAAACTGGACATAAAGATATGGAGATCGCCACGCTGATAAACACACTCGCGATGACAGTACTTTTTTAAAATTTTTTACCTGACCACTCGCCACTCGCCACTATTCTTCATTCTGCCAGCACAATCATGACTGACGACTGTATGCGTGCAGCCAATTCTTCAAGATTATCATTTTGGCTAGACAATTCAGCGAGCATTTGTTCCCTCTCTGGCAGCTTGTTTATCAGTGCCTTTAATACATCCACCTTGAGGGCATAGCTAATATTTGGTAACAAGGTTGTGGTGCCATTGCTATCGTTGGTTGTTCCAAGCATCGACGTAACAATGCCGACCACTTCGCCATTCATATTGAGTAAGGGGCCACCACTATTGCCCGGCTGTACTGGTACCGAAATCTGATAACTGCTCATATCACCACGCAGGCCGCCAATGGAACTGACTATGCCATCGGTTAATTTTGGTGTCTTACCCATCACATCAAGCCTTGGATAACCAATAGTAAAGACGCTCGCGCCCAGACGCGCATGCTGACCTGACAAAGGTAATGCTGGCGGTAGCTTGTCCACTTCAATCACAGATAGCAGCGCCAGGTCATTTTGCTCATCTCTTAGAACAACCCTTGCGATGATTTCTTCACCTTTGGTATTAATCAAGCTTACGCTGTTGCTGTTGGCAACCACATGGTTATTAGTGACAGCATATCCATTGGCAACCGGCCATGCTGTACCTGAAGATTTATTTGTGACAATATCAGTGGATGAATCCTGCCTGAGTTGCGGTGTCGATGACATCAGCTTGGCTTGCAGCTCCAGGCCACGTGAATGACCTGGCGCAATCTGCTCAATGGCCTGCAGTGACTCCCTGGACTTATCCTGATTTCCTTTTTTTAAATAGGCGATGCCTGCCTGATAAAACCATTTGATGGCCTTGTTGTCTTGTTTTGGCAGCCTCTTTCCTTCTGCATACAACACACCAAGATTATATTGTGCAGTGGCAAAACCCTGCTCTGCAGCCTGATGGTACCAATATATAGCTTGCTTTGTGTCTTGCTTTACACCTCTGCCCTGCAAATACATCTGCCCCAGATTATATTGAGCAGAGACACTACCTTGGCTGGCCGCACGCAGATACCACTGTGAGGCAATTTCAGGGTTTGCAGAAACCCCTTTACCATAATCATACATGACGCCGAGATTAATTTGTGCCTGGGCATGTCCCTCAGTTGCCAGTGGCTGCCATTTTGTCAATGCGACTGAATAATTACCTTTTTCATAAGCCTGCCATCCCTGTGAAAATGCATCTTCTGTCTGGATTAATGTCTTGGCAATAGAACCAGCAGGTAATACCAGCGTCACTACACTGATGACAACTAGCAGATTAAATTTTATATGATGTAACAGGCCCATGCTTAATACCTCAGTACTTTTATGGATATTGAACTATCCTAACTCTTGGCTCTTACTAGTGAGAATCGGCCGATTTCAACGCTCGCTTTAATTTAATCACCTACACAGTGATCAAATAAGCAGCCAATCTACACACATCATCGATAAATTTACCCGGAGTATGATTTTAAGCTATTGATATTAAATAATAAAACAGGGCTGATAGATTCAACTGGGAAATGTTCAGTTAATTATGAATAAAAAAAGGGAGGGTTAGCCTAAGGCCAATCCCTCCCAAATCTACTGGAGTAGAATATGCTTATTTGGAGTTAGACAATCTGACACCTAATGAATTCAAGGTTTCCATAGTCAATCCACCGGTACGTAGACCCTTGGCACGTTGGTAGGCCTTTGTAGCCCCCATGGTTTGTGCGCCAATGACACCATCTATTGGCCCCGGATTGTGACCTGCAGCCTTAAGTGATTTCTGCAGGCGTAAACCTACTTGAGGATTCATGTTGGTCTTACACAGCACAGGCGCCCATTCCATCTTACCTTCGGTCACCTTCATGCGTTTGGTGATAGTTGCATATTCAGCTTTGACCGGAATACGTTTAGTCGTGGCAGGTTGAGCAAGCTTACGTGCCTTTGACTATTTTATACTCAGCTGGAATAGTAACTGAACGCGTTGTCGGTCCTGACTTCACAATACGTTTCTTAACAGTTTTGTATTTCGCTGGAATTTCAATCGCCCTGGTAGTAGCAGGACTGACTAACGCTCGCTTGGTTACCGTCTTGTAGGTCGCGGGTATCGTGACCAGACACATGATCTCGCCTGTTGCTGCATTGATCTTGGTGATTGGGCCTGAACCCTTCTTCCAGACAGTATATTCAGGTTTATCCAGCACCTTCTCATACTCGGTCTTGTAGACAGCTGGAACTTCTACGATACGTTCACTGGCTGGCTCTACCAGAACTTTCTCAGTGATCCAACCATATTTCGCAGGAACCACTTCGATACGCTCAGAAGCTTCCTTAATCATGACACGCTCTTCCTGCATTTTATATCGAGCAGGAATTATTTCGATACGTTCCGATGCATCTTTCTTCAGCACTGTTAATGTCTCAGTTTTATACTCTGGCGCATTAAAAACACGCGCATAACATTCGCCTGCTTTAGCATTCGGCGGTAATAAATCAGCTGACCCTAGTGATGCTTGCGTCTGAGCTGGTGCACTGCTACTGGAAAATGATTCTCGCTCCTGTTCCAGGCGGCTTCGCGCAGACCTTTCTTCCTGCAATGATGCCTCCAGAGATGATATTTGTTGATTTTTCTCAACAATAATCTCGTCTGCTTGTGCTGTACTGGTGGTCTTCTCAGATATCGTACTGCATCCACTCATGACTAGTGCTGAAATCATCACCGGCAATGCCAGTTTCCTCAGCGTAATTTGTTTATTATTCATAGTATTCACCTTTTTAATATTTAATTAAATAACTATTTGACTCATCACTTCCTGCATCGACCATCCTTACTTCCCGCTAGACACCATGTAAGCGACTGCATCGCTCACTTCGGCATCTGATAAAGCTGCATAACCCCCTTTCGCGGGCATATAGCCCTTGGAACCCTGATAACCTTTTATGGCATGCTCAACCAAAACATCCATACCCTGTGCCTTACGTGTTGACCAACTGGCATCATCCAGTTTCGGTGCACCGGCAACACCTGAACCATGGCAGACTACACATTTAGCAGTATAGACGGCTTTACCTGCTTCCGTATCAACTGTAGAAGCGGGTGCTGCTGGTCCTGATGCTGGCACTGCTACTACTTTTTCCGTCACAGAGGCAACGGACATTTTATCAGTGACTGCTTGCTTGCCTGCTTCCAGACTACCTGCCGCACCGGCCGCAGCTGCCGCTGTTGTACTATCCATCACTGCATCAACAGATTTGCTTTCAGCAACAGCTCCAGCGTCTGCATTTTCTGCCATAACGTCAGCGGCCTTGTCTTCCACAGTCGATGTGCCTGACATCATATCTGCCGCTTTTTCCTTGACCGTATCGACGCTATTTGCCAGCCCTTCTTTGGCATCCTCAACTGCCGTTACCACCTTGCTACTACCTTTTTTGACAAAAGTAGCGGCCTCTTCTGCTGCTGATTTGGCTTTTTCCATTGTCTCACCAGCGACCTTGCTGGTTGTTTCTTTCATTGTGCTGACTGCACTGGCCGCTTTATCAGAAAATGATTCAGCTGTCGTCGACTTGGCAGCTTCATCATCCGACTTGCTACATGCCATGGTTACAAGTGCCGCCATTATCAACGACAAGATCATTTTTCTGTTCATTTTATACTCTCCGTAATACAGGTTCATTTTTTCCAGGTAATACTTGTTATCACAGGCCATGCAATGCTACACAAAGCCATCATGATACATCCAGTGTTCATCATTAATAATCAGGAAAGACAGAGTATCCTTAGAATAATTTATCTGTCTGATAAAGACGGGATAAGCCCCGTCAGTTATCATGTTTAGGGCACCCTTCCTGAGATTGTTAGTAACTCACCGCAGGATCCAGCTTCTTGGCTTGCGCTACCCAGGACTCTACGTTCTTTAAATTAGGAACTTGTCGTACTAATTTTTTTGCAGAATTGACTTCCTGCATTTTTTCTACCAGGTTTTCGGCATTACGATTTCTCAGTTCCTTGACTGTATCGACACCAGCCGCTTCCAACAGCTCGGAATATTGTGTCGAAATACCTGAAATTCTACATAAATCACAAAGGTTGACCCATTTGAGGATACGACCATCATCGATACCGCATTTTTCTGACAGGGATTGGCGCCCTTTTCGCGTAGCACCCTGAGCGAGTAATTTTGCAGGACTGGCAATACCCTGCTCCCGCAGCATCCCGCCGAATTTTGGACCGATTCCTTCAATATCTTCAATTTTCATTGACATTTTATTCTCCTAATAGACTATTATAATTATGTTGTTGACCATATTATTTTTGTTTAAGTACATAGCTAAATAAAACTTTTAACTTTACCAAGTATGCCTTTCTCAGTACCACTCAATTGCTCAACAATACCCGGCAATACATATTTCAGCCCATCTTTCACTTTCGACTGTTCGATGCCAGTTTTTAAAGCAAGAGATGACACGTCAATACCGCTAATAACAGACTCCGTGTTATTCATACCTCCATTATCCTTTAACGCTGTGATGATGGTATGGCCGGCTTCTGGAAGGAAAATTGATGCCTGCTCCAGCGTGAATCCCCGACCCATCAGGCCAGAGATTATCAAACTTGCCGACTTATCACTCATTAATGGTTGCGAAACATTCACGTCTGAAATCCTCTTCATGATATCTATGCGTAAGTCCAAGTCAATTTCATTCAATGTCATGCGATGTATTGTAGGCATATACCATCTGAAAACAATGCGAATGACAGATATTTAACAATGTTTTTATAAGTGTTAATATTTGTTATAAATACATATAATAAGTATCTATTGATGCCATTACTTCAATACAATAACGCGGGCATCATAAGCCAAGCCTAATATACTAGGCTGACATATCATCCAATAAACAGGAGTACTAATGTGACTGAAAGCGCCGGCATATTCATCGGAAAGGGTCAATCTGATGTATTCCTTTCTCCAAAACTGGCTAACCGCCATGGCTTGATTGCCGGAGCAACCGGCACCGGGAAAACGGTGACATTACAGATTCTGGCTGAGGGGTTTTCAGAACTGGGGGTGCCGGTGTTTATGGCTGATGTGAAAGGTGACCTTGCCGGGATCAGCATGCCCGGCACCTCCCACCCCAAACTCGAGGAACGTGCCAGTAACATTGGCATGCAAAACTACGAATACAAGGGCTTCCCTACTATTCTCTGGGACCTGTATGGCGAACAGGGGCATGCAGTCAGAACCACCGTCTCCGATATGGGGCCACTGTTACTGTCTCGACTACTGGACCTGAATGATACTCAGGAAGGTGTTGTCAATATCGCCTTCAAACTTGCCGATGATGAAGGTTTGCTGTTACTGGACTTTAAAGATTTACGTGCAATGATCCACTTTGTTGGTGAAAATGCTAAAGAGCTAACGATAAAATATGGCAATGTTTCATCGGCATCAATTGGCGCTATCCAGCGCCGGCTGCTGGTTCTGGAGCAACAGGGAGGAGAACATTTTTTTGGAGAACCCGCACTGGATCTAAATGACTTGATGCGAACCGACAGCCATGGCAAAGGCTACATCAACATACTGGCTGCCGACAAGTTAATGACCAACCCGAAGCTCTATTCCACCTTTCTATTGTGGCTACTGGCGGAGCTGTTTGAGGAATTACCGGAAATCGGTGACCCGGAAAAACCCAGGCTGGTGTTTTTTTTCGATGAAGCACATTTATTGTTTGATGATGCCCCCAAGGCATTAATCAATAAAGTAGAACAGGTTGTTCGCCTGATTCGGTCCAAAGGTGTAGGTGTTTATTTTGTTACCCAGAACCCGATGGATGTCCCCAATGATATCCTCGGACAACTGGGCAATCGGGTGCAACATGGGCTGAGAGCATTTACCCCACGTGATAAAAAAGCAGTCAAGGCCGCAGCGGATACTTTCCGTCCCAACCCGGATTTTGAAGCCAGCGATGTTATCACTCAGCTGGGTGTTGGTTATGCGCTGGTTTCTACCCTTGAAAAGAAAGGTATCCCGAGTATTGTTCAGCATACCACTATTCGACCTCCGAGTTCACGCATGGGCCCTATTTCAGGTGCAGAACGACAATCGCTTTTAAATGGTCCTATGCTTGGACGTTATGATAAGCTCGTCGATCGGCTCTCTGCTCATGAGCTATTACTGGAAAGAGCAAAGAAAAAAGCCATTGAAGCAGAACGGCAAGCAGAAATCAGTGAACGCGAAGGCAAATCATCGTCAACGCGTAAAAGCAACCGCCAGGGTGTTGGTGAAGCCATGCTAAAAAGCCTGGTCCGCAGCATAGGTAGCGGTCTTGGCCGAAAAATTGTTCGTGGAATTCTGGGATCATTGCTTAAATAATCAAGCAATTGATCCGTCAATATCCAAACATTGATAGCGGGAGTTAAAAAGTGAGAATAGCATTATTGGAAGATGAACCGGCTCAGGCGGAAATGATTCAAATGTGTCTGGGTGCTGCCGCGCATGACACACATCACTTCACTACTGGTAAGGCATTTTTGCAAAGCGTCATGAGTGATACTTATGACCTGTTGATCATGGACTGGAATGTACCCGATACCAATGGTCCCGAGGTTTTAAAACAGATTCGTGAACGGCTTGACTGGCATATACCGGTACTGTTCGTCACCAGCCGTGTCAGTGAGGATGATATCGTCTATGCACTGGAGCAAGGTGCCGACGACTATATGACCAAACCCGTCAAGCAAAAAGAAGTCATCGCACGTATCAATGCCCTGGAAAGACGCTCCAGTGTAAAAAACCACAAGGAATCAATACTGGAACTGGCTCCCTATTCATTTAATATCAGTAATCGCGAAATTAAAAAAGACGGGCAAGTGATAGAACTCACTCAAAAAGAATTTGATGTGGCTTTATTACTTTTTAATAATCAAGGTCGATTACTATCGAGAAAATATTTACTGGAAAGAGTATGGGGGCAAACAGCAGATCTCAATACTCGCACTGTCGATACTCATATTAGTAAAATCAGGACCAAGCTTGGTATAAACCCGGCCGAAGGCTGGAGATTAAGCTCCGTGTATCAGCATGGATATCGGCTTGAAAAAAATGATCAGCTCAATTAACGTTATAGGCTGAAATACATAGTTTAACAGCGCTCTGTAAAATAAGAATGGGAATATTGCTTGTTTGTAACCGGGGGCATAATACAAATGAAATCATCGATAGTAACAACACACAATAGAAATAAAAGCGCTGGCAGGCAGCACCTGAAGAATCTGTTGGCTGGACTGATCATTTGTTTATTACTTTCGCCTGTTACTGGCTGGTCAAGTGACTGGGTATATACCGTCAGACCAGGTGATAACATCTGGACAATCAGCGAGAAATATTTAACTAAAAAACAATATGCCTCTCAACTGCTAAAAATTAACCGCATTAAAAAAGCTGAACACTTGCAGCCAGGCCGAAAACTTCATATCCCTGTCAAATGGATGAAACGCCAACCCACTTCTGCACGTGTTATCCATGCCCAGGGCGAAGTGACTATCATACGCTCGGCCAATGAACAGCCAAAATCAGTTGGTAATGAAATTTATATGTATGTTGGTGACACCATCACCACTGGAGCTAATGGCAATGCCACACTGGAATTCGCAGACAAGTCCCGGTTACTAATCCAGAAAAATTCGGAACTCATCATGGATACTCTCAGTAGCTATGGTGATAGTGGCATGGTCGATACACGACTGCGGCTACCTGCCGGCAGAGTTGAAACCCAGGTCATACCAAAAAAAGGCCCGGGTTCTCGCTATGAAATCACCACACCTGCGGCTAAAGCTGCCGTGCGTGGCACCAATTTTCGTGTCAGTGCCGACTCGGATGGCGCGCTCAGTCGCAGCGAGGTACTGAAAGGAAAAGTAGCGGTATCCAGCTCTGAAAGTGCAAAAAGCGTAGCCGCTGGTTTCGGCACAGTGACAGAATCCGGCAAAGCACCTATACCACCGATAAAATTATTACCACCACCAGACACCAGCCAGATGGCAAAACTATTTAAACAACTACCGTTGAAATTTTCCTGGCAATCAGTCACCGGGGCGAAGGCCTATCGCGCGCAAATATACACTGCTAATAAATCAGATACACTGTTACTGGACAAACAGCTCGAATCAAATAAATTGCAACTGGATGACCTTAGTGACGACGATTATATTTTACGTGTGCGTGCTATTGACGACCTCGGTCTGGAGGGATTAAATCAGGACCATATGTTTAGTGTTGATGCCAGGCCTTTTGCACCCGTGATCATAGGCCCGGCAAACAGCGCCTTGCTGCGCGATAGTCGACCTGTTTTAAGCTGGTCTGCGAGCAACCCGTCAGAGAGATATCACTTACAGATAGCATATGACCAGTCCTTCAAGCAAACTGTAATTGATATACCCAGGCATCAGGGAAAACAATTTCAAGCGGATAATTTAATGCCCACTGCAACATTGTATTGGCGGGTTGCATCGCTGGACAATTCCAATCTGTCAGGTCCATTTTCTGATGTGAGGGCTTTTCAAATAAGACCACTACCGGGAATCCCTGAAGTAACTGCCGTTTTTTTCGATCGTGAAATGATCAAATTTGAATGGCAATCCTTGCCTGGTAAACTAAAATATCAAATTCAAATGGCCTCCGATACTGCCTTTGAAAACATTGTCACTGATATGAAAACGGATCAACACCAGATCTCATTTCAACGCCCATCATCGAATATTTATTATTACCGTCTGCGCGCGATTAATCAGCAAGGTGAATTCAGCGCCTTCAGTAAGCCGACTATGATACATGTAACACCATTAAACTATAATAACCCTGAATCACCCTGAATACGTATTAAATCGTGATATTCAACAGGACACGTCAGCCCGGGCGGTCAGAACGAACCGTTTTCTGGCTCGTCATCATGGCTTTGACCATCATTCTTATTAAAGGTAACTGGCTGTGGCGACTGGACCATATTCTATACGATGCGCATTTACAAATATGGGATCGTCCTGCTCCTGAAGACATTATTATCGTCGCTATAGATGAAGAAAGTCTGAGTGAACTTGGCCGTTGGCCATGGCCGCGTGATGTACATGCACGTCTGGTAGAACAATTGACTGCAGAAAACGTACGTGCAATAGCACTCGATATTATTTTTTCTGAACCCTCTGTTAATAATGCCGCTGCTGACCGTAAGCTAGCCCAGGCCTTGTCTAAAAATGGTCATACCACTTTGCCTGTGCTGGTTGAACAACAGCATAGTGGCGGACATCTTATCGAGACACTACCCATCCCGATTTTAGCCAATAGCGCAGCCTCCCTCGGACATGTACATGTTGAACTGGATCAGGATGGTATTGCCAGAAGTGTTTTTCTCCAGGGAGGGCTGGGGACACCGCATTGGTCTAATTTTGGTCTGGCACTGTTACAAAATGCGTACCCCGAATATAAAAACCTGGACATGGGCATTGCCAACCCATCCGCGCAGTCAGGTTCACCGCTGGTATGGTCACGAGATAATAAAATGCTGATTGCCTACGCAGGCCCACCCGGTCATTTCCAGAGAATATCCTATGCACAAGTTCTCAAGGGCGCTTATAGTCCGGACACTTTTAATAATAAACTAGTATTGGTCGGGACGACTGCCTCCGGGCTGGGAGATGAACTGCCTACACCGGTATCTGGTCATACCCATTCAATGCCGGGTGTTGAAATCAATGCCAATATCATTGATACCATTCGTAATGGTATTAATTTACGTATCTTGCCTGTGCTGCAACAAATGATTATTTCCGTATTGATTATACTGATCCCCGCCCTGCTCTTTACACACCTGACACCAAGATGGAACCTGATTGTCACTATATTACTGCTCGGAGTCACTTTGCTATCCAGCTTTCTACTGTTAAGAATCGTCTATATATGGTTTCCGCCGTCGCCGATCATCCTTGCACTGATTTTGAGTTATCCATTATGGAGCTGGAGAAGACTGGAAAACACTATGCGTTATCTCAACCATGAACTGGCACTACTGCATTCGGAGCAAACTAATATACCCAGCAATAATCAATTAAATATTCCCAGGATGATGCAGTTTCTATCGCAAATGCTACCTGTGTCTGGATGGTCGTTATATTCAACTGATAGACAATTGAAACAACACCATGGGAATTACCCTATCATCAAAAATTTCGAAGAGATACCTGAGAAACGCTGGCACAAGAGCGATCATTCACTTTGGCTGGATATGACATCAAACAGTGAGCTTGGTTTTCTAGGCTTGCAGTGGGATGCCTCTACCCCGCCTGATCATGAACAACAAGCTTTGCTGAATGACTTGCTAGAACGTTATCAATCCAGGTCAGTCCCTGCTGCAGTCGGCACTATCGAACTGGTACAGGCACGTATACAGCAAGTGCAACAGGCGACAGACAGATTGCGGGCCCTACGTCAGTTTATTCTGGATGTCATTTCACAAATGGCTGATGGAGTACTGGTTGTAGATCCATTTGGTGACATTATCCTGGCAAATGATCGTGCCATCAATTACCTTTGCCAGGATAAATCTACCAAGCTCAATGGTAGCGCTCTCACCGATGCGCTGTCTGTATTGCAGATGCATGCATCCACAAACTGGGTTTCTCTATTGAAACAGGTACTGCTGGAACATAAAAATATACAAATTGATACGCACCATAGTGATGGTCGTGATTTTCTGGTTCAAATAGCACCACTGGATAGAAATAATCGTGAGCTCGGTGGATTTATTGTTAATCTTTCGGATATTTCTCCACTCAAGGCCAGTGAACGCAAACGATCAGAGTTACTTGGTTTCCTCTCTCATGACCTGCGATCACCTCTGGTTTCCTTGTTGGCATTACTGGAGATCTCGTCATCAAAAATTACAGATAGCGAACAACAGTCACTACTGAATCGTATGCAGGCGTACGCCAATAATACTCTCAACCTGGCGGAAGAGTTTCTGCAACTCGCTCGTGCTGAAAATACGGAAAATACTAATTTCGGTGAAATTGATCTGGTCACAGTTGCATATAATGCTCTGGAACATGTTTGGGCACAGGCGCAGAAAAAGAATATCTCACTCATTCAACAAATTAATCTGGATGAAGCCTGGATTCATGCTGATGCCGGACTGTTGGAACGCGCCCTGGTTAACCTGTTAAATAATGCAATAAAATATAGTCCTGGTGATACGGAAGTGAAACTAAGTTTGGATCAGGAGAATGAGCATTATATATGCTGCATCAAGGACCAGGGTCATGGTATTTCAAATGATGATATGCCCAGATTATTTGATCGTTTTTATCGTGTCAATGGTAAAAAGGCTTCTCAGGAAAAAGGCGCCGGACTGGGACTGACATTCGTGAAAACAGTAGCAGAAAGACACAATGGTGAAATCAGCGTCAACAGCGAACAGGGAAATGGCTCCCAATTTTGCTTGATTCTACCTGTGACAGGAAATTAAAAAGAAACACAGCCAGTTTTTTGATAACCAAGTATGAATACCACCATCAGTTAAATTCGTACTGCCGATATCAGTTTTAAAAAAAGGCAACCGCAGCAGTAGCTGCCTGATAATCATAATGGTTAAATAAATATTTGGTTTTATTCAAAAGCGGGATTACGTGATGACTGCATTTCACTCTTAACCTCGCCTCCATGCATGATACCTTTGCAGCCATTTCATGACCTTTGCTGAAACATGTGCCTTTTTCCAATTACCTGCGACAAATTTGTTGGCTTCAGTCATTGTCGGGTAAATATGAATCGTGCCAAGAATCTTGTTCAAGCCGAGCCCATGGCGCATGGCCATGACAAACTCGGCGATCAAATCTCCGGCTTCTTCCCCGGCAATAGTCACACCCAGGATCTTGTCCTTACCAGGTACCGTCAGCACTTTTACCAGGCCATAGGCAGTTTCGTCTGCAATCGCACGATCCAGGTCATCAATGCCATAAGTGGTTACTTCATAGGCAATATCTTTGGCCCTGGCTTCCTGTTCATTCAAACCCACTCGCGCAATTTCCGGCTCGGTAAATGTCGCCCATGGGATCACCGAGTAATCGACCTTGAATTTCTTCAAGCTGCCGAACAAGCCATTGACCGCAGCATACCATGCCTGGTGTGAAGCACTATGCGTAAACTGGAAGGGACCGGTGACATCACCGACGGCATAGATGCTAGGTATCGTCGTCTGCAAGTATTCATTGACTTCGATGGTACCGTTAGAACGCAAGGCGATATTTAATTCCTCCAGCCCAAAGCCCTGACTATTGGCCTTGCGTCCAGCAGCAATCAATAATTCATCAAACGGAATTTCGATGGGTATACCTTCATGCTCGGCCAGTAAGGTTTTTTCTCCGTTTCTCATAGCAAACGATTTCGGTTCACATGAAAGGCGTAAATCAACACCTTCATTCTGCATTTGTGCCATCAACATGTGAGAGAATTCAGGGTCTTCTCGCGGCAGCAAGCGATCACCATGATTGATCAGGATCACCTGGCTACCGAAACGTGCAAAGCATTGCGCTAGTTCGCAACCAATCGGACCACCGCCTATTACCAGCATACGACCCGGCAAAGACCGTAGTTCCCAGATGGTATCCGAAGTAAGATAACCAAGCTCTGTAATACCGGGTATCGGTGGCACTGCAGGACGTCCGCCGGTCGCGACCACAATATTACGGGTGGTCAGTGTTTGGCCGTTAACCTCCACCGTGTAGGGAGAGGTAATGCGCGCTTCGCCTTCAATGCAATCCACACCAAGTTCTGTGTAACGTTCCACTGAATCGTGCGGTTCGATTTTCTTGATGACGCGCTGCACGCGCTCCATCACATGGGCAAAATCAAAATCCACTCGTGCAGATTCAAATCCTAAATCCTGCGCACGATTAGCCTGCGCCAGAAAACGAGCCGAACGTATCAATGCCTTTGATGGTACACAGCCGGTATTCAGGCAATCGCCACCCATGCGATGTTTTTCGATCAAACTGACTTTGGCTTTCACGGCTGCAGCAATATAGGCACTGACCAGGCCACCGGAACCAGCACCGATAACAACCAGATCACGATCGAAGGACTTGGGTTTTGTATACTGACGCAGTACACGGCGAGCCTTGTACCATTCCAGCAATTTTTTCGCCAACAACGGGAATATACCCAATAACGTAAAAGACAATAATAACGCCGGGGACAAGATGCCGGAAAGCGATTCCAATTTCGCCAACTGCGTCCCTGCATTCACATATACCAGTGTACCGGCCAACATACCCACCTGGCTGACCCAATAGTAGGTCCAGGTCTTGATCGGCGTCAGCCCCATGACAAGATTAATAATAAAAAAAGGAAAAGCCGGTACCAGGCGTAGCGTAAACAGATAAAAGGCACCATCCTTCTCGATACCACGATTAGCCGCACGTAATTTATCACCAAAGCGTTGTTGCACCATATCACGCAACAACAACCGTGAGACCAGGAAAGCCAAGGTTGCGCCGATAGTGGAGGCAAATGAAATAATCAATGTACCCCAGGCAAGGCCAAAGATGGCACCGCCGAGCAGTGTCATCAATAGCGCACCTGGTAATGAGAATGCGGTTACCGCCACATAAATAATAAAATATACCGATGCCACCAGTACTGGGTAAGTTTGCCAGTACCCCTCGATAATAGCCTGCTGGGATTTGAAGTACTCCAGGGTCAGATATTGCCCCAGGTCAAACAGAAAAAATGCGCCGATGACGAGCGCGATAACAATAACAAGAAGTATGCGGGAGCGAGTCATAATGTATTCAGACCTTTTTGGCAGAGTATAGTTTCATCGAACAGAAATAACAAAGAAGAAATCCGCAGGAAAAGTTAATAATAGCCATCGCTATCGATTTTTCCACAAAAGCATGCATGCGTATTTGAATAAAAAAATAGATAAGTAAAAAACAGAGAAAGATTCCAAATGACTTCAGAATTGCATCGCAAATGCAAATATAGAACAATAATGAAACACTATTATTGCCTCACCCTAATCAGCCCAGCCGGACAAAATCACACAAAACCTGACACGATCTTCGTCATCCACCTCTTCGACCTGCTCTTCGGTTAGTTTAATATTGATTCCATTTTCTCTGGCGCTTTGCACCAGCGCCTTGTAACCATTTGTATCGAGAATATCTGTAGAGGTGACATAGTCATTATCTTGCCACTCTGTTTGTAATTCACCCCCGGAGCGGTCGTTAATAATGTATTCAATGCGGGTATCCACCGATCCATTTCTCCCTGAGGCTGCGGCCTCTACTTGATGACGAAGGGAGTCTGCCAGCTGTTGCAATTGCATACTGATATCAGCCAGCAATAATCTCGTCGGTGATTGCTGCCTGGCTTGCTTGAATAAAGCCCGCATCCTGTCGATAAATCCCATAAACCCTGCCTCTTATGACCGTTCACATTACATCAAAGTATCATTAGCTTCGACAATTATTATATATAAACAGTAACTTATCTATTTATGCGTAACACGAAATATTTTAACATAATTAACAATTAACATATTCCCATCACCCGCGAAAAGCATTACTCTCTGTCCTGAAAATAATAAATCGTAGGGGAAAAAGTATGGGTATGTTACAAGAGTTTAAGTCTTTTGCCATTAAGGGCAATATGGTAGACATGGCTGTTGGTATTATCATTGGTGCTGCTTTTGGCAAAATTGTATCTTCACTGGTTAAAGATGTGATTATGCCAGCAGTCGGTGTATTGGTTGGAGGGGTGAACTTTACTGATCTGGCTTACACGCTAAAGGAAGCTGCTGAGGGTGTAGAAGCCGTTACTATCAAATACGGTGCATTTATACAAACCATCATCGACTTCCTGATTGTTGCCATGGCCATATTTGTTGCAGTTAAAGTCATCAATTCCATGAAGAAAAAAGAAGAAGAAGCACCATCGGAGCCACCTAAGCCCAGCAATGAAGAAGTACTGCTTGGTGAAATACGCGATTTATTGAAAAAATAAAATTTTCAGTGGACGCTAAAATGGCCGGCAATAGTAGCCGGCCATTTTGTTTTTAGACTCAGCTCATTTATTCTAGCCACAAATTTTCCACGATATCATCCGTGGTCAGGGCTGCAACGTATTCATACGTATTGCGTCAGTAAAGCGCAGACAGCTAAATCGCGCTCTTATCACTACTGTCTTCATCAAATGCCATGAAGACCCAGGCTATTATCCAGCAAGGGGTTCACCAAAGGCTCTGGTTTACCAATAGCAAATCCCTGTGCATAATTGATTCCCATGGACCTCAGCTTTTCCAGTGTCTCGTTATCTTCTACAAACTCAGCTATTGTTTCGATTCCTGCTGCCTGCCCGAGCTGATGTATCGCTTCAACGATCGCAATATCCATTGGTTCATTCAGCATGTTTTTGACAAAACCACCGTCAATTTTAATAAAATCAACTGGTAATGCCTTGAGATATGAAAATGAACTCAGACCGCTACCAAAATCATCCAGGGCAATCCGGCAACCCAATGCCCTGATATCCTGCATGAATTGCGATGCCCGCTGCAGGTTAGCTATGGCTGCCGTTTCGGTGATTTCAAAGCAAACCTGTGATGGGTCGACCTTAAATGCGAGGAATTGGTGTCGGATATACTCCACCAGGTTATCATCATTCAGGGAAGTACCGGATAAATTAATGAACAACAGTGATGACTGGTCATTTGTTTCTGAATTCGAACAGGCAATAGACAAGACTTCGCGTATAACATAACGATCTATAGCTTGCATAAGGTTATAACGCTCCGCCGAACTAATAAATGAACCTGGCAGGATCACCTTGTCTCCTTTAGCACGCAATCGCACAAGATGCTCATACATGATTAAATCTGAACTATCCGCATCGAGACTGATAATAGGCTGGTGAAACAGGATAAAATCATCATGATCCAGCGCCTCACGTATAACTGACACCCAATTCATCTCATTCTGTCGCGTAGCCAGCTCAAGATCATCCTCACTGTATATGTGATATCGGTTACGACCTGAATCCTTGGCCGCATAACAGGCCATATCAGCCGATTTCAATACCTCGGCAACATATTCATTCTGTCGATTAATGCGTGCAATACCAATACTGACACCCACAGCAAAGGTACGGCCCTCCCAGACGAAGCGGAAATTGCTGACTAATTCTATTAACTTACTGGCGAGCTGTTGAGCATGAACCATTGGACAATTTTCCATTAGCAAGCCGAACTCATCCCCACCCAAGCGAGCCATGGTATCGCGTTCACGGATATTCTTCGTCAATATACTGGCTAATTGACGCAACATCTCATCACCAGCAGTGTGGCCACATGTATCATTTACCACCTTGAACTGATCCAGATCCATATAAAGTAATACATGCTCATGATTATGTTCATGTGCACTATTCAAGGCCTTGGTAATACGCACTTCAAATTCATTTCGATTATACAGACCGGTTAACGAATCACGATAAGCCATGTAACGAATGGTTTCTTCAGCCTGCTTTCGATCTGAAATATCCGTTGAAATAGAACAGATACCGAAGGGTTCTTTTGAATTTGACTCCAACAGAGGAAATTTAACCGTAAGATACGTATGCATGCTCTGATCTTTATGTTTAATCATTTCCTCAACTTCGATTGAGCCATATCTTGTCATGTCCGCAAGATCCTTCAGCCATTGCTGTTTTGCTGAGTCCTGTGGAAATAGTTCGGATACTGACTTGCCAATATATTCTTCTGCTGCCGGTCCTGCCAGTACATCAAAGCGACGATTGACCATGCTTACATGTCCTTGCATATCTTTAATAGAAATCAGCGCCGGTGCATTATCCATCACCGCTTGCAACTTCGTTTCACTTTCACGTAGTGTCTTGCCCGCCGCATCACGCTCGAGCTCCATAGTGATGCGATTGGCAAATATTTCAAGTAACAGATCCATCCATGGCTCAAAAGCGATAGCCTCGGTATGTGTCACCACGACCAGCCCGAGTATCGTGCCATCAGACCGGATCAATGGAGCCCCGAAGTAGGATTCAAGCCCCATATCTAACAACATTTTATCTTGTGGATACAGTCTGCTTACATCATGCGGAATAAGCTGCTTGCAAGTTTCAACTACATTTTCACAAGGCGTGTGCTCTAATGTATAACTGAAATTAGGTACAATATGGTTATTTTCTGCTACCACACTGGTATGAATATGGTCCCTGGTATGCTCGTCCATAAGCCCGATAAATGCATACTTTGAATCAAAGGCATCACTTAGCATAATTATTGCATCTTCAAAAAAGTTCTGTGACTCTATCGGCGTAGCGGCCAAAGTCCGTAATGCAGATTCGACATGCATTCGGGTCGATGCCATTTGATTGAATGCCCTGGCTGTTTGCCCGATTTCATCCAGATTACTTACCGGCACACGTACTGACAGGTCTCCATCTGCTAATTGCTGCGTGGCACTGGTTAAGTCTTTCAGATGACGCGTCAAGGCAAGGCCCAACAGGGTTAACAGAATAATACTTAATACGACTTCAATGGTCGCAATCACTGCGCCTTGTGCCCTTAAAGCCTGCACGGCCTGCACAATATAGGAAATGTTAAATTGAACACGCATGTTACCGATTGATCGGGATGCGACAATGATGGGTGTCGTGATCTCGATAATGTCACCCAGCTTTTCTCTGCTTAACTGGATATGATGAACTTTTGATTGACGTATAATTTCTGCTTTCCCAGCTGTCCCGTAAACAATTACAGAGCGATCACTACCTGTTGACAGTTCAATAAATCGTACCCCTTCCTGACGTATAATTTGTGATAATAATTCTTCAAGGACGGCAATATCATAATCCAGCAAAGGTGCTCCCAGACTGGCATTCAGGAGCGGCAGGATTTCATTGATACGATTTTCGGTTTGTTGTATGAGATGTGTTTCTGCAATACGAATACTATTCCACACCAGAACAGTCAGCATGACGACTTCGACTACCACAGTAGCAAGCACCAACTTGCGTCGAAGGGATTTTCTAATATAATCAATAATCACTGCGAATTTAGCTTTGTTTTCAACAAACCAATCAGACTTTCCACTGCTTCAATTTGTTTATCGTTTATCGCTGCCATATCTCCAAAAGCAACCTGACTAAAAAACACTTTGCCAGCACCGTCTTTGGTAAATGCCAACATTGCCTTGGATATGACAGCTAGTTCTTCTTTTGGTAGATCCTTGCGCGCATGAAACATCTGGTGTGGGATAGTTGAAGTGCTTTTAAGAACACGCAGATTTTTTTTAATTTTTTCAGGCATGTTATCAAAAATAGTAATGCCAACCACGGCAATATCCTGTTCACCTCCAGCGACCAGACGCATAGCATTATTATGCGAGGTATAGTGCCGTATGAAATCCTGATCAGGGTCCAGCCCAGCTTCCAGAATGGCCTGCTCACCTAACAATGTGATGACGGCCAGTGGGTCAGGAAAAGCAAATCGTTTCCCGCGCAAATCCGCCAGCGTCTTATACGGTGCATCCTTGTGAACGACAAAATAACCTTTCAGACTGCGTGTAAAACCTGAGATACGTTGTGACTGATGCTCACGCTCCATATACGCCGATATATGTGGCGCAGCGATGAACATATCATATTCTCCGTTTATAGCTCTTTCGATATATATCTTGAAATTGGGTGCGGAACGAATCTCCACCGGACGATTCGTCATCTGCTCCAAATAGTCAAACAGTGGAGTAAATTTCCTGACCAGGGTGGCTTTTGTCAAAAAAGGCATAAGGCCGAATCGAATGGGTTCTTTGTGCCTGGCTTCATCAGCATGGACAGCTGAACTCAATAACAGCACTACACCCAGCAATATAGGAATTATTACAGCAAATGAATTACTGTTGCCCTTGCTAGCTTGAGTTACTCGATGATGATAATTAACGAATAGGCTATGCATCTTAAATACCCACTTTTTCGTGATCAGGCCTCAGGACCTTCATGGAACATGCTGGCAGCACAGGTATATAAGGTAATTTCGGCGCACGATATCAATAGTTTAGTCGAATTCACACATAACGTGATGCGAACTATGTGAATTTACGTTAATTAATATGAATCAATATTGATTCGAATCTTTATTAAAAATATTTATGGATTTTATAGTCATTAAAATGCTTTATCATATGGCAAGCATTATCTTCTTAGGGTGTAACTGATTGACAAAATGATGCGAAACATGGTTTAAACCGCAAGTATCAACCGCCTGTAGTGATAATCTTTTTTATTCTTCTAATGATTGACAGATTTTTTACCCACTACAGCTGGATTCAATACCATCTGGTTTTAGCTAATCTTCAAGGGTAAACAGCTCATGCAATAAGGTGGTTGCATACTGTCCTGCTGTTAAATCAAAACTCAATTGTATCGTGTGCGCGTTCAGCATGGCATATTCAAGTACAACGGGTTTCATTCTCAGTGCTCTTCTGTCCATCTTCATGTTGGCATTTTCCAGGCCCATCTGAAACAACTGCTGAGCATTTAATATTTCATTTTCCAGTTGCAAACTCTCAAGCATGGTTAAAGATCCACCCTTACCCCAGAGCGGGCCTGTCGGGTGGATATCAAATTCCTGTGTTCTTTTTATGATCTCATCATCAACTTGTTCAATGACAAAGAAACTGTTACTACCATCGAGCATCATGCAGTCACCGGCAATTGGCTTATTCCAACTGTCTTGCCGGACTCGCTCAGCGAGCACCTGATTGAACAAATGGCTACGCGCAGCAGACAGGTACAGGCCTTTTTTATTGCGCTGTTTGACCTTGATTTTTTTTTCAAACATCAGCCTCGCCTGTTCGAGATTGTTGTGGTCATGACCAAAACGTTGTTCACCATAGTAGTTGGGCACACCTTGATGATTGATCAGTGATAACCGTTGTTTTAATGCTTCCTCATCACAGTTACCATTATGCAAAGTGATGACAAAATGATTTCTTTTAGCCATACCCGGGCGTAATTTTGTGCGGTGACGCGTGACTTGCAAGATGTCGATGCCATCGAGTCTGAACTGATTCCAGTCTGGCTCTTTGTCTTTATGCAGCAACAGGCTGAACCATTGACTGGTGACGGCATGACGGTCCTTGAGACCGGCATAGCTGATATCCCGTTGTTTAATATTGGCGTATTTTGCCAGCTCAGCGGCTAGCCACTGGGTATTGGTATTTCGTTTCCTGATATGCAGGTAAACGTGTTCGCCTTCACCGTCCGGATCAAAGATCAAGGTTTCATTGACGATGAAATCCTCGGGAGACTGCCGGAAGCTCACTGTACATAATGGGTCACCATGAGCTCGGGGAGTGGTTATGTTCTGATACATTGTTGAGTTTATTCCTACACCCTGGCATGCTCGAACTGGCTTTCTTAAATGACCATCAGATCAGGTTTTATGATTCACTGAGCAGAACAACAGCCTCTGCAGCGATGCCTTCGCCACGACCGGTAAAACCGAGTTTTTCGGTAGTTGTCGCCTTGATGTTCATATTGTTGAAACCGACTTCGCAATCCTCCGCCAGATTGCTGCGCATCAATTCGATATGAGGTGACATTTTTGGTGCCTGGGCGATGATAGTGCAATCAGCATTACCCAGTTTTAGACCTTGTGATTTCAGTTTTTCGATGACGGTCCTGAGCAGGTTACGGCTGTCAGCGTTCTTGAAGCTGTCATCGGTATCGGGAAAGTGCTTGCCGATATCACCGAGGCCGGCGGCACCCAGCAAAGCGTCACATAACGCATGAATCAACACGTCGCCATCAGAGTGAGCCTCCAGCCCTTGACTATAAGGAATATCAACGCCACCAATAATCAGCTTACGATTATCAACCAGTCGATGGACATCATAACCCTGACCAATTCTCATGAAAGTCGCCCTTGTTGCTGTAGAAAAAACTCTGCCAGTAAAAGATCTTCTGCCCGGGTAATTTTAATATTATCCGCATGGCCTTCAACCAGTTTGGGTTGTTTACCCATTAGCTCAATAGCTGAGGCTTCATCCGTGATTAGATAATTCTGATCGAGTGCTCCTTTGATTGCACGAAACAGTTCGCCTACCCGGAACATTTGCGGAGTTAATGCATGCCAAAGCTGGTTGCGATCGATAGTGCTTTCCACGCGGTCATCAACATTAGCCATTTTCATGGTGTCCTTTACCGGCATGGCCAACAAACCACCCACCGGGTCTGTGGCCAGGGTTTCAATCAAATAATCGATATCATACAGACGTACACAAGGGCGCGCGGCATCATGCACTAACACCCAGTCGTTATCATCGGCGTTCGGTAACAGATGGAGTAGCGCATTAAAGACTGAATGGCAACGCTCCTGACCTCCTTCGACCTGATATAAATTTTCCTTGTCATCCAGATTCAATTCATTCCAGTAACTATCATTGCTGCTAATAGCCACAAAGGTAGCTGTTATTTTCGGATTATTTATAAAACAATCAAGTGTATGCTCGATGACTGTTTTGCCCGCTAAAGATAAATACTGCTTGGGTCTGTCGGCCTGCATGCGACTACCTGTTCCTGCCGCCGGGACAATCACCCAGTAGCGTGGACTGAGTTGATGGTCAGCTTGCATCTCTCACCCGAACCACGATAAGCCAATGATAAAAACATTGTGTTTCTTTGCTATTGCACATTTTTATAGAAACTATTTATTTTCTCTTATCTTTAGTCGCCTGGTGAGAAATGCGGACTGCATTCAGTCATTAAGCAATTTATTTTTTTACTTTGTCATCGACAATCTGGTAGAAGGTTTCATTTTTCTTTTTTATCATGCCCAACTCACTGCGCGCGCGCTCCTCCACGGCTTCCAGACCTTGCTTGAGATCCTTGACTTCAGCTGCCAGTGAGTCATTGCGTTCCTTGATCATTTTATTTTCCTGCTGCTGGCTGTCATTGGCTTTACTGAGTTGATTAACTTCAGAAAAACTGCCATCACCCACCCACATTTTAGCCTGCAAGGCAATGAACAACAAAATCAGAATAAAGATTATCCATTTCATCATTCACGCCTATGCATGCTTTAATCCAGAAAATACTATCAGCTAAAAAATATTGAAGGCCTTCTTGCCAGCATAGCTGGCACGGTCCCCCAATGCTTCTTCAATGCGAATCAGTTGATTATATTTTGCCACACGATCTGAACGTGACAGTGAACCGGTTTTAATCTGAGTTGCTGTGGTGGCTACGGCCAGGTCAGCAATGGTGGTATCCTCAGTTTCACCGGAACGATGTGATACCACAGCTGTATAACCAGCCTTATCAGCCATGGCGATTGCATCCAGTGTTTCTGATAAGGTGCCTATCTGGTTAAACTTGATGAGAATAGAATTGGCTATATTATTATCTATGCCCTTACGGAGTATTTCTGTGTTAGTCACGAAAAGATCATCGCCCACCAACTGGACTTTAGAGCCGAGCTTTTTGGTTATCAGATCCCAACCTTCCCAGTCATTTTCAGCCATGCCGTCTTCAATAGTAATAATCGGATATTTATCCACCCAGGCTGCAAGGTAGTCGACAAATTCTGCTGATGTGAATTGTTTTCCTTCAGAGGCAAGATCGTATTTGCCATTCTTATAAAACTCGGAACTGGCCACATCAAGACCGAGATAGATATCTTCACCCGCCTTGTAACCCGCCGCTTCAATTGCTTGCAGGATAACGCCAATAGCCTCTTCATTGGACCCCAGATCGGGTGCAAAGCCACCTTCATCGCCAACGGCGGTATTCAGGCCCTTGTCATGCAATACCGACTTCAATGCATGAAACACTTCAGTGCCATAACGTACCGCTTCTGCCAGTGTCGGCGCGCCAACGGGCAGGATCATGAATTCCTGGAGATCGACACTGTTATCCGCATGCGCTCCGCCATTGATAATATTCATCATCGGTACTGGCAGCTGGTAATGGTCACGTTCGACCAGCGATTGATACAATGGCTTGCCAGCATCTTTAGCGGCAGCGTGGGCGACGGCCAACGACGCGGCCAGTATGGCATTCGCGCCAAGATTGCTTTTGTTATGGGTGCCATCCAGATCCAGCATGAGTTTGTCAATTCCGGCCTGATCAGCAACATCCATTCCAATCAAGGCATTGCGGATCGCTGTATTGACGTTATTTAACGCCTTGAGCACACCCTTGCCACCATAGCGCTGCTTATCACCATCTCTGAGCTCCAGGGCTTCTAACTCGCCGGTGGAGGCACCTGAGGGCACCATGGCACGACCAACGACACCATTTTCCAGGCTTATGTCTGCTTCCAGGGTCGGGTTGCCTCTTGAGTCTATAATTTCTCTGGCATGAACATCTTGAATTGTGGACATTTTTTCTCCATTTCTCACTTTTTATTGCAATAGCTGCTATCGGTCATATTCAGCCGTTATTGTACTTAAAAACAATGCCTGTAGCGAGAGAGCCCTGAAAATGATGATGACGTGGGGAGGCACTCATCAATTTGAGTATCAAGACGAGTCCAGAGCGGCCAATCGATTTATTAAGAGACCAGAAAAACCGCCTCTGCTCCGGCACATTAGACGGCCTATAGTGAATCCTCAATAAAACCACTACGCTTGGTGACCTGATCCAGTTCCATCAAAGTTTCCAGTAAGGCTTGCATCTGCCCAAGCGGCCAGGCATTTGGACCGTCACTCAAAGCCTCGGCAGGATTAGGATGAGTTTCCATAAACACACCAGAAACGCCGGCTGCTATGGCTGCGCGCGCCAGCACAGGAACGAATTCGCGCTGACCACCTGAACTCGTACCCTGCCCACCAGGTAGTTGTACTGAATGCGTAGCATCGAAAACAACCGGGCAACCGGTATCCCGCATAACGGCCAGTGAGCGCATATCCGACACCAGGTTGTTATACCCAAAGGAAACGCCACGCTCACAAACCATAATCTGTTCATTGCCGGTTGCCCTGGCCTTGTCGACAACATTTTTCATATCCCAGGGAGCCAGGAATTGCCCTTTTTTAATATTCACCGCGATACCCTGATTGGCCACGCTCTGAATGAAATTCGTTTGCCGACACAGGAAGGCGGGAGTTTGCATGACATCGACAACACTGGCAACTTCATCCAACGGCGTGTCCTCGTGGACATCCGTCAGCACAGGCACAGACAACTCGGTTTTGACTTTTTGCAGAATAGCCAGTCCTTTTTCGATTCCCAGACCGCGAAAACTGTTCATTGATGAACGATTGGCCTTGTCGAACGAGGATTTGTAAATAAAGGAGATACCCAGGCGTTCACAGATCTCCTTCAATTGACCGGCAGTATCAAGAGCCATTTGCTCACTCTCGATGACACAGGGACCGGCGATCAGAAAAAAAGGTTTATCCAGACCGACTTCGAAACCACATAATTGCATTTGCTTTACCCTTAAGATTAATTGTTTTCTTGATGTTGCTTCAGTGCCGCTAGTATGTAACTGGTAAACAAAGGATGTCCCTTGCGTGGAGTCGAAGTGAATTCCGGATGGAACTGACAGGCAATAAACCAGGGATGATCAGCCAACTCGATAACTTCCACCAGCGTCTCGTCAATGGACATACCACTGAATACCAGACCGGCTTGTTCAAGCTGTTCCAGGTAGCGGTTATTGAATTCATATCGGTGGCGGTGGCGTTCTACAATAATATCCTGCTGATAAATTTCGCGGGCATGGGTGCCGGATTTGAGCCGACATTCCTGTCCACCCAGACGCATGGTGCCGCCAATGTCCGAATCTTCATCGCGCATTTCCCGTTGCCCGGCGGCATTCAGCCACTCGGAAATCAGAGCGATAACAGGATGAGTCACATTTTTCTTGAACTCGGTACTGTGAGCATCTTCAAGTCCAGCGATGTGACGAGCATACTCGATAACGGCGACCTGCATGCCCAGACAGATACCCAAATAGGGTACATTATTTTCACGCGCATACTGAACGGCGAGAATCTTACCCTCTACCCCACGCTCACCGAAACCACCAGGCACCAGAATGGCATCCATATCTTTCAGGCAATCAGTACCATCGGTTTCCAGTGCTTCTGAGTCCACATAAACGATGTTGACCTTGGTCTGGGTCTGAATACCGCCATGTGCCAGCGCTTCGTTCAGCGACTTGTAAGATTCGGTCAGGTCGACGTATTTGCCCACCATAGCCACCGTCACTTCATGTTTCGGATGAGTAAAGGAATCGACCACTCTATCCCATTCAGATAAATCGGCTTCTGGTACATCAAGATGGAATTTATCCACAACAATCGAATCCAGGCCCTGGTCATGCAATAGAATCGGGATGCGATAGATATTGTCAGCATCAATGGCAGAGATAACAGCCCTCTGTTCCACATTGGTGAATAACGCAATTTTCTTACGCTCGGTTTCCGGTATGTCCCTTTCTGCACGGCACAGCAGGATATCAGGCTGGATACCGATTGAACGCAATTCCTTGACCGAGTGCTGCGTGGGTTTGGTCTTGAGTTCACCGGCAGTGGGAATGTAGGGCAACAGCGTCAGGTGCATGAACAGGGCATGATCGTGGCCCATTTCCACGCCCATCTGACGAATAGCTTCTAAAAAAGGCAACGATTCAATATCACCTACAGTACCGCCAATTTCAACCATGGCAATATCGGCATCGCCAGCGCCTTCGATAATATTCTTCTTGATCTCGTCGGTAATATGCGGAATAACCTGTACCGTCGCACCCAGATATTCGCCCTGACGTTCCTTACGGATAACGTTTTCGTAGACCTGTCCGGTAGTAAAATTGTTTCGCTGAGTCATCTTGGTATTGATGAAGCGCTCATAGTGCCCCAGATCGAGATCTGTCTCGGCACCATCCTCGGTGACATACACCTCACCATGCTGGAATGGGCTCATGGTGCCTGGATCAACATTGATATAGGGGTCCAGCTTCAGCATGGTGACTTTCAGTCCACGCGCTTCCAGAATAGCGGCCAGCGACGCTGAAGCAATGCCCTTCCCAAGGGAAGAAACAACACCACCAGTGATAAATATAAATCGGGTCATAAATTTCTCAATCAGGGTAAAATAAGCGGTTCAAGACGAACCTCCGGATGGGATTACAAAATACCAGAATGAAGCCTATACCTCAATGGCCAAGCGGCATAAATGTGCAATCACCGTGCTTTTTATTGATTCAGTTGAACTGTTTATGCCAATCCAGTAACAGGCCTTGTTGATCGCTGCTGGCCTGAACAGACGCAGACTCACCTAAGCCGGGTACCGCCACGATGGTATCCCCTTGAAATAAAATCGGTGTGCGCTCACGTACCCATGGAGGAATCCCGGCTTCCTGAAACAGTTTTTTTAAATCATGCTGATGTCCTCGGCCAGCCAAATGAATGCGCTCACCCCCCTGCCGAAAACGAATACTGAGTTGTTTACTTCCGCACAAACTGGCTGAAATACCCCTCCCCTGTACCGGTTGCACCTGTAATACGCCAGAACCTTTAATAGTTAATGCTGTTGTCATATCCCAGGCTTGAATGTCATCGCCGCTAAACGCGAGCATCCCAGGCATGGCGAATAACTGTTCTCGATAGCGTCGAACCTCCACCCCGGGCCAACGAATACAGGGACTTGAATCAACTCTCGCTGCAAAAACTTCCATTAGTATTTGCTGCATTTGTGCTTGCGACGGTACCGGCAATTGCAAATCACGCAGCCAGAAACGCAGCACATTACGTTGACGTGCCGGACTCAATTTTTTTAATTCATTCAGATCAATCATCGACCTGTCTGCTGATCTGAGTGTTTGCAGATCCTGGCTGCCAAGATCATCCAGCAAACTGCTGGCATCGGCCATGTGTGCAGCAGTGCGATTCAGGTTAGTCATCGTCCCTGGCCATCTTGATAACAGGGCGGGAAGTACTTCATGACGCATGTAATTTCGATCATAGTGCGTTTCTTCATTACTACTGTCTTCAACCCAGTCAATGTTATGTTGTAACGCATATTGTCGAATTTGCTGTCGCGTAAATGCCAGCAATGGGCGTAGTAATAAGCCTTTAGAGAACTCGGTTTTAGATGGCATCGCTGCCAGGCCGGGTATGCCACTGCCACGCATTAATTGCAATAACAGGGTTTCAGCCTGATCATCCTGATGATGAGCCGTTAATACCGCATCACCCTCATAAACACGCTCGGCAATGGCCTGATAACGAAGCTGCCGGGCAGTGGCTTCAGGACTTTCGCCAGTCACAGGCGTCGCATCGACATGAATAATTTCACAGGGAATGTTTAATTGTTGACAGATTTGCTGACAAAAATCCACCCAGTCATCTGCATGCTGATTCAAACCATGATGGACGTGGATTGCTGACAAATTCCAGCCAGCACCACGATCACGCAAACTGGCCATGGCATGCAGCAGCACACTGGAGTCGAGACCACCACTCAGGGCAACATGAAAGCGCCTGGTATCAGCACAGGATTGAAGAAACCGGGAAAATTCTGCAAGTGAAAAATTCATCCATTAACCAGCCCGGGACTACAAGCCCATTGCTCGTTAGCCCTTGAAGACACCAAACTGCATCAGACGTTGGTAACGATCTGACAGCAATTGATCGAGCGGGACTTCTGATAACTGCGTTACCGATTCTCGCAGGGCCGCCCCCAGAGTAGTGGTCATGGCATCGACATCACGATGCGCGCCACCCAAAGGCTCAGGGATAACACGATCAATCAAATTGAGTTCCTTTAGTCGTTCAGCAGTAATACCCATTACTTCAGCTGCATCAGAGGCTTTATCCGCACTCTTCCATAAAATAGAAGCGCAACCTTCTGGAGAAATAACCGAGTAAGTACTGTACTGCAACATTTGCACCTGGTCGCCAACACCGATAGCGAGTGCCCCACCTGAACCGCCTTCACCGACAACAGTACAAATAATCGGAGTTTTGAGATTGGACATCACAAACAGATTGCGTGCAATCGCCTCGCTCTGGCCACGCTCCTCAGCGCCGACACCTGGATAAGCACCCGGTGTATCAATGAACGTCAGCACGGGCAATTTAAAACGTTCAGCCATTTGCATCAGACGCATGGCCTTGCGATAGCCTTCTGGACGCGGCATGCCAAAATTACGTTTGATTTTTTCATTAGTATCACGACCTTTCTGGTGCCCAATCAGCATGACTGCTTCACCATCGAGTCGCGCCATGCCACCGATAATAGCCTGATCATCACCATAATGTCGGTCACCATGCAATTCTTCAAAATCAGTAAAAATATGAGCCACATAGTCGAGAAAATAAGGGCGTTGCGGATGGCGAGCCAATTGAGATACCTGCCAGGCATTCAAATTGGTAAAGATCTGTTCGGTCAAGGTTTTGCTTTTTTCTTCCAGGCGAGAGATTTCCTCACCAATATTAACCTCATGGTCATCGCCGACCAGACGCAGCTCTTCAATCTTGGCCTGGAGTTCTGCTATGGGTTGCTCGAAATCTAGAAAGTTTACATTCATGTTATATGGCTCTGGGTCTAGTAATCATCAGCTTGGCCCTGCATGTACTCAATGGCAGTCGCCATGTAACGATGGCTATTAAAGGCTATAGCTATTTATTATTCTGTTAATCTTGTGGACACTGCATAATTTTATCATTTAATTCATCAGGATGCATATTCCATCCAAACCTGCGTCTCATCTGCCAGATGGCGTAGCCGATGTAACAACTCATCGGTAGGATGCACACACCAATCAGCACCAAGCGGTAACTTGACCTGGGCATTTTTACTCATGTACTGCACCCAGATTGGACAACGGCCCTCCTTGTAAGGACCCAACACTTCTGCGAGCGAATGTATAAAGCCGTTACGACCTTTTTCAGCATCCAGACTGATGACCAGACGACGGGCAAAATACTCACGTGCCATATCGATACTGAAGACTTCTTCTGCGGTCAGGCGATAATTGCCACTATAGTCATCCAGACTCAATTTACCCTTGACCACCAGCACCTTGTCCTTATTGATAGACCCGCGGCTGCTCTCAAACAGCTCCGCAAACAAAGTCACTTCCATACGTGCGGTACGATCATCCAGCGTGATAATCGACATACGTCCACGACGTGTATTGATAACACGCACACCATGTACCAGGCCAGCGGCAATCACCTGTTTTTCCTGACCACTGCCTGGACGACGCGAATCGCCTGCCCCACCTTCTCCGGTCATATCACAGAGTCGCGCACTGATCATGCGCGATAATTCATCTTCATAGCGTGCAATCGGGTGCCCGGTAAGATAAAGCCCCAGGGTTTCCTTTTCACCTGTCAGCCTTTGTTCGTCATCCCATTCAGGCAATTCGATAGTATCTATAACTGCATCTTGACTATCCGGCGTGGCACCCCCGAACAGATCTTCCATGCCAACATCGCTATTACGATTATGTTGTTCAGCCGCCTTGATGGCATCCGCTAATTGAGCGCTGAGCGTGGCTCGATTGACGCCCAGCTGATCCATAGCACCGGATCGTATCAAGGCCTCGAGCACACGTTTATTCACCTTGCGTAAATCAACCCGGCGACAGAAATCGAATAGATCAGAATAGAGGCCGTTGTGTTCACGCTCCTGATAGATCATCTCAATGGCCGCCTGGCCTACACCCTTGATCGCACCCAGTCCATAAATAATGGTGTCATCATCATGCGAAGTAAACATGTAAAAAGATTCGTTCACATTCGGTGGCAAGACATCCAGGTGCATGTCCCTGCATTCTTCAATCAGGGTCACCACCTTGTCGGTATTATCCATATCTGATGACAACACCGCCGACATGAATGCAGACGGGTAATGTGCTTTCAGCCAGACCGTCTGGTAAGAGACCAGCGCATAAGCAGCAGAATGTGATTTGTTGAATCCGTAACCAGCAAATTTTTCCATCAAGTCGAAAATATAGGTGGCGGTTTTTTCTTCGACATTATTTTTCACTGCCCCTTCAGTGAAAATACTACGCTGCTTGGCCATCTCCTCTGGCTTCTTTTTACCCATGGCGCGGCGTAACAAATCGGCCGCACCCAATGAATAACCGGCCAATACCTGGGCAATCTGCATCACCTGTTCCTGATACAGAATAACACCATAGGTCGGGCGCAAGATCACTTCGAGCGCAGGATGCGGGTATTCCACTTTCTGGCGACCATGCTTACGCTCGATAAAGTCATCCACCATGCCGGACTGTAGCGGCCCGGGCCTGAACAGTGCCACTAAAGCGACAATGTCATCGAAATGATCGGGCTGTAAGCGTTTAATCAGATCTTTCATACCGCTGGATTCGAGCTGAAAAACGGCTGTGGTTGAGCAGCGCTTCAGTAGTTCAAACGAGGCCTTGTCATCCATTGGTAAGACAGTAATATCCAGTGCTGGCTCGCCAAGTGTTTTACGCTGACGATTGACGGTCTGAACGGCCCAGTCGATTATCGTCAAGGTTCTTAAACCAAGGAAATCAAATTTCACCAGCCCCACAGCTTCGACATCATCTTTGTCAAATTGCGAAACGATGTTGGCTCCACCTTGTTCACAATAAATAGGCGTAAAGTCAGTTAACTTCGTCGGTGATATAACAACGCCACCAGCGTGCTTACCCGCATTGCGAGCCAGACCTTCCAGTGAACGCGCCAGGTCAATGAGTGCCCTGACCTCCTGGTCATCGTCATAGAGTTTTTTTAATTCTGCTTCCTGATCCAGCGCCTTTTCCAGGGTGATGCCGATTTCAAACGGGATCAGTTTGGCGATGCGATCGACAAAACCATAGGGATGCGCTAGCACACGCCCAACATCACGCACCACCGCCTTGGCGGCCATAGTGCCATAAGTTATGATCTGCGAGACCTTGTCACGGCCATAATGCTCGGCAACATAATCGATCACCCGATCGCGTTGATCCATACAAAAGTCAACATCGAAGTCCGGCATCGATACACGCTCAGGATTGAGGAAGCGCTCAAACAGTAATTCCAGCGCAATCGGATCAAGATCGGTAATAGTCAATGCATAGGCAACTAGTGATCCCGCCCCTGAACCACGACCCGGCCCGACCGGAATAGCATGATCCTTTGCCCACTGGATAAAGTCGGCAACAATCAGGAAGTAGCCGGGAAAACCCATCTGGATAATAACATCCAGTTCTAACTCCAGCCGATCCTGGTACTCTTTAAGCTTATCTTTATAACCGTCCGCTGCCGGGTCGAGAATTTTTTCCAGTCGCTTCTGCAGACCCTTCCTGGATAGTTCCTGTAAATAGCTATTCACATCCATGCCTTCAGGAACGGGAAAATCGGGCAAATAATTCTTACCCAGGGTTAGTTCCAGATTGCAGCGTCTGGCGATCTCCAGCGTATTTTCAATGGCCTCCGGTATATCTGAAAACAACTCGATCATTTCCTCTGCCGTGCGCAGATATTGCTGCGGGCTGTACAAACGTGGACGACGCTTATCATCCAATGTACGACCATCATGAATACACACCCTTGCCTCATGCGCCTCAAAGTCATCCTGCTTGATAAAGCGAACATCATTGGTTGCCACGACCGGCAATTGCATACTTATGGCCAGATCAACGGCTTTATGAATATACTCACCCTCGTTTTCCCTGCCGCTACGCTGCAGTTCGAGATAATAAGCATCAGGAAACAATGCCGACCAGAAGGCGGCCTTTTGCTCTGCCTGATCCAGGTTGCCTGCCAGCAGCATGCTGCCGACATCGCCTTCCCTGCCGCCCGATAAAGCGATCAGGCCCTCACTGTGTCCCTCAAACCAGCTCGATTCGAGCATGGGGATACCTCGATGCTGCCCTTCCAGATAAGACCGGGAGACCAACTGGCTCATATTCAGATAGCCCGTTTTATTCATGCACAACAGCACCATCCGATAGGGGCGATCTGTTTCAGTTTCATTGCTGATCCACACTTCAACACCCACTACCGGCTTGATACCGGCAGCTAAGGCAGCACGATAAAATTTGACCATGGAAAACAGATTGCTCTGATCGGTAACGGCAACAGCCGGCATACCCGCGGCAGCCACCTGCTGAACAAGTGGTTTTATCCTGATCAGACTATCGACTAGAGAATATTCAGAATGCAGATGTAGATGGACAAATTGGCTGGGCATGGGAGCTATTGTACTCAGCAATGTGGCACTCTGCGAGTACTGAAATAGTGTGCATAATAGATTTAGTGCCCATCATTGTTTTCAACAAATCCTTTCATTTATTAGGACTATTATAAAATAGTCAATACAATCTTGCGCTTATAAAGGCTATTGCAGTAACGTCAAAAATAAGTTAATTTCGTCATTCAAAGATTATAATAACAGCAGCGACCATGCTCATACTCGTGCTTACTAAGGTCTCTGTATAATAAAGGGCTTAAGCCCAAAAAAAATAATAAAAACAGCAAGAAAAACAGGAGGCTGTGTCATGACGTTAACTCAAAGTCACACGTTTGAGCAGTGGTTTTTACTCGGCGTTTTTTTTCTACTATTCGCCATATACGGTTTTACCAAGACCACGCGTGGATCCGGCTGTCGCCCTTGCTACTATATCTTCATTGGCCTGTTTTGCCTGGTGGCTAACAGCCTGGTACTGGTCATCATTAATCGTACTGGTGTTGATCAGTTTAACTTGCTGCAAATCATCACACTCAAACATACGACTATTGAGTCCAGCTTTATTGTCCTGGGTTATTGTCTGATCGTGCAAGGCCTGGCAATGATGGTTAAATCCCTGTTTCTGCCAGCTTCTATTAGAGCCAATCGTCACTACCTTTAAGAACGCCGTCGCTTCAAAAAGGGCTCAATTTAAAGTAAATTATAGCTTTATATAATTATAATAATCAATAGCCTATAGAATACTCTTTTAGTTGTTTGTCATCTAAGGTCAATGCGCTACAATGCCATGACCATGACACTTTTCCTCATTATCAGCCTGATCCTTTTGTTGCTTGGAATAATTTTTTTGCCCCAGCTATGGCTCAGTCACACGCTGAAAAAATATCATTTGCCAGCGGATAAATTCCCCGGTAGCGGTGGTCAATTTGCCGCGCATCTATTAAATCAGCTCGGCATTGAGGAAGTGGCAGTTGAGGCCACCCAGTCTGGTGATCATTACGACCCGCAGAAAAAAATGGTGCGCTTGAGCGATGAAAATTACCATGGACAATCATTAACCGCCATTGTCGTTGCAGCCCATGAAGTGGGACATGCCATTCAACACAAGAGCAATTACCGACTTTTCAGACTCAGACAATGGCTTGCCACATTGGCAATAGTCGCGGAAAAAACCGGCGTCATCATATTTATGATTATGCCCGTACTAACATTTGTTTCACGCATTCCAGCCATTGGTGTCATCAGCGCTATTACTGCGCTGGCCTTTATGTCTATTGGTGTCCTGGTTCATCTGGTCACGCTGCCCGTCGAATGGGATGCCAGCTTTGGACGAGCCATGCCTTTACTGGTAGCAGGTGAATATCTTGACCGCGAAGACTACCCGGCTGCCCGAAAAATCCTTAAAGCCGCTGCGTTGACTTACGTCGCTGGCGCCCTGTCCAGCCTGCTGAACCTCTCTCGCTGGATAGCCATTCTGAAACGCTAATAAAACCCTTCATTAATCATTGATAAAGCACTAATTTTCCAACAAATAATCTTGAGATTATCTATTTACAAAAGTTTGCTAATAAAACTCTTTAACAAGCCGCTAACAGGAACAGGACACAAACAAGGAGATGGTAATGACTGACAATAATGAACTGACATTTAGCCAGAGCGTTGATCGCATGATCGAGCGTGCGCTGGATGTGATGGATCTGGAAGAAGGCACGGCCAGGGCACTGAAAAGCTGTGACTCGGTGATACAGGTTCGTTTCCCGGTCAGAATCAAAGGTCAAATTGAAGTCTTTACCGGATGGAGAGCGGTACATAGCACGCATCGACTACCCGCCAAAGGCGGCATTCGTTACGCTCCTTATGCTGATCAGGACGAGGTCGAGGCGCTGGCTGCCCTGATGACCTATAAATGTGCCATTGTCGATGTGCCATTTGGAGGCTCTAAAGGAGCGCTGTTAATTGACCCAAGAAACTATGACCGTGAAGAATTGCAGCTGATTACTCGTCGCTTCACACTGGAGCTGGTTAGAAAAGGCTTTTTAAGCCCGTCAACCAACGTACCCGCACCAGACGTTGGAACCGGGCAACGAGAAATGGCATGGATCGCAGACACCTATAAACACCTGCATCCGGAAGATGTCAATGCCCTGGCCTGTGTCACTGGCAAGCCGGTTCACCTGGGCGGCATACGTGGGCGTACCGAAGCCACCGGCCGCGGCGTGCAATATACGATACAAGAATTTTTCCGTCATGCTGATGGCGTTAAACAAGCCCGTCTAACAGGCACATTGGCAGACCAGACGATTATAGTTCAGGGACTTGGTAATGTTGGTTACCATGCTTCCAAGTTTCTTTCTGAAGAGGATGGCGCGAAAATTATTTGTGTCATAGAACGCGATGGTTATCTGCACAATGAAAATGGTATTGATATAGAAGCCCTGTACCAATTCATTATTGAGCATAAAACCATCAAGGGTTTCCCCGGTGCGACTTTTGGCGAGGACGGCAAAAAAGCACTGGAAATGGAATGCGATATCCTCATCCCGGCGGCATTGGAAGCCCAGATTACGATTGAAAACGCAGATAGAATTAAAGCCAAACTGATAGTCGAGGCTGCCAATGGCCCTGTCACCTATCAGGCCGATCAAATACTCAATAAAAAAGGCACGGCAATCCTGCCCGATGCCTATGTCAATGCGGGTGGCGTGACGGTCTCCTATTTTGAATGGATTCGCAACCTGTCACATATACGTTTTGGGCGTATGCAACGCAGGAATGAGGAAATGCGCAACCATCAGTATATCGCCATGCTGGAAGAAATCACCGGTACAAAAATTTCAGACCTGGCCAAGGAAAAACTGAAACATGGTGCCAGTGAAATCGATATTGTCCGCTCCGGGCTGGAAGATACCATGCGTCAGGCCTTCCAGGAAATTCGTGAAATATGGCTTAGTAATGATAAAGTGAACGATTATAGAACAGCTGCTTATGTATTGGCCGTTGGAAAGATTTCGAAGTCATATATCGATATTGGCGTCTACTGATCTATTTTCCATGGCTGATGACTGTAACTTCACCGGTACCAAGCCATGGAAACAGACAACTCGGCGACTCACTACAAGCCACCGCCGCATCAGAAACTCGACATACGCTATATTGATGATGAGTTAATCATACTGAATAAACCCAGTGGACTACTTTCAGTTCCTGGTCGTGGTGCAGACAAGCAAGATAGTCTGAGTGACCGCGTGCAACAACAATTCCCCGAAGCCTTGACTGTGCATCGTCTGGACATGGATACATCCGGACTGATACTCATGGCACGCAGTAAAGACAGCCAGCGTCAACTCAGTCAACTATTTGAACAACGCCAGATCGAAAAACATTATATGGCTGTGGCTGATGGACTACTACAGCCAAATAAGGGTGAAATAAATTTACCCTTGATGAGTGACTGGCCAAATCGCCCACGCCAAAAGGTTGATCATGAGCATGGAAAACCATCAACTACACATTACCAGCTTATGCATTACAATGCTGATCAGAACACCAGCCTGATATTGTTAACGCCAGTCACGGGGCGCTCACACCAGATAAGAGTTCATTTACAAACTATTGGGCACCCGATTTTGGGGGACCGGCTTTATGCTCATCAGGAAGTATTGGCGAAATCAGGCCGGTTGATGCTACATGCCAGCTTTCTGGCATTCACTCACCCCATAAGTAAAATACGCATTCAAATTGAATGTAAGGCAGATTTCCAGGAACTGGCAGAAACAGGATTGTAGTGTCAGGATTTCAACAAGCTTAATACTTCTTCGTCAATATTAAGTCCATTGGGAGTTTCTTCATTATCGACTGATCTATCGACAACCGGCTTTCTGCCTTGCCTGACATAGAGATTATATCTCGGCACGCGTGTGCTCAGTTGCAAATTTCCCAGTGAGAAAGTTTGACCATGTTCGATCTTGAGTATCTTGTTTATTTTTTTTCCATCCGACCAGATACCATTAGTACTGTTCATGTCGATGATAAACATACCTGTTCGGGTAATCAGTAAATCGGCATGGTAACGTGAGCTATGCGGATCCATCAGAACAACATCCGAACTGGGTGATTTGCCAAGGGTATGACGTCCCTCGCCTAACTGGTGGGTAATCTTGTTGCCACGTTCATCTTCTATTAGTAACTCAATCATTACTGCTACCCGGTTTATAGTGGCAGACTGATACTGCCAGTGTGTATACCCCCGATATGAGGACCTTCCTTGTCTTAACTTTAATGTGCAATCAAAACTATTTATCGCCGATTGTAATTATCTGGGCTTACAATTGGCTTACATGCACTTATTTTATATTTAATAAGATGTCAGTAAATAACTTACAAAGTTTAATATATATTTTATATATACACCAAAAGTAGACAATTAAAATAGGCCAACGTCACAATTTGGGATATTTAAGCAAAATTGAATCATGCGATGAATAATAAAAACCACATAGATGAGTATTTAAATCAGAATTCGACACTAATAACATTAATAATTATATTGTTTTTTAAAATAGACATTTACCATAACGCCTTAGTGTGAGTAATGTTGATAAAAACATCATTAAGTTCACTGCCATCTGAATCATTTTCAGCATCGAAATGCTTAAGCCCAAACTCGACATCCAGCCTGGCATTGTCCTTTTGTTTGTATTGTAATTTCAGTAAAGGACTGACTCCCACCATTTCGGATTCATCATCATTGTCCTGCCAATAAGCATCCAGTTGCCAATCAGCATGCCAGTTTGGTCTGAATGCTGTGCGATTATTGATCGACAGAGAAACACGGCTCGCTGTACTAAACTCGAAATAGCGCAGACTCATGCTGGCTGTATCATTGATGTTGATGAGGTTTTTTCCTGTCAATTGTACGCCATACAAATAATAGGAATCTGTGGATAATGCACCTGCCAACACCGATTTCGATAAGGATGAAACTGAAACTTCGCTATTAAGAGTCAATTCATCCGAAAATACCTTGCTCCAGGACAATGCGCCTGAACGAAAAATGGCGTCAGTGTCTTGCTCCAGTGCACGCACGTCTTCTTCTGCCAATGATTTTAATAACTCATCCAGTGCCGGCACAATCAATCCGGATGTTGATCCAGGTGAACGATAATCCAGTGCCAATTGTAGTGACTGATTCTTGTATGGCTCCAATTTTACCATCAACTGACTGCTGCGCGATTCAAGCTGTGCAGTATCCACATCAAATTGTAGCGAAGCCGACTGTCCGGAATTGAGAAAACGTAATCTTGAGCCGAGAATTTTCCGATCGATTATACCTGCATCCTGCTGTTCAAAGGCATATGCATCCGCATGCCAATAGCGCCCGAATCGGGCTGATTCAGCGCTGATACCAATAATAGATTTATCGGAATTTATCTCCAGGTCGGCAGCTTCTGAATGCTCGAATCCGGCCATCATTTTGATGCGATGCTTATTAAAAAGCCGGTAACTCATGCTCATACCATCAAGAGGATAGTTTGAACCCGCCATACTGGTGGAATGTCGGCCTAGTCGTGCCGAGAGATGTTGTTGAGGGACACTGGCATCAAGATAGAGTGAATCAATTTTCATGACCGACTCGGTCTCGTCAACTTTACCTGCGGAATCCAGATAGTTAGCCTTTAAGTGAGTTTTAATATCCAGCAGCCTGGACTGACGATGATGCGACAAGGTGACGTCTTTATAATTTGCCTTCTCAGCATCAGACTCATTAAATCGTTCAAAACTGTTGTTGTTACCACTAAAGATAACAGGTTCATAATCGGAGGTATTAATAGACGGGATGGGCACTCTCTGCGCATGAGGCAAAGCCCATGCGTTGAAAGAAAAAGCTAGCGCGAGCATCACTGATGCTATCAATTGTCCTATGAGAGACTGTAAAATTTGATATTGATTAGCTTGCCGTGTGCATTCAGGAATAATGCCGACAAACCCAACAACTATTTTACTCGCTTTTTTCTTACCTGACATCACAGGCCGCCCTATGTTTTACACTCTATAAGCTTTATCGGGTCCGGCAGGCATTACTTGAGAAATGAAAGCACTCATAAAAGTGACGGAATCGTCAAAAAATGCATATATTTCAAAACTTAATCTTTTAAAAATCGACAAATACCTCTTCCATGCTAAATAACAGCCAGATACATTAATCCCATCAGTTAGCCTAATATACTATCCTCTGTTCATTAAATTTTGAGTGTTTGTTGATGCACAAACGCAAGGGGGAAAAGCACAAGCCCGCTAAAATTCTCCAGGCATTAAAAAAATTGTTGGAGGCAATGATGATGCAAATAATCATCATCGCTTTGCAGCCGCGTAGCGCTAGTAGAGAAATGAATACCTGGCTATTTAACCAGTGGTTTTTGAAAGATAGTCATGTGGTCCCAGCATGTTTACTGGCCCCATCAACAGATAAAACACATCAAGGCTACCTTAACGTTACCTATTAATTAAATTCCACTTTTCAAACGTGCGATACGTTCTTGCAACGGCGGATGTGTGGTAAATAATCTTTTCAGACCCTGGCCAAGATTACCCGAAATACCAAAGGCCGCCATTTGATCAGGCAGATGAGGCTGACCTGTACTTAATTGCAAGCGTTGTAATGCCGCAATCATTTTCTCTCTACCAGCCAGGCTTGCGCCGCCTGCGTCCGCACGAAATTCACGTTGTCGGCTAAACCACATCACAATCATGCTCGCGAGAATACCCAATAACAGCTCGGCAATGATTGCTGTAATCCAGAAAGCAGGGCCGTGCCCACGCTCGGTTTTAAATACAATGCGATCCACCAGGTGGCCGATCACCCGCGACAGGAAAATCACAAAAGTATTCACCACGCCTTGAATCAAAGCCAGTGTAATCATGTCGCCATTAGCCACGTGGGATACTTCATGCCCTAGTACAGCTTCAGCTTCGTCGCGAGTCATATTTTGTAACAATCCTGTACTGACCGCGACCAACGCACTATTGCGTCTCATGCCGGTAGCGAAGGCATTCACATCAGGAGCTGAGTAAATCGCCACATCGGGCATACCAATGCCTGCCTGTGCGGCCTGCCGTTTGACAGTTTCAACTAACCAGCGCTCTTCAGCATTGGACGGCTGTTCGATAACACGGGCCCCCGTCATACGCTTCGCTGTCCATTTTGAAATTGCCAGGGATATCAATGAACCACTAAATCCAATAACAGCAGCGTACACCAACAGAGCATTCAGGTTCAGATCTATCCCTTGCTGGTCCAGTATGGACTCAAACCCCAACAGCCTCATGGTTATATTCAGTATAAATATTATCGCAATATTGGTTACCAGAAAAAGTCCAATTCGTTTAAACATATTCTGCACTCCATCGTTACTCTGCTAGTTATATAGGAACACTAAGTCAAATAACAAGCCATTATTTATTGCTTCTGTTGTCAATATTTTACATTTGCGTGAGCTGAGGAATAATGACCTCAATCAGAATAGCTGTCTGAAACCAATGTTCAAACCAAAGCTGCCAGTCTCACTTTCAGGTTCAAAAATACTCGTCCCACTGGGTGCACCATTGATAGTCAGCTGCCTGGTATTACTGACGCCAAATTTCCAGAATTCATAATATGGATTGATAATGAGAGAAGAATTTTGCGATAGCTTTTTTTCCCAGGGTAAGCCAATACGAAAACCGTATTTTTTACCTAAATCTAGAGTGGCATTATCAAAACCACCAGCCCCTTGAAAATCCACATCAATATCTGCACTGAAAATCTTACTGGCGCGAACATCTAATGACCCGCTGGATTGGTCACCTGAAAGATACTTGATTTTTACTCCCAATGAGCCATAGCCAATCATGTATTTTTCAAATAAACCCGCGACAGGGGAACCACTAGCCGTTGTGGTTGATCTGATGTTACGTTCCCAATAATAAAATCCCAGGCCAGCATAGATACCATAACGCCAGGTGTCTTGTCGATTCAACCAGCGCGTGACAAAAAAATCCAGCTCCCCTATAGTTGTATCTGATCGGCTGGTAATCGGACTACCGCCTTGTGTTTGCCCTTTGTAATCGACCACACCATCATACAAGGCGGCTTGCAATTGCATCAGAACATCGCCATATTGCTCATAGTAAATCATACCTAAACCAACAATCGGACCACTCTCCTTGTTTAGCAGCTGATTATTACTGGAGAATTCCTGATATTCGAAATTCTTTATCCTCAAGCTAACTTCAAGCTCGTCTTTATCACTCGACTTTGCCAATAAATTTTCCGAATACATAGCAATCAATACCATGTTCATTAACAAAATAATTTTCAAAATAGGCATAATGATAGCTTCACCGTTAAAAAAACAAAAAAGGGATGCTATAAGCATCCCCTTTCTTAGTCAAAAATAAACTTAGGCTATTATAGTTCTGACCACATATAAACCTGAGATGATTCATAAATGTTATCACCATCGGCATCGGTTTCAATCGTCAGAGTATCGGATGATAAGCCAGTTCCACCCGGATTGACTGTCGCCCTGACCTTGGAGTTAGCAGCTCCTGTGCATATCACTTGGCCTGCGAAGGGATACAGGCTCAAGTAGTTTGTCTGAATGTCAGCCGTTGTTGTAAGCATAACCTGGCCATTCAATACAGAACTATTTAAGGTAAAAGCCACATTATCAGTCTCAATTTGGGTATTATCATTCAATGTATAATTGTTATTAAAATTAATCAGGTCATAGTAATCCGAACCACTGACAAAGGATAATAAAGAGGTAGACACGGCTCCTGTTGTAACACCACCAGAAAAAGTCCATGAAACAGTAATCGTACCATCAGCAACATCAGTACCCAGGCTGGTAGTTATAGTGAAATTACTATAGGAAAACGAACCATTAAAATTATTAAAAAAATCACCATTGCCGGAAATAGTCAGCGTACCATCGAAAATGATACCCTGCTCTACACAATTACTAAATACATAGCGGCCATTTCCACCATTATCAGGCGCTGTTATGCTGCCACCCAGACCGCAGGCATAAACAACACCGGAAACAAGTGCAGTATTTGATTGATTGTTTGCGATAATCTCGACAAGCTGCTTATTAATATCATTAATAGACAAACCGGAGCCGGAATCCGTTTTTGCGCCCAGGATAGTAGTTGAGGCATCGCCAATCGCCAGTGTTGTTTCAATAACTTCTGCAGCAATCGTCTTCGAATTGCTGTCATCAATCGCCAGAGGAGTTGAAGGCGCTACGCCACCGCCACCTCCAGCGCTACCACCACCACCGCCACAAGCGACCAATAATAACGCGCATACCCCAGTAAATAGACTATTTAGTTGGTTCAATTTTAACTGCTTAAACATAACACTCTCCCTGAATAATAATGAATTCCATATTACTTATAAATTAAGTATTTTTTCATTCATAAAATAAAAATCAATACTGAAATTGGCATGCACAATTTTGAGTGAATGAACATAATTCATTCACACTATTCGAACATACCCAAGATAAACCAAGATTAGATGAACTATAGATATACCATAAACCTACTCCCTTAGTTTCCATTCACTTCCCTAATCAACATTCTACCGCATAAAATGCCACTTCGGTGACACCGGTATCAAAATTGATAATTTTCTTTTTTTTGACTAAATTAATTTACCTGATCGCCCCAACAGGATCCAACAAGATTCAAAGCTTGCCATGCTTTTGCAGTAAATTACGATAATTACTATCTCTGAAGCCAACCATTTTTTCGCCTTCAACATAAATAACGGGCACGCCGCGAATACCATTTTCTTTGGCTACGCGAGAAGCTGCGGCATCTTTTTGGGTGTCCATTAATTTATATTTCACGCCATTTTTATTGAGAAATGCATACGCCTGTCGGCAATAGGGGCAGCCATCGTATCCAAATATAATCACACCTTCATTAAGGTTTACGCTTTCTCCATTATCTATTTTGGCACCAGGTTGAAGTGAAGGTATCGCTGAACTGATGGCCTTGTTAATACTGTTACTTAAGTTGCTAGTAGTATCATTAATCACTTTGTTGACTGAGTTGTCTACCGCATTAGATATTATCTGGCCGAAATCAAATGCATAAGTATTTGTAGTCACTACGACAAACAATGCAATTAAAGCCATCAGATATTTTTTATTATAATTACCCATTTGAACCTCCTATTACTCTATATTAATCCTGCTTTTGCTTTCTTATGACTCAATCTATAAAAATTTAAACTGGCATTCTGGAAACATATCCTTGATAGCGCATTATATTCTTAGCTAAACAATAATCCATTGCCCATAAAAAACTTCTGATTTCATAGCATGACTTAAGCTATTACTATGTTGAGATTGCAATGATGCAGACAGGGAGGGAAATAAGAGTTTTACTGGAAGTAAGTGAGCCATCCTTGTCTCCTGCATTCAAATTAGCGAATAACGACATTGTATCTCATGATATAAACGATCAAGCAAATACTCTACTGGATGATATCAATAAAATGAATAAACTGATTACAACTCGTTGATTTTATATTTTCAGGTCGGTAAATAATGATGATTCTAATCCTTTGCTAACTGCTTCGAAGCCCAGATCGCCAGACGATGGCGCATGGATTTTTGTGAAATTTGATCTTCGGGTAGAGGTTGAATCAGCTTGTCATGCACCAGTAGCCGGTAAATATACTCGATCTTTTCCGCTGCCGAATCCGTTGGCTCAAACTCCACCACACCACGTTTTTCACCGTACAGCGTACCGAGGCGAATCGCTTGCTTCACCAGTTCGGCTTCATTTTTTAGTTTTTTCACGCTCGAATGTTACCTTATATTAGGTATTAATCCATATACTTATACTAGTAGTGTCCTGCTTTTATGGTCAATAGATTATCATCTGATGCTCTGCTTGCAGCTTGATCAGCTGATTTTATTTTATAATTATCAAATAGTTATGTTATTTTCACTATATATTCTCAAATCAGCAGATGAACAATTCACATGGTTTGACCAACGCCGGGTAGTTTTGTATGCCCTGAAGTATTAATTTATTAGAATATTGACATTAAGGTCTTGCTGATAGACAGGTTTGAGAGTAATATTGAGAATCATTATCATTTGCGTTACTAAATTATGTCACTAGAATCCACAATTGATCTATCCACTCTGAAAATCGGCGATCGTGCTGTCATACAGAGCGTTCAGGCAGACGAAGCAGTTCGTCAGCGCATGTATTCAATGGGACTACGTGCTGGACGGGAAGCCTGCATCATAAGACGCGGCTCTTTGGGTGGTCCTTTGCACGTCCGCATCGGCAGTATTAGCCTGGTTGTTCGCTTGAAGGATGCAGGCCAGGTAAAAGTCAGTTTAATGGCATGAAACGTGTCGCATTGATTGGAATGCCCAACACGGGCAAATCCACGTTTTTCAATAAACTAACAGGCGCATCCTCTCGTACCGGCAACTGGCCCGGCGTTACTGTTGATCTCCTCGCATCAAAAATTGTTCTTGGTCCTGACATGGTCGAGTTTGTCGACCTGCCCGGCATTTATGATTTACATGGTTTTTCTGAAGACGAACAGGTAGTCAGAAGATTCCTGGAAAACAATCCTGTTGACCTGGTGTGCCTGGTCCTGAATTCCACTCAGCTCGATCATCAACTTGGCCTCGCTGTACAATTCAGTCAACTGGGTTGCCATTGCGTGTTGTTGCTGAACATGATGGATGAAGCCGAACAGATGGGTGTTCGCATCAACACAAAACAACTGTCTGAAGAATTGAAGTTTCCAGTATCTATGGTCAGTGCAAAACGTGGGCAAGGAATGCCACAGGCAAAAGAGTTATTGACGCAGGCTCTACATAATGCGGCTCCCTGTGAGCTTACAAAAATCCAGAGCAAACTGGCACAAGACGATGCCGTCGCCGATACTGCACAACGTTTAATGACTCAATCGATCGTTATGCCCAGTGGTACTGGAACGCAAGACCACCGAACGCATCGACCGTGTATTACTCCATCCACTGTTCGGTTTACCCTTGTTTTTTCTGTTTATGTTTCTGGTCTTTCAGACTATCTACACATTAGGCGCCCCACTTCAGGATGGCGTCGCCTGGATACTGGGTGAATTCCGCTCTTTTGCGCTGGAACCATTGCAAAACATACTGCCAACTATTATGTATGGCTTGCTTGTGGATGGTGTTTACGATGGTGTTGCCACTGTTGCCTCCTTTGTGCCGGTCATTATTTTATTCTTTTTCATGATGGCCCTGGTTGAGGATAGTGGATATTTATCGCGTGCTGCCTATCTAACTGATGCATTAATGGCACGCCTTGGTTTAGACGGCCGTGGATTTGTCATGATGATAATGGGGTTTGGCTGTAACGTACCTGCATTGATGGGTACGCGCGTCATGCGCAGTCGTCCACTACGCCTGTTGACCATGTTAATCATTCCCTTTTCCCTGTGCTCTGCCCGACTGCAAGTGTTCCTGTTTATGACTACCGCTCTGTTCACACCACAGAGTGCGCCAGTAGTATTGTTCAGTTTATACCTGGTCAGCTTTGCCGCCGCTTTTGGTACCGCTTTACTATTACGTGGTCGTCTATCCAGCAATGAACCTTTTGTCCTTGAGTTGCCGCCGTATCGGTTACCCACTTTTTTTCAGGTAGCCATACGTGGCTGGCATGAAGTAAAACATTTCCTGCGACGGGCTAGCACCTTTATCATCATTGGTGTTGTGATGGTCTGGATATTGACACACTATCCACAAGCCACGCCACCGGGAGGACCAGAAAGTCTGGCTGGTATGATGGGTGAATGGCTGTCACCGGTATTGGATCCAATTGGTATCGGTGCACAAATGGCTGTCGTGCTGGTATTCGGTTTTGTTGCCAAGGAGATCGTGCTGGGTTCGCTGGTCGCGATGACGGGACTACAAGGCGCCGCCCTGGTAGGTTATCTTGGCACTAACATGGACTGGGTTCAGGCTTATAGTTTTATGTTATTCGTACTGTTGTATACGCCTTGCCTGTCTACCGTTGCTACTATGCAAAGCGAATCTAAAAGCTGGGCTTATACTACCTTCAGTGTTGTCTGGGCACTGGGACTGGCCTGGATAACCAGTTATGTTTTTTATCAATCGGCACGCTATCTGGGATTCTGATGACCCTGGCGCCCTGCAATTATACGGGTAGCACAGATTACCTTTACGTATTGGCTTGTTTAAATATCGCTATAATTTTTTCATAAAGAACAATTGATTGATATGGCTTCACGATATAGCCATCTATCCCATTAGCAACAGCTTCTTTGACCATATCCATTTCTGCCGAGGCGGTCACCATCATAAATGCTGGTGAGCCTAATGCTTCGTCTGCCTTGATTGTTTTAAGCACCTCAAGCCCGGACATCCCCGGCATATTCCAATCACAGATAACAAGATCGAATTGTGTACGATTCATTTTTTTAATTGCGTCTTTGCCTTCGTTAGCTGTCGCCAAACGAAAGAAACCGACATCTTTTAAGAAGGCTTTCATAATACTGACCATGGATGGAACATCATCAATGATAAGTATTTTTTTATCTTTTATTGCGTCTGGAATATTCATTCTGTCCAAGCATCTCTCTGAAAATAAGTATCACCTGGGGTTCTGATAATCTTTTTTACGAACCCAGATTATTAAATAGTATCGGCAATTTTAAAATAATCTGATGCAATTTCAGGTGTTGGGTAACAATTTTTAACATAATTAACGGCTAACAGCAGCAAAGAAGTACCTTTAGAAGAAAAAGTAGGCCAAAAGCACTTTTTGACTGATAATTATGTAGATTTATGTACAAAGATGGTTCGAGCTCTAGTCTGTTTTTCAGCGTGTATCCTCAAAAAAGCGTATTAGATTATAATTATCATCTTCCGGCGAGCTACTCTCATTGGCATCAATTACTTGTTGCCACAACCAGCAACGCAATTGCCAGACGCATTAAATTCCATTGTTCGACCACTCAATGGAACATGCACCGCCATTTTTGCAGCTTTAATAAAAACATCAGTGCGTGTACCCGTAATCACCTTACCAGATTGGGTGGCTGCTTCATTCGCATGCGATGCAATCACGCTATTAGGTTTGATCAATTCATTAACCACATAGGCCGCTTCTTTTGGTCCATTAGTATAGGTATCACCTATATTCATGACCGCTAGACTAGCCCTGTAATGTCCACGGACAACAATATCCTGCTCAGCTGTAATACCCGTATCGCCAGAAAGGTATACCACCAGACCATTAGAAAATGTTAGTACGTAACCCGTTGGCGGGCCCGCATAAGCAGTCAATCCGGCTGCATCCAACATTTCACCCAGTTGGCCACCAATCATTCCACCGGCAATACCATTAGAATGTACCGCAGGTACCGTAGTAATCGTAACTCCACCCGCTTTAATTGACGCACCAAATCGCACTATTTGCGATGCTTTTGCATCACCACCCAATGCTTTAAGTTTACCGGCAAAAAACTTTGGCATTTCACTGCCAGTAATAATTTTCGCTTTTTTTGCCAGCGCGATATTAACACTATTGGTATTAGGTAAAACATTCACAGGCATATTCGGTTTGCCACATTGACCATCATTAACCTGCTTGATATGTCGATTACCCACATGGTCACCATGCATATGACTAACCAAAACCACATCAACCTTTCCCAGGCGTGGATCTTTTACACCCGCCACGGTACCACCAGCGTCATATAACAAGCGGGTACCATCAGGATCTTCAAAAATCATTGCGCGGTCACGGCTGCAAAACTCGCCATCATGACTACCCAGTGGTATCACTTTAACGTTAGCCGCAGAGGCAGCTGATGCCAGTGCCGTAAAACCAATCAGGATAGTTAAGTATTGCAATATCAATCTTGTTTTATTGTTCATATGCCCTCTTCAAAGGTAATGATAGCCACTAACAATTAAATTCACTTATTAAAAAAACATTAATATGATGACAGAGTTACTGCCACTGCATAAGGATAAGCTGGATTAAAGTTCGAATAAAAAAGCGCTCCAGGTATCCTTGATGGTAAACATCTATTTATTAACCAGATTTCGCAGTGTTTCAACGCGATCTGCGTTCACACCCATATCACTGATTCCAATTCTGGATGAGGAACGTACATGGATTAATTGTTTATCTGATAGATAGAGTAATTGAATATCATCCCGAAATCTCATGACGGGTGTTTTCACTACAGCCTGGACGAAATTTTTCTCATTGATAGTGATCTCCCAATCTTGCTGTTTACTCATCCATGTTTTGAGTTTCCCCCACTGCACGGTATTAGCTTTAATAGGATGGCTTTTTTTCTCACCGTCATCAGACTGAGTATTAACACAATTTGGCAACCAGCCGCATTCGGGTAATATTGACATCCCCTCCGGTTTCTCAGGCTTGCTGGAGCACGCCATTAGAAGCATTACGATTGATAATAATACAAAGCGCATATGAATATTATATCTAGTCAACATTGTTCGAGTATCTGGCATTTTAGATTATCCATTTACTATTTTTTTGGTCATTATTTTCTGTTTCAATCTGTGTTATTTAAATATAACAAATTGAATATTATTCTGTACATGGCTATCCGGGCATTAACCACTAACATCTTCAAGTCTCCATATATAAACGCTGGCGGTTAAAGCGACCAACGATAAAATCAGAATGACTGTTTGTATGTTAAATATATCAGCAAGCAAGCCAATGACTCCACCCAGTAACATCATAATACCAATAACGGTATTACTAACAGCGACATACTGTACACGATTGTCATTACTCGCCATATCCACCAGGTAAACCTTACGTCCCAATCGTGCAGCGCCATGGGCAAGGGTTATCATGAAGAACACGACAACGACACTAGCGGTGCCCATTTGTGATCCTGCATGAAAAGTACTGACATACCAGGTGATTATTCCTATTATAGACGCTAACAATGCGGCACCAGCCATAACATCACGACTACTATGATCAGCCCATTTACCCAGCAAAGGTGCGCTTAAGGCACTGGCAAGACCATTAGCAATAATTAACCAGCCAAGCAGTGACAGTTGGCCGTTCAGCCATTGCTGCACCAGTAGCACATAAAATGGAATAACCAGGGCTAGACTTAAGAGCAAAATACGACTAATAACATAGCGCTGGAAACTTTTATCAGAAATGAGTATCTCCAGACTGTTAATTGCCTCGATGATAGCATTTCCCCCACCTTCAGTCGCTCCAGCTGGTTCGATAATAGTCGCAAAACTTGCGAGTGCCAACAACCAGATAAAGGCTGCCAATAAAATAAAAACAAGCAATACCTGCTGGTTATTATGCTCGAAACTATCACTTTGCAAAAAGATCCCGATCGCTAACGTAGCAATACCTGCAAGTGAAACACTATAACCCATCAAACGTCCACGTCGAGTTTTTGAAACTGTTTTACCCAATACATCTTTTGCTGAAACTGAACATAAACCGCGCGCCATACTATATAGTGCAAGACAACCTACCAATAACCATCCGGCCAGAATTCCTTCGCTCGTCCATGCGATCAATGCCATCAGCAGTAATGCGATGGAAGATAAGACTGCACCTGCCAGCCAGACGATTTTACGTTTTGACATAGCGCGTATATAAGCGGCCACCAACAATTGTGGCAATAGAACACCCGCCTCGCGGATGGGCACCAAAAACCCAACAAAAACCGCAGGCACACCTAGAAGACTGAATAACCAGGGTAAGGTCAAACGCGCGCTCACCAGTTCATCGGAAATTTTATTAAAGAAATTGGCAAACAGGTAGGCAAAAAAATTACGTGGCTGATCCTGGCATGCTTCGTCAGGTATTTCCTTACATACCCGCGCATCTTCTTCACCAGTTATCTGGTCATACAGCCAACCAAGTCCATGTTCTGTCTGAGTCGTTGAAGACATGTTACTATTTAATTCCAAATAACGATGTTTGTATAGTTCAGCACAATTGAGCATAGAAAACAATTGATACTGAATCAGATTCGAGCTCAGCTGATTATAACTGCTTATCGAATATACAATTCACACCGATGAGTAACTAAGAACAGCAGAATTACATGTTTAAAATTAATGTATTCACTTGCATACTTTATATATAATTTTAACTATTACCTAATGGCCTCAAAAGAGACTTCACCTGTTTGATAAAATAGACGGATACTTAAAAAATGAACCTTGAATTAATCAGCTTCAAAATTTGTCCTTTCGTTCAGCGAGCCGTTATCACCTTATTGCATAAAAAGATTCCTTATAAGATCACTTATATTGACCTCGCTTCACCCCCAGACTGGTTTAAGCAGCTTTCCCCATTCGGAAAAGTACCTATATTAAAAGTAGATGAACATAATGTCATTTTTGAATCGGCAATCATTGATGAATTTCTGGATGAAGCATACGACGGAACATTACTTCCAACAGACCCATTGCAGCGTGCCATTGATCGTAGCTGGATCGAGTTCAGTACCAGCCTGACACTGGATTTTTCCGGATTAATCCACGCATCGGATGAAATGAAATTTGAAGAAAAACTATTGATAACTCAAAAACAGTTCGATTGGCTGGAAAATGCATTGAGTTGCGGACCCTATTTCAATAACGATGATTTCTCACTGGTCGATATCGCCTATGCACCTCTGTTTATGCGCTCAAACATATTAAACCTGGCGAATACACTCTATCCTTCCGACCAATACCCGAAAGTTGCATCCTGGGCACAAAAGCTGTTGGCCTTGCCTGAATTACCTGACTCTGTGAGCGATGATTTTGAGGAATTTCTGAAGAATCATATCAAGGTAAAAGCGCCTTACGCAGCCTCACAACTTAATCTATAAAATATTGATTCTAAGTACAGCAGGCACAATGATTGATACCAGCCCGGGCAATAATATAAATTAGCGTGACTAATTTATACTCTCTCACGTCGCCCTTGTTTAAAAATGAAGTGTCAGTGCATACTCGACAGTCTTGCGTAGAGTTTCTTAAAGTTGATCTAACCTGACTTTTTCTCAAGTTTCCAGCCTTCAGTCTCTTGATAGAACATGTTGCAAATTTTATGAATACAATCCTTTTCCCATCAGGGTGGCCTAATATCATCAAGAATACTGATAGCTATACTGGCAACAACTATGATCGTACATCAGTTATTCTGTCTAATGCATCATTCATAGTCATACTTATCCACTAACGATCATGAACCTCTTGTATGGCGCTACGCACTGCATCTGCTTTTATAGCTAAAGCGTCCTCGTTAGTGATGGTTATCCCAAGAATAATATCTACCGCCTTAACCGTGTCCGTAGAAATTGGAATTGTTTTATCCGAAGCAGAGCCAAGAAAGATTGCAGCAAGATCAGTTGTGCTGGCAGGTGATACGCCAGGTAAGCGGGTTTGACCCTCTGTCAGCAACTCTCTGAAAAGAGCCAGGTTTTCCAATGGCGAATCGACTCTAATAAGATCAGGATGCGTCTGTAGATAGATAACAGCATCTTCTGCTTTCATTGAATACCAGTTGGTATCAATAAGCAATGTACCTGTAGTCGTGTTTTTTAATACTTCAGACAAAGCGCGGTCGAGCACATGGCCAGGAGAACGGGCAACATTAAGCCGACCCAATTCTACATCAGGGAGACCTTCCTGTGCCCACGCTGGTCTGCTGCCTTGCGTGCCGTCAGGTTTGTTTGCGCGCGGTCCACTGGCATCGCTGTCATCTGATGGACCTCCCTGACCGGAATGCCCTCCCCCATGAAAAACTTTATCTTCAATTGCTTCTCTGCCGGCATGTCCTTTTCCATGACCTTTATCGCTTGAGCCTTTCTCTTTATCGCCCTTACCTTTGCCTCCTTTACCTGATTCATGCCCGCTATCATCACTATCATGTCCACTATCATGACCGCTATCATCACTATCATGTCCGCCGCTGGCATGCCCACCGCTATTGCTGCCACCCTGCCCCCCGGTGTGACCTCCAGAAGCATGGCCTTCTTCTGCATAAGCATGCGATATTAAATGGAAACCAGATGATTTTTCATGATTGACCGATATCGTTAACAAAATACCGGTAACCAATCCGCAGAATACAACAATATAGGCAACTGTATATTTTTTGAGTAAATTCATGAACACAACTCCAGATATATTTTAATAATATAGTTACGGAACCGGATAATAGTTCTGCATTACTTAAATATAATAAAAATGAAAAAATTTAGGACATTGATAAATCAGATCTGTAAGCAACTGATACCGAGAACAAAAATACGTGAGGCGGAACACCGTCCGCCCCACGTACTGTTTAACCCGATTACGGAGTTGTTTCTATGTGTACTTCTGTATGTGTGAATTCGATGACTTGTAATGCATCATCTGCTGCCTGAACAAAATCACTTATTCCTGCTCCGTCGGTACTGACATAGGATTCACCTCCAAATACAGCTTCCAGGATAGGTTTGGTGACTTGAGTGACAGTTCCATCAGCGGCTTGTACATAGTAAGTAACAGTTCCGCTATAGGTGGTATCACGATTGTAATCAAATGTACCGTAATTATAGAACACGTCATTTTCAACGATGTCCATAATAACATTGCCATAGACAACATAATCAATGGTGATAGAACCGGTCTTATCAGAACCAGCCGCAAGAAGACTTGCTGCCAGACTGGTTGTATCTGCTGGAAGTTTGTCCTGAACTGGTGTCAACTTTGGATCGCTCGTCATCAGTGCGATATACAATGCAAGATTTTCCAGTGGTGAATCAATGGTTGCACCGTCAATTACCAGTCGACCAGCCAGGTCAGTTGTAACTGTAGTAGCGCTTGTCAGCTTGGTTAAAACCGTATCCAGCGCCTTATCGGTAACCTTGTCTGGTGAACGAACGATATTAGCACGACCCAACTCAACTTCAGCAACATCTGCTGTGCCTTCAGGAAGCTCACCATCAACCGTAAGAACGGTGGTTGTACAAGCAGGATCAACACAAACCTGGTATTCACCACCGACCAGAATAGGAGCACCTGTTACCGGATCCCTGACAACAACCCACAAATCACCATAATCACCACCCTTCTTAACACCTGGCGTTGGATTGGGATCGCCACGATGAGGATTGAGTTCCTTTGAACCGCCAGCCCACTCCGGTCGATCGGAATCAGAGTCTTCGCCGCCACCAAGTACCTTCGTTATATCTTTTTTACCTTTGTCAGCACCTTGCCCACCTGAACGAGGAGTACCTTTACCCTTACCCGGATTGCCGCCCTTATGACCACTACTGGCATCTTCAGCCGCATTGGCAGTTGGGAAAAAACTGAATTCCCCTTTACTTATTGGTGTAACGAAAAGTGGCGCTACAATCAAGCTTAAAGCAACAACTCCCGCATAAGGAACAATAGACTTACTCAACCGTCGTGATTTTTTTCTCATGATTTACAACTCCATTCAATGGTATCTGTTAATGAATCTATACTTCTCAGTCAATATATAATTCTAGAAATTATTGATAGACTAACATATGACCAATATTAGTTTATTGACATATATCAATGAACCTTACTTGCTAAAATAATAACGAGTACTGCAAAAATATTTTATCACTTCTCTCATAGTATTCTGGCTAGCTATGCATTCTAAAAACGCATCCCTATACCTAGCATAAACATATTTTCACTATTATCAAATTTGTTGTAGTCTGGATTACCTCCATGGGTTGTAGTAAAGTCGTAATCGTCATAATTGGTCAGACTGTAATCCATACGCAAAAATGCTTTTTTGTAGACTGGTATTTCTATACCCATCCCATAGCGGTCACCCCACTGTTTGTCATCACGGTCTATCCAGGTTGCTGCATTAGCCCCCTTTACATAACGCGTATTAAATTTCGTTTGGGCGCGTCCTGCACGTAGATAAAGCATGGTATGACTGGGTAATATGTAACCTACACGGATACTTCCACCATATCCTCCTTTTTTATCGACGGAGAAATCACGACCCCCTGGCCCACCTGTTACCCTGTCGTGCCTCCAACCTGCACGACTGGCTTCGGCATCCATCTCAAGAGCCAAATACAATTTATTCATCACAAAACCATAGCCGGCAAAGAAACCACCGTTAAATCCATAACTACTAAAATCGGCATCGAAATCGAAGGGCCCTTGTCCACCACTCCTGTGAAGACCCGTCATCGATGTATTTAACGATCCATGCCCAACGTTGGCACCCAGGAAAAACCCTGAATAATCGGAAGTAGACAGTTTTTTGGCGACAGGCTTATGTCCTGCAAAACGCCAACCCAGGCCAATACGGAAAAGGCTTTCCCTGTTATCAAAATTCTCAGTATTTGTTACATAATTAACGTTGTAGTTATCATAGTCTGTAAATGTATATTCCATTCGCCAGAACAGATGATTAAATTCAGGAATTTCTACTCCAAATCCATAACGATGACCTGACGTTGAATATTCCTGGTCCACAGCATTCAATGGTAAACTATTAACGGTATAGAATGTTTGAAAGTCAGTTTTAACCTTACCATAACGTCCATACAGGAGTTTGCCATCATTCAACAAATAGCCTGCTCTTACGCTTAGACCGTAGCTGCTATTCTTTTGTACGTTAAAGGTTCTACTGTCTGTCTTGTCTTTTGAGTGAAACCAGGCAACATGACTATCATCCGCCTCAAATTCTGCGCCCAGATACCAATGATTTAAATGCGTACCATAGCCAAAAAATAATCCCTCTGTATTACCATCTCGACCGAATTCGCCATAATCAAAGCCACCGCCCCCCCGGGGACCACTTGTTTCTGTAGCAAGTACTCCATGCCCAAACTGTATACCAGAGTAGAATCCTGCCAGAAGACTGGAATCAGCAATAAAAGCATTATTGCTGGATTTCACTTGTGACCGCCTGGAGTTTCGCACCGGGTATAACAAACCACCTATTCCCAGGTAAGCCTGGTTTCTATAATAATCCGCGCCGGGTATATCTGACTTACGATTCAATAGTCGATAGGATGCTGTTAAAAATACATTACGGTTTAAGTAATATTTCATTCCTATGCTTGCCAGTAATTCATTATCAGTTCGACTAATACCTTCGTAGTCGCTCTCTGAATACGAAAAATCGAAATCCAGACTGTATTTGGAACTAAGCTTATGATTGGTATTGGCTGAAGCAACGGTGTAAAGATAAGATGATGCTGAATTTACTGTCGTTTCCTCTAATGAGCGATCGAGAGCCACTTTTACAGTTGTACGTGGATTAATTTTACTGGTGAAATTCATACCGAAATCCACGGTACTTACATCAGATAAGGCATTGTCATCATAGTCTTGCTTCAGGTAACCCAAATAGAATTCTGCTGAAGTCTGATTATCGATCTTGGTATGAACACCTACAGCAGCTCTATATCCATCTGAATCTCGATTAAACAAATTATCATCCAGATCCAGATCATATGATCGTTTTACATAAATGGCTTGTAAATAAGGCTCATATCGAGGATTAAGCCTGTAACTTATGCGTGCACCGAAAGATTGCTCTGTTCGATCACGATCGTCATTGATAAGTCCTGCAAGATTGTCAACATTATCGAAATCCAGTTGATCTATGGTGCCGCCCAAACGCAAACTGACATTATTAAACTTTTTATAGAAACCCAAATGCCCACTGGTCTCTTTATACGTGGTAGGCTCAATGCCATTGATGTCATCCAGGGATGAGCGCTCTTCATGCTTTTGACTTAACTCAATCCCACCAAAGATATTGGCAGATGGAGAAATAATAAATTTTCCATCAGTCGTTAAATAGTAATCACTATAATTTTCATTACTATTGGTGTCATAACTGGCTGCATCTAAACTCGCGCCTAAATTCAATTCATGCTTTTTCCAGTCAGATTTGATCCAGACAGAAGGCGAAAATATTGTAATAGTGTCATTGACTTCATTGGTGCGGGTTGCGAAGATATTGTCATCATATGCTTCGGTCAGTACGACTTCAGGCTTAATAGTGAAAGTCCCTGCCCTCCAGCCGTTTTCACTGGACAACTGATTTTTCTTAACTTCTAAAGTGGCTTCAGATAAATTTGGCCTGGAATCTTCTTGACGTGATTCACTAACTGGAGGCGAAAGCTGTTCTGCACGTAACATTCCAGGGGCAGCCATGCTAATAAAATATATAAAGATGCAAATAATTGTAACTGTGTTGCGTGGCCACGAAACATACATATGATATTCCTTCAATATTGTCTTGATACAGCTAAACTAGACAATTTATATTTAAATGTATGAAATAGCTATATAATTGAAAATCAAATTAGTATAATTAACAGATGATGCTATCTTATAATCTGAATTGCAGGTTGATATAGGTCAATATTCTTGAATAAGAGGTTGGAATAATTCCCAATAGAAAAATCGGTTTGGTAATTTAGTTCAATTATTTGGTGAACATAACTAACTTTACAACTTTAATACGCCGTTTTTTTACTTAATCACTTCCATTAATCATTTATCGCCATACAGAAAAGCCGTTTGCCGGGCAATAAGAATCGTCACTCGTGCACCGATGTTCAATCCAGGCTTCGCGAAGTGTAACCTCATTCAGTGAACTAATACAGGACAATAAATGGTGCACTTAATTTTCTGCATATTTTAAATATTAATCTATAATAATGCGTATAAACAGCCCTGACCAATAATGCTTTATATTATGGAAAAACACACGACACACCTGAGTACTGTTTTAGCTAATCCCATAGAATTTATCCTGCGAGTCATCTCGGCATTCAGGAAAAACCAGGGCTTTTTGCTATCAGGTGCAGTCGCCTACTATACCCTGCTTTCACTGGTACCCATGTTCGCACTATTTTTAGTGGCTTTATCACAAATCATGGATACCCGGCTGCTGCTCGATACAACCGCTAATTATCTGGAACTGATTGCCCCTGGACAATCCAGCGCAATCATCGAGCAAATATCTGCACTACTGGATAACTGGAAGCTTGTCAGCCTGGTGGGTGTATTAATTCTATTGTTCTTCAGTTCGCTTGCTTTTACATCATTGGAAAGTGCCATGGCAGTGATTTTTCATCATCGGGATAAGCCTTCATCGTCGCCATTTCATGATATCGGCCATCATGCCTTACCTGTATATTTTATTACTGGCAATGGGTTTACTAACAGTCACTGCCATCAGCGCTACATTATCTGCAGCGAATCAACAATCCATCACACTATTAAGTTATGTCATTGATATGAGTGGCGCCACGGCCACCTTGATATACTTACTGGGTATATTAGGTGAAATTCTGTTATTGACCTCGCTCTACCTGGTCATGCCTGTTGGTCGCCTGGTATTTCGGCATGCCTTGATCGGTGGTATTGTTGCAACCTTGCTATGGGAATTAACACGACATTTTTTGATATGGTATTTTTCCACTTTATCAATGGTCAATGTCATTTATGGCTCATTCACTTCCACTATCATTATACTGTTGAGTTGTGAGGCTGCGGCACTGATACTACTATTGGGAGCTCAGGTCATTGCGAGCTATGAACATATCGAAATTGATAAAACCGCCCTGCCCTGATATTAATAAAGCATTTACAAATAACAAAACTGCTATCCGATCAATTCGACATCGCCTTCGCATAAAACCATCTAACTCACAAGTATTAACGGACAGGAAAGCGTATCCAATAGTGTCTTGAGTCCTCCAAGTTGCTTTTGCAAGATATCTTCCAAAGGTAAAATAACCAGTCCAGCCGGTTGCTTCTTTACCCTATTGATAATATCTGCAATATGATAGTCCTGGACCTGTTCAAACTTAATTCGATAATCAGTCGATGATAATTGATCCAGTATTTCCGCTTCTGCCGTTTGGCTGGTTGCCAATACCAGTAGCTGCTTTATGGTCTTATGATCATTCAACGACTTTATCACTTTGACTGCGCTACTCGCCTGCGTTGATCCATCGTAAAACAACACTATCGGACGACTATTGCTTGTTGTTACGTCTTGATAAGCAGGCGCTGTCAGCCGTTTTTTTGGAAATATCAAGATTAACTGGAAATCTTCTGATTCCCTGATCACTGATTCCAGACGCGTGCCTCTAATGGTACGAAATGAACAGACTACATCAGATAATTTTGCCAGGTTTTCTAACGTATGGCGCATTTGTGATGCCATCGCAATGAAGTTACGTTCTATTGAACTACCACTCAAGGCACGTGACTGAGTAGTATGTAATGTAATTTCGCGTGTAAAAGGTAAATTAGCAAGCTCCAGCAATTCTGCGTCTTCTATAAACAATCCACAGAGATCGGCTCGCAGTCGTGATGCAAGAATAACAGCAGATTCCATTGCAGATAAACTAAAACCACCAACATCTACGTTGACTATGATGCGTTTGATTGTATGATTCAAATCATTCATGCCGGATATCATTATCGGCGTCTTTAGTAGACTCTGAGAATTGCCTGCGTTTTTTTGTTAACACTTCAAGACGCGCAAGAACCATGACCATTGATACTCTTCGACGGATATTTACCGTCACTGTCAAGTTTACCTGCCTCGAGTCCGGTGAGTATTTCCATTGCCTGATCAATTGTTTCAATCGCACAGATACGAAATTGATTGTGTTTTACCGCATCGACCACATCATTGCGTAACATCAAGTGCTTGATATTAGCATGAGGTATGATGACGCCTTGATCACCGCTCAATCCCCGCGCTTTACAAATATCAAAAAAACCTTCTATCTTTTCGTTTACTCCACCGATTGCCTGTATCTGACCCAATTGATTAACAGAGCCGGTAATAGCCATTGATTGCGACAATGGTAATTGCGCCAAAGCAGATAACAATGCACACAATTCAGCTGCGGATGCACTATCACCTTCAATCTGACCATAGGATTGTTCGAAAACAAGACTGGCCGACAGGGATAATGGCTGCTCCTGTGCATAACGTCCGGCCAGATAGGAAGATAATATTAATACCCCTTTTGAATGTATAGCGCCGCCCAGCTTCACTTCTCTCTCAATATCAATGACTTTACCGGAACCCAGTCTGGCCGTAGCCGTTACCCTGGAAGGACGACCAAAAGCATAATCACCCAGTTGAATGACCGTCAGCGCATTAATCTGTGCGACTTTAGATCCTTCTGTCTCCAGCAGGTATATGTCACGTAATACCTGCTCATGCATGCGTTCACGAATCTGATCAAGACGTTTGATACGCATATCGATGGCTTTTTGTACATCTTCTCGGGTAATAAATGGATGATTCTGTTCGGTAGCCCAGTAATCCGCTTCACGCATCAGATCAAGAAGATTACCCATATGCAAAGATAGTTTCTCACTGTCTTCTGCCTTCCTTGCGCATTCTTCTATGATACGGCTCACACCATCAGCATCTATAGGTTTTAACTCATGTTCTCTTTGCAGGCTGGCAATCCAAGTTGCATAGAGTTGGGTACTCTCCGCACTACGGTCAAAATCTTCAGCAAAATCTGCAGCTACTTTAAACAGTTGGTTAAATTCCGGGTCATATTCTTTGAGCAGGTAATAAAGCAAGCGATCACCCGTTAATACCACTTTGATATCAATAGGTATTGGCTCAGGTTCAAGTGAAATCGTACTCACCAGACTGAACATTTGCTCTATCGATTCAATACGGATTTCATGAGCGCGCAGTGTTCTTTTCAAACCCTCCCAGGCAAAGGGTGATAATAGAATTTTTCTTACATCCAATACCAGGTAACCACCATTAGCGCGGTGTAATGCACCTGGTTTGATCAAAGTGAAATTGGTTAATAGCGTACCCAACTGTGCCACATGCTCTATACGCCCCATTAAATTATTATGAGTTGGATTATCTTCATAAATAACCGGGGCACCTTTTATACTACTATTATCGACAAGTACATTGACCTGGTACTGAGTAATCAAATCTGACAATTGTGCATTATCCTCAATAGGTAACTCACTGGCCGCATGCTTTCTGACTGCATCAACATTATCGACAATATCTCTGTTGACTGCATCCAGAAAAGACAGCACCTGGGGATAGTCATGATAGGTATTTTGCAGATCAGCAATAAACTGGTCTACAGTCATTTGTGATATCTCACGGTTGAGTTCTTTTATTTTCCTTCGGCTTTCTCTTGCCCAAATTGGAATATTGTGCAGTGCCTCTTTAATTTCCACTTCAATTTCTGTCGTTTTTTTCCTGATTGTTTCCTTCTCCGCATCTGGTAACTTTTCAAATTTTTCAGGTGACATAATTTTGTCATCACGCATAGGTCCAATGGTGTAGCCACCTGGAGTGCGCATTAACACTATATTTTTTTTACTTGCTTTCTCATTTATCTGCGCAAAAACATTTTCCTCGCGCTCATTGAGCTCTTCATTGATTTCCTGTACTCGTGCTGTGTATTCATCGCCTTCAAATGCTGCGGGTATTGCAATCAACAGATCGTCTATCAATTGCTCCATGTCATCACGCAGTTTGTTGGCATAGCCTGCAGGTAATTTCATGGCAATGGGTTTATGGTAGTGTTCGAAATTATTGACATAACACCAGTCAGATGGCACCGCTGTATCAACTACCCTGGCTTCCAGCAGACGTTTTACCATTGTATGCTTGCCCAGCCCTGTCGAACCTGATACATAAAGGTTATAACCATCATGCTGGATACCAACACCAAATTTCAAGGCTTCCAATGCACGCGGCTGGCCAATACTTTCCACAATATCTTCAAGATCCTCCGTTGTTTTGAATTTCAACAAGGATAAATCACAGGGATGATAAAGTTGTTTAGGCGTTAAGGTGATGTTGTTATTGTCTGCTTGCATTGTCATCCTTTTGTTGCCAATCAATGGTAATTTTGTTACTGGCTAATTATTGTAACGCTTCCTGCTTTTAAAACGACATATTGCGTCATAATCAAGACTCTTTTGCCTTCTCTATTAACATGTTAACCAGGTCCATGGGTAATGGGAAAACAATGGTATTACTCCTCTCACCGGCGATTTCAGTCAAGGTCTGTAGATAACGAAGTTGTAATGCTTGAGATTGTTGCGATAAGATTTTAGCAGCCTCAAGTAATTTGACCGATGCCTGCATTTCACCTTCTGCATGAATGACCTTGGCACGACGGGTACGTTCGGCTTCAGCCTGTTTGGCAATCGCCCTGATCATACTTTCATCCAGATCAACATGTTTTATTTCGACATTACTGACTTTTATTCCCCAGGCATCGGTCTGTTTATCCAGAATACTCTGGACATCGATATTAAGCCGATCTCGCTCTGACAGCATCTCATCCAGTTCATGTTGACCCAGCACCGAACGCAAAGTTGTCTGGGCAAGCTGACTGGTAGCCATATAAAAATTTTCTACCTGAATGATGGCCTTTTCGGGGTCAACAACGCGGAAATACACAACAGCATTCACCTTTACAGAAACATTGTCACGAGAAATCACATCCTGACTAGGTACATCCATCACCACAGTGCGTAGATCGACCCTTACCATTTGCTGAATAAAGGGGATAATAATAATGAAACCAGGCCCTTTCACTTTCCAGAAACGGCCGAGCAGAAAAACTACCCCACGTTCATATTCTCGCAGGATCCTTATTGCACTGGCTAGAAACAGAACAACAAATGTTATAACGATGTAAAGCGTGTATGCAGTCATAATTCTTGCTCCTGTGTGGAATTGGATAGCGGTTTAACATACAGGGTTAAACCTTTAACACTAACAACCTCTACTGGCTGATCCTTCTGTAATGGGGTGTCACTGACTGCGCGCCAGGTTTCTCCATGGATAGCTACGCGCCCTTCATGATCGAAATCATGTAAAACAATTGCATCGCTGCCAATCAACTCTTCGATACCACTAACAACGGGTTTCCGTCTGGCTTTGATGGCCATACCCACCACAAAGATAAAAAGCAAGGCGCTGCTAATAGCAAAAGTAATAATGACAGATAGATCGATACCCAGACCCGGTACATCTGTATCCATCAGGATAATCGAACCCATAACAAAGGATACCAGCCCACCGATTCCCAGAATACCGAAGCTCGGCTGATAGGCTTCGCCCACCATCAATGCGACCCCCAGCAAAATCAAAGCCATTCCAGCGTAGTTAATAGGTAACAACTGGAACGAATACATGGCCAGCAGTAAGGCGATCGCCCCGATAGTCCCCGGTACAATGGCGCCGGGATTGGAGAATTCCAGTATCAAACCATAAATGCCCAACAGCATCAGGATATATGCAACATTCGGATTGGTAATCACGCTGAGTAAACGACTTCGCCAGTCCGGATTGATTTCCCTGAGAGCCAAACCAGTGGTATTTAGTGTACGTTCACGACCTTGCACCAGTACCTTACGGCCATCAATCTGTGCCATCAGATCAGCCATACCCGTTGCCACAATATCAATCACATTCAGTTTCAGGGCTACATTCGCCTGTAAGCTGGCTGCCTCTCTTACGGCTTTTTCTGCCCAGTCCTGGTTGCGCCCACGCAATTCTGCCAGACCACGAATATAGGCCACGGCATCATTGACGATTTTATTTTGCATGGGATCACTTTTCTTCGATTTATCTTTATTATCTTTATCATCCTTACCGCTGATATCCGGAGGAGATAAACCGCCAATCTTGACCGGTGTAGCCGCACCCAGATTGGTTCCAGGCGCCATAGCTGCTATATGACTGGCATAAAGGATGTAGGTACCGGCGCTCGCAGCACGTGAGCCGCTTGGAGCAACATAAGTGACGACAGGAACTGATGAATTGGTGATACTCTTTATAATGCCACGCATGGCTGAATCCAGACCACCCGGTGTATCCATACGAATAACCACAAGCTCTGCCTGCTCCTGGCCGGCCTTATCAAGGCTCCGCACAATATAATCTTCAGTTGCAGGACCAATGGCTTCATTAATAACCAATTGGAAAGCAACACGATCAGTACTGCCGGCCATCAATGCATGCATTAGCAGGCCTGATAAAAGCAGCAGAATAACGACAGGCAACCTAGAGACACTGATACTTTTCATTGCAAAGATTCCCTTTAACATCGTGTAAGCATCGCCAATGTCCTGAACGGTTGTGAGGCGGCATAAGAAATGCTGATACTGTATTATCTTATACTAAATAACGACTATTGAATTGATGATATAAATCAATACTCTTTATTATTTTTATAGCAGTATTATGCAAGCGTGGCAAAATTAAACACCCAGAACGCAATAACTCCCTTGAGCCCATTTATTTTTCACTGATGACAATCAACACCTTGCATTAGCTCCTCGTCGCATTAAGTAGTTTAATTAATTGATTTAATGAACGACTATTCAGTACATCTTCTTTTTCCAGCCAGCCACGGCGTGCCTGGTGTATACCGCCTGATAAATAGTCAAAATCACCAGGGCCATGCGCATCGCTGTTGATACTGACCAGCACACCCTGTTCTTTAGCCTGCTGGCAATAGGTATCGTTCAGATCCAGCCGCTGCGGTTGGCTATTCAGTTCCAGATAGCAACCACGCTCGGAAGCGGCGGTGATGATACGCGACATATCGACATCATAGGCCTCGCGTTCACCCAACAAGCGTCCGCTGGGATGGGCCAGTATGCTGATATATTTCGAATCGATGGCGCGCAGGATACGGGTTGTCTGCTTTTGACGTGAAAGGCGAAATTTACTATGTACGGCGATGATGACAAGGTCCAACTGTGACAGTATGCTGTCGTGGTAATCCAGGCGTCCATCTTCGAGTATATCCACCTCACTACCCTTGAGGATTTTAAAATCACTGAATTTTTCATTCACTCTGTCAATCTCTTCTAAATGTTTTTGCAGGCGGGTTTCATCCAGACCATGGGCAACGCTTAAAGAGGCTGAATGATCGGTGATGGCAATATACTTTAAACCCAGTTGGCGCGCCGCCTGTGCCATCTCCTCTATAGTGGCGTGCCCGTCTGACGCTCTGGTATGCACATGCAAATCACCCTGCAGGTCTTTCTGTTCAATCAGAGTCGGTAATTTATGCTGCCGCGCGGCCTGAATTTCGTCGCCGCCGTTACGCAATTCCGGTGGAATATAAGGTAGACCGACTGACTTGAATACAGATTGCTCGGTTTTACCCGCAATACGATTGCTCCCCTTGAATACGCCATACTCATTGATCTTCAAGCCACGCTGCTGTGCCAGCTGTCGTATCTTGATGTTATGCGCCTTATTGCCGGTAAAATAATGTAATGCGGCACCAAAACTTTGTGATTCAACGACGCGCAGATCAACCTGCAAGCCACTACGTAAAAAAACGGTGGCACGCGTGCTGCCCTTTGACACCACTTTCGTAACTTCATCGTAGTCCACAAAGTGTTGCATCACAGGACTATTGCTTTTGGCACTGACCAGTATATCCAGATCGCCGACCGTCTCTTGTCCACGGCGATAACTACCGGCCACCACAACTTGTAATACGCCTGCAACCTTACCTAGATACTCTACCAATGGGTCTGCATAATGATGCGCGGTATGATGTAAAAAGCGCTTCTCCGCTATAGGATGTGATTGAATTGTTTCCAGAATACGCTGTTCTGTTTTCGCGCCGAAACCGGGTAGCGTTTGCAATTGCCCCTGGCGTGCGGCGTGTTCCAGTTGTTTCAGCGTCTTGATGTTCAGGTCCTGATACAGTACCCGCACACGTTTCGGTCCGAGTCCCGGTATATGCAGCAAGTCCTCAAGACTGGCCGGAACCTCTTTATGTAATTTATCCAGGGCTCTGGCATGACCCGTGGCGATGATTTCTTCAATCTTGGCAGCGAGGCTAGTGCCAATACCGGGTAACTTGGTCAGATCAGTACCGTCTGCCAGCATCTGCTCCAGTTCATGACCCAGACCACGAATACTGCGGGCAGCATTACGATAGGCGCGCACACGAAACGGATTGGCATTTTCAATATCCAGAAGATCTGCCATTTCCTCAAAGACCTTGGCAATATCTTCATTATGTACCGGCATAGCAGAATTTCCCAGGTCAATGGATAAAACTAAAATTCAATCAGTCCGGAACTACTTATCCTCTGTCACCAATGGTACAAAGGCCACACCCAGGATGACTTGTGTTGCTGTATTTCCTTCCTGATCTTTAGTCACCAGCATCAACTCCTGGTGCATATACGGTAAACCAACAGGGATCATCAGACGTCCACCGGGTTTCAGTTGCTTAATCAGTGCTTCTGGAATATGTGGGGCAGCTGCGGTCACGGTAATCGCATCGAAGGGTGCTTTATCTTCCCAGCCATAGTAGCCATTACCGCAACGAGTCTCGATATTGTCATAACCGAGTTTCTTCAATCGCTTGGCAGCTGAATGACAAAGCTCGGGGATTCTCTCGATGCTATAGACTTTTTTAGCCAGCCTGGACAAGATGGCTGCCTGATATCCGGAGCCTGTTCCGATCTCCAGCACGATACTATCCGCCGTCAAATCCAGCATGTCTGTCATTAATGCGACGATATAGGGTTGCGAGATGGTCTGACCGTAGCCAATAGGCAGTGGGCCATTATCATAGGCAAAATCCTCTTCTATATGATCAACAAATTTTTCCCTGATCACATCACCCATGGCTTGCATGACACGTTCATCAAAACGTTCCCTACCCGTGTATGAAGCAGTAAATTTTGCTTCATTCTCTATATCTTTGAGCATACGCTTGATATTGGTTTTTCTGGCCATCGACTATCCTATGTTGTACCTTCTTGCCAGGAGGAAAGATATTGTTGTTGCTCGTCAGTCAATTGATCAATGCTGATATTCATGGCTGCCAGTTTCAGTTGTGCAACTTCCTGGTCTATGTCATCCGGCACATTATGTACATCATTGCCAAGTTTGCCATGATTTTTACATAAATGAATGGCGCATAACACCTGATTGGCAAAGCTCATATCCATAACAGCTGAAGGATGCCCTTCTGCTGCCGCCAGATTCACAAGGCGACCTTCTGCAAGCAGGCGTATTTTTCGACCATCATCCAATGAATATTCATCAACAAATTCACGCGGCCGTATTTTTCCGCTACTCATTGATTCCAGCGCCGGGATATTAATCTCAACATTGAAGTGGCCAGCATTGGCTAGTACGCAGCCATCCTTCATGACCTCCATGTGCTGCTTGTCAATGGCATGCTTATCGCCCGTCACAGTAATCATAAAATCAGACAAACCGGCTGCGTCAACCAGCGGCATAACACGATAACCATCCATAGTGGCTTCCAATGCTCGCAGTGGATCAACCTCGGCAACAATGACATTGGCACCATGACCCTTGGCACGCATGGCCACACCTCTTCCGCACCAGCCATATCCCACCACCGTAAACGTCTTGCCTGCTAACAGGATATTGGTCGCACGGATAATACCATCCAGTGCGCTTTGCCCTGTGCCATAACGGTTATCAAACAAATGCTTGGTCATCGCATCATTGACGGCAATGATTGGAAATTTAAGCGCCTTGTCAGCTGCCATTGCTCGCAGACGAATAACGCCCGTGGTGGTTTCTTCAGTACCGCCAAACATTGTAGCCATCAATTCAGTGCGGGTTTTATGCATTTCACTGACCAGATCGGCCCCATCATCCATGGTTATCATAGGCTGATGATCCAGTGCCGCCTGAATATGCTGATAATACACCTGACTGGATTCACCACGGATCGCATGCACCGGTATCTCATAGTCAGCAACCAGGGCCGCCGCTACATCATCCTGTGTACTTAGTGGGTTACTGGCACACAGCACAACATCTGCACCAGCAAGCTTAAGGGTGCGTGCCAGATTTGCGGTTTCTGTTGTAATATGTAAACAAGCACTGACGCGTACACCGGACAGCGGACGTTCAGTTGACAGACGCTGCATCAAACCCCGGATAACCGGCATTTCATTTAGTGCCCATTCAATACGCAAGTTACCCTGTTTAGCCAGGGACAAGTCCTTGATATCTGACATATGAACATCCTAAAACAATTAACGTTTTTATTATAGTAATTTAACAAACATGCAATGTTGATCTAAAGCAAGCTGTTGCCAGTTAGAATGATAAAAAAAGGCCAGCATGAGCTGACCTAAGGGGGATTGTTTGTTATCTGCGAAACACCAATAAGGCTAATCAACCTTAATACTCTGTCGTTTCGTTTCCTCTAATTTTGGTAGCGTCAATTCCAGTATCCCGTCTTTGTATTTCGCTTTCACCTTGTCCTCGTTAATATCTGCGGGCAAAGATAAGGTACGCGAATAGGATCCATGGGACATTTCGCTACGATAGTAGTCGTCACGCTCCTCTTTCTCTTCGTGGCTGGTGCAACCTTTAATAGTGACTGTATTTCTGGTCACTGATATATCCAGATCCTTCTTATCGACTCCGGGCATTTCTGCCTTGACAACAATTTCCTTGTCCCGATCAATCATGTCGACTGATGGCATTTTACCTTGGAAGGGTGCTAACTTGTCACTTTCTGACCATAACTTACTAAAGGGATGCATCCAGCTGCGTGAAAAATGATTTTCAAACATTCTGTCCATATCTTCGAAAGGATTCCATGCGCGTACAGGTGTAGAAGATTTTTTTTCGACGCCTTTACCTGTGTCAATTTTACTCACTTTGCTCATGACTATTAACTCCTCAAGAATGTAATTTTTGATCGATCTGCTTTTCGGCAAGGAACCAGTCATGTACAGGATCACCAGGCATAAACCCGCGATGTTCTGCATTGAAATAAGCGGCCTCAGCTATCATCCGTTCCCGTTCCTGTTCAGATATCACGGGTTGATCTGCTCGCTGCGAAAGATGACTTTTCATTTGTATCTTAGCTTTACTGCCCATATTGGTACCCTCATTTATACTATTCTGGATCAAAATTGAATCAGTATTACTTACATAGTTTATATAAGTACGAAAATCTATATTTCAACCATAAATAAATGCACAGCTGACTTAAATCTATTTGTTAATCCTGGCTTATTTATAAATGCATGTAATAATTCATAAAGATAATGTTAAAAGCATTTAAGCATCATTAAGGAAATGATAAATTATTTATATAACAGTGAGTATGACCGCTATCAGCACATCTGGTCATTGACTGATAGTCTTTATTGCCTGGCTATATAAAACAAGGACATACAAATGAAAAATGTTGGAAAAACAATAATGCCAACCAACCCGGTAAATAGCACTGTTTGATACCAGTGTTGTATTACCGCGTCTTGGTAGTATTCAACGTTATAAATTCCTTTAATGACTGCTCATAGCCAGGCTGACTGAACAGGAAACCGGTATTATGGTCACCTTTCATGGTGACAAAATATTTGGGTTGATTGGCGGCATGATAGATTTTCTCACCCAAATGAAAAGGAATGATTTCATCCTCCGCACTATGCAATACCAATAAAGGGCAAGTAATTTTCTTGATCCTCGTGATCGAATTAAACCTGAATCGAAACACCAACACCCTGGATAATAATGGAAAAATGGACCTGGCCATATCTCTTGCAGAACTGAACGTTGACTCTATTATTAATGCCGCAGGATGCACTTCAGAGGCCAGCCTGGTTGCTACCGTACCACCAAGAGAGCGTCCGAATATAATAATATTAGCCTTATCAATAACCTTAACCTGTGTTAGATAATCCCAGGCAGTTTTGGCATCCCTATACAATCCAGCCTCTCCCGGATTTCCCTGGCTTAGTCCATAACCCCGATAATCAATAATAAAAACATTCAAGCCAAGTCGGTGAAAAATGGCAATTGAATCACCCCGATGGGAAATATTACCTGCATTACCATGAAAAAAAAGCACTACACGATCTGTCCCAGGATAAGGGATATACCAACCATGCAGCTGTTTTTCATCGGAGGTTTTAAGGTACACATTCTCGTACTGCAGCCCCCAGTCCTCCGGGCTTGCTTGCAGCTTAGTAGAAGGAAAAAATACCATAGAAGGTTGCTGAATAAACATCATTCCGTTCAACGCCAGAAGAGCCACGAGCACCATTGCAATAATAGTAATCATTTTTTTTATCATTCAGTGTTGTCTTGTTTGCATCTATCAATCAATTGCTTCACTCAGGACAAACTGAACTCGTCCCTGTTTGTCCGTGAGCCGCTGAGCATATCTATTCACAAAGCGACATGAATTCATACGCTCTCTCCGTATTGACCTTGATAATATAGGCCGCCTGTTTTGCTGAAGCTCAATCCGAGCCTATAACCTTGCTTCTGTTTAAGAATAGCATTGTTAGTGCATTTACCCACAAAATACAGGATTATTAACTGTGGCAGGCAATACTGTACAGAAATCCTGGCAACATCTGGTACGAATAGAATTATTATCCTGCTACACTACTCCTGATTCAGTACAACAATGCCTGGCAGCAAATGGATATCCTTGATCTGAATCAATTCAAGATCATTTGGCTTTGCTATATTAGTAACATAATTTGATTTTTATAGGTGGATAAAAATGCAAAACACATGGATCCTGGTAGCCGATAGCAGTCGTGCACGATTTTTCGGTGCCGCCTCATCTGCTTCGCCATTAACAGAATTTGAAACACTCACTCACCTTGAAGGCAGGCAACATGAACAAAAAATGACCTCGGATCTGGCGGGTAGTCAAGCAGGATCCGATGGCAGGCATCATGGTATTGGCGGCGAGACTGACCCTAAAAAATATCAGGCCATAGAGTTCGCCAGAACAATTTCGCATTATCTTGAAGAATCTCGCAACAAAAATATCTACACTCAACTCATTATCATCGCTGCACCTGCTTTTCTTGGCTTATTACGCGAGCATATGACATCTGAGACAGCCCATATGGTTACGTTTGAATTGGATAAAAACCTGGTTCAACATAGTGCAGAGGATATCCGCCAACATCTGCCCGCTAAATTATCCGGGTTAGTGAGATAAGTTATTAATAGACTAGCCTGATTTACTGATTTTCGCATCATGTCTTCATCCGCTTGGGAGCACTATGAACATGAAGCAGACATTGGCATACATGGTATCGGCAATACAAAAGCAGAAGCCTTTAAACAGGCTGCGCTGGCGATGACAGCAGTCGTTACCGAACTCGGCACAGTAAAGCCTGAACTAAAGATCAACATCGATTGCAAGGCTCCCGATGACGAGTTACTGTTCGTGGACTGGCTCAATGCGCTTATCTATCAGATGTCGACCCATAAATTACTGTTCAGCCGCTTTGACGTTGAGATTGATTCCAGGCAGCTGCATGCCATCGCATGGGGTGAAAAGATTGATCTGCATAGACATCAGCCTGCTGTGGAAATCAAGGGAGCCACCTATACTACATTAAGTGTTCACAAGGATGAGAAAGGGGTCTGGCATGCTCAAACGGTGGTGGATGTTTAGCCTGCATAATATATTTAGCCAAAGCCAATTGGCCTGACTCATACAAATAACTGGCTCTGGATAAATAGCGCGGTCAGAGAGAGTAAAACCCGAATTCTCTCTATCATCGATTTCATGTATTCGTGACTAGGTAATATTGTCATCATGGATTTGCAATTATTCAGCTGTGAAAACGAATATACCTGGCGTGTTGACCCTCACGCGAGCATGCGCGTACCTGCCATAATCTATGCCGACGAAGCACTATTACGCGACATGGATCATAAAGTCTATGAACAGATCACCAATGTCGCCAGCCTTCCCGGTATTGTCAATGCTGCCTATGCTATGCCGGATGCACATTGGGGTTATGGATTTCCGATAGGTGGAGTTGCCGCTTTTGATGCCGATCAGCAAGGCGTGATCTCGGCTGGCGGTGTTGGCTTTGATATTTCCTGTGGTGTCCGCACCCTGCATACCGGTATGACTGTCAGTGATATTGAGCCTGTCAAGAAGCAGCTTGCAGACCAGCTTTGCCGTGATATCCCGGCTGGCCTCGGTAGCACCGGCGGTATCCACCTAGGCAATAAGCAAATGAATGCCATGCTCACTGGTGGTGCACGTTGGGCTATTGAGCAGGGTTTTGGCAGTACCGAAGATCTTCAACGTATAGAAGAACAAGGCTGCATGCCCGGTGCAGACCCCACAAAAGTTTCAGACCATGCCAAGCAGCGTCAACGGAATGAAATGGGGACGTTGGGGTCAGGCAACCACTATCTGGAAGTACAGCAGGTCACTGCTATTTATAACAACGAGGCCGCACAGGCATTCGCTCTCAATGTAGGCGATATCGTCATCAGTATCCATTGCGGTTCACGTGGACTGGGGCATCAAATTGGTACCGAATTCATGAAGTCCATGGCGATTAGTGCCTCTCAACATGGAATCCATTTGCCCGACCGGGAGCTTGCCTGTGCACCCATTAACTCCACGATAGGACAGAATTATCTGGGCGCCATGCGTGCCGGTATCAACTGTGCATTGGCCAATCGCCAGATTATCACTCACCTGACCCGACAGGCATTTTCGCGTGTGTTGCCGCAGTCCGAGTTAAGCTTGCTCTATGATGTATCCCATAACACCTGCAAGGAAGAGACTCACATCATCGACGGCCAGACGCGTCGATTGTTCGTCCATCGCAAGGGAGCTACCCGCGCCTTCGGACCAGGACATCCAGATATACCTGAGTGTCTGCGCGCAGTCGGCCAACCCGTTATAATCGGTGGCTCCATGGGCACCGCTTCGTACATTCTTGCTGGCACCACAGAAGGTGAACAGCTCGCCTTCAGCTCTGCCTGTCACGGTGCCGGTCGCGCGATGAGTCGTCACCAGGCAAAAAAACAATGGTCAGGAAAACAGGTTATTGATGATCTGGATAAACGCGGCATATTAATCCGCAGTCCCAGCCTGCGTGGAGTGGCTGAAGAAGCTCCCGGCGCCTATAAGGATGTATCTGCTGTCGTTGATGCGGCTGATCAAAGTGGCCTGGCACGTAAAGTTGTCAGGCTCGAGCCATTGGCATGCATAAAGGGTTAAAAAATGGCTCGTTACTACATCGGCACCAGTGGTTGGTCTTACCCGCATTGGAAACGAACATTTTATCATGATACTGCACAAAAGGACTGGCTGCGTTATTGCGCAGAACGTTTTACCAGTATTGAAATTAATTGCAGTTTCTATCATTTACAGCGTCAGGAGGTTTTTGCTGGCTGGTTGCAACAAACGCCGACTGCATTCCGATTTGCCCTCAAGGCTAATCGTTACCTTACTCATAACAAGAAGCTTATTGACCCGGATAAATCCATCATTCTGGAACGGCAAAGGGCACAGGCACTTGGAAACAGGCTGGCAATCGTCCTATGGCAGCTGCCTGGTCATTTTGAAATTAATCTTCGCAGGCTGGAGATATTTACCACTGCCCTTGAGCAATGGAAGAAAACCAGGCATTGCATAGAATTTCGTCACCCAAGCTGGTTTACTGATGAGGTGGCTGATTGTCTGCACAAACATCATATTGCTGCCTGTCAGTCGGACGCAGCTGACTGGGCACTGTGGGATATCGTCACAACAGATTTTGTATACGTACGTCTGCATGGGCATACAAATACGTATGAGTCCAGCTATAACCGGGCATCCTTATCAAAATGGGTGATAAAACTGCAGCACTGGCTCAACCAGGGTCGAGATGTGCATGTATATTTTGATAATGATGCCAAAACTGCTGCACCCTACAATGCCATACAACTGCTGGAAATGCTGCAACAATCACACCAGCAAAGATGATATCCTCGAAATATAAGATGCATGATCAAATGACAGGAAACCATCCATCAGAGCTAAGTATAATTACATATTTATTATTATTTTAGAATATAGCAAGCCTCCAATTCTTGCATTGTGGTCAGATTTGGAGCTAACATAAAACATCAGCGTGGATGGTATAAAATTACTAGCAGCTACTGAGGCTTTTTATCGATGAAATTAGATAAAATGGATTTAATAACCCAGCCTGACTCGTCGGATAGCGCAAAACCGAAAAGCAATGATGCCTGTCATAAAGTAACTGACAAACAAATACAACCATTCGAAAAATGGCTACTCAAAAAAGTGTTGATTGCACTCGGTAAGCCACGTATATACGCTGGCCTGCCTGATGGGTCAAAAGTCTCTGTCTGTGAGAACAAACCAACGACAGGCATGTGCTTCATGGATCGTGGCGCCCTATGGCGCTTTATGACAAACCCTGGCTTAAACTTCGGCGAAGACTATAGTGCAGGCCGCATCCAGATTGATGGAGATTTGCTACATTTTTTACAAACGATCATCCAAACACGACCAAGACTGAATGATAAAAACCGTTTGGGACGATTCCTGCTGCAGGGTATGCACCGGCGTCAAAATAACGGTCTGGTACGTTCCCAGGATAATATCCACCACCACTATGATGTCGGCAACGACTTCTACAAACTCTGGCTCGACAAGGATCTGGTCTATACCTGTGCTTATTATCCTGATACTGAAGCGACACTGGAGCAGGCACAGTATGCAAAGATGGATTATGTGTGTCGTAAATTAAGATTAAAGCCGGGAGAAACGGTTGTAGAAGCCGGCTGTGGTTGGGGCAGCATGGCTTTACACATGGCAAAATATTATGGTGTTAAAGTCAAAGCCTATAATGTTTCACATGCGCAAATCCTGGAAGCCAGGGAGCGCGCAAAACAACAGGGACTGGATAGGCAAGTAGAATTTATTGAAGATGATTATAGGAATATTACCGGAATCTATGATGCATTTGTATCAATTGGCATGCTGGAACATGTCGGTACAGGACATTATCGTGATCTGTGTGAAGCTATCGACAAATGCCTGACTAAACAGGGACGCGGCCTGATACATAGCATTGCGCAAAATGAGGCTTTGCCGATGAATCCCTGGCTGGTTAAACATATATTTCCAGGTGGCTACACGCCTACATTAAGAGAAATGATGGAGGTACTGGAACCTGCGAATTTTTGTGTTCTTGATGTAGAAAACCTGCGTACGCATTATACCAAAACGCTGCAAGACTGGCTTCAACGTTATGACCGACACAAGACAGAAATCTGCAGCATGTTTGATGAGGATTTTTTTCGCGCGTGGAGGTTATACCTGGCCGGTTCAATTGCCAATTTTAGTTGCGGTGAACTCAATCTCTTCCAGGTCGTGTTTACACGCCCGGCCAATACTGATGTTCCACTGACACGTGCATATTTATATTCTGACGATGAAGACATAACAAAGGATACAAAATCGTGGAAACGTGCGACGTCCTGATCATTGGCGGTGGCCCAGCTGGATCATCATGCGCGCGGCAACTACATGAGGCAGGACTTGATGTTATTGTTGCAGACAAGTGTAGTTTTCCGCGTGACAAGATCTGTGCCGGCTGGATAACTCCGGCTGTAGTTGAAGAGCTGAATCTCGATCTTGACCACTATCGACAGGGACGTGTATGCCAGGAAATACAGGGCTTCCGTACTGGCTCAATGGATGGTTCCTATGCCTATAATGATTATAACCGCCCTGTCAGTTACGGTATTCGTCGCTATGAATTCGACCACTATCTATTGTCGCATAGTGGTGCCAGGTTAATGCTCGGCAAACCCGTCACAGAAATCAAAAAGCATACTAACCACTGGATAGTAAATAACAATATCAAGGCTGAGCATGCTCATCGGAGCCGGTGGACATTTTTGTCCTGTAGCTCGACACCTGGGAGCCAAAATTGGCAAATCAGAGTGTTCGGTTTCTGCCCAGGAAATGGAGTTCAAAATGACAGCACAGCAGTTAGCTGATTGTCATATTGATGCAGAAATACCCGAGCTGTTTTTTTACCCTGATATGTCTGGCTATGGCTGGGTATTCCGTAAAGATGATTACCTTAATATAGGTGTGGGTCGTGAGGATTCTGGCAAGATATCAAAGGATGCATTGCAGTTCCTTCAATACCTAAAACAACAAGGTAAGATCCCGACCAATATCACCAATGGATTTAAAGGTCATGCCTACCTGCTTTATGATCATGCTCAGCGCACGATACTGGATGATGGTGTTTTACTGATCGGCGATGCGGCTGGGCTAGCCTATACCGAAAGTGGCGAAGGCATCAAACCAGCCATAGAATCAGGCCTACTAGCTGCAGAGATTATCATCAATACTCAGGGTGATTACCCAAAAGAAATGCTTGAGCCCTATGCTGACAAAATCAGACAACATTTTGGTAAAAGACAGTCTAAACAGAAAAGCTGGATACCCGATCAACTCAGAAACAACCTTGCAAAATTAGTTGTTACAAATCGTTTTCTGAGTCGTCATATCCTGCTTGATCACTACTTTTTACGCGACGCGGTGGATACGCCAAGTATGTTAATAAAACAAAAATAAAGAAAATAGAGTAAAGCAATGTAAACACCCACTCAGGCGCAGTGTAATAGATGAGTGAGTCAATCCAGTACCCAACAAAACTGGAAGAATAGACAATATCACCCGCCTGGCTTCTAAAATAATTCTCAAGCAAAGTTAATGGGCAATAAATTCCACTCCATACTTCAATCACCACCAGAGCAATAGCTGCAAGATGAATCAGGCGAAATAAACGATGACGCGTCCATTGCCATTGTCGTGCCCAACCCATCATAATTAAACCCTGGCCTCCGACTACAAACAGAATATAGGCAACGTGAGCGATGGCGATCGAATCTGCCAGAAGTATGAATAGATTTACATTCACAGGCATATATTGGTAAAATTATTTTTCACACCATTTCCTCTATTGGAAACAACAATATATGGTTATATGACAATGCTGCGACTATAACCATTCTCTAAGACTATAATATATAGTGAAATACAACAAAATATCATATTAATGACTAGCGCATGACTCATGCATTGTTACTATAAATGAATGTAAATCAAAAAAGTCATTTTTAAACAGGTAATTGCACAATATGATGCTAGATACTACAGAAAAACCAGGAACACGTTTAGCTATAAAGCTATTGCTTATAAGCTTCTCTATTTTCTTCATGATCACACCAGGTGTACAGGCCGCCTCTAATGCACTCACCATAGAGGCCTTAAAGGAACGTTATCAAGATGAAGTGATGGCTCACCGGAGCTACGCAGCTTATGCTGAACGTGCCTGTGGCGAGGGTTACCCTAACATTGCACATTTATTCAAGTCCCTTGCTGCTTCTGAAGGTGTTCATGCGCGTAATTTTTCCAAACTCCTGACGGAACTACAGGTCGATGTTAAGTCGATCAAAATACCTGAGCAGGAAGCAGTGGGCAATACGCGTGCAAACCTGAGACATGCATCCAGTGTAGAGCGAGATGAAATCGACAGAGAATACCCGGCGATACTCAAACGCATTGACGCTGAAAAAAACCAGGATGCGATCACCTCCATTACCCATGCCTGGAAGGCCGAACAGCAACATCGCGATCTGATTGAAAAAATCTACAATGCTGCCAAGCGCTGGTTTGGCTTGCTGGTGGGGCGCATCGAGGGAGGCGATTCACATTACCATATTTGTTCGGTATGCGGCTCAACGCTGACCGAGCGACCAGAACATCAGTGCCCAATCTGCATGCAAGCTGTAGCAAACTATAGCGAAATACCCCCATACCCAAAGAATGCATGCAAGGAACCGGAACGCAATGATGACTGGTAGAATAAATAATTAGTTTTTGAAATCAGGCTAAATTATCATTGAACAATGCTGCAGTCTTCCTGTCTCAAAATAGAACGAACCATATTCAGGCGGCTCAAATACCATGTCTTGCAAAACCACACGTGTCTTTCATCCCTTGCTGTTGAGCGCCTTTTTATTTCAACCATTCTTACTGCACGCATCAAGTCAGTATGACAAAATAGTACATGGTGACCAACGGATATCCATACACTATCCCTCATCGTTTAATGAGTCTGAACGTAAGGTGACATACCAATGGCTACACAAGGTATCCGTTGCATTAAAAACTGTTTACGGCAAGTTACCGAAGAATAATTTTGGCATCAAGATCGAGCGAAGCACAAGTAGTGCCAATGCTGTGCCTTGGGGGCATATCGAACGTGGTCAACCTACAAATGTTTCTCTTGTTATAAATCCAAACCTGGGCCATGAAAAACTCCTGAGCGACTGGACCCTGTTTCATGAACTGAGTCATTTATTACTGCCCTATCGCGGCTATGGTGATATCTGGTTTTCAGAAGGTTTGGCAACCTACTACCAAAATATCATCCAGGTACGTAGTGGATTATTTGATGAGGCAGTTATGTGGGACAAAATCGCAGCTGGGTTCGAACGCGGTAGTAAAGAACAGCGCTGGAATCAAGTCAACCTCACTGAAGTCAGCGACAATCTAAGGGAAAACCGACAATTCATGCGCGTCCATTGGAGTGGCGTTTTATACTGGCTAAACGCAGATGTGGTATTAAGGAAGCAAGGCAAGGGAACACTAGATAATGCGCTCAAACAACTAAAAGATTGTTGCGAAACGCGCCTGATGACCGCAGAAGAAATTGCTAAAGAACTGGATAAAATAACACAACAGAAATTATTCGTGCCCTTATTTAAAAGATTTAGTAAGAGTTATCGGATTGGCGAATACAAATCATTACTTGTAGATATGGGTATCATCATCAATAGATCGTCAGATGGCATTTCACTGAATAATGACGCGCCCCTGGCGAATATCAGGCAGCAGATATCCAGGGTACATATACACTGATTAAGTATAATTATTCATTTTAGTCCTTATGATATTCTTTACATTCACACTTCAGTGACTTGAACAAAAGTGATGCGGATCGCCACCCTTTACCGAAATACGCTTAGTCTTTTATCTTGCCAATGCGTAGCGTTAGGCTGGGCCAGTTATCTTCCTCACTGGAAACAGAAACAGTATGCATATATATAATAATACTGCCACTATAATCACTGTCGAAAAACCAAAATGAATAGCGAGCAAACTTGCAAGCACTGCACTGATCACTGATGCACAACCATTCACACCCCATACCCATGGAATAAAACGGCTATCATACTTGTCCAGACTTGATAACGCGCTTGGGAAAGGCATACCCATAAAGAAGGCCAATGGTGCAATCAACAGGACACTAAGCAACATCCGTGAAATGACTGTATCCGTAGCAAAAATACTGAACACATACTCCAGCATCACCAGGTATGACAAACTCAATATGGATATGGCAGTGACAGCTATGACAGCAATTTGTCGATCTGAAAACCTTTGACCCATCCTCTTCGACCAATGGCTGCCTAATCCGGCAAACACCAGAAATGCTGCTAATGTCACTGAAATTGCATACATAGGGTGATGCAAGAATAAAATAAATTTTTGCATGAATGCAATTTCTATAAATAAAAATGCCAGCCCGATTAGAAAAAAATATAATGCAATATGAAAACGGTTAAGCTTGCTCGCCGGAGCCACATGATCACGGTGAAAGAAAAAAAGCGGCAGCAGTATTAACACTACACTCAACAAAAAAGCAACAATCAGGGTAGCAATCAGGATCATATAACCCCATTCAATCAACGGCATACCCCCTTTGCCGCGCAACTGGATAATCTCATTCAATGTAGACCATTTGAAAAAATGATTGTAATAAGGGCGGTCATCTGTAGCCGGCTCCAGGCTGAATTTATACTGATCCAGAAACTGCTGACGTTGATCGCCTAACAGGGAAACGGCTCCCATATAAAAAAGTGGTTGCTTCAAGATATTATACTGATTTACCTGTTGTTCAGAAATCCCAGGGGCATAAGCTATATCAAAAGAACGTTCATGACAGAAAGTTTTTATTGCCGCTAGTTCTAGCTCGGATAGATTTCCGTTTTTAATCAGCAAAGTACTGGTTTGCCAGCTGCGAATAAGTACTAGCCGCTTTTCAGGTGACTGTACTCCTGATATTTTTAGTGCATCAATCGCTGTTGCAAATAATTTTAATGTGTCCCGTGGTGGTATTTTTATCCATCGTGTAATGGCCAGATAACCATCAACACTAAGACGATCAAGATAAAGCTGTAATGCTTCAACCGTATATAAATAGTTTTCATTCAGGGCATATAAGCCAGAAGCAGATGCATTAAATGTATCCAACAATGCCAGTTGAATCAAATCATAGTCTTGATCGTTTACGCGCAAATAATCTCGAGCATCTCCAATATGAATATTCACATTTTGTTGGTCATAAAGGGCATTGGAAAAGTCTCTGAACCTTGTATTAACGAGATCCACCATCTGCGGGTTAAGTTCTATTGCATCTATCGTTGGCACTTGATGCAATTTGGCCTGAAGTATATCGGAACCACCCCCTGCTCCAACAATAAGTACACGTTCAGCCTCACTCAAATGATAAGGTAATGCAGATGATGTTTTGTCAAGATAGGACAGTTCTTCATTACTATTATTTGATTGCGTGATGACAGTAAAATTATCGGCATCCGTAAACACGCCCAGTTGTGCCGGTGGTTCCTGGCTCGCATTCAGGCTCAATCCCGGGGCATGACGAAAGGGTATCCGATTATTTTCAATAACGCTTAAAAGGCCGAGTGGACTTGAACGTTGTTCGATAATCTGCGTACCTGCCACTCTCAGGCTCTGCTCCAGACCTTTATAGGGTGAAATATGTAATTCGATGTACTGCCCAGCTGTAATAGTAACCACAATAGCAACCATCACAACCAGGCTTGCACGTATACGCCGACCAAAATGCAATTCCCATATTGCTATAATTGCGGCGACCAAGCCGAGCACACTGATAGCAACCAACGCTGATTGTGGCAATAATAGGAATAGCAAATACACCACGCCGAGACTGCCAATGCCAGCACCTATCAAATCGACTGCATATACACGGGAAATCTGAGTGCTATATTGCATTAATGTTAAACAAATCGCACTGGCAGCAAAGAAAAACGGGATTGTCAGCATCAAAAATATCACCATCAGATAAACTGACTGATGCCAGTCCCATAGTATCTCTTCGGCATTGAATGGGATCATTTGCGCAACAAGAAAACTAGCTACGGTGAATATGGAAAACAACAATAAACTGGCAATATAAGCCTGGCGGTAGTGAGACAATAATGGCTTCTGCAATATGGATACCACAGTTCCACTGACACCATAACCCAGTAGCGCCAGTCCTATTATCATATAGGCAAAATGATGCCATTGGATAATTGAAAACAGCCTCATCAACAGGATTTCATATCCAAGAGAGCTTGCTGATAATAGTGTGATGGATATATACGGGGTGCGATGTCGCATCTTGTAAGTAGAAACCGTTAATGATCACCCGTCAGCGGTACAAACATCACAGGCAATATCTGACGGGTAATGAGCTTACCATCCAGCTGTTTATTGATCAGTAACAGCTCCTGAGTCATAAAACGGCTACCTACCGGTATCACCATACGACCACCCGGTTTGAGCTGTTTGATTAAAGGAGGAGGAACATGACTGGCCGCAGCAGTGACGATAATGACATCAAAGGGAGCATGCTCTTCCCAGCCATAATAGCCGTCACCTGTCTTCACATGGATATTGTTATAACCAAATTGATGCACCCGCTTGCTTGCCTGCTCACTCAGCGCCTTAATGATCTCAATGGTATAAACACTGTCAACCATTTCTGACAATATCGCCGCCTGGTAAGCTGATCCCGTGCCTACTTCCAGTACTTTGCTGCTCGAATTAACCTTCAGCAAGTCGGTCATCACAGCAACCATGTAGGGTTGAGAGATAGTTTGCCCATAGCCGATGGGTAATGGCCTGTTTTCATAGGCAAAACGCTTTTGCGAAGCCGGAACGAACTCATGACGAGGAACACGACCCATCGCCTTCATAACCATAGGATTTAATGCTTGTTTATCGAGATAAAGGCTGGTTTCCTTTACATGCTCTTCAATCAACTTAAGCATGGCTGCGCGCTTAACTGCATACTCATCCTGCGCCACGACTGGCATGGACAACAGCATGGTAATCAGAGCAAGGCAATACTTATTATACCGTGTCATAATTTTCATAATAACCCGTTTCTATATCCTCTATTCTATAAATATAGTGCAAACTATCGGGTAGTACCAAGTTTACCAATTACTAGCAGGGCCCAGGATCAGGCTGGGCTACTCCCATTGATCTCTGTGTGTAAGAGATAATAGAGTTTTTACTCTGACCTCAAATATTTGGAAGAACTTAACTAGGGACTTAAACCAGGAGATTTCTCTGAAAGTAAATAACCAGATATTGATATCGTACCACCAGTTAAAGGCGCTGCCTTTTTCATGCAAAAGATGCTTGTAATGGTTTCGTAGTATATAGCCTTAAAGATCTGGATAATTGATAACCTATCGATGCACTCGCGATATTGATAAGATTCTCAGGGGTTTCCAAAAAGTGAGTAACACTACTGCCTCGATAATTTGTAATGAGTTTAAATCCAGTGATTCTTTGCTCAGTACCACCTGCATAAGCATAAAATGATACATTCTCAATAACCAGTAAATAATCTTTTGCAAATTCTGGAAAGGTGACTACTTGACTTTGCGCTAAATTGGAAAATCCTTGAGAATATTGATACGGGATCCTCTCATATGTTGGTGCCTGTGGTGTTTGAGCAAGACTGATTATTGGTACTATAAAAACACTAACAAGCAACATTCCTAAAAATAATATTCGTTTCATTTCCTTATCTCCATTTACTTATTGATTTGTTAAAATAGCATATAAAATTGGTATTTCTACTTTTATTAATTGATGCAAATCAATAAATAGTACAATTACAAACACTTATCCGGGGCTATTTTCTTTTCATGCATGTTTCGTTTAAGGAAACGAATGGTTATTGATACCCACTTGTATCGATATCAAATTAGAGGATCAGGTCTTTTATTTATGATTCTTGAAATTACATCATCGCCATCATGGATATCTTCTCTTCGGTTACTCCGTGATGTAATGTGGCACAGTGCTGCAGGCATTTCCAGTCGCACAGATCTTGCCATTTTGAACAATCCGTGCTGTTGGTAATGTGGCGCTTCTTCCCAAATAGTGACTGTAGTTTCAGGTTTTTTGTGTATAGTTCGAAACATGATTATTCGCTAATTATTTTTACACATAACTGTATGATAACCGCGACATATGGGCCTTGTTAACATATTTTACGTGCTTTTTCATGCACCCAACATTGGTAAATGCTTAATACTATGATAAGTAAGAGCAAGTGAAATACAGTGTTTTATTTCTTTAATTGGTATTTCATCTTTCTCGTTAAATATAATAGCCCTATTCCCTTCAATATTTAACTTGTTACTATATAGCTCTTTAAATGTATCTGCTAATTTTGTTTTGCAATTGAAGTATAAGGCATATTCATTTGGTTTTGATTCTTTCCAATCCATTCTTATCGTGCTGCCACCCTTTACCAGGTAACTTGGTTCACCCCATTTCAATGTTTCTTCTACTTCCTTTATACCTTCAGTTTCAGACGCTGTATCTAGTACTAATTGACGCAGCTGCATTAATTTTTTTCGAATTGATTCTGGGTATTTAGTAAATACTTCAGCTACCTCTTTATTCTCAATAGTGCGCATTTATGCTCTTAACCTATTTTGATATAACGATTAAGCTGTGGGGCGCGAACCGCTCAGCGCTGAAGCGTCCCACACGAGCGTTTTGTTAGAGTACATTACGCACCCTCCCCAGGATCAATGCTTGATGGTTGCATTGGATTTGCCTCAAGCATTGCTCTGAATATTAAGGGAGCAGATAGCCCTACATTTAAACCTAATAATGGTGAAAGCGTGATTCCGGACGCTGTATATGCAAACGCAAGAATGTAGCCTAAAAATGGCCAAACTATATATGGTAACCAAAATAAAAAGTCTTTAAAATCTGGGCGTTTCAATTTTGGCAACTTTGCATACTCTAATAATTGAAGAATATTAACTATAAAGCCGCCTACAATAGCTAGTATTAAAGGAGTTTCCATATTTTACTCCACTTTATTTTTAATAGAACTTACAACAACTTCAAAAAGACTGCTTTTTTCTCGGTAGTGCTCGCGTGTAGTAAAAAGCTCTTCACCATTAGTTGATGGAATGGTTGATTGAATTACGATATGCGGATGATTACTTATGCTACTAACTACAGTGACAGGATCTAATCCGGTTGCAGTCGAAACACCGTTTATTGTTCTCCATTTATATTTAGGGTCTTCTAATGCCTTCTGTATTTTTTCCCATTCATCAGACATGTTCATTCTCCTTAATTATGCACTCTAACAGTATGATAACCGCGACCCATGGGTCTCGTTATCATGTATTATATGTTGGTATTCCCATACTAACTATCACCCCCACCACCATCGAAATCACTAAAACCTCCACCAGAATCTCCGCTGCTTGAACTTGTTTGGCTTATACCATTTCTGTGGAATAACGCTACAAACCAAATTGCTAATGCTATTAATGATAAAACAAATATTATAGGAAGAAATATACTAGAGAATAAATTTCCATTCTCAATGTCCGTATAGATAAACGAGATTATTCCAATTGAACAAATTAGTATTATACTTTTTATCATTATACATATAACGTTTAAATGACAGGAAATTTACTCAGTGGGCGTATCTTGCCCATTGAATGAATTGTCCTTGTTGATTGACTTGTTTTGAAATGTTTCATTTTAAATTTGATAACGTTAGTGCACCTAAAAATGACAAGCCTATGCCTATAGGAAATAGATATCTTGTAAATACTCTTAATAGGCTAGATGTAGCGCCAATGAAAGTCATTTCTTCATCTCCTGCAGCCTCTCTTTTAAACACTACACGCGCTGGAGGAATGAACCAAAATAAAATATTAACGATTATAAATGACAAACCCATTGCTGGTAAAAATAGCGGAATTACCAATAAAAAGCTAGAAATGAATGCTTTTAGAGTTATACCTTGAGACCAGAACTCACTGATGTGACCTATATGCTCCGGGTGTACAATTAAGTGAACATGCCACATAAGTAGGAAAAGAGCATGCCAAGCAAAGCCCATAACTATGAATGATAATATAATCCTCGGTATATGCCATAATGATTCACGTCGCTTGGATCTTTCCTTCCAGCCAGGCCTATATTTGTTAAGAATTTTCTCCGTCAGCTTCATGTCTTATTTTTAGGCATAACGTTTAGCTGACAGGCGCGACGTTAGGAGCGACCTAGAGAGCGCAGCGAACGACTTGATGCCTTTGTTAGAATTGTTATTCATGTGAAATTAAACATTCCTGTGAAACCAAGAATTACTGTTGTAATTAATATTATCATTAAAACAAATACTATAGTATTTAAGACGCTATAGTTTTGTTTTTTAATTGATTTTCTTTCAACTAGTATATGAATAACCGGTGCGATAAATATAAATACACAACTAACTATTATAACAATCAACCCAAGCCCTGCCATTGGGTTAAGTATATTGATCAATCCCCAGCCAAATACAAGGCCCAACAAGAACCAGCCAGCAAAAATGTATATAATTCGTTTAGAGTCCATTCTTTAATGCTCTTTTTTTATTATTATAATTCTAACGACTAGCTAAGGGGCCGGAGCTGCGTAGCAGCGGAGGTCCCATTGAACGTAGCGAACGACTTGAGCGGCTTGTTATGTGCTTTATGGTTGTATTTCAATTGGAGTTCCTGCATCGACTAAATTCCATATTTCATCCATTTCATCATTTTCTACTGCTATGCAACCATCTGTCCAGTTGAATTTTTGTGTGAAATAGGAAAGCCAACCAAATCCATTCTTTTGACCGTGTATCATTATTTGCCCACCAGGAGAAACGCCTAATGATTTTGCCATTTTTTTGTCGTTTTCGTTAGGGTATGAAACATGTATCGCTTTATAAAAAGAGCTGTCATGCTTTTTATAATCTAGTATATATTTTCCTTCGGGTGTCTTTTGATCACCTTCTTTTTCTTTATGCCCTTTTGGGTCTCCCCCAAAAGAAACAATATATTCTTTTAGTACTTTTCCTTTCTTTAGTAGATATAACTTAGATAATGATTTTTTAACTAAAACATAATCAGCCTTTGATGCTAATGCCATCATTGGCATTATAAGTAGCAGTATGACTAAAATGTTTTTTAATATCTTTTTACACATAACGCCGTGTTCACCGGCCAAAATAAGATGGCGGCATTTTTGGAACAAAAATGGTGACAGCTTATTTTGGTCCGCGTGTAACACTTTGTTATATGTTAACAACGTGATCACCATATTTATTAACAAAATCATTTAGCTCTTTAACAGATGTTACCCGATATATTTCTTTGCCTTTACTACGCGATTGAATCTCCTTAAATAATTCAGGCGTCCAAAACTTAGGCGATAACCGCAAATACTTCCAGCTTGCCAACGTGCCTTTCAAAACAGAACTACCTTCTGGCCAACCTTCAGGTTTTACAAAGAAACTCTTTAGCAACCTTTTTGTAACCCACCAATAGTGAACACTATACGGCAGGTCAACATATATGAGAGTATCAGCTGCATCGACACGTGACCAAAATGACTTTAAGGTTCCAAGTCCCTCAATTATCCAATTGTCAGTATCAATCAATTCAGCGTGAACCTTTGAGTACTCTTCTGCTGAAACCCGCTCACCATTTTGTTTGTACTCGATTAAGTCCAACGCGCATAGCTTGATATCAGTAGCCGCTGATAGCTTTCTACTTAGCGTTGATTTCCCACCTCCAGGCTTTCCGAACACCACTACTTTTTTCATACTTTAACTATATAAATGAATATTAAATTATCAACATTAAATTACATATAACAGTTACTATGTGGAATTATCAAGGGAAGCCTCTCCATTCAGGATTGAATACACCTAGAATATACCAAATAACTTGTGCTATAAGTATTATAAGTGCATAAAACCTAAGTTGCTCTGCCTCTAATCTTGCAGAAAGCCAACCAATGAGGAAGAATGCACCCCAACCTTCAAGACTTTTTGCTCCGCCCCAATTAAGTATCCATAGCCAAAATAAAGCAGATAAAGCATGAATTATTGTCCACTCTGATAAGCCCATATTCAGTCATTCATTTTTCAACATAACGTTTAGCATAAACGGCCGCCGCTTTATGGCGGTCCGAGTGAGCGATAGCGAACGATTTGATGCGCTTGTATGGTCGTATTTTGTACTTCTTTTTTATACCGAATAGTTTATTGCACTCGAATAAAGGGATAGCTGATTTTACCGTTAGTTCTCTTAGCTTTGGCTTGATTTCACTTAAATACGTAATAGCTATTTTGGGTAACTCTTTATCTTGATACTTGCCTATACCATTATTGGCTATTCCATTTTTTTTATTATATTCAATAATACGACAAAGCGTGTTTTTTGGAGTACCTTCAAGAGTTGATAAATGTGGGTTTATTGCTCTTAGTGACACAAGCGAAGAAACTAGAATAGTCTCTAATTTATCTAGAATAACTAGACTGCTGGATCCCGATTGGTTCAATTCATTGAGCGCATCTACGACATAACCTAAATCATATAGATTGGAATTGGCTAGAGATATGGCGTGAGCATTTTTTAAATTATTAGCAGTATAATAAGAAGATAATGCTGCGCAGATAACACCGAATGTGCATGCAAAAATAATTATGGCTGCTTTCCTTTTCAATTTATTACCTTCTAACGGTTGAGCTAACTTGGCGGCGCGTCTTTTGCGCCGGTCAAGTTTAGTGATTTGTTAGAAACTGAATCTCGGTAGAAGCTTATTAGAGCGATTAGACATAAAGCTGAGATGCCAAGTAACACTCCACCTATGTTTTCTAATAATTTAGTGTAATCCTCATCACCACGGACAACTTCACTATGTAAAAATAGTGAAAGCTTTTGTAATGACTCTACATCATCTTTTGAGGTTATTAGCTCTTGTATATCAACGTTACTGGGTGTTTCCGATAATTCATTAAATTTATATGTGTAATAGAAAGCAGTGGTTGCGCTAGATAAAGACAAAAGCACGATTATAACTAACAGTACAAATATGAATTTAGTGTTTTTCATGTTTCTAACGGTTGAGCTGTGGGGCGCGAAGCGCGTCAGCGCGGAGCGTCACACACGAGCGACTTGTTAGAGCTTTGACTTGCATGAACCGCAGCGCCCAGTTAGTAAGTTTAATATAGCTGACTGATAACCCATAGTATATTTATCCTGATTATTCTCCATATTAAATATATATGCTTTACATGTTGGGCACTGCGCTTCTGAAGATGTACCTAATATTATTAACTGTCCAATAAATAATATAAAAATACCTGCAGCAATATAAACACCTGGGTTATCAAAAAGAACAAATGACAGATAACCAGTAAATATGAGTACTGAAAATAGCGCCAGATACTTTAACCTGAATTTTGTACTTTCCTTCATATGGCTCTAACAGTTAACTATACAGAAAGTTGGAATAACGGAAATTACAGAATTCTGCATAATCTTTAAGAATCGGTCTTGAAATATCCGCATTCATCTGTTTTCAAAATCATTATCCCTGTCGAGTGGTGCCACGATTACCGAGTAATACAGAATGCTGTATTTCGTTTGAAGATAATTGATCCAGTAATATAATAGTCGTTGCAGCAGGATTGCTATTTCAAATACCACAAGGACAATACGCATGGATGATTCAATTACCCGGTTCTGGGATAACTATATATCAAAAACAACAACTTGCAACATTCCCGAGCATACTCAGCGATGGTATGTCAAGCACATCGAGACATACATCAAAGCGCACCCCGGTCGTCGACTAGCCGAAACAGGGCCGGACGATATCACCCGTTACCTGGAAGAGATAGGCAGAAAACCCGAATTTCCTGATTGGCGGTTTCGCCAGGTTGCCGATGCACTTCGCATTCTGTACACGGAAATAATCAAGCCGAAATGGGCTGAGGGGTATCAACTGGCACACATGGAAGCATGACGGTCGTGAGCTCGGCCCCGAGCATGGTACGCTCGCGAGGATTCCGGACGTGACGACTGGCCCGGACAAGCGGCCATCAGATAAAACCAGGACAGGCGTTGTTCATCAGTTCAATCAACTATTCCCTGAATTGTACGAACGTGTGCTCGCCGAAATACGAATTCGTGGCTACTCGATCCGTACTGAGCAAACCTATATTTCATGGATAGCGCGTTTTCTGCTGTTCAGCGGCTTCCAAACCAGGGATGAAATACAGCCAGAAAAAATCGCCCCTTATCTGGAGTACCTGGCGGTCAAACGTAATGTCTCGATAAACACTCAGAAATTAGCATTGAATGCATTGGTGTTTATGTTCCGTCATATATTGAATATTCCGCTCGATGATCACATAGACTTTGCCCGGGCTAAAAAGCCGCGTCGTTTACCTGTCGTACTTTCAAGAAGCGAGATCAATCAATTGCTTTCCGGTATCGATAACGGGCTCCACCATATGATGGCCAGTCTGTTGTACGGCGCAGGTCTGCGTCTGATCGAATGCGTGCGGCTTCGGGTGTGTGATGTCGATTTTGAATACCGGCAGATCGTCGTACGCAACGGCAAGGGCAACAAGGACCGCGTCGTGCCGTTGCCGGAAAAGCTGGTTGTACCGATGCAGCAGCAACTGGACAAAGTGCGCACACTTCACGAAGAAGACCTGCAGGCCGGATTCGGCGAGGTGCATCTACCGCATGCGCTTGCACGAAAATACCCGAAGGCGGCGAAGGAATTGCGCTGGCAGTACCTGTTTCCGTCGGTGCGGCTATCGGCAGATCCGCGCACCGGCAAGGTCATGCGCCATCATATTCATGAAAACAACCTGCAGAAATCGATCAAGAAGTCGGCCGATCGGAGCAGTCTGCCGAAAAAGGTCAACTGCCATGCATTGCGCCATTCTTTTGCCACGCACCTGCTGGAAACGGGATACGATATCCGTACCGTGCAGGAACTGCTGGGGCATGCGGATGTATCAACCACGATGATCTATACCCATGTGCTCAATCGCGGCGGGCGTGGCGTCAAAAGCCCTCTGGATGGTTAATTCCTCGCCACTCTATACGCCATATCCAGGGACGGATCACAACTGCCGCATACCCTGGCGCACCTGCGCGTTCAAGGGCTGTATCTTGAGGCCGCCGCTTTGCCACAGAGCAGGGCACCTTCGCAGGATGACTTGTTCAACTGAGATACGGAAGCTGGTCAATCAACGCACCTATGGCTGCGACCCTGACAGAAGAGGCGGGGTGCCGTCTGGCCGGTTGGGTGGAATTGGGAAGGAATTCGTCGTTCGGGCTGAGTGACAGGCTATCGCCGACTGTCTAACAACGGTTGATAGTCGGGTGACAGGGCGTTTATTCTACCTATACCCAGTTGTTATAGATTTTACTTTGGGGCATCCTTATATCTGTTGTATTCAGATCGGAGCGTATGATGAGCATACCGGAATTGGAAGCACTCACAAATGCTGCCATGGCGCTTTCAGAGAGCGAGCGTGCAAAATTAGCGAGAACTCTGGTTGCAAGCCTGGATGGGCCTGCTGAGAGTGGAGTTGCCGAGGCTTGGGATATAGAGATATGTCGAAGAATCAATGAAATAGAGGCCGGCACCGCCGAGCTGCTGGATGTAGATGACGTCTTAAACAGGGCACGAGCCAGATTAGGATCTTGAATATGGAAGTTAAGGTCAGCAGGGAGGCGGCCATAGAGCTTGAAGAAGCAGCTATATGGTATGAAAAAGAACAAGCGGGATTGGGCATGCGCCTTATAGATGCGTTTGAACACGCGGTTCAATTGTTGAGGGAGCCAAACCCACCACTCACGCCAATATTGGGAAGGGCCGCCAGCCTCGGCGGTAAGAAGCTCATCCTTAATAGATTTCCCTTCTCGCTAATAGCTGTTCAATTCAATCAGACGATCACCGTTGTAGCGCTTGCTCACCATTCCAGAAAGCCTGGCTATTGGATGAAGCGAATTAACCCATAACGACCAAGCTCATCGGTGGCAATGGAGCACAGCGGAATTGACGTCAAGTGAAGCGCCTTGTTCACACATGTTTATGTGCCCGTCGCTTTTTCATCAAACAGGTGGCCACGGCTAGATAGGCAGGCAACGACATTGGGTCAATCTGCGCGTTCTTAGCCGTGGGAAAAGACGCGTACCGCACGATGACCATATCGGCGGTTGGGTGGAATTGGGAAGGAATTCGTTGTTCGGGCTGAGTGACAGGCTATCGCCGACTGTCTAACAACGGTTGATAGTCGGGTGACAGGGCGCTAATTCTACTGATACGGCACGCGGCGGTTTTGGGTGCCGGAGCGCTGGAAAAAAGGAGAAAGTTTTTGCGTGAATTTTGCGTGAATCAGTTATGAGTAGTCCTGCATTGTCAGGCAAAATGGGCAACGGGCGTTCCGGTAAGTTATTGAAAAATCAGGGGTGGAATATTCACTGCCGTTCTGAAAATCCGCGTGTCGGCAGTTCAATTCTGCCCCCGGCCACCACTTTCCCGTTGTTTAACAGTGTTGTTAAGTTAAGTGCATCAAACCTGATGCAATTGAACTGCCGGGCAGTTAAATTACTCGCCACATCCCTGTGGCTCGCCCTTCGGGCCGCGTAAATAACACGCGTTCAAGTTTGCTCCGGGCAAACTTAGTGCTCGGCTCATCCCTGAGCCTCACCCCTTCGGGGCTAACGCGAAAATCTGTTCCCGGCCACCATTAAATCAGTGACTTACCGTAACTAAAATCCTTTGTAATCTTTCCTTGCGTGAGTTTTGCGTGACCCTATGAGCTGCTGAGGCGACGCAAAACCACCAATTCGGGTTTCTTACTGTCCTGCTCACACACTGCGTTCGCCGCTTCGATCAACCGTGATAACTCTGCGGCTGAGTAGTGTGTCGTAATCCGTCCCGACCGGTGTCCTACGCCAGTGGGTATTGAGCTTCCCGTATCCATTGCGCTTTCTGTTCGCCGCCCAGCCGGCGGTCATGAGCGGGGTGCTTGGCATCGTTTATCATGCCATTGCAACGCACCTGATTCATAAAGCCGGTTACACCCGGAAGACCGCACACACCGGTGCGGTCACGCTGTTCCAGCGCTATCGGCAGTGCCCTGAACCTGAATATTCATTTTCACATGCTGTTCCTGGATGGTGTTTACATCGCTGGCACCAACGGTGCATCCGCGCGTTTCCATCGGGTCAATGAACCCTCCAGTAGCGAACTGACGCAACTGGTGCATACCATAGCGCACCGAATCGGCCGTTACCTGGAACGGCAAGGCTGGTTGGAACGCGATGCCGAGAACGACTATCTGGCCCTGGACGGCGCGGATGACGATCCACTCAGCGTGCTGCAGAGCCATTCGATTACCTATCGCATTGCGCTAGGACCGCAAGCAGGGCGCAAGGTATTTAGCTTGCAAACCCTGCCGCCGATCGATATCGATGAGACGCACAGCGCTGCCGTGGGGCAGGTCGCTGGATTCAACTTACACGCCGGTGTTGCCGCCCGGGCTGATCAACGGCGCAAGCTAGAGCGCCTATGCAGATACATCGCAAGACCCGCAGTTTCGGAACAAAGCCTGTCACTGACCGCACAAGGCAAAGTGCGCTATCAGCTAAAGACGCCTTATACGGATGGCACCACCCATGTCATTTTCGAGCCCCTGGACTTCATTTCCCGGCTGGCGGCGCTGGTGCCCAAACCACGGGTGAATTTGACGCGCTATCACGGCGTGTTCGCGCCCAACAGTCAACACCGAGCGCGGGTGACGCCGGCCCGGCGCGGCCGGGGTAATAAGGCCAAAGCATCTGGGCCAGAAGCGGCCCAGCCGGTCGCAAGCCACGTACCGATGAGCTGGGCACAACGCTTGAAGCGCGTGTTCAATATCGACATCGAAACTTGCAGTGTCTGCGGTGGCAGCATGAAAGTCATCGCTTGCATCGAAGACCCGCTGATGATTAAGAAGATACTGACGCACCTGCGCGGTAAAGGGCTGTATCTAGAGACTGGCGGTTTGCCCGAGAGCAGGGCACCACCGCAGGGCGACTTGTTCAGCTGAGATACGCAAGCGGGTCAATCAACACACCTATGGCTGCGAACCTGACCGGCGCGGCAGGATGCCGTTTGGCCAGCTGGCTGGAATGAGCCTGGAAAAGCGTGCATCCTGGATTGGCGAGCGCGGCTTTTAGTGAGAGGCGGGTGGAATTCAGAAGGAATTCGTCATTCGGGCTGAGTGAATGACTATCGCCGTTTGTGAAAAACGGTTGATAGTCGGGTAACAAGGTGTTTATTCTACTTATACCCGCACTGGCCGGGCTCGTGGCCGTCTTCGGCCTGGTTATGATCAGTCTTGCGGTGTTTTTCGCGTTGGTGCCTTACTGGGGCCAGTCGCTGGCGGCATTAGCTGTCGGTGGTATCGATATTGTGCTGGCTATGGTACTGGTTGCTTATGCCGGATCGTTGAAACCAGGCGCTGAGATCGAGATGGTCAAAGAGGTACGCGACATGGCCCTGAGCGATATCGAAGAGGAAATCGCCCTGGCCGAAGCGGAAGTCGTTGTGATGATTGATGAAATTCGCAGATTTATTCGCAATCCGCTCGATACCTTGTTGCCCGGCATGATTGGCCCGCTACTCGGCGCCGTTACCCGTGGTTTGGGATCAAAAAAATAGTTTGATCACAAAGATACGTATCGTCAGCGGCATTGGCCTGGCTACGCATTATGAACAAAATGATGATTTTCTACCGGGAGGTCTTGAAAGAATCCATTAGCACATTTTTTAATGAAGAAATGACGACGCACGCGGCGGCGCTTTCCTACTACATGATATTTTCCCTGCCGTCGATGTTGCTGATTATTCTCTGGACCGCGGCAGGGTTTTATGGCGAGGTCGCAGTGCATAAGGCGGTCTTTGCAGAGTTCGGTGCCATGGTGGGAGAGGTCGGCGCACAACAGGTCATGGCCACCCTCGAGAAACTCAACATCCAGGAAACCAACTGGTGGGCCACCACTGCGGGATTGCTAGTATTGTTTTTTTTCGCCACCACCGTGTTTGACGCAATGCGAACATCGCTGAACCGACTCGCTCAGGCGAAAACCACTGATTCGGTGGGTTTGGGCATTTGGTTGCTGGTTCGGATTCGGGGCATAGCATTTGCTCTACTGGTCGGCATCTCCTTCTTGCTGGTGGTCTTTCTGGTGCTGGATGCACTGATTACCCACATAGACACATACCTGGCGCAGTGGCTTGGCGGACTGACAAGCTATGTTCTGGCCATTGATGCCTTTGTTTTGCAATTAGGCATCACCACCGTCCTGTTTGCGTTCTACTTCCGCTATCTGCCCGACATCAGGCTGAAATGGCGTGAAACCTGGTTCGGTGCGCTGCTGACTGCGCTGCTGTATGAAATGGGCAAATACCTGATCTCGTTTCTGATCGGCAACAGCGAGGCGGCCAACCTCTACGATGCCGCCGGCAGCATCCTCGTGCTGATGCTCTGGGTGTACTACGCGGCGGCCATATTCCTGTTCGGGGCCGCTTTTACCTTTACTCGCGCCAGGCTGCTGAATAATGGATGAGCAGCGTCGGGCTAGCCCGCATATTGCACAAAGGCGGAACCCCTGGAGGTGTGGAGTAATGGCGAAGGGCAGGACGCCTGAAGTAACGCGGGAATCCAGTGTCTTAAGTCACAGGGTTATGGCTAAAAACATGCCGGAACGACGGTGTTTTAGAGAATATATAAATGTAAGTTCGAATGTCGTTGAGACATGAATAGAGCCGTACTGCTCGACATGCCTGCGGAGGTACGTTGCTGTCCAGAATATACACGTCATGCCTGCGGAGGCAGGCATCCAGCGTCTTAAGTCACTGGGTTCCGGCTAAAAACATGCCGGAACGACGGTGTTTTAGAGAATATATAAATGTAAGTTCGAATGTCGTTGAGACATGAATAGAGCCGTACTGCTCGACATGCCTGCGGAGGTACGTTGCTGTCCAGAATATACTTGTCATGCCTGCGGAGGCAGGCATCCAGCGTCTTAAGTCACTGGG
>CAWECS010000006.1:0-68758 GCA_963807455.1 uncultured Gammaproteobacteria bacterium | reverse complement strand
GAACTATTAATACATTTACTCGAAAATGATGGATATTTACAAAACATCTACAAGGAAAATTGAATTAATATCGGATGAATTGATATTTACTTCAAAAATAGGCTTGTGGTCAATGGTGGGCTTAATGCTTACTATAATTGGCGGTACTTTGACGATAATTTTACTAAAGGCGAATAACCAATTAACCGTATGGCAAGTAATATTATTTTTAATGTTACTTTTAGGAGTTAATTTCTTATTCGGAAAGAAGAAAATAATCATAAATAGAAAAGAAGATGAAGTAATACGAATTATATCAACTATATTATTTAAGTTTAAAAAACATATAAAACTTAATAATTATAGTGAGATCTGCATTTATGGCGGACATTCATCCTTTTCGTCTATGTCGGAGGGTCGCGCATTTCCAGTTAAATCAACTGGCGCTATTCAAATTGGACTGAAAAAATCTAATTACTTCAACATTCTTGAATTAGCTGACTTTTATGATCATATTGGGCCAAAGATTTTTACTGAAGCACTTGTTGAGCATATTGGCTGGAGTATTCCATCAACCATGTTAGTTGCTGGTGAGGAAATGCCATTAAAATGGAAGTAAAAATACATACGATACGTTCTAACAAGCTAATAAACTCGGACAATTATTTCAGTGGTCCAAAACCGCCCACTGAAATAATCGCCGGTTATTAAAACGTTATACAGAAATAGGAGCATATATTTAGTGAGTAAAAGTATCGATAAAGCTGTTACTTCAATTCGTATAGCAAAAAAGTGGATGTCGTTTATCGTTCTTATTTTGATGACAATAATTGTTGCTGTCGCGATAGTAGAGCTCGGTATAATTCTTTATTTAGATTTATTTGATCCGACAGATGATGTGCTTTTTCTTGAAATAGATGAAATCTTTAGAATCTTTGGTTTCTTTTTCATTATTCTCATTGGATTCGAGCTTGTAGAGACAATAGAAATGTATTTCAAAGATAATGTCATACATGCAGAAGTTGTTTTATTGGTGGCGGTTATAGCTGTTGCTCGGAAGGTGATTTTACTAGATCTAGAAAAATATGATCCCTTAGCAATAATAGGCTTAGGCATTATCATCATCGCCTTAGGAGGTTGTTATTGGTTTATTAAGCTGAGTCATAGAGGCAGAAATGTATAACAAGTCAATCAAGTTCGCCAGCAAAAGGAGCTGGCTTGGACTTCGCAAAAAACGCTCCGGCACTTATCTCAAACGTTAGGTGATAGTTAGGGAGTGTCGGTGAATAAGATTAATCCTAAGAAATTGCTCCATAGCAAATGGACTGCCGTTAATCCAACTAAGAAAGAGAAGCATTTTCTTGTAACAGAACTAGAATTCGATGAAGGCGGTGACGTTGTTCATTGCTTAATCGAGGCCGTTATATCCAATCGCTCAAAGCCAATAGAATGGAAGGAGCTAAAAAACAAGGACAACTGGATTCAAGGTTGGAAATGAAAAATATTATGTTGGCAGGCGCACCTAACAAGTCAATTAACTATGCGCATACGGCGCCGGACGCTCGTAACTAGCGCTGGTTATTGAGGCGTTGGGCGAATATATAAATTATCAAAGAGGCGATTATGAAACGCTCAATTCGAACTGTATTTGCAGCCACGATTATACTCAGTGGAGGGATGGATGCCATGGCGATCGAAGAGGCGGCATACACCGTTGTAAAACAAGAAAACAAGTTTGAGATCCGCGATTATGCACCGCATATCCTCGCCGAAACCGTTGTGGAAGGAGATCTCGAGGAGGCCGGAAGCAACGCATTCAACAGGCTCTTTCGGTATATCTCCGGCGACAACCGGTCGCGCGCCAAAGTGGCTATGACTACACCCGTTTCCCAACAGCCGATGGGAGAGAAGATTAAGATGACGGCACCCGTAGGACAGCAGCGTGTTCAGGAAAAGTGGGCTGTAAGCTTCATGATGCCAGCCTCGTATACTATGGAAAACATTCCGGAACCAGATGACCCAAAGGTCACATTGCGCCAGGTTCCAGCTCGACTGATGGCCGCAGTACGCTACTCCGGTTTCTGGAGCGAGAAGGGCTACCTACGATACAAGGTGGAACTGGAGTCATGGATTGAGAGAATGGGCCTTAGCATTGTGGGCAAGCCGATATGGGCTCGATACAACCCTCCTTTTATGCCGTGGTTCTTGAGGCGGAACGAAATTCTGATTCCTGTCGATGCAGGCACCGGCTATGGAGAAGCGACTCAGTGAACCGCACCGGGCTCGGTTCACTGGGCGCCTCATGCGTGCGTTAATCCCTGAATGTCTGCTTCGATACGCAGAAGAATCTCGACATAGCTTTATCGAATGGCTGCTATAGGGTGGCAGCAGGCTCACATTGCGAAAGCTGAAGGTCAGCTAATGATTGTAAGCGGACCTACATAAGATTTACCTGAATGTCTCCAGCTATCAATATTCATGCGTCAATACGTTTATATTTAATGCGTTTCGGTTGATCAGCACTGTCGCCCAGCCGACGTTTGTAATCGGCTTCGTAGTCGGCATAGTTACCTTCAAACCAGGTGACCTGGCTGTCTCCCTCAAAGGCCAGCATATGCGTGGCTATTCTATCCAGAAACCAGCGGTCATGTGAGATCACTATGACGCAGCCGGGGAAGGTGAGTATGGCTTCTTCCAATGCTCGCAGTGTTTCGATATCCAGGTCATTGGTGGGTTCGTCCAGTAACAGGACATTGCCACCGCTTTGCAATAGTTTGGCAAGATGAACGCGGTTACGTTCACCACCGGAAAGATTCTTGATAAATTTTTGCTGGTCTGTGCCTTTGAAGTTGAAACGACCGGCATAGGCGCGGGAGTTAATTTCATAACCGCCAATGGTGATGTTATCCTGTCCATTGGAGATTTCCTGCCATACCGTGTTATCGCCATTGAGTGCATCACGGCTTTGGTCGACATAGGACATCTTGACGGTGTCACCAATGCGTATTTCACCACTGTCGGGTTGTTCCTGTCCGCTGAGCATTTTAAACAAGGTGGATTTACCGGCCCCATTCGGCCCGATGATACCGACAATGCCACCGGGAGGCAGATTGAAATTCATGTCTTCAAACAGTAGGCGATCACCGAAGCCCTTGCTGACATGCTGGGCTTCAATGACCAGATCGCCCAGTCTTGGACCGGGGGGTATATATAATTCCTGTGTTTCATTGCGTTTTTGAAAACTTTGCGACGATAATTCATCATAGCGCTGTAAACGTGCCTTGCTTTTGGCATGGCGACCCTTGGCGCCGCTACGTACCCATTCCAATTCCGCTTTCATGGTTTTGATATGTGCGGTTTCCTGTTTTTGTTCATTTTCCAGGCGATTCTCTTTTTGTTCCAGCCAGGAGGAATAATTGCCTTCCCAGGGTATGCCGCGTCCGCGGTCGAGTTCAAGAATCCAGCCGGCGACATTATCGAGAAAATAACGATCATGGGTAATGGCAACCACGGTGCCGATGAATTCCTTGAGGAAATGTTCCAGCCAGGCAACAGATTCAGCATCCAGATGGTTGGTGGGCTCATCCAGCAGGAGCATGTCTGGTTTGGAAAGTAATAAACGGCATAGTGCTACTCGGCGTTTTTCTCCGCCCGAGAGTGTGCTGACATCGGCATCCCAGGGCGGCAGGCGCAGGGCATCGGCGGCGACTTCCAGGGTGCGTTCCATATTATGTCCATCGCCTGCTTGCAGGATATTTTCCAGGCGTGCCTGCTCGCTCGCTAATGCATCAAAATCTGCGTCTGGTTCGGCATAAGCGGCATAAACCTCGTCCAGTCGTGCCTGAGCATCACTGATGTCGGCCAGCGCTTCTTCAACATTGCCACGCACATCCTTATCGGGATCCAGCTGCGGCTCCTGTGGTAAATAGCCAATCTTGATACCGGGTTGTGGCCTGGCCTCACCCAGGTATTCCTGATCCAGACCTGCCATGATGCGCAACAGACTGGATTTACCGGAGCCGTTCAGGCCTAACACACCAATTTTTGCACCCGGAAAAAAAGACAGGGAAATATCTTCCAGGATAATGCGGTTGGGCGGGACTACTTTGCCCACACCATTCATGGTAAAAATATATTGAGCCATAGTGTTCTAACGCACCTGTAAATCTGTTATGAATGTTTATTCAGTAATTCTATTTTATATGCAAGCTTATGTGTAATGCCAATATTAATTATCCCGGGTATCTGGCCGATAGCTATTATAGCTTCCGGGAGTTTTATCGATGAAATGGTTATTGATACTGATCAGGTTACCATTGGTGGTAGCGTATATCCTGCTTGGATTTCTGCTTATTTTTTTGTTACACGTTCTGGCAGGCAAGCAATGGTATATGCGTCAGTCGGGTCAGCGCGTTATTAGTCTATGGATGAGCATATTCGCTTTTCTGATCGGCCTGAAAATCCATGTGCGAGGTCAGGCTCACCCAGGTTTGCTGGTAGCTAACCATATATCCTGGCTGGATATCATCGCGCTGGATGCGGTGATGGCCTGTCGATTTGTATCCAAGGACGATGTTTTATCTTGGCCTGTCATCGGTTTGTTACCCAAGTGGAGTGGTACTTTCTTTTTGCAACGTGGCTCTGCCGCAGCCGTTGGTCGCTTGAATGCGGAGATCGTTGAGGCGCTGCAACAACAATCAACGGTGGCTGTTTTCCCGGAAGGTAAAACCCATAATGGCGAGCAAGTGCATCGGTTTTTTTCTGCGCTGTTACAGGCTGGTATTGATGCTGAAGTCACTGTGCAAGCGGTGGCGATACGTTATAGCCGCAAAGGTGAGCGGGATATCCTTGCTCCGTATATTGATCATGACCACATTGTTTCACATCTGTTAAGGATTACTTGGATCAACTCGGACCGATGTATATCTTGATTTTTGTGAAGCCTTCATCCCGCATGATATCAAGCGCAAGGAGCTGGCAGAGCGACTTCAGCAACAAATAGCCATTGAATTTACAAAACCTGCGGAAAGATAGCGTCATCACGCATGAATTTGTCAGCTGATTATATCATTTATCAGCGTTCAAACTTTTAAGCGGAACCTGTATTGCTTGATGGGTGGTGCCGTCAACACTGTCCTGCGCATAAACAATCAGATTGAGGTCGGCCAGTTTCCATTGCTTGTCGAGATTAATCTTCTGCTTGATGTTTAATTTATCCTGCCCCTGTAGTGTGAATGGCCCGATAAAATGTCTTACCACATGGTTATGATGTAGTTGTAGTCCCTCATTCTCGCCATCCGTGATATTAGATGACAGATTGTTTTCAGAAATGGCGATATAAATATTGGCAAAATGTTTTACGCGCTCATCTTCTGCATTAATGGTGATGGAGGTGTCCAGCTGGTTAGTTTTGCCGAGTGTCGTTTCGACCTGTATGGATGCCCTGGGTTTGATGTCATTGATAATGCCAATGGCTTCCGGGATATTCTTGAAAGCGGGAAAATCTTTTCCATAGAGGATGAATTGCGGTGTATACAGGCTGTTGAGCTGGTTCCGTTGAGCGGCATCACGTTGTCGTAAACCATGCTTGGGGTCTGAAAAAGGGTCTTCCCAGCCAATGTAGTCCCAGTAGTCCACATGGAACGCCAGCGGGATAAATTGTTTTTTGTCGGCGTATTGATCAATGATTTCTTTCAGATAACGCTCGGCAGCCGGGCAACTGCTGCAGCCCTCCGAAGTATAAAGTTCCAGTACAGCCATGGTGGCGGTGCCACTCTTCTGGTTGATAGAGAAATCCTTACTGAAGGCATTCGTAGAGGCGATAATAATCAGTACAAGAAAGTTAAGTGCGAGTATTTTACTTTTCATTCAGCTATCCTAATGAGGGTTATCTAGTTTGATTAGTAGTTTTCTGAATAGTTTCATTAATTTGCCTACCAATAGCTTGTATTTTATATGGATTTGATATGAATAACAGAAAGCATTCAAGGGTCAATGTGGACCTGCCTGTGAAAATTCTTCTTAGCGGAGGAGATTCAGTGAATGCCCATTTTTCGGACTTATCTGAAGCGGGTGCTGGCATCGTTTACCCTGTAGCGGCAGACCCCGGGGTGGTTTTGTCACTGCAGTTTCAGCTAACCGGGAAGGATAACCGGCATAACATCACGGTAAAAGGGCTAGTGATGCATAATTTTCTCCATCATGATGAGTATATTATCGGTGTGCAATTTATCGATATAACCCTTGAGCAGAGTAGCTTGCTGATCTCTTACTTGGGCTACCTGCGAAAATTACGCTCAAGTTAATCAAGTTTTTTTAGCAGCATTATTCCATTCCACCAGGCCTGTACCAGACCAGTGGCCAAATGACGTCAGGTCAATCTTTGGGTGCTGGATGGTACGCCATATTTTCAGCATGGGCAGTAATCTTGTATCGTCAAAGATAACCAACGGTGGTTTGTTAAAAGCGATGGAATCAAATAACTGACAGAATTTTTCTTCCATGACATTATCTTTGGCAGCATCGACAAAAATAATATCCGCTTGTTCCAGTACTGATTGCTCGGCGGATGCTTGTGCCTGGTCACTCAGGTCCGTTATCTTTTGCTCAAGTTGATGATCAAAGTCGTTATCAAGCAGACCAGTACCCGGGTATTGATCCCAGGGGATGATGTCATAGGTGGTGATTTTGCCATTGGCTGGTAGGTATTCTTTCATACACAGAGCGCTGGCACCGGTGGCAGTACCAATTTCAATCACATTGGCGGGCTTAAGAATGTCTACCAGCGCTGCCAGTAGCCGATAATGTTCTCCCGGCCAAACGTTAATGTATTTGGCCGTGTCAGCGGGAAAACGCTCAGTGATAGATTGCAAATCAATCTGGCTGGCTTTGTGGGCAGCCAATAGTGACAGGTCTATGAGGGTTTGCCCTGGCGTGACTGTTTCATCGTCCAGGCTGAGCAGGTAGCTAGGCAGGAATTGCCTGACCTCGGGAATATGTTGCGATGAATCCATTACTGGCGCTTGAGCCTCTATTTTAGCGCTTTCAATTTTTTTAATATTGAGCGCAGCTTGCTCATGTTCCGGGTCAAGAGACAAGGCCTTTTGATATTGCTCATGGGCTTCATCCAGGCGGTCTGTGGCACGTAGTACCTCTCCGAGATTATTGTAATAGTCTGCAATTGGTTGTTCAGAGTCTATCGCATGATTGATCAGATCTTCGGCTACCTCGTAATCGCCAATTTGATAAGCGAGCACACCGAGCAGGTGCAAGGCATCAGGATGATCAGGATGTTGATCCAGCACCTGACGGTAAATCGCTTCGGCGGCGAGCAAGTCATTGTTTTGTTGGTGTTGTATCCCTGTTTGTAATTTCTCGTAAATATCCGATGACATATTATTTTTTTGTCCAAAAGTTGTGAATATTCAAAGATCCATGGCGTAAATTGCTGCTACCAGGGGAAATAGTATCAAGCATGGGATTGATGACCCTTGTAATAATAATGCAAATTGAGCCACCTCCCTTTATCAGGTATATAAAATCTAACAAAAAACATTACCTTAGTGAAGAATTAAAATGCATGATTGCCGCAAATAATGTATTATTTGCATCCTTTTTCCAGGTTTTAGCTGTCATTTCGTCGGGAATCGAACTCATTTGCTGAGTTGCGGTCTTGAAGATTAATATCAGTGACAGGCACAGTGAACTTAGAGGGTATTTTAATGTTTTCGAAAGACATGAAGATTGAGGGATTTGACGACGAATTATGGTCTGCGATGCAGGCGGAAGTGAAGCGTCAGGAAGAACATATTGAGCTGATAGCCTCAGAGAATTATGCCAGCCCACGTGTCATGCAGGCGCAGGGTAGTGTACTCACCAACAAGTATGCCGAAGGCTACCCGTCAAAGCGTTACTACGGTGGCTGCGAGAATGTCGATGTTGCTGAGCAACTGGCGATCGACAGGGCCAAGCAACTGTTTTCAGCTGATTATGCCAATGTTCAGCCTCATTCCGGATCGCAGGCCAATGCGGCGGTTTATATGGCGCTGATCAACCCGGGCGATACTGTACTGGGCATGAGCCTGGCTCATGGCGGTCATTTGACCCATGGCTCCAAGGTTAATTTCTCAGGCAAGATCTACCATGCTGTTCAGTATGGTCTGAATGAAGCCAGCGGAGAAATTGATTATGACGAAGTCGACCGGCTGGCCCAGGAACACAAACCGAAAATGATCATTGCCGGCTTCAGTGCTTACTCGCGGATTGTAGACTGGCAACGATTCAGGGATATTGCCGATAGTGTGGGTGCTTTTCTGTTCGTGGATATGGCACATGTGGCAGGCCTGGTGGCAGCGGGTGTTTATCCCAGCCCGGTCGCCATAGCCGATGTCACGACGACGACGACTCACAAAACTTTACGTGGACCACGTGGTGGGTTGATACTGGCCAAATCCAACCCGGAGATTGAAAAGAAACTTAACTCAGTGGTGTTTCCTGGTATCCAGGGCGGGCCTTTGATGCATGTGATTGCAGCCAAGGCGGTGTCTTTTAAAGAAGCCCTGGAAGACGATTTCAAAACCTATCAACAGCAGGTCGTAGACAATGCCCGGGTCATGGCCGGCGTCTTTATCGATCGTGGTTATAAAGTAGTATCCGGAGGCACAGATAATCACCTTTTCCTGGTTGATTTCATCGATAAGGGCATTACCGGTAAGGAAGTCGACGCAGCGTTAGGGCAGGCGCATATTACCGTTAACAAAAATGCAGTTCCAAATGACCCACAGTCACCTTTCGTGACCAGCGGCATCAGGATAGGGACTCCGGCGGTGACGACGCGTGGATTCAAGCAGGCTGAAGTCTCTGATCTGGCTCACTGGATGTGCGATATTATCGACAACCTCGGCAATGAAGCCGTGATTAATCAGGTGAAGGCAAAAGTGACCGACATTTGTAAACGTCTGCCGGTTTATCAAAGTTAATGGTCTGATCGCTTAATAAGCAGGTAAATACCGATGCGTTGTCCATTTTGTGGAGCAGAAGATACCAAAGTGATTGATTCACGATTGGCGAATGAAGGTGACCAGGTTCGTCGTCGTCGTGAATGTCTGACTTGTAGTGAGCGATTCACCACTTTTGAATCAGCCGAACTGCATATGCCGCAGATTGTTAAAAGCAGTGGTGTCAGGGAAGCTTTTCAAGAGGACAAGTTACGCAGCGGTATTGTCAGAGCTTTAGAAAAACGTCCGGTTGATACCGAGGCGATAGAGGCGGCTATTAACCGTATCAAACATGAAATCAGAGCCACCGGTGAACGTGAGGTGGCTTCGCGTGCTCTGGGTGAATGGGTCATTAATGAATTACGCGAACTCGACCAGGTTGCCTATGTACGCTTTGCCTCCGTGTATCGCAGCTTTGAAGATATCAATGAGTTTCGTGAAGAAATTGAGCGTCTTGAACGCGGGCCTACTCCAGAGCTGAGAAAACATCAGCTAACCTTGTTGCCTGGTGAGAACAAGAAATAGCGAGTTTCAACGAATTGATATGAGTGAGCTAGCGGACAGAATTCATATGGCCAGAGCCTTGCAGCTGGCCGAGAAAGGCTTGTATACGACAGCGCCCAATCCTCGCGTTGGCTGTGTGTTGGTAAACGAAGACAAGGTGGTCGGTGAGGGTTGGCATGAGCGCGCTGGAGGGCCGCATGCAGAAGTGCATGCACTGGCGCAGGCTGGCAGCAAGGCTCGCGGTGCGACTGCTTATGTCAGCCTGGAACCCTGCTGTCACCATGGCCGTACCCCTCCTTGCAGTGAAGCCTTGATTAAAGCCGGCGTCGCCCGGGTGGTGGTAGCCATGCAAGATCCGAATCCGGAAGTAGCCGGTAAGGGACTGGCCCAACTGCAGGCTGCTGGTATTGTCGTCAGTAGCGGGCTACTGCAGGCGCAGGCAGAGTTATTGAATCCGGGTTTTATCCAACGTATGCGCATCGGACGACCCTGGGTGAGATGTAAAATGGCCATGAGTGTGGATGGGCGCACAGCCATGGCATCCGGTGAGAGTCAATGGATAACATCTTCCGCTGCTCGGCAACAGGTCCACCAGCTACGCGCCAGAAGTTCTGCCATTATCACCGGTATAGGAACCGTTCTGGCGGATGATCCTGCGCTGAATGTACGCCTGGACAAAGATGTACCTGAAGGTGGGTGGTTGCAACCTGTGAGGGTGATATTAGACCCGAACCTGAATACGCCGAAAGATGCGCGACTGTTACAACAAGCGGGGCGCAGTATCATCGTGACGGCAGTCAATGACGCTGATCGGCAGCAAGAGCTGGAACAGGCCGGGGCAGAAGTGATTCATTTGCCTTCACCGGGCGGGGCTATTGATTTGCCTGAATTGCTGACCTATCTGGCGAATGAGCAAATCAACGAGGTATTGCTAGAGACCGGGGCAACACTCAGTGGCGCTATGTTGCGTGCCGGCCTGGTAGATGAACTGAAAATTTACATGGCACCCCATTTAATGGGTAATGCGGCTAGAGGCTTGTTTAACCTGCCAGAAATTGAACGTATGGATCAGCGCATTGATTTGCACATCAGTGATATCCGTGCAGTCGGTTCTGATTGGTGTATAACAGCAAGAGTAAAGGCAAAAGAGTAAAGCTAAAAGGGTGCGCTAATCATGACCCTTGTCACTTTACGTGAAAATGATATGTTTACTGGAATTATTGAAGCGAAAGGTGAGATAGCGGGCTTGCAACCGAGTGGTGGTGATCTGCGCCTGCGTATTCGTACAGGCAAGCTGGATTTATCAGATGTGCATCTGGGCGACAGTATTGCCGTCAATGGTGTTTGTCTTACTGTTGTTGAATTGCCCGGTGATGGTTTCTGGGCAGATGTCTCCGGCGAAACCCTGGAGAAGACCTGTGTGGGTCAATGGGAAAGTGCACAGGCAGTCAATCTTGAAAAAGCCCTGACGCCAACCACACGTCTGGGCGGACATCTGGTTAGCGGTCATGTGGATGGCATCGGCAAGGTCATCAAGCGCTGGCAGGATGCACGCTCGGTACGATTTGAAATCCAGGTGCCGGATGAGCTTGCTCGCTATATTGCGCAGAAGGGTTCCGTCTGCGTTGACGGTACCAGTTTAACAGTGAATAAAGTGACTGGAGCCGTATTTGAATTGAATATTGTTCCGCATACCTTGCAGGAAACAGTGATGAGTAGTTATGAGCAGGGTACTCAGGTGAATATTGAAGTCGATCTGCTGGCAAGGTACCTGGAGCGCTTGTTGCTGGGTGAACAGGCTGCCAACACTCATGCCGGTATCGATATGGCATTTTTACATGAACATGGTTTTGTGAAGAATTAAGGTAAATAGTATGTCCCTGAACACGACAGAAGAAATTATTGAAGATATTCGCCAGGGTAAAATGGTGGTTATCATGGATGATGAAGATCGCGAGAACGAAGGTGATCTGATCATGGCGGCAGAAAAGGTCAGACCGGAAGACATCAACTTCATGGCGAAGTATGGTCGCGGCCTCATCTGCCTGACCTTGACACGCGATCGATGCCAGCAATTGCGTTTGCCGATGATGGTGAATGAAAATAATGCCATGCATTCCACGGCATTCACGGTTTCCATTGAGGCTGCCGAAGGCGTAACGACCGGTATTTCTGCTGCTGACAGAGCAGTAACGATTCAAGCAGCAGTGGCGGCCAGTGCCGCAGCGGAAGACCTGGTGCAGCCGGGACATATCTTCCCGTTAATGGCGCAATCAGGCGGCGTGCTGACCCGCGCCGGGCATACCGAGGCAGGCTGTGATTATGCGCGTCTGGCTGATTGTGAACCTGCGGCTGTGATCGTAGAGATACTCAATGAAGATGGCACCATGGCCAGACGTCCTGATCTGGAAAAATTTGCTCGTGAACATGATTTGAAAATAGGGACTATTGCGGACCTGATTCATTACCGGGTATCGAATGAAAGAACGGTTGAGCGCGTGGCCGAGAAAAAAATCGATACCGAACAGGGCGACTTCAATCTGGTGGCTTACCACGATAACATAGATGAAGAACTGCATTTCGCCCTGGTGAAGGGGCAAATTAATAGTGATGCTCCTGTGATGGTACGAGTGCACATGCAAAATACATTATGTGACCTGCTGGGTTCAATCGGGCATGGTTGTAGCTGGCCGCTGCATGGTGCCATGCAGCGTATTGCCGACGAAGGTTCTGGTGTCGTGGTGATATTACGGGGTCAGGAAGACGAGAGTGAATTAATCAGGAAAATTCAGGCTCCCGACAAGGGCGAGAAAAAATACAAAAAAAATGCACAGGGCGCAACAGAATTACGTACCTATGGCGTGGGTGCACAAATACTATCGGACCTGGGTGTGCGCCAGATGCGGGTATTGAGCTCGCCGATGATTATGCATGGTCTATCCGGATTTGGTCTCGAAGTAATAGAGTACATTTCTGCTGATTAACAAAATTTAAAAAGTATATTGACAGGGTTGGGTGATTTTATGAATCAGATAAAAACGTTTGAAGGCGATATGATTGTGCGTGATTCGCGCTTTGCATTACTGGTAGCACGCTTTAACAGTTTTGTTGTCGAAAGTCTGTTGGAAGGGGCAATTGATACACTGAAACGTCACGGAGCCGAAGAAAAAAATCTACATATCATACGCGTACCCGGCGCCTTTGAAATGCCACTGGCTGCACAACGCCTGGCGGCCAGCAAAGAGTATGATGCCATAATCGCCTTAGGCGCAGTTATTCGTGGTGGTACACCGCATTTTGAATATGTTGCCGGTGAATGCACCAAAGGCCTGGCCATGGTTTCCATGCAACATGACGTGCCGATGGCCTTCGGCGTATTGACAGTTGATAGTATCGAACAAGCGATAGAACGTGCAGGTACCAAGGCTGGAAACAAGGGCGGTGAGGCGGCCCTGTCAGCCATTGAAATGGTCAGCCTGTTGAAGAATCTGGGTGCTTAGATAATGCAAAAACCGACTGCAACCCGAAACCCACAGCATGCAAAACGCAGAGCCCGGCGTAGTGCCATGCAGGCCTTGTATCAATGGCAGGTTTCGCCACTTAATCTCAAGGAAATAGAGCAACAGTTTCTTGTTGATCAGGATATGAGTAAGGTGGATCTGGATTATTTTCATGAACTACTTCACCAGATACCTGCTCTCGTGGATACCATTGACCTGCTACTGCAGGATCTTGTCGACAGACCCATTAATGAAATAGACCCGGTTGAACGTGCTATTTTACGCATTGGCGCCTTTGAACTGGAACACAAACCCGAGATTCCATACCGGGTGATATTGAATGAATCAGTACAGTTGGCAAAGCAATTTGGTGCACTCGATGGACATAAATATGTCAACGGCGTTCTGGACAAACTTGCGCAGCAATGCAGAGATATTGAAATACAGGCAGGTGCCTGATAACAAGACTATAGCAGAGTGAAAGCCTACGACGCCAAACAACTGCTGGATTATTTTTGCCACCAATTACCATCGCCTGATGTCAGCAATAACACTACGGTAGCAAAAAAAAATATTGATAATGCGCATCAGCATTTAATCGCAATCTGTATTGATTCATTAGTGGCCGGGGTGCATTTTCCACAGCAAACACCTGTGCAATGGCTTGCGCACAAGGCGCTCGCAGCCAATCTCAGTGACCTGGCGGCAATGGGAGCTAGACCACAAAGTATTGCTCTGGGTCTGGTGATACCTGAGTGGGATGAGAGCTGGTTAGAGGAATTTGCTGCCGGGTTGCAAAGCCTGTTTCAGCAATGGCATTTACAGTTAACAGCCTGTGATGTTTGTGCAGGTCCATTATCAGTGACTATACAGGCGCAGGGTCAACTCTATCATCAAACCGGTCTGTTACGTTCAGGTGCAAAAGTCGGCGATCTGATCTATGTCACTGGCAGTCTCGGTGATGCCGCCTGCGCATTAGCGTATTATCAAAAACAGTTGCCCTTGCCGGATAGCCAGCGAAATTTTCTACAGCAGCGTTTTAATTGTCCTGACCCCAGAGTTGAAGTAGGTTTGGCTATTGTTGATATCGCCAGCGCTGCCATTGATATCTCTGATGGGCTCGCCGCTGATCTCGGTCATATTTTGCAAGAGAGTGCGGTGGGTGCCGTTATCCATGTGGATAAATTGCCTGCATCGTCTGCGCTGATGGCACTGCTGGATGAAAATCAACGATTACAGGCACAGTTGGGCGGTGGTGATGATTATGAATTATGTTTTACTGTCCCGGCTTCATTTGAACAGGAATTACAGGCGCGTTTTAATCAACTTGATGTGACTTGTACCCGGATTGGTGAGATAGTGCAGGGTAGTAATATTAAATATTTCCAGCAATCTCGGGAGTTCGATGTTGAAATAGCAGGTTATGATCACTTTGTAGTATAGATAAATAATAATGAAACAAAAAAATTCACTACCTTCCTGGGTCTGGAAACGACCTGACAGTTTTTGTGCCTGTGGCTTTGGAACCGGTGCAGCCAGCTATGCACCTGGTACGTTCGGTACGCTTGCTGGCCTGCCGTTTTACTGGGCCATGCATATGCTGTCATTGCCGGTTTATTTGCTGATTGTTGTGATATTGTTTATTTTCGGTGTATGGATTTGTGAGCGCACGGCCAAGGCATTACAGGTGCATGATCATCCGGGCATAGTCTGGGATGAAATAGTGGGGTTTCTCGTCACCATGATCCTGGCTCCGCAGGGATGGATCTGGTGGCTGGCAGGATTTTTATTATTCCGGGTATTTGATATTTTCAAACCCTGGCCAATAAAAATACTCGATCAACGTGTCGGTGGTGGCTTTGGAATTATGATAGATGATGTGCTGGCAGGTATTTTTGCAGCTATCTGTCTGCAATTACTACATTATTTTTATATTATGAATTTTAGCTAAAAGCAACAAAGGTGATGATTATGAAAAGTCTTTTGAGCCTGTTTTTAATGCTATTTTCCAGTGTATGTATCAGTGGGGATGTCAATATCGTTTTTGCTAAATTCAAGCAGCGCGATGCAGGTTGGCAAGTGGATGTGACATTGAAGCACGCGGATAGCGGCTGGGATCATTATGCGAATGCCTGGCGTATTGTTGATGAATCCGGCAAGGAGTTGGCCAAGCGTGTGCTGGCGCATCCTCATGTTGATGAGCAGCCTTTTACTCGAAGCCTGTTTTCCGCAAAAATCCCACAGAAAACCACCATTGTCTATATCGAAGCCAGGGATACGGTTCATGGCTGGAGTTCCCAGCGCGTTCGAGTGGATTTGAGTCAGGCAGTCAGGTGAGCTTTATCAGCTGGAGAAGTGAAGACATTTGGGCAGCTGGCGCAATACTAACAATTCATATGCTTTAGACTGCTTGATAAGCATGTTAGTCTGAGTTAGATGCACAAAGTGATTTATTTTCAAGCTATTTAGCCGGCTTAATCCAACCTTCTTTCTCTTTATCGATTTCAATCAAGGCATAAGCCGAGTGATTATGAATGGACTCGAAGTTTTCGGACTCCACGACATAAGCACAAATTCTGTCATCCTGGTTTAACAGCACAGCGACATCACGAACCATGTCCTCAACAAATTTAGGATTGTCATAGGCGCGCTCGGTGACAAATTTTTCATCAGGACGTTTCAACAGACCATAGAGTTCGCACGATGCTTCTTTTTCCACCAGATCGATAATCTCTTCAATCCAGATAAAGTCACAGGTGCGGATATTGACAGTCACATGTGAGCGCTGATTATGAGCGCCATAGTCAGAAATCTTTTTTGAACAAGGACACAGGCTGGTAACTGGAACGACAACCTTGATATAGGTATCGATTTTATCCTTGTTGATTTCGCCTATGAGTGTGACATCATAATCAAGTAAACTTTGCACGCCTGAAACCGGAGCCGTTTTGTTGACAAAGTAAGGGAAGTTCATCTCGATATGTCCCGATTCTGCCTCCAGGCGCTCGGTCATTTCAGCCATCATTCCCCTGAAAGACTGCACGCTGATTTCCTTTTCATGTTGATTCAGAATTTCAACAAAGCGAGACATATGTGTGCCTTTGAAATTATGCGGCAGATTGACATACATATTAAAGTTGGCAATGGTGTGTTGTTCGCCATCAGATCGGTCTTTAACGATAACAGGATGCCTGATATCCTTGATGCCTACCTTGTTAATAGCGATACGTCGGGTATCCTTGCTGTTCTGTACATCGGCAATACCCGTCGTGTTTAATGTCGTTTCTGTCATGCTATTCATTCCTCTGTGTAACGAACACAGGCTCTTTCTGTTTCCCATAGAGTGACTGCGCTCACCTGAATAGCTTCTCCATTCAACTGATTGCTGAGTTCTTTATACAGGTAAGCTGCAATATTTTCTGCTGTGGGATTTATCACTTTAAACGGCTCGAGATCGTTCAGGTAGCGGTGATCCAGTTGACTGCAAATAGCTCGCGTTGCCTGTTTTATTTCCTTGAAATCGACACCCATGCCCACTGGGTCCAGTTGCCTGGCATTGACTTCGACCTCGGCTTTCCAGTTGTGTCCATGCATGCGGCTGCAATCCCCGGGATAATCTCGAAGGGTATGTGCGGAAGCAAAATCAGTTACAATTTTTAATGTATATAGTGCAGTCATAAATTACTTGAGAAAACCCCTTGAAGATGATTCGATATTTCATCCTGTAGCCAGGACTCTAAAAGAATTTTCAATATAGCGTAATAGTTTGAAATATCAGCGCTTAGTTCAAAAACCTTTTAAATTCAAGGATTAAGAGAGCTTTTCGTCACGGTGGTGAATTTCGGGCTAAGATACTACTTTAGTCTGCCTGATTTTGCAATCTTGGTAAACGGGATTAGCCTTGATTGATTGCATGATACTTTCGGCATCCAGACCGGAAATCGACAATAATTGCTCACGACTTCCGTGCTCCAGGAAGGTGTCTGGTAAACCTAATTGCAGGATTGGAACGTTGATTGAGTGTGCGTTCAGTAGTTCGCAAACAGCACTGCCGGCACCGCCAGCGATGGCATTGTCCTCAAGGGTCACCAGTAGTTTATATTGCTGGCTTATTTGCAACAACAGTTCTTCATCCAGCGGTTTTATAAAGCGCATATTAATAACGGTTGCATTCAACTGGTCGGCAACTTCTGTAGCTGGGCTTAGCATACTACCAAAAGCCAACAAGGCAATATCAATCCCTTGACGACAGGGCTTTGCCTTGCCGATTGGCACTGCCTTGAGTGAATTTTCGACCTGGATGCCGGGGCCAGAACCTCTTGGGTAGCGCACCGCGCTGGGGCCGTCATGCTGAAAGCCAGTGGTCAGCATTTTTCTACATTCATTTTCATCTGCAGGTGCCATAATCAGCATATTGGGTATGGCGCGTAAGTAGCTCAAGTCAAAACTGCCGGCATGCGTAGCGCCATCAGGGCCAACTAGCCCGGCACGGTCAATAGCAAATAGCACCGGCAGGTTTTGCAAGGCGACATCATGAATAAGCTGGTCGTAGGCACGTTGAAGAAATGTTGAGTAAATAGCGACTACCGGCTTCATACCTTCGCAGGCCAGTCCGGCAGCGAGAGTGACGGCATGCTGTTCTGCTATGCCGACATCAAAATAACGACCAGGGTAAGCATTGGAAAAATCGACCAGACCGGAACCTTCACGCATGGCCGGGGTGATGCCTATCAGCCGGTCATCAGCTTCTGCCATGTCACATAACCATTGGGAAAATATAGAGGTATAGCTGATTTTGGTATTTTTTTCGCCACTGGCTTTTCCTGTGTCTCGATCGAATTGTGAGATGCCATGAAAAGCACAGGGATTTTCTTCGGCAGGGGTGTATCCTCGGCCTTTTTGAGTAACGATATGCAGGAACTGCGGGCCTTTGAGGTGTTTCAGGTTATCGAGAGTTTCTACTAATGAATCAATGTCATGTCCATCAATCGGTCCAATATAATTAAATCCTAGTTCTTCAAACAGGGTGCCAGGAATGATCATGCCTTTCATGTGTTCTTCTGCACGGCGTGCCAGTTCCAGCACGCTGGGAATATGACTTAGCGCTTTTTTGCCACCTTCACGCACACCGGAGTAAAAACGACCGGACAGAATTCTGGCCAGGTAGTTGGACAGGCCGCCGACATTTTTTGAAATAGACATTTTATTGTCATTCAGTACCACCAGGAGATTGGCATCCAGATCACCGGCATGATTAAGCGCCTCGAAGGCCATGCCAGCGGTCATAGCACCATCGCCGATGATGGCCACGGATTTGCGCTCATTGCCTAACTTCTGATTGGCAATGGCCATACCTAGTGCTGCACTGATGGAGGTACTGGAGTGGCCCACACCAAAGGTATCGTACTCACTTTCTTCCCGGCGTGGAAAACCGGAAAGGCCGTGTAATTTGCGCATGGTATGCATATTGTCGCGGCGGCCGGTGAGCATTTTATGCGGATAAGTCTGGTGGCCGACATCCCATACCAGGCGGTCTTCCGGGGTATTGAAAACATGATGAAGGGCAATGGTTAATTCGACCGTACCAAGACTGGCTGCCAGGTGCCCACCGTTTTTCGAGACGATTTCTATCAGATTGTGTCGCAACTGATCAGCCAGGCATTTTAAGTCGTGACGTGACAACTTGCGCACATCCTCAGGAGAAGAGATGCCTTCCAGTATGGAAAGGTCGGGATTAGTCATTATTTGGTTGCTGTATAATATCCATTAATACTACAGATTATGAGAGTTTACCGCGCTGGATGCAAGTAACAGCAGGCTACATCTTTCCTGATATGAGAAATTGCGCACTGGAATGAACACAGCGGCAGGTCTGCGGCGGTTTTGCTAGCAGACCCTCTCGACGATGTACTTGGAGATCAATCGAAGCGCTTCTGCACGAGTATCCAGCTGACTCAGGGAGTCCATCGCCTCTTCATGCAGTTCCAGGGCCCGCGCCTTGGCGCCAGCCAGCCCCAATAGCGAGGGGTAAGTGGGTTTGTTCAAGGCATCATCGGCACCTTGTTGTTTACCTATGATGGCTGTATCGCCTTCAACGTCAAGAATATCGTCTCTTATCTGAAAGGCCAGACCGACGCATTTAGCATAATGATCCAGTTGATTGAGGACGTTCGCAGGCAGTTCGGGTGCCGCATGAGCGCTGAGAATGACGCTGGCCCTGATCAGTGCCCCGGTCTTGTGTATGTGCATATCTTCCAGTTGGGCAATATCCAGTTGCTTACCCACGCTCATCAGATCAATGGCCTGGCCGCCAGCCATGCCACGAGAGCCGCATGACAGCGAAAGAATATTGATCATTTTCAGCCGTGTTTCGGCATCGACATTGAGTTTGTCATCATGCGCAACAACATAGAAAGCCAGGGCCTGCAGCGCGTCACCAGCCAGTATGGCCATGGCCTCACCATATTGGATATGACAGGTGGGTTTGCCACGCCTTAAATCATCATTATCCATGGCCGGCAGGTCATCATGAATCAGGGAGTAGGCATGAATGATCTCTACCGCAGAGGCAATGCCATCGAGTTTTTCCAATGCGACACCGACAGCATCACCGCAAGCATAAACCAGTAATGGACGCATGAACTTGCCATTGCTGATGGCAGAGTAACGCATGGCTTGATGCAGTAGCTGCGGGTGGGTTTCCGCTTTGGGTAACCAGTGGTCCAGTGCGCTTTCCACTCGTGTCTGGTAGCTTTTAATTAATACTTTAAAATCCAAAAATTGATCCTGTTTTAGTTATTAGGCGTGTGGTTGTTTAGTTGTTGTCAAACTCCGACAGGGCTAGATTTTTGTCTTTTTCCAGTAAGATTGACACTTTTTGTTCAGCCTCTTTTAACGACTGCTGACATTGCCTGGTTAACTTTACACCTTGCTCAAAAAGATGCAGTGATTCATCCAGGCTCAGGTCTCCACTTTCCATTTTTTCTACTAATGTTTCAAGGTCTTGCATGGCCTTCTCAAAATCCATGCTGTTATCTGTTTTTGCTTTGCGTGGCATGAAAGTTCCTCAGTTTTCAGCGAACGTTACCGTTAGTTGCGGATCAGGTCAAATCCAGTGCACTGTTGTAATCTTGGTTGACAGCCGTGGTTGAAAGGTATAAGTTTATGTCACTATTTAGACTCGTTCTAAATTGAAGCATTAGCCTGACTGGGTGCCTAAGCAGGCACGCAGTGATAACAGGGCTAGATTCAGTGGCTTATATTTCGGAGGAAAAAGTGATGGAATTAAAAGATAGCAAGACAGAACAGAACTTGAAAGATGCATTTGCTGGTGAATCACAGGCTAATCGTCGTTATCTTTACTTTGCAGCCAAGGCAGATGTTGAAGGTTATAACGATGTTTCCACCGTTTTCCGTTCAACAGCGGAAGGTGAGACTGGCCATGCGCATGGTCACCTGGAATACCTGGAAGCCAGCGGTGATCCAGCAACCGGTCTGCCCATCGGTGCAACATCAGACAACCTGAAGGCAGCCATTGCTGGTGAGACTCATGAGTATACCGATATGTATCCTGGAATGGCCAAGTCTGCACGTGAAGAAGGCTTTGATGAAATTGCTGACTGGTTTGAGACATTGGCCAAGGCCGAGCGCTCACACGCCAATCGTTTCCAGAAAGCACTTGATTCTCTTGATGCTTAATTAAAATGAGAGCGTTAATCCTGCCAGAATGTTTTCTGGCAGGATTTGTTCTGGATTGGCAAAGCACGAGGAGATTTCAACATGGCGACGCGAGAAGGCAGCCTCGAAGCACCCACAAGGCACCCACTTAACTGGAAAGAAGCTGATTTCTGGAGCCAGGATTCACTTAATACCGAACTAGAGCGTGTATTTGATATTTGTCACGGTTGCCGACGTTGTGTCAGCTTGTGTAATTCGTTTCCGACACTATTCGACCTGGTAGATGAATCCGATACCATGGAAGTTGATGGTGTCTCCAAATCAGATTATTCCAAGGTAGTTGATCACTGTTACCTTTGTGACCTTTGTTATCTGACCAAGTGCCCTTATGTGCCGCCACATGAATGGAATGTAGATTTCCCGCATTTGATGTTGCGAGCCAAAGCTTTAAGATTTAAACAGGAGGGAGCGAGCAAGCGCGACCGCATGCTGACCTCTACAGATGCAATAGGCAAACTGGCCAGTATCCCGATCATAGTTCAGTCTGTTAACACGGCCAATAAAATCAAGCCCGTACGACAACTGATGGATAAGGTCCTGGGGGTTCATCCCGATGCTGTATTGCCTGAATATCATAGCAAAACATTACGCAAACGATTGCGTGGTCATCACTCGGACCTGGTGCCTAAACCAGTCGGCTCAACACGCGGCAAGGTGGCGCTATTCGCTACCTGTTATGGTAACTACAATGAGCCGCAATTGGGTGAAGATCTCGTCAAGATTTTTGAACACAATGGAATACCCGTCACGATAGCCGACAAAGAGCAATGTTGTGGCATGCCAAAAATGGAACTGGGGGACCTGGAGGCCGTTGAGCGCGCCAAGGAAGCTAATATTCCGATGCTGGCAAAACTGGTTGATGATGGCTGGGATATCGTCGGCCCAATTCCTTCCTGCGTATTAATGTTCAAGCAGGAATTGCCTTTGATGTTTCCAGATGATGCTGATGTTATCAAAGTAAGAGATAATATATACGATCCATTTGAATACTTGATGTTACGCCATAAAGGTGGTGAGTTAAAAACTGATTTCAAGAAAGGTCTGGGTAAAGTTCTTTATCATGTCGCCTGTCATTTGCGGGTTCAAAAAATCGGCATGAAGACCAGGGACCTTTTGCAGATGATTCCTGACACCGAGGTGGTGACTATCGAGCGTTGTTCCGGTCATGACGGCACCTATGCGGTCAAGAGTGAATATCATGACGTCTCCATGAAGATTTGTCGTCCTGTTGTCACCAAGCTTACACAGGAAAAGCCGGATGCCTATACCAGTGATTGCCCAATGGCAGGGCACCAGATCAAGAATGGCTTGGCTGACGAGTCGGAGCCGGAGCATCCGCTGCGTCTGATTTGCAGGGCATATGGTTTGTAAAGGTCAATGAAAATATGAGTCAATTAACACGCGAAGATTTAATGGGTCTGGAGCAATACTCGGAACAAAGAGATGCGTTTCGTACCCGCGTTATGCAGCATAAAAAAGATCGCATTGTCAGTCTCGGCCCCAATATGAGCCTGCACTTTGAAGATAAGCTGATAATGCAATATCAGATACAGGAAATGTTGCGTGCAGAAAAAATATTTGATGCCGCAGGTATTCAGGAAGAACTGGATACTTATAATGCATTAATACCGGACGGTCATAACTGGAAAGCGACGCAAATGATCGAATACAGTGATGTCGATGAAAGGGCGTTGGCATTGAGACAATTGCTCGGAGTAGAGAACCTGATCTGGATGCAAGTCGAAGGATTTCATAAAGTTTTTCCGGTTGCAGACGAAGATCTGGAGCGCGCAACAGAGGAAAAGACATCTTCAGTACATTTCCTGCGTTTCGAGCTAACTGATGATATGGTCCAGGCGGTAAAAAACAATGCTGATATTTCCCTTGGAGTTGATCACCCGGCTTACCAATATTCCTGCGAGCCTTTACCCGATAATTACAGACAATCGTTAGCAAACGATCTGCAATAGGGCTGAAAAAGACCTGCAACATGAATGACTGACACATCATGATGTCCCGCTTGCCCTCTGTTTGTTAAGGATTTCTGCCTGTATCATCCTGTTTTTGTTGTAGATCATTGAGGACTATTGACTAACATCAATAGTGTCACCAAGCTAAACCCCGTTATTTCAACAAGCTCAGTGCTTGCTATCAACATCTTGTTGCTAGTCTGTGTCGCTGATGAGCCCTTGATGCCATGTTTGTATCTGATGATGATATTCCATAGGTCGCTGGTAAATGCCATATTGATTGGTGATATACTTCAATGTATGTTTGCAACTAGAATTCAGATAAGCCATGCATATGACCACAGGCGGTGATATAACAAATAAGTGCCTGTCGATTAACCGGGTGACAAAAAAGAAGTGCATTTCTATGAGAGTTTTCCTGAAAAAAGCTGTTTTTTCAGCATTATTGATCTTGCTGCCTGGCATCGCTATTGTGCAGGCAAAAGATGATGATGTGCTGGGTGATGGCCTCGGCGACCAATTTGGCTTTGTGCCACGTAAAAGCTGGGATGAAGCCACCATACCAATACCTGATCTACCAGCTGAGAGTGACCTGTTGCGGGTAAAAATTTTTGAAATGCCACATTATAAATATTATATTGATGCTAAATCCCTGCATGTTTCAGCAGGTGATAACGTCGCGCGTTATCTAATGATCGTTGAGCCACCCTCAGGGCTGAGGAATATGTTTTATGAAGGTATTAGATGCGATACCCGGGAATATAAAATTTATGCAAGTTCCCTGTGGGGGCAGCCACTTAGCCCAATACGAGGACCTCAATGGTACAAAATTGCAGACAAGGGACTGACCGTGTACCGTTATGATTTATTCAAATATTTTCTTTGTAGTAATAGTATTATAAAAGGCAAGAAAAAAGACATTCTGCATGCAATAGAATACCCGCCTGATAATTTTATCGAAGAAGAACTGGAATAGCGGATACAGAAAAAAAGGTCGTCTTATATGCGAAGTGAATATAATGCCTCATCCATAGAGGTATTGAGTGGTCTGGAGCCGGTACGAAAAAGGCCTGGGATGTACACTGATACAACCCGCCCGAATCATCTGGCGCAGGAAGTCATTGATAATAGCGTCGATGAAGTTATTGCAGGCCATGCCAGTAAAATAGAGGTAACGCTTTACAAGGATGGATCTGTCGAAGTCAGGGATGATGGTCGTGGCATGCCGGTCGATATGCATCCTAAAGAAAAAATCCCGGGTGTGGAGCTGATCTTGACGAAGCTGCATGCCGGTGGCAAGTTCTCCAATGATAGCTACGCGTTTTCAGGCGGCCTACATGGAGTAGGTGTCTCTGTGGTTAACGCACTCTCGAAGCATCTTGAAGTGTGGATTCGCAGAGGTGGTAAAGAATACAATATCGCCTTTGCCAATGGCAAAAAAACCTCCAAGCTGGAAGTGGTTGACAAGGTAGGAAAAAATAATACCGGCACCACAGTCAGATTCTGGCCGGATCCGAAATTTTTTGACTCAATGAATATTTCAGTCGTGCGTCTCAAGCACTTGCTCAGAGCCAAGGCTGTGTTGTGCCCTGGCTTGCGCATTGTTTTTCATGATGAAAAAAGTAAGGAAAAAATAGAATGGGTCTATGAGCAAGGACTGGGTTTCTATCTGCAGAATGAATTGCAGGGAGCCGAAATCCTGCCGGAAGAGGCGTTTAGCGGCTCAGTGCAAGGTAATCAGGAAGCAGCGGAATGGGCAGTAGTGTGGTTACCTTCAGGTGGCGAAGCTATTGCAGAGAGCTATGTCAACCTGATTCCAACCATACAGGGTGGCACTCACGTTAATGGTATGCGCACCGGGCTGACGGAAGCTATTCGTGAATTTTGTGAGTTTCGAAGTTTATTACCCAGGGGAGTTAAGCTGGCACCTGAGGATGTTTGGGAAAAAGTCAGTTATATCCTTTCGGTCAAGCTGATGGACCCACAATTTTCGGGACAAACCAAGGAAAGGCTTTCGTCGCGGGAATGCGCGGCTTTTGTCTCCGGCGTCATCAAGGATTCTTTTAGTTTATGGCTGAACCAGCATACTGAAGCTGGCGAAAAGATAGCCGAGTTAGCTATCTCCAATGCTCAATCGCGAATGCGAGAGGGTAAGAAAGTTGTCCGAAAAAAAATTACCCAGGGTCCGGCGCTGCCTGGAAAATTGGCAGATTGTTCATCTTCAGATGTTGATCGTACTGAATTGTTTCTGGTGGAAGGGGATTCGGCCGGCGGTTCAGCCAAACAGGCAAGAGACCGCATGTTTCAGGCCATCATGCCATTGCGCGGCAAGATCCTGAATACCTGGGAAGTAGACCCGCAAGTGGTGCTGGGCTCCCAGGAAGTTCATGATATTTCAGTTGCCATTGGAGTGGATCCTGGATCGGATAATCTGAAAGGATTACGTTATGGAAAAATTTGTGTACTTGCGGATGCAGATTCTGATGGAGCCCATATCGCGACTCTGTTGTGCGCATTATTTTTGCGCCATTTCGGGCCATTAGTTACAGCAGGGCATGTGTATGTTGCCATGCCACCTCTATATAGAATCGATATTGGCAAAGAGGTATTTTATGCGCTGGATGATGCTGAACGACAAGGTATTCTGGACCGTATTGCTGCAGAAAAGAAAAAAGGCAAGGTCAACGTACAGCGCTTCAAAGGACTGGGTGAAATGAATCCCTTGCAATTACGTGAAACTACCTTGTCGCCCGATACACGCCGCCTGGTGCAGTTAACCATCAAGTCCGGAGATAATACCCACCAGATGATGGATATGTTGTTATCAAAAAAGCGTAGTTCTGACAGAAAATCATGGCTGGAAAAGAAAGGTGATCTGGCCGAGATCTAAATAACAATGGCAGTTGTTGAGATGCATCATGTCAGCAATGCTTTCAGGTTGATCCAGGAAATAAAATATTATGGGTAAGAATACCGAGTTCGACTATGAAGGAGTAGAAAAACTCCCACTGAAGGAATTCACCGAGAAAGCGTATCTGGATTATTCCATGTATGTGATTATGGACAGGGCTTTGCCGAATATCGGTGATGGCCTCAAGCCGGTGCAAAGGCGCATCATTTATGCCATGTCTGATCTGGGTCTTAAGGCAGGGTCAAAATATAAAAAATCAGCGCGCACCATCGGTGACGTGTTGGGTAAATTCCATCCTCATGGAGATAGCGCCTGCTATGAAGCCATGGTGCTTATGGCGCAACCCTTTACCTATCGCTATCCACTAGTGGATGGCCAGGGAAACTGGGGTTCGCCCGATGATCCAAAATCCTTCGCTGCCATGCGTTATACGGAAGCGCGTTTATCGAAGTTCGCTGAATTGCTATTAAAAGAAGTGGCTCTGGGGACGGTAGACTGGGCCCCTAATTTTGATGGTACTTTAAGCGAACCATCAGTGTTACCTGCACGGGTGCCGCATATTTTGCTCAATGGTATTTCAGGAATTGCCGTAGGAATGGCCACAGACATACCGCCACATAATCTGCGCGAGGTTGTTTCTGCCTGTATCCACTTGCTGGATAATCCGAAAGCGAAGATTGCCGATTTATGTAAATTCGTTAAAGGGCCGGACTATCCGACCGATGCAGAAATAATTACACCACGTGAAGATATAAAAGCAATGTATGAAAGTGGTAATGGCTCAATGCGGATGCGGGCACGTTATGAAAAAGAAGGTAGTGATATTATTATTACCTCATTGCCACACCAGGTTTCCGGTGCCAAGGTGATCGAACAGATAGCACAGCAAATGATTGCCAAGAAGCTGCCTATGGTTGAGGATTTGAGAGATGAGTCCGACCATGAAAATCCGACTCGTCTGCTTATTTGCCCCCGTTCCAATCGCATCGATATTGATGAGTTAATGGCGCATTTGTTTGCCACCACTGATCTGGAGAGAACTTATCGTGTCAATATGAATGTGATTGGTCTTGACTGTCGCCCGCGAGTAAAAAATTTACTCGACATGCTCAAGGAATGGCTGACCTTCAGAACTGAAACTGTTAGAAGGCGTTTACAATTTCGTCTTGACAAGGTCAATGAACGTCTGCATTTGCTGGATGGTTTATTAATCGCCTTTTTGAATCTCGATGAAGTGATTCGTATTATTCGTAATGAAGATGAACCCAAAGCGGTTTTGATAAAGAAATTTAAACTGACAGTACTACAGGCAGACTTCATTTTGGATACGCGTCTACGCCAACTCGCTAGACTTGAAGAGATGAAAATACGCGATGAACAAAATAGCCTGAATGAGGAAAAGCAGGGTTTAGAAAAAACGCTTGGTTCTAAACAAAGAATGAAAACATTGATCAAAAAAGAATTGCAGTCTGATGCAGATGAGTATGGCGATGAGCGCCGCTCACCGATTGTAGAACGCGATTCGGCCCAGGCCATGGATGAAACCGCCTTGATCAGCGTTGAGCCCATTACCGTGATTTTGTCAGAAAAAGGCTGGGTGCGTTCTGCCAAAGGGCACGAAGTCGATGCCTATGCCATGGCTTATAAATCAGGGGATAAGTTTCAATCCAGTGCTACAGGACGAAGTAATCAGCTGGCTGTGTTTCTGGATTCAACCGGCAGGGCGTATGCCTTGTCTGCACATGGTTTACCTTCAGCGCGAGGTTATGGGGAGCCACTGAGCGGGCGACTCAAATTACCGGATGGTGCCAGTGTGGTGGGTGTTATTATGGGTCAGGCCGATGACCTGGTATTACTATCATCAGATGCAGGCTATGGTTTAGTGATAAGGCTTGAGGAGATGATTTCACGTAATAAAGCAGGGAAGCGAATATTATCTGTTCCTAAAGGAGCGTTGGCCATGCCGCCGGTCGTGGTTCGAAGTTATGAAGATGATTGGGTCGTCGCTGTTACTACAGAGGGACATATGATGGTTGTACCCTTGAATGAATTGCCACAGCTACCCAAAGGTAAGGGTAACAAAATTATTGGCATCCCTTCAGCTCAGGTAGTCGCACGCAAAGAGTATATGTCTGCGATTACCTGTGTGCAGGACGGTGAGAAGTTAACGGTTTTTTCAGGACAGCGCCATAAAACCATGAAGCCGGAAGAAGTCGACGAGTATGTGGCGGAACGAGGACGCCGCGGTAAAAAACTGCCCCAGGGTTATCGTTCAGTCTATAAAATGCAGGTGGAAAAGAAGAGCGAAAGTGATTAGTAAAAATAAACAAGAAGTAGCCGGGTTTTCTTGTCGGCAAATATTTATCTAGTTAGGGTTTTTCTTTTTTAATTCATCCAGGCGTCCAAGTACGCGATTAGCACGCTCGATATTTTTCTTGACTTGTTTGTTATCAGGGTCGAGTTTTTCTGCCTTGTACCAGATGTCTCTGGCCTTTGCTATTTTACCATTGATGTAGAGCTGTCTTCCTCTGTCCAGTAAGGCTTCGATATGGGCAGGTAGCTTCTCGTTAAACTCTTTGTTCAGTGGTTGCAGTTTTTCATTGTTAGGCATTAGCTGGTTTAACTTATCCAGATTAGTTTTCGCCAGTGATAGTTGGTTATCCTTTAGCATGGTAACAGTGTCGAAATACAGTGAATCAAATTCACGTTGTCTGGCAGCCAGTTGTTGTTGACGAACTTTCTTATTGACTTGCTGATACTGTATGTTTTCTTTTTGTTCCTCTTCAAGTTTTTGTTCCAGCTTCTTTTGTTCTTGCTGTATGTTTTTTTGCCGTTCTTTTTCTTTAAGTAATTCCAGTCGGGCAATGGCTGATGCGGTGAATCGTCTAGGGTATAGTTTGTTTGACATGGTCAGGCAACTGTCTGCCAGCTCAAGATCATTTTTCTGTAGGGCTTTTAAGCCCAGGTGATAAAGTTCTGCTGCGGTTTCTTCAATATCTAGTGAGGGATCTTTAAAAGTTTCGCTACTCTCGGGTTTAATTATTTGCAGGGATTTCTGAATTTCCTTTGTTCTTAGCAGCCATTCTGATTTTGACAGCAATTGTTGCGCTTGCAGGCGACTGATTTGTGTGGTCTGTGTACTTTTCAGATGCGTATCGATGGCGGTAAGCCTGGGTCCTTGAGGATACAAAAGTAGAGATTCGCTTAATATTTGTCTGGCTTTGTCAATGTTTTCATTATTGATGAGTTCATAGATATCTCTGCTTCTTGTTTCATCAAAACGATCCGCTCGTTTTTTGATTTCAGTAATCTTGTTATCAGTTTCCTCAGAGGGATTATTATTTTGCAAAATGCGGCTTAGCTCTAATGCTTTGCCATAGTTTTCGTTGGCAAGCGACTCATCAATTTCGTTCATACTAGGAATTTTTGTACTTGAAAATCCACCGCAGCCTGTTACAACGAGCAGTAATATGAGAGCGAAATAATGACAGGCGCGCATCATAGTAATTCTTTTTCCATCGATTTTAAAATGCCGTCAATAATTTTCTCCATTTTAATTTGTTCGACTTCCCTGACATCATGAACCAGATAGGTGCTCACTGGCTTGGCCTTGCCGCGAACGTGTAAAGATTGATATTGCTGGGCAATGATTCTCCTTTTAACATTTGGAATCATGTAAGTTTCTTCCGTGATCATTATTTGGTCAGTGTTAGCGATAGACGCCAGCCTGGAAGCGAGATTGACACTATCGCCAACGACGGTGTATTGCATACGGGTTGCTGAACCCATGTTGCCAGCGAGCATCTCTCCACAGTTTATACCGATACGGTAATGAACCGGTAGTTTACCTTTTGATATCCTGATTTTATTAATGCGTTCGGCCATGCGCTGAATAAATACTGCATAGGCAATGGCATGGTAAACATGATCTTCATCAGGTTCGGGTACGCCGAAGACAATCATTGCGCAATCGCCGATATATTTATCGATAGTACCTTTGAATAAATGTACGCTATGGGTGATGTAGGAATAAAATTCGTTAAGTAATTCCGCCACGGCCTGAGGGGTCATGCTTTCTGATTTGGAGGTAAAGCCAACAATATCGACAAACATAACCGTCGAGAATACATGTGTGCCGCCGAGCTTGACTTCATCGAGATTGCCGAGTATCTCCTTGGCAATATTGGGTGATACATGGCGTTCGAAGGCTGCTTCAACCTGCTTTTTTTCCAGCATACCTTGAGCCATATTATTCAAGGAGTTCATCAGATAGCCTATTTCATCATTGCGGTGACCTTGTATTTGCAAGTCATAGTGGCCTTCATCAATCGCACGACTGGCATCGAGTAGATGCTGGATAGGACGAGTCAGTCTTTTTCCAAGAATATAGGAAACAATAATGCCAATAATAATGAGTACCAAGGTCACTGAAATAATGGAATAGACTACATCGTTAATAGACTGCCTGATTGATGTCATACTAAAACTGATCAACACATGTCCGGCGGTCACATCCTTGAACTGAACGGGCGTCATAAACGAGATCGCATCCAGGTTACCTTTAGGTGAGTATGGCCAGTTCCATTCCAGCGCTTTTGTATCACTGTCCATATAGGTTTTTGTCTTGCCTTCAAATGGGGCATAAGGGTCAAAAGGATTTTGACCGGAGCTGGCCAGTAACTTGTAGTCTGGCGAGTAGATGGCGGTACCGATGATATTTTCAGAAGTGGCGAGGTTGTGAGCCAGGATCTCCAGTTGTAAAACATCATTCGCCAGCAATAGTTCTTTTGATGATTCAGCCATTTGGTGGACGACGGTTCTGCCGGTTGAATGAATTTGTTTGTTAAGTAATTGAGTTTGATTGTTGACGATTAATGCACCCAGCAATGACATCGCAACGGTCAGCAGAATACCGATGGCAATGGCGAGCTTAATACCGATAGGAATGTGTCGGGGCAGCAGGCTTTTTAAGTGGGAAAACCCATATTTGCTGTACGATGAGTCGCTTTGCTGTTGCATGACAGCTTTACCAGCTTGATAGTTTTTTCTTGAATTAAACATGACTTTGAATATTCTGATATTTCTTTTCGGTCAACGGTAGTGCCAATATTATCATAAACTGCATGCAATATTTATTTTATCTCCATGAATTTAAAGTATAAATAGATGTAAGTAAAGATCAATTATTGTTTATTGAAATTATACGTCGTATGTTTACTGGTTTTCATGATTAAATTGTAGGCGATTTCTGTAAAATATTCTAAGTATATGAAACTAAGGAGTAAATTATCAATTTCCAGCTAATCGTGCAAGCGATGGTATTAGTCGCTACAATAGCCTCCATTTTTTGAGAAGTAAAAAGGAAAAAGACATGACCCTGATTCGCCCGTTTAAAGGATTACGACCCCGCAAGGAATATGCAGAGGATGTAGTGGCACCACCTTACGATGTGTTGAATACCGAAGAGGCCAGGATTAGGGCAGAGGGGCGTCCCTATAGTTTTTTGCATATTTCAAAACCTGAAATTGATTGCCCGCAGGGAACCGATCCTTACGATGCCAGTGTGTATGCAAAAGGGGCTGAAAATCTTAAACGCATGATCAAGGAAAAAATTCTGATGCAGGATGGCAAGCCTTGTTATTACGCCTATCGGCTAATCATGAACGGGCATGAACAAACAGGCTTGGTCGCAGTGTCCAATGTTGAGGATTACAATAGTAATCGCATACGCAAGCATGAATTCACCCGACCGGATAAGGAGGATGATCGTACCCGTCAAATTGATGCTCTGGATGCACAGACAGGTCCTGTATTTTTAACTTATCGTCACCAACCGGCAGTAGATGCCATCATGCAATCGTCCATGGAAGCGGATCCTGAGTATGATTTAACGGCAGACGATAGTGTCAGGCACACGCTGTGGGTGATTGCGGATGATGAGCCTGTAGACAAGCTAACAGCATTGTTTGATAGTATGGATTACCTGTATATAGCAGATGGTCATCACCGCTCGGCTTCAGCCTCCAGAATTGCAGCAATGCGCAAAAAAGACCGAACTGAGCAGACAGATGAAGCGCCTTATAATTATTTTCTTTCGGTTATTTTTCCCGATAACCAAATGAATATCCTGGATTACAATCGTGTAGTCAAAGATCTGAATAAGCTGGAAACAGATGAATTTATCAAAAAAATTGCCACTGCATTTGATATATCGCAAGCAGATGAGCCGGTGAAACCAGATCATGCAGGTCAATTTGGTATGTATGTGCAATCCTGCTGGTATCGACTGGAAATTCATGCAGACAGGATCCCTTCTGATGATCCTGTTGCGCGTTTGGACGTAAGCTTGCTGGCCGATAATCTGATCGATCCCATCTTGGATATCAGTGATCCTAGACGTGATAAGCGTATCGATTTTGTTGGCGGTATTCGTGGTTTGCAGGAACTGGAAAAAAGGGTGGACAGTGGAGAAATGGCGGTTGCGTTCTCATTGCATCCGACCAGTTTGACTGATTTAATGGCGGTAGCGGATGCAAATGAAGTGATGCCACCGAAGTCCACCTGGTTTGAACCAAAACTGGCTGATGGTCTGGTTTCCCACTTATTAACGGATATAGAATAATTGAGTGGGTACTCGTCACTACTAAAATTGCGAATATTCTGTTCAAATCACATAAAAAAAGCACCTTGTTCTTATAGTGAAAAACAGGGTGCTTTTTTTGATAGTATGAGAGTGATTTCATTGATGATGAGATAGCTTCTTTATAGGCTGCAATTACTCGTCTTCATCTTCCCCTTCAAAATCATAATTCATCAGTTCATGCGGCTGTTGCAGGAAGTTCCCCTGAATGTAATTGATGCCGCATTGCCAGAGTACCGCGAGACTACTTGCGTCTTCAACAAACTCGGCAATAGTGGCTGTCTTAACGGACTGCGCAAGCTCAGTCATGGATTTAACCATGGCCTGATTTTCCTGATTGCTGGCAAGGTTGCGCATAAAGGAACCATCTATTTTTATATAACTGGCACGTAAATGTTTGAGAATCTGAATAGAGTTCTCACCCGTGCCAAAATGTTCAAGGCAGAATCCACATTTTAATTTTTTGAGTTCATCGACAAAATTCTTGGCATGTCGGAGCACCGTGTTGATAGTGCTTTCATGAACTTCGAAAACCAGTTTAGTTGGATCAATTTTAGATTTTTTCAGTACTTCTGCCAGCCACGTCAGCATATTTTCATCTTTAACGCTGGTCACAGAGAGTTTGATGAATATGATGGTATCCTTGCCAGATAAGATTCGTTCCCTGAGTACTTTTATGGCATGAACGATGACCCATCGATCGACAGCGATGCTCATGCCATGCTCTTCAGCAGCAGGAATGAATTTGGATGGAGGAATGATATTATCCTGTTCGTCAGTCATGCGTAAAAGCACTTCGTATTTTTCTGAAGTTTCTCCATGCAAGCTGGCGATGGGCTGGTATGCTAATGAGAATTTATTGTGATTGAGTGCATATTCAATGGTTTTGGACCAATGTATATCACGTTCACGACTGGCTTTTTCATCTGCGATCGGATTATGTAGATGGATGCAGTTGCCACCTTCTTCACGTGCAAGTTCACAGGCGAGATCTGACTGGGAAATAATATCATTTGCACTGCCACTATTAGCGCCGAATTGACTGGCACCTATGCTACAGGTGAATGTGATGGACTGGCCATCGGATTCAGAGATATGTGTTTCAATGGCACTTCTGATTTTGTCTGCCAAGGACATCAATTCATTGGTATCACTGATTTCAGTCAGAATGGTAAAAGCAGTATCGCTGAATCGAGCAGCAATAACATCATCACCCACTTCATTTCTAATAATGTCAGCGATATCTCTCATTATGGTGTCGATGCCACCAATACCGGTTGTTTCCTTAATGAACTTGACATTATCTGGTTCAATATAAAGTAGTGAACGGCTGTTTCTGTCTTCCTGTGACAGACGTAGTCGATCTTCAAGATTCTCAATAAAATATTGACGATTGAATAATTCAGTATGCGCGTCTTTTTTACTGAGGAATTTGAGTTTGTTTTCAAGTTCCTTGTTCAAAGACTGGTCACGAATAATGATTTGTGTGCAGGGTTCCCCGTCGATACTGGCAGGGGAGAATTCCATTTGCGCTCGAAAAGTTTTGCCGTTGGGTCTCAAGCCGTTGACGTCAAGGGCGCGAGTCTTGTGCTCACCTTTGCTGTAGAGGCGTAAATATTTTTTTAATTGCTCATGATCCTTATCTCCCACCATATCCATAATGGGTGTACCTTCGATTTCTTCCAGGTTGGGGAAGCCAAAAGTGTCGAGATAAACCTGGTTGGCGTAAATATGCATGCCTTCATGTACATAGGTAATGGCGTCTCGGGAGCTGTCCAGCAAAGTATGACAACGTTTTTCAGATTCCCGTAGAGAGGCTTTCATTTCTTGCAGTTTTCGCCGCAGCGAAGCCATTTCCATTTCACGGCCTGTGACCTGTTGCATATGACTGGCGCACTCGCTGGTCACCAGATCATGTGCCCCCGCAGCCATTATTTCTTCACGCAATTCCATGTCGTCTTCACTATGGGTGGCAATAACGACAACATCAGGATCTATTTTAGTAACAGTGGCAATGACCTGGCCGAGGGTGGGTTCGATGGAGGTAGCGGTACAAAAGACCAGATCATGTGATTGCGGCGACATCAGCTCCTGCAGTTGATCGAGATCTTCGATATATTGCATGCGTACAGCAATACCTGCATTTTTCAGTATGCTGACGCTGGCTTCCGCCTCATTTAATGAATCATCAATGACGATGAGTTTGAGTGCTTGATTGCCCACTCGTTATCCTCCTGATCGGATATATTTCCCTGATACAATTAGATTAGTTTTACATTATTTTATGTTGTTTGACCAGCAAATGGCACTGTTTTTTTACCTGTTTTAGTGGTTATCGGCCGATTCTGTTAAATCATTATTCATATATCGCAGGCTCCGCAAGGGCTTGTCTCACAACCACAGCTATGGTTTTTAGATGATGATTTTATGCATTGAATGCTTGCACCTGCACGGAGCCCGCTATAATCTATTGCATAGGTCGGTGAATTCAGTAATTCACATGTTTTTAGTTTAGCCAGGAGCGGAATATGTCAATGATCCAAGTTCGTCAGGAAAACCCGGATGATATCAGGGCGATCGATGTTGTGCATTTGAGTGCATTTGGGGGGGGTGATGAAGCTGGACTGATAGATTCTCTTCGTGATTCCTCAGGTTTCATACCAGAACTTTCATTGGTGGCTGAGTTCAATGGTCGTATTGTCGGACATGTTTTACTGACCAGAATACACTTGCTTCAGGGAAAAGAACGAAAGAATATTCTGGCTCTGGCGCTAATGGCTGTAGTGCCATCACAATCACATCGTGGAATTGGCTCAGATCTGGTTCAAGCGGCTATTGAGCAGGCAAAAAAACTCTCACACAGTGCCATTGTCGTGGTGGGTCAGCCTGAGTTTTACCAACGATTAGGTTTTGAGCAGGCTTCCAAATGGAGTTTGGAGACTAACTTGTCAGTATCCAACGATCTGGTGACCGCAATCGAACTGCAGCCTGATGCACTCAAAGGAGGGGGCAATGTCATTTATCCCTCCTTGTTTGATGTCGTCTTCTAGGGGCGAATAGCGGGTGCGCGAAACTCGAGACGTGCGTTAATCTTCGCCGAAGTCCCAGCCGGTCGTTTGTTGTTGGATTTCTTTTTCGAAATCGTTTTCCTCTCTGCTGTTCAGAGGGGCATACTGAAAACGTGAGTAATTCCCTGTGTTTTCCAGTAATCGTGTCAATTGAACGTTCATCATCTTGCCGTGATCATTAAGAATCAGCGCATCCCCAACCTTGTAATGCATTGATGGTGTTAGCAGTGAAGCCGGTTGTTGTATGATTTTCATTTCAGGTAAACTCAGGCAGCTGTATTCCTGTTTTTTACTGGCAGGCCCCTTCATTAGTTTTGACTGAATGGTGGAGGCATTGGGTGCCAGAACCTGAATACCCAGCTTGACGCCATGGTCACGAATATATTGCATCCAACGTACTACACCGATTCGCCAATTGCTTTCACTGCCATTACCCGCTTCCCTGATGCCAACAATTTCACCTATCTGGGCATTTGAGCTCTTATCATGATCCCATAGCAGGCAGTAGCCACCGGCGCCAGCATTAAGGGTTTTCCATTGATTAAAGCTGTAGGCTGGTTTTGGAATTGCCTGATCAGTATATTTGCCATTGAATTGTGCCACATCAATGTTGCTGTGCTGGGCCTTGTTCCAGTAAGACTCGCCGTCTGCTTCACCCGGGATCGGCTCGATACTGAATGTGGTGTGATTAATTTCCAGTGGATTACGGGTGTCATCAATTAAAACATTATTATCCTCTTCGATGTCCTCTTCAATGCACTCTTCTAGCTCAATCGGCAAAGGCCTATGACACTCCTCAATGATATAATGTGTGGAATTAAGTCCTATACTGATATCAATGCCGCCTTCAGATGAAGAGCGGGAAAAACTGCGTTTTTCGCGTGTGTCCCAGGCATGGATTAGCTGTCTATAAAGGGTGAATTGCTTGATCTCTTTTTGTAAGGTGGTTGACTCCTTGAGGCTGAAGGCTTCCTGGCTTTGTGTCAGTAAATTGCGCAGGTGCTGTGTCAGTTCACTGGTATCGATGAAACGGCAAATACTACTCTCGATAGCTTGAAACAGATTTAGCTCAACCGGAGGTTTATCATTGTTCAGGCAAGCGACAAAATGTGCTTCTCCTTTTGTCTCATTGTCAGGGTTAATCAGCCGGCAGTAATGAGACCATTTTTGTAATAATTGAGATACGCGCTCTATTTCATTTTTACCAAGATGATATGGATTGCATAGAGATAGCAGGAGTATTTGTTTGTACTGTTCTTCAATACTGGTTTTAATATCCTCGGTTTCGCTATTTCCCTTTAGTGCTATATTTTGAATGTTATGATGCTCCGCAATCATGAAAAGATTATGTATTTCCTTCCATATTAAAGCAGGTTCAGGTGTATATATCTGATAGTGGGTCAGTTGCAGTTTGCCTAATGTATCCAGGGCCATATACAGAACTCGGCTCAGGGACTTTTTCTCGTAAAAATGATCACGTTCAATAAAATTAACACATGCTATTTTATAAGCGTCAGAAAGTTCGGCATACATGGCTACGGTGCGATCGACATACTTCAAGGCGCGTGCATTCAGGGGGAATGACTGGCCGGTGAAATTCTTCTTTAAGGAAGCAACGCAAAAGCTGAAGGTAGGATAAAGACATTCCAGCATTTTCAAGCGCACAGGAGCACTCATCTGTATGTGATTGGTATGTCTCAACACAGAAAATAATTGTTTTGTTGTCTCGTCAGTATCGCCCAGCGGTAGTGCTTCGACCCATTCGGTAATTTTTTTGGGGCGGGCGTCAAACCAGCTTTTTTCTTTTTTTTGTTCAGGGATACGGAGTTCCGACATGCTGGGCATTATGGCCACAGAGTTACTCCAGGTTTTTTCAATTTCATCAATGTTTATATTCCCGCTGCACGCACATTACACTTTATATCGGTATTTTACCAGTTTAGTTGAGGTTGATTATCGGGGGAAAACATCCACTTATCCTGAAATCATTAAAAAACATAAGTTTTGGAGGGTTTTGCAGCTATTTCTCGCACCAGCTTAGGAACCAGGTAGCCGGGGAGTTCTGCTTGCAGATGATTTAACAGGTTAATGGCTAATTGCTCCTCGACTTGAAAATGCGCAGCGCCTGAGACCGGGTCGAGCATATGTAAATAATAGGGTAGAACACCTGCTGCGAACAGGCCAAGACTTAGAGCTTTCAGGTTTGTTACAGAGTCGTTCACGCCCTTCAGTAACACCGACTGGTTAAGCAGGGTCACGTCAGCTTGCCGCAGATCCTTCAATGCATGTACTACAGCCGGGCTGATTTCTTGAATGTGATTGCAATGGATGACGATAACAGTCTGCAGGCGAGTGCTTGATATCCAATCCAGCAGCTCATCGCATACGCGTTCTGGCAACACCACGGGCAGGCGTGTATGTAGTCTCAAGGTATTGATATGTGGTATTTTTTCAATTTTCTGCACCAGGCTGGCCAGACGCTGATCGGTTAATGTCAGCGGATCTCCGCCACTGAGAATAACCTCGTTGACATCTTCATGTGAGCTAAGGTATTCAATGGCTGCGGCCCAGTCGTTTTGGCCAGCATGCGCTGTTGAATAGGGGAAATGGCGCCTGAAACAATAACGGCAATGGATGGCGCAAGCACCCGTGGTTATTAATAATGCGCGTCCCTGGTATTTTTGCAATACACCGTCAGCAACAATGGACTGATAATCTGATACGGGATCGGTGATAAAATGCTCGATTTCCAGCATTTCGTCATTCACCGGCAGTATTTGTTTCAGAAGTGGATCATGCGCATCCCCTGGTTTGATGCAATCCACATAAGCTCTTGTAACTCTTAGGGAAAATTGTTTTCTGGCAGCTTCGCTAAGATTAACCTGGCTGGCATCCAGTTCTACGATGTGGAGTAATTCATCAAAATCCTTGATGGCGGATGCCAGTGACTGTTGCCAAATTGGGGTCTGCCGTATTTTTTCTGTTCGGGTTATCATATGTCGATTCAGTATTTTAAATTATTATAAAACAGGTAGATTAGCATGGCATCATATAGTACCAATGAGTTTAGAGGCGGTTTAAAAATCATGTTGGACAATGACCCCTATGTCATTGTCGAGAATGATATCGTTAAGCCGGGCAAAGGCCAGGCTTTTAACCGCGTCAAGGTTCGTAATCTCAAAACGGGTCGGGTAATAGACCGTACTTTCAAGTCAGGGGAGTCAGTCGAGGCGGCTGATGTGATGGATACCGATATGCAGTACCTGTATAACGATGGTGAGTTCTGGCATTTTATGGATCCGCAAAGCTTTGAGCAAATTGCGGCCGGAGAGGCAGCCGTAACGGATGCTGCCAAATGGTTAAAAGAACAGGATAGCTGTGCCGTGACTCTGTGGAATGGGGTGCCCCTGACCGTCACGCCTCCCAATTTTGTTGAACTTGCCATTACCGAAACAGATCCAGGTTTGAAAGGCGACACCTCTGGTGGTGGTGGAAAGCCTGCCACTTTGGAAACAGGTGCCGTTGTCAGAGTGCCATTATTTATACAAATCGGCGAAGTCATTAAAGTAGATACACGTACTGGCGAGTATGTTTCCAGGGTCAAGGAATAGTTTGTTGTAGGGACTTCGCTTTGAATTCTGATCAGGGTACAGCATTATGGCGTCCGCTAGCCGATATGGAGATGCTGCAACTACGGGCAAAATTACTTGCCAGTATCAGGGCTTTCTTCCACAAACACGGTGTATTGGAGGTGGAAACTCCCATCCTCTCGCATGCCGGTAATCCTGATATATATATTGACAGTTTTATCAGCTGAGTATCAGGCAGCGTCAGCCGAGCAACGGCTGTATTTGCAAACATCACCTGAGTTTGCCATGAAACGTCTTCTTGCTGCTGGCAGCGGTTCTATTTACCAGATTTGCAAGGCTTTTAGAAAAGAGGAGCTAGGACGTTTACATAATCCCGAATTTACTCTGTTGGAATGGTATCGCACTGGCTTTGATCATCACCAGTTAATGCATGAAATCGAGGCATTGCTGGTTTTTATAGGCCTGCTGGGTAAAGGCGAATCGATAAAAACCATCAGTTACCAGGCCTTATTTGAAAAAGTGGTGGGGTTGAACCCGCACCTTGCCGACAAGCAGGAATTATTTAAATGCATTAGCGACTTTAATGTGCAATTGCATTCTGAGCAGGGACTGGAAAAAGACGATTTACTGGCCTTGATATTGACTCATGTGATTGAGCCGGATATCAGCGATGAAGCTTTTCTTATGGTCTATGATTATCCTGCCAGTCAGGCTTCGCTGGCGAGAATCCGCCAGGATACTTACCCGGTGGCAGAACGTTTCGAATTATATGCAGGCGGCATTGAGCTGGCGAATGGTTTTCATGAGCTCACTGATAGCACTGAACAGGCGCAGCGGTTTAAAGTTGAACAACACAAGCGAGAATTAAGAGGTCAGGATAAAGTTCATATCGATCAGTATCTTATCGATGCCTTAGATGCTGGAATGGAGTCCTGTGCCGGTGTGGCAATGGGTTTTGATCGGCTGTTAATGGTGGCGGCGAACAAGTCTGCATTACAAGAGGTGTTGGCTTTTCCATTTGACAGGGCATAGACCGGCAGGTGTCAGGGAACAACTTACAGCCGTCCAGTCCATGTAAATAATTTTTCAGCTATACTACTTTGTACTATTTAAATGCGATGGAGGGCAGTAAGACAATGGTTTCACAAAGTGAAGAAAAACGTTGGAGTGACCGACGCGAAATTATGACGGATGTGAAGGTGAATTTTCATAGCAGAACCTATTATGCTCGTACTCGTGACATTGGCCTTGGTGGCATGTTTGTCGACCTGAATTATGTGCTCATTCCTCGTGAGTCGCATATCAGCGTGGAAATGTTGCAGTGTAAAAATCGCCAGCAGCCCATCAGCTTTCTCACGCGCGTTGCCTATGTGACTCCTCACGGTTATGGGCTGGAATTTGAAGATTTCAAAACCCGTGATGTGCGTCTTTTGCAGGATGTTTTGTATGAATCACCCTATGAAGTGGTGCGCCTGGCGTAAGTGTAAAATACATTTTTTATATGCAGTTTGATGACCGCTTAAAAGGGATATTTAAGTACATCCCCTAATCCTGTATGGCCGCTTTTACACTCGCCATTAATTGTCCCATTTTTACCTTGTCATTACAGCCAAGATCGGCCGACCACTGCAGATGCTCTGCAGCAAATAACACAATAACAGTAGAGCCCATATTGAAGCGACCCAATTCGTCACCCTTTTCAAGTGCAATCGAATCACTGTTTGAATAAGTAGTAGTTGTCACCTTGTGCCCACGTGGTGGTGTGATTTCACCTGCCCATACGGTTTCGATCGAGCCGACATTAATAGCGCCCACAAGTACAACGGCCATGGGTCCTATTTCCGTTTCAAAAATTGACACCACTCTCTCATTGCGTGCAAACAGGTTTTCAACGCTATCAATTAAAAATGGCGCAACACTAAGGAGTTTGCCTGGTATATGCACCATTTCTTTAAGTGTTCCACTATAAGGAATATGCACTCTGTGATAATCACGGGGTGATAGGTATACAGTTGCAAATTGACCCTGACTGAAAATCTGTGCACGTTGTTCTGATCCGCCCAGGAGTTCAGTAACGGAATATGAATGGCCTTTGGCCTGAATAATTCTTCCGTTGCTGATAGCGCCTATCTGGCTGATGGTGCCGTCTGCCGGCGAACATATCTTATCTTTACCTGTAACGATGGGGCGTACATCAGGTTTGAGTGCGCGTACGAAGAAGCTATTGATATTTGGATACAGTGTGCGGTTGGTATGATCAGGATCCAGCGCCTCACCCACATTCACTGAATGCCTGCGAATCATAAAGTTAACCAGGCTATTCCTGAATGGCACATGCCTGGCATGCATGATCAGATAAGTCATTCTGGACAATAAGCCATTGGGGATAATGTACTGATGCAACAGTACCTTTAAACTTTTTTGCATAACAATTCCAAAATCAGTGATGATGGTGGTGATGCTGAGATTGATCGCCTTCTGGTGTACGCACTTGCAATGTCAGTGGTAGCACCGTTTTGCTGGAAAGTGTCATGCTCAATTCTACTTTGTCACCAGCCTTGAGCTTATTGACGGGTGTTATCAACATTAAATGAAAGCCGCCATGCTCAAGTTTCAATACTTCACCCGGTTTAATCGTCAGGTTTTCCTGTTTTTCCATACGCGCCATGCCGTCAGCATGCACTGTGCGATGAAATTCAATTTTTTTAAACTGTTCACTATGGGCGGATATAATCGTGATTGTTTGCTTGCTATTATTTTTTATATGCATGAAGCCAGCAAGAACGCGTGCATTAGGCGGGCCTTCCTGTACCCAGGCTTGGTCAATCAACAACTCAGGTTGTGCGCTCATGGCGAATGTTGACGGGATGACTAAAAAAATTGAGCAGAGTGTAATAAGGTATTTCTTCATGATGCTTGTTCCAGATAATTGAAAATCGCTTGATAATCCTTTATTAGCCGATCAGCGTTGTGCGGAGCGGAGAATACAGCCTGTAATTGCCCGGCGGGATTGGTTAACAAGATGGCAGAACTATGGTCGACCAGATATTGATCTTTATTCTCATCGTCTTCACTGTCTCTGCGTTCATAAATCACTCCCATTTGTCTGCTGTAGGTCTTGATATCTTCTGCTGACCCGGTGAGGCCGATAAAATCAGGGTGATAGTATTCAACATATTCTTTCAGGTGTTCTGGTGTGTCACGATGTGGATCTATGGATACCAGAATGAAGCGCGTCTTTGCCTTGAGTTTTGGGTAGGCAGTCAGTAATTTTGCCATGGTCTTGAACTGGAACAAGGTCGCCGGGCAAATATCCGGGCAATGGGTATAGCCAAAAAACATAAAGTTGTAAGTGCCTTGTAGCTGCTCTGGCCCAAAAGCCTTGCCGTTTTGATCAGTCAGGGTAATGGCGGCGGTCTCTCTTGGTGGCAGTAACAGTGTGGCCGACTCCAGGCTTGGCGGTGTTGCGTTATCCTGCTGGCCGATTGACAATGCCAGGCCGGCGACAATCGCTACGATGCCAAGTACCCAGTATAATAGGGCTGGAGGAAAAGTCTTGTTTTCAGGATTTGTAGTCATGGTCAATAATTTTAATGTACAGTGTGATGACAGGACGTAATCCTAACGCATTGCTTTGAACAGGAAAAGCAGGATAACGCTAAAATGAACAAAAAACAGGCTGTAGCAGAACTTCATACAATAAAAGACTTTATTCGCTGGGGTTTTAGTCAGCTTAAGCAGTCGGATGCTTATTATGGTCATGGCACTGATAATGCTATGGACGAGATATTTGTATTAATTTTACATGCTTTGCAATTACCGCACGATTTTCCGCAAATTTATTTTGATAGCCGACTGACAAGCGATGAAAAAACTAAGATTGTGGCTTGGCTGGAAAGGCGCATTAAGGAACGGTTACCAACGGCCTATCTTACCCATGAAGCATGGTTTGCCCAATTGCCTTTCTATGTTGATGAGCGGGTATTGATCCCACGTTCACCCATCGCGGAACTGATTGAAGATCAATTTATGCCCTGGTCTGAGCCTGATCAGGTGCACAGCATACTTGACTTATGTACTGGCAGTGGATGCATTGCCATAGCCTGCGCCTATGCATTTCCCGAAGCCCATGTGGATGCAGTGGATATATCGGCTGATGCCATCGAGGTGTGCAACATAAATAGAGACAGGCATGAGCTGCAGGATCAGGTGGAGGCTATTGAATCTGATTTATTTCAGGGTTTGGCTGGAACAAGTTACGATATTATTGTCAGCAATCCACCTTATGTATCAACCGTTGAAATGCGTGATTTACCTGAAGAATTTCGGCATGAGCCCAGTCTTGGTCTGGAAGCAGGGCGTGATGGGCTGGATATTGTTCATCAGATTCTTCGTCAGGCTCCTGAGTACCTGAATGATGCGGGTATTCTGGTTGTTGAAGTGGGCAATAGTCAGGCAGCGTTGGTGGATGCCTATCCTGATGTGCCATTCCTGTGGCTCGATTTTGCCAGGGGAGGTGAGGGTGTATTTTTATTGACGGCGGAGCAGCTAAAGCAGGTGAAATTGTACATAAGCAGGTTTTGCTTGCAGAATTAAATTAACACCGGGAAGCGATTGAATAGCCTGTTTTATTCTCTTCTTAAGGAGGATAACTCACGATTGAGTAATTCATCATTACCTGTGTTCAGCTCGACGATACGACGTAGATGGGTGATGCTCTCCAGATCAATATGGTGGCATGTAAAGCCGATATGGTCGTTTTCAATATGGGCTACACTGGCCTGCATATAGATAACGGTATCTTCAGAGAGTGATATGCCCAATCTGAATTCTGCTCCAATGGGTGCGTCCCATGTCGCAGGTTTTTCCAGTAAAGCACCTTTGAGGCTAATATCGAGCAGTTCGGTTTCCCATTCCTGCTCAGTATTGCTGATGACGGTTTTGGCATCGAATACAATGCGGCTGAAAATTCTGTTTTCTTGTTGTTTTTCGCTCATGACGGGTTTCCTGTTTTATTGCTCCTGAGTATAGAACAGCATTTCCATGTCGCCTATGCGAATGGTATTGCCATCCTGTAAATGTATATTACTGCTGCCAATTTGTTGATTATTGACTGCAACTGCGCTGTCATCACCTAGATGTGATAGATAATAGCCACCATTACGCGCAGTAATCAAGACCCCTTTATCTTTCGTTGTGCCGATGCGCAGGCTGGGTAGCTTGAGTTGCATGGTGCGCCCCATTTTTGGCCCATTCATCATTTGTATCCAGGCAGTCTTATGGGTATGAGCCGTTGCTTTGCTCGTCGACGTACTCTCTTCTTGGGGCTTGCTGTCCCAGAGATAAACCAGCGTGTGTTTGCCGATGGTGATTTCATCACCAGGCTTGAGCCCTATATCCTGTGTGTCTTGGGTCTTTTTGTTATTGATGAGTAGGCGATTTTCTTTTTGTAGCGCACTGATCCGGGCCTCATTGGTGCTGAAATGAATAATGGCGTGACTTGGTTCTACAGCCAGGTTGTCTATTTGTATATCGCAGTCAGGTTGACGCCCGATCAGGCACTTTCCGGCTTCGGGCAGGAATACTTTCTGGATTTTGCCTTTGAACGATAAAATTAATTTATGCACGATGTTTATATAGCTCGGATTAGAATTTAAATTTATAAATATAGAGACCTTCCTAAGTGTGCTTTGTCATGAAAAAAATACAATAGAAATGGCAAAAACACAGGCATCTTAATGGTTATCGGCAAATCCAGAGAGGAACTGAAGTGCCGCTGAAGGCAGCATTAAAATTATATATATCAGTAGCATAGTGGATATTAAGCTATGTATTCTATATCCAAAAGCAGTGCAAATAAGGCAAGCTGTGGTTAAATGCTGCGTGCTTTATGGTGATAAAAGCGGCTAACAGGGCTTATTAAGTCAAGTTATTGACTTAAGGAGAATCTGATTAAGCTATGAACGGTAGTTCCGAGTCCAGACGAGAAGCTCTATTTTTGTCCATACTTTGCATGGTAATGCTCAGGAATAAAGGTTTGATCGCTCATTGGTGGACGCACATAGGCTGTGCCCGTGCCTCGCGGCTCCAGTTGAATCGATTCTGGAGTGAGGTCATCATAGGGAATAGTATCCAGTAGATGCTTGATACAATTCAGCCTTGCATGTTTCTTGATGTTCGAGTTGACGACATACCAGGGCGCCTGCCTGGTATCGGTGTGACGAAACATTTCATCTTTTGCCTGGGAGTATTCAACCCAGCGGTTACGCGATTCGAGATCCATCGGGCTCAGTTTCCAGCGTTTGGTCGGTATATTCAGGCGAGACTGAAAGCGTCGTTCCTGTTCGTCGTCGCTGACTGAAAACCAGTATTTGATCAATATAATGCCAGAGCGAATCAGCATGCGTTCAAATTCAGGACAGCTGCGCAGAAATTCCTGGTATTCATCATCATTACAAAAACCCATAACTCGCTCTACACCGGATCGATTATACCAACTACGATCAAATAATATCATTTCACCGGCAGCCGGGAGATGTGGGATATAGCGTTGAAAATACCACTGTGTTTTTTCACGTTCAGTGGGTGTGCCAAGTGCGACAATACGACAGATTCTCGGGTTCATATGTTCGGTGATGCGTTTGATGACGCCACCTTTACCGGCAGCATCCCGTCCTTCAAAAATAACCACTACTTTGAGGCCATGAGTTTTGATCCATTCCTGTAATTTAACCAGCTCGATCTGCAATTTTGCCAGCTCGGTTTCGTAAATAGTATTATTGATTTTTTTGCTGGATGAATTCGAAGTTTTTTTCTTTGACTGCTTTTCTTTGCCCATAGCTATATCTGCTCCACTGGTAGTGTGCAGATAGTGGTCAGGTGCTGAGCCAGGTTGGCTTCTCGCTGGCCAATAGCTGCATAGTAATAAACAATGAAGACACTTCCCTGTGTCAGGATTGTCAATGGTCAGGTCCTGAATGCAAAGCATCAGGTTGTTATTGACTTATTTTATAAATAGCATCTCTCTGTATTTAGGTAAAGGCCATTGACCATCTGAAACCACTGTTTCGAGTGCATCGGCATGCAGGCGAACAGTATCCATCAAAGGACGAATAACAGTGGCGCAATATTGCATATGCTCGTCAGTGGAAGCAAAGTCTTCCTTGCCTATGGTTTCGCTGAGCTTGGCAACCGCGTCCATCATGGCATTGGATTCAGTAGTAATGGTTTTTGCGACTGTCATATCCAGCTCCAGACCCATGCCCGCCACACCTGAATTAGTGGTAGCCAATTCTGATAAATAACTCATTGCGGCTGGGTAGATGATGGTTTTTGCCATATCTACAACCAGTTTGGATTCAAGGCCAATAGTCAGGATATAGACCTCGGCATAGACCTCGTAGCGGCTTTCCAGCTCAACCGGAGATAATACCCCTGTGCTTGAGAATAAAGTTTGAATGGATTCATCATGCAAATAGGGCAGGGCATCAGCAGTGGTTGGCAGGTTTTTCAATCCTCGTTCTTCAACCGCCATTTTGTGCCATTCGGCTGAATAACCGTCTCCACCAAAGATGACATTACCATGATCATTCATCAGTTCCTTTAACACAGCGAATATGGCTGCGGTACTCTCGGTTCCCTTACCCAGTTCCTCCTGCAATTTGTCTGCAATCCAGTTTAATGAATCAGCCAGTATTGTATTCATGGCAATCAGCGGGCCGGACACAGATTGATCGGAACCTACAGCACGGAATTCAAAGCGGTTACCTGTAAAGGCAAAAGGTGAGGTTCGATTCCTGTCTCCCGCATCTTTTATAAAGGGTATGATCTGTGAAAGACCAAGATCCATTAGATCTGCTTCACCCGCGTCATCGAGTTTACCCGCCATGATCTGGTTGAAGATATTTTCAATTTCGCTGCCAAGATAGACAGACAGAATAGCCGGTGGTGCTTCATTGGCACCCAGACGATGGTCATTGCCCGCGGATGCGATGACGGCACGCAGCAATGGGCCAAATAGATGCACGCCACGGATAACAGCACCGCAAAATAGTAGAAAGTTGAGGTTCTCGGAAGGGGTGTCACCTGGATCAAGCAGGTTGCCTTGAGTTGGGTTACCGACAGACCAGTTGACGTGTTTTCCTGAACCATTAATGCCGGCAAAGGGTTTTTCATGCATCAAGCAAACAAAGCCATGCTTTTTCGCGGTGTTTTTCAATACCGTCATCAGCATCTGCTGATGGTCAGCAGCGACATTGGCAGCTTCAAAATAGGGAGCGATCTCAAATTGCCCTGGAGCCACTTCATTGTGGCGGGTTTTAGCTGGTATACCCAGGCGATAGAGTGTTTCTTCAACGGCTTCCATATAAACCTGAACCCGCTCCGGGATGGCACCAAAATAGTGATCATCAAATTCCTGTCCCTTGGCAGGAGGTGCGCCAAACAGGGTGCGACCCGCCAGTAGCAAGTCAGGACGCATAGAAGCGAAAGTGGCATCCACGAGGAAGTACTCCTGTTCGGCGCCACAACTTGAGTTCAGCGGAGCGACTTCTGTTTCCCCCGCGAGCTTAAGTACACGGGTTCCTGCATCGTTCATCGCCTTGTTTGAGCGCATCAGCGGGACTTTTTTGTCCAATGCTTCTCCAGTCCACGATACGAAGACAGAAGGAATACAGAGTGTTGCGCCATTAGGTGTTTCGAGAATATAGGCCGGGCTGGTTGGATCCCAGAATGTATAGCCCCTGGCAGCATTCGTTTGTCGAATACCGCCATTAGGGAAGGATGAACCATCCGGTTCACCCTTGGTTAGCAGACTGCCATTGAATTCCGTTATGGCCTTACCATTTGCTTCGGTAACAATAAAACTGTCGTGTTTCTCGGCTGAGGCGCCAGTGAGTGGATAGAATACATGAGCAAAGTAATTGGCCCCTTTAGATAAGGCCCAGGTTTTCATTGCCGCAGCGACATCATCCGCAAATTCTGGAAGTAAAGGCGCTCCGGTTTCCATTGTTTTCTTAATGGCCTTGAATGCGCTTTTTGACAAGGCATCTTCCATTTTCATTAGTGTAAATACATCTGATGCCCAGATTTCTTCTAATGATTTAGATTTGACGACTGCCAGGGGTTCCCCGGTAGTAATTTCAAATACCGCTTGCGCGCGTGATTCATATCGACTCATTTCCGATTCCTCGTATTTTAGATTTTAATCATCACTGGAGATGGTTGATATTGTCGTAACCAGGACCAGCGGGTGATTTGTTATGACGGATATATAGTTGCCTGTCAGGTATGCTACAAAGATGACAGGTGACTATAAATCTACTATTGATAGGTTTAGCAGTAATCATGCCGCATTAGCTAAATAACTATACGACATTCAATCGCTTGTGATTTAATAGTAAAAAATTTTTAACTAACTGTTTTTGTTATTTTTGTCTGAGAAAGGTTAATCGTATTGATTACTTTGTGTATTCACTGGCACATGAATCTTCGCACCAACTATGTGCATGAGCAGATTTTTTGCACAAGTTTAGACATGATGCACAATGCTGAGTCATCAGGTAGTACTTCCAGGTTAATGAATGTGAAGTTTATTTTTCAGTGGCTTGTTCTTTGATACTGGAGAAATTTATTCAGTCTCAAGTCGGGGCTGTACGCGTGCTGTTTTGACGGTGTTATTTTGTACCTGAATAATTTCTACAGGATAACCAGCCAATAGCATACTGATTCCGGATTCTGGAATTGACTCAAGATATTCTGATATCAGGCCATTCAGGGTTTTTGGTCCATCAACCGGTAGCTTGCAATGTAACATTCTGTTGATGGCTCTGATATGAGTACTACCATCAACCAGGTAGCTACCATCTTCCTGTGGGTGAATGCCGATACCAAGGCTGGAAGGATCTGTGGTGAATTCGCCGACAATTTCTTCGAGAATATCCTCGAGTGTAATCAGTCCCTGGATATCGCCATACTCGTCCACCACCATGGCGATGCGCTTGCGCTTGGCCTGGAATTGTAAAAGTTGTTTGTTGAGCACAGTGCCCTCAGGAACAAAATAGGTTTCACGAACCGTTTTAATGATGTCCTCCACATTGAAGGTTTCACTTTTCAGGGCGCGCACAATCTTTCTCAAATGAACGAAGCCAATAATATTATCTATACTCTGACGGAATACAGGCAGGCGGGTATACTGGCTGTTAATGAGTTGATTGACGATGTCGTTCCAGTCATCATCGAGGTCAATACCGATAATATCGTTGCGAGGAATCATAATATCCTCGACGGTCACTTGTTCCAGGTCGAGAATATTCAGCAGCATCTTTTGATGCTTGCGGGGAATCATGGCGCCGGCTTCATTGACAACGGTACGTAATTCTTCCCGGCTCAAGCTCAGTGATGCTTCCTGGTCGAGTTTGATGCCAAAAGCTCTTAATACCAGATTGGATATGGCATTAATGACCAGTACAAATGGATATAATACTCTTAACATGGGTATGTAAATCCATGCTGCCGGGAATGCAATTTTTTCAGGATGTGTGGCCGCCAGGGTTTTCGGGGCCACCTCGGCAAAAATTAATATCACCAGAATCAGGATGCCGGCGGCGATGGCGATATAGCCTTCACCACCGTGACGTAAGGCTATAATGGTAGTCAATGATGAGGCCAGTACATTAACTGTATTGTTGCCGATCAGAATAAGTCCAATCAAACGGTCAGGTTTTTCCAGTAACTGAGCGGCTTTCATTGCGCCCTTGTGCTTGTTCTTGCTCAGATGTTTGAGGCGATAGCGATTGAGCGTCATTAAGCCTGTCTCTGAACTCGAAAAGAATGCTGATAGCATTATCAGAACTACCAGGATGCTATATAGAATACTAAGTGGTATGTCGTCCAAGAATAGGTGACCTTTTTAATCTACGGGATGTGATTTCATTGAGTTTGACTGCGTATTATCATAAAAGCCAGGGATATAATCTAGCGTGACAGCAGCAGCTCAAGCACCAGTTTGCTACCGAAATAAGCCAGCATCAGGGTAATAAATCCCCCCAGTGTCCAATGAATAGCTTTGCGGCCTCTCCAGCCGTAACGGAATCGTCCCCATAACAATATAGTAAAAATAACCCAGGCGACGATAGACAAGATGGTTTTATGAGTCAGATGTTTGGTAAAAATATCATCCAGAAAAAGTATGCCGGTCAACAGGCCGATGGTTAATAACAGGTAGCCGACACTAATAATCTGAAATAACAGGTATTCCATGCTTTGCAAAGGGGGTAGGCTACGGATGAATCCGCCAGGTTGATGGTTGCGCAGATGTTTGTCCTGAATATAGAGGATGATGGCTTGCACCATGGCAATGGTAAACAAACTATAAGCCAGGAATGAAAACATGATGTGCGCCTGTAGCTGCCAGGGGCCGGCACTGTTGATAATATGCTCAGTCGGCCAGTTGATCTCGAGAAAAATGGCAATAGCTGCCAGTGGGAAAAGCGCGATACCCAGGTTTTCAATGGGCTTGCGTATGGCTGTTAAAACCAGCATTAGCACAATCAGCCAGCTCAGTAATGAAAAAGCATTGAAAATACCCAGATTCAGACCATGGCCGCTGAATATACCCTGATAAAGCAGGTGGCTATGTAACAACAGGGCGATAATGCCTGTCGAAATGATAAGCGGTTTACGAATGACGATGGTACTTTGGGAGGCAAATAGCTGTGCAGCGACAAAAATACCGGATAGCAGATACAGGGAGATGGCAAGAATACTGGGAATCAGGTTGTTCATCTAAGATTAAATATAAATTCGCCGTTGTCCGAATAGCTGGTGCTATTATTCCTGCAGACTAGTGTGAATGACAAGTAGCCACCATGCAAGTCCGGCTTAAAAAGCTGCAAGCATTTCATATGAAAAGCTTAAACAAAGAGCGGTAAGATAAGCGTCTGAATTGGTCTTATCTACGACAGGGGCTCATGCCGTCTGCCTTTGTTGTTTGGATTTTAGTGCGATTTTAATAAAATTTGCGCCTATTTTAATGAATTTGAACATTAATATTATAAAAATGCATAAATTTTCTTAAATATTATCTAAAATATGCCGCTTAATGATCAATAGTGGTATAAACTTCTGAAAAATATAAGTAGTTTATGAAATCTTGCGAATTAACATGACCTGAGGGCATGCTAAATAACCAACACTTAATCCAGGCATTCCAGCTAAGGGGCAGGAAAGTCAAACACAGTGTAAAGGCTAAAGGTCAATGAAATTCAGGGTACTAGGGTGTAGTGGTGGTATAGGGGGCGATCTCAGCACAACGTGTTTTTTGCTGGATGATCATATCTTGCTTGATTGTGGTACAGGCATCAGCAATCTTTCGCTTGCCGAAATGAAAAAAATAAACGCCATATATTTCACTCATAGCCATCTCGACCATATCGCTGGATTACCCTTACTGGTTGATAGTATCTTCGAAACCCTGCAATCCGAGCCACTACAGGTTTATGGCAGCAAGGAAACTATCGGGGCCCTGCGCACGCATATTTTCAATAATATTATCTGGCCAGATTTCACCTTGATACCCACCAGGGATAACGCCGTTTTAAGCTTTAATATTCTTGAGACTGGCAAGCAGTATCAGCAGCAGACTTGTCAGTTGGAAATGATTCCGGTTAATCATGTTGTGCCAACAGTCGGTTACCGCTTTGAATGTGCCGGGGGCTCACTGGCTTTTTCTGCCGACACCACCACCAATGACAGCTTTTGGGATCGACTGAACGATTATCCTTCCCTTGATTACCTGTTGGTGGAATGCGCCTTTTCGAATAAGGAAGTTGAGATATGCAGGCTGGCACGTCATTATTGCCCTGATTTACTCGGTGCTGATCTGGCCAAGTTAAAACACCAGCCCAAGGTCTATATTAGTCATCTTAAGCCGGGTTCGGAGGACGCCATCATGGCAGAATGCGATCAGGCGATTAAAGGCTTTGAATGTGAAAAACTCATGGGAAGTCAGATTATAGATATCAGTTAGAAACCAACAGCATCTATTTTGTGTAAAACACTGGTTATTGTCATTCTGTCTCATCCCTGTACCTCTTCCGGGTCATTTTCAGTTACAATATTTTCTTTTTAAACATCTACAGGGTGTCATCATGTTCGAAAATCTCAGTGAGCGACTGGGTACAACGATCCGAAATCTACGCGGTCAAGGGCGTCTGACCGAGGACAATATCAAGGACACTTTACGTGAGGTGCGCATGGCCTTGCTGGAAGCCGACGTGGCGCTTCCCGTGGTGAAAGCGTTTATCGAACAGGTCAATCAGCGCGCTATTGGTGCTGAAGTAGTCAAGAGCCTGACGCCTGGCCAGGCTCTGGTCAAGGTCGTCAATGACGAATTGGTTAAACTCATGGGTGAGGCTAATGACAGCCTCAACCTGAACGCACAGCCTCCCGTGGTTATATTGATGGCGGGCCTGCAAGGAGCGGGTAAAACGACCACCGTCGCCAAACTCGCCAGATGGCTGAAAGAACGGGAAAAGAAATCTTCATTACTGGTCAGTTGTGATGTTTACCGCCCCGCTGCTATCGCCCAGTTGGAAACACTGGCAGGCCAGGTGGGCGCAGAGTTTTTCCCCAGTAATGTCAAACAAAGTCCAGTGAAGATTGCTAAGGATGCCTTGAGTTATGCGCGCAAGCATTTCATGGACGTCGTCATTGTCGATACGGCTGGACGCTTGCACATCGATGATGAAATGATGAGCGAGATCCAGAATATACATGCGGCCATCAATCCGGTCGAGACCCTGTTCGTGGTAGACAGTATGACAGGGCAGGATGCCGCCAATACCGCCAAGGCATTCCATGAAGCCTTGCCATTGACAGGGGTCATTCTGACCAAGACAGATGGTGATGCGCGTGGTGGTGCGGCACTCTCGATTCGCCAGATTACCGGCAAACCCATCAAGTTTTTCGGTGCGGGTGAAAAAACCGATGCACTGGAGGCTTTTCATCCGGATCGAGTGGCTTCACGTATTTTGGGCATGGGGGATGTGCTCACCCTGGTCGAGGAAGCACAACAGAAGGTTGATCAGGACAAGGCACAAAAACTCGCGAAAAAACTCAAAAAAGGCAAAGGATTCGATCTTGAAGACTTTCGCGATCAAATGATGCAGATGAGTAATATGGGTGGAGTAGCCGGAATGCTGGACAAACTGCCCGGTGTGGCTAACTTGCCTCAAAACGTCAAGTCGCAAGTAAATGACAAGGAATTCAGTCGACTGATTGCCATTATCAACTCCATGACGCCGCAGGAGCGCCTGCATCCAACCATCATTAAGGGTTCGCGCAAGAAACGCATAGCCTCCGGATCGGGAACCCAGGTTCAGGATGTCAATCGTTTGCTCAAGCAGTTTTTGCAAATGCAGAAAATGATGAAGAAAATGGCCGGTGGTGGTATGGCAAAAATGATGCGTGGCTTGAAGGGAAAAATGCCTCCGGGGATGCCCTTTTAGTCCATAAGCAAGCAGGTTGTGTTAGTAAAAGCACCTACAGACTTAAAATTAACATGGTTTATGTCGGCCCCTGAATCATTGTTAATTTCCTGTCATAGCGAGCCCACAGGCCATTCCAAATAAGCTTTATGAGTGGCCGCAGCGCGATATCTATTAGTATAATCAATTAGTTACAGATTATTTCATTGCACATGGGTTTCCTTTAGGGTGTTTACTCCCGGCAATGAATCGTTGCAATAAAATTCTTTCATAGTTTTATTCAGTCGATTTAGCTAAATAATCAACAATATTCCTTCACATTTGCCAGAATTCGCGTAGAATTCCAGCGTTTCACCTGTCCATGAACTCGGTCAGTTTTCAATAGCTTATTAAAATGAGGAATAAGCGAGATGGTAGTCATTCGTTTAACCCGTGGTGGTTCTAAAAAAAGGCCTTTTTATCACGTTGTAGTCACTGATTCACGTAACCGTCGTGATGGTCGTTATATCGAGCGTCTGGGCTTCTTTAACCCGGTTGCCAATGCCAAAGAAGAGCGTCTGCGACTGGACACTGATCGTATTGCGCATTGGGTTTCCCAGGGTGCCAAGCCTAGCGATCGCGTTGCTTCACTGATCAAACAGGCCGCTGCTTAATCTTCGATGTATTAGTCCGGATCACCCCATGCAGGACGAATCTGAAGATATCGTATTGGTGGGTCAGGTATCCGGGTTGTTTGGATTAAAAGGTTGGGTCAAGGTTTTTTCTTACACTCAGCCACGTGAAAATATTATTGAATATAATCCCTGGCTGCTTAAAACAGACAAGGGCTGGATTGAAATCCAGATAGAGCAGGCACAAAAGCATGGCAAAGGTATTATCGCCAGTCTGCAACAGTACAGTAACCCGGAAACATCGAGCCAGTTAATTGGCTGTGATATAGGCTTGCATAAAAGTCAGCTGCCTGAATTGTCCGAAGACGAGTATTACTGGAGTGATCTCATCGGTTTGCAGGTCATTAATCAGGAAGGGGTGAATTTAGGTGTGGTTGAACGCCTGATTGAAACCGGATCCAATGATGTGCTGATTGTTCAAGGGGATCGTGAACGTCTGGTGCCTTACATCAGGGGCCAGGTGATCAAGAACATAGATCTGGATGACAAGCTTATTCAGGTGGATTGGGATCCTGATTTTTAAACAGGATTCAGGTCGAATGCGAATAGATGTAGTAACATTGTTTCCTGAGCTGGTGCAAGCTGTCGCCGATGCGGGAATCACGGGTCGAGCTGTCAAATCGGGTATTCTTGATTTGCAGTGCTGGAATCCTCGTCACTATACGCATGACAAACATCGCACGGTTGACGACAAGCCTTATGGCGGTGGGCCGGGGATGTTAATGAAGTTTGAGCCGCTGCATGAAGCCATTCAGGCAGCGCGCACAACAGCTAAGGCCGATACGGGTCAGGAATCTCTGGTGATTTACCTGTCGCCACAAGGTAAAAAACTGGACCAGCAAGCAGTCATCAGGCTTGCGCAGCAAAACCTGATACTGGTAGCCGGACGCTATGAAGGCATTGATGAACGCCTGATCGAGCAGGACATAGATGAGGAATGGTCGATCGGTGACTATGTCCTGAGTGGTGGCGAACTGGCTGCCATGGTGCTGATAGATGCAAGTACGCGTTTGCAGGCAGACGCACTGGGTGATGAGGATTCGGCGCAACTGGATTCATTTATGAATGGTTTGCTGGATCACCCGCATTATACGCGGCCCGAGCAAATCGAAGGTATTGAGGTACCTGATGTATTGCTGGGCGGGCATCATCGCGATATAGAACGCTGGCGTATGAAGCAATCACTGGGGCGTACCTGGCAACGCCGGCCGGATTTGTTAGAAAAACTGCAATTGAATGCAGAGCAGCAGGACTTGTTGCAAGAGTATATTGAAGAATTTAAAAATTTGGATAGTAATAAAACCAGTAAATAGAGGTTTGCAAACATGAGCAATATCATTGAAGAGCTTGAAAAAGAGCAAATGGGTCGTGAAGTGCCTGAATTTGGTCCAGGTGACACGGTTGTTGTACAAGTAAAGGTTAAGGAAGGTACGCGCGAGCGTTTGCAGGCCTTTGAAGGCGTGGTGATTGCCAAGCGTAATCGAGGACTTAATTCAGCCTTTACCGTTCGCAAGATTTCCCATGGCGAAGGTGTTGAGCGTGTTTTCCAGACCTATAGCCCGCAAATCGGAGCGATTGAAGTGAAGCGCCGCGGTGATGTACGTCGAGCAAAATTATATTATCTGCGTGAGCGTACTGGTAAGGCTGCACGTATCAAGGAAAAACTGGCCCGATAATAATCTGGTCCTGCCTGGACCTGATTGATTCGGCTGAAAAAACGGGTATCCTTGGCGGGATGCCCGTTTTTTTTGTTCAGCAGAAATGATAAAGAGAGGATTGTGAGCGTCAGTTATCTCAACAAGCTAGCTTTGATTACAAGCCTGACCATTATGCCCGTGATTGTATGGGCTACTGATCTGCGCGAAGTTGAATTGCTGATAGAATCAGGCGCATCAGGCCTTGCCATGCAAGTGCTTGACCAGGAGCAGCCCACTCTCGAAGACAATCCCGAGCATTGGCTGGAGTGGGAAAATCAACGCATCAAGTTGTACCGGCATATCAAGGATTGGGATGGTCTGATTAAACGTTTGCGGCATTTGCCCAAATGGGCACCACTGGAATTCAGATCAAGTTCACTAGAACAAATAGCCCATGCCCAGATAGAGAAAAAAGACACTCAAGCGGCCTTGCAAACCCTCAGAGAGTTGCTCTGGAGTCATGACCATAACGGCGACAATGCTATATTACAGCAGTCTCTACCGGTATGGCGGCAATTGGTCATACAAGCCTATCTGGTGGCTGAAAATATAGCCGATGCCGAAGTGGCTATGTTGCGTTTTCAACAAGATTACTCATCACCCCGAGGTGACTGGAAACGTTCACGTGCGACGGTATTAATACGCGCCGGTAAACCCTATGATGCGCAATTATTGATGGCCGGTGAGCCGCATATGCACTCACGAACGATTTATTACCTGGCGCAACTACTCAGCGGTAAAGTAAAACCTCAAACTATTTTAAAAAATACAAACAAATTGGCTAACAAGAAAAAATTTGCAGATTCCACTCGTCGACAGTTCTGGGTGGTGGCAGCAAAAGCGGCAAAACAACTAGGTAATGACGAGTCTGCTATTTCGGCGATGCAAAATGCGCTGTTACTGCTGGATAGTAAGGAACTGTTATCACAAAATGAAAAATTATTATTTGCCGTCAATGGAGCTGACTTATGGACGCTCTATGAGGACTACGGAACCAAGCTGGGTAATTCCTGGCAATTACTCTCAGGTAATGATCAAGCCTGGTTTACAAAAGCATCGAATCTGGTAGATAAAAAACCGCTTCAGGCCATGGCCTTGTTTGCCGCCATGATTAAAAATACCACGCGCTTGCGTACCAGAAGATTGGCACATGAATTGTTTGCTACGCTGTTAGCGAAGAGCACTAACAGCTTATTACTGGTTGAAAGAATGTATCTGGATGATGCGCTAAGCAAGAATATGGTCTTCATTCCGGAAGATCTGCGTCATCGCCTGATCGATGCTGCCTTGTCCCAGTCAGACATTAAAGCTGCTTCGCGCTTGATTCAAACCGTCAATGAACCGCCCAAGGGAGAAGATGCAATATTCTGGAAATTGCGCAGGGCTCGCATCATGATTCTGGCGGGCCAGCTGGACGAGGGCATTGAGGCATTAGATAAATTATTAGCAGAGCTACCGCTATTGCAAGCAGATCAAATGGATCGGATTATGCAGGTATTATTTGATTTGCAAACCGTTGGACGCCACCAGGAAGCTATTACTCTATTCAATAAATTACCTTTGCAAGGTCAAACCGGCCAGCTCCGCAGGGAAATACTCTACTGGATTGCCGACTCCTATAAAGAACTGAAGCAATATCAGCTCGCCGCTCGCCATTACCTGTTGTCGGCAGGCTTGCTGAATAGCACGGCGATGGACCCCTGGGCGCAAACTGCACGCTATCATGCGGCCGATGCCCTGGTTAATGCAGGCGCCTATGAAGATGCAGGGAGAATATACAATGGCTTACTGCAGATCACAAAAGAGCCGGGTCGAAAAGTGGTGTTAAAGAATAAAATTCAACAAATATGGTTACAATCAAATCAGAGATAATGGCTGGGATAAGATAGCAGTCAGGACTATACTGGGAAGTTGATGTACCTCAACTTTTCATTTTTGAAATAGATAAGGCGGCTTATGAAAGGGAAAAACTACCAGGCTATTATAGCCACCTCGATAGGTAAGCTGGGTATTTCAGCACATGGCCAATACCTGACAGCGATCCATTTTCTGGACCAGCATGTGACGGTAAAAAAACCGACAAACGATTTTGTCGCTGATATTGTTGGCCAGATTCATGCTTTTCTAAAAGATCCATCTACCACGTTTGATATACCTTACAGACTGGAAGGGACCGAATTTCAGCGTCGCGTATGGAATAGCTTAAAAAAGATCCCTGCTGGGCAAACCTGTTTTTATGCGGATGTCGCCAAAGAGCTGAATAGCAGTCCTCGCGCGGTGGGTGGTGCCTGTCGGGCTAATCCAATACCTTTAGTGGTGCCATGCCATCGGGTGTTATCGAAATCGGGTCTGGGAGGCTATGATGGAGACTGGGAAACCGGCAAAGTGAATATTAAGCGCTGGTTGCTGGAACATGAAGGTATCAGCGTCAGCCCGCAAAGGACCGCTTCTTAATGTAAGGCCGTTTATCCTGGCAAAGACTTTTAAGCATAGGATTGTTGAATTTTATATAAAAATACACTTGAAAACCTGTCTTTTAGCACCTATATCAAAGCATAAATATAATTCCAGCTCAGGAAACCTGGGCGCAACGATAAAATCTATATCTTCAGGAGATATTTGCAAATGACTGTCGAAGCACATAAAGAAACCCTGGATTTTCAGGCAGAAGCGAAACAACTACTACAATTAATGATCCATTCGCTGTATTCAGACAAGGAGATTTTCCTGCGCGAGCTGATCTCCAATGCTTCTGATGCCTGTGACAAATTACGATTCGAGGCCCTGGCTGATGATGCCCTTTATGAAGATGATGCTGATTTAAAAATCACCATTGATTACGACAAGGAAGCCGGAACCATCACACTTTCTGATAACGGCATTGGTATGAATCGCCAGGAAGTGACTGAAAATATTGGTACTATTGCCAAGTCAGGCACGAAAAAATTCTTTGAAAGCCTGACCGGCGATCAAGCCAAGGATACCAACCTGATTGGCCAGTTTGGTGTTGGTTTTTATTCCGCCTTTATCGTCGCTGACAAGGTCACGCTGGAAACACGCCGTGCCGGCCTGACCGAAGAGCATGGTGTACGCTGGGAATCCAGTGGAGAAGGTAGTTATAGCCTGGAGACCATCGACAAGCCATGCAAGGGGTACTCGTATAACGCTGCATCTAAAAGACAGCTGAAAATGAGTTTGTCGAAGATTTTCGCCTCAGAAGTGTCATCAAAAAATATTCGGATCACATCAATCTTCCCATTATGATGAAATCACAAGAGGAAGAAAAAAAGGATGAGTACGAAGCCGTCAATCAGGCGTCGGCATTATGGATCCGTTCCAAACGTGATATCAGTGATGATGAGTACAAGGAATTTTACAAGCATGTTGCCCATGATTTTGAAGACCCGCAAAGCTGGTTGCACAACCAGGTAGAGGGTACTCAATCCTATACCACCCTGTTTTATATTCCCAAACGCGCACCCTTTGATTTGTGGGACAGGGACAAAAGAAAAGGTGTTAAGCTTTATGTACGACGGGTATTTCATCATGGATGATGCAGAGCAATTGATGCCCGGTTATCTGCGTTTTGTTCGCGGTATTGTCGATTCTGATGACCTGCCTTTGAATGTCTCACGTGAAATACTGCAAAACAATAAGACGGTCAGCACAATACGATCAGGCTCAGTAAAGAAAATTCTTGTCGCATCTGGATAAACTATCCAAAGATGATAAGGAGCAATATGCTGAGTTCTGGAAGAATTTTGGCAACGTGCTGAAAGAAGGCCCCGCCGAGGATTTTGCCAATCGTGAAGCGATCCTGAAGCTGATGCGTTTTGCATCAACACATGACGATAAGGAAACTCCGGAAGTGTCATTGGAAGACTACATTGGGCGTATGCAAGAGGGCCAGGAAAAAATTTACTATGTGACTGCAGACAGTTTCGCTGCCGCTAAAAACAGTCCTCATCTCGAAGTGTTCCGTAAAAAAGGGCTTGAAGTCCTGTTAATGCATGAACGTGTTGATGAGTGGATGATGTCTCATCTAACAGACTTTGATGGTAAATCATTCCAGTCAGTCGCCAAGGGGCAGCTCGACCTTGGGGATTTACAGGATGAAGCTGAAGAAAAACAGAACAAGGAAACTGAAAAGGAATATGCAGATATCGTCAAGCGCATGAAGGAAAACCTGGGTGAAAAGGTTAAAGACGTGCGAGTGAGTCATCGATTGACGACATCGCCAGCCTGTCTGGTGGTTGAAGATGGTGATATGAATGTATCGTTACAAAACATGCTTAAGCAAGCGGGTCATGATGTACCCAATATCAATCCGACGCTGGAAATCAATCCACAAAACCCGATCATTGTTAAACTTAAGGAAGAGAGTGATGAAGATCGTTTTTCTGACTGGAGTGAAATCATGTATGAGCAGGCCTTGTTGAGCGAAGGCGGGCAGCTTAAAGATCCAGCCTCCTATGTCAATCGCATGAATAGTATGATGTTACATTTGATGCAGTGAGTATTGGTGAGTAGCGAGTAGCTAGCGGCTAGTAGCAAGGAAAAAATGAGAAATGACTATCTTTTCCTAGCCGCTAGCCATTCGCTACTATGTTAGTGCCACGTTAAAGTACTAAACCTCAAGCCAAAACTCAGGTTAATGACATCCGCCTCAAAAGTCCCGTTGTGGGATTTAATGACACCATAATCTAACTGTAAACTGGTTGAGCGTGAAGTGCGGTAGGCAAGCCCGATCATGGCCTGTGAAACCAGGCCATCACCCACGGCAAGGCCACCACCACCAGCGGCGCCAGCCAGCGCTTCGGCATTAAAGCGTCAGTCGGCTATTTTCCCACAACGGCATCATTAAGCCTGCACCGACCAATCCTGCGGCATAGCCACCCGCATCACCATCATAGGCGCCAATGGCCTGGCCTGTCAGGTAAGTATTTCGATTGAGAAAAATATCGGTTTGCAAACCAAACAGGTGGACATCACGGTTATCCGGGGTTGTTTTACCTTTACGTCGAGTATCCCCTTTAGGTTGATAGGTTTGATGAGTTGCCCGCAAGCGCCAGTGACGCGGTTTGATATCGGCTGATGAAAAAACTTTTTTTGCCGGTGCCTGGTCGCTATGGCCAATCAAAAGACCCAGGGAATTGGCCTTGAAATCACCATCAGGCGCACCTACCAGGCCTGCTCTCAATCCTAGTAATAGACCATTATCGAATCGATGTTGCAGTGTCACTGCGGCATCAGCGGTAAAACCGCCGCCAGTATCAACCTGGCCACCACCGGATGCGCCTAGAGTGGCAGCCAGTTTGAGGCTGGTATTATCGGTGAGCGCATGTCGATAACCCATGCCCATGAGTAAGGAAGCATAGCCATCACTGCCGCCACCTAGTGCCCCTAATGGTTGCAGGCGAAAAAATACGTTGTTGTTAAAATAATAATCCCATTCAATGCCGATCAACGACATATTCTCATCCTGTACCGCTCCAGCAGTATTGAGAGTGCCGCCCGGCAGATTATAGTCCTGTATTAAGAGGGAGAAATCCTGATTGGCAGGCCTGTTTCTTTTAATGAAATATGGGTCAAGCGAGCGGAGTCTTTTTTCCTGTAGCCATCGGCCAGAGAGCAACACGGATAAGGGTCTTTCATAGCTGAGTGCAATTTGCTTACTATCAATGTCACCATTAGGGAAATCTACCTGACTGAATTGCAGGCCCAGTTTACCGATGCCTGTTTTATACAATAGGCCAATGTGCGGCCTTATCATCAGTCCACCACCCTGGGGAGCAGCACCGCCGCCACCACCACCGACAAACAAACCAGCATCAAGTTCCCACTCGCGCCCCATTTTTTTCTTGAAGCCGGCTTCCAGTCCACCGGTGAAAAACCCGCCTCTTTTCCCGGTCACTGCACTGTAAATACCCAGTCCAGCATAGATATTGCGATTCAGGTGAACCAGGTAGCTACTACCAAGAAGCCCCATGTTTTCATTGCCAGTTAATTCGAGTTCTTCAAACGTCAGGCGCAACATTGAAGGACGTTGTTTGAGGGCAGCCTGTGACATTGTAGGCAAGACTATCCATGACTAAAGTGATGAGAATGCTTAAAATTTTTTTCATTATTGTGGCGAGCATTTTAACTATTTGTTTTTATTGAGTAATAATGTAGAATGATGGCATATTAAGGCTAGGCCTTTGTGTAGGGTAAGTAATTACAGTATGAAATAGCAAGTATAAATTTGCTGGATATCATTCAGTGTATAGAAAAAGAATATTGATAGTAGATCACTACTCTTTTCTATACAATTATCAGTCAAGCTTTCGGGACGAAGAGCAAGAATATGTATGAATTACAAAGAACACGTGTACTGGTTACTGGCGGTGCCGGATTTTTAGGTTCACATTTATGTGAGCGTTTGCTAGAGCAGGGAAAAGACGTTATTTGCCTGGATAATTATTTTACCGGTACCAAAGATAATATTATCAAACTAATGGATACACCTGATGAAGTGACCGGGCCTTTTAACATGGGTAACCCGGGTGAATTCACCATCAAGGAACTGGCCGAGAAAGTGATTGAAATGACTGGATCCAGTTCCAAATTAGTGTTTAAACCCCTGCCCAGTGACGATCCTACACAGCGATGCCCGGATATCAGCCGAGCAAAAAAGCAATTTAACTGGGTGCCAGAAATCGAGCTTGAGCAAGGGTTGAAGCCAACCATTAATTATTTTGATAAATTCCTGAAGTCTCGTGGCAAATTGTAAGCCCTGTGTCAAAAAATAGGATATAAAAAAAGGTTTGTTTGCATGACAAGAAGTCTGAATAATATTTTACTATCTATTGTGTTGCTCATCTTCGTTCAGCCACTCTATGCTGTGACGCCGACAGCAGAACAGTTAAAACTTTTCCAGAATCTGACACCAGAGCAACAGTCATCGCTGCTGAAATCTGTGGATGGTGGCCAGAAGGATGCGCCCCTTAGTCAACCCGACGTTGTTAAACCAAAAATTCCGACATCTATTCCATCTGGCAATGATACTGAGAAAGACACGACTGCTACTCTGGAGATCAAACAACAAAAGAAGACTATTAAAGAAGATTTGAGTCAATTTGGATACGATCTTTTTTCAGGAACACCGACAACATTCGCCCCGGCCACTGATATTCCCATCCCGGTTAACTATGTAATAGGTCCGGGTGATACCGTCGAAGTACAGTTATTCGGTAAAGATAATGAGCAATACAGCCTGGTCGTCACGCGCGAAGGTATTCTCAATTTCCCGGGACTTGGACCTGTTTCAGTCTCAGGACTGACTTTTACCGAAATGAAGCAGAATTTACAGCAACGCATCAAGGAGCAAATGATTGGCGTAAAAGCCAGTATAACCATGGGCGTATTAAGATCTATCCGTGTTTTTATACTGGGTGATGCTGAACGTCCTGGATCCTATACTGTCAGTTCTCTGACAACTATAACTAATGCTTTATTTGTCAGTGGTGGGGTCAAGCCCATCGGCTCGTTGAGAAATGTCCAGCTAAAGAGAAATGGAAAAATTGTTGGCCGGCTTGATCTTTATGATTTATTAGTAAGAGGCGATACCAGCGCAGATGTGAGATTACTGCCAGGCGATGTTATTTTTATTCCCCCTGTTGGCAAGACAGTGGGCGTGAGTGGTGAAGTAAGAAGGCCAGCCATTTATGAGTTGAAAAATGAGCGTACTGCAGCTGAGCTCATTGCGCTTGCCGGTGGTTTGTTACCGACCGCCTATCCACAGGCCACTCAATTGGAACGTATAGATAAAAACAGGGAACGAACCCTGGTGGATGTAGATTTGACCTTGAAGACGGGTCAAGCTACCCGTTTGAAGTCAGGTGATACTATTAGCGTCTTTTCTGTGCTGGAGAAAATGGAGAACATTGTCCTGTTGTCAGGCAATGTAGAACGAACTGGCGGACAGCAGTGGTTCAAAGGCATGCGACTCACGGATGTTATCCCCTCGGTAAAACGCCTGTTGCCTAAATCCGATCTTAACTATGTGCTCATACGACGAGAAGATAAGGCAACTCGGCGAATCAAGGCGGTATCTGCAGACCTGGAGCAGGCTTTCCTGAACCCCGTATCACAACATAATATTGAGCTGTTACCCCGCGATGAGGTCATCGTCTTCAGTATCGCACAAAGTCGAGAAGAATTGATTAAAGAGCTTCTTGAAGAACAGAAGTTAAAGGCCAGTAGTGAAGGTACACTGCAACAGCAATTCAGGGCAGAACGAATACAAAAGCTTCTTGATGAAGAGCAGCAGGGAGATAGCGACAAACCTGTGCAACAGGAGAACAGAGCAGAGCGTATCAAGGGCATTATTGACGAACTGAAATTGCAAGCCACCAATGAACATCCGGTGCAAGCTGTGAGTATTGGTGGCAGGGTGCATTCACCCGGTGAATATCCGCTGGAAGAAAATATGCGTATCAGCGACCTGATCCGTGCGGCAGGCAAGTTACAGGAATCGGCTTATTTGCTGAATGCTGAGATAACGCGATATCGGACAATTAATGGAGAATATCGTCAGGCTGAACACATTGAGGTTGATCTCGCCGCCATCCTTTCAGGCTATCAGGAAGCTGATCTTGCGCTGAAATCACATGATCATCTGGTTATTAAAGACGTGCCTCGATGGGCAGAAATTGAAAGAATAGAGATCAAGGGCGAAGTCAAATTTCCAGGTACATACGCTGTTCGCCGTGGAGAAACACTCAGTTCAGTACTGCGAAGAGCGGGAGGCGTAACAGACCTGGCCTTTGTTGAAGGTGCGGTATTTATGCGTGAGGAATTGCGCCAGCGTGAACAGAAACAGATGAACACTCTGGCAACCCGGCTTGAATCTGATATTGCCGCCGCCAGTCTGGAAAGCACCAAGAGCAAGGAAGGTGCACAAGGTAGCCAGCAAGCAGTTGCCCTGGGTAAATCCCTTGTTGATCAATTAAGAAGCACCAAGGCAGCAGGCAGGTTGGTTATTAATCTTAGAAGGATTCTACAAAATAAAGCCGATACACTTGAACAGAATGAAGATGATGTTTATACGGAGTTAGACAACAACAGCATCCTGGTAAAGAATGGCGATATACTGGTTATTCCAAGAAAAACGCAGTCGGTTACTGTGCTGGGCGAAGTGCAATATCCCACATCCCATATTTATAATGATGCTCTGGGTAGAGATGATTACATAGGCCGAAGTGGTGGGGTGACTTATAAAGCGGACAACAAGCGAATATATGTTGTTCGTGCGAATGGTGAAGTTGTTGCCGGCAATGATTCTTTCTGGAGTTTTGACGATGCATTCACAGAGATCAAGCCGGGAGATACGGTTATCGTCCCATTAGATGCTGAACGAATCAAGCCGCTAACTTTGTGGACCAATGTTACGCAGATATTGTATCAAGTAGGTGTTGCTGTGGCGGCATTTAATTCGGCAGGTATTTTCTAGGAGCCGCTGATTAATTGGTTATTGTGAGCCTTACAGAGCCATTCATCGGAACATGAATACATGGTCGAGTCTGTTAGCGTGGTTATCTACTAAAATTTAAGTTAATAGATTCACTTTGTCATGTTATATCGATCTATAGATGGCTTAGTCGCATTCGCAATCACTAGGATTTATATAATAGCCGTGATTGCAGTATGTTTTTGATGCACAATCTGACAGCTCGATGTCCAATGATTTATGGATGCAATATTAATATCATAAGGTATATTATGAAAGGTATAATCCTAGCCGGAGGTTCTGGCACACGTCTTTACCCGCTGACTATACCGGTTAGCAAGCAATTAATGCCGGTATATGACAAGCCCATGATTTATTATCCACTGGCTACATTAATGCTGGCCGGGATACGAGAGATCCTGCTTATTACAACCCCGGAAGATCAATCGCAATTTAAAACATTACTCGGCGATGGCTCACAGTGGGGGCTTAATCTGGAATATGCAGAGCAACCCAGACCTGAAGGGCTGGCACAGGCCTTTATCATTGGTGAGTCATTTATTGGTAATGACAGCTGTCTGCCTGGTGTTGGGGGATAATATTTTTTATGGACACGGTCTGGCTGAAACCATGCAACGTGCAGCAAGTCGTGAGCAGGGTGCGACCGTATTTGGCTATTATGTCAGAGATCCAGAGCGCTATGGTGTGGTTGATTTTGATAAGCAAGGCAAGGCTATCCATATCGAGGAAAAACCTGAAAATCCACGTTCACATTATGCGGTGACCGGGCTCTATTTCTATGATAATGATGTCGTTAATATTGCACGTGATCTCAAACCTTCCAGTGACGAGGTGAGCTGGAAATCACTGATGTGAATAAAATCTATCTTGATAGCCGTCAGAGCTTATCAGTCGAATTGCTGGGTCGCGGCACAGCCTGGCTGGATACCGGTACGCATGAGTCATTACTTGCAGGCGGCCAACTTTATAGAGGTTATCGATGCTCGTCAGGGTCTGAAAGTGTGTTGTCCGGAAGAAATTGCCTATCGTATGAAATATATTGATGCAGCACAGCTGGAAAAACTGGCTGAGCCGTTGAAAAAGAATGGTTATGGCCAGTATCTTTATCAAATATTAAAAGAGTCTTGAAAACATGAAAGTAATAGCAACCAACGATCGAGGATGTAAAAATAATTGAACCGAACGTGTTCGGCGACGAGCGCGGTTTCTTCATGGAGACATGGCACAAGCAACGATTCGCTGATTTGGGTATCGATGCTGAATTTGTCCAGGACAATCACAGCAAATCGACTCAGGGAATCTTGAGAGGTTTACATTACCAACTTCATCAAGCTCAGGGCAAGCTTGTCAGAGTCATTGCTGGCGAGGTTTTTGATGTTGCCATAGATATACGAAGGCAGTCACCGACTTTTGGTCAATGGGTTGGTGATGTCTTAAACGCCGAAAATAAAAAAATGCTCTGGGTGCCGCCGGGATTTGCGCATGGGTTTTATGTTACATCGGAATCGGCTGAGTTTGTCTATAAATGTACTGATTACTATGCCCCTGAACATGAACGTGCTATTGCCTGGGATGATCCGGAACTGTGCAATAGACTGGCCGTTAGTTAATGGACAACTACCACAATTATCAGCCAAGGATGCCAGTGCTGTTAGGTTGAAGGATGCAGAGGTATTTAAGTGATCAAGTCTAGCGCTCTCATTGTCGGTGCTGGAGGGCAGCTGGGTTATGAGTTATCCAGGGCCGCGCCTGAAACAATGCAATTGATAGCGCTGGATCAATCGCAACTGGATATAACCGATCAGTCAGCAGTACTGGAGCAGGTTAACAACTCAGCCGGCCTGATTGGATTATTAATGCTGCTGCCTTTACCGCTGTAGATAAGGCTGAGGAGCAAAGTGATCTCGCCTATCGGTGAATAGAGATGGGGCAGCCAATCTTGCGCTGGCCGCTAAACAATCAGGCGCAGGTTTGATCCATGTTTCCACGGATTTCGTTTTTGATGGAAGCAAAAGCAGTCCATATCTGATTGATGATGCGCCTAATCCACAAAGTGTCTATGGTGCAAGTAAACAGGCTGGTGATGAAGCAGTTTTATCCATTCTAGCTGACAATGTGACCATTATCAGGACGGCGTGGGTCTATTCAAGCCATGGTCAGAATTTTGTAAAGACGATGCTGCGTATGATGGCAGAACGAAAAGAGCTGGGCATTGTTGCTGATCAAATAGGTACGCCGACCTGGGCGCATGGATTGGCGCATATGATCTGGAAAACCATCGATAAAAAGTTGACAGGCATATTTCATATGACTGATGCCGGAGTTGCAAGCTGGTATGATTTTGCTGTCGCGATATATGAAGAGGCGAAAGAGTTGGATCTTTTGCATGCAAACCAAGCTTGTAAAATCAAGCCGATACGCACAGAGGATTATCCGTTACCTGCAATTCGACCTCCATATAGCGTACTGGATAAAACCATGACGTGGAATGCATTGGCCATCGAGCCGGTTCACTGGCGTGCAGCCTTAAGAAGTATGCTGCAAGAGCTAACGCCAGGTAATTAATAGAAATGAATGTGATGACTGAAATGAATAAAGAGCATAAACCAAACAGGTTATTAGTTACAGGAGGCGCTGGTTTTATTGGTGCCAATTTTGTCCATTACTGGTTGAAGAACTATCCTGATACTTATCTTATCGTACTTGATGCGCTGACATATGCAGGCAATCGTAGCAACCTTGCCGATGTTGAAAACTCACAGGCTTACAAGTTTGTGCATGGTGATATCCTGGATGAGTCACTGGTCGAGGGTCTGCTCAAAGATGAGGCGATTGATACGATTGTTCATTTTGCTGCAGAGTCTCATGTCGATCGTTCCATACATGGACCTGATGCCTTCCTGCAAACTAATATCATCGGTACGCATAGTTTACTTAAGGCAGCAAAAAAAGTGTGGCTTGATGAGCAGTCAAAAGATCACCATCGATTTCACCATGTATCCACCGATGAAGTCTATGGAACATTGAAACCAGATGATCCTGCATTTTGCGAAACTACGCCCTATGCACCAAACTCACCTTATGCAGCAAGTAAGGCATCATCTGATTTCCTGGTGCGTGCTTATCACGAAACCTATGGCTTGAATGTTACTACCAGTAATTGCTCAAACAACTACGGGCCCTACCAATTTCCGGAAAAACTGATCCCGTTGGTCATTGCCAATATCCTCGACGGCAAACCATTGCCCATCTACGGTGATGGTATGCAAATTCGTGATTGGCTCTATGTTGATGATCATAATCGAGGTATTGATCTGGTTATCAGAAATGGCGTATAAATAGAGACTTACAATATTGGTGGTAATAATGAATGGACCAATATTGATATCGTCAGATTAATTTGTCGATTGCTGGACAAACAGTTCGAAACAGACCCGGATATGGCCAAACGTTTTCCGAATGCACCACAGGTATCGGGTAAACTGGCAGATAGTTTAA
>CAWECS010000005.1:25000-229157 GCA_963807455.1 uncultured Gammaproteobacteria bacterium | reverse complement strand
ATTCACTAGACTTAGCATTGGAGAACTCTTGTCAATCGATTGCATTTCCTGCTATTTCATGCGGTGCGTATGGTTACCCACCAAAAAGCGCAGCAAGGGTGGCAATTGAAACATGCAGTATGACCAAATATAAAAATCTTAAGATATATTTTTATTTGTATGGTAATGATATGTTTCAAATATGGAATAAAGCCCGTGACCATTGCAACACATAACAAGCAGTTAAACGTGGACTACGGCGCTGTCGCGCCTCCGCCAGTTAACTGAACGTTATACGTAAAATGAAAATAATAGTAATACTAAATATCATATTTCTTATAATTACACCAAATGCATATGCACATGGTTTTTCATCAGAAGTCATTTTATTTATACAAATCGTAATCTACTCACCAGCTATAATTGGAACATTATTAGTAGCAATTGCAGCAATTAGAACACAAAAGAAAAAGAATGCGCGAAAATTAGCTATAGCCGCATCAATATTGTATTTTTTACAGCTAGTAATATACATGGCAATAAAATCATGATAATTATATCGTATAAAAAGTGATATACGGATCGAAGGGTCCATATATCACACTGTTAGGCAATTTATGAAAATGAAAACAATTATTATCTTTACACTTTTTGGATTATTTTCAACAACTATTTCAACGTATGCAGCAGACATTGAATACGCTCTAAAAATACGAAAGTCTAATCCTGAATATGGACACAACATACCAAAAGAATTATGCGCGAATGAAAAACGAAATCCATGCAAGATCTCTACACATATAATGATAAAGCCAGTTTTAAATATAAAAGATATAAAAAATAATCTTTCTAATGCGGCTTGGTCTGCATTAAAAAGCAATGCTAATGCAAGGCAGGAAATATGGGAATTTAATCTTTGTCGAAGCATCTGGAATAAAAAGGAGCCCTGCGCTGCTGTATATGGGTATGCAGTATTAAAGAAGCATAATATTGTATTTTATACATTTTTCAAAAACTAAAAATGCCTAAAAAGTGATATACGGACCGAAGGGTCCATATATCACACTGTTAGATTTATAAAAATAATAATGAGAAAAGGCCAAAAGTTATACTTAAAACATTTAGCAGCAAATATGCTTTTAATAGCAGTAATTATCATAGTTACTGATTATGAGATAATTGATACAACATCATTGCTGTATTATGTTTTGTTCTTTGCAGTATGGTTATATGGAATAGTATTTATAATTGGGTATGTATTTGCAATTGGGCCTTTAAAACATATAAAAAGGAAGTTAGCTGATGATTATGAAGAAGAATTAAAAGAATATGAGAGACCTAAACAACCATGGGAATAATAAATCTAAAAAGTGATATACGGACCGAAGGGTCCATATATCACACTGTTAGGCATTAATAGAAATATGAATTCAATTTTATTTTTACATGGCGGCTCCTTAAATCAAGGAATGTGGGCGCAACAAATTGAGGTATTAAAAAAGGAATTTGATGTTCATGCACTTGATCTACCTGGCCATGGTCAAAACATAAGCAAACCATTTACTCTAGAATCAGCTATAGATGAAGTTGATAAGTATATATCTAATAAAATAGAGAGTAATGCTATTGTTGTAGGTTTATCACTTGGAGGGTATGTAGCCATTGCATATGCATATAAACACCCAGAAAATGTTTCTAAATTAATTTTATCCGGCTGTTGCATTCAATACTTTGGCTTCATTGGATTTTTGGCAAAGATCAATACAATATTGTTGAAAATTATCAGCAAGAAACGTTTTGAATCGATACAAAAGAAAGCATTAATGAAAATAACATCACGTTCTGTCACAGAAAAAATCTGTGATAATAGAATATCGCTGAATGGTGCCAGGGAGTCTATGAGTGAGATTATCGGTAAAGATTTTGTCCATATGGTAAAAAAATGTAAAGCTCCTATTTTAATAATTAATGGTGAAAATGACACATTAAATAGAAAATATGAATCCCGCTATACTGAGGTAGGAAACATTCTGTCAATAGATCCAATGAAAAACTGTGGTCATTTGTGCAGCCTGGAGAAACCAGATATTTTTACAAGTATGGTTAGCAAGTTTGCTAGTCAAACATATGCCTAACAATAAAATCAACCTGACAAATATTTCAGCGGGCAAAACCCGCCCACAGAAATATTCGCAGGTTATTTAGTCGTTAAGGCTCCCAAATGAAACCATCTGAACTAGGAACAAAATACGACAAAATCGCTCAGTGGTGGCATGACCAACACGAGCAGTCGTCCTATGGTGTAAGTCAATTCGAGCGGGCTGTTGAGTATACTTCTGGTGGGGAAAAAGCTCTTGATGTAGGTTGTGGTGCTGGAGGTAGATTTGTTCGCATATTACAAAATCACGGCTTCTCGGTTACTGGTCTTGATGTATCGAAAGAAATGATTAAGTTAGCTGGGCGTAATCACCCAGAACACAAATTTATGCATCAAGATATTTGCTCATGGGAAACAGAAGAGAAGTTCGATTTTATCGTTGCTTGGGATAGTATTTTTCACTTGCCGCTCGTGATGCAAAAGCCTGTTGTTGTTAAGCTATGCCATCTTTTGGCAAAAGGCGGTATATTGATATATACATTTGGTAATGCCCAGGGAGAACATACTGATCAATGGCAGAACGATACTTTTTATTACAGCTCCATTGGTATTAATGAAAATATGCAGTTACTTATAAACAATGGTTTGTCCATTCTGCATCTTGAGTTGGATCAGTACCCAGAAAAACATGTCTATACAATTGCCACCAAGCCTTAATAAGTCCATCAATTTGACCGCCTTACGCTGCGCTTCAGGCGGTAAATTATGGCGACGTTATGTGTAAAAGAAATATATGAAAAAATTGCTATTCGTCTGTAGTGAAAATAGGTTAAGGAGCCCAACTGCCGAAACTGTTTTCAACGATTACGAAGGATTAGAAGCCATAGGAGCAGGTACTAATAGTGATGCAGCTACCCCTGTAAGTGGCGACCTAATAGAATGGGCAGATACTATTCTAGTTATGGAAAAGGCGCATAGAAACAAAGTTTCAAAAAAATATAAAGAACTTTTAAAAAATAAAAGACTTATAGTTCTCGACATACCTGACAATTATGATTGTATGGACCCAGAACTAATTCGCCTTTTAAAAACAAAGGTTTCAAGGGTTGTACAGCTGTGAATAAGCCGTCACATAAAAATGAATAACGAGACAAGGGGTCTCGTTAATACAACTGTTAGAACTATTAATACATTTACTCGAAAATGATGGATATTTACAAAACATCTACAAGGAAAATCGAATTAATATCGGATGAATTGATATTTACTTCAAAAATAGGCTTGTGGTCAATGGTGGGCTTAATGCTTACTATAATTGGCGGTACTTTGACGATAATTTTACTAAAGGCGAATAACCAATTAACCGTATGGCAAGTAATATTATTTTTAATGTTACTTTTAGGAGTTAATTTCTTATTCGGAAAGAAGAAAATAATCATAAATAGAAAAGAAGATGAAGTAATACGAATTATATCAACTATATTATTTAAGTTTAAAAAACATATAAAACTTAGTAATTATAGTGAGATCTGCATTTATGGCGGACATTCATCCTTTTCGTCTATGCTCGGAGGGTCGCGCATTTCCAGTTAAATCAACTGGCGCTATTCAAATTGGACTGAAAAAATCTAATTACTTCTAACATTCTCTGAATTAGCTGACTTTTATGATCATATTGGGCCAAAGATTTTTACTGAAGCACTTGTTGAAGCATATTGGCTGGAGTATTCCATCAACCATGTTAGTTGCTGGTGAGGAAATGCCATTAAAATGGAAGTAAAAATACATACGATACGTTCTAACAAGCTAATAAACTCGGCACAATTATTTCAGTGGTCCAAAAACCGCCCACTGAAATAATCGCCGGTTATTAAAACGTTATACAGAAATAGGAGCATATATTTAGTGAGTAAAAGTATCGATAAAGCTGTTACTTCAATTCGTATAGCAAAAAAGTGGATGTCGTTTATCGTTCTTATTTTGATGACAATAATTGTTGCTGTCGCGATAGTAGAGCTCGGTATAATTCTTTATTTAGATTTATTTGATCCGACAGATGATGTGCTTTTTCTTGAAATAGATGAAATCTTTAGAATCTTTGGTTTCTTTTTCATTATTCTCATTGGATTCGAGCTTGTAGAGACAATAGAAATGTATTTCAAAGATAATGTCATACATGCAGAAGTTGTTTTATTGGTGGCGGTTATAGCTGTTGCTCGGAAGGTGATTTTACTAGATCTAGAAAAATATGATCCCTTAGCAATAATAGGCTTAGGCATTATCATCATCGCCTTAGGAGGTTGTTATTGGTTTATTAAGCTGAGTCATAGAGGCAGAAATGTATAACAAGTCAATCAAGTTCGCCAGCAAAAGGAGCTGGCTTGGACTTCGCAAAAAACGCTCCGGCACTTATCTCAAACGTTAGGTGATAGTTAGGGAGTGTCGGTGAATAAGATTAATCCTAAGAAATTGCTCCATAGCAAATGGACTGCCGTTAATCCAACTAAGAAAGAGAAGCATTTTCTTGTAACAGAACTAGAATTCGATGAAGGCGGTGACGTTGTTCATTGCTTAATCGAGGCCGTTATATCCAATCGCTCAAAGCCAATAGAATGGAAGGAGCTAAAAAACAAGGACAACTGGATTCAAGGTTGGAAATGAAAAATATTATGTTGGCAGGCGCACCTAACAAGTCAATTAACTATGCGCATACGGCGCCGGACGCTCGTAACTAGCGCTGGTTATTGAGGCGTTGGGCGAATATATAAATTATCAAAGAGGCGATTATGAAACGCTCAATTCGAACTGTATTTGCAGCCACGATTATACTCAGTGGAGGGATGGATGCCATGGCGATCGAAGAGGCGGCATACACCGTTGTAAAACAAGAAAACAAGTTTGAGATCCGCGATTATGCACCGCATATCCTCGCCGAAACCGTTGTGGAAGGAGATCTCGAGGAGGCCGGAAGCAACGCATTCAACAGGCTCTTTCGGTATATCTCCGGCGACAACCGGTCGCGCGCCAAAGTGGCTATGACTACACCCGTTTCCCAACAGCCGATGGGAGAGAAGATTAAGATGACGGCACCCGTAGGACAGCAGCGTGTTCAGGAAAAGTGGGCTGTAAGCTTCATGATGCCAGCCTCGTATACTATGGAAAACATTCCGGAACCAGATGACCCAAAGGTCACATTGCGCCAGGTTCCAGCTCGACTGATGGCCGCAGTACGCTACTCCGGTTTCTGGAGCGAGAAGGGCTACCTACGATACAAGGTGGAACTGGAGTCATGGATTGAGAGAATGGGCCTTAGCATTGTGGGCAAGCCGATATGGGCTCGATACAACCCTCCTTTTATGCCGTGGTTCTTGAGGCGGAACGAAATTCTGATTCCTGTCGATGCAGGCACCGGCTATGGAGAAGCGACTCAGTGAACCGCACCGGGCTCGGTTCACTGGGCGCCTCATGCGTGCGTTAATCCCTGAATGTCTGCTTCGATACGCAGAAGAATCTCGACATAGCTTTATCGAATGGCTGCTATAGGGTGGCAGCAGGCTCACATTGCGAAAGCTGAAGGTCCGCTCCTGATTGTAAGGAGGCATTAAGTAATAGAAGGAATATTGTTAAATTCGGGAGACTGTTTGGCTGCTTTTAATTGATTAGAGTAGCAATCTACTATCTGGAAAATAATAGCAATAGCTCGCCATTCCATTGTTGCGAATTCTTCGCCGCCTTGTCTCTTCGTACCGATGATATTTTTATCTCGCCTAATTGTTTTTTTACCAACTCCAATGGACTTGAAAACTCACGTTGCGTCACTGGATAATGAAATAAATTCAGGAATGAGCGGGATTCCATTGGCGCAATCTGTGCCAGCCAGATGGGTTTGTCTTGCCAGTGATAATGAGTAGGCCAGAAGCGTATCACCCATATCTTATTTTCTTCCTTGTTGTAAAAAGTCATCGCCAGTGTTTCATGTTGACCGCTATGTACCTGTGGTAATGCCGGGCGTTCATGTAGGGGCGTGTCCTTGCTAAGCCACTTCATCGATAATGGTGCGGTCAGTGCCAGCGTGTCGGTCCAGCCGTGACGGCCGAGTATGGTTTTAATCGAGTCGATAGAATCATTCCATTGAATGTTAAACGGATAGGCTGATGTTTTCGCCAGATCTTTACGAAAGGTGCTTAAACGATTCCAGTCGCGTTCAGGCCAATGACTTAAATTGACAATAGGAGTAACAGGTTTGCTGGTATATCGTTGTTGTTCATGCTGGAAATTAAAATACCAATGCACACTGGCAGACAAGATGATCGCAGCCATACTGACTGTCAGTAGTGGTTTCACAGGCAGGGCAACAGAAGGGTGACGACGATAGGTGATGCCCAGCAACGTAACCCATAGCAGGCCCATCGTCAGGCCGCCCAACACATCCGATAACCAGTGCGCACCCAGGTATAATCGCGAGATAGCAATAAGACTGATAATGATGCCGAAAAAGACATAGACATGAATGCGCCAGTCTGCACGGATTTCGCGACTGATAATAATAGAAAGAAATCCATATAGCAGCATAGACATAGTGCTATGTCCGCTGGGGAATGAATAATGAGAACTATCCGCAAACATGGATGGATCAGGTCTGGGGATTTGCAGGCTGACTTTTAATACCCGCATCAGGATGGTGCCGAATAGTATAGCAGCGCCCCAATGTAATGCCGCCGGTATGTTGCGCTGGTAGAGCAACCATGCCAGCATCATGATGGTGATGCTGGTAATCACAAAGCCATCCCCGAGCATGGTCAACCACACCATGAACTGATCCATCCAGGGTGTGCGTAAGCTCAACATCAAGTCATAGACACGCAGATCCAGCGAGCTGGATTGTCCAACAAAGCTGTGAAGAATAATAAAAAATCCCAGGCCGGAAATGATTAATATTAAGGCAAACAACAAAAGCGCCGGGGATTCGGGCTGACGCGGATCGACCAGAGACTGAACCACTGGCCCCAGCAGTGAGTGCTTACGCGCCCATTGAAGACTTTGTTGGCTGATGTTATCAGCTCTGGGTTGCATGTAACGTAGCGATTTTCTCAGTAGCCAGCGAATCAGCAATAGCAATATCACCACAGCTACAATCAGAACAACCAGGCGCACTGCCACCTCAGAAGCCAGCTCCAGTGAAGCACCAAAGACCATGCCTGGTAGCAGATAGGCGGGTGCCCAGGCGATCGCGGAGAGTACATTGATGATAGTGAAGCGCATGGGTGACATACCCATCATGCCGGCAATGGTGGGTATGACCGCGCGCACCGGTCCGACGAAACGGCCTAATACGACACTTTTACCACCGTGTTTTTTAAAAAATGTCTCGCCGGATTTTAATTGTGATTTAAAATGTTTAAATGGCCAGATATTTTTTAGCTGTTCCTGGTAGCGGTAACCCACCCAGTAACTAATGCCATCACCGGCAACCGCCCCGGCAATACATAGCAACATGGTCGTGGTGAAGTCCAGGTAGCCCAGGGCAATCAATGCACCAAAGGCGATCATCAGCGCAGCACCCGGGACAGCAATGCCAATTAATACCAGTGACTCCAGCATGGCGATAGCGAAGATGAATACGCCGGTTAATATCGGGTATTGGCTGATCCAGTCAACTAGCCAGGCGAGCTGTGGGTGGGTGGCTGCGTCCATGCGTCTTATTTTGCCATTGAATGATGGCTTTGGCTAAGCTTAATGTGCTTGTTGGTCTTGTCTTTATCCACAACAAAAAAGCACATTGTCGCTGAGCATAGCTTAAAGTTGCCCAAGCACCTTGCCTGCCGCTTCGATGGTGGCCTGCAAGTCCTCATCGGTATGGCTACTGGAAACAAAACCGGCCTCATAGGCAGAAGGGGCGAGGTACACACCTTCTTCAAGCATGCCATGGAAAAACAGCTTGAAGCGATCGAGGTTACAGTTACTGACTTGATAGAAATTGCTGATATGTTTTTCATCGCTAAAAAACAGGCCGAACATGCCACCGACCGTATTGGCGCTCATGGGTATACCTGCCGTTTGCGCCTGTGCAAGAATACCATTCACCAGTGTCTCGGTTCGTTTGCTCAAATCAGCATAAAAATTATCAACACTAATGAGTTCCATTGTTTTCAATCCGGCGGCCATAGCGACGGGATTACCGGATAGTGTGCCTGCCTGATAGACTGGGCCCAATGGCGCGATCTGTTCCATGATATGGCGTTCACCACCGAAGGCGCCGACAGGCATGCCGCCACCGATGACTTTACCCAGTGTAGTTAGATGGGGAGTTACATTATAAAGTTCTTGTGCGCCACCCAGGGCCACCCGAAAACCGGTCATGACCTCATCAAAGATAAGTACGCTGCCATACTCATCACAAACGTCGCGCAGGCCTTGCAGAAAACCGGGTAATGGCGGGATGCAATTCATATTGCCAGCGACAGGTTCAACAATAATACAGGCAACTTGTCCACCAATATGGCTGAAGGCTTCACGCACTTCATCAAGGTTATTGTATTGCAAGGTGATGGTATGCTCTGCCAGAGCAACAGGTACACCGGGAGAAGTAGGTACACCCAGTGTTAATGCGCCGGAACCTGCCTTGACCAGCAGCGAGTCGGAATGGCCATGATAGCAACCTTCGAACTTGACGATTTTATCTCGTCCGGTGTAACCGCGAGCAAGTCGAATAGCACTCATGGTCGCTTCGGTACCGGAGCTGACCATGCGTACCAGATCCATGGATGGCACTAACTCGCAAACCTTGTTAGCCATTTGCGTTTCCAGCACAGTGGGTGCGCCAAAACTAAGACCGTTGCATGCAGTATCCTGAACGACTTTGATGACCTCGGGATGTGCATGACCCACCACCATGGGACCCCATGAGCCAACATAATCAATGTAGCGCATATCGCTTTCCGACCAGACATAAGGCCCCTGCGCGCGTTTGAAAAATATCGGCTCGCCGCCTACTCCCTTGAATGCACGTACCGGTGAATTGACGCCACCGGGGATGTGTTGTTGAGCTTGTGTGAATAATTCATGCGAGTGTGGCATTGCTGCATCCTTATGGGTCGAATAATCAATCGGGCTATTATAGAGTATGCAGGCGCGGGTAAGAAGCGTCTTGGCGCATGGCTTATTGTTATTAGTTCATAGTGGTGAGTGGTTAACGGATATTGGCTAATACGGGTAGGCTTGGTAACTGTATTACTTCTAGCACTGCAGAATCAGCTTGATCAAGTGCCATTTTAGGCATTTAATAGGCTAAATAGATGAAATGATGACAGGATGAGATGATATGAAAAGCGGATTTTTATTGGTATTAACCTTAGTAATGACTGGCTGTGCATCACAAAAGGTCATTATTGACAAAAATGGTGTGGATATGTCGCAATACCAGCGTGACCTGAACGCCTGCCAGGTCTATGCCGAAGAGGTAGAATCTGGCAAAAGGGTAGCCGGCGGTGCTGTGGGTGGTGCATTGGTTGGTGCCGCCATCGGTGCGATTATCGGCGATAGCAAAACAGCCGCCAGGGGTGCGGGTGTGGGCGGAGTCTCCGGCGCGGCACGTGGTGGTGGCAGTGCCGCCCAGGAAAAAAGCAGGGTCGTGAAAAACTGTTTAAGAGGGCGTGGTTACAAGGTGCTTAACTAGTCAGCGGATAAGTGCTCTGCTAATTCTCTGCGGATTATCCTTAATACTTTTGTCAGTATACTGATTCAATCTTGTGCGTAAATAGCATGCAAATAATCAACCTTGTCAATGCGCCTGCTCATCTGCAAACCCTGGCCGTCTGGCATCATGAAGAATGGCGCGACCTGAATCCCGGTCAGACCCTTGAGCAGCGTGTGCAAAAAATGCAAGGCTACCTGGGAACTGATTTTATTCCGAGTACTTATATTGCCTGTGATGATGCTTTGTTGGGTTCGGCATCGATCGTCGAGAGTGACATGGACGATAGAAAGGATTTATCACCCTGGCTGGCCAGTGTCTATGTGGATAAACCATACCGTCGGCAGGGCGTAGGCTCTCGTCTGGTAAAGCATGTTATTGAAATGGCCCGACAACATGGTGTCAAAAAACTGTATTTATTTACCCCTGATCAGGAATCTTTCTATTTGCAACTGGGCTGGTATGTAAAAGAAAAAACCGTATATCGTGGTAAAGAGGTGACGATAATGTGTTTTAATATTTATTAAACAAGGAAAAAGGAAAAAGGAAAAAGATATCTATTCAGATCGCTACTCGACTGAAAAGAAAAAATAGATTTTGCACTCTCGATTCATGGCTTATTTAATTGTAAATAAATCACTTAATTGACGACTGGATGCTTGAATATCTGTTTGCGCAAAGACTGCCGAGATTACCGCCAGCATATCAGCACCGGCGGATATGAGATCAGCAGCGTTGTGTTGATTAATGCCGCCGATAGCAACAACGGGAATATCCAGTTGTTTTTTGGCGCTGTGAAGCAAGTCAATTTCAGCCCGCACGGCTTCGGGCTTAATGTCTGATTGAAAAAAGCTGCCAAAGGCGACATAGTCGGCGCCGGCTTTTTCCGCTTTTAGTGCCAGCTCAATATTGTTATAGCAGGACACTCCTATAATAGCGCTCTCACCGAGTTGTTCGCGTGCTTGCTGCAGGCTGGCATCATGCTTACCCAGATGCACGCCATCGGCGTTGACTTGCCGGGCCAGTGCAACGTCATCGTTAATAATCAGCAAGGTATTGCTGCGCTGGCATAGTGTTTTCAACTCAGTTGCCTGCTGTGCACGTGATGTTTTATTTGAGTCTTTGTCACGGTATTGAACAATACGACAACCTCCGGCGATCGCTTGTTCTACTGCTTGCAGTAAATCTTCAGGCGGGGTGAGGTTTTTATCCGTGAGTATATACAGGCCTTGCAGGCGTTGGTGATGATGCATTTGTATCAGTTATCGATGGCCCAGAAAAAGCGATTGGGAATGTATTGACCCTTGCCGATACGGTAACCATTTTTCAGGCTTTGCCAGGTATATTCCTGCGCTTCATGCATGGCAGAAAAAGGTTCATTGCCCTGGGCTAGCAGCCCGGCAATGCTGGAAGCCAGCGTGCAGCCGGATCCGTGATGCTCTCCCTGTAAACGTTCCCAGTGAAATTCTTCCAGTTTGCGGTGGTTGCTGTAAAGCGTGTTAGTCACTTTTTCTGTCGGTTCGTGAGTGCCGGTAATCAACACAAATTCACAACCATCATCCAGTAATGACATCGCGCAGGCGCCCAGTGTGTCGGCTTGTGGAGCCAGTAGACGCGCTTCTTTCGAATTCGGTGTTAGCACCGTAGTGTGTGGCAACAGTAATTCCCTGATAGCATTTTGTACCTCAGCGTTATTCAGTTCACTGTTCGCACCGCTGGCCAATACCGGGTCGAGAATGACCGGAATATCGGAATGATCGGAAAGGATGCTGCGGATGGCCTCAACACTGTCCGTGCTATCAATGAGCCCTATCTTGATGGCGGCAACGTTGATGTCATTGAGTATGGTGGTGGCCTGCTCATATATCATCTGCGGATCAACTGTCACCGTGCTGCTGACATCGCTGGTATCCTGAATGGTGAGAGTGGTGATGATCGGGCATGCATGGCAGCCCTGACTGGCCAGGGCTTCAATATCAGCCTGAATGCCGGCTCCACCACTGGGATCGAGACCCGAAAAGATTAGAACAGCAGGAATTCTCTGTGACATGGCTTGATTATAACACCAATAGTTGATTTAAATACTGGTTTATCCGGTCGCATTATTAGCTGAAAAAACGGTTTTGCTTGAGCGCTAAACATGGGACAATTATGCGAGTCATTGTTGAACATTTCAGGATCAGTATTACATGAAAACTTATATGTGTGTGATTTGCGGTTATATCTATGATGAGGCTAAAGGCTTGCCGGAAGAAGGTTTTCCACCCGGTACCCGCTGGGATGATATACCCCTGAACTGGGTTTGCCCGGAATGTGGCGCCAGCAAGGATGACTTTGAAATCATCGAAGTATAGACAGACACGCCTGAATAAGCTGCTGCTGCTATCCAGAGTAATGATCCGGTAAATACCCTTATTGCCCATTTTTTCAATATAAAACAATAGCTTATTGTTATTTTTGCGTTATTGCCTTGAATTAAACAATTTGATGGATGGTACTGAAACTCCTGAAATTTAGTCTAAACTATTAAAGAAATAGTGAGGATTAATTTAAGAGAATCTTTTATGTCCCAAGCTGCAGAATGGAGTCAGTTGCTGGCCAGTTCAGCAACAGAATATTGTCACCTCATCGATCATCTCGATAAGGTGAATGGTGACTGGCTTGATAATCTTTCTTCACTACTCCCGCGTATACACGCTGCTGTATCAGCATTGCCTGAGCATGATATTAAACATTGCCCGCATGATCCTGCGATTGATCTCGATTGCCGTTTTGAACTGTATACCCGCCTGAGAAGGCTATTGGGCGATCATGATGGTTATGTCCTTGATTTTGACAAGCCTGAAGAACTGGAAGACATGAGCGGCAGTCTGGCCGATGATTTTACCGATATCTACTTCGAGCTTAAAAAAGGGCTGGAGTTATTAGGCACAGAACCACAAGCGCTGGCGCTGGCGCGTGCTGTCGATGTCTGGTATGGCGGCTATTTATGGCACTGGGGCCAACACCTGGTTGATGCTGAGAGGCATCTCTATGATTTACAGGTGCACCGGCGTCTGGGGACCAATTATCTCAGGTCTAGCTAAATCCACTGAACCTGTGTTTGCATCGTGCCATCCTCTAAAAGCAGTAATTCTCGATAGCCAGCCCCTTTAGTCGGGTCAATAGTGTATTCCACCGCAGCGGGTAGAAATTGACGGCAACTTGCCGGCGATGCCAGCAATTGAATATGCTGAATTTGATGTGAGAACTCCTGATGAACATGCCCCCAAAGCACAGCTTTGACTTGCGGATAATGGAGTATCATTGTCATAAACGCATCGCCATTTTCTATTTTCATAGTGTCCAGCCAGGGACTGCCAACAGGCACAGGCTGATGATGGACGCCAATGAGGGTATGCAGATGCGGGTGCTCATCAAGGTATTGTTGCAATAACTGCAATTGTGAATCGTTCAGCCTGCCGGCATTACTATTTTCAATGCTTGAGTCCAGCATCACTATCTGCCAGCCCGGCAGCAGTATTTGTTGTCGGGTGCTGATCCATTCAGTGTTCAGCAACTGCTGCATCAAGGTCGCATTGTCGTGGTTACCCGGTAAAACAAACACCGGTATTTCCAGCGTTTCAAAAATAGCGATCAATTGCAGGTAAGCCTGTGCTGATTCATCCTGCGCCAGATCGCCGGTGATGAGGATTAAATCAGGTGCACTGTTACCTGACTGACTATGTTTGAGAACGCTGAGTAAACTCTGGCGCGTATTCACACCCATGAGTTGGTAAGCGGTATCTGTATGCAAGTGCAGATCAGTTAAATGCAAAATCCGCGTAGTCATCGATATGGGTAGTTAAGGCAGGACTTTCTGGATTAATGAGGGGGATTGATTTTACCGACTTTCCAGAAAACAAAATCATTAAAACCGTAGGTAACGCCTTCTTCATAGCCGGCGCCATTACTGGGCAAGGCAATACCCACTGTGCAAGTACCCTCAATGGCATTATTAATGGGATCACCATCATAATGAGGGCGTATGGCCAGGCAATCGAGTAGTTTTCCCTCAAGCTCCATGGGTTCATGAGGCTTTAGAATATAATATTGGCTTCCTTCAGGGCCATGCACGATAAACTGGCCAACCAGCATGACCGGATTAGGGCCTGTGTAGTCTTCATCGTCATAGATTTCCAGCATGTATACTTTATTTATCATGGTGTCACCTGTGTGGTATTTTTGCTGTAAACAAAGCTTTTATGACTGTATAGATTTATTGCATCGGTAGCAACCCAGGCAATAAGCTACAGATTTTTATGAAAAATTTTAGAATTTCGTTGGATATTGTAAAGACTTTTGCGCGTCACAGGCAGTGCTTTTATGTTCGCTTGCACAAAGCCCTTTTCCTGAAACCAGTGCGCTGTTTGCGTGGTCAGCACTAACAGTTTTTTCATGCCCAGGGATTTTGCCTGCTTTTCAATATGCATCAGCATGTTTTCACCACGGCCATGGTCCTGATAATCCGGGTGAACAGCCAGGCACGCCAGCTCAACCATGCGTTCCTTATGATAGGGATGCATCGCCGCACAACCAATGATCATGCCTTCACGCTCTATGACGGTATAATGGTCAATTTCCACTTCCAGATATTCACGCGAACGTTTTACCAGCACGCCAGATTCCTCCAGTGGCTTCAATAGCTCGATAATTCCGCCGACATCACTAATGCTGGCAGAGCGCATCGACTCGATGGTTTCCGCTGTCACCAGAGTGCCAACACCGTCGCGAGTGAATAATTCCTGCAGCAGTGCACCGTCGGTCTTACGCTGAATCAGGTGCGCCCTGCGCACACCCATGCGACAAGCGTGCACTGCACTGCGTAGATGTTTATGTAATTCATCCGAGAGTTTACGTTTGCTCTGCAGTAAGCGATCTGTTTCGGCGGGTGATATTTCGCGCACAAGCTGGCGTTTTCCATCCAGCAGGTTGGCTCCTTCCAGCAGGAATATCAGTTTATCAGCCTGTAACTCGGTGGCTGTCGTTGTGGCGACATCTTCAGCACTGAGGTTAAAAATTTCTCCCGTGGGAGAATACCCGGAGGGTGACAGTAACACGATATCGCCCTGATCCAGTCTCTGCCTGATTGCCTGGATGTCCAGTCGCCTGACTTCACCGGTATGCTGAAAATCCACACCATCACGCACACCCAGAGGTTTAGCGGTAACGAAGTTACCTGAAGCGACACGTAAGTGCGCACCCGCCATGGGTGTATTGGCGATACCCATGGATAATAATGATTCTATTTCCACGCGAATGCTGCCAACCGCTTCTTTTACACACTCAAGTGCAAGACCATCAGTAATGCGCAGACCGTCTTTGTATGCTGTTTCAATTTGTTCACGCTGGAGTCTTTTCTCGATTTGCGGGCGTGCGCCATGTACCAGCACCAGGCGAATGCCAAGACTGTTGAGGATGGCAATGTCATGGATCAAGGTATCAAAGTGCTTATCAAGCACAGCATCACCAGCAAATACCAGCACAAATGTACGCCCACGGTGGGCATTTACATAAGGTGAGGCATCTCGAAACCAGTGGATGAAATCCAGTGTATGCTGCTTGTCTGTTTTAGTGCTCAAAGTCCTTACTCATTAAGGGTAATAGTGCTAAGTTAACGTTTTGACGCGACATTTTCAATGCAAAAGCACTTTTTGTCACGCAAGTTTTTGCAGGCTTTATTGTTGTTTAGGGGCCGGAATTTTTATCTGCATCAGTTTTGGCGTTTGGGCTGTGGATTTCTGCTAGAATCAAGTCAGTATTGTATCCAAGACAGAGGTCAGTAATGCCTGAATATCGTTCCAGAACCACCACCCACGGTAGAAACATGGCCGGTGCACGCGCACTTTGGCGAGCCACTGGCATGAAAGATGGCGACTTTGACAAGCCCATTATCGCTATCTCCAATTCCTTTACCCAGTTTGTTCCCGGTCATGTGCATCTGAAAGATCTCGGTCAGCTGGTGGCGCGTGAGATAGAAAAGGCAGGTGGTGTGGCCAAGGAGTTTAATACGATTGCGGTTGATGATGGTATTGCCATGGGGCATGGTGGCATGTTGTATTCCTTGCCTTCACGCGAGTTGATCACCGATGCAGTCGAGTATATGGTTAATGCACATTGTGCCGACGCCCTGGTGTGTATTTCAAATTGCGACAAAATAACACCCGGCATGTTGAATGCCGCCATGCGCCTGAACATTCCTACCGTGTTTGTATCCGGTGGTCCGATGGAGTCAGGTAAAAGTATTATCAATGGCCAGGAAGTACATCTTGACCTGGTGGATGCCATGGTCTCGGCTGCCGATGATAGTGTCAGCGATGAAGAGCTCATGAACCTGGAGCGCTCGGCCTGTCCAACCTGTGGTTCTTGCTCTGGTATGTTTACCGCCAATTCAATGAACTGCCTGACCGAAGCCCTGGGTTTATCGTTGCCCGGTAATGGCAGCACACTGGCCACACATGCCGACCGTGAGCAGCTGTTTCTTGAAGCCGGGCGTGTCATCGTCGCTAATGCCAGGCGCTATTATGAGCATGACGATGAATCGGTCTTGCCACGCTCGGTCGCAACATTCAAAGCGTTTGAAAATGCCATGTCGCTGGATATCGCCATGGGCGGTTCAACCAATACCATTCTGCATTTACTCGCGGCTGCCGAGGAAGGTGAGGTGCCATTTACAATGGATGATATTGATCGACTGTCGCGCAAAGTACCCAACCTGTGCAAGGTGGCTCCTTCGACCCAGAAGTATCATATGGAAGACGTGCATCGCGCCGGTGGTGTTATGGCCATACTGGGAGAATTGGATCGTGCCGGGCTGCTGCATACAGATCTGCCCACTATTCACAATGAACATCTTGGTAAGGCACTGGAGATGTGGGATGTCATGCAGACCAACAGCAGCAAGGTAAAAGAGTTTTTTATGGCAGGCCCTGGTAATGTCCCCACGCAAACCGCTTTTAGTCAGAACAAACGCTGGCCTTCACTGGATACTGATCGTGAAAATGGCTGTATTCGTAATGCCGAACATGCCTATAGCAAGGACGGTGGACTGGCCGTTTTGTATGGCAATATTGCCGTGGATGGCTGCGTGGTTAAAACTGCCGGAGTAGACGAGAATATCCTGGTGTTTTCCGGCCCCGCACGAATTTTCGAAAGTCAGGATGCCGCTGTTGAAGCGATACTCGCAGATCGTATCAAGGAAGGTGATGTGGTGCTGATTCGTTATGAAGGCCCTCGCGGTGGCCCGGGTATGCAGGAGATGCTCTATCCGACCAGTTATCTTAAATCCAAGGGGCTGGGTAAAGCCTGCGCCTTGATTACAGACGGACGTTTTTCCGGTGGCACCTCGGGTTTGTCGATTGGTCATGCCTCACCTGAAGCGGCCGAAGGTGGTGCGATCGGTCTGGTTGAGGAAAATGACCTGATTGAAATTGATATACCCAATCGTACCATCCGCGTCGCCATAAGTGATGAACAGCTGCAACAGCGACGTCAGGCCATGGAAGCGCGTGGTGCCGACGCCTGGCAACCCGTCAATCGTCAAAGACAGGTATCATCAGCATTAAAAGCCTATGCAGCCATGACCACCTCGGCTGCACGCGGTGCCGTCAGGGATGTAAGCCAATTACAGAAAGGTTAAACGGAAAAGATTAAAGTATAACAAGGGATGAAGGCAACTATGCTGTAGCAGCTCTTTATAATAATATTGTGTGCTCCAGCCCTTTTCCCTTGTATCTTTCCCCTTTTATCTGCCTTTGTAATATAGCTGTAACATATCTGTCATTAAATGTGATCGTACTAATTAAATAAATGGCGATTTATGTCTGATGAGAAATATATACTCGTAGTAGATGACGAGCCGGCCATACTGGATATGGTTGAATTCGCACTCAAGCGTAGCGGTTTCAAACTGGTCATGGCTGCTGATTCCATGCAGGCGATGAATTGTATCTCCGAGAGTAAGCCGGACCTGATATTGCTGGACTGGATGCTGCCGGATATCAGTGGCATCGATCTGGCCCGACGTCTGAAGCGTGATGATCTCAGTCAATCCATTCCTATTATTATGCTAACAGCGCGTGCAGAAGAAGGAGATAAACTGCGCGGTTTTGAAATAGGTGTTGATGATTATGTTACCAAGCCATTTTCCACGCGTGAACTGATTGCGCGCATTAATGCCGTATTACGCCGTGTTGATCCGCAACATGAAGAATCCACCATTACTATGCAGGGGCTTGAGCTGGATCCAGTGACGCATCGGGTAGGGTTCGATGGTGATGCAGTCAAACTGGGGCCCACCGAATTTAAACTGCTGCATTTTTTTATGACACATCCCGAGCGTGTCTATAGCCGCGAACAATTACTGGACCGGGTCTGGGGGCAAAACGTTTATATCGAGGAACGTACTGTGGATGTGCATATTCGCCGCTTGAGAAAGGAATTATCCACTCACGGTTGCGACAGGATGATTCAAACGGTTCGCGGGGCAGGATACCGATTTTCCGATAAGTTTTGATTGGTTAATGTACGCAATAGACACTAAAAAATGCTATTCTGAGCACCATCGTTCTGAAAATTCAAGGGTGAAATGTGCGTAATTCATGGTCCAGCGAAGTATGGCGATTAGCCGGGCTTTTGTTTCTTGGTTTCCTTATCGGGGCCGTGGTAGGCCAGATCGCCTGGTCGTTATTCTTTGCAACTACCATCTACCTGATCTGGCATTTACGCCATCTTTATAAGCTCGACTTGTGGTTACAGGGAAAGCGTGCCGGCATTCCTGATAATATTGAGGGTGCCTGGGCCAATATCTATTATCACCTTTACCGTCTGCAGCAACGTAATCGACGCAGAAAGAAGCGACTGGCCACCATGGTTAATCGTTTTCGTGAATCAACCAATGCGCTGCCAGATGCGGCGGTGGTTATGGATGCCAAAGGTAATATTGAAAACTGGAACAAAACGGCTGGTAAGTTACTACAGCTGCGCAAGCAGGACGCACATCGACCGATAACCAACCTGATCAGAAGCCCGGAATTTGCCATATATCTGAATGGAGATGATTATGCCGAACCATTGCGCATGAAATCGCCCATGAATGATTCAATCTACCTGTCCATGAAAATTGTGCCTTATGGTAATAATCAACTTTTACTCATGGCGCGGGATATCACTCGTTTACACATGCTTGAGAAAATGCGCAAGGATTTTATCGCCAATGTTTCGCATGAGCTACGGACGCCATTGACAGTTATATCGGGTTATCTGGAAACCTTGCTCGAAGAAGAGGATGAATGGACACAGGATAATGACAAAGTATTAAGCTCCATGATGCAGCAAACTATTCGCATGCAAAATATCGTTACCGACCTGCTATTGATATCGCGCCTGGAAACCGATGATAGTGAGCACCGCAAGCAACAAGTGGATGTGCCGGCAGTGCTGGAGATGATTCGCGAGGATGCAGAGGCATTGAGCATGGGGCAGCATACGATTACCCTGGAGTCTGATCGAATGCTATGGTTGCGTGCCAACAATGAAGAAATAGTCAGTGTATTTTCCAATCTGATTTATAATGCAGTCAAATACACGCCAGCAGGTGGTCATATAAACATACGCTGGTTTGCAGATGAGCATGGCGCGTGGTTTGAAGTACAAGATGATGGCGCAGGTATAGCGCCTCAACACATACCGCGGCTGACCGAGCGTTTTTACCGTGTTGATGTCGGGCGCTCGCGTGAGAGTGGAGGTACTGGCCTGGGCCTTGCTATTGTCAAGCATGTGCTGAATCGCCATAAAGGCAAACTGGAAATCGAAAGTGAATTGGGCAAAGGCAGTACTTTTCGTTGCCATTTTCCCGTCAAGTTAGTGATTGAAAAAGAAGTCGCCTGATAGATCAGGAACGAGTCACGAATACTAAACTACAAGATCGAAAGTAAACATTATCCCGCTTTCTCGCTATTCTAAATCCTTCCCTGTCATCAATATTTAAAAAAAATAAGTCTGACTGTCATTATCAGTTGGGGCAATCATCTGAGTTTCGCGATAATTCGTTATATTATTGTTACAGTACAAAGAATTATTTATGAGGTAGTGCCTGTTAATGTAGTGCTACAGGATCATTAAAATTTAATATTTTATACATATTAATGTCATTGACGACCGGTAATTTTCACTCCTGATATCAATACAATATTTTGGAGACTTAAATGAAAAAACTATTGGCAGGTTCGATTGCCGGATGTCTGGCAGTGACGAGTATGGCCGTGTTGGCAAATGACGATGATCAGGATTTTGGTGCAAAAGTAGAAAAATCATTAAACAGGCAGTCCAATAAACTGTTTGGTATTACCAGGCCATTACCCGCTGCAGCTACAGAAGCTGACTATGTGGCCAGGGAAGCAGCCAGAGCAAACCAACGAATTTTGTTGGCAAAAGGTTTAAAAGCGAAATATGTATCCAGAAATCTGGGTGTTTCTGGCGACATGATGGTTTTATGGCCAAGCGAAAAAAGCTATACGCATATCATTGTATGTATTGAACAAGGGCGTGCGACAGATGGTTTGAATGCAGGCATTCAGAGTGTTGACATAAAAACCGGCAAGGTTAAAAACATTCTTTATGGGATGAATCGTTGTGATGGAATTCGTACAACGGCGTGGGGTACGGTTCTGGCCACAGAAGAAGCCAGTGATGGCCGCGCTTATGAAATAATCAAGCCTTTACAAACGAGTGGACACTGGGTGGCAGATCGTGCCGCGGGAGATATCCGTGATGGTATTAATAGTGCAGTGGCCAGTAAGCGTATAGTGCAACGTACCGCCTTGCCTACTATGGCCTGGGAGGGCCTGACAGTACTGGAGAATGGTGTTGTGATAGGTGGAGATGAATTACGCCCTGGTTCATATGCTGATGCGAATGGCAGCAATGATACTGATGGTGGTTCGATATTCAAATTTGTACCTGACGTACCATATGCAAAAAAATCGTTGATCAAAAAATTATCGGATTCACCATTGGCCTCCGGTCAGTCATATGCCATGCAGGTCTCTTGCAGAGATAGTAAGCAACAGACAGGTCAGGGATGTGAAATTGGTAATGCAGCGTGGCTCGGTATTGATCCGCTGAATGCACGTGTTGATGCTAATGATAAGGAAGCGACTGGCTATTATCGCCCGGAAGATCTGCATAAAGATCCATTGTACTCTGGCGATGGTGTCCGATTTTGCTGGACTAATACAGGCAATGAAGGCGCCTCCAATTTTGGTGAGGTCATCTGCGGTGTGGATTCTGATCCATTGCTGGCAGACAACAACACACGCAGTGTGATTGTTAATCGCTTTTTCGAAGGTGACGCCCGTTTTAACAGTATAGATAACCTGGCTTTCCAACCACGGACAGGTAATTTGTATGTCATAGAAGACCATCAATACGGCGAAGTGTTTGCCTGCCTGCCTGACGGTAATGACCGAGATATCAAAACGGATGGCTGTATCGGCGTATTATCAGTCACTGATCCTGTAGCAGAGCCAACAGGATTTATGTTTGATGGCAGAGGCAAGGTCGCTTTTGTTATTGTTCAGCATGGTGAGCAAGCAGATGGATTGCTTGATTTCGATAGTAATCCGGTCGACGGTAAAACGGATGACCTGATCATGATCACCGGATTCAAGATAAAGAAATAATTAATATCACTAGTATTGCATGTGATTTGTTTCCACAGGCATGCTTTTAGACCGCTATGGCGGTCTTTTTTTATGCGTGAAAGCAAAGGCAGTGTCACGAGCCATCAACTTTCGCTAACGGTGACTGAAAATATCATGCCGCGTTGTCCGTACGCAACATTGTATGGATTTAATATTTCATTAATAAAACTGTCACTAATGTTTAATACTTTCTAACTAATCTCCTTACTTCAAACTTTTGAACCGGTATCAATTTCAAATGCCGGTCATTGAAAACCAGTCTGAGGAGACATTCATGAAAAAAAATATGATCGCTGCCGCCGTTGCGACAGCATTGCTTTTGCCGGTTTCAGCCAATGCGGTCCAGGTAGCGGGTGATGCCCTGGAGATATACGGTAAAATACATGTATCAATCGATGCCAGTGACAGGGATATCACCGGTGCGGATAACACGCAGGACTTTAGTGTTTCCAGTAACTCCAGTCGCCTGGGATTCAAGGGTAAACACAAGATGGGCGAAAGCGGCCTGACTGCCGTCTACAAACTTGAACAGGAGGTCAGTATCGGTAGTGGCAGTGCTGACACTTTTACCACGCGTAATACTTATGTCGGTATTAAAAGTAGTTTAGGACAGGTTATAGCCGGTAAACACGACACGCCATTCAAAACGATTGGTAGCAAATGGGGTGTTTTCGGTGATTCAGTAGGTGAACGTCGTTCAGTACTGGGCGCGAAATCCAGTGGTGGTAACACCATGAACCAGCGTGGTGAAAATGCCTTGATGTGGTCGAACAAGTTCGGCGATGTGAAAGCCATGGTGATGTATTCTGCAGATGCATCTGATGATGATCCAGATGTAGTCGACACTAAAAGCGATACACTGGCCAGTGTTGGCGTATTGTACAGCAGCAAATCGACACCATTCTACTTTGGTGCCGCCTATGAAGATTGGGATAATCTGAAAGGGAATGCAACAGACGGATACCGTATTATGCTTGGCTATAAGGCAGAATTTGGTAAGGTCGGCTTTATTTACGAAGACATTTCCAGTGATGACGTGAACCTTGATCGTTCTGTGTATGGTGTTAACGGTATCTACAAACTCGGTAAAGGTTTGGATCTTCGTGGCCAGGTATTGATTGCTGATGATTCCTCAGCCGGAGCTGACACTGGTGCAACACGATTCAGCTTGGGTATGTTCAAAAAGTATGACAAGCAAACCCAGTTGTACTTAGCCTATGGCCAGACTGATAATGACGCCAATGCTAAATATCAGGGTGTAGACGGTGGTCATGGTGATGAAGTCAAGACTGAAAACGGTGGAACACCCACTGCGTTCTCTCTGGGTGTGATCTACAAGTTCTAATATTCGCGTACTACGTGCAGGTGATCATGGATGAGGCCTGCACATTCCGCGCATTATTCATTGCGTCTCAATAAAATCAATAGCTTAAAATAATATACTTGAAGCAAATCTAATTAAGGCCTTGTAACAAAGCTTTCATAATTCACCTATAAGATTGACGCAGAACAATATCAAAGCCTGCTTGAAAAAGTGGCTAGTGCCATGATTTTTAGAATGCAGCAAGTATCCATGCTTGAATCGTTATTGGATTCCAGATTTGCTTGTTGAAAAAACATTCGAGGGTGATGTTATAGAATCGAATTAATAATTTGGGTATGAAAGTGTATGGTGATCGGGCATTCAATATTGTTCGAATATAAAGAACCGCATCCATGATGCTGAACAGGCACTCGAGCTCATTTCAACATTAAAGATTGCAAAGCTTATGTATTAAGCTGAAATAAGGCTATAATATAGCGATATTGACTCAGAATAGGTCTTGATTGCTGCAGTATGCACATAGACGGGTTACCTGCTGACGTTCGCGGGTTACGCTATTTACTTATTCAGGTAGATAGAAGCTATGAGATGACATGACATGCCTGAGCGTAATGATTAAAGAGGTTATTAATATGGAAAAAAATGATATCAGTCATCACATATCGCAACAGTATAACGCCCAGCTTGAGGAATTGCGCAGCCAGGTGCTGGCCATGGGTGGACTGGTAGAAAAGCAAATTGCAGATGCGATCACTTCATTGATCAATGCAGATACCGAGCTTGCTGATCAGGTCATCACATCTGATTATCAGGTTAATGCCATGGAAGTGAGTATTGATGAAGAATGCACGCAGATACTGGCCAGACGGCAGCCGGCTGCCAGCGACTTACGCCTGATTGTTGCAGTCATTAAAACGATTACCGATCTTGAGCGTATTGGTGACCAGGCAGAAAAAGTCGCCCATATGGGCCTGAACCTGTCAGGCAAGGAGCGCCCGAGTAGTAATTATATGGAATTGCAAAATATGGGAAACCTGGTCAAGGACATGTTGCATAAGGCGCTCGATGCTTTTGCGCGTCTCGATGTCAGTACTGCTTTGCAAGTCGCACATGATGATGCCAAAGCCGATCATCAGTATGAATCTATTATGCGCCAAAGAATCACGCACATGATGGAAGATCCTCGCTCTATTACACGCTCACTGGATGTCATGTGGGCTTCACGGGCTCTGGAGCGTATTGGTGATCATTCGCAAAACATAGCGGAGTATGTGATTTACCTGGTTAAAGGTAAAGATGTTCGCCATATCGGTCTCGAGAAAATGGAAGAAGCTGCAATGGAAGAACGCTAGGCCAGAATTTCTAGCGCCATAGGCAAAGGCGGCAAATCACAGAAGACCGGTATAAATAGCCTCAAGGATGCCTGATAACTAGACTCCATGGACTCGAGTTAAGCGCTTATAGATCACCCCAACTGGATTTTTTCTTCCATCGTATCCGAGTCATGAGGATGCCCAGGATCATACTGGCAACCACCACCAGTGCACCCACCATAAACCAGTCACGATTACTGCGGTCCTGCAGGCTGGCATTTTCCTGTTGAAGAAACTGGATTTCCCGTTCATTCTCACCCACCTGTTTTTTCAGGCGTTGATTTTCGCTCGATAGCTTGATGGCATTAGAGGAAACTTGCTTGATCTCGGACAGTTGTTTGGATGTTTTTTTGTTCTGTTCGCTCAGTTGTTTGCGTTCGTTTTCCAGTTCCTGTTTCTTACTGGAAACCAGCTTTAGCTGTTCCCTGATTTTGTTCAGATTTTGTTCATTTTCGGCCAGTTTAGTTTCGGCACGGGATAGCCTGGCACGCGCAGAAGGTAAATCCATCAGGTAACGAGTGAGCACATAACCCTCCTTACCAGACTGTGTTTTAACGCGTGTATAGCCGCTTTTGGTATCCGTTTCGAGTACTGATACCGCAGAACCACTAGGAAGCATGCGCACAATTTCATTTTGAGTGCTTTTGCCTGATCTTAAGGTGACCTGAAATACATCAGTGACATAGCGGGTTTCTGCGCTGGCGATTTCAGCAGATATAAAAAAAAGCATAAAGATACTGACAATATATTTCACGTTCCAAGTCCTGTTATCGATGTTTACAAGTGACTGAATTTTCAGCCTAAGTGCAGTTCATATCCTGGCGATGATGTGCTCGGGATCAAGATCTGTCACCACCATGCCATTTCCGTGGTTGACTATTGTGCCATGCTTGTGGATGCTAGGGAATCTATCACGTAAATTAAATACAGGAATTATATAGATTATCTTCTATCCTGTCTGGGCTGATTTATCTGAAATTGATAACCAGTTATCGGCTATCCAGCACCGTATAGGGTATATAATGGGCAACTGGGGTGAGAATCTCGTGATTCTGATCTAGAATACAGTTAAGACACCATTTTCTGGCACAAAGCTGGTAAGTATTTGGGTGGGTGGACCATAGGTTGATTAAGTGGCTTATCTCGATGAATACCTTTCACTTTCAGGCTGCAACGATTTGAATCTGACTCTATGAGGTAACCATGTCGTATTCACCGGTACTAAAGCGATTCCTGGATGATAAGGGCATAAAGTACGAGTTTTTCAAACACTCGGATCAACGCACGGCCTACGAGGCAGCACTGGAATTGGGTATCCCGGCAGACAGGGTCGCGCGCGCCACATTGCTAAGAGATTATGATGGCATGCTGATGGTGATCTATCCTGTTAGCCGCAAACTGAAGCTGGATGAACTTAACGCGCGTCTGAATCGAAAATATACCATTCTGAATGCCAAAGGCATCTATGTGCCGCTGGCAACCGTCTATCATGTCGACGCCATCGTCGATGAAAATCTGTTAGGCCACGAGCCTGTTTATATGGTGTTTGACGAACAAACCTTGTGTCGTGTACCAGGGTCAGATTTTCAGGTCTTACAGGGAACGGCCGTCTGGTATGAGAGTGTCTTCCATAGTAAAGAAGCGGCGACCCCTACTGATTCACTCATCATGAAGCATGTGCAGCCGATTGTGGATGTAATGGAAGTGGCCAATCGCCGTGAGTATATAAAAGCCAAGGTGCTCAACCTGACTGATCTTCCGGCTATACCCAAAATCGCGCAGGAAGTACTGCAGCTGGGAGGCAACCCTTATGCCAATGCGACGGATTTATCGGCCATTATCGAGCAAGATCCCAGCCTGTCTGCGCAATTATTGCGCTATGCACGCTCGCCATTTTATGGCTTCCGTGGCGAAATAGATTCTGTATCAGATGCTATTTCCAGAGTGCTGGGCTTCGATATGGTGATGGACATGGCATTGGGAATTTCCATGGGTAAGGCTTTCAAAAACCCGGCCGAAGGACCTTTAGGCCTGAATGCGTTCTGGCGCCATGCTACCTATTCAGCGGCATTGGTTCAGAAGCTGGGTAACAATATTCCCGGTTTCCACCGGCCGCGTCCCGGCATGGCCTACCTGGCCGGCTTGCTTCACAACATGGGCATTCTGTTACTGGGTCATTTATTCAAGAAAGAATTCAACATGTTGACCAAAGCGATAAAGGAAAATCCGGAAACCGAGTTGATCGAGCTTGAGCAACAGGTGCTCGGTGTGACCCATGCCGAGCTGGGTGTGTGGTTGATGGAAGCCTGGAATTTGCCTGATGAATTGATTATTGCGGTCAGAGAGCACCATAACCCGGATTATCATGATACCCACGCGGTTTATCCGAATCTTGTCCTGGTCGGCAATAGACTGCTCAGTGCCATGGAAATGGGTGACGAGGTGACCGATGTAATACCTGAGAGCCTGCTGGCCGAGTTAGGGCTGACAGCAGAAGGCGTGGAGGATGTCTTTGATATGATCATCAAAAACAAGGAAGGCCTGGATTATATGGCCATGCAAATGGCGGCCTGATTTTCACACTCTCTCTAATAGGGTAAACTCAAGCGCAAATCACAGGATTTGCGCTTTTTTTATGTCATCACTGCCATCATTGAATACACATAATTTTCACCACCTGCTTGAAGAAACCACTGGTGTGAGTCTGGTGTTTTTTACGCATACGCTATGCAGTTCCTGTCGAGCCTGGAAACAATTACTGCAAACTTATTCAGCATCGCATAAAGATATCAGCATATTTGAAGTCGATGCAGAAAGCGAAATGGCGCTGACGAATGAATTTGAGGTGTTTCATTTGCCAGCGCTGTTTCTTTATAAAGACGGGCATTACCATGCGCCTTTTCAAAGTGTGGCGAGTCTGGATGCTATCGATCAGGCCATAACGCAACTACTCAGTGCGCCGGCACAGGAAATGCCATGAAGCTGGATGCCATCAGTGGATTGCTGGATACGGCCACTTATATCGCTTCACCTAATCATGATGAGCGCCCGGACGATCTGGCTGTCAGCCTGATTGTGGTTCATGGTATCAGTTTGCCACCGGGCGAATTTGGTGGCCCCTGGATTAGTGATCTGTTTACCAATCATCTGGACCCGGATCAACACCCGTATTTTGCTGAAATAGCAGAGCTCAGAGTGTCTAGTCATTTTCTCATCCGTCGGCAAGGTGAGATCATTCAATATGTACCTGTTCACCAGCGTGCCTGGCATGCCGGACAGTCCTGCTTCGAAGGCTGCAGTGATTGTAATGATTTTTCTATTGGTATAGAACTGGAAGGTGAAGACCACACCCCCTACGATGAACGTCAGTATGCAAGTTTGATTGATTTGATCGAGGTGCTGATGCAGGCCTATCCGGCCATCAACATGAATCGTGTCGTAGGACATACAGATATAGCTCCGGGAAGAAAAACAGACCCGGGTATTGCATTCGACTGGACGTCATTGAGAAAAAAACTGGCGACAAGGCTTGCATCTTCTGTTGATGTCAATGACACTTAGCTCATTATGATTATGATCAGCATTGTTATTTGTCTTTCCCTTGAGATGTTTACATCGCATTTAAGTGGCTATCGCGGCTACCAATGGGCTGATAGTTATGCCGGATGGATAAAAAAAATATTCAGAGACGGTGCGGCCTGGAATAGTCAATGGGGAGTATTGTCCGTATTGTTTCTGCCTATGTTGCTGATAGGGATTTTACAAACAGGTCTTGTTGAAGTATGGCTGGGACTGTTTGAACTTATCTTTAGTGTGATAATTCTGCTGTATTGTTTACGTTATCAACCCATGGGTGATGATGTTGAGAGCTTGAGCGATGCTCTCAAGCAGGACAATAATTCAGAAGCTGAGCGCCTGGAAGAAAAAATACTGGGCAAGCAGGCGGATACAGATCAGTGTCGAGTACAGCAGGTTTGCAATGCCTTGCTGGTGAATGTCAATGAGCGTGTGTTTGCAGTCATTGTGTGGTTTGCCTTGTTGGGTCCACTGGGTGCCTTGATGTATCGGTTAAGCTGGTATTATTCAGAGCAGTCCACGCATGCTACGGGTGATTTTAGGGCAGTGATGCATAGGTTGCATGCATTATTGAACTGGTTGCCTGCAAGATTATTGATCATTGGTTATGCCGTAGTCGGCAGTTTTGAAGATGCCATGCGCGGATGGCGTGATGTCTATAAAAATCCACTGCAGGACATGGAAGCCATGAACCATGCCATTATTACCGGTGCAGGATGTAGTGCCCTGCACCTGGAGCGTTATAATCACTCCGACCCAGATACAGATTACAAGCAACTGGATATCGAAGCGATCGATGCAGCCCATGGTTTGGTGTTACGTACGATGCTCGCATGGGGTATCGTGATTGCCATTTTGACGCTGGCCGGATGGGCAAGTTAATCAGGCTATACTGATTGCACGGCTGAGTAATAGAATTCTGCAAGGTGCTGAATAAGCAGGATCGCAGCGAGTATGTTATTGAATATTATAAGTTTAAATAGACTAATTGGTTATTTATGCGCATAGGAATAGACCTGGGGGGGACTAAAACAGAAATCATCGCAATGGGTGATAGTGGTGAGATTCTGAAGCGTCATCGTATTGCCACTCCGCAAGGTGATTATCAGGCGGGTATCAAAACCATTGCGAGCTTGATAGAGACCGTTGAAAGTGAACTGGGTACCCAGGGAAGTATAGGCATCGCCACACCCGGCGCGATCTCACCGGCATCCGGCCTGATGAAAAATGCCAATTCAACCTGTCTCAATGGCCAGCCATTTGACCGTGATCTTGCCGCAGCACTGGGCAGGGAAATACGTATAGCCAATGACGCCGACTGCTTTACATTGTCCGAAGCCGTGGATGGCGCGGCAGCCGGTGCTGCCACCGTATTCGGTGTCATCATAGGGACCGGCACAGGAGGCGGTGTCGTCGTCAATGGTCATTTACTCAGTGGGCCCAATGCTATTGCCGGTGAGTGGGGGCACAACCCCTTGCCGTGGCCACGTGCAGACGAACTCCCGGGGCATCATTGCTACTGCGGACAACATGGCTGTATAGAAACATTCCTTTCAGGTCCAGGAGTGGCGAGACACTACAGGGCCGACTACCAGAAAGACCTTACCGCAAAGGAAATCGTGCAGCTGGCCGAACAAGGTGATGAACAGGCAGAGACAAGCCTGCGTCGATACGAAGATCGCATGGCGCGTGCGCTCGCCAGTATCATTAATGTGATTGATCCGCATGTGATTGTACTGGGTGGAGGGCTATCCAATATTAGTCGTCTGTATGCCAACGTCCCTGCCTTATGGGGGCAGTATGTTTTCAGTGACCGCGTCGATAACCGCCTGGTGCAGGCAAAGCATGGTGATTCCAGTGGTGTGCGCGGCGCAGCCTGGTTATGGGATTGATAAACAAATTAGCTAGCTTCAGGCCATCTAGCCAGATTAATTGAATGTATCGTAAAATCTATATTATTGGCGCACCAGGCAGCGGTAAAACCTATATTGCCCGCTTGCTCTCGCTTTCCCTGAATATGCAGGCGCATGAGCTGGACCATCTCTATTGGGATCCAGATGTGAGCCATTATGGCATTCCTACTGATGTGACCAGACGCACAAACATGTTGAATGACATTCTTTCCGAGCCGGCATGGCTCATGGAAGGAATCTATCATGACTGGACGGCCCCCTGTTTTGAGCAGGCCGAAGTGATACTGGTATTAAAAACCAATGTCTGGCGACGGGACTGGCGTTTGATCAGGCGTTATTTTCAGCACCGACGAAAATCCTATAGCGGAAAACGCGAAACCTTTATGGATCTGATCCGCCTGCTGGGATGGAATCATCGTTATGAAAAAAATGAATGGCCGTTGGTACAAAAGGCGATGTCAGCGTATGAAGGAAAAGTCAGGGTTTTTGAAAGTTCGGGTGCAGCGATGACCGCAGTGATTCGTCCGCTATAAATTTCGATGCAAAGTCACAAGCAGTTTAATTGCGTTGATTTATTGTTTGTTGTTGATATTGCGCATTTCGGTAACATCCAATCCTGCTTCATCAGCCAATGCCAACGCGCGTTGCAGGCGTGCCGGCGCACTTCGGCCCATACAGTTATGATCTGGATCACCATCGAAGGCTACTAACATATCCTTGATCAATTGCTGTCGGTCAAATTGTTCTCCAGTGAGCCATTCCTGAATATCAATGACTTCATTAACAATGCGTGAACACAGCTCCTGATGGTTAGCCCATAATTGACTGACCGTGCCGCCGGTCACCAGGCCCGCAACATTCGTGGTAATGATATATACATTTTTAAGCACCAACTCATGTAATAACTCGGTATCATTGTTTAAAACCCGACAGGGTATATCCAGTGTTGCAAGTGCTTGTTGTAGCAGGGTTGCCTTAGGTCCAAAAGCAGGAGAAGGAATCAGTACCTTATAATCCTGTCCCTTTTTCTTTTCGAACCACACAGAAATCACGGTGGGATCAACTAAATGATGTGGCGCCCAATCGCGAGGTAGCAGTTCGTTTTGCAGCAACACAGTATTATTGCGCCAGTTATCTGGTAGTTGTTCAAGCACTGGTTGTAAATCGTTTTCTGCAACAGCCACCAGGACCAATTCAGGTTCGGTGACATCAATGCCCATCTCTTGCAGATTCATTCCACGGTTAACGGGAATAACAGCATGCCCCATGCGCAAAAAACCGCGCGCGAACACACCGCCCATTTCCCCTGTTCCTATCAAGACGATGGATTTTTTCATACGCTACTCTTGATCTGCAGCTTTTCCCTGTTCCAGTACACTTCCTCGCCACCATCGGCTCGCGCCAGGGTGCGGGCCATAACAAATAACAGATCAGAAAGCCGATTCAGGTAAGTCATCATGGCAGGATTGAGTGCTTCACTCCTGTTCAGGGTCACACTGCGTCGTTCACATCGTCGGCACACTGTGCGCGCCAGATGGCAGGCGGCGGTTGCCGGGCTGCCCGCAGGCAGAATGAATTCTTTCAGATAAGGCAGTTCCTGGTTGAGAGCATCCAGCCATTCTTCCAACGTAAGCGTGTGTTGTTCCTTCATGATCTTGTATTCGGGAATAGCGAGCTCACCACCAAGATCAAACAGATCATGTTGAATGATAGTCAGTTGTTCCTTGATAAGGGCAGGAATGTCATGGCTGATCACCATGCCAATAATGCTATTGAGCTCATCAACACAGCCAATGACTTCCATGCGCATGCTATCCTTGTCAACGCGGCTTCCATCAGCGAGGCCGGTAGTGCCGTCATCACCGGTGCGAGTGTAAATTTTAGAAAGTCGGTTACCCATCAGTCTCTCTCAACTATCAGTCAGTTTATAAATAACAGGAAGTATAACATCAATCGTTTGCCCCTGAAGCCAGTCACTGGCTTCAGGTAAAGCTGCGACATGACGTACGCTTTTAACAGCAGCATTATCCAGTATGCTGTATCCGGAACTGTTGATCACATGAATATCAGTGAGCTCACCATTGGCCTGTACACGCAGTCCCAGCTTGACCCTGCCTTCCCAGGCATTGCGTACTGCAATATTGGGATACCAGTAATTATAGGCAATCTGCACGTTGAGATGTTTCTGTATGCGTGCCGTGAGTTGTTGTCGGTCTGGATAAACAGCTTTTGTCACCGTCGCAGGTAGTGATGCAGATGTGGCAGTCGCTAGCATAGTTGTGGTATCAACAGTTTTGATCTTTTTTTCGAGTGTTGCCGGCGAATGGTTTTTTTGTGTTTTTTGCCTGGCGGATTTCGCATTGACCGGTTTATGCTTATGCCGTTTTGTGGGTCTTGATGCTTTTTTGGTTTGCTTGATTTTTACAGGCTTCTTCGCGGAGTGGGTTTGTTGCGTATTGTTCTCTCTCAACGCTACCTTCAGCAATGACGGTTGTTGATAAGGAGAAACGGCAGGCGTAGACCTTACTGACCACGCAGTGATCACCAGCACATGTAGTGCTGCAGAAAACAGCAGCAGGCCGAAGAAAATTGAATTACTTTTACTCAAGCAATATTTACCACGCGGTCATAGCGAATTAAAAAAATTGCAGCGCAGGGGAGGGGGGAGTGTAAAAATTTCTGGTCGCCCGCCGCAACGCATACGTTTAACTCGGGCCGGTCTCCGGGCTGACAGGGCTGTTAACCAGACGCCTTCCCATGTTGTTCAACACAGTGGCCAATGCCTGATTAAACCTGATTACCGTTGCGGGGGCAGCGTCGGACTTATCTGCGGGGCAGATTTACCGAACTTCTCGTTTCACTCTTGCAAAATGAGCACCCGAATTATGTGTGAATGTTACACGATTTATCGGGCCATGCCTAAAACAAATCACCTTATTTACTCAATTGTTTTTTAACAGGGGGTATTCCTGATTGCGTGAGTTTTATTATTATTTTTCAAACATTAAGCCGAGCCTGAGGAGGGCTGTGTGTCTTATCGTGGTAAGCGACTGGCTAAAAAACCAACACTATTTCGTCATTTGTAACCGTATGAGTGGCCGGCAAACTTGACGGAACCCTATTCTTTTGCTAATTTCAGTAATAACAGAAATTACGGAAATAAGAATATGAAGCTCACACCGGTGATGGAAAAATTTATCGTGCATTGGGGCGAAATGGGTACTCGTTGGGGTGTGAATCGTACCGTTGCCCAGATCCATGCACTGTTGTATTTGTCACCGAATGCAATGAATGCCGAGGAAATCACTGAAACCCTGGGTGTTGCACGTTCCAATGTCAGTACCAGCCTGAAAGAGCTGATGTCCTGGGGGTTGGTCAAGGTGAGCCATGTACTGGGTGATCGTCGAGATCACTTTGAGTCAATGAAAGACCTGTGGGATATTTTTAATTGCGTGGTCGAAGAACGCAAAAAACGCGAAATAGATCCAACCCTGAGCTTGTTGCGCCAATGCGAGCTGGAAGCGGAGACCGATACGGAGACAACGGACGAGATCAAACAACGCATCCACAATATGACTGAATTTCTGGAAACCTTAACAGCTTGGTATGAGCAGATGAATACCATACCGAAATCGACCATGGTCAAATTAATGAAACTGGGTACCCGTATCACTAAAATCCTGGGTAAGTAGCGAGGTGAAAAACATGCAAAAATACAAGTTCCTTAAACGGTTTTTTTTAAAGCCCTTAGATTTCAGTTTATACAGAAATTACAAAAATAAGAGACATCAGCAGGACGCGGATCTTTTTAATGTCTCTGTGGTGTTATTTGATAAGGCCTGCCCTATCTGTCGTACTGAAATGTTGCGCCTCAAACAACATGACCGGCACGCCCGGCTGGTGTTGCTGGATATCAATAGCCCTGCATTCAACCCGGACACCTGGGGAGTCAGTCATGCCGATGCCGCCAGAGCATTGCATGTACTCACACCTGATAATGAATGGTTGGTCGCCATGCCAGCGGTCAGGCATGTCTATGAACGTGTCGGTCTGGGTTGGTTAATGGCGCCCACGCAATGGCCTTTGCTTTCATCCCTGGCCGATCGCGCCTACCAATGGCTTGCCCCCAACCGCCAGGCCATCTCCCGTTGGCTGGGCATGCAGGCTGTTTCATCTGATGGTGGTGGACAGCAAGCCTGTCCTCCATCAACAAAAAGAGGTGATTTATTATGATCGACCTAATGATTAATTTAATGATCGCCCAGGTGCTGATGGGTGCATTTGATACGATTTATCACCATGAATTAAAAGTCGCCTTGCCTCAGTCCCGGGGTGCCAGCCTGGAACTATCGATCCACGCGCTTCGAGCAGTGCTTTACAGCATCGTGTTTATCGGTCTTGCCTGGTATCAATGGGGTGGATACTGGGTATGGTTGTTGGTGAGCATTGTTCTGGTTGAGGTGGTGTTGACGCTGTGGGATTTTGTCATAGAAGACGAGACGCGCCTGTTGCCAAAGTCTGAACGCATCACTCATACATTACTCGCCATCAACGGTGGTGCCGTGTTCGTATTACTCGCCACCGAGTTGCCACAATGGTTAGTCATGCCGACCGCATTTTATGACATTGACTATGGCTGGCGTTCCTGGTTTCTGACTGCGGGTGCCATAGGGGTCGCCATTTCCGGTATACGTGATGGTTTTGCCGCCTGGGCTGTTCAACGCCTGCAGTTGAACCTGGGTCTTGAGCTGGGTCATCATCGTCGTCTGCTGGTCTCCGGGGGCACCGGATTTATCGGCAGTGCACTGATACACGAGCTATTGCTTGCATCACATGATGTCACCGTTATTAGTCGTCACCCAGTGGCTGCAGCTGTGCAGTTTCAGGGTAAAGTGCGTGCTGTTCGCAGTACCCGTGAACTCGATGCAAGTGAAAAGTTTGATGTCATTATCAATCTTGCCGGTGCGCCGGTGGTGGGCCTGCCCTGGTCATTGAAACGCAAAAAAATCATCACAGAGAGTCGTATCAATGTCTCCAATGACTTAATGGATTTTGTAAAACGGAGTCAACAAAAACCAGCGCTATGGGTGCAGGCTTCTGCCATCGGTTATTACGGTACTGATAGTCAGCAATCCTATGATGAATCATCGCCGGCCGGGCAGGGATTTGCCGCTGAGTTATGCCATCAATGGGAGGCAGTAGTCAGTGAACTGGATGCACTATCCATCCGTCGTGTCACCCTGCGCTTTGGTCTGGTGTTTGGTCGTAGTGGCGGTTCGCTACCGATGATGTTGTTGTCGTACAAATTTGGCATGGGTGCGGTTATTGGCAATGGTAAACAACATATGGGCTGGATTCATATCGAAGACTTGTTGCGTCTTATAGCGCTTGCCATCAGCGATGAATCCATGCACGGGACTTACAATGCGGTCGCACCGGACTGCCCGACATACCGTCAATTTTCTCAGGCGGTCGCACACATGCTGCATCGTCCATTGTGGCTTGCAATACCGGCGAATTTTTTAAAGGCGCTACTGGGTGAGATGGCATCCATGTTTGTCGACGGGCCGAGGATTGTTCCAGGCCGGCTTAAGCTGAAAAATTTTGAATATCGCTTTCCTGATCTACGTTCCGCTTTGATGGATCTGACATAAGGAGATTAATCATGAATGCACGCATGCTGCCAGTAGAAGAAATGTTAACAAGCAAAGATGAAAATTGTTGCCAGGTGAAATCCTTTGGTGAAATGCTGCGCACAACCATGGGCGATCAGGCATGGCAGAAACTGGAAAAAGCGATTGTGTCGCGGTTTAATGTCCATGTGAGTGAAAACAGCGAGCTGCGTTTTCTTGGTAACATGCAATGGGTTTACTGTTCACCCATTGGTAGTGTTATCGCCAAGGTCATTAAGCGTTTTTCCATATTGCCCGATCAATGTGCCAGAAATTCTGAATTCACTTTTGATATCGGTATGAGAGATGGCGAGATTATTAAGCAACGTGGTTATGATTTTGGCGCACAGCATTTTACATTTACCTCGCTATTCAAAGACTCGCCTCGCCTGCATGAAGAGTTTGGAGGTGGTATCGGTATGTATCTGCGCCTGCTGGTAAAGAATGGTGCCTTGTTGTTTCGTGACCAGGGTTATTTCTTCAGGATCAAACAATGGCGATTGTCCTTGCCACGCTGGTTAACCGTGGGATATTTCGACTTGCTGCACCGCAATATTGACGAGCAACGATTTCAAATCATCATTCGGGTCGTGCATCCATTGTTTGGAACCTTGTTTTATCAGCGGGGTGAGTTTGAGCGAAGGCTGGATTAACGTTTATCGCTGATAGCCTATTAATGTCTAATATGAATAGCACTTACTTTAGCCGAAATGCTCGTTACTAGTTACTGCTCTATATTCGCAATAACATTAAAAAAACCGTCATTGCGAGCGGAAAGTACCTTTCTTTATTAACAATGGCCGGGTACATAATGCGGCAGTCAGGCTGAAATATTATAGAGTACACAGCGCGGCAATCTGCTGGATGTAGTTGTGATGGCTCCAGGAAGAGACTGGACATAAAGTTGAGGAGATCGCCGCGCGCATAACCCTGACCGTCTATATATTTTCCCAAGGAATGGCCTGTAAGACCGTTTATATATGTTTCGAATGAATGGCCTGTAAGACCGTCTATATATTTTCCCAAGGAATGGCCTGTAAGACCGTTTATATATGTCTCCCAAGGAATGGCCCATTGCCCTCGCGAAGACAGTATTTTTATATTTGCCTAAATACTAACCACTCATCACGGCTCTAAATTCGCGATTGTCTTAATCAAGCGCCATTCATATCTGATATTAAATATCTATTCAGCGGTTGAAGCATCGCTACTATGCCCTTATTATTAATCCATTAAATAAAGGATAACCAGCATGCAATGGGATCAGCGCTACAGCGAGCCAGGCTACGCCTATGGCACAGAGCCAAATGATTATCTGGTGAAAATGGCAGGTTTATTACCCTCTGGTAAAGTCCTGTCTGTGGCAGAAGGCGAGGGGCGCAATGCGGCCTATCTGGCACAATTAGGCCATGACGTCACCGCAGTCGATTCATCACGCGTGGGCTTACAAAAGGCTGAGCAGCTGGCACAAAGTCGAGAGTTGGTGATCCAGACCGTCGTTGCCGATTTAAATGAATATCAACCGGGTATCGAACAATGGGATGCTATTGTTTCCATATTCTGTCATATGCCGACAACGCAACGCGCAGCCTTGCATCAAAAGCTGGTGGCCGCACTGAAACCCGGTGGCGTGCTGCTACTTGAAGCCTATACGCCAAGACAGCTGGAATTCGGCACGGGCGGTCCACCCAGTGCGGACTTGATGGCGACGCTGGATGCCTTGCAGGCTGAGCTGGCGGGTTTGCAGCTGGAAGTCGCACAGGAAATTGAGCGCGAAGTGAATGAAGGTCAATATCATCACGGACAGGCTGCCGTCGTGCAAATCCTTGGCAGAAAGGTATAAACGCAATGGCTCATCATGCTGTTATCGATCAGGGTAATGGTGTATTCACGATTGATACCGGTTATCAACGCAAGGGGCTGGTCGCCAGTCATTTGATCCAGCAAGGCGATCGTTATGCCTTTGTTGATGTCGGTACCAGTAGTTGCCTGCCAGTTATTCATAGTGTCATGGCTGACATGGGTATTCTGCCCGGGCAGGTTGACTATGTCATGGTGACTCATGTGCACCTGGATCATGCCGGTGCCGCCGGTAGTTTGATGCAGGTTTTACCACAGGCGCAACTGGTGGTGCATCCGCGTGGTGCCCGGCATATGATAGACCCGTCAAAGCTGATTGCAGGAGCGACAGCTGTCTATGGCGAAGAGCGCTTAACGACCACCTTCGGCGACATTCTGCCCGTTGATGCGGAGCGGGTGATTGAAGTCGGCGATCAGGCCAGCCTGAGTCTGAATGGGCGTGAGCTGCTGTTTCTGGATACCCCGGGCCATGCCAAACATCACTACTGTGTTTATGATGAACGCAGTCAGGGGTTTTTTACCGGCGATACCTTTGGTCTTTGCTATGCGCCTTTTTCCGTCAACGGAAAATCGTTCCTGTTTCCCACCACCACCCCGGTACAATTTGACCCCGATGCCCTGCATGCATCCATCAATACCATGATGCAAGTATCAGCCGCAGCGAATGTTTTTGACGCATTTTGGTTGTTTATCAGATCCGCAATCGGCAGCGCAGCAATTGCATCAACGAATTGATGCATTTGTCAGTATTGCTGAAAATATTGAATATGCTGATGTTGAATCATGCGAATCAACAATCTATCAGGCATTAAAAAACTATTTGCTGCAAGAACTGAAGGCGTTTGGCTGCCAGCTGGCGGAATCAGAAGTTCTTGCCTTGATGGATATGGATTTAAATCTGAATGCACAGGGATTGTGTTGCTGGCTTGAATATAAAAAAAGTAAAAATAGCCGGGCCGGTTAGTGCTCATGGCTGCGATAGACAGACTCAGTTATTTTTAATCCAGACCTTTAATTTAAGTGGCCATCGTACCCACTTTTTGCTGCTCAGGTTCTCCCCATAATCGGGATATTGTTTCATGCAGTTCCTTGACCGGATTAAGCCCTTTCTGTTTCTCGTACTGTTTTACCGCAGACCAGGTGCATAGATAACCGACGAGTTGTGACAAATCCCATTCGCTTTTCATCTGCAAGGAGGGTGGTTCGATTTCATGAAAAGGAAATGCCACATTCTTGTAGCCTTGTTCTACCATTGTTCGTTCCGGTGGCCAGTAGGCATCAAGAGTCGAACCATATAATTGATTAACAATTTCATTTAAATCAGGATTCACGTCAAATAAACCGTATGTCCAGACGGCCAGCACGCCGTTGTTTTTCAAAACACGCGCCGCTTCAATTGAGAATTCATTTATATTGAACCAATGCAGTGCCTGGGCAACAGTAATCAGGTCAACCGAGTGACTCTCTATCGGTGTGTCTTCAGCTTTTGCAACCCGATAGGTAATACCCTCTTTTTTTATTGCATTGTCTATCTGGTTTTTACTCGCATCGGTCGCTATGACTTCTGTAAAGTATTCAGATAACAATAATGCAGATTGACCGCTACCAGTGGCGCAGTCCCATGCCCTTTCATTACTTTGTGTTAAAGACGATAAATATGAAAACAGTTCCCGCGGGTATCCGGGTCTGTATTGGCTATATGCATTCGAAGCATCGGAAAAATAGTCTTTGAATGTCATGTTAAAAATTTCCCCGCATGCTCGTCCACATCCTGTGTTGAGTGGCTGAATAACTATATCCTAACAAGGAATCATCTGTTTTTCCCGCAATTTTCTTTTGCAAATGACGGCATTTAGTATGTTAAAGTTTTAAATCAGAATAAATAGTGTAATGTTAAATCCGGCATGATAGTTTTACGGCTGACATAATAATGAGGTATTTACGTTGAGAAAGTGGTTTTTAAGCCTGTTGTTACTAGTGGCCCTGGGGTTGTTTGTTTATGCCTGCTTTGCACCCTTGTTCACCTTGAGCAAATTTTTTATTTTTAATAACACCGTGTCACTGATGTCTGCCCTGGGAGATTTGTGGACTGAAAATCACCTGGCTTTATTTGTAATAATTCTAATATTCAGTGTTCTTTTCCCGTTAATAAAAATTGGCCTGCTTATTTATTTGCAGTTTTCATCACGCGTGTCACGCTCAAGGCATCAAAAACTGATTCATGTGCTGGATCTTGTCGGCAAGTGGTCGATGCTGGACGTGTTTATTGTGGCGGTGTTGCTGGTATCGATCAAGCTTGGGCCCATGGCTGATGTGACGGTTCATTATGGTGTGTATCTTTTTTCTGCGGCCATTCTTCTGATGATGCTGCTGTCACGTTTAATGTCAGAAAAAACCTGATCGTCTATTGCGGGTAGAAAAAAGTCTGTGTCGGGGTTTCTACTTTCTCGATAGGGATGCCATACAGGCGTTGCAGGTTTGAGGTGTTTAATACCTCGCTCAGCGGCCCCTGAATAAATTCTCCATTACCAAACAACAACAGTGCATGCGTGCAAAAGCGTGTCGCCAGATTAATATCGTGCGCCGACATCAGTAATACACGATTTTCATATTGCTGCCTGATCAGTGACAGGGTTTCGATCTGGTGTTGTAAATCCAGATGATTGCCGGGCTCGTCGAGCAAGGCTATATCGGGGTTCTGTGTCAGCAGGCAGGCGATATTCATGCGTCGATGTTCACCACCCGAGAGGGTATTGATGTCGCGATGTTTGAGTTCAAGCAAGTCAACCTGTTGCAATGCCTTTTCTGCAATATCAATATCCTGTTGTGATTCCCATTGCAGCCAGCCCAGGTGAGGGTGGCGGCCAATCAGGGTGTACTCGAGAACAGTGGAAGGGAAGTGCTCGGTTTCATTCTGGAACAAAACACCGATACGTCTGGCAAGCTGTTTGGCGCTATAGTCGGACAATGCCTGCTGCTGACATTCGATGCTGCCAAGCTGAGCGGGTCGCAGGCCGGCCAGTGTATGTATCAGTGTGGTTTTTCCGCTGCCATTTTTTCCTAATAGTGCCCAGCACTGGTTTTGTTTTAGTTCCAGATCAAGGTCCCGGCAAACCAGTGTGTTGCCAATAGAGACGGTCAGGTGTTTGCAAGTCAGGCCGCTCATGAATTTTTCCGGTACAGCAAATACAGAAAGGTAGGCACGCCGAGAATGGCAGTCAATATTCCCACCGGTAATTGTGTCGGTGCCATCACGGTTCTGGCCAGGGTGTCGGCCAGTATCAACAGGCTGCCGCCGAGTAGAACCGAGGCGGGGATCAAGGCACGGTGGTCAGCACCCATGATCAGTCGCAGTATATGCGGGGCCATGAGACCGATAAATCCGATACCGCCGGCCAGACTGATCGCCACCGCCGTCAGCAATGACGCGGTGAAAAACAGCAGCAAACGCAGTTGCCGGGTATTCACACCCAGTGCCGAGGCCTGCAATTCACCCCGGCTGATCAGATTGAGTGGACGAGCCAACACAAAACTGGCCAGGGTAATCGCCAACAGGAACAGTATTTCCCAACCGGCCAGTCGGGTCTGGCTGAGGTCGCCCATTAACCAGAACAACATGCCATGCACCTGCTGACTTTGGCTAATGGTGAGCAGAAAACTGATGCAGGCATTCCAGCCTGCGGCCAGTACCACGCCGGTCAGTAGCAGCCGGTTCGAGGTCCAGCTATTACTGCCATGGGCCAGGACGAACACCAGCACAATGGAAAGCAGGGCACCGAAAAACGCAGACATTTGGAGTATAAAAGTACCCGCACCCAGCATGATCGCTATCAGGGCGCCACTCGCTGCACCACCGGAAACGCCCAGGATATAGGGATCGGCCAGCGGATTTCTTAACAGGGCTTGCATCAACACACCTGCCAGCGCCAGCATGCCACCGCAGACAAAAGCCGCCAGTGCCCGCGGTAAACGCAATTCAAATAGCAGGCTGTGGTGTAAACTATCCGGGCGACTCAGACTGGCAAGCATGTCATTGAAGCTCATCGAGACGGAACCCAGACTGATGGCCAGCAAAAAACTGATCATGGTGACCAGTATCAACACAACTATGACGGCTGGTTTAAGTTTCATTTGCGCAGGCTGATAATGTCCCACTGCTTTGCACTGGCGAGTTCTCTTAACTGCTCATCGGGATCGACGGCGACCGGATGCGTGACGATTTCCAGCAAGGGAATGTCATTATGCGAATCACTGTAGAACCAGCTATCGTTCAGATCGGTCGCGTTATCCGCCAGCCACTGCTGCAGTCGAACAACCTTGCCATCCTGAAAACAGGGCGTTCCTTGTACCCGTCCTGTGTATTGGCCCTCGCTCATTTCCGGATCGGTGGCCAGCAAGTGAGGTATGTCGAGCAGCTCGGCAATCGGTTGCGTGACAAAACGGTTGGTGGCGGTAATGATCATCAGGGTATTGCCTTGTTGGCGGTGTTCCTCAACCAACTGGCGCGCCTTGTCGAGAATAATAGGCAGTATTTTCTCCTGCATGAATTGATGCCGCCAATTGTGCAGTTTTTCAACGGGATGTTCGCTCAAGGGCTTCAGGGAAAAATTCAGGAACTCGAATATATCCAGCGTACCTTGCTTGTATTGATCGTAAAATGTCTGATTTTTCTGTTCATAGGTCGGACCATCGACAATTCCTTGCTCCACCAGGAATTGCCCCCAGAGATAATCGCTATCGCCGGCCAGTAGCGTATTGTCGAGGTCAAAAATACTTAAGCTCATGATTCCCATCTATAAGTTATTTGAAAAAGGCTCTCAGGTTAATGTAAAAAGGCAGTGATAACAATCAAAAAGCATAAGGTCTTTCTAATACAAGAAATTACTTATTTGCTGCACTCGTACCAAGTGTGGCAAATTATACCTATATGAAACCCAAACAGAGATAACAAGTGATTGATACCGAAGGTTATAGAGCCAATGTGGGCATAATTCTGAGTCAGGACGACGGCCGTGTTCTGTGGGCGCGTCGTATTGGCCAGGATGCCTGGCAGTTTCCCCAAGGCGGAATCCGCGAAGGCGAAACCCACGAGCAGGCCTTGTATCGGGAGCTGGCTGAGGAAGTCGGCTTGCAATCACATGATGTAGAGGTGATGGCCTGCACCAAGGGCTGGCTGAAGTATCACTTACCCAAGCATCTGATACGGCACGAATCATTGCCATTGTGTATTGGCCAAAAGCAAATCTGGTTTTTATTACGTCTGCTGTCAGATGAAAAAAGGGTCAAGCTGGATACCACCACAAAACCTGAGTTCGATCACTGGCGCTGGGTTGAATACTGGAAGCCCGCAAGAGATGTGGTTTCTTTTAAACGAAAAGTTTATATGCAGGCACTGAAGGAATTTCATCCGCTGTTGTTCCCGGATCAACAACTACCCGAATTGAAACGTCGTCGTGGCCCGCATGGGTTCAGGCGTTAATGTTGCTCACTCATTATCATTTAAACACAACAACACACAGGACTCGATATCATGATTGAAGTCCTGCAAGCCATTGTTCAAAAAGTTAATCGTACCAGCAATCTGGATGATGTGTTGCCTATTATAGTCAGCGAGGTCAGGCAGGCGATGCAAGTGGATGTCGCCTCGGTCTACCTGACCGATTTTGATCGTAAACAACATGTGTTGATGCTGACCGACGGCCTGGACGTGAAAGTCATGAACTCGATTCGCCTGAAAGAAGGCGAGGGCCTGGTCGGCCTGGTCGCGCAACGTGCCGAGCCGGTCAATCTGGCGGATGCCAGTCAACATCCGCGCTATAAATTATTCCCCGGTATTGGTGCTGAACAATTCCATGCCTTCCTCGGTGTGCCCATTATCTATCAGCGCCAGGTCCTCGGTATACTGGTGGTTCAGTGTTGTCGCGGGTCGGCTTTTAGTGAAGAAGATGTCGCCTTTCTGGTCACACTCGCGGCTCAACTTGCTGGTGTTATTGCGCATGCTGAAGCACGTGGTCTCGGCAGAAGCATCCAGAAGATCCGCTCGAAAAAGGCGGAGAAATTCATTCTCGGCGTGCCCGGAGCGCCGGGTGTTGGTATTGGTACTGCGGTATTGTTATCCAGCGATGATGATCTCAATATGGTGCCTGACAAACCGGTGGAAGATATCGATGAAGAGGTCTTCCGCTATCAGGATGCACTGGCATCTGTTGTCAAGGATATTGATGACATGAAAGCACATTTAGGTGAAGAGCTGGATGAAGAAAGTGGTGTTTTGTTTGATGCCTATGCCTTGTTAGTGAACAGTGACACGATTGTAGACAGTGTTATTGATAAAATCAGGGCCGGTAACTGGGCCCAGGGTAGTTTGCGTGATGTCATACAGGAAACGGTGCAAAAATTTGAAGGTATGGAAGATACCTACTTGCGTGAACGTTCTGCCGACATAAAAGATATCGGTCAGCGCATATTCCTGAAGCTACTCGACAAGCATAAGACCGTGCGAAAATATCCAAAACAAGCAGTGCTGGTGGGTGAAACCATCAGCGCTACTGATCTTGCCCAGGCGCCGGTCAAACAAATTGTTGCCATTGTTTCCATGCGTGGATCCAGTTCCTCACATGTTGCCATACTGGCACGCGCCATGGGCATACCCACCATCATGGGTGCCGTCGATCTTGATTTATCCTCCAGTGATGGACTTGAGTTTATAGTCGATGGTTATATGGGACGTATCTATATAGAGGCATCCCCAGCCATTCGGGAAGAATATTCGCGACTCGCCATTGAGGAAACGCAGTTAAGCAAAGACTTAAGACGCTTGCGAAGATTGCCGGCAGAAACCTCGGATGGCAGAAAAATTCCTTTATATGTCAATACCGGCTTAATGGCTGACATTACCCCGTCAAAGAAAAGTGGTGCTGAAGGTATCGGGCTTTACCGCACAGAATTTCCGTTCATGATCAGGGATCGTTTCCCTGGTGAAGAAGAGCAACGCCTGATATACCGACAGGTACTGGAGGCATTTTCGCCACGTCCAGTGACTTTGCGCACGCTCGATATTGGTGGTGACAAGGCCTTGCCCTATTTTCCTATTACGGAGGAGAACCCGTTTCTGGGCTGGCGTGGTATCAGGATCACACTCGATCATCGTGATATATTTCTGACTCAGATACGCGCCATGCTCAAGGCAGCCAGTGGTCTGGATAACCTGCAAATCCTGTTACCGATGATCAGCGACCTGTCGGAACTGGAAGAAGCGATCCAACTCATAGAACAAGCCTACAACGAGATGCTGGAAGATAATGAAGAAGTCAGCTGGCCAAAAATCGGCGCCATGATAGAAGTGCCATCCGCCGTCTACCAGGCTGAAGAACTGGCACAGCGCGTGGATTTTCTATCGATAGGCACCAATGATCTGACCCAGTATCTGCTTGCGGTTGACCGGAATAATACCCGTGTTGCCAAATTGTATGATGCACTGCACCCGGCAGTGCTACGCGCCATTAATCAGGTGGTGGATGCCGGACATAAATATGCACGACCAGTGGGTGTGTGTGGCGAAATTGCAGGTGATCCCGCTGCGGCCATCCTGTTACTGGGGATGGGTGTCGATAACCTGAGTATGACAGTAGCCGGGCTACCCAGAATAAAATGGGTCATCAGAAGTTTTAGTCACCGTGATGCGCGCTTGATGCTGACAAAGTGCTTGCAGTTCAATAGCGGTAAAGACACACGTCAATTCCTCAATGCAGCCCTGGAGAGTGCCGGCCTGGGTGGCCTGGTGCGCGCGGGCAAATAAGTGACTTTATTAGCTTGTTGAAATTTTCTCAGGCGGTATGCAATAAAGGCGCAGTCACAATTTTTAATTTTGCATAAGCCTGGCGCAAGGCCTGTTCCGCTTGCTCGGGTGTAGGTGCCTTGGCAAAAATAAAGCCCAGGTAACTGTCACCTTCCGGCAGCGGGATAATTTCATAACCTTCCCTGATACTGATTTCAATATCCTCAATGAATTCTGTTTTACTGGCATCCAGCAAACCTTCCACCCGCCTCAGTAATCCGCGCTGTGTGATAGGTATCATTAAAACGCCCGCGGCCTGCTGACTGTCTTCGGGCTTAAAGCTCAAGCCGCTGGCCTGGGCAATGACAATTTCTTCCAGCTTCATGCCGGTGGCATAGTGAAGCAACTGTGCGCATTGTCCGCCGATGGTTCGTGATGCCATTTCCATAAACCAGACTTCGTCATCATGAATCCTGACTTCGGCATGTACCGGGCCTTCATTCAAGCCATAGGCTTTGCAGGCCTGTGCCACTGCCAGATGAATTTTTTCCTGCCATTCGGGCCGCAGTCTTGAAGGCGTGATGTAATAGGTTTCTTCAAAAAACGGGCCTTCCATTAAATCCGGTTTGTCGAACAATGCCAGGGTTTGCAATTGCCCCTTGCTCAGCAAACCTTCATAGGCATACTCATAACCGGGGATGTAGGCTTCAATCAGTACACACTCGCGTTCTTCATCATCGTCAACCAGTTGCAAAATGGCCTGAAGTCGCGGAACGGCAAGCCGTAGCTCTTCATCGTTATTCACCCGAATCACACCACGACTGCCCGACAGTGCCAATGGCTTGATCACACAGGGGTAGTCAACTGAAAGTGCAAACGGTTCATGCAGGGAATTGAGTGATCGCTTTTCAAACGCAGGCACATTAACAGGCGAGTCTTGCAAACAGATCCGGGCCAGATCCTTGCGCCGCGTATAACGAATTGCCGCCGGATCATTATGTGTCAGCCCCAGCGATCGGGATACTTTGGCCGCGAGTTCAACCGTCAGGTCATCCGTGCCAATGACGGCCTGAATATTTTTACCCTGTACCGCAGCAATAATATGCTGATCGGTGTTAGCGTCATTGAAGTTAACATGAATGCCGCTGACCACGGCACTCACCAGTGAGTGTTCACCCTGTGAAACAACAATCACATCGGTATTCAGTTTTTCAGCCGCGGAAATATACGGGCCGAGTCGGTAACTGCAATGGGGGGAGAGTAATAAAATACACGGGCGACCTGAGGGTGCCCGTGTATTGTTCACAGCATTCAAGGACAGGTGCTGTTCAGGGATGGATCAGCCGCAACCTCCGCCGGAAGATCCACAAGCACCACAGGCACCACTGCCACCGGTGGCGGCAAACACATTATTGAACACAAAGCTGGAGCCGGTTGGTTTTTCAACATAATCAACCACCACGCCTTTCAGGTAACCAAGAGCCACTGAATCGACATACACCTTGAACGCGCCAAAGTCTCTGATGGTATCGAAATCGGATTTGGAATCAGTGAAAGTCATGCCATAAGTCATGCCGCCACAACCACCACCGGAAACATAAATTCGGATGGCTTCAATATCATCGTCCGCATCTTTAAAGAGCTCGGCCATTTTTTCCTGTGCCAACTCAGTTAAATCCACGTCTTGCTCGGTTAAATCGGTAATAAAGTAACTTTCTGCTAGTGCTGCCTGGGACATAATCACCTCCAATCATTCTATATATCACTAATCATAACACCATTCTGCATTCTCGCTAACCAGATAATAACCTATTATTTTCAGGTGTTTACATGAGTCACCTAGCAGAAGCAGCAAAATGCCCGGGCTTGCAATGCATGGTGTTCTATCCAGGCCATTCGAACGAGATAATGGCATTAAAATCATTCACTTCCTGAGATATTGGGCTGAATAGCCAAAGATCAAGCCCTGGCTTATGATTGCAATTAAATATCTAAATGATAATGATTTGCATTTACATTAAGCTTATGGAATACTCTCGTCCATTAGAAATTCATCAAATACTGTCATACAGCTCGTGAGGAAATAAGACCATGAAAGCACTACATATCACTTTGGCCAGTTTGTTATTAACGACCAGCCAGATCAGCCAGGCGGCACCATCGCTCGAAAAGATGTGGGAAACCCTGCAAAAGCAACAACAGCAAATCGAAAAGCTCAGTAAAGAGAACAAGCAGCTCAGTGAGCAACTCGAAGTGCAAATGGAAGTCACAGAAAAAGCCGCCAGTGAGCAAACTTCACAACATGCCAGCAAGGGCAAGAGCTCCATTGGCGGTTATGGTGAGCTGCATTTCAACAGCTTTGAAGACCAGGACAACAAGCTGGATTTTCATCGCTTCGTATTGTTCTTTGGTCATGAGTTTAATGACAACATCCGCTTCTTCTCGGAGCTCGAACTAGAGCATTCCATCGCCGGTGAAAGTCAAACAGGTGAGATAGAACTCGAACAGGCCTATATTGAAATGGATTTGAATGATAAGCACAGCGCCAAGGCGGGTGTGTTCCTGTTGCCTGTCGGCATTATCAATGAAACCCATGAGCCGGATACTTTCTATGGTGTTGAGCGCAACCCGGTAGAAAAAGATATTATCCCGGCTACCTGGTGGGAAGGCGGTATCGCCCTCAATGGCCAGTTAGGTGCAGGCCTTAGTTACGATGTAGCATATACATCCGGTCTGGCCACACCCACTACAGGAGCCAATGCTTATAAAATACGCAGCGGCCGACAAAAAGTCGGTAATGCCAAAGCCAATGACGGTGCCGTGACTGGTCGCCTGAAATGGACCGGTATGCCAGGGCTGGAACTGGCCGCCACCATGCAATACCAGGCAGACCTGACCCAGGCACAAGGTGCCGTCGGTACCGATGCCAGCGCCACCCTGTTTGAAACCCATGCCGTCTATCAGCAAGGCCCGTTTGGTCTGCGCGCCCTGTATGCACGTTGGGATGTGGATGGCACAGCAGCCAAAGCCGTCGGTCGTGACGAGCAAATGGGTTGGTATATTGAACCGTCATATCGCATTAATCCGGAATGGGGTGTGTTTGCACGCTATAACGTTTGGGATAATAATGCCGGCGATGCGGCAGACACAGAGAAAAAACAAACCGATGTCGGTGTCAATTACTGGCCGCATGAAAACGTTGTCCTGAAGTTTGATGTTCAGCGACAAAGTGGTGCCGCTAATACCGATGGCTTTAATCTGGGCCTCGGCTATCAGTTCTAATAGGTTAAATAATGCAGTCAAAACGCAGTTTAAGGTTTATCGGGTTAGTGCTGACGTGCTTACTGGCATCGGCCAACGCTCACGCACGTGGCATCTACCAGGAACCGGAAGCCTTCCTGCAAGACACCTTTGCTGACGGCGTGCCCGAAGCCAAAATGATCTGGGTGACTAAAAGTATCCGGCCCACGGTCGAAAAAATTCTGGCTCATAAACCCAATGCCTTGCGCATCCGTTACTGGCGCAAGGCATCCAGAACAGCCTGGATACTGGAAGAAATAGGCAAGGAAAAACCAATCACCACCGGTATTGTCATTGACAATGGCCAGATAGAGCGCGTTAAAGTACTGGTGTTCAGGGAAAGCCGTGGCTGGGAAGTCCGCCACGATTTTTTCACAGACCAGTTCAAGGGCGCCCAAATAAAAACCGATCACCAACTCAACAAATCAATCGATGGTATATCCGGCGCCACCCTGTCCGTGCGCGCATTACGTAAACTGGCGCGACTGGCACTGTATTTCGATCAAACCCTGAATAATCAAGAATGACCTCCAGAAGCAAACACCGTAAATTCAAGTCATTGTATATCTGGCATCGTTATGCCGGTATTGTCGCGGCATTGTTTGTGCTGGTGTTATCGATCACCGGCATAGTGCTGAACCATACCGAGCGACTGAAACTGGATTCCAGCTACGTTGAATCCGAATGGCTACTGGACTGGTACGGCATCCAGGCACCTGACGAACAACAGACTTACCAGCTAGGCGAGCATTGGCTGGTGCATATCGGCGACAGCCTGTTCCTGAACAAGCAGCAGGTAGCCGGAAATTACACTGCACCGGTGGGTGCCATGGCATTTCCACACTTTGTTGCTGTCGCCATGAGCGACAGTATTTTATTGTTAACCTATGAAGGTGAAATCATAGAACAACTGGGTAGCATGCAAGGTGTACCCGCCAACATGGAAAAAATAGGCCTTCTGAAGGATGGTAATATCGTTGTGCAATCTACGCAGACGCAATACCTCACCAACCGTGATTTCCTCAACTGGAAAAAGCAGGAGTCAGTAGAAGCAGTGACCTGGGTCGAGAGCACCCCCGTCCCCGAAGTCATGCAGCAAGAATTCAGTCAACGCTTCCGCAGTAATGAACTGCCGATGGAAAGAGTCATGCTCGATCTGCATAGTGGTCGCTTGTTTGGTAGCTGGGGGCCTATGGCGATGGATGTTGCTGCAGTGATACTGATTTTTCTGGCGGTGTCCGGGACCTGGTTGTGGGCTAAGCTTATTCTTCGTAAGAAGCAGAGGCGGCGGAAGAAGAAAGTAGTTAAACACTAAATGCTCATGGTGGGTCTGTTGTGGATTTAATTGCTCTTCTAAATTTTGAATTTTGTATATTTTTTCAGAGATAAATTCACCATTTACTGCCTTACAAAAAATATTTTATATAAAGAATCTTAAATTGCCCAGTCTGCGAGATAGTAATCTTTTAAACAGAAGTGTGTAGCGATAGGGCTAGCATCAGACGGGTAATAGGTTATGCCTTAGTGGAAAATATTGGCGGTCAGAGCGCAGCAGTCCTTCCAGTCAAGTCTGACCTTTTGCATTACACTGTGCGTCAAGTATGGCTTGAAAATCGGATAGTGTAATTTGGCTGTAAATAGTATATAAATATATAAACTAATATATATAAGTATAAACAAATAGGCATATCTATAAACATTTATAAAAGTTTATATTCTGTCTAATACACTGTTATGTGAAAATAGAATAATAAAACATGGCAATAAGTGAATTTGAAATAAAAAGGTGTGATAAATATGTAAGCGAATATATCGCCAAACATAGACCGCCAGCCCATATTCGAAATGAAGTTGATTTATGTTATAGAATTGAAGATCAAAGCATAATAATTTACGAACTTCGTTCTATATGGAATAAACCTGATAAAAAAATAGAAGCAATGGTGGCAAAAACTACATATGTTAAAAAATCAAAAATATGGAAGGTTTACTGGCATAGAGCTGATATGAAATGGCATAGTTATGATCCTACACCAGAGGTAAACACACTAGAAGAATTTTTGTCTCTTCTAGAAGAAGATAAGAACTGTTGTTTTTATGGTTAAAATATCACATAACAAGCCGCTAAACCCGTGTGGCCAGGGCCACACTCGGACCTCCGCTGCTACGCAGCTCCGGCCGGTTAGCTAGTCGTTAGACTAAATAAAATCATATTTACAACCCAAGTACAGTAGTTATTTTGAGAGAAAAAATAATGGAAGTAGAGTTGAAGGAGGTAGATGTAGAAAACTATAGTGATATTCTTGAATTAAGAATTGAGCCAGAACAAGAAAAGTTTGTTCCATCTAGCTGTTATTTGATCGCCAAATCAAAATTTCACCCGAATCACCAAATTCGAGCCATCTATGCAAAAGGAAATGTTGTGGGGCTCGTACTATATCAGACAGGTGACGGAGATTTTGAGCCCCATGAGTGCGAGATATTTGGTTTTATAGTAGACCGCAAACACCAATGCAAAGGAATCGGTAAGATTGCAATGCAACTATTAGTAAAGGAAATCAAAGCACATAAGCAGTTTACTGATATTGAGCTTAGTTGTGACCCGCAAAATAAGGCAGCTGAAAAAGTCTATATCGAATGCGGATTTAAAAACTCTGGTTACGTTAAGAATGATGGTAGTACTGTATTCACAATAGAGCTTTAATCATATGAGTCTAACACATATGAGCCGTATCCAAGTCAATAGCCATTAAAAAATATTTTCAGTCACTTTTGTAACTAAAAAATAAAGCAATTAACAAAACCGCATACTTCATCTGTCATGGTAGCTGTCAAGTCAGTCGCTTACAGCAAACACATATAGAGGGTCTCTTATTGCGGTCTCACCGCTGCCTGTTACTTTCTCAGTCCATTGAGCATAACAGGGCCACTAGACATTCATCGGTTAACCTTGATCTGGCACTATTCAAGAAGCGGGTTTATTCAGCCACGAATACCCAGTTAGTATCAGGCTCAGCCAAGGTGTAAACGACTATGTTAATTGCATTAATGCACGCCCATGAGGTGTCTAATCAAAAAATCTGGCTCAGGTTTATTGATGTATAAACCGATATTGAGGCTGATGGCCCAGGGATACATCGATCGGTTTCATAAACATTCAACCATTTGTCCAGTTAGACGTACAGCTCACCCCATGACGTGACTAACCCTTTAAAAACTTACCCTCATCGAACACCGTCTCATTTTTAAGCATAAAGTAAATACATCGTCCCAGCTTATGTGCCAGTGCAGAAAGTGCCTTTGCCTTGCTCATTCGTCTTTGTAATTTTTCCAGATACCTTCTCGCCTTATCATTGCCACGTAAATATAAAACAGCCGCTTCAGAGAAGGCCCACTTTAAATGCGCGTTACCGATCTTATTGCCTTGTGTGCCATAGCTCTTACCAGCTGATTCCGCTTTGCATTTGACTAACCTGGCATAGGATGCAAACGTTTGCACCGATTCAAAGCGTTTGATATCACCAATTTCATAAATAATCGTGAGTGACAGGATGGGGCCGATACCCGTAATACTTTTTAACAGGTGTAAGTGCACAGGATTGTGCTGCCTGGCTTGTTTTTCAATAAACCATTCGACTTTACTAAGCTGCTCAGCGTAGCAGTCCAGGATGACCATATCCAGATCAATATTCTTTTGCACAGAGACATCAGGGAAGGTCGACCTAAGCTGTTCACGAGCAGATATATTCTTCAGGTTAACCTTATTGGGCGGTAGGTTGTATTGACTGGTGGTATTCACCACATGGGCCTTTAGATCAGCCCCATGTCTGACTATTTTCATTCGCCGACGCAGGAGATCGCGCGTAGCCCTCATTTCTTTTGGATAAACATAGGCCAATGGGAAATTACCCCCACGTATCAAGTTGGCTATTTTATAGGAATCAATCCGGTCATTTTTGGCTTTACCACCATGGATGGCCTTCATATACAAGGCATGCCCGAGGATAAAGTCGATACCCTGTTCTTCACAGAAATCCGATACCCAGTACCAACAGTGCATGCATTCAACTCCCACTATGATATTACCTCTGTAGGGTTCTATAAGGTTCAGTAACTTATCAGGGTCAGCTGGAATTTCCTTATGAAGGTAGGTGTTTCCATCCTGGTCTATGATGCAGACATAGAGGGTTCTGGCATGCAAATCGATTCCACAATAATAAGGGTGTATGCTATTGTAAAAGTTCATTGGGCTTTCTCCTGTTTGGGTTTTGTCGCCTTTCAGTTTAGTCCGTGTGACTATGCTGAAAAGGGGGAAGGCTCAATGAGTATCAAGAAAATTAACAAGGACAATTTACTCAGTGGGCAAAATACGCCCACTGAGTAAATTGCCTGTTATTTAGTCATTTGAAGGCAAAAAACGAATATGACAGCCAAGGTTGAAATGTACGCCACCAGTTTTTGCAGACACTGCATGGACGCCAGAGAGTTTATGCAAGCGAAGGGTATTGATTACGAGGAGTACCTGCTAGATCTAATGCCACTTGAAAAAGATGCGATGATCGAACGCTGCAGTCAGAAGTCTGTACCACAAATATTCATAAATAGTCACCATATTGGTGGCCTCAGTGATCTAATAATGTTAGATAGCAGTGGTAAGCTGGACAAGCTACTCACCAGCTAAATAGGATTAAGTATTAATAATCACTAGATTCTGCCCCCATTAATCACAACGAATATTATGTATATTTAGGTATCAAAATACGACGTTAAAAGTATTGCACCAAATTTCTTCAAATGAATAACGAGACACGGGGTCTCGTTATTCAAACTGTTAGGCATATAAATTAATGACAAAAACATTAAACCCTAAAGATTGGTCGCTTCTCACAGTCAGCATATTACTTGCTTGCATTACTAGGTACAGCTTCTTTCATCTTTTTTAATTATGATTTTCCAAGTGGAAAAGAAGCCACATTATTAAGTTTTATAAAAATATTTTTTAGAGAGCTACTAATTTTAATTGTACTGGTAGTATTTCTTTTCATTTTGTTAATTAATAAAATGAAAATCATTAATACTTCAAGGAATAATAATGCCTAACAAAAACATCAAGTCGCTCCCTATGGTCGCTGGGACCTCCGCTGCTTCGCTGCTCCGGCCCCTTATGTAGGCGTTCGGCGTCAGAAAAGAAACGGCAGGAATAGTCTTGGCCCTACTAAGAAAACAGGAAGGAACACATTATGAAAGCATATATACTGAATGAAGCAGGCGCCGTTGAGAACTTAGTTCTGAGAGAAATCGATAAGCCTGAGATCAAGGCAGACGAAGTGTTGGTTGAAACGAAAGCAATCAGCATTAACCCGGTGGATGTAAAAGTGAGACTGGTGGACGAAGTCCTCACTATGATTCTGGGTACGGAAGATCGTCCGGTCATCCTTGGCTGGGATATTGCCGGAACCGTTGTTGCGGTCGGCGAAGAGGTCAGCGGATTTGATATTGGCGACAAGGTGTTCGGCATGGTCAATTTTCCTGGCCAAGGCAAAGCCTATGCCGAGTATGTTGCATCACCGGCCAACCACATCGCTATTATGCCGGAAAAGGTAACGTTTGAAGAAGCTGCGGCAACCACACTGGCCGCACTGACCGCCCTGCAGGTGTTACAGCCTCGTGTCAAAAGGGGTGACCGTATTCTAATCCATGCCGGTTCCGGTGGTGTGGGACATTTCGCGATTCAGATGGCTAAGGGACTCGGCGCAGATGTGATTGCAACCTCCTCTGCCAAGAACCGCGATTTCATCATGTCACTCGGCGCAGATGAGCACATTGACTACCGTGAGCAGAAGTTCGAAGAGGTCCTGTCGAATATAGACTTCGTCCTCGACGGCATGGGTGGAGAGATCCTTGAGAACTCTCTGAAAGTCGTCAAAGACGGTGGCAAAATCGTCTCTTTGCCCACCCATCAATTCCCGGAACATCTGCAGTTAGAGGCGGACCAGCGTAAAGTCGAACTGGAGTTCGTCCTTGTCCAGTCGAGCGGTGAAGACATGAATACCCTGAAAGGTATGCTCGAAGCCGACGAACTGAAACCTCACGTTTCAAAAATCTTCCCGTTTGAGAACATGGCGGATGCCCATGTGCAGATTGAATCCGGTCGAACCGTGGGCAAAGTGATTGTTAAGCTATAAGAAGACATCATGCTATACAGCGCCGAACAATTGCTTTCAGCGGACACGCTAAAGCGCGCCACTGAAGCACGACGTTAGGCTCAATAAAGGATGAAAAATGACGACATACAATGGAAACTGTCATTGCGGTAATATTAGCTTTTCATTTGAACATGACAAAATAGAATCTGGATTAAGATGCAATTGTTCTATTTGTAGACGTAAAGGCGCCCTAATGTCAGAATTTACGCTTGCGCCGAATGAAATAAAAATAAAAGCTAAAGAACACTCATTAAGTGTCTACCAGTTTGACACAAAAGTTGCTAAGCATTACTTTTGCAATAAATGCGGAATATACCCATTCCATGAAACAATGCTCATACCAGGCAACTATAGAGTTAATTTAGGATGCATTGACGAAATAGATACAAGCGAGTTAAGCGTCAGTATATTTGATGGTAAAAGCATATAAAAGCCTAACAAGCGGGTTAAGCTCGCTCCTGTTAGTCGCTTGGACCGCCTAAAAACGGCGGCCAATTACCCTAGTCGCTAACATTTGGTATTGTTTAATTATGTCTACTGTCCCTGGAATTTCCGCCTGTTTCAAAACTAAAAGAAAGCATTGAAACTATGCAGTAAGGATGTTTATTCAATTAGCCAGGCTGGACAATACTGGTCACTACGAATCAGAAGACTGTTCTTCAGCCTGGCATTCTATTTAATACTGACAAACTATTTTATTATGCTATTAATTCTACAGATGATATTGCGTAGAAACAGAGGCTAACTCTATAATCTCGGCAGAATACAGAGGATGTTTTTTTACGTTTTCGCGCACTTCCTTATCGACGTCATTTATCAGCATCGCCAGTATATGATCCGTGGCATTATGGTTTTTTGCTACCAACCGTCTTACATGTTTTGACGGATCATTCGCCAGCATGGTTAATACAGAATGAAACATATAGCCGCATTTTGCGAGGCGAAGCCTTACATTTTCATCTTTATCATTGACCAGTATCAACTTGGCAGCTTCCGGAGCGTTTATATTGAGCGCCAGGGCCATACGAACGTCAGCATCGCCATCCAAGGCCAACTGTTGAAGGATACTGTCATGGGCAGCGCGATTTGATGCTATGGCAGCACGAACAGCCACATCATTACTAACGGCAAGTTGTTGCATGATAGCTGCCGGGGTTGAAGTCATCTGTGCAATCTTGACCTGTTGAGACAATTCCTGATCAAAATCAGAGGCGAGTGATGTACCGGTAATGATTAAGGCGGTGAAGATCAGTGCGATTTTTTGTGTCAGCTGCATAGTAATTCCCATTAGTTTATTAACAAATACGAATACTGTAACGGTTAATTGGCAATTAACTTTAGTAATTTTCTGCTAAATTCTTGAGTAACTGACGAAAAGGCTCAAACAGAATTCTAACTATATGTTTTTATTGCCTTATTTATTAATTAATTCCAGAAGCTGTCTAACATGAATTTTCAGATGAGTAGCAAACTATACTCAAACAGCCATCGACTTTCGTTAGATTTCAATCTATGTTGTTCTTTTACACTCTCACAACGAAGCTTAACATCTAATAATTTTCTCAGTTGATATGGGTAGCTGTCAGGCTCTGTTATCCTAAATTTTAGATCCACCAAGGCATATCAAAACAATCAATGAGAATAAAGTGTAAAACCTTATGACTAACTTTCATTGCTCATTATAAGATAGTAATGTCTATATTTTTGTTACTAATTGCTATTTCATATGGCGCTTATAAAATATTTAATGTACTGAAAAATAATGAAGAAAAGCGATAACAAGAGTTTAAAAATGGACTGGTGCAAACATCGCTCCTATCCGTCGCAATGTTTACACCAGCCATTTAAGCGATCGTTATTCCTGAGAGAAATGTAGATGAGAGTCATAGCAATAGTATTCTTACTCATTACTGGTGTTTCTTTTGCGGAGGAAGCACCCTACAAAATTTACACAAATAAGGTACTCGGAATCAGTTTTGAGTATCCATCATGGGCAGATGTCGAGGATGTAAGCGGAAAAGGAACCACTAGAGTCTGGTTTCATATAGGTAAACATCCAGAAGATGCAGAGTCTGCTGGAGTACCGCAGTCTCGACCACCCGCATCAGGTGTCCTGTTTGAAGTTAAGAGTACTGATAATTTTGAAGAGTTTATTGCTAAAGAGAGGAATAACCAATCTAAAGGTGGCTACAGAGACGAAATCATAGAGAAGAAATACGTATTGGGAGAGAATGTCGTTGGTATAGAGTTTGTACGTGATGCTAAGGCTATAGATAAAAAGATGCGCTATTTAGTATTTCCTTCAGCCAATGATAATGTGACCTTAAGCCTGTGGCACCTTGAAGATACGAGTACTGGCTTCATGGGTAATCCTGAAGAAGAAGCGAAAGCTGTTATCGAATATGAGCGAATGAAAAATACGCTCAAGGTGTTTAAATGAGCAAAGTTTGGCCTAACAATACGATCAACTTCATGCCTACGGCGCCAGACGCTTGTGCCACGCGCCGGCTATCGTAGACATTATGAGAAAAATAAATAAACGACTAATATCATTAATAGCAACGACGACATTTTCGACAATAATCTGGACGCAAGTCGCTGCAGCCGATAAGCTGCCGAATGATCAAGCAGGAAGATGCGGGTATGGTGCTGAACAGTTGATCGAACTAGCAAAGCAATCTCTATCAGAAGCGAGTAGCCGACCAGAGCGGATTGAAAAGCGCAGGAAGCTGGTCGCTGAGTGGTCCTCACGAATGGAGAAAGGTGAAGATCCCTGCCAGGTTTATATGGACATTCAAAAAGCCGCTACTACTTTTTGATGCTGAATCACATCACCAGACGTTCAAACACAACGCTCTGGGCCACCGCCCTGCCGCGTCTTAGCTCAAGCGTTAGATTAATAGCGGGAAAGATGAAACTGTTTATCATTTCTATACTGCTAAGTTCCAGTGTTACTGCATATGGTGATATTGTAAGTGAGAATATTATTATTGATATTATCAATGCAGCAAAAGAACAAACAGAACATGAGGTCAGATATGATGGATCATATTTTTCTATTCCCTACCCAAATGGGGATGTTCCATCTGATATAGGCGTATGTACTGATGTAGTGATCAGATCCTTTCGGAAAGTGGGCGTAGATCTTCAAAAGAGAGTTCATGAAGATATGCAGGCAAACTTCAAGTCATACCCTTCAAAACGTATATGGGGCTTGAAGAAACCAGATAAAAATATTGATCACCGTAGAGTCCCTAATTTACGCGTATTTTTTTCAAAGTATGGTGAATCTCTGGACGTAACTAAAAATTCAGAAGATTATTTGCCTGGCGATTTAGTTACTTGGATGCTCCCTGGAAACCTGCCACATATAGGTATTGTAGTAGACATGAAATCTATAGGTGGGGAAAAGCCACTAGTAGCACATAATATTGGTAAAGGCCCGAAAATAAATGATATGTTATTTGACTACCCAATAACTGGGCATTATCGCTACACGGGTAATTGAAATTTACCCATTACATCCAGGGCAGTTAAGGGGATCAGTGCCCTTTTAATAAGTGGGGTCAGAGCACAGTTTTCTCTAAAATTAGAAACAATTGAGATCTGACCCCACTTATTCTTATTCCATTTATACAAAATGTAATTCAGCCTGTTATATAATGAATGACAGAGAGAAGAACGTTTCCACCCACCGAGTATTTAACTATGATTAAAAGTTCATTCCGAATATTAGTTATATTGGTTATATTAGGGATAGTATTCTTTATGATGAATACCGGACATGTCTCTTCAAAAGAACGTCTTACAGGATCCAGCATGGTGCTTTGTTCCGGACAATTGAGACCGGAGATTGAGAAACACCTGTTAGGTGGACAAACTGTACCCACAGATTTAAGCAACCCATGCATTAAGCATATATCAGAACTAGAAATCGACAAGCGTGGTGTAATCAGGATGAAAAACAAGCCCTATGCTATAGAGCTTATGTTTATTCCAACGAAGACCGAAGATAAAATACTCTGGACATGCAAAGGAAGCCCGGAAGAATATGTCCCCAGGCGATGTAGAAGCAATCCATAAGCAGTAATTTAAATAGAAAATTTAAATTTGACGAAACACCAGCCTGAAATAATGGCAATGCAATGCAGTTTTCAGCCATATTAGGACCATGAACAAAGATATTATAGTTTTCATTGAAGAAATTGAGAGGCAATCCCGGTTTGTTTGGGACTCAGGCTTAGATGGAGAATTCAATCAGTTCCATGGGGATTTAGACGATACAAAAAAATATTACTGGATTAATTACCCTGTCAATGGAAGAGAATTTATCAAACTCAATGAAAATGAATTATTTAACGCAGTAAACAAAATTATTCAGCTATCCCTGAATAAAGATACAATCAAAACAACTCAACAGTTACTCGAATTGATTTCAAATTCGACTCAATATTTTGAGGCATATAATGCCAGATCATATGAAGATGGATATAATGAGGCATTACATATTGCATTTGTAGCTAAAAGCAAACTATATGAATTAGTTTTACACTGGTCGCCTGATTAATACAGAACAATGTAAACAATGTCACCCACAAACGCTATGACTAAACTATAACGACATAGAAATAAGCCAAAGGAGAAAATCATGCCTGGACAGAACCCTTTTATCTGGCAAGAACTCGTCACTCCCGATCAACAAGCAAGCGGTGCATTTTTTAGTCAGTTATTTGGCTGGAGCTTGAAAGAAGTTGATGCTGGTAAGTTCGGCATTTACACTTTATTCCAAAAAGAAGGTCGGGATATTGCTGGCATGATGAGTCCAACTGCTGATACCCCGGGCGAAGGTTCCTATTGGCACTCGTATATCGAAGTAGATGATATTGATAATGATGCAAGACAAGCTACCGCACTCGGGGGAACAGTCCTGGTTGCACCCCATGATGTTCCGGATATTGGACGCGTTTGTGCGATTTCTGACCCAACAGGTGCTATTATTCATTTAATACAACCCGCGAATAAAATTTAAGCAAAGCGGCGTCAGAGAATAAGTATTACAGAGTACCGTTTCCACTAACAAGTGAAACAACCATGTTAATATTTTTCGGCCTCTAACGTCCCTGCAAATCCACAGACTATGGGCTACGTTATTTGCTATAGATAAAGATTTGTCAGAAAACTTTATATGCAATGATGAGCAAGCTCACTAAGCTAATCGTAGCTGTCACGAGCTACATCGTAGATGGGGAAAAGAATTTCCCACCAGGATTCTATAGCTAAGCAGGTAAACTATCGTTATAGACTCAATGCTAATTAATAACCGGAGATAAATGATATGGATTTCTCTACAGCTATATTCGGCACAGTAATCTACGCCTCAATCAAAATACTAGGTTATTCCCTGTTCGCGAAATACCTCAATTACCTTTTCACCAAACAAAACAATATCTGGAAAGTGGGCTTGATACGGACAGCGATTGGCGTTGTTTTAGGTATTCTACATAATGCTTTTTTCCTGTCATTTTTAAATGTATCAATGGGTCGTTCTCCTATAGGCGGTGAAGATACTATCCTTTATTTTGCCTTACTGATCCTGCTCAGGATCTTCGAGTGGGGACTTATTATTTTTTGGTTTTATGAGAAAAAATTACTGAGTAATTATCGTGTCGCCGTGGCTATTGCTTTGGGCGTTATCTGGTCGTTTATACTGGATATTCCTCTACTGCTGGGATTGTTTGTGGCAATTGCCTCAATTTGCTAGACATCAAATACCAATGAGTGCCTGGCTAGTCACTCAAGCATTAGAAAGTGATTTCAGAGCAGGACTACCAATGAAACAAAAACATCGTATACTTGCCTATAAACACAAACCGATAGAATCTCGTGAGGAAACTTATGTTACAGGAAAAACAAGAGGCTCCTGCTTTCACTGCCGTGAACCAGGACAATAATACCATCAAGCTATCCGATTATGCTGGTAAAAAACACGTGGTACTCTATTTTTATCCCAAGGATGACACCCCCGGCTGCACCATTGAAGCCAACCAGTTTACTGAACTGGGCCAGGAATTTGTGGACGTGGATACTGTTGTGATTGGTGTCAGCAAGGATCCTTGCGATAGTCATCGAGCGTTTATTGATAAATACGGTCTTACATTCGACCTGTTGGCCGATACTACCGGTGAAATTTGCGAAGCGTACGGTGTATGGCAGGAAAAAGAAAAAAATGGCGTCAAGAAAATGGGCATTGTGCGCTCAACATTTGTCATTGACAAGCAAGGTCATCTAGTTAAAGTCGAGTATGGCGTCAATGCTGATGGACATGCCCGTGAGATGCTGGAATTTGTCAAAACTTTTTAGAAAGAGTTATCCATCATACTTGCAGTTGGTGATCAATTATCGATTAATATAGAACATCAGAAATTCAATCATTAACAATAAATAAATACCGGGAGTATTTTATATGAAAGTCGCTTATATCTTCTCATCACAAGGTCACACAGTCTCTTACAAACTGGGTAAAATGATTTTACCTCAACTGGAAAATGGCACTCATGGCGTTGAGGTGGCTGGCATGTTTTTCTTTGAAGACAATAACTACGTACTGGTTAAGGGCGACCCTCTGGGCGAGCGACTGGCCAAGGTTGCCAGTGATCAAGGCATTTTACTAATGGGCTGTGACCAATGTTGCTACGAAAGAGAGATAGATGGTAAATTGGTGGATGGTGCTACTATCGGTTGTTTCCCGAATCTATATGGCGCCCTGGCGGGTAATATGCCTGATCAGATTATCACGCTGTAGCTTAGCACTTTAAAACGACCCTGCTAGAAACAAAAGATCGCCATCTGGCGATCTTTTGTTTCTACTCATAATTATTTTTCCAGTAATTTAGCCAATGAATCCATGCAGCCTGTCCATCCGAACTGATGCCCTTCGCATGATGCCTTGTCCGGTAATTGCTCATGAGTCAAGGTCACTTCAGTTGAATCACCCATACGTTTGAAATCGACAGTCACCAGCGTTTCTGTAAACTTACCCGTACTCCCTGCACAGACTTGCCCATCCAGTACCCAGGTAAATATCAACTTGTCAGGCGCTTCTATCTGAAGATATTCGCCGTGGTGCTTCACTTCTCCGTCCGGGGCCTGCATAATAATTTCATACTGCCCACCGATTTGTAAATCCACTTTGGCGCTACTAACTTCGACCCCGTCAAGACCGAACCACTGCGCCAGAACATCAGCTGTCGTCCAGGCATTGAACACAGTATCGATATCCGCTGCAAACGTACGCTGAATTGTCAGTGTGGCATAGTCGTCTTTTATGGCACAGTTGTTCATGTCTTTCTCCTTGTGTTGATTTATTTTTTCTTCAGGTATTGATCCAGTGAATCCAGCTGGTTATTCCAGAATCGTTCATAGAATGCGATCCATTCTGCTGCCTCATTCATGGGTTCGGGCACCAGGTGACAACGATGTACCCTGCCCTGTATTTCCCGCCGTAGTAATCCCGCCTTTTCCAATACCCGCAGGTGTTTACTAATGGCCGGGGCCGACATATCAAATGGCCTGGCTAACTCCTTCACGGACATTTCTCCCGTTGCCAGCCTCGCCAGCATCTCACGCCGGGTGGCATCAGCCAGAGCATGAAAAAGAATATCCAGATGCGCACTACTATTGTTAACCATGTGGTTAACAATAGTAGTGCGGTCTCAATAAGTCAAGGCCACCTCCGGGCGCTTTTTAGAGGTGCTAAAAAAATATTTAAAATTAGAAACTTAGCTGATTATCGAGAGACCACTGGTCATATCTACACGATTCATTAATCGCTGAAAGTTTAATGAGCCGCGTTTCTGAATCGCCCTGGATCAATGTCATGACGTAGGGAGATTTCAGTTATTCAATGGTGCACGTAGTTGATTGAAACGGTTGGGTGCTACGTATTGCAAGACTTCTTTACCATCGTCATCGAGGATAATATCCAGACCTTTGTCGGGATAAAGAAAATGCGTGAGCTTGTCTTTACCGACAATAATCTCTTCAGGCTGACCGAATCGCTGCATAACCACTTCCTTATCAAGATCAACTATGGGAATAAAGGTAATGGTCTTTATGGCTGCCTGCATAACCACAGGGAAGTCATCAACATGAATACGAAAGCTGTTAGCACCACCCGCGCGTGTCGCGCGTCGACGAATGCCTGCAAGCTGATCTGTAGCCAAATCGGCCACAATAATCAACCTGCCAGACAAGCGGCCGGCGGTGTAATTACCGTAATACATCTCAATACCGGCATCACCAGTATCAGTACTCAATAGCGCCAATTTCATACCTTCGCCAAGGATATTACGCGCTTCAGTCATGGTGGTTCGGCCAAGAGTGAGACCAAACACAGTGGAAAGACCATCCTGATGTAACTCGATTTGCCAGGGATAGCCACTATCGGGGATCTTTCTTTGCTGGGACAAAAACGGCAATACCACCAGCACAGCCACTATAATAACCAGCAGGAGAATTTTTTTATTCATACTAATAATAATCAAATGGTAACATGGACAAGCTGCATTCTAAATGATGACACTGCCAATAGAAATAACCATGATACAATCATCAGCATATTATTAGGTATGTATGTCCGACAGCATGAATTTTCAATACTGAACTCATTAAACTGGTGAACAATCCTATCGAATATCTGGATATAATAATACAAACCATTGGTGGACTCGGCCTGTTCCTGTTAGGCATGATCATTATGACCGATGGCTTGCGTGAACTCGCCGGTGACACTATTCGCACAGCATTAATGCGATTTACGCGCAGTCCTGTTACCGGTGTTATTAGCGGCGCTGCCAGTACCGCCGTGCTGCAATCGTCCAGCGCCACCACGGTTGCCGCTGTGGGTTTTGTCGGTGTGGGTATTCTCAGCTTTCAGGAAGCGCTCGGCATTATCCTTGGCGCCAATATTGGCACGACCATGACTGGCTGGATTGTTGTCATGCTGGGCTTCAAGCTTAAATTGGGCACCCTAATGATGCCCGTTGTATTTTTTGGCGCGGTGCTGCGTTTATTTTCCCATGGAAAACTGTCTGCTATTGGATATAGCCTGGCTGGTTTTGGATTGATATTCATTGGTATCACCATGATGCAGCAAGGTATGAGTGGGCTTGATGCCTTTATTACTCCTGAAGACTTACCGCCAGATACCATCACTGGTCGCCTATCGTTGGTCGCCATTGGCATTATGACCACATTAATCACACAATCCTCCAGCGCCGGGGTAGCCACCACTATTACCGCGCTATATGCAGGCGCTATTAACCTGGAACAGGGCATGGCACTGATTATCGGTATGGATACTGGCACCACTGTCACCGCAGTACTGGCCACTCTGGGTAGAACTGTTAATGCCAAGCGCACGGGTTATTCACATGTTGCCTACAATCTGTTCGCAGGAACCAGTGCGCTTTTTTTGATTTCGCCCTATATTTTATTGATCACAACACTATTCCCTGGTCGGTCATTAGAAAGCTCTGGCATTGCATTGATTGCCTTCCACACGAGCTACAATACACTCGGCGTGTTGGTGGTATTACCCTTCTTTAACCGTGCCGCACGCTTTATGGAAAGACTAATACCTGAGCTGCCCTTGATTTATACCAGGCAACTTGATCCTGCCTTGCTGAATCAACCTGCAATCGCCCTGAACGTTGTCCAGAGCACCATCAGTCAGGAACTGCTCGCCCTGTTAGCACATACCAGCGCTATTCTTGGAGATACGACAACTGGATATAGTATTGATCTGCATGAGCTTCAGTTGGCATTAAATGACACTCAGGACTATACCGATCATATTCAATTGAACACAAAAGAAGGGGAAGACTGGAAAAGGCTGATCAGCATCATTCATGCACTTGATCATATGCAAAGACTGCATGAACGCTGTGAAGAGGATGCAGATCGTGCTATGACTGTCAAAGATACTCCCCTCCTTAATGAAGCCCGGACGAAGTTGGTTGATATGATCACAGACATTACCGGCTTTATAAAAAACAACCAATGGATCGATGCCTCAAAACGTGCTACTGAGACTGAAGACTGGATAAAGGAACGTATGCAGCAGCTCCGACACGCCATCATGATGAAAATCGCTGGCAGTGACATTAATGCCGCTGAAGGTACGCGCTACCTGGAAGCCTTGCGCTGGACGGGCCGTGTGAGCAAGCACATCAGCCATATCACTCGTCATTACTATGAGGGACAACTGGCCGGTGCCGGGGAAATTGAATTATGACAGAACAAGATTGCATTAAAGAGACACGTCACTGGATTGAAACAGTTATTATAGATAATAATTTTTGCCCGTTCGCTCAACGTGAATTAAAACGCGGCCGCGTTCACTTCCATGTCAACCATGACACTAACACTGAAGATGTTTTATTTGATCTGATTCAGGAGTGCAGGCGGCTCGATGAAGCGCCAGCGATAGAAACCAGTCTGATTATCTATCCCGATCAATTTAGAGACTGGAATGATTTTCTTGATTTAATTGATATTTCACAGCAACTACTTGTTGAACAGGGCTATGAAGGCATTTACCAACTTGCCAGCTTTCATCCTGATTATTGTTTTGAAGATGCACCAGCCGATGATCCTGCAAATTATACCAACCGCTCGCCATACCCTATGTTACATTTATTGAGAGAAGATAGTCTGGAGCAGGCATTGGATAATTATCCCGACCCGGAACAGATCCCGGAGAACAATATCATTAAAGCAAGAGCAATGGGTTTGAGTAAAATGCAGAAGTTATTGCGTGATTGTTATATTGACAAGAAGTCTCATGGCGACATCAAATAATAATGTCATCGCGAGCGGAAACCACCATTCTCAATATGGAAAACCAGTCATGCAACCAGACAACTATATTGAAATATTTAAATGGTCACAGCCCGGCAATCTGTTAGCTGCAAAACCATCACCCCACAAACAAGCTGAACATAAAGATAAGGAGATCGCCGCGCCGCGAAAACCGCGACTCGCGATGACATCAAAAATAATTGTCATTGCGAGCGCAAACAATCATTCTATATATTAAGCACTCACGTACTCAATAAGATAGCCAGGCTAAATCCTATTGTGGAACAGCGCGGCAATCTGTTAATTTAAGCGCCATCCATCTACAAGCACATTGAACATAGAGATAAAGAGATCAGCACCCCGACAATGCTAGATCACTATGACGGTACTTTTTTCCATTGCAAGATACAATTACTGTCAATAAGTCTATTGGCGCTGATTGCGAAATAATCCCGAAAAAACAAACCCTGATGAAATATCCACATGAAATAATTATTGATCTGATGACGACAGTCTAGACAGCATGATAGCTTTCAAAATGGCCATAGACTCCAGCCTTTATCTAACTGGTCTGCGCAACGATTAAGCTGTTCACGATAGATCTTTGAACGCTGTTCTACTTTGCGAGCTACTTTTATCAGCCAGGGTTTGTTGCGCCAGGTTTTTCGTTTGAATCCACCGTGGCCTTCGTGATAGGCGAGGTACTGGTTATAGGCATCCCATTTTGAAATACCCAGCTTTCGATAACTCACATCACCATACCAGCCAATGAAGTCGACGGCGTCATCATAGTCGTCTCTGTCAGCCCAACGATTACCTGTAGATTTTTTGTACCAGTCCCAGGTGCCGTCCTGTACTTGTGCATAGCCATAGGCAGAAGACTTTCTGAACCAGGGAATGACCCAGAGCAATGTATCGCGTGGCGGTTTGGCGTCGTCTGTAAAACGTGACTCTTGGTAAATAATTGCCAGCTGCACATGGACCGGTACGCCCCATTTTTTAAAGCTGGCATAGGACTCTTCATACCAATCATCTTTTTCGTTAAAAATGGCACATCCATCTTTGATATTTTTGGGCGGGGATGTTGAACAGCCGGCCACGAGAATGTAGCTAACAAAAATACTTAGCCAAAGAATACGTCCGGGTTTCCATGACAATAACATCGATATGTCCGTTCAGTGGCGCGTTTCCGGAGTATGCATCCTGAGCCCCTCAAGGAACATGGTCTCAACATCAATCGAGTCAAATTCGTAATGCTGATTACAAAAATTACAGTCAACGCCGACGCTACCCTGCTGGTCTAACACATCCTTTACTTCCTCATGACCCAGAGCATAGAGTGTTTTCTCAATTTTTTCTTTTGAGCAACTACAAGCAAACTCCACCAGGTCAGGTGCAAATAAACGTATATTATCTTCATTATATAAACGTTGCAGCAGTTCTTTGGCAGACAGGGTCTTCAGCTCTTCGTCTTTCAATGTGTTTGCCAGTATCACCAACCGGTTCCAGTCATCACGCTCTCCATCAGCAGAAGGTTCTCCGGGCATTTGTTGCAATAAAAAACCGCCGACATTATGCTCATCGGCTGCCAGCCATAATTTTGTTTCCAGCTGCTCTGAGCTACGAAAATATTCTTCCAGGGCAGCAGCAATATTTTTATCACCCAGCTCAACAATACCCTGGTAGCGCTCGGCGGCATTATCCATTTCTATGGTGATAACCAATTGCGCATCGCCAAAAAGATTTTTCAGGCCAGGTTGCAGTTCTTCATCTTCATAGCTGGCCATTGCCCTGACTGTCTTGTCTGTTTTGACCTGCACCACCAGCATGGACACCGGCCCATTACTCTGAATTTGCAATGTGATAGAACCCAGAAATTTAATGGTCGCACTCAGCAGTACAGTGGCGGCCATGGCCTCACCCAATATATCTCTGATCACAGGTGGATAATCGTGTCTATCGAGAATGGATTTCCATGATGACTGCAATTGCACGGCTTCGCCACGTACAGGCACATCGTCAAATATAAATCGATACAATTGATCTTTATCATTCATAGAATTATTCCGCTAACTGGAGTATTAATCACCCACTCAGTTTTTGCTTGAGTAATTGATTGACCTGAGCCGGATTCGCCTTACCACGCGAGGCCTTCATCACCTGCCCGACAAAAAACCCTAGCACCTTATCTTTACCCGCTCTGAATTGCTCAACCTGTTCAGGGTTGGCGGCAATAATGTCATCGATAATGGTTTCTATCTCGCCGGTGTCAGTTATTTGCTTGAGTCCACGCGACTCGATAATGTCATCGGCATTGCCTTCGCCTTGCCACATAGCTTCAAATACATCTTTAGCCATCTTGCCTGATATGGTGTTGTCGAGAATCCTTTTCAATAACCCGCCCAGCTGTTCGGCGCTGACTCTCGTGTCGATGATGTCCAGATTTTCCTTGTTGAGCATGCCGGCGAGAGACCCCACCACCCAGTTGGCTGCCAGCCGCGCATCGCCATTAGCGGCGACTACCAGTGCTTCGAAATAAGCTGCTTGCGCGCGGCTGGATGTGAGTACTTCAGCCTCTTCCGGCTTAATGGCATATTGCTCGATAAAACGCAGTTTTTTCTCATGTGGCAATTCGGGCAGGCTTTCTTTAACCTGCTGTAAGAATTCCTCGCTTATCTCCACAGGCAATAGATCGGGGTCAGGAAAATAACGGTAGTCATTGGCTTCTTCCTTGCTACGCATGGAGCGGGTTTCATTTTTATCGGCATCATAGAGACGGGTTTCCTGCACGATTTTCCCGCCGCCCTCAATGATATCGATCTGGCGTTCAATTTCTATATTAATGGCACGCTCAACAAAACGGAATGAATTGATATTTTTTAGCTCTGCACGAGTACCGTATTCCTGTTGCCCTGCGGGACGCACGGAAACATTGGCGTCGCAACGAAAAGAACCTTCCTGCATGTTGCCATCACAGATTTCCAGGTAAGTTACCAGCGCATGGATTTTTTTCATATACGCGACGGCTTCTTTTGCACTGCGCATGTCCGGCTCGGATACAATTTCCAGCAAGGGTGTTCCTGCCCTGTTCAAATCAACGCCAGTCATTCCATGAAAATCTTCATGCAAGGATTTACCGGCATCTTCTTCCAGATGCGCGCGCGTAACACCAATGGTTTTTGTGGATCCGTCTTCCAGCTCGATGTCCAGGTTGCCACGCTCTACTATGGGTAATTCAAACTGCGAAATCTGGTAACCCTTGGGCAGGTCGGGATAGAAATAATTCTTGCGCGCAAACACAGAACGCCGCGAAACATTGGCGCCGATCGCCAGGCCAAATTTGGCAGCCATGCGTACTACCTCTTTGTTTAGTACTGGCAGTACACCCGGCAGGCCGAGGTCCACGGCACAGGCCTGTGTATTCGGCTCTGCCCCATAGGCGGTTGAAGCGCCAGAAAATATCTTGCTCTTGGTGGCCAGTTGGGCATGTATCTCCAGGCCAATAACAGCTTCCCACATGTTGGGTTCCTCATGTTTTTCAGTGTGACTGCAAGGCAGTTTTCCTTACAATTAAAGAATACATACTCCAGTAGCTAATGGCGAGTAGCTAGAAACCAGGGTTCCCTTGCTACTAGACACTAACTCCTGGCTACTGGTTTATTCATAACCCGGCGGTTTCTGCTGGTGCCAGTTGGTCTCAAGTTGAAACTGATGCGCCACATTCAATAGCCGTGCTTCGTCAAAATAGTTGCCGATGATCTGTAGACCAACCGGGCGATTGTCGACAAAACCGGCAGGAATAGACATACCTGGCAAACCGGCGAGGTTAACAGCGATGGTATAAATATCCGACAAGTACATATTGACGGGATCATCGCTCTTTTCACCCAGGTCAAATGCCACTGCAGGCGCTGTTGGACCCATAATAACATCGACCTGCTCATAGGCCTTTTTAAAATCATCACTGATCAGGCGGCGTATTTGCTGAGCTTTCAGGTAGTAGGCATCATAATAACCCGCTGAAAGTGCGTAAGCTCCGATCATGATACGGCGTTTAACCTCGGGCCCAAAACCATCACCCCGCGAGCGCTTGTAGAGATCTTCAAGATCGACAGGATTTTCACAACGGTAGCCAAACCTGACCCCGTCAAATCGTGACAGGTTGGATGAGCATTCTGCCGGTGCCACCACATAGTAGGTTGGCACTGAGAGCCCGCTATTAGGCAGGCTGATATCTACCAGTTCTGCGCCCATCTTCTGATACTCAGATAATGCAGACTGGATAACCCTGGCAACCCCTTCATCAAGTCCTTCGGCGAAGAATTCTTTTGGCAGGCCAATCTTGAGGCCTTTGATCGAATCATTAATATTTGCTGTATAATCAGGCACTTCTCGATCTATACAGGTTGAATCACGGAGATCGAAACCGGCCATACTATTAAGTACCATGGCGGCATCTTTGGCGCTACGCGCCATTGGTCCGGCCTGATCCAGACTGGAAGCAAAGGCGATCATGCCATAACGGGATATGCGACCATAGGTGGGCTTGATGCCTGTGATACCACAGAGCGAGGCCGGTTGGCGAATCGAGCCACCGGTATCGGTGCCGGTAGCCACCGGTGCCAGCTGGGCGGCGACCGCGGATGCAGAACCACCGGATGAACCACCCGGCACAGCGGCCAGATCCCAGGGGTTTTTAACCGGGCCATAATAACTGGTTTCATTGGATGAACCCATCGCAAATTCGTCCATGTTGGTCTTTCCGAGCATGACCATTCCGGCTGTATTTAAACGCTCAACTACGCCAGCGTTGTAAGGGGCAATAAAATTATCCAGTATTTTTGATGCGCAGGTGGTTTTAACACCTTTAGTACAAAAAATATCCTTCTGTGCAATCGGGATGCCGCAAAGTGGTCCTGCATTACCCTGGCTGCGTTGTTGATCGGCATGGCGCGCAGAAGCCAGTGCCTGCTCTGTTGTTACGGTGATGTAACAGTTCAGGTCCGCGCCCAGAGCATTGATCCGGTCGAGATAGACCTGGGTAATTTCCTCACTGGAAAAATCGCCTTGTTGTAGTCCGGCAGATAGCTCTGCTACGGTCATGTTATACATAGTTTATCCAACCTAAAATGCTGATACCTAAAATAATATATATTATTCAATGACTTGCGGGACAAGAAAAAGGCCGCGTTCAACCTTTGGAGCATTCTCCTGGAAAAGATCACGCTGATTTGATTCGGTGACTGTATCTGCTCGTAGTCGCTGGGGTAACTCAAGAGGATGCGACATGGGTTCTATTCCGCTGGTATCAACAGCACTCATTTGTTCAACCAGATCGAGAATATTCGACAGGTTCTGGGCATACTCAGGGATATCCTTTTCATCGATAGCCAGCCTTGCCAGATGGGCGATCTTTTGTATTTCTTCAACATCCAGTGACATTCTTCACTCCTGATCTAGTGTGACACTTGGTAAAAAAGTGTAAGGTAACACACATGAGTTCTTGCCCAAAGCCTCACCCATTGATAAAGTCGCATATTTTACTAACTATTAAGAATAGGGGCCATCCTGCATTATGTTCAAGCAGCTAAGAGGACTATTTTCCAACGATTTGTCCATCGACCTCGGTACAGCCAACACCCTGATTTATGTCAGAGGACAAGGTATTGTCCTCAATGAGCCTTCGGTGGTCGCCATTCGACAGGATCGTGGACCTGGTGGTCCAAAAAGCCTGGCTGCGGTCGGTATCGAGGCCAAGCGCATGCTCGGCCGCACCCCGGGAAATATTACTACCATCAGGCCATTGAAAGACGGTGTCATTGCAGATTTTCGCGTGACTGAAAAAATGTTACAGCATTTCATTCACAAGGTTCACGAAACCCGCTTTTTCAAACCCAGCCCGCGTGTACTGGTGTGCGTCCCCTGTGGATCTACCCAGGTTGAACGCCGTGCTATTCGCGAATCTGCCTCCGGCGCCGGCGCACGTGAAGTGTATTTGATTGAAGAACCCATGGCGGCGGCCATCGGCGCCGGTATGCCGGTGGATGAAGCCCGCGGCTCGATGGTTTTGGATATTGGTGGCGGCACCTCCGAAGTGGCGGTGTTATCCCTGAATGGTATCGTCTATTCATCCTCGGTGCGCATTGGTGGGGACCGCTTTGATGAAGCGATCATTAATTATGTTCGCCGCAATTATGGCACGCTGATCGGTGAAGCCACCGCCGAGCGTATCAAACATGAAATAGGTTCAGCCTACCCGGGAAATGAAGTGCTGGAAATAGAAGTTAAAGGCCGTAATCTTTCTGAAGGCGTACCCAGAAGTTTTACCCTTAATAGCAATGAAATTCTCGAGGCTTTGCAGGAACCTTTATCAGGTATTGTTGGTGCTGTAAAAACTGCCCTTGAACAAACGCCACCAGAGCTGGGCGCGGATGTTGCCGAACGCGGCATTGTGCTCACCGGTGGTGGCGCCCTGCTGAGGGATATCGACAGATTATTAATGGAAGAAACCGGCCTGCCCGTGGTGGTTTCAGATGATCCACTCACCTGTGTGGCCCGCGGTGGTGGACGCGCACTGGAGTTAATGGATGAGCATGGCGGTGATATTTTTACCGTTGAATAATACCGGAACCTGGCAGGGTATATAAACGCCCGAATGTATACTCTGCCTGTAAATGATTTACATATAACTAATACAGACCTTGCGTCACAAGAATTATTCGGATGCAATCCTCTGGTGAACTGACTATCCAGCTGATGCATCCGGGTTGGAGGAAACACCGATAAAGCTGTTATTTTCACAAGGGCCTTCTACTACCAGCCGTGCAGTATTGCTGGTACTTAGCTCAATTCTGCTGATGACTCTGGATCATCGTCAACAACATCTACAAACACTGCGTGCAGCACTTTCCCTGCTGGTCGCGCCGATTGAATATATTGTCGACCTGCCCGTCAATATTGGCCGCTGGGTTGATGAAAGTTTGTCCAGCCGTCAACAATTAATAGAAGAAAATACCCGCTTGCATGCGCAAAATTTATTGATGCAGGCGCGTTCACTTAAAAATGCCGATCTCGAAAGTGAAAACCAACGCCTGCGTGAATTACTGGGGTCATCAGTCAAAGTCGCTGATCGCGTTCTCATTGCCGAGCTTTATAAAATAGACCTGGATCCTTATAAACATATTATTCGTTTGAATAAAACTGGTCGTCACGGCGTTTATCTTGACCAGCCTCTACTGGATGCCCATGGCATTATGGGGCAGGTGATCGAAGTACTGCCGGCCTATAGCACTGCCAGACTGATCACAGATCCCGGGCATAGCATGCCGATTCAGGTGAGCCGTAACGGTTTGCGTACGATTGCGACCGGTTCCGGAAAAATTAACCAGATTGATTTACCTTATTTACCCAATAATACCGACATTCAGGAGGGCGATTTACTGGTGACCTCTGGACTGGGCGGCGTTTACCCACCCGGATATCCGGTTGCACATGTCACCAAGATTACGCGCGCACCGGAACAGGAGTTTGCCAGCATTCAGGCAGAACCAACTGCTCATCTTAATCGCAGTCGTGAAGTATTGCTGGTGTGGTCAGGGGACAGAATAAAACTCATGCAATCCAGTCAGACACCACCATCATCGACAGATGAGGATAAGGCGCCGTGAAAAATAATCAGCATCAGGGTGGCTGGCTGATCCTGCTAACATTTCTGGCAGCCATGATATTGACCATTATACCCTTACCTGACTTTTTGCAGCACCTGAGACCTGAATGGGCAGCACTGGTACTGGCCTACTGGTGCATGGCACTGCCCCATCGCATCGGCGTGGGCACTGGCTGGATGACCGGACTGCTACTGGATGTAATGACCGGCTCACTACTGGGTCAACATGCACTGAGCATGACCATCATCGCCTTTCTGGTCATTAACCTGCACCAACGCATCAGGTTGTTCCCGCTCTGGCAGCAGGCCATTGTCATCTGGATGCTACTCAATCTCTATCAGTTATTATTACTTTGGTTTGATGGCATTACCGGGCAGCCTTCTAAAGGATTAACATTCTGGCTAGCACCCATTTCCGGCATGATCCTGTGGCCAGGCATATTCCTGTTGCTGCGCAGACTCAGACGGTCATATAAGGTCCAATAAACATTCATGCGCCGTGAACAATTAAAAGATCATTTTTCCGAGGCACGCTTATTCAGTCGTCGTGCAATTGTTAGCATAATAATGATCCTGGTATTGATTGGCTTGCTGGTCACCCGACTGGTGTATTTGCAGATCATCGATCACAAACACTACTCTACACTCTCGAATGATAATCGCGTTAAATTAGTTCCTATTGGCCCTACGCGTGGCCTGATCTACGACCGCAATGGCATCGTGCTGGCAGAAAATCTCGCCGCATATCGATTGGAAATTATCCCCGAGCAGGTTGAGGACATGGAGCAATTGCTGCAACAACTGGCGAAACTGGTTGATATTCGTGAACATGACCTGAAGCAATTCAGAAAATCGCTGCGCCAGAAACGCACCTTCGATAACATACCTTTGCGCTTTCATCTCAATGATCACGAAGTGGCACGAGTCTCTGCGATACAACACAGGTTACCTGGTGTGGAGATTGTCGCCAGTCTCAATCGGCATTATCCCCTCGGGCAGACTTTTGCACATGCACTCGGTTATGTCGGTCGCAAGGATACGCAGGACTTGAAAGAAATTGATAACACCAATTACATCGGTACCAGTCATGTCGGCAAATCAGGCATTGAAAAGTTTTATGAAAATCAATTGCACGGTACTGTTGGTTTCCAGCAGGTTGAAACCAATGCGCGCGGGCGCGTGTTACGTGTGCTACAACAAACCCCGCCCGCTGCCGGCGAAGATCTACATCTCACTATCGACGCACCCATGCAAACTGTTGCCGAACAGGCACTGGGTGAGTTCAACGGCTCCATCGTCACCATTGATGTTCGTAACGGCCAGATACTGACCATGGTCAGCAACCCGGGATTTGATCCTAATCAGTTTGTCAATGGTATTGGTTACAAGGAATATAATGCCTTGCGTGAAAGCGACTCTCAACCCTTATATAACCGCGCATTACTGGGTCGTTATCCGCCGGGGTCAACAATAAAACCTTTTATCGGACTCGCAGGCCTGAAATACGGCATCACCAATGAACACTATGAAATCTATTGCCCTGGCTATTACATCATTCCCTACGGCGAAGAACGTAAATTTCGTGACTGGAAAAAATCCGGCCATGGCACCATGGACCTGAAGCATTCATTAACCGAGTCCTGCGATGTATATTTCTATGATCTGGCTCTGAATCTTTCCATCGATCGCATTCACCCCTTCCTGCAAAGCTTTGGCTTTGGTCAGAAAACAGGGATTGATATGCCAGTCGATAATGGCGGCCTGTTACCTTCAAGACAATGGAAGCGAGAACGACGCCGACAACCCTGGTTCCCGGGTGAGACCCTCAACACCGGCATCGGCCAGGGATTTCTACTAACGACTCCCTTGCAACTGGCGACAGCCACCGCCACTCTGGCTAACAAGGGTAAAATGGTGCAACCGCATCTGGTACTGGGTCATGGTTTGTCAAAAAATAATACTATTGGCCCACTACTCAACAGTGTGCAACAGCGGCATTGGGATTATATTCATAAGGCCATGATACAAGTGGTCCATAGCCATCGCGGCACCGCGCGACGCATCGTCAATAAGCAATTCAAGGTCGCCGGCAAGACCGGGACTGCACAGGTATTTGGCATTAAGCAGGAAGAAGAATATGAAGAGGAAAATATCGCCATTAAATTACGTGACCATGCCCTGTTTATAGCCTTTGCACCCGCTGATAATCCACGCATTGCTGTTGCAGTTGTGGTTGAAAACGGCGGCAGTGGCGGCGCAGTGGCAGCGCCCATTGCCTCGAAAATTATCAACTACTATATGGCCAAAAACCCGTCATGAACGCCAGCAACCGCACCCGTCTGACTGAACCCAATCAACAAATACCATTATTTCAACAATGGCTGCAACAGTTACATATTGACTTTCCATTACTGGTATCACTGTTTATCCTCGGGCTGACGGGTTTGTTTGTGCTTTACAGCGCTTCCAGCCAGGACATTGATGAGGTACAAAAACAGGGTATAAGGCTGGGCGTCGGTTTCCTCATCATGCTGTTTCTGGCACAACTCTCGCCGCAAACATTAAGACGCTGGTCTCTGCCATTATTTGCGCTGACCATTATTATGCTGGTACTGGTTATCCTGGTAGGTGTACAGGTCAAAGGCGCGCAGCGATGGCTCGACCTGTATCTGTTTCGATTCCAGCCTTCAGAACTCATGAAACTGGTGGCGCCCATGGCACTGGCCTGGTTTCTGGCTGAGGCCGCTATGCCACCCAAATTGGGACGACTGGCGATCAGTGTGGTTTTATTGAGCATTCCTGTCGTTCTGGTTGCCATAGAACCCGACCTGGGCACCTCACTACTGATTGCCAGTTCCGGCTTCTTTGTACTTGTTTCTGGCCGGGCTACGTTGGCGCATTCTCGGCGGCGCATCCTTACTGCTGGCATTGCTGGCATGGCCGCTGTGGCGCTATGTGTTACATGATTATCAACGCAGCCGGGTGCTGACATTTCTGCATCCTGAAAATGACCCGCTCGGCTCCGGTTATCATATTATTCAGTCAAAAATTGCGATTGGCTCCGGTGGTCTTTACGGCAAAGGCTGGCTAAACGGTACACAGTCACAACTGGATTTTCTACCGGAGCGCCATACTGATTTTATATTCGCCGTGTTTAGTGAAGAATTCGGTATGATTGGCGCCACCATGCTGATATTACTTTATCTGTTTATAGTGATGCGAGGTATGTATATCGCTTCGCAGGCGCAAGATACTTTTTCCAGATTGTTAGGCGGCAGTATCAGCCTGACATTTTTTGTTTATATATTCGTTAATATCGGTATGGTATCTGGACTGCTTCCTGTAGTCGGGGTACCCTTACCCTTAATTAGTTATGGTGGCACATCGATTGTGACCTTGTTGGCGGGATTTGGTATTTTAATGTCGATACATACTCACAAGAAAATGCTTTCACCTAGATAGGTATTGACAAAACTAGCTGTTTAACATGGAATTATACATTTTTTATGATCAAAATTAACTTCGCAACTTTAGTCCTGGCCTTGGTTCTGAGCGCCAGCAGTCATGCATCAAAACCCGAAACCGAGAATGGCGCCTACCTGAAACGCGATGACGTCAAGGCATTCATTCAACAAATGGTCAAGCAGCATCAATTCACCGCAGATGAATTACAACAATGGTTTGCAGCGATCCGACCTCGACCTGATATTATCGAAGCGATATCCAATCCCGCCGAAGGCAAGCCTTGGCATGTATATCGAAAAATTTTCATTCAGGAAAAAAGAATCGCTGGCGGTGTTGGCTTCTGGACTGAACATCGTGATCTGTTAGAACGTGCCGAACGCGAAACCGGTGTCCCTGCCAGGATTATCGTTGCCATCCTGGGCGTGGAAACCCTCTATAATACCTATAAAGGTCGCTACAATGTGCTTGAGTCGCTTGCTACACTGTCTTTTGATTACCCCAAGCGTGCCAAATTTTTTCGTAGCGAACTGGAGCAGTTTTTATTACTCGCACGTGAAGAGCGGGTAGACCCACTCATGTTAACCGGTTCCTATGCCGGCGCCATGGGTGGCCCGCAATTTATTTCCAGCAGTTTCCGTCGCTATGCCGTTGACTTTGATAACGATGACAAAAGAGATATCTGGAGCAATCCAGCTGATATGATTGGTAGCGTTGCCAATTATTTTAAAGTTCATGGCTGGGAACAGGGACAAGCCATCACTGATCGTGCAAACGTCAATGGTGACCAGGTTAAGCAGGCCGTTGACAAAGGTATCAAACCCCGCTTTTCAGTAGGCGAGCTACAGAAAATGGGCATCAACAGCACTGCTAAAATCGACCTGGAGAAAAAAGCGGCGGTGATCAAACTGGATCAGGAAAACGGACCTGAATACTGGCTGGGCCTGAAAAATTTCTATGTTATCACCCGCTATAACCATAGCCCACTGTATGCCATGGCTGTTTACCAGCTAAGCGAAGCCATAGCGGAAAGAATGAAAGATAAACTATAATAGCAATATGTTATTCCAACACTACAATTTGCGAGTTGTCACACTAGTCCTCATTGCACTGATTACCAGCCTGCTCGGTGCATGCAGCAGCTTCAGTCCCTATCCGGTTATTACGGATTCAGCTCCCAGTCATGACGTTGACATCAGCAAGGTGGCCAATGCTGTACCCCGACCGGTGCAACCCAGCCCTTATGGCAATCCGGATTCCTATGAAGTTTATGGCAAGCGCTATCATATTCTTGAAAGCAGTGAAGGTTATGTTGAACGCGGGACTGCGTCCTGGTATGGCACTAAATTTCACGGCCGGCGCACCTCCAGCGGGGAACCCTATAACATGTATGCGATGACCGCTGCACACAAAACCCTGCCAATACCCAGCTATGCCCGGGTCACTCATTTGCAAAATGGCAAGAGCGTTATCGTCAAAATCAATGACCGCGGTCCTTTTGTTAATAACCGACTAATAGATCTTTCCTACGTTGCGGCGCGCAAGCTGGGCATTGCGGCGAGTGGCACAGGGCCGGTAGAAGTCAAGGTGATAACAGCTGCTGATCCAGCAACGCCCGTCGATCACTGCCGCCCACCTTTAATACAACACCGGATACTAACAAGCTGGCATAGCAAGCCCTGCTACGCAAGCTGTCAGCAAGCTCTATCTTCAGGTCGGCTTGTTTGAAGATCGCAGTAATGCAGAACAACTGCGCCAAAACCTGACACAATTACCCATTTCAGGTATTCATGTCGCCACTGACAGAAGTCAGGCCAAACCTTTGTACCGTGTGCGCATTGGTCCGTTGAGTGCAGATTCGGAAGCTGAGCAGTTGATCGAAATGCTGGCCGCCAAGGGACACAAGGGTTTCCGCATCCGCATCGATTAACAACTATTTTTATCCGCCAGCCCACGTTACAATATCTGCCATGTCATCTCGATCCATGTAACAAAAAAGGATATCAAGACCTGCTCATGAGAAACCTGACCATCGCCCCCTGGATATTTTCGCTGATTCTTACTTTTCTGATGCAAAACAATGTGTTGGCATCCGCCACACCCGTCCCTGCTGCGCCAAAAGTGAGCGCAAAGAGTTATATTCTGGTGGACTTCGAGAGTAACAAGGTGCTTGCCGAGAAGGATGCCGCCAGCCGGGTTGAGCCCGCCAGCATTACCAAACTGATGTCAGCCTATGTCATTTTCAGCGAGATCAAGGAAGGACGGCTAAAACTGACCGATCAGGTCCTGATCAGTAAAAAGGCCTGGCAAATGCCCGGTTCGCGCACCTTTGTTGAAGTCAATAAGAAGGTACCGGTCGATGTCTTACTGAAGGGCATTATTGTTCAGTCAGGTAATGATGCCACCGTCGCACTGGCCGAACACGTGGCCGGGAGTGAAGACACGTTTGCCTCTTTAATGAACCAATATGCGCAAAAAATCGGCATGACCAATACCAACTTTGCCAACAGTACCGGGCTACCGCACCCTGATCATTACAGTACTGCCTATGACATCGCCAAACTCGCCAGCTTCGTGATTCGCGAGCATCCGAAATTTTATAGCTATTATGCAATCAAGCAATTTATCTACAATGGCATACCACAATATAACCGCAACAAATTACTCTGGCGCGATAAAACTGTCGATGGCATTAAAACCGGCCATACGGATGCCGCAGGCTATTGTCTTGCCTCCTCGGCCAAACGCGACAATATGCGCCTGATCGCTGTGGTTCTTGGTGATAAATCGGAAGAGGCCCGCGCCAATAGTAGCCGTGCATTGCTCAATTATGGTTTTCGCTTTTTTGAAAGCCGTAAGCTCTATTCCGCTGGCCAAACACTGAGAAATATTCGCGTATGGAAAGGTGAGCAGGATCAACTGGCGCTGGGTGTCAGTCAGGATTTGCATATTAGCTTCCCAGCCGGAAGTTATAAAAAACTGTCAGCGACGATCGATATACAACCCGCTATTATTGCGCCTGTCAAAAAAGGACAAAAAATTGGTACCCTGAATATCTCCCTGGATAATAATATTATCGAGGAGACACCCCTGGTGGCCTTGCAAACAATTGAAGAAGGCGGTTTATGGCGTCGGAGTATTGACGGCATCAAACTCATGTTCAAGTAACGACAATGGTGTTCCTAAATGGCAAAATGCTTCCCATCGAGGAAGCCACTATTTCTGTACTCGACCGTGGTTTCCTGCTTGGTGATGGCGTCTATGAAGTGATCCCTTCCTATGGTGGCAAGCTATTCCGTCTGCCACAGCACTTGCAACGTTTACAAAGTAGTCTCGATGCCATCAAAATTAAAAACCCGTACAGCGACACTGAATGGGAAAGAATTCTCATCAAGCTGGTTACACAGCAAACGGCAACAGACCAATCTGTCTACCTGCAGGTGACTCGTGGTGCTGCTCCCAAGCGCGATCATGTCTTTCCTGCTGAAGTAGTGCCGACTGTTTTTGCCATGAGCAATGCTATTCCACCGGTATCTGCAGAAATGCTGGAAAAAGGTGTCAGCGCTATTACCCTGAACGATATACGTTGGGATCGATGTGACATCAAGGCGATTACCTTACTGGCCAATGTCATGTTACGACAACAGGCGCTTGATGAAGGCGCCGCTGAAGCAATCCTGGTCAGTCATGGTTTTGCTCACGAAGGCGCTGCCAGTAATCTGTTTATTATATCAGCAGGCCGAATTATTACCCCGCCCAAAGATAACCAGCTACTACCCGGTGTTACCCGCGATCTGGTGCTTGATCTGGCCCAGCAACATCAACTCGATTATGAAGAGCGCCCGATCAGGGAAGAAGAGCTAAAGCAAGCGGATGAAATCTGGCTAACCAGCTCCACCAAGGAAGTATTGCCGGTCACCCGGCTCAACGATACTCCCGTCGGTAATGGACTGCCCGGGCCGATGTGGAAGAAAATGATTGAATTGTATAGAAATTACAAACAGGAACTTCGCTCAGGAAAACATTAGACGAGCTAAGATCCTGAGCAATAGGCAGACGGGCATTTTTTCACCACAGTCTGGTATAATCACTGCATGACACAATCCGACGAATCACTGATTGAATATCCCTGCGATTTTCCCATCAAGGCCATGGGTTTGGCGACTGATGCCATTGAGGATATATTTACCGACATTGTGCGCCGCCACTTACCGCATCAAATAACATTTAATGTGAAACGCAAACCTAGTAGTGCCGGAAAATATATCTCTATCACTATCGTGCTGGAAGCACAGAATCGAGAGCAACTGGACGCCGTCTATCGTGATCTTAGCGATCATGAAAAGATTCTCATGAGCCTGTAGCTTTTACCCATCCGCTATTGCAATTGACCATGTCCTTACTTATTCACCATCTTGGTTACAAAGACTACGAGCCTGTCTGGAAACAGATGCAACGCATGACCCTGGAAAGAAACGCAAACAGTGCGGATGAAGTCTGGTTAGTTGAGCATCCGCCGGTGTATACGCTCGGACTGAATGGTAAACGCGAACATTTACTCAGGAACAATGACATCCCTGTTATCGCCGTCGATCGCGGCGGTCAGGTCACCTATCATGGACCCGGACAGGCAGTGGCTTATGTGCTCTGTGATATCGAACGACTTGGGCTCGGTGTCAGTGAATTTGTCCAGCGCTTAGAGCAAAGCATTGTTGACCTGCTGGAAGACTATCACATAGTAGGACATCGTCAGGCTGGCGCGCCAGGTGTATATGTCAACGACAAAAAGATTGCTGCAATGGGTCTGCGTATCAAACACGGATGCAGTTACCATGGTTTAAGCCTTAATGTTGACATGGACTTATCTCCTTTTAATGATATCAATCCTTGCGGATATCCCGAATATGCAAGTCACTCAGCTTAAAGACCTTGGTATTAATGAGGAGATAGAACAATCAACCAGCGCTTAATTAAACACCTGCAATCCAATCTGGGATATAATTCCAGCCAGACAAAAGTGAGCAGATAAAAGATTAAAGACATGACAGAGCATACTATCTAAAAGTAAAAAGCTGGCAGGTCAGCACCAACGTGGTGCTGACAAAGTGGCACGTATCCCTATCAAGGTTGAGCCAACGGTCACGCTATTGCGCAAACCAAAGTGGATTCGCGCCAAATCACCTGCGCATCCGGAAGTTCAGCGCCTGAAAAAAATCCTGCGTGAGCAACGCCTGCATACTGTTTGTGAAGAAGCTTCATGCCCTAACCTGGGTGAATGTTTTGGTCATGGCACGGCCACCTTTATGATCATGGGTGATATTTGCACACGACGCTGTCCATTCTGCGATGTCGCTCATGGCAAACCGCTGGCACTGGACACTGAAGAGCCGGTGAATTTAGCCAACACGATTCAAGCCATGGGCTTACGTTATGTTGTTATCACCTCGGTCGATCGCGATGACTTGCGCGATGGCGGTGCCGGCCACTTTGTTGCCTGCATTCGTGAAGTTCGTGAAAAGAATCCTGATATCAAAATAGAAATTCTGGTACCTGATTTTCGCGGACGTATGGATATTGCACTGGACATCATGAACCGGGAACCGCCCGATGTGTTTAACCATAATCTTGAAACCATACCAAGACTATACAAAAAGGCCCGACCCGGTGCTGATTACCAGTGGTCATTGAACCTGATCAAGAAATTCAAGGCACTTTACCCACAGGTGCCTACCAAGTCAGGTCTGATGCTGGGCCTGGGTGAAACGCTGGAAGAAGTACAGGAAGTTATGCAGGATCTGCGCGACCATGACTGCGATATGCTGACACTAGGCCAGTACCTGCAACCCAGCCTGAACCACCTGGCCATAGATCGTTTCGTCACCCCGGAAGAATTTGATCAACTGGCGGAGATTGGCAAGGCCATGGGTTTTACCCAGGTCGCCAGTGGCCCGATGGTACGTTCGTCCTATCATGCTGATTTGCAGGCGGCTGAAATTATCAGACAGAATGAAAATAAATAGTCAAGCAAGTGATCCTCTGTTTTACTGTTACACGATAATCAAGCTTTTAGTTCATCCCTTTTTCACCTCCGTGACACTCCGTGCTCTCCGTGGTTAAGCTTTTTTCTTTTAGATTTATTCACTAACCACGGAGGACACGGAGAACACCTAGAAAAACATAGAGATTATTACCGAGACGCCCTGTCTATTTTTAGCATGAACAGTCTGGGAAGGATTGGATATTTTATTACTTACCTCCGTGACGCTCCGTGCTCTCCGTGGTTAAGCTCTTTGCTTTTAGATTTACTATCTATTCAGCCTATATCTTGTATCGTTCCATAAAATAACACAGGCAATCCTGCCTTATGACACGTTCATTCAGTGTTAGCATGGATGGCATGAGTGGTTTTCTGGTGAGGATTTGATTATTTTCATAAGAAAATATTTCATCACCAATATCCTTGCCATCATTATCCCAGGCCTGCAGATGCATCGAGTGACTACTGGATATTTGCCCCAGACGTGTTCCTGTTTCCAGTTCTCGAAAATTCATATGATCTAAATCACTATCAAAACTGATATCACAATCTTCACCATTAAAACTGAAATCTGCCTCGACTGGGACTTTTACTATGGCAATGGTATGAAACAGATCAATATCATGTTCTGGAATACTATGTGAAGGAATTTCTGATAAATGTAATGCAGCATCGAGAAATTCCATCGCATGCTGGTCGGCATAATTCTGACCTACCTTGCCACATTCGATGGTGACAGCAGGACATAAACCTGCAAAGGCTGAAGACTGCACGCCGGTCGGGCGGGTAAAATAGACCACGATACGACTGAACAATGTTGCCAGATGAAAAAACGGGTCGTCTAATACATTGATACAGGCGTAGTGTGGATTGATGCCGGTGTTATTATGAATATCAATACTGGCGAATACATGGCGTTCACGCATGGCATCAATAACCTGCTGCATCATGATTGACTCTGGAGACGCTGGCTCATCACCACCTGGCCAGACTCGATTATAGTCTGGCTGCCCTTGCAAGCGGCGTTGACCTTCTTTTGCCGCCGACACGTTGCCGATAAAAATGGATAAAGATCTCGGCAACTCCTGTGTTTGATATTTCCTGAGTAAATCCTGTATAGCATGCAGGCCAGTGACCTCATTCCCATGCAACAGCAATGAAACAAACAAGGGTTCGCTGCGGCGTCCCTGCAGATGGATCAGTGTCGGCTGCGGTAATATTTCGTACAGATGCGTAGCATCTGTTTGCAGCAATCCTTCAGGTATATTTTCTATGACATTAAGCATTTCTATTCCGATTATAATGACCAGGTATGCACAGGCTCACCCGTTTGCTGACGTTCGGTGTAGGCTGCCGTCAAGCTTTGCATATCACAATGGTGTTGATTCATGTATTGCCGCTGCCATTGCGCACCATGCTGTCCGCTATTAACACGTTCACGAATAATACCCATATAAAGACAGCTATCATCCCTGTCAAGACCCAGGTCGATCAAGCCTTGCTCGGCTACATCAAGCAGTTGCTGTTGCAGTAATTGCTTCATGGTTCCTTTTTGATTACCCAACCAGGTCACATGAGCATTTAATCCAAATTTGGCACTGGCATAAAAATTATCACGCGCCATGGCAAAATCCAGTTCATCTTCAGGCGCATTAGTTAATTGCGACAGGTAATAAGCTAAACCGTAATAAAAGGCAGCATTGGCAATACTGTCTATGACGGTGGGTCCTGCGGATATGACTCGATGTTCGACACGTAAATGTGGTACATCATTTTTATCAAAGCCTATCAAAGGGCGGTTCCATCGCCAAATGGTGCCGTTATGTAAACGCAAATAATCCATCTGTTCTTTAGGCGTATCAAATTCAATAGGCAACAGGACAGGGAAATGCTGATGATTTTCATGAAACAGCTCCATCATGGACTGACGCGCATAGCCTGAGCCAAAGCCAACCCGGCGTATGGGGCCAAAAGCGGCACCCTCTATACCCCCGACTTTTACTGACTGTTCAAATAATGGTATTCGGGTTTCATCCCACAGATCCTTGCCAAACAAATAAGGTGAATTTGCAGATACGGCTACGGTTGCGGCTGAGGCGATAACACTGGCGTTATACGCCCGCACTGCCTGATCAATAGGCATTTGCCAATGCACCTGAAAAGATGTAGTCGCCGATTCCAGCATGACATCATAATGTGTTGTTTGCAGATGTTCATGTCCAACTATATCCAGCTTCAATGGCTTACCTTTACGTTGGTTGAAAACCTGTTCATTGAGCGCCTGATAGCGTTTCATATGTGACATATTTTCCAGTACCAGCTGATCTTCGCGCACACTGGGCAATGTGCCTATCATTACCAGAGAGGCATCAAAATCCTTTGCTACTTGATAGCAATGATCCCAGCTCTGTTGTAATGCCGAATGAAGTTTGGACAATGCCTGACCCTGTAGATTTTCCGGGTCGGCATTTAATTCAATATTAAATCGTGATAATTCCGGTGACACCCAATCACTATTGAGGCGATTTAGATAAGCATCATTGATGGGTATCGGATTGTAGTCCTTGTCGACTATCCACACTTCCAGTTCAAAACCGCCTACACCGGGATGTGATGATAGTCGATTATTCTGAAACCATTCAGACAAGAGCTCGGTTTCCTCAGACAAATGTTGCTGATAATCACTGAAGTTCTGTTTCGTGAAATGAATAGTATCTATTTCCTGACCCATGTAGATGCCTAGCCTTTAATAATTATTTTCGTTTTCTGCGACAAAATCCTCTATCGTCTGCAGACGCTCGGGGGTGCCAATATCATACCAATGACCTGAATAATACTCACCTGTCACCTGATGACTTTGCATATTTTTTATCAATACAGGTGCCAGCGCCAGGCGACCAGGTTGATAGGCCGAGAACATTTCCTGACGATAAACACCAAGACCACTAAAAGTATAACGCTGGCTTTGCCCTTGATTTGACACCATGGAGTCTTGCAAATAAAAATCACCTTGCCGATGATGCGCAGGATTGTCGACCAGCACCAGATGCGCGAGACGTTCAGGTGGATGGAGATTTTGTAAGGGGTAGTCCGTCCAGATATCACCATTGATCACAATAAAGGGATCACTACCCAGCAGATCCAGCGCCTGTATAATACCGCCTGCGGTTTCCAGTGCGGGCTCGGGTTCTTGTGAATATTCGATATGAGCGCCATAGCGTTCGCCGTTTCCGAGTTGCTCACGGATCAAATCACCCAGATGGGAAACATTAATCACCATCTCCTGGATACCAGCATCAACAAGGCGATGTATATGCCATTCTATCAGTCGGTATTTTCCCACAGACAGCAATGGCTTGGGTAAAGAATCAGTCAGCGGACGCAGACGCTCTCCACGACCGGCGGCAAGTATCATGGCTTTCATAATTAACAAGATACAAGATCAGGAAGAAAAGATACAGCGGGATTCACAGCTCATTTACAAGCAGCGCTTATATCCCTGCTTGTTCGCGCACAGGCATCAGAAACTGATGCAATGGCTGCAACTCAGGATAACGTGCGCTGACCTCGATGATATAGTCAAGCGTTCGCGGAATATCCTGCAGGTAAGCCGGTTTTTGATCGCGGATATTCAATCGCGCGAAAATACCGGCCGCTTTCAGATGCCGCTGCACACCCATGAGATCAAACCAGCGCAAAAATTCTGCTTCATTATCTTCACGCAGGATGCCTGATTGCAATGCCAGGTTATGATAGCCCCTGACCCATTCCTCTACTCGCTGTCTTGGCCAACTGATGTAACAATCTTTTAATAAAGATACCAGGTCATAGGTGACCGGGCCCATGACGGCATCCTGAAAATCAAGAATGCCGGGATTATGCTCGGCAATATGCATCAGATTGCGTGAGTGATAATCACGATGTACGGGAACCTGAGGCTGCGTTCTGGCCGTGCTGGATAAAAAACTGAATACTTGATCAAGCATGCTCAACTCATGTTCTTGTAAATGAATGCCCAGGTGTTGTGTCAGTAACCAGTCGCGGAATAAATTCATTTCCGCCATCAGCATGGCGTCATCATAAAGCGGGAAATGATAATGCTCCGCGGCACGGGCTTGCAAGGTGGCTAGTGCTGCCAGGGCATCACCATACAAACGATCTACATTCTGTTCATTCAATACCTGTAAATATTGCACCTCGCCGAGATCAGTCAGTAGCAGGAATCCCTGAGTCAAATCCTTAGATTTGACTTCGGGCATATGTAGACCAAGCTTGAGTAATGCAGCCGATAGTTCAATAAAAGCTTTGCAATCCTCTTTATCAGGCGGTGCATCCATGACGATCCAGGTTTGATCATCGTCCAGTACACGGAAATAGCGACGAAAACTGGCATCCCCGGATGCGAGTCGCAAACGGAAATTTGAGTGTCCTAATGCAGATGTCAGCCATTGTTGCATTTGAGCATAACGCGCATCATCCATGGTGGGTTCAGTCATCATCGTCCTTTAGTAAACAATATTCATTTCCAGATTCTGTTTTTTCCTGCTGATGAAATAGTCTTCGCACATGTCCGCACACCCAGGTCCGAACATCATCAGCGATCAAATAAAAACAGGGTAATGCCACCAGAATCAACACCGTGGCAAATAATAAACCAAAACCAAGACTGACGGCCATGGGCGAGAGAAATGCAGTTTGCCCGGTTGCAAAAAATATCAGCGGCGATATCCCCAGAAAAGTTGTAATACTGGTTAAAAGTATCGGCCGAATGCGCACGCGCCCGGCTTCAACCATAGCATCGACCCGATTCATGCCTTCAGCACGCATACGCTTGGAAAAATCGACCAGAATGAGTGAGTCATTCACAACAATACCTGACAGCGCCAGTAATCCGATCAAGGACAGAAACTGCAGGTTGTAATCAAAAATGGCATGTCCGATAACGACACCAATCAGACCAAACGGTATTGCAAACATAACCACCAGTGGATCAAGCAATGAACGAAACAAGGTACTGAGGATAAAAAATATAATCGCCAGAGAAATAATACCCGCGCGTTTCATGTCCTTGAAAGAATCACCTGCTTCTTTTTTCTCTCCCAGGAACAGTAGCTGGTAACCCGGATGCTGTTCGGCAAAGCTGGCAAATTCCTTTTCAACTAATGCATTCACTTCCAGCGGTGTTGTCACGGTTGCATCAACCTCTGCTGTCACAGTCCCCAGCCGCTGCAAGTCTCTACGATTAATAGTATTCAATCCTCGCCCTATGGTGATATCAGCCACATCGCCCAGATAAACATTACTACCATTAGCCAATATGACAGGTATTGTCTCAAGTGCACTACTCTCACGCACTGCGTCAGTATAAATCAGCCTCACTGGCATACGCTGGCCATCAGCAGTGACCTGAACCACTTCCTGACCAAGAAATCCGGTACGAATGACATTACTGATCTGGGCTTGTGTCAAACCCAGTTCACGCCCACGTTGATTCAATGAATATTGAATCTCTAACTTTCCCGGGTCCATGTCATGACGCACATCATAGACACCCGGTAATCGCCGCAAATAATCACGCACACTGTCGGCATGAGTACGCAAGATATTTACATTATCACCCGTGACACCAATTTCAATATCCGAACCGCCAGGCCCCCCTTGTGGACGTAAAATAGAAATACGCTGCAAACCGGGAATCGCCTCGATCCTGCTGCGTAAGCGCTTGATAATATCTGGCGTCAGAGTCTCACGCGTGCCGTCCCAACTAAACTTCAAACTGACAATTGGCGCCACAAAGCGTTCTATAAATCCTTCCGGCTTGCGCTTTTTCAAGTCCACCATTAATTGGATATAATGTGTACCGAAACGAAAACGGTTGAAATCAATAAAGGTAATACCGACATTTGTCAGCAAGGAATTGAGCTCGCTGTCGTCCATTTCATCCATCACAGCGGCTTCCACTTTGGCAGCCAAACGCGTAGAGTCTTCAATGCTATAGGTGTTCGGCGCCTCCAGATTTAGGAAAAATTGCCCGGTATCAACATGAGCAAACAATTGAAATGGTAAACGTGTCTGCGCATAGGTAATGGTGACCGCCAATACGCCAATGGTGACAACAGTCACCAGGTAACGTTTATGCAAGGCTTTCCTAAGAAAGCCTGTGTAGCGTACCAGCAACTTCTCCCAGGGTATGCGTGATTGGCGTTTTTTCGGTGCTATCTTGAGGATATCAGCGGCATGCGAGGGCAATACACCAAAGGCTTCAAACAACGATCCCATCAACGACGCAGTGACAACAACGGGAATAACAGCGATAAATGCCCCCATCGTTCCGGAAATAGCAAACATGGGCAAAAACGCTGCCACTGTCGTTGTGGTAGAGGCGACCACTGGCCAGAAAACCTCACGCGCTCCAACTTCGGAAGCCTGTCGGGCTGACATACCCATCTCCATATGGCGGTAGATATTTTCGTTGACGATAATAGCATCATCAACAATCATGCCCAATGCAATCAGAAAAGCAAACAGCGACACCATGTTGATGGTATAGCCAAGATAATGCAGCATAATAACTGCCACCAGAAATGAAACCGGTATCCCCATGGCAGTAATCAGTGCCACTCTGAAATTGAGGAACAGATAGAGTGATAACAATACCAGAATCAGACCGACCATCCCCGAAGACTTGACGGTTTCCAGACGAGTTTTGACAAATACTGAAGTGTCATTAAAAAGTCCCACCTGGATACTCGGAGGCAAATCCTGTTCAAGTTTGCGAACATAATCACGCACAAGTTGTGATAATTCTATGGTTGAGGCATTGGTACTTTTATTGACGACCAGATTAACCGAAGACGCGCCATTGAACCTGCCCAATGTATTGGCTTCTTCAAGACGGCGTTCAACCTCTGCAACCGCTCCCAGCTGCAACTGGCCCCCTGTAGAATTATTACGTAAAACAATCTGCTTTATTTTTTCTGCTTGCGGCAAAACTCCCACACCACGTAACAGGATGTCACCCTCCAGTGCCTTGACAGCTCCACCCGGTATATCCTTGAGGTTATCGCGAATAGATTTAATCACCTGCTCAAGCGTGACGCGACTTGCGACCAGTTTCTGTGGATCGATGGTGACCCACAGTTCCCACTCACGTTTACCGGCAACACCTACGCTGGCCGCACCGGGTAGCAGCTGCAGATCGCGCTTCACATCATCAGCCAGTTCATATAAATAAGCACGTGATACATCACCATATAATGCAACACTAATCACCGGGAAACGCGTTTCCAGCCTGACCAACTCGGGCGTATCCACATCCTCAGGCAAATCAGTGAGCTGGTCTATCTGGTTACGGGCATCCTGCATAAAGTCATCAACATCGCTACCCGGCTTCAGTTTGATCAGTACAGTAGACAGACCCTCATTACTGGTCGACTGAATGACGTCGATATCTGATGTGCCATCAAAAGCTTCTTCTATCGGTAAAGTCAGTTGACGTTCGACTTCTTCCGGCGGCGCACCTTCAAACAATGCAGTGATGCGTACCACATCTTTTTCAATCACCGGAAACATTTCCTGCGGCATGGCATACCAGGACAACACACCGGCCAGCAATATAAAAGCCAGCAGGAGATTAACAATAAGCGAGTTTTTGATTGAGAAACGGATCAGGGACATGATGATTATGGCTTGTTAGTATCGATCATTTCGACGGCCTGACCATCGGACAGGGAGGCAACATCACGACTGACAATCCTCGCTCCAGTATTCAGCCCGGATAACACTACCTGTTCGTTACCCACGCGCGGACCAGGCTCTATCAACTGTCTGCTGACTTTTCCATTGGCATAAAGCAAAACAAATTGCCGTCCACCTTCATAGTGCAATGCCGTAACAGGTACGACTTGTGCTTGTTTCAACGCTGGCAAGTTTATTCTCGCTTTTACCATTTGGCCTGGATATCCCACTCCTGCAGGTAAGCGTATTCTTGCTTCATGGGTAAAAGTACTCGGGTCCGGGTCTGTTTGCAGGGCGACGATTTTTCCGCTAACCTTTTCATCCTTAACTATCACCTCTACGGCTGCATCGCGTGGCAAGTAATGGGCAATTTCACCACGCAAGCTTAATACAAACTCAAGCTCACTATCGTCAATCAACTCTATTGCGATCCGTGAGGGGGACACGTAGTCTCCTGCTTGTATAAACACCTGGTTGACTCTGCCTTTCCATGGACTGACTAACTGACAACGCTCAAGCTGCCGATTGGCTTGCTCCCAGGCAGACTGCTTGATTTCGAGCCGCGCGCCGGCAGAGTCAACATTATATTTGAGAGTGGCGGCTTCACGCTTAAGCGATGATAGTTGTTGACGTGCAGCATCCAGACTGGATTGTGATGTCAGTGATTTTTTCATTAATCGTTGCTGCCGCTTAACTTCATTTTCCTGCAACAGCAGGTTTTCCTTAACCAGTTGCAGCAACTCTCGATCACGTTTACTTGCACTTTCTTCTACTCGTAATTGCGCCTTTGCATCCATTGCTGCATTTTTATAGTCGCGGTCATCCAACCTCATCAAGACGTGACCCGGTTCTACCTGTTGTCCTGCTTCTACCAGGCGCTCGGATATCTGCCCACTGACTTCAAATTTTAGTTGTGCGCGCCGCACCGGCACCAGACGCCCCATTAACAATTCTGATATAGAAATATCCTTGGTTTGCACAATAGCAAGCTCTACCCGGGCTTTGGGCAGGGCTTTCATTTCCGGTTCTTTTTCCGGTGCAGTCTTTACCAGTATGATAATGAGCAAGATACTGACGATAATTGCTACCAGGATAGATACTGCGTGCTTATTGCGAAATTTCAAATCATAATTCCAGTTAAGTATCAAGGGTCAGGGTGTAGTCCAACGGGATTAAGCGCATACACACCTCAGCTCAGCCATTGACAGAAAAAAAATGAATATGTCGATTTATTTAATTCTTTCATTAGTTTAACATTAATTGCAAGTATCCTGGCCAACATTCAGGATTGACACAAACAGGCTATAGTTAGATGGCCTACAGATTGGCGAGCATAATATTGTTGTTACTGAGGACAGTTCAATTACTTGCACTGGGCAGTTTTGCCAGCTTTGCAATGGCAGATTATCAGCCAGATACCGAGCTGTGCCCTGCGTCACCAGGCGAAATCAACAAACCATTGGCAAACAAGCCTGTCTCCGGAAATAAGACCGTCATTAGTGCAGATGATTCCAGTGCACAGGGGAATATTTTCAAGCTCGAGGGGAATGTCGTCATCACAGACCGCGACAAAAAAATTAAAGCTGATCATATCAGTTACGATAATGTCAGCGGAAAAGCTATATTAAGTGGCAACATTTCACTCGAAAGTGATGTATTCAGGGTTTCTGCCTCGCAGGGTGAGGCGAATACTCGCGAGAATAGCGCTGAATTTTCCGAGCTTGAATACCGCATTACCCAGTTTTCTGGTCGAGGCAAGGCAGAAACAGCCATCATCCACAATAAAAACACGGCAACCTTAAAAAAACTCACTTATACTACCTGCCCTGATCAGAAACAGGATTGGGTATTAAAAGCCGACAAGATGCGGTTTGATCAGGATGACGAAACCGCCAAAGCAACCAATGTCAGTGTCTGGTTTAAGGATTTTCCACTGATGTATTTGCCGCAGTTTTCTTTTCCTACCGGTGATAAGCGTAAATCCGGTTTTTTAAGCCCTACCCTGGGCCAGTCCAGCAAAACCGGCACCGAGCTCTGGGCTCCCTGGTACTGGAATATAGCTCCTGATCGTGACGCCACTATCGGCTTGCACCAAATGTCCAAGCGAGGCTCACAGCTGTATGGAGAGTATCGCCATCTGCACAAAATGGCTGATAGCAAACTTGCATTCGATTATCTGAAAGATGATAGTACGCGTGATGACCGCTTTCAGGTATCGTTTCTTCATAATGGAAAATTGGCAGATCGCTGGAAACTGGCCGCCAATCTCAAACATGTTTCAGATCAGCAATATTTTAATGACCTTGGTGAAAATCTGGAAGCCTCTAATGTCACTCATGTACCACGTTACATTGAAGCGACTAAATCCCATGAGCTAGGCTTATTACTGATTCGTGCGCACGAGTTCCAATCCATCAATGTATCCGATACATACCAGAGACTGCCACAAATTGCGCTCGACCTGGAATCCAGCGATGCCCATTATAACCTGCAGGCCGAGTTGACACGTTTTGATCATCGCGACGATGTCATCACGGGGACTCGCCTGGATCTATCACCAGGCATTCAATATGAATGGAGTGATGATGCTTATTACATTCGTCCGGCTGCACGACTGCGCCACACCCGCTACCATCTTTTAAACACCTCACCCGGACAAGATAAACAACTAGCGCGTACCACACCAATTTTCAGTCTGGATTCAGGTCTGTTTTTCGAGCGACCAGTACAATTATGGAATCAATCGCAAACCCTGACACTGGAACCAAGAATTTTCTATTTGTATTCCTCATTCGATAATCAGGACAATATTCCTGTTTTTGATACCACTATTCCGGACTTCCGGTTTGCCGGCCTGTTTCGTACTAATCGCTTTACTGGCCCGGATCGACAGTCTGATGCCAACCAACTGACACTGGCCTTGAGCAGCCGCCTGATCGATGACCAGACTAATCGGGAAAGGTTGCGCTTTAGTATCGGCCAAAGCCTGTATTTTCAGGATCGCGAGGTCAACTTGCCAGGCAATAGCGCCGACTCTGGTGACTATTCAGAATTTACCGGCGAACTGGAAGGCCAGTTTACTGATAATAGCCAATTTCGAGTCAGTGGATTATGGGACCCAAATTCGAGCCAGATCAATAAGGCGGTTATCGCCTATGGTTATCAGCGCGATGACAAGCATCTGGTTAACCTGAATTATCGCTATCAGCGCAATTTGTTCGAACAAACGGAACTATCGGCGCGCTGGCGACTCGGAGTAAACTGGAATGGTTTTGCCGGCTGGACCTATTCCTTGCAAGACAGGCAATCGATAGAGTCTCTGGCTGGGTTGGAATACGATAGTTGCTGCTGGTCCATACAGGTTGGAGCAAGACGGTATCTTAATAACAATGGTATCGATATGGAAAATTCAGTGTATATCCAGTTGAATTTAAAAGGAATGACGAATATTGGCGGTAGTATTGACACGCTCAGCGACACCAGGCTTGGCTATAGAACACGAAGCGCAGTACAATAGACAAAGAATTTTTTGCTTAATCACCTAATAAATTAAAGTATTTGAGTCAATGAAAAAATCCTGTATCCGCTTAGCCACGCTGGCCCTGTGCCTGTTGTTGCAACCACTCTCCGCCAGTACGAACACCCCAAGTGCTATTCCTCTCGACCACATTGTTGCTGTCGTTAACGAAGATGTCATTTTGCACAGTGAACTCGAACAATACTTGCGGGCCGTGGTGAGACAATTACGTGGACAAAATACACCCATGCCCGAAATGTCGGCCCTGGTCAAACAAAGCCTGGAACGCCTGATAGTGGAATCATTACAGTTACAACGTGCAAAAAGCACCGGGCTTCGGGTTGATGATGAGACATTAAATCGTTCGATACAGGGTATCGCACGTAAAAATAGTATGAGTCTTGAGCAGTTTCGCAATGCGCTTCTGGCCGATAATATGGACTATGCTTCCTTTCGTGAAGATATTCGCAAAGAAATAATCATCAGTCGCCTCAGAACCCGGGACGTCGTCAATCGTATTAATGTCAGTCAACAGGAAATTGATGATTACCTGTTACGCGAGAAAGATCAGGGATCAAAAAACAAGCTGGTAAAATTCTCACACATACTGATTGGCGTGCCCGATGCAGCAACACCGGAGCAAATACAGCAGGCACGTAAGAAAGGTGAAGATGTAGCCAAATTATTAACAGAAGGTGCAGATTTTGCGCAAACAGCAATTGCCTATTCGGATGGCCAGAAATCAATGGATGGTGGAGAATACAGTTTTCGCCCTATTACACAGGTACCTCCCTTGTTCAGCAAAGTCATCAACCAACTCAAGCCTGGAGAAACCAGTGAACTGTTTCGCAGCCCTTATGGCTTTCACATTCTCAAATTACAGCAGATCAAAGGCGAGCAAAAACACATTGTTGCACAAACCAAACTTCGCCATATCCTCATCAGAACATCGGAATTGGTGACCGATGAGAATGCAAAAGTACGCCTTCAACAGCTGCACGCACGCATCACTGGTGGCGACGATTTTGCAGTTTTGGCACGAGCACATTCTGAAGATACTCTGTCCGCCAAAGATGATGGTTTGCTTGGCTGGATAGGCAGTGGCGACACCGTGCCTGAATTCGAGAAGGCTTATCTAGGCTTGCAGACAGGCGAACTAAGCCAACCCTTCAAGACCAAGTATGGCTGGCACATTGTTCAGGTATTGGAGCGACGTCAACATGATGATACCCAACAATTTCGTCGGTCCAATGCCGTCAATAATATTAAAAAACAGAAAACCACTGAGGAATTGCAGTCGTGGTTACGAAAGTTACGTGATGAAGCGTATGTTGAATACAAGCTTGAACAACGCGTGCAATAACTCTCTACGGTAACCATTTGCAAAATACCCCACCACGCATTGTTATCACCAGCGGTGAGCCCGCAGGCATTGGTCCTGACCTGTGTGTCATGCTGGCCCAGCAATCACTACCCTGCCCTGTTAGCCTGATCATTGACCCTGAGTTGTTCGAACAGCGCGCTTCAGAACTGGGGCTATCCATAGATAAAAATGAACAACTGGATATCATTCCAGCCAAGCTAGGCGCTCCTGTAAAAAGCGGAAAACTGAACAAGGCTAATGCACCCTATGTATTGCAAACCCTGGACATGGCAGTACAGGGCTGCCTGAACCAGGAATTCCATGCCATGGTCACTGCTCCGATCCATAAAGGCATTATTAATGATGCTGGCATTCCATTTAGCGGGCATACCGAATACCTGGCCGAAAAATGCAAGTGCGACAATGTTGTTATGATGCTGGCCACTGAAGGTTTGCGAGTGGCACTGGCAACAACCCATCTGCCTCTGGCCAAAGTCAGTCAGGCGATTACCCGCGAAAGACTGGAATCAATCATATCCATCCTCAATCATGATCTCATTGCGCGCATGAACATTGCCGAACCCGTCATTTATGTCTGTGGTCTAAACCCGCATGCCGGCGAAGGTGGTCACCTTGGGATGGAGGAGATTGAAATTATTGAACCGCTTCTGGAAAAACTCAGGGAACAGGGTTTGCGCTTGATAGGTCCACTGGCAGCTGATACCTTGTTCACGCCAAAATATCTGCAACATGCGGATGCTGTTTTATGCATGTACCACGACCAGGGCTTACCGGTGTTAAAACATAAAGGCTTTGGCCGCGCTATTAACATCACGCTGGGTTTACCTATCATTCGCACTTCGGTTGATCATGGTACTGCATTGGAATTGGCCGGTACTGGCAAGGCAGATGTCAGCAGCCTGAATTTGGCGATAGCAACAGCGCTAACAATGCGATGAGTAAATCCATTAGCCATAAGGCAAGAAAACGTTTTGGCCAGAATTTTTTACACGACCAATATGTTATTGAAAAAATAGTAGCGGCCGTTGCCCCCAAAGCCGATCAAACACTGGTAGAAATTGGACCCGGCAAAGGTGCCATTACGTGCTTGCTGCTAGAGGCCTGCAAAGTATTGCATGTCATCGAAATTGATCGCGATCTGGTACAGGTTCTGCAATCACGCTTTGCCCGCCATGAAAATCTGCATATTCATAATGTCGACGCTTTACATTTTAATTTTTGTGATCTCGCAGCGGGGCAAGCATTAAGACTGGTCGGTAATTTACCTTATAATATTTCCACACCCTTGTTGTTTCACATTCTCGAAAATATTGAGTGCATCGAAGATATGCATTTCATGCTACAGAAAGAGGTAGTAATGCGCATGGCAGCGGCGCCTGGCAGCAAGGTATATGGCAGACTTTCAGTGATGATGCAGTATTATTGTGAGGTTGAAGCAGTCTTTGATGTTGCTCCTGAGAGTTTCAACCCGGCACCCAAAGTTGAGTCCAGCATTGTCAGGTTAATTCCGCATAAGCAACAACCGGTCGAGATAGCTGATTACCAGACATTCTCCCGGCTGGTCACGCAAGCATTTTCTATGCGTCGTAAAACACTCAGAAATGCCATAAAGAATTTTTTAACGGCTGAACAAATAGAGCATTGCGAGGTAGACCCCAAACAACGCCCGGAAGTCATCGACATGGCTGCCTATGCACGCTTAAGTAACTGTATATCTGATAATAAAGATAACTAAGTCGGCTACCAACGATGGCCGAGAGAAAAGTAAAGCATGGGTTTGTAACGGTCGTACCAATCTTCAGAGGAATCCAGGCTGCTGACACTGTCGGGCAAAAATTCTTCCTCCCAACCCATACTGAATATAAAACGCGTATTACCCGGTAGCATACCAGGCACCTCACCTTCATCACTGCTATCAAATTGGAAATGCGCCATACCACCCTTGAAAGAGGTTCTCATTCCAGTTGAGCCCGGCATAAGCCAACTGTTCTTGCTGCTTGGAACGACATCTGAAGTGAGTTCCAGCTTGTTCTGCTTGCCGAGATTCATCACCGATGAATAGCTCCCGGAGTCACTGAATAGATAATTATCTGCGTGAACATAAGTACTAAAAAACATGCCCACTGACACTATTATGATCAGCAAGGTCATTGAATCTGGTTTATGTGGTCTATCTGAACGCATTTTTCACTCGGTATTGACTGCACTTGCTACCTAGTATGGTAGGCAGGCCAGAAATCTACCGTGATGCTGTTCACAAATGAAAAAGCATCAGTAAATGCTAATAGACAAGTAATAAGCTCTATTAAATTATGCTTTTTGTAGAAAAAGTACTGAAAGAATATAGTAAATTATTGTAATAATTGAGTATTTTACAAAATCTGATTTCTCAGTCACTGCTGGAAGAAAGCCCGGTGTGGATTGGAAACAGCCCAGAATAAATTATGATCTTGATTGCTGGGCTGTATTCCCGTAAAGCCAGCTGAAAAAATACAGTGTAAAGCTATCGTTTCAGTATTCCGCCAAGACCCTATTCAGCCATTTCCAGATCCGCAGCAACGGCATCAAGGCCGGCCTTGGCACATTTTTCATCGGTTTCACCTGATGGCGCTCCACTGACACCAACACCACCAACAATTGAACCACCCACCTGGATCACTACACCACCCGCTGACATTACCAGGCCCTCGACCTTGCCCACTGAAAATGGTGATTTAAAACGCCCCTCCAGGGCAGAGGTGGCTGAGTTAAATGCCATAGCCGTGTAGGCTTTTTGATGACTGATTTTAAGGGTAATATCCGGCGCCAGTACATCACGTAACACCACCTGATTATGGCCGCCACGATCAACAACACTAACGGCTATCTGCACTCCCTGTTTGCGGCATTCCTTGATGGCCCCCTGCGCGATACGTAAGGCAGTTTCCATGGACATTCTTTTGATATTAACCAGTAAAGGTTGTTCCTCAGCTGCACTGACGGGTCCAGTCGCACAAAATAATACTATTGAAAATGCTATAACAAGCTTATTTTTCATCACTCACCTCATCGTCATTGATTTGTCAATTGAACTATTGTCCGGGAGCCATGCCGCCACCCAAAGGTATCTGGAATGGTTTGCCATTAACTGCCGGGACACCATTTTTGAAGCTGGCGTTGAATTTATACATATTGCCAGCCTGGGTAAAGATATTACCTGCAACCAATGGAGAAAAGCGTTTTGTTACACGGCTTTTAGCCATGGATTGCAGTTGCTCTTCCGTATACTGAATATTCACACTTTTGAATTCCTGACGCAATGCCGCCATATTCATGGCGACCAACAATTCCTCAGGGATTTCAAGATCAACTTCACCAATGATTGCATCCTTGATTAACATGGGGTTAGTTAATAGTTCTGGACGACTATTGTCTACTGTAATTTTGGCATTACCCATCAGCTTTCCTGTGGCCGAGCCCAGGCTGATTTCACTAATTTCAATTTCCGGGCCTTTTTGCAGCAAGTTAGACATTTCAGACAACAGTGTCGCGCCAAGCATCATGTTCATTTGCTCAGGCGGTACATTGCCTTGACTGCTGACTTCCTTGTATTTGTTACTGATACGGGCAATGGCGCCTGCATCCAGGTTCTTGAATGCCAACGAAAATACGCCTGGGCCAAAATTTTCTCCGGACATGGAGAATGACGCGATATTAAAGCGTGTGACACTGTCTATGCTGTCGCCTGTTGCTGTTGTCTCGCTATTAATGTCGACATTTTTAATACTAAAATCCGCACCAGACTTTTCGTCCTCAATGACGATGTTGGCAATCTTGAATTGAGCCGACCCCAGTGATAAGCCCTCAATACCAACTGTGGACTCGGAATCTACTGTTAGTGACTCGAGTAACATGCCACCATTCTCACCTTTGATTTTCAGGTAGGGTGCATTGATAGTAATGTCGGCTGCGCCCAGCCCCTTGGCCAGATTAAGATCAGCCTGTAAACCTTTCCATTGCAAATTTGCCTTACCGGACTCAATCGGGCCGTCCCATTCCGGTATATCTACCTTGACATGGCTATTACCGGCTAGCCCAAAATCAGTCAACATGCTGTAATCCAAGTTGATCAAAGGCTCATCACTGCCTATAGATTTCATGAACTTGGTATCCATTGTCGCCACCACAGGGATTGGTGAAAAATGTCCCTGCAAGAATGGAAAAGGCCCATGATGGATGGTGTTTTTCAGTACCAGCCTGGGGGGTCCACCATCTTGGCTTAATTTATTCATTTTCTGGGATAAACTGACGTCCAGTTCGGCTTCTATAATACTATCTGTAGAAAACCAGCCTCTATCCATCTTGATGATAGTAAAACTAACGACTCCGGATTCATTCAAGTCATCAAGTAAGCCATTCAGGCGAGATTCAGCCCAGAAACTAAAACCGAAAGGGGCTGCAACTAATGCTCCCACCAATACCAACAGTAATATCATGCCTTTTTTCATATTGATCCTTTTTCTCACTACTACGAATGAACGTGTTATTTTTAGATTTAATTAATATTATTTAATGGAGCGCTATTTAGCCCGGATGACTATATCCATTAGTATAGAGAGATCTAATTGCAGCACAATACTTAATTGGTGAAAATAGCGGTTGTTTTCAGCAGAAATTGACCCGTTTTGCTTATTTCATTTTTTTTACGGGCTATAATAGGGGCAAAATATTGTAGCCGCACGCAGCCACTGTCGGAGTATCCTAGTAATGAGTGAAGACAAGACCTATCAGATCAGTATAGATGTGGAAACGTCTTATATTGATGAGCAATCAGATCCGCAAAATGACCGCTTCGTTTTTGCCTATACTATTATTATTCGCAATACCGGCGATGTGCCCGCAAAATTGATGACTAGACACTGGATTATTACCGATGCAAATAATTACACACAGGAAGTTCGTGGAGATGGCGTGGTAGGTGAACAACCACACCTGAATCCTGGTGAAGGATTTCAATACACCAGTGGTACTGTACTGGATACACCTATTGGCAGCATGCGTGGATCGTATCAAATGGTCACCGATGATGGTGTGCATTTTGATGCCGAGATACCCATGTTCACGTTATCCAGACCCCATGCTCTGCACTAATATCCGCAGCTGAGCGAACATGAGCACCTATGCCATTGGTGATATACAGGGCTGCTTTGAACCACTGCAGGCACTGCTGAAAAAAATTGACTTCGATCCAAAGCAAGACACTCTCTGGTTTACTGGCGATCTGGTCAATCGTGGGCCATCATCCCTGCAAACCCTGCGTTTCGTCAAACAACTGGGGAGTCAGGCTATCACGGTTCTTGGCAACCATGATCTGCATCTGCTCGCTATTGCTGAAGGTCAGGCCAGGGAAAAACCCGATGATCATCTACAGGATATACTGTATGCCAGCGACAAAGATGAGCTGCTGACCTGGCTGCGTCACCGCCCCATAATGCATGATGACCCCGAACTAGGTTTCAGTATGATTCACGCCGGCCTGCCACCACAATGGGACAACACCCAGGCGCGACAACTGGCAGATGAGTTACAAGCCGTATTACGCAGCCCTAAATATGTTGATTTTTTCAAACATATGTACGGCAACAAGCCAAAGCGATGGTCAGCCAAACTCAAGGGAATGGAGCGCTTGCGTTTCATCACCAACTGTTTCACGCGACTACGTTATTGCCAAAAAGATGGTAGTCTGTGCCTGAAAGCCAAGGGGCCACCAGGAACCCAACCTGCTGAATGCCTGCCCTGGTTTAGCGTGAAAAACAGGGCCAGTGCTGAAATGAACATTATCTTTGGCCATTGGTCTGCTTTGGGACTGTACCAGGAAGACGGTATTTTTTCGCTGGATAGCGGCTGTCTATGGGGACAAAAACTCACTGCTATGCGTCTGGAAGATCAGCATTATTTCAGCATTGATTGTAAAGAATATCAAAAAATAGTTTAAATAAACGACATGAAAATATCACTGATCTGGGCAATGGATAACCATCGACTCATCGGCAACCAGAATCGCTTGCCATGGAAACTACCGGCTGATATGAAATGGTTCAGACAACATACACTGGGAAAGCCGATTGTCATGGGACGTAAAACCTATGAATCCTTTGGCGCCCGACCCTTGCCCGAACGCACCAATATTATCATCACAAGAGATGCTGACTATCAATCTGAAGGCGCTGTTATCGTACACAATATTGATGAAGCCTTACAACAAGCCAGGCATGCTGACGAATTGATGGTTATCGGTGGCGCAACACTCTACCAGCAAATGTTGCCACTGGCTGATCGTCTCTATATTACCGAAGTACAGGGTGAGTTTGAAGGTGATGCCTGGTTCCCCGCCTATGACACCAATGAATGGCAAGAAATAGCATCACAGCCACACCCGGCCGATGATAAAAACAGCCACGCCTGCCGCTTCATTATTTTCGAGCGCAAGCCCTGAAAGGCTGACTATACCGCGACAGGTGCCTTGATATGGGGGTGGAACTGGTAGTCCAGTAATTCAAAATCTTCAAATTTAAAATCAAATATATTATTTACATCAGGGTTTATTTGCATTGCTGGTAATGCATAGGGTTTTCGCGACAACTGCGTTTCTACTTGCTGCAGATGATTGCTATACAAATGTGCATCACCCAGGGTATGCACAAAATCACCTGCCTGCAAACCCACTACCTGAGCGACCATCATGGTCAGCAAGGCATATGAGGCAATGTTAAAAGGCACCCCAAGAAATATATCAGCGCTGCGTTGATATAGCTGGCATGACAATTTACCCTCAGCCACATAGAACTGAAAAAATGCATGGCAAGGTGGTAAGGCCATATTCTTAATTTCGCCGACATTCCATGCACTGACAATGATACGCCGGGAATCTGGATTATTTTTCAGTTGCTCAATCACCTGACTGATCTGGTCAACATGATGGCCATCCGCAGCAGGCCATGAACGCCATTGATAGCCATAGATTGGACCCAGGTTACCCTGCTCATCAGCCCACTCGTCCCAAATGGAAACACCGTTATCCTTGAGATATTGAACATTGGTCTCACCTTTCAGGAACCAGAGTAATTCATGAATGATAGATCTGAGGTGGCATTTTTTGGTAGTGACCAGCGGAAAACCGGCTGACAAATCAAAGCGCATCTGATAACCAAATACACTCAGTGTACCGGTACCGGTACGGTCTTCCTTGCGAACCCCGTGATCGCGGACATGGCGCATGAGTTCTAGATACTGCTTCATGATGTGACTCTCCCTGTGAATTTTTTATCTGCTATGAGAATCATTATACCTCCGATAAAAATCATGGGAAGGGACAGGACCTGCCCCATGGTCAGCCAGTCGAATGCAAGGTAACCAATATCAATATCGGGTACGCGGACAAATTCGACCATGAAACGAAACAGGCCATAGCAAAGCAAAAACAGCCCGGAAATAGACATCACTGGCCTGGGCCTGGATGAATACACCCACAAGATCACGAATAGCACCAGACCCTCAAGAAAAGCCTCATACAATTGCGAAGGATGCAACGCCAGTTGGCCATTGATCGGTATCACCCCCCAGGGCAACTCTGTCGGTTTACCCCATAATTCATTATTAATAAAATTACCCACGCGACCAAAACCCAGTCCCAGCGGTATCATCGGGGCGATAAAATCCGTTACAGCAAATAACGATTTTTTATAACGTCGTGAAAAAAGCCACAATGCCAGAATGACACCAATCAAGCCTCCATGAAATGACATCCCTCCTTCCCAAACCCGATACAGAATCGCTGGTTGATTGAGAAAATCCTCGAACTTGTAAAACAGGATATAGCCAAGACGACCACCGAGAATAACACCCAGGGCACCATAGAATATAACGTCGTCAACCTGATCATTGCTCCAGTTAATATCGGCCCGTTGTGCGCGTCTTTTTGCCAGCCACCAGGCCAATGCAAAGCCGATGATATACATCAGGCCATACCAACGTAGATTCAGTGGACCAATAGAAAAAATAACAGGATCAAAATCAGGATAGGCAATCATGGGTACTGAACGCTCAATTATCATAATAATTATGCATTCAATCTTATCACGGGTTCAGCACCCCATGAAAGCATGATGGTAGATATCAGCCCTGCTTGTTATAGATTATAAACAGATAGATAAAGAGGGTTCCTGCAAACCTTGAATTCAGTCAACAGGCTGCCATTTCACTGCATATTGCTCGGCAATTTTTTCATCCAGGCGATTGTAGACAAACAATGATTCCAGCTTGTCGTCGCTGAGCACATTGCCTTGCTCATCAAAGCCTTGCTGGCTCCAGGCTTCATATTTAACCAATTGGCAAAGGCTGTGCATCAAATCATCGAAGCGTACCTTGTATTCATGACCTAATTGTTTGAAATCAGCCAGATCCATTGGCCTTCCCAGTTGTTGGTATTTTTCTTTGGCAATAGCTTCCAGGGCAACATCCCATTTAGGAATTTCATTCATAGATACCTCTTTCATTTTTAGCCAGCCTCATTGTGCCACAGGCACAAACTTAGTGAATTATTATCGGGTATCGACCAAAAACATAGAAAATTAAGGACTATTTCAATAACCATGATGTAAATATATTCATTATTTAATTCAATAGCTTATATCAAGCCTCTCAAGCTACAAGAATGGCGTCTTTTGTTGTATAGTTGAGTTTTTCAAAGGCTTACATCACTCCCATGAGCAGCACAAACCGGTTGATACACGAAACCAGCCCTTACCTGCAACAACATGCCGATAATCCTGTTGACTGGTTTCCCTGGGGTGAAGAGGCCCTGACGAAAGCGCGCGAAGAAAATCGGCCTATTTTACTGTCAATAGGCTATTCGGCCTGTCACTGGTGTCATGTGATGGCACATGAATCCTTTGAAGATGAAGACACTGCAAAAATCATGAACCGCCTGTTTGTCAACATCAAGGTGGATCGAGAAGAACGCCCTGATCTGGATAAAATATATCAGCGCGCTCACCAATTAATGACTCAACGCCCCGGTGGTTGGCCTCTGACCGTTTTTTTGATGCCGGATGACCATATGCCGTTTTTTGCCGGCACCTATTTCCCCAAAGAACAACGCCATCAACTACCTGCATTCTCAGACCTGCTGAATCGAATTGCTGATTTTTATCAACACCACCTCGATCAATTACAGCAACAAAATCAGGCACTGATGCAAGCCATGCAATCATTACAAATCGAAAGTAATGATGACAAGCTGAGCCTGACACCTGCTCCTCTTGACATGTCGCGCCGTCAGCTCGAGGATCATATGGATAACAAAAATGGCGGTTTTGGCAATGCCCCCAAGTTCCCTCACCCTACCAACATAGAACGCCTGTTACGCCACTGGGCAGGTAGCCGCGAGGATACTCGCGCCTTGCAAATGGCCTGTCATAACCTGATACAAATGGCCCATGGTGGCATCAATGATCAACTCGGTGGCGGCTTCTGCCGCTACTCGGTTGATGATTACTGGATGATCCCGCACTTCGAAAAAATGCTCTACGATAATGGCCCGCTATTAACGCTCTATAGTGAAGCCTGGAGTGCCACCGCTGAGCCCTTGTTTCTTGAAGTGATTGAAACCACTTCATCGTGGGTGCAACGCGAGATGCAATCGCCTGAGGGTGGCTACTATTCCAGTCTCGATGCAGACTCGGAAGGTGTTGAAGGCAAGTTTTATTCATGGCGGGTCGAGGACATTAAAGCACAACTGGATACCGATGAATTCCATTATTTCTCCTTACGTTATGGCATTAACAGAAAAGCGAATTTTGAAGGTCAATACTACCCACATGTATTCATGCAATGGGAAGCGATCCTTGAACAAAGTGAGCATAGTGCTGAACAAATAAAAAATTGGGTCAACAGTGCACGCCGAAAACTGTTCCTGGCAAGAGAGGCGCGTATTCGTCCGGGTCGTGATGAAAAAATATTATGCTCATGGAACGCCTTGATGATCAAGGGCATGGCCGCGGCCGGACGCCACCTGGGTCGTGAGGATTTAATAGATTCTGCGTTTCGATCCCTCGACTTTATAAAAAATACCCTGTGGAAAGACCAGCGCTTGCTGGCCACCTATAAAGACGGGCGCGCGCATCTGAATGCTTATCTTGATGATTATGTATTTCTGCTTGATGCCATACTGGAATTAATGCAAGCGCGCTGGCGTGATGGTGATATGTCGTTCGCGCTGGCTTTAGCTGACACTGTGCTGGAACAATTTGAAGATAAGCAACAAGGCGGATTTTTCTTTACCTCGAATGATCACGAGCAATTAATCGAACGCCCAAAACCTTATGGTGATGAAGCCATTCCCTCCGGCAATGGCATTGCGGCTCATGCGCTACTACGCCTTGGACATATCACAGGTAACATGGAATACAGCCAGGCCGCCGAGCGGGCATTAAAAAGTGCCTGGCCCGCCATCCGCCAGATTCCATACGCCCATAACAGTATGCTGCTGGCATTGGAAGAGAGCCTTTATCCGCCGCAAATTATTGTCCTGCGGGGAACAGGGGAAGCTTTAACACAATGGCAGCAGCGTTGCGCACAACCCTATGCTCCTCGCAGAATCAGCCTGGCTATTCCTGATACCGCCAGCGATCTACCCGGATTATTGGGTGAACGAAAAAACACCACTAAAGGCATGATCGCCTACATCTGTAGTGGCACAAGCTGTCAGGCACCGGTAACCACATTGGCAGCACTTGAAATCGAACTCGCTAACACGGAGGCTAGCGCCAGCCTGAAGTTTGAGTAATTGAATCTCACTACATCAAACAGATTGCCGCGTTGTGTACAATGCAATATTCCAGTATGCATATCGCATCAAGCGTCTGGTTATTTTAATAAAGTAGGGCACCTTCCGCTCGCAATGACAATTCTTTTTCAGGCTAATCGCGGGCATTAATCCTTAAAGACTAAATCCATAAGCTTCCTTAAAGAGGTCGGCAAATTCATCCATGGTGAATTTATAATTTTGCGTGCCATGCTGTTGTATCTTGATAGCACCCATCAAGCCTGCCAGCCTTGCGGTAACATCCCAATCCATATCATTCATCAGACCAAACAGTAAACCGCCACGATAGGCATCACCACAACCAGTAGGATCAACCAGTGACGAGGCTTTGGCAGCGGGAATCTCCAGACGTTTTTCCTGTGTGTAAATGTAGGAACCTTGTGCTCCACGAGTAATAATCAAGGCATCGACACGTTCGGCAATTTCATGTGGCGACAATCCGGTTCTTTCCTGTAACAGTTGTGACTCATAGTCGTTGACGGTCACCCAGGTAGCCTGATCAACAAATGTCAGCAAATCATCACCGTCAAACATCGGCATACCCTGCCCCGGATCAAAAATAAAAGGAATATCTGCTTCAGCAAACTGCAGGGCGTGTTCAATCATGCCTTCACGACCGTCCGGCGATACAATACCGATGGTGACATCACTGGCATCTTCAACCCTGTTTTCATGTGAAAATCCCATCGCCCCGGGATGAAATGCGGTTATCTGGTTATCATCCATATCGGTAGTGATATAGGCCTGGGCAGTGTAGCTTTCATCGATCACCTTGATGTGGGCACGGTTGATGCCGAAGCTATCCATCCAGTCAGCATAAGGCGCGAAGTCTTTACCAACAGCACCCATAGGTTTGGCTTTACCACCCAGCAAATGCAAGCCATAGGCGATATTACCGGCACATCCACCAAATTCACGGCGCATATCCGGCACCATGAATGACACATTCAACATGTGCACCTTGTCCGGCAGAATATGATTTTTAAAATGATCGTGAAAAACCATGATGGTGTCATAGGCAAAGGAACCACATATCAGTGCAGACATAATTTTTTCCTACTCAAGTTTTAACAAAAAGTTGATACAATACCAAACCCCACATGACAACGACATTCATCAATGCGAGAAAAACGGCAGCTGAACCCATGTCCTTGGCCCGGCCTGAAAGTTTATGCGGCTCTTCGCCGGTACGGTCAACAACTGCCTCAATCGCCGAGTTAAGTATCTCAACGATCAGCACCAGCAGCAAACTACCCAGCATGGCCATTAAATGCACGGGATCAGTGCTCAGCCAGAATGCAACGGGCACCAAAACAACCGTCAGCATTAATTCCTGACGAAAGGCAGCCTCATGCTTTATCGCTGCGCGAAAGCCCTGCATGGAATAAATAAATGCATATGCGATACGCGAAATTCCGGTACGCCCTGGTTTCATAGCCTAGTTTCCGTTTTGTTATTTATCCTGGCTCCAGACTAGATCAAGCTCACGCGCAGCGCGCACATCGTCCAGGCGGCGTACGGGTTGTGTATATGGTGCGCCTTTAACGTAATCCGGATTTTCCTTCGCCTCGACCGCTATTTTTTCCAGTACATCACAGAAAGCATCCAGGGTATCCTTGTCTTCGGTTTCAGTCGGCTCAATCAACAGGCACTCAGGTACCAACAACGGAAAATAGGTCGTCGGCGCATGAAAGCCGTAATCCAGCAAGCGCTTGGCAAAGTCCATAGTATTCACGCCCAGTTCTTTGGCCTGACGTTTGAGCGTAACAATAAATTCATGCGTGGCGCGGCGATCAGGGAAAGCCAGATCAAATCCTTTTTTCTCACATAGCACCATCATATAATTCGCATTCAGGGTTGAAAATTCTGATACCCTCACCATGCCTTCGCGACCCAGCAAACGTGCATAGATATAGGCGCGCATGAGAACACCGGCATTACCCATGAAGGTCGATAACCTGCCAATGCTCTGCGGTTTTTGTTTTTCAGTCATCCATGAATAGCTGTCACCATCATAGGCAACAATAGGTATCGGCAAAAACGGTTCCAGTCGTTGACTTACACCGACCGGACCGGCTCCCGGTCCGCCACCGCCATGTGGCGTGGAGAAGGTTTTATGAAGATTCATATGAATAACATCAAAACCCATGTCCCCCGGACGAACCTTGCCGAGAATCGCATTGAGGTTGGCGCCATCATAATAAAGCAGCCCTCCCGCCGTATGAACCACTTTTGCAATCTCTTCTATACGGCGCTCGAATACGCCCAGCGTTGAAGGATTAGTTAGCATCAGGCCCGCAGTTTGTGGCCCAACGGCCTCCTTGAGTGCGGCCAGATCGACATCCCCATGCTCATCGGTCGGGATTTCGCGAACCTTGTAACCACACATCACGGCAGAGGCTGGATTAGTGCCATGCGCGGCATCCGGCACCAGTACTTCGGTACGTTGATGATCTTCGCGCGCTTCGTGATAGGCGTGTATCATTGCCATTCCAGCCAGCTCTCCTTGCGCACCGGCTGCCGGCGTCAGTGAGACTGCTTTCATACCGGTAACATCTTTCAATATTTCCTGTAAATCATACATGCAGGCCATAAAACCTTGACCCATCGTTTCAGGTGCCAGCGGATGCCGCGCCAGAAAACCAGGCAGCATACTCAAGCTGTTTGAAGCGCGCGGGTTATATTTCATGGTGCAACTACCGAGTGGATAGAAATGGGTATCAATAGCAAAATTCTTTTGTGATAACTGCGTATAGTGGCGCACTGTCTGCATCTCTGAGGTCTCTGGCAACAAGGCGCGTTGACTGCGCTGCAAGGATTGAGGGATATCTGACATTGGCGGACGTGAATGTGGCGCCTGCGATGGATTGTTTCTTCCCTTTTTCGACTTTTCAAAAATCAACATAATACTACCACTGAATTAAACTATATTAAGTGCCTGACGTGCACTCGTCACGCCAGGCGATTATTGCAAGCTGATATAAATCTCCAGCCAATTTTATTGCTACTTAAGCGAGTGCTGCTATCGCCTTATCGTAATCCGGCTCCTGTGCGATTTCAGGTACCAGTTCGGTGTAAACCACTTTATTATTTTCATCCAGCACCACCACTGCTCGACCGGTGATACCTGCCAAAGGCCCGTCGTTAATCAGAATGCCGTAATCTTTGGCAAAATTCTTTGATCGCATCATGCTCAGTGGCACTACATTTTTAAGATCTTCACCCGTACAGAATCGACCGGAAGCAAAAGGCAGATCAGCAGAAATTATTAACATCACGACATCTTCACGGCCTTTGGCGGCATCATTAAAATGCTTGGTGGAAGTCGCGCACACAGGTGTGTCCAGACTGGGAACGATGTTGAGTAACTTTTTCTTTCCTGAATAATCAGACAAGTTACGGTCATTTAATTCAGCATCCACCAGTTTAAAATCCGGTGCATCGCTGCCTATACCCGGTAAATCACCATTCGTATTAAACGCATTACCATGTAAAGTTATTTTAGCCATTTGTCTCTCCTGTCAATGCTGCTGTTAAGTTTTCTACTTGTCTGAACATCTATTCTCATTCCACTGGTAATGATGCCTGCACTGTCATTACCATTTCGGCTGGACCGGACATTTAACCGACTCATGCTAACCAAGAATCCTTTGCATGTGATTTACATAAGTATCTATATCTTCATCTGTGCGTGTTTCAGTCGCACACACCAACAGACAATTTTCCAGCTCAGGATAGTCATCCTGCAAGGCATAGCCTGGCAACAGGTTCTGAACATGCAAGGCACGCATGACTTCCTCTAACGGCGCTGAAATTCTCAGCACTGCTTCGTGGAACACCGGATTTTTAAATACCACATCCACACCCTGTAGCTCACTAAGTTTCTGCACCAGTTTTTGTGTGTTGGCATGGCAGTTCAACGCCACGTTCTCAAGGCCCTGCGCACCGAGTAAAGACATATGGATGGTGGTGGCAGTAATCATCAATCCCTGATTAGTACAAATATTGGAAGTCGCCTTGGATCGTCTAATATGCTGTTCACGTGCTTGTAAAGTTAATGTGAAACCGGGCTTGCCTTCCATGTCGACAGTACGACCAATAATACGCCCGGGCATTTGTCTGACATAGTCCTGTTTACAACACATAAAGCCATAGTAGGGACCGCCCGAAGACATTGGAATACCCAGCGGCTGGCCTTCACCACAGGCAATGTCAGCGCCATCAGTTCCCCATTCACCGGGTGGCTTTAATACCGCCAGCGCAACCGGATTGACAACGCCAATCACCAGCGCCTTATGCTGATGAGCCCAGTCGGTGAGTGCATCAACGTCCTCAAGCACACCAAAGAAATTGGGTTGCGGGATAACGAGTGCAGCAAAATCACCAGGATTCCCGGGTAACGCAGCGGCATCCACAGCACCACTGTTACGATCATAATCGATCAGTTCCAGGGTAATACCCTGCTTGGCGACAATGGTAGTGACTGTCTTACGATAATTTGGATGCACCGTGCGTGGCATCAGAATACGTTTTGATTTTGATTTTCGATTGGCACGTACAGCCATTAATACCGCTTCAGCCAGTGCAGAGGCACCATCATATAAAGAAGCATTGGATACATCCAGACCATTCAGGCTGGCCATCATGGTCTGGTATTCGTATAGCAGCTGCAATGTACCCTGACTGGCTTCTGCCTGATACGGGGTATAGGCCGTATAAAACTCACCACGTGTGGTCAATTCCCATACCGCTGACGGTATATGATGATCATAGGCACCCGCGCCCATAAAGCATAATGGCTGGCCATCCTGTGCGGCTCGAGCATGCATCAAGCGTGACACTTCCATTTCGGTCGCCTGTGCAGGCACAATTTTCAAACTGTCATTACGCAATGATGCCGGTATTTCATCGAACAAATCATCGATGGATGACACGCCAATGGTGTCGAGCATTTGCTGAATATCTTCATCGGTATGTGGAATAAAGGGCATGTACTTCCTACTCCTGCCAGGCTTTAATGTTCTTCGGATGCGACATGTGCTGTGTAGGCGTCTGCATCCATTAGTTGCTCAATCTCAAGATCGTCGGCCGGTTTAAGGCGCATGATCCAACCCTCTCCATAAGGGTCGTTATTGACCAACTCGGGAGTATCGGACAAAGTGTCATTCGCTGCGATAATTTCTCCGCTGATAGGACTATAGACATCCGATGCGGCTTTAACTGACTCCACTACAGCACAAACATCTTCCGCTTCCACTTCATTGCCCACTTCCGGCGGTTCTACATAAACCATATCGCCCAGCAAGTCCTGGGCATGATCTGTGATTCCCATCAGGACAGTGCCATCCTCTTCAGGTTTTACCCACTCATGGCTCTTGGTGTATTTCAGATCTGCTGGTATTTCGCTCATAACGACCTCTCTAAATGATAACTGTGTATTTTTACTTGCTTCTCGGAAAATGCCCTGAATGCTCACAGGCTACATGGATGCATTTTACCAGCTGCAGTATGCCTAATGCTAACTATCCTCTGGCAAACAGGACTTGCCATGGCGAACAAAGGGCAGCTTGACGACACGCGCGGGTATCAGCCGACCACGCATATCCACGCTGCAATCAAATTTTGTTGCTGCGGGCACTCTGGCAAAGGCAATGGCTTTACCCAGTGTAGGCGAAAAGCTGCCACTGGTAATCTCGCCCTCACCAATGCCGGCAACAACGATTTTTTGATGATTACGTAATACCCCTTTGCCCTGCAATACCAGACCCACCAGTTTTTTTTCTGCCTTGTTCGCACGCAGTTGTTGAAGTGGTTTGCGACCAATAAAGTCCCTGTCAGCCGGCTCCCAGGCGATAGTCCAGCCGAGCCCTGCCTCCAGTGGAGAAATCTCTTCATCCATATCTGTACCATAGAGGTTCATGCCAGCTTCAAGTCGTAGCGTATCGCGCGCACCCAGACCAATTGGCTTAACGCCCACATCATAAAGATCTTGCCAGAATCGAGCAGCCTGCTGCTGCGGCAAAATCACTTCAAAGCCATCCTCGCCAGTATAGCCTGTACGCCCAATAAAAAAGTCACCGATTTCTGTGGCGAAAAACACCCCCAGTCCATCGAGAATGCTCGCCGCCTCAGCACCCAGAACCTGTTTTAGCTTACTGCTGGCGTTAGGACCCTGCACAGCAATCATAGCGGTTTCAGGGCGTTCAATCACCTGGACGTCGAAGGCTTCTGCCTGCTGCATGATCCAGGCGAGGTCCTTATCACGCGTGGAAGAATTAACCACCAGTCGGTACCAGTCAGAACGCATGTAATACACGATCAGGTCGTCGATAACACCACCGGCCGGATTGAGCAAGCAGCTATATAGCGCTTTGCCTGCTTGTTTGAGTCGGTCAACATCATTCGCGAGCAAATAGCGCAGGAAGGCTGTCACCGACGGTCCGCTGAGATCAATGACGGTCATATGTGAGACGTCAAACATGCCTGCATCATTTCTCACCTGGTGATGTTCTTCTATTTGCGAGCCATAGTGGATGGGCATATCCCAACCCGCAAAATCAACGATCTTGCCTCCCATAGAGACATGCAGGTCATATAAAGGTGTTCTTTTTCCCATGATGTTTCCCGGACAATGTGCAAAAAAAAGACGGCAACAGGCCAAGACCTGTTACCGCCCCTCTGTCCCTTAACCTGAGAGATTGAGAATGACAGCATAATGGCCTATTCTCTGCCCCGTCGGTGGATCACCCTATGTAATCACTCTCCAGAGTCAATATAACCCGATAGTCCGTTTGCCTGAGCGTTTCCGAGCGATGTGTTGCGCCTTCGGCTCCCGAACAAGTGTTCGGGTATCTCCCATCGGGTCTGTAATTGAAGTGCAAATATACCTGTAGCCTGCATGGAATCCAAGTGGATTTTTAAGTTATTGATTAGTTATTGCTTAAATCTGCCAAAATCGGCATCTAATACCAGAATATGTAGAATACAATCGCTAGAAATATTGATTACTCACATTTCAGATGGCAAACAAGCATATATTTCCCCTACTTACTCACCAGCTTTCCGATACTCAGCCCTTGCACCATGATAGAAAAAATCACAATACAATAAGTGATAGTCAATATCAGATCTCTCTCATCACCCTTGGGCAATGAAAGAGCCAGGGCTACCGAGATGCCGCCGCGCAAACCTCCCCAGGTCAGTATGATCACTACCCGCGGACTGAACTCCCTGAATCGGCTCATGAAAGTAATCGGAATACCGACTGAGAGGAAACGCGCCAGCAGTACAATCGGAATCATCATCAAGCCGGCGATCAGGTAATCCGCCCCCAGACTCACCACCAGTATTTCAAGGCCTATCATGACAAACAGGACTGCATTAAGTATTTCATCAGCCAGCTCCCAGAAAGTATCCACGTGTTCGCGGGTTTTATCTGACATCGCCAGTAATCGACCATGATTACCAATCATTAACCCGGCCACCACAATCGCAATAGGCGCGGATACATGAATATACTCCGCCAGCGCATAACCTCCCATCACCAGACCCAGGGTGGTCAGAATTTCCACCTGATACTGGTCCACTGAGCGCAGCATATAAAATGCGATGGCGCCGATGAGTAAGCCAAACAAGATGCCGCCTATGGCCTCGACAACAAACAACATCAATACTGCCGAGATTTCGAGCTGTCCTTCGCCGGTGATCAGGCCGAGGATGACCAGGAAAATAACCACACCAACACCATCATTGAACAGTGACTCGCCGGTGATTTTTGTCTCCAGTGTTTTGGCCACACCCACTTTTTTTAGTATCCCCAGTACTGCAATAGGATCGGTAGGCGAAATCAGCGAGCCCAATAACAGACAATAGAGAAATGAAATTTCAAAACCCAGCCAGGCCAGTAACCACCAGGCTGCGAAACCGATCAAGGTAGTGGAAATCATGATACCCAGGGTTGCCAAGGTTAGTATGACCCATTTCTGTCTGGCAAGATCAGCCAGGTTGACATGCAAGGCGCCTGCAAATAACAGGAAACTGAGCATGCCATGCAACAAGGTATCATCAAATGCAATGCTGTGAATAATACTCTCCGCTACGGCATGGACACCTAAACCAAACTGGTCCAGCAACAGAATCAGTAAAGACAAACACAGCCCCAATAACATCAAGCCGATAGTGCTGGGCAGATGCAGAAAACGGTAGTTGATATAACTGAAAACTGCCGCGATTGAAATCAGAGTAGCGAGAAGTTGGCTGAGTGTCATGTTGTGCAAACCTTTTTATTATCTATCATACAATTTACCCTGAAGCTTGTGCCTACCATAGAGACCAAGAGCAAATTAAATAAGGGCAAACGCCATGCGTAGAGTATAGAAATTTTCTACAGATGCTTTACATCCCGAATCATCGAAGGAAGTTCTCCACGCATGCCTGCGGCTGATTGCATGATGGCCTTTTTCAATGGGTTAATCGAATTGGTCATTTTGATGCCGCTATTGCGTATAAATTGCAAGGGTGCTGAACGCGTAGTAAATAATTTTTTGAAAGCGTCCATGACAAACATCATGCCGAGATTATCACCCTTACGCCAGCGCTCGTAGCGTCTCAGCTGTTTATATGAGCCGGGGGCATGATGCGCTGCTATTCCTTCCAGTATGACATCCACCAGACAGGCGGCATCCAGCAAACCCAGATTGACGCCCTGCCCGGCTAATGGATGGATGCTGTGTGCTGCATCGCCAATCAGGGCGACACCTGGCTTGACGTATTGATTAATGTATTGCAACTGCAAGGGAAAGATACCGCGGGCACTGTTCAATTTAACTTCCCCCAGACGATGATCAAATGCCTGCGCCAATTGTTGCTCAAACGCCTGCTCAGGCAATTGCATTAAGGCTTCAGCATGCTCACTCTGGCATGACCAGACAATAGAGCAATGCTGGTCATTCAATGGCAAAAATGCCAACGGCCCATCTTCGAGAAAACACTGCCAGGCAGTGTGTTGGTGAGGTAATTCAGTGTGCACATTCGCGACAATCGCGGACTGATCATACTGCCAGCCTTTAGTCTCAATACCGGCCAGTGATCTGACTTTGGAATGACTACCATCTGCACCGATTAACAAATCACAACGATAGCTGTGTCCATTGTCCAGCTGCAATTCGATCTGCTCATTATCAATAGTTTGAAAAGATTCCAGTCTGACCTTGTCAATAAAATCGATATTATCGGATTGCTGCACCTTATTGAGCAAAAAATGCTGGATCAGCCGATTTTCAATGATATAGCCCAGCGCAGCTTCACCTACTTCAGCACCATCAAAATGAATTTCCGCACCACTTTGCTTTTCCCAGACATGCATCTGATCGAATGCGGTGATGCGACTGGCTTGCAAGTCATCCCAGATACCCAGCGATTGGAAAAAACGCAGTGAAGCCGTGGTAATTGCAGAGACGCGAATGTCATAATCCGCTGTTATTATATCCGGAATATGCTCCGCGGCATCCAGCAATAATACCTCCAGCGGAGCATCAGCCAGAGCGGCTGCCATCGATGCACCTACCATACCGCCACCCACAATCACGACCTGATATTTTTCTCTCATGGAAAAATTTTGCACCACCCGGGTGCAGATAGCAATTAAAAACCAATGAATCGGGTATCTTTCTACGTTGCCAGCCTATGGCGAGCCACATCAGCCGTATTATTTAATAAAGTAAGCGCGCAAGGGAGCGGTTTTTGCGTTGTGCCTACATGGCAGTCTTGATTTTGGCGAGGTCGGTGATTAACTTATTCATCAGGGGTTTGATTTCCGCATCACTGTTCGCTGAATGAATGGCCTCAGCCGTTAGTTTTAGGTCCTGTAGCTGATCTCGTAATGTGGCGACATTGCGGTTGAATGCAGCCGAAATTTCCTGCAAATGGTCCTGTTGCCTCAATCTCATTTCGGTGGTGAGGTCACCATCACCGATACGTTCTAAATTTCTCATTAATACGAAAATTGGACCAGAAACACGATGATCAATGCGTAAAGTGTAATAATAGGTAGCTGCCAGTAAAATAAAACCAATCGCACCGACGTATAAGGTATCCTCAAGACTGGCTCCACCCAGTAGCGCTGGATCTATCAGCCACATTGCCCCTATGACTAATGAAATCATCAGGATCAAGGCCGTAATCACTGTCATAAAAGAGAGCAGTATAAAATGCTGTTCAAAACCTTTCAGAATCACTTTATGCTTACGTTTATTCATACTGAATACCCTGATTAATATCCATTTACTATTACGGGACGTCAAACGGTTTTCTCGTCCAGACGTTGAATGTCAGCACCTACATGCTTATTTATACATCGGCCAGCCAATCGATAAATTTAGCTGTCACCTGGGAATTCTTTTTGATGCTATGCCACTGAAAAAACAGTTAAATATCAACGGTTCTACAGCCTCGATATAATAGTGCCGCCATCAGGCTATTTGATTGGCTGGCCTTTGGCCATGGCTGGAATCCTGCCGGACAAGCCCATCGTGTGCTTACTCAGCATTCTCTTCAAGGGAGGAACAAAATCGAGTGTCGTTAATGCCATACTTCTGGCGATTTTTACCGGCAAAAGCGGGTTGGTAAAAATCCGCACCAGACCGTCGGTAAACGCTGTGACACTATCATGGTCCCGGCGTCGCCATTCGGCATATTGTTTCAGTACTTGCAGGTCGCCAATATCGGCTGCAGCGCTTAATGCATTCGCCAGCACTTCAGTCAAAACTGCAACATCACGCATGCCAAGATTATAGCCCTGGCCTGCAACAGGATGCAGTGTATGCGCGGCATTACCAATCAATGCAACCCGTGACTGCACCTGTGTAGGCACTCTGACGAGTTGCAATGGATAGCTGTGACGAGTACCCACGCGAACGAACTCTCCCAGGCGGCGCCCAAAACACTGTTGCAGCCGTTGCAGGAATGCTTCATCATTTAAACCAAGATACTCTTCAAGCTGTTCATCCCTCACGGTCCACACCAGAGAATATCGTGACACCATTTGCCCCTGCTCCGTTAATGGCCTCATTGGCAACAAAGCCAGTGGACCTGTTTCGGTAAAGCGTTCATAGGCAAGTTGCTGATGCGGAGCGCTGCTACTGACGTTGCTGATCAGGGCAGTCTGCCCGTACGTCCATATTTTTGATGGCATACCAAGCTGTTGCCGAATCAAGGACTGACTGCCATCAGCAGCTACTATCAATGCGGCTGTGAGGTGACGGGTTTGACCGTTTTCATTCACAGACACTTCAGCATAATGCTCATTGATATTCACCTCTTCGACATCAGCCGGGCAAATCAATTCCAGCTGTTGATTTTGTTCAAGCGTGGACTGCAACACTGCGCCCAATTCCCGATTTTCTATCACATAGCCGAGTGCCTCGACGCCGCATTGCTGACTATTGAGTCGGGTAGCGCCAAAATGGCCACGATCAGATATATGGATGCCGGTAATAGGCATGGCAACAGGTTCCAGTAAGGGCCAAATCCCCATGCTCTGGAAAATTTTTCTCGTGCCATAGGCTAATGCGGTACTACGATCATCAAAACTCGCCTGCGATGATGAACGCAATGGATAACGCTCGATGATGCCAATTTTCAAGGATAACGGTGCCAGCGCACAGGCCAGGCTGGCGCCTATCATGCCTCCGCCGACAATCAGTATGTCATAATCAGGTCTGATTGAGTCGCTGCTATCCATTGCTGACTAAGGCGCCATCCACTCTTGTATTTCATCGATGGTTTTAGGTGCTGCTGCGGTCATGACTTTTGGTTCATCCTTTGTTACCAAGACATCGTCTTCAATACGAATGCCGGTGTTCCACCATTTTTTAGCCACGCCTTTGGATCCTTTCGGTATGTACAAGCCCGGCTCAACGGTTAACATCATCCCCGGCTCAAGCTCACGCCATTCGCCATCGACCTTATAGTCGCCGACATCATGCACGTCCATTCCCAGCCAATGTCCGGTTCGATGCATATAAAAACGGCGGTATGATTCGTCCTTGATTAACTTCTTGACCTTGCCTTTTAATATTCCCAATTCAACCAGCCCTTCAGTCAATACTTCGACTGCAGCAATATGTGCTTCATTCCAGTGATGACCGGGACGAACTTTATCGATCGCTGCCAGTTGTGCATCGAGCACCACTTGATAAAGGGCTTTTTGCGCCTTGGAGAATACACCACTGACCGGAAAGGTACGGGTGATATCGGCCGCATAACATTGCATTTCTGCACCGGCATCGATCAGTAACAAGTCACCGTCTTCAAGCTTTGCTGAATTCTCAGTGTAATGCAAAATACATCCATTCTCACCAGAGCCGACGATGGATGAATAAGCGGTCTGCATGCCATTACGCTGGAAGTGATAAAGGATTTCGGCCTCGACCTCGTATTCCATTAGCCCGGGCCTGGCGACCCTCATGGCCTGCTTATGCGCTTCTGCAGACACATGCATCGCCTTCCTGTGCAAAGCTACTTCTGCACGGCTTTTATAAAGCCGCATATCATGCAGCAAATGTTCCAGGGAGACGAACTCTCCAGGCGCTCTTGAACCCGTGCGATTCATGGAGCGAATAGTATTCACCCATTGCAACACATGCTGATCAAATTCCGGGTGCGCGCCCATGGTATAATACACGCGCTCACAGCCTTCCAACATACCTGGCAGGATATCGTCGATATCATTGATCGGGAATGAATCATCCGCAGCATAGATTTCACAAGCACCTGCCTGCCCGGCACGTTTTCCGTTCCAGGTTTCCATTTCCATATCACGTTCACGACAGAACAATATATATTCAGCCTGTTTTCTACCGGGAATCAAAACAATCACTGATTCCGGCTCAGGGAATCCAGACAGGTAATGAAAGTCACTGTCCTGACGATAGGGATAATCAACATCGCGGTTACGAATAGTCATAGGCGCTGCGGGCAGTATCGCCACAGAACCTTCGCCCATCATGCGCATGAGCTGTTTTCTTCTTCTTGCAAATTCCTTCATATTCATCACGGGTGTGTTCCTATTGTAGCCTATGGCTGGTAGCAACCGGATTTAGACTGGAAAAAATATAGATCACACCCATGCGAATATATTCCTCTATTTCGACAAATGAATCCTCATCATCGCTATCATCCTCACCCGATTCCGCATCGATTCGCGTGACCTCAATAAAATCTTCCAATAGCCCTTCGATTTCCTCTCTGGCTTCACTCTCTATGGAGTCCAGTGAACGCATACTGAAACCTAACAGAAAACCTTGACACCATTCACTGATGGTATGGATTCTTTCTTCAAGCGATACCTCATCATCGGGTAAAAACAGCCGGAAACCAAATTCATCATCATACATTGACTCCAGCGTCTGCTGATAAAGCGACTCCAGATGATCCTTAAGCTCCTTGATCAATAAATCACCCGGATCAACAGCCTCACCTATCACTTGTTGTATCCATGACTGTTTATCTACTCGCCCAAGCGCACACAAGATGCCACACAACAGGCCTTGAGCCTCTGCCGCTTCTGCAGCTGTATTCATTTTCATCAATATATGTGAAAGATCATCAAAATCGACTGAATAGGACATCTGCCGTGTTCCTTATATGAAATAGTTAATATGCTAGCATGGTCTGGGAAAAACCCATATTGTGAATGAAAAAAACTATAAAACCGATCACAAGACGGGATTTTTCCGCCTATTCATCGGAAAATTTTGCCGTTCTGCGGCAGTCTGGCATTGACCGGGCGTAGCTGCCGCTCTATATTCATTGCATGACAACAGAAAAACCCACACAAACAGTAGATATAGAACTCAAAAAGCTCGAACACAGGGTTGATGAACTCATTCACATCTGCAATCGCCTGACTGAAGAAAACCGATCTCTACGAAACCAGCAGGCTACACTCAAGAACGACAGGAACCAGTTGATGCAAAAAAATGAGCAGGTCAAGACCCGTGTCGAGGCCATGATTACGCGCCTCAAGTCAATGGAGAAACACCCATGAGCAAGGAAAATAAACGCCTTAATGTCCATATACTTGACAAGGAATTTCTAATCGCCTGCCCAGAGGATGAGGAAATCAGCCTTAGATCCAGTGCACAGTATCTTGACAAAAAAATGCGCGAAATCCGTGATAGTGGCAAAGTCGTTGGTCTTGATCGTATTGCAGTCATGGCAGCACTGAACATCACCCACGATCTACTGACCAATAAAAATCAGAAAGACGACATAAACCAGTCGATCAGTAGCCGCGTGCGAAATATTCAGGAAAAAATTGAATCAGCCTTGCATAACGGCAAGCAAATGGAACTATAATATGATCTCCTGCGGTGTTCGTTAGCAGCCGGGTAAATTCTTGAGCCATGTTATTATACCCGGGTTTAGTGTTCAGATACTGTTGTGCAAGTCCGCCTTGAAGCGGAAAGCCTGATGAATCCACGCTATTCCCACCTGAACCTCAGGTTCAAGGGCGAAAGCTGCGACGGCACACGCGGGACCCTTTAATCTTAAGCGATGATCCTTTTACTTTATCCATCAACACGATCGTTTCCTCACTGGCTAATAACGCTTCCAGAGCTATTTCTCATGGCAAAATATCATGCTTCAAGGCACTGACATTAAAATAGAGATAGAGAATGAAAACTGAAATAGCCACTATCAGATCCCGCATCAAGCGGCAACGACAGCAGCTGGATAACATCAGCCGTCAACAATATGCCTGGATGATGCATGCAAGACTAAAAAAACATAAGTTCTTTCTCAACAGCCAGAATCTTGCTGTTTATCTGCCCATGCAAGGTGAAATGAGTCCATTACCATTAGTTGATCTGGCCCGTCAGTTAGGTAAATCAATTTACCTGCCCGTATTGATGCCTTTCTTAACTAACCGGCTCTGGTTTACGCGCTGGCATGCCGACAGCAAAATGCAAATCAATCGCTATGGAATTCCCGAGCCGGTATACCATGGTCGTGATTTAATTCCTGCTACTCATCTTGATCTGGTCATAACGCCGCTAGTGGCCTTTGATCAGCAATGCCACCGAATCGGTATGGGAGGAGGATACTATGACCGTAGCTTTAACTTTTTGCGTTTCAGGCAACATTGGGACAAACCCAGAATGATTGGCATTGCCTATGAGTTTCAAAAAGTCCCGAACATCCATCCGCAAACCTGGGATGTACCGCTGCAATTAGTTATCACTGAAAATAAACTCTATTCCTCAAAACAGTAGATTTTTACCACCTTTGATAATGCGGCCGTAGAATACAAAAAAGAGTTTTTACGATCTGGCTGAAAAAAAACTGGTTTCATTCGCACCTGCTCATTGAAACAGAGTCGCCTAAGGTAAAACATTCGGCATTTCATTGCATCTTGCAATGCATAAAGCTTTTTATCGACGCTTCGTTATCAATGCTGCTCAAATTGTCTAAATAATAAATTGCATCTTCATGGCAGCGATTAATTATTCAGCCAAAAGAGAGTATGAATAAACATAGATGCATTGAAATCATGCAACCGGAATAGAAACGGGAATGCATGGCAACATTATTCTGCATAAAAGCCAGCATGAGATAAAATGACCATTGGTTACAATTTTTTACACTTTACAAAAAAAATAAGATAAAAATTATCAGAACAACAAAAACAATTGAAAAAAACCGCTTGTACGAGCATTCATCCAATATAAAAGCCCTTCAACAACCAAGAACAGCGATTAGTACCCTCTGAGTGAGTCAAAAAGACAAAAATATTCTTTTAAAAAAACAAAATCGGCTTAAATTATCAGTCGGCTCTATTAATTTTTTGAAAAATAGCGGCCAAACGACAACAACCAGGTCAAAACAGCGCATTTGTCAGTGATCAATCAATAAAAAATGTAAAAAATTACGACACTTTTTTACATTGCGCGTCATTTTTCACGTTCAGCAGGATAATTTAAGACAAAAATAGAATTAAAAAAGAAAAAATAAACATAAAAAAGCATTTTTTAGAAAAACCAACTATTACGAAGGCATTTTTTTTACGATTTTTATAAATTTAACTAAAAAATCTCTGTTGATGCATTCAAATTTCGTTCAGCGAATGAAAAAGTAATTATTTCTTACTCAAGAAACACTAAAAACAAGTTTTCATCTTTAAATTTTTAAAAATAATCCGAATTAATTATCAAAAATGGCTACATATACTAATTTTTTTTTAAAATATTCGTTTTTTATCCGATTCTGTTACCTAAAGTTTAAGTTTTCATATCGTTTGCCGACACAAAAGTCAGAATGCAGCAATAAAAGATATTTCCAGCAACAATGTTTTTTTAACATTCAAGTATAACTAAAATTAAAAAAGTCAAATTATTTTTTGATTTTACTGGAATTTTCTTTCTACTGGTATATACTCAATCGCGAGCAAACGATACTTATATTATTTATTATTGGAGGTCATTAACATGGCAACTAAAAAGAAAGCAGTAAAAAAGAGGGCTCCTGCCAAGAAGAAAAAGGCAGTGGCTAAAAAGAAAAAGTCTGTAGCCAAGAAGAAGAAGGCAACAGCTAAGAAGAAAAAAGCTCCAGCTAAAAAGAAAAAAGCTGCAGCTAAGAAGAAGAAAAAGGCTCCAGCTAAGAAGAAAAAAGCTGCTGCCAAGAAGAAGAAAAAGGCTCCAGCTAAGAAAAAGAAAAAAGCTGCTGCCAAGAAGAAGAAAAGGGCTCCAGCTAAAAAGAAAAAAGCTGCTGCCAAGAAGAAGAAAAGGGCTCCAGCTAAAAAGAAAAAAGCTGCTGCCAAGAAGAAGAAAAAGGCTCCAGCTAAGAAGAAAAGAGCTGCTGCCAAGAAGAGAAGACGCTAGTATTAATTCTCTTCAAACATTAAAGGCCCGCTATGCGGGCCTTTTCTTTGTATATCAATAAATTAGTAAAGAAATTGATGATCAGATAAGGCCTTAGTGAACAAGCTAACCCGCGTTGAATCCGGCTTTAAGAAACACCCGTAAAGTTGTTGATGCAAACATGAGCCGATCGCATGCAATCACTATTCCGAATCAAGATGACCCACTTCAATATGCTATTGAGGGTTAATTAGTCTAGCCTCATTCGGCGGTTTTAAAAGAATAGCCAGAATGTATTTCAATTGGCAGAATGCTCAACCCAGGAACAAGGAATAAGCCAGGTTATTCTGCTCTTGCCAGTACTCATAACCGAGCTGCAATAGAAATTGATCGAAACGATCACGCTCATCTTCAGGTACCTGAATACCTACCAATACTCGACCGTAATCTGCACCATGGTTGCGGTAATGAAACATACTAATATTCCAGTCTGCACCCATATTGGTCAAAAAAGCTAACAAGGCGCCCGGACGTTCCGGAAACTGAAATCGGTACACCAGTTCATTGGTGACGCTTTTTGCATGACCACCGACCATATAGCGGATATGTATTTTTGCCATTTCATTGTCAGTCATATCCAGAACAGGGTAGCCCATCTCATGCAATTGCAGCAGTAACTCCTGTTTTTCCTCAATTCCATGCCGTAACTGAATACCTGCGAAAATATGCGCATCCTTGTCGTCGGCATAGCGATAATTGAACTCGGTAATACCGCGATGAGCGATGGCCTGACAAAACTGACGAAAACTTCCGGCTTTTTCAGGTATGGTCACCGCCAGCAATGCCTCCCTTTGCTCGCCCAGCTCAGCCCTCTCGGCAACATGTCTTAAACGATCAAAGTTCAAATTGGCCCCCGTATTGACGGCAATCAGATTCTTATCAGCCAAAGCATGCTGCTTGATATATTTCTTCATTCCAGCTACGGCCAATGCGCCGGCAGGCTCCATTACCGAACGGGTATCATCGAAAATATCCTTGATGGCCGCACAAATTTCATCCGTTGTCACCAGCACCATGTCATCAACACAGGTGCGCGCGATGCGAAAATTTTCCTGACCGACCTGGCGAACAGCGACACCATCAGCAAAAATACCCACCTGATCAAGCAGTACACGCTCATCGTTCAAAAGTGACTGCTGCATGGTAGGTGCATCCTCCGGTTCAACACCAATCACTTTAATCTCCGGACGCACATGCTTGATATAGGCAGACATCCCGGCAATCAGTCCGCCACCACCGACAGGAACGAATATCGCATGAATATCGTCAGTGAATTGATGCAATATTTCCATCGCCACAGTACCCTGCCCGGCAATAACATCCGGGTCATCGAAGGGATGAATAAAGGTCAGTTTTTGCTTTTCAGCCAGTATCAGAGCATGAGCATAAGCGTCGTCATAAGCATCACCATGCAAGATTATTTTTGCTCCATGATTGCGTACTGATTCGACCTTTATACTAGGTGTGGTTACTGGCATTACAATGGTGGCAGATATACCTAATTTCGCTGCTGCCAGCGCTACTCCCTGGGCATGATTGCCGGCTGATGCAGCAATGACTCCACATTTGAGTGCCGCTTCGGGTAACTGCACGATTTTGTTATAGGCACCTCTTAACTTAAATGAAAACACCTGTTGTAGATCTTCGCGCTTGAGGTAAATATCACAGCCCATTCTGCGACTGAGTAGATTGGCCCGATCCAGAGCGCTTTCTTTCGCCACGTCATAAACGCGTGCTTTGATGATTTTATCGACGTATTTTTCGGTCATGGCGTAAAAGTAACAGTTTAGGAGCCAATTTCCTAGCCCGCTTTAGCAAGCATCGTCAGCTTGAAAAGCATCGCTCAGGCTGTATTCACATCGTCATTTTCAACAGCCCTCATTTCTGATTTTTCCTTGAAGTAGCCCACCTTCCGTCTTGAATATTCAGCCTATGCCAATCCAGACGCCATAGACTCAAAAAACATGACAATTCATGCGCTCAGGCGTATCATTTTGCCAATTAATTAACTTTGGAGCCTGAAATGACACAGGATGAGCTAAAAAAAATGGTCGCACAGGCGGCTATCGAATATGTGGAACCTGACACCATCATCGGCATTGGCACTGGTTCTACAGCCAATTTCTTTATTGATGCCCTGGCAGAGATTAAACACAAAATTGATGGCACGGTTGCCAGCTCCGAAGCCAGCGCTGAGCGCCTACGCGGACATGGCATACAGGTTTTCGATCTGAATTCAGTGAATGAAATTTCTGTGTATATCGATGGAGCCGATGAAAGTGATCAGCACTTACACCTGATCAAAGGTGGTGGCGGCGCACTCACACGCGAGAAAATTGTCGCCGCCTGCAGCAAGAAATTTGTTTGCATCGCAGACGACTCCAAGCTGGTTGATGTCCTGGGTGAATTCCCGTTACCCGTTGAAGTGATCCCAATGGCCAGAAGCTTCGTCGCACGTGAGCTGGTCAAACTGGGTGGACGTCCGGTTTATCGCGATGGCTTTGTCACTGACAATGGCAATGTAATACTGGACATCCATGATATGTCCATCGTTGATCCGCGTGGCCTGGAAAACCAGTTGAACAACATAACCGGCGTGGTAACCAATGGCTTGTTTGCGATCAAACCGGCAGATGTATTGCTGTTAGGCACACAGGGTGGGATTAAAAAACTGGAAAGGTAATCCTTAAGGAGCCTCTGATTAATTCTGGATTGGATGGAGATCGCAGTTAATAGCAGGCTATTAGCTAGATCTCCAACACAAAGCCAGGAATATTTTAGCCTCCAGAAGCCAATCCATGAATTGATCAGAGGCTCTTTAACCCCCGCAGACACATGAAAAAGGCCGACTATAGTCGGCCTTTTTCATGACTGGCATATTAATTATCTTTACCTGACTGACCACTTAAACACGGCTGTACTGGCTATCGATATATTATCAATAATAGAATATTTCTCAACACCGGATAAAGCAGTCTACACAGGCTTTACTGACTAAACTCATCGACCAGCTCATGTTCCTTGATGTCATCATAATGAGCAGTTTTATTGCGACCATTTTGCTTACTGTAATAGACCGCCTTGTCAGCCTGACGGTAGGCCAGATCAGCCTCTTCTAATTCCTCATTCTGACTCAGTGTCGACACACCAAGACTAATAGTCACCTGAGTTACCTCACCTCCCAAATCAAATTGGGCTTGTTCTACTATTTTACGCATTTCCTCAGCAATATTGAGCGCGGATTGCTTGTCAGCCCGCTTGCATAACACTACAAATTCTTCCCCACCAAGACGACAAAGATAGTCTGTGCTACGTAGACGCTTCTTCAGTAACCTGGCAACATCCCGCAGCACAAGGTCTCCTGCTGGATGTCCGAAATTGTCATTAATTCGTTTGAAATGATCAATATCAATAATAATCAAGCTATTTACTTCGCCATGCCGTCTGGCCGTCTTAAATTCAGTATTTAGTAACTGCTCAAAATGCCTGCGATTATATAAACCGGTTAATGAGTCAGTAATTGACATTCTTTTAAATTTCTCATTAATGATTTTCAACTCTTCTGACTGAATCCGCAACTGTCTGTTTGTCTCCAGCTAACTGCTTGTCAGCCAGCTCTATTTTTGACTGTAGTTGCTGATTAGCAACATTTAGACGCTCACTCAGAGTATTAAAACTTTCAGCCAATTGTCCGAACTCATCACGAGACACAACCGGTATTTTTTCTATAATATGACCATTTTCATCAACACTGGAAACAAGTGTCTTTGACATTAATCGCACGGGTCGAATAATAAAAATCGAAAGCGCAATAAACTCTCCTAACGCAATCAGCAGGACGATAATAACTTCACGCTGAATGATACTATATTTTTTTTCTTCAAGAGTCTCGATCGTTTTAGCTGTGCTCAACCCTAATTCCAGATTTCCGATGAGGCTGTCCTCAAGTTTGATATCCTGGGTAAACATCACCATCGTCGAGAACAATCCGGGTTCCCTTTCACCGGCCTCGCCCATGACATTGCCCTGCTGATTGGTGACCCGGGCATAACCAACATCTTCTGATGACGTAATCTCATCCAGCAATAATTGAATGGTATGGTAATCATAACCAACCACACTATAACTGAGCGACTTGGCAACAAAACGACTGATATCCGAACCGCGCTGATTAATCTCTTCCAGAGTATTTACTTTTTCCTGCTGTAATGCCATCCAGCCGCTCAGCGTCAAGGCGGTTAACAGCACAATCAACAGGATCAGCAACAGCTTCTGGCGGATACCAAAACTGAAAAGCGGGGAGAATATTTTTGTTTTTTGCATAAGCTTAAATCTGGAGAAATAACATTTTGTATAATGTTTACCGGGTCCGACACCATTATTCACCATTTATATATCGGCCTCACAGGGAAAATCTTCACGCTGCAAACAGGACTAAAAACTCGCCTTGTGGCTAAATAACATTAATAAATAGCGGGTCTCTATAGCAAAAAGTAGGCCAGGAAAGCCTAAACTTGCTATCAATCGCATAGATTAATTACCTGTGACTAAAAACAAATACCCTGCTAAATATAAATCAATATCAATGACATACATTATCACATTCAATAAAAAATAAAATTGGCAGGGAATAAACATCATCCGTTTAAAGAATTGTTGACCAAATGACGATAACCCTTATGTAACCAAGTGCTTTTTAGTCAGTGAATGGTCGAAAACAACAGGCTTAATTTACCCATGAGTAATCGCAGAAATTATTATCGCATCCTGCACGTACAACCAGATGCCCCGACACCTGTTATACGCTCGAGCTATCGCGCTATCATGCAAAAAATGAAGCAACACCCAGATCTGGGTGGAGATCATGCAAAGGCCACTATCATCAACGAAGCTTATTCCGTACTCACTAACCAGGAAAAGCGGGCTAATTACGACAATGAATTAATGCAACGCCATTCGAAATCTTCTCTCGGTGGCAAGCAATTTCACCAGCGGACAGATCAAACTACAGCAGAAAAAGAACATCAAACCGAACCAAAAATTAAAAAAAACCGCAATAAAGTCAATTCACATTGCGTGTTCTGTAAAACGCCCCATAAGCATCTCCCCCCCCAACAACTCGAAGCAACATGCGCCCGCTGTGACAGTCCTTTATCAGAGGCAAGCCCTATGGAACTGGAGCAATCCTGCCGTCGTGCCATCATGCGCATCAGCAAAGACGAAGTCATCGGTATTTACACCGCATGGCCACAAACACGCAAACCCGTCAGGCTCCAGGACATGTCACCCAATGGACTGTCATTTATCACCACCGAAGCTGTTGCCAAAACAAAAATAATAAAAATTGCCAGCGACCTGCTGCATGCCGTAGCTGAAGTAACCAGCTGTCAAAGCACCCATGAATTTGGGTCCAGCGCCTTCTCTATTGGTGTACGTTTTCTGACTCTACGATTTCAGCAAAGCAAAGGGACATTTATTCTGGAACGGGCATGATCGTCTGGAAAAACAGATAGACTGGCTAAACATTAACTGCATTCGATCGAACTTCAATGCACTACAACAACACTCGCTCTATACCACCCTGACTAACTTTTGATACGAATGCTTCTTGCCAATCAGAACCTGACAGCTTGCTGATCATTTCCACTACGATGTATTCTGTTTCAAGACCGGTGTCATCCGCATAACGGGCCAGACCTTGTTGACAGGCCGGGCATGAAGTCAGCAACTTGACTTCATTCGAGGTGACTTTAGTTTGCCCAGTAAAAGATGCTATACCCTTTTCCAGCTCTTCCTGTTTGCGGAAGCGCAGTTGCGTGGAAATGTCCGGCCGGGATACCGCCAGCGTACCGGCCTCACCGCAACAGCGATCCGATAATTTAACTTCCTGACCCATCAAACTGGAGGCTACTTTAATGGGTGCGTAAGTCTTCATCGGTGTATGACAAGGATCGTGATAAAGATATTGAGTGCCATTGGCTTGTTCTATTTTCATATCTTTTTCCATCAGGTATTCGTGGATATCCAGCAAGCGACAGCCGGGGAAAATTTTTCCAAATTCATACTGCAACAACTGATCCATACAGGTGCCACAGGAAACGATAACGGTCTTGATGTCCAGGTAGTTCAGGGTATTGGCGATTCGATGGAACAGCACTCTGTTTTCCGTGGTGATTTTATGGCCACGGGTCTCATCACCGCCCGCTGTTTGTGGGTAACCACAACACAGGTAGCCAGGCGGCAAAACAGTCTGTGCTCCTGACTCATAGAGCATGGCCATGGTCGCCAGACCAATCTGGCTGAACAGGCGCTCGGAACCACAACCGGGAAAATAAAAGACGGCATCCGAATCCTCATGCGATTTTTTCGGGTCACGGATAATGGGTACTGTCTTGCTGTCTTCAAGATCAAGAATGGCCCGCATTGGCTTGGATGGAATTTTGCTTGGCATGGGTTTATCCACCAGATGTACAATCTGGCTCATGACTTTGGGTTTGCCGGTGGTTGCCGGAGGCAATGCCTTACGCTTACCCAGTAAAGGGCGTACAAACTTGTATCCCAGGCGCTGCAAACCATAACCCCATTGCACCAGGGCTTTTCGCATTAACCCTACTGCTAGCGGGTCCTTGATAAACAAAAATAACATCGAGGCTCGCGTTGCCAGGTTAATACGCTTTTTACCCTGCGACATGAGAATATTACGCATACGCACCGACACATCACCAAAATCAATATCCACAGGACAAGGTGCCAGACATTTATGGCAGACAGTACAGTGGTCAGCCACATCATTCATCTCATCGAAATGCCTGATGGAGATACCTCTACGGGTTTGCTCTTCGTACAGAAAGGCTTCAATGATCAGGCCTGTAGCGAGAATCTTGTTGCGTGGTGAATAGAACAGATTTGCACGCGGGATATGTGTATTACACACTGGTTTGCATTTACCGCAGCGCAGGCAGTGACGTATATCATCATTGAGCTTGCCCAATTCGCTGGCTTCCAGTATCAACGCTTCTTGTTGCAGCAACCGCAATGAGGGCGTGTAGGCATTCTCAAGTCCGGCACCCTTCACCAGCTTACCCGGATTAAAACGGTTCTTCGGATCTACCTGCTGTTTGTATGCAGCGAATGTTTCCAGGTATTCATCTGATAGATACTGGATTTTGGTCATGCCAATACCATGTTCACCGGAAATAACACCATCCAGTGATATCGCCAGCGCCATCACCTGGTCGACTACCCGCTCGGCTTCCTGCAACATCGCATAGTCATTGGAGTTGACCGGAATATTGGTATGTACATTACCATCACCCGCATGCATATGAGTGGCGACAAACAAACGACTTGAGCGCACTTTCTTATGAATATCATCCAGCTTTTCGCGCACGCCTTCGTGCTCACGACCGGAAAAAATAGCCTTCAGCGGCTTTTCTATGGCCTGTCGATAGGAAATGCGTAAATCCCGACGCAATAACAAATTCAATATAGTGTCATCAGCATGGATATGATTATCATCCACATCCGTCAATAATGACGGGCACTGACTCACTGCTTCGTCGAGTTTATCCAGTGTGGCCTGCCAAAGTGTTCTGACTGACTGTAATTGCTGCAAGGCAGCCTGTTTTTTTGTTTCGATGATGGCATTATTTTCTTCGCTGTCGAGAAACTCTTCATGTAAATGAAGTTCTCGCATATCAGATTGCAGATATTCCTGTACCGCATCAATCATGGACAGTTTGTTGCGAATCGATTGAACAATATTGATGCGCTCAATGCCCTCTGAATAGTCGCCCAGTCGATCCAGTGGAATCACCACGTCTTCATTGATCTTGAACGCATTGGTATGTGCAGCAATAGCAGCTGTACGCGAACGGTCCAGCCAGAAACGTTTTCGCGCTTCGGGGCTAACGGCAATAAAGCCTTCAGCATCACGCCCGTTCGCCATCTGTACGACTTTAGACGCCGCCTGAGCCACTGATTCTTCATCATCACCGGATATATCGACCAGCAACACCATTTTTGGTAACTGGCGACGCGAGGCTTTGGTACTGTAATTCACGGCACGCACGTAGCGTTCATCCAGATGTTCGAGCCCGGTTAGTTCAATACCACTATGTTGGTCCAGGTAGTCCTTGGTTTCTACAATAGCAGGTACGGCGCGACTCATATCTGAGCCAAAAAATTCCAAACAGACAGTACGAGTAAAATTAGCCATGCGATGCAAAATAAAAACCGCCGAGGTGATCAAGCCATCACAGCCTTCTTTCTGCACGCCGGGCAGACCTGCCAGAAATTTATCCGTCACATCCTTACCCAGACCCTGCTTGCGCAGTTGTTTGCCTGGAATTTGTAGTAACTCGGGTTCACCCTCCTGGGTTTTGCCATCAGCCTGATAGCGGGTAATCCGAAACTCTACCTTCTCCTGACAATGAATTTTGCCCAGGTTATGATTAATGCGTTCAACTTCAAGCCATTTAGCATCCGGAGTGACCATTCTCCACGACACCAGATTATCCAGCGTGGTACCCCACATCACCGCTTTCTTGCCGCCCGCATTCATAGCAACATTACCACCAATGGTACAGGCATCTTGTGAAGTCGGATCAACTGCAAACATCAATCCATTACTTTCTGCCAACTCGGAAACTCTGCGCGTCACCACCCCTGCTTCAGCACGTACACAGGCCACGGGTTTATCCAGCCCTGTTAGCGTACGCATCTCAACCGCACTCAGTGCTTCAAGTTTTTCGGTATTAATAATCGCGGTATTTTCCTGTAAGGGAATCGCACCACCGGTATAGCCGGTACCACCACCGCGAGGTATCACCGGCAATTCCAGATCAAAACAGGCCGTAACAACTGCTGCCATTTCTTCTTCTGTGTCAGGGCTAATTACCACAAAGGGATAAGCGACTCGCCAGTCAGACGCATCAGTAACATGAGACACACGCGCCAACCCCCCGAAATCGATATTGTCCTTACGGGTGACTTTTAATAAACGCTTGAGTGTTTTCTGACGCAGACTTTTTTGTTGCGGAAAACATTGCTGAAATTGTTCAACCGCAGTGTGTGCAGCACTGGCCAGTTGCAGTACTTTTTCGTTTCCGGCGGCCCTGGCAACAATCTGATCCAGACGATGCTGCAAGGCATGCGTTAGTGAAGCCAGACGTTTTGGATTCTCCAGCAGATCATCCTGCAGAAACGGGTTACGCACCACCACCCACATGTCACCCAACACCTCGAACAACATTCTAGCTGACTGGCCAGTCTGGCGCGCGCCACGTAATGCATTAATAATCTCCCACATCTCCTCACCCAGAAAGCGGATAACAATCTCGCGGTCAGAGAAAGACGTATAGTTATAAGGGATTTCGCGTATTCGGGTCGTGGTCATAGTGAATCTATATTAGCATACATTAAAGAAAGGATAAGAAGGGAAACGCTGATTAATTTAAATCGCTGAGAATAGAGCAGGTATCACAGCAAACAAGGTGTGGCTATTTCAGGTGAGGCTTTAACTATGCAAATAGTGACAACAAAACCGCATAGCGCACAGCCTTACCCATCAGAATCATTAATAAGCAGATGAACCAGTGCATTCGCAACCAGCCCGCTACAACGCAGAGAGGATCACCCACTACAGGCAACCATGACATCAATAACACGGGACTACCCCAGCGTTGCACCCAATCCAATGCTCGCTTATGCTCAGGCTTGACCAGCGCCTGCGCCGGATAACGTCTACTCAGGTAATACCCAATTAACCAGGAAGTCATTCCACCCAGGGTGTTACCTAAACTGGCCACCCACCAGAGCTGCATCAAGGACTCATCACCCTGAGTCACCATGTAAATAAATATCGCTTCAGAACCACCTGGAAACAGGGTAGAAGAAATAAAAGCACTGATAAACAGACCGGGTAAAGAGTAATCATCCATGTCTCAATGATAACCCAAAAGATAACCCGTTGATTACTCCATACAGGAATGAGGCCGGGTGATAAACGTCAAATCACGGCTAATCGTGAAAAAAAATATTCAATTAACCTCACTATCCACTATTTTTTTATTAATCTGCAAACATAAAAATTGCATTCTACATTTGAAAACATGCAAACGATGTGAAACGCCGCTCCCGCGCATCCGTGCGCCCGCGAGCATCTGGAGGGAAATAGCTTTTTTCCTCTACTTCGATTTAAGTATGATATTTACTTTGAGACGCCGCTCCTGCGCATCCGTGCGCCCGCGGCATAAGGCCATCCATGGCCAAAAAAAAACGGGGCCCGAAGGCCCCGTTCAAATATATAAAACTTTATTAGTTTTTATTAGAACTTCATACGCATGCCAACAGCAAATGTTTCAGTTTCTGTAGTAGCACTTGTATCATAGCTACGGAAACCAGCTGTCAGACGTGTCTTCTTGGACAGGTTATGAATCAAACCAATGGTGAAGTAATCAAGATCAGAAGCAGCACCGCCTGGATCCTTGTTACCGAACTGGGCAACCAATACATTGTTACCAAACTTGGCCTGACCACCGACGAAATAGATATCAGTGTCAGGCGTACCTGCTGTTTCAAAACTCAGTGTTTCGTACTGGCCAACAACCTTGAAGTTACCAAATTTGTACATACCACCAAACTTGATTGCATCACCACCAGCACCTACAGTTTCGTCATTTCTAACACCGGCAACAAATACTTCCCAGGCTTTTTGAGCAAACTGCAAACCAAAGCTGTAATCACCGCCTGAACCAGCACCTTCATCAGGGCTGAATGTCGCCCAGCCAGTGAAACCACCGCCGATTTTGGGTGACATATAGCCAATTGCGTTACCCAGGAAGCTGTTATGGCCATATTGACCATTGCCCAGTTCACCACCGGACATACCATTGGCACCACGTGCTTCAATCAATGTAGCGACGAAGGGATCATACTTAACACCACCGGTGTATTTATAAGCTGACTTCAAGTTACCCAATTGACAGTACCGAAACCACCTTTCAAACCAACAAAGGCTTCACGAGCAGTCAGTGGGCCACCATCTGCTGTACGAACGTTATCAGCAGTATCAGTACGGAATTCGTACTTGGCGATAGCCGTCATACCATTAGACAGTTTCTCAGATGCCTTGATACCAATACGACCGCGTGCGTTATCCTCTACAACTGTTTGATCAGTTGCGCCTGTATCAACTGTTCCCACTTCAACCTGTGCATGGCCATAAACAGTCACGTCAGCAGTTGCGAACATTGGTACTGCCGTGAAAGCTGTGCCCACGGCAAGTGCAAGTAATTTTTTATTCATTTGATTGATTCCTCAAGTAATAGATATCCATTAACATGGATGACTATAGCAACATTCTGTTTTATTGCAACAATCTTTGTAATAAAACAACAATGATATTATCCACACATGTAAATGTTTATTAAATATAGATTATTGTTAGGTTTTCGTATCTGGCTTATCGTCAAAAATAAGCAAGTATTCATTAACAAGTGCTAAGTATTATCAAATTTACGACAATAAAAAACGGGGTCCATAAGGCCCCGTTCAAACTATACAACTTTAATAGTTTTTATTAGAACTTCATACGCATGCCAACAGCAAATGTATCAGTTTCAGCTGTAGCACTAGTATCGTAGCTACGGAAACCAGCTGTCAGACGTGTTTTCTTGGACAGATTATGAATGACACCGATAGTGAAGTAATCAAGATCAGCAGCCGTCCGTCTGTATCCTTGAATTACCGAACTGCGCAACCAATACATTATTACCAAACTTGGCCTGTCCACCGATGAAATAAACATCAGTATCTGCGTAGCAGCCAGTATTGAAGCTCACCATTTCGTACTGACCAGTAACCTTGAAGTTACCAAATTTGTACATACCACCAAATTTGATTGCATTCGTAACTTGCAGCGTCATCATTGTTAACACCAGCAACAAATACTTCCCAGGCTTTTTGAGCAAACTTCAGACCAAAGCTATAGTCGCCATCGGCACCATTATCCTGCTCCAGCTTCATCAGGGCTGAAAGTAGCCCAACCAGTGAAACCACCACCGATCTTCGGCGACATGTAACCAATACTGTTAGCGAGGAAACCATTGTGACCAAATGCACCTACCAGTCACCTTTAGACATACCGTTAGCGCCACGAGCTTCAATCAATGTAGCAACGAAGGGGTCATACTTAACACCACCGTTGTATTTATAAGCTGACTTCAAGTTACCCAGTTGAACAGTACCGAAACCACCTTTCAAACCAACAAAGGCTTCACGTGCAGTCAGTGGACCACCATCTGCTGTACGAACGTTATCAGCAGTATCAGTACGGAATTCGTACTTGGCGATAGCTGTCATACCATTACCCAGCTTTTCAGAAGCCTTGAAACCAATACGTCCACGAGCGTTATCTTCAACGACTGTTTGTATCAGTTGTACCATTATCAACAGTTCCCACTTCAACCTGAGCATGACCATAAACAGTCACTTCAGCAGAAGCAAACATAGGAGCGGCACTGAATGCTGCACCCACCGCAATAGCAAGTAATTTTTTATTCATCTAAGGAATTCCTCTAAATAATTTAGTTATATTTGTAAACACGCCATGAACTATAGCAACAAAAAAGAAAAATGCAACATTTTTATTCAAAAAAACGACACACCTATAATAGCTGTATCATATTTACAACATTATATAATATGGCATTAAAATCAGAATGTTGCGCCACATTCTAATGCTAATAAAATGGCGCCTTGCTAAGTATCAGACTATATGGGAATGAATTACTAGACGATCTTGAATACTATTAAACACCCAGTCTGGAAGAATAATATAAACAATTATGGGTACACCCAGCGCCCAGCGCACCTGCATTACCATTTTCATTCATCGTTGATATTTAACTATCGTTAAGCGGTATTTTGATAAGGGGCACTCGGAAGCGCTTATTGCCGTTTATAACTTTCTCTAAGGAATGGCACTTCGGTTGCGGGCGCATGGATGCGCAGGAGCAACCGCAAGCTCCGCTGTTCGCCAGCAAAATAAAACCCGCCTAAGCGGGTTATTATTTTTTGGCTGGGGAACAAGGATTCGAACCTTGATTAGAGGAGTCAGAGTCCTCTGTCCTGCCGTTAGACGATTCCCCAATAAATAACAGTAGCGAGGTGACCGAGGGACTAGTAGACTAGGTTTTTGCTAGGAACCAGTTTTTCTTGAATTTCATTATAATACTTCATTAAGCCATAAAGCATTTTTGAAATTTCCCTGGCTTCATTTTCCAGCTCTTTACTCGTTTCAGCATCAATCAAGCCTGCTGCTCTACCGATCATTAATTGAGTCCAAAGTTCGCCGCAGGAACCTTTAGCAATTATTTAAAAACTGGATTCTGTAATGACCTACCCCTTTCATACCCTTCAGCGATATTCGACGGAATTGAAAAAGCAGAACGTGTAATCTGATCCTTAAAAGCATACTGTTTACTATCTGCAAAAACTTGATAAATGCTCACCGAAAGTCTACATGCTCTTTTCCAAACTTCCAGATTCTCTAATGCATCCATGCGCTTTCCTCCTTAATTTAACCTAGCCACTAGCCCCTCGCTACCAGCTACTACTCGAAATACTTTTATCGTTTCGAGTACTGAGGAGCTTTACGTGCTTTGTGCAGGCCAACCTTCTTACGCTCAACCTTACGGGCATCACGTGTTACGAAACCAGCTTTGCGTAACGCAGGCCGCAGGGTTTCATCATATTCCATCAGTGCACGCGTGATGCCATGGCGAATAGCGCCGGCCTGGCCACTGTTTCCACCACCAGATACATTGACATAAACATCAAACTTGTCCGTTGCCTCAACCAGTTCCAGCGGCTGACGAACCAGCATGCGTGCTGTTTCACGACCGAAATACTGCTCGAGACTGAGTTTGTTAATCTTGATGTCACCCTTCCCAGGACGGAGATATACACGTGCTGTTGAGGTCTTGCGTCGCCCGGTGGCGGTATATTGTTCTGTTGCTGCCATAATTTATTCCAGATTTATGCCATTAAATAATTGGTTCTGATGCTAGATTTCAAGCTGCTTGGGCTGCTGAGCGGCATGTGTATGCTCTCCACCAGCAAAGACTTTAAGCTTCCTGAACATCGCCCTGCCCAATGGATTTTTAGGCAACATACCCTTAACGGCTTTTTCAACAGCCGCAGTAGGTGATTTTACCAGTAATTTTTCCAGGCTGATGGTTTTCAGGTTACCAATATACCCTGTATGATGCTGATAAAGCTTTTGCTTCATTTTATTACCACTGACATGGATCTTTTCAGCATTGATGACAACGATATAGTCGCCCGTATCGACGTGCGGGGTATATTCCGCTTTATGTTTACCGCGTAAACGACGCGCGATTTCTGTAGCCATACGACCCAGGGTCTTGCCCTCGGCATCGATAATATACCAGTCACGTGTCACTTCGGCCGGTTTTGCACTAAAGGTTCTCATTGAATCCTGCTCCGAAAAATATAAACCAATGGTCTAGCGAGCCGGAAATGTTACATAAGAAAGGTCTGTTATTCAAGCATTATTGTTCGAATTTCAGGATAAATCATGCCCGCAGACAGACATCATCAATTTCAGGCAAAAAAAAGCACAGCAAAGGTAGGAGCTGTGCTTAAATATCCACCAAAGGAGGATGGAGGAGTCAGATTCACATGATTTATAAATCAGATGAATCAGTATGTAATAATTTTCTAATATTCTTGCGTTGCTGTCAACCCTGAAATCGAAAAAGTTTAATCAATGATAGAAACATTAACCCCTTTTATATTAATGTTATTGATATCCAACATGCTTATCTAAACCATTCCTGACTGTAAGCTGAAGCCAAGATTAGCATCTTGCTTAATATAATGGGGGCTAATGGGGGCAATCTTTGTACACAAAAAAAGGCCGACGATGTCGGCCTGATTAAACTAGGTGAACTTCAATATCAGTATGTAAACTCGTTACAGCTCATTCAGTATCCTTTTCCGGGTGGCGGCATATTCCTGCTTTGTGATCACGCCTTTTTCATACAGCTCCTTTAATTCACTCAAACGTTCCTCAGTCTGGCTGGCTTTGGGCGATGCAGGGCTGACTGCCGTGCTGGCAGCTGGCTGTAACCTGGGTATCCGCTTCTTGCTTGGCAGTGGCGGCTGCTTTGTCACAATTCAACTTCGCATGAATTGGCTGGCTAATAATGGCGTCATTGACTTTGAGCATGAAATCCTCGCAGCCTGATTTCTTGACCATCAGTACTCCTTGCGCACTCAGCACCCAGTTATTCCATCCCGCAGGAAATGCCTTGAACAAATTATGCCCGTAATGGCGTCACTCCCAACTTGGCCCCATTCGCATAAACGCTTGCGCCAGCTGGATCAGATGTTACATTTGCGGCTTGCTATCCTTAACATTGGAAGACCCGACAGGCTTGCAATATAGCAAGCATGCTAGCAGTTAGACAGTTTTTCATGCTTCATTTCCAACCTCAATAATTTTCTTCTTTGAAAAAACAAACCCCGGACAAGCCGGGGTTTGTACTACCATTACATGTCACAATCTTGCTAAGAGATCACTTAGAAGATATGCGTCAGCTGTACTGCATAACGCTTATCAATACCATCCAGATTTCCATTTGGCACCTGCACCTGCAGCGAATGCAGTGAGCTTCGACCTCACGGTCAGTGACGTTGACAGTCAAACGTGTTTTCTTGTTGAAGTGATACTGAACACCCAAGTACCGTGAATTCTCTTCAGGTGCAAATTGACGAACGCACCAATTAGAGTCTTCCATACGGGTGTAATCAGCATAGCGCAGATCCAGCTCCCATTTTGTATTGGGAATATAATATCCAACATCAATATGACCACTGACTGGCTTCCGCATTATCATTCAATCCATTAGCAGGATGTTGTAGGATTACCTATGGAAGGACGGCAACAACCCAAAGCTTGGTTTATCCGGACCCTGGAAAATAACGCCTTTGGCCTTGATCCACTCAACCGCTACGCGGAAAGGTAGTTTGAGGTAACGGGTACCGACACCATAGCGTTTACGGTCATATTCTTCAGTTACACCATCATTGTTACCATCAAGATGACGATCACCTTTGGTATACCAGGCAAAAGTTTTCCAGTCCTGGCGTCTTGGACCTGTACCTTTAAACACTTTGGCGGTAGAAAAATACAGATGATAATCTTTTGCGTTATCATTGTCCGAACTGTTGATACCGTTACCATTACCAACCATAAATGAGTAACTGGCTTCCCAGCTTGGCGCTACTTTGAAGGTATTAAACACCTGCACACCGACATCACGTGCAGCATCAATTGACTGGTTAAAGGCATTTAATGAAGTTGTAGATGCTATTGGCTGCGGAGCAACGTTACCAGTGTATGCTCTGTTAGGAACACGCTCCAGCAACATCTGGTTAACACCATGCAGTAAAGTTTACATAGTCAATCAAGGCAATACCCTGATAGACCTCTTCAGCCATCGGGATCTTGAACTGACCTGCACGAACACGCGCATATTCTTTCAAATGGTTCAAGGTAATACTGGCATCGGTCACCTTGGCAAATCCGCTACCTGGATTGGTAATGGCATTATTACCAAACTCAACCAGGAAGAAATAGTTCACGTTAGGATCGATTGGCATACCAGTTCCACGCACGCCAATACGTGCACGGTTAACATTAAATGCATCCTGCGAGTCAAGATCAGGTCCAATCAACTTGGGTGGCACATATGTGCCAGCGCCATTTGGCTGCACTGTTATCACTCTGATACTGCGCCTGGATAAACCCCCATACCTTGGCGCGACCCGCTGTACCATGAGCCTCGGTGCCCTGTATTGATAACCAGTCGGCAGCCTGTACTGTAGTATTGATGCCGCCAATTGCAGCAGCACACGATGCAGCCAGCATCGTTTTCTTGAAAATTGCTCTCATTATTATCTCCTCAGACATAAGAAATTTTATGCTTGGTATTTAAATCTATGAATTATTTTTTATGGTTTGACCAGGATAAAACCCTGTTTCACCAGATCAATAATCTGAACTACACCGGCACTGACTTTTGTAGCATGTTTATCCAGCTTGGGTGGTGCGCCGAGTTTTTTACCGAAATTACGAATAGTATTGGAACAGGCGCTGAATCTAACACCTTTTTCTGCCAATCCATCGATACGTCCTGCATTGGCGTTACCGTCCATCAACAAACGCAGGCCTGGTCCAAAGGCTACGATCTCAACATCCACATCATCTTCACCATAATGCTTGACAAGATTACTGGCAACATTCAGTACCAGCGTTTGCTTGAAGGGATTGGGATCACTGATTTGCAATACGACTTTATATTTTGCGAAAGGTTTGGCTGCCTGGGCAACAAACGCTCCCATGGAAAGAGAAGCTGCTACCAGTATGGCGGCCAACTTCAGCATTGGTTTTTTCATAGTGCTGACTCCTGGGTCTTGTTATACAGTTTTTTTATGAATCATTCTCTAATACTGGTCTATGGAACCTGAATACTATGAGCATGTCATAACATTCTAGACGTAGGTAAGATGCAATTTATTCCAGCTAATTGCAAATAAATTACATATTAGATTTTTATTAATTTATAACCTTCTTATGTTTTATTATTATGGAATATTTCCCATCGCTACAACGTCCTAGTATCATGTGTATTAATATCACAGCGCATAATAATAAACAGGCAACCATATGAACCCATTAACGCATTTTTGTAAAGACCGGGAAATGAAAGGCAGAATTGCTGCACAGAGAAACAGGCTATACCGTATTGCTTACTCCTGGTGCCACGATGAAGCGCTGAGTGATGACTTAACCCAGGAAACCATGACCAAGGCATTAAAAAAATATTCCAGCCTGAAAAATCCTGAAGCATTGAATTGCTGGCTGTATGGCATTCTCGCCAATTGCTGGCGCGATCATTTTCGTCGCAATCGCGAACATGAAGATATTGAAGACTGTGTGTTTACTGTTGATGAAACTCCAGAGTCACAATACCACCGTCAATATATTACCGACTCGATACTGAATGCTGTCGCTGGACTGCCGATAGGACAACGACAGACGCTAACATTGGTTGACCTGGAAGGTTTCAGTTACGCTGAAGTCGCAGAAATTTTACAAACACCGATAGGTACTGTCATGAGCCGACTCTGTCGTGCCCGCAAATCTTTAACCCAACAACTTTTAAACCTGAAAACCCAGACCATGGATGATCAAATACCATTTCTCAGGAGAGTGAAATGAACAATAATGATCACTATTCAGATGAATACCTGAATGCCTACATCGACGGCGAACTCGATAAGAAAGAGACAGGTCGATTGCTTGATGAACTACGCTACAATCCTGAGCTGGATAGTCGTATAACTGACTTGCAAAAAATACGTGAGATGGTGCGCTATGCTTATCATGAAAAACTCCCGCCTGAAGGAAGCCAACTAGGCCGATCTGTATTTGCAAAAAAATCCAGAATGGCCTTTGCCGCCAGTATTATTTTGTCTCTTGGTGTGGCGCTTGGCTGGAGCCTGCATTTACACAGTCAGCAAGCAAACAGCCTGCTTGATATTGCAGAAGCCATGCAAATAAAATCGGCAACAACAAGCCATGCCGATGAAATAAAACTCATGCTGCATGTCACCACTGACAATCAATCCAAACTGCAAACTGTTCTGGATGAAACTGAAAATTTTCTCAGTCAATATGAAAACATGGGTAAGAAAGTAAAACTGGATATTCTCACTAATGGTAAAGGGCTCAAACTACTACAGGCAAAACACACCCCTTTTGGTGAAAGAATTAAAGTGCTCCAGCAACGCTATCAAAATCTGACGTTCATGGCTTGTCAAAATGCAATTAAACGCGTTCAGCGACAAACCGGCAAGAAGGTCATTATGTTACCTGAAACGGTCACCGTACCCTCAGCACTGGGCGAGGTCATGAAAAAACAACAGGAAGGTTGGTCGTATATTAAGATATAGGGACTAGGGACTAGGGACTAGGGACTAGGGACTAGGGACTAGGGACTAGGGACTAGGGACTAGGGACTAGGGACTAGGGACTATGCCAGGATGATCCTCTACCCTGAATAACTTGTCAAGAGAATCTTTTGACTTTTCTAGCACCTCGTCCCTTATAGTTAAATCAACAACCTCTCCACCACATGATCCTTTTTTAGATGCTCTGAAAGAATCTCATCAAGGTCCTGCTTATCCACATAGGTATACCAGATATCATCGGGGTAGACGACGATGACTGGGCCCAGCTCACATCGATCCAGGCATCCGGCAGTATTAACCCGAACTCCGCCAGGGCCTGACAAACCAGATTCTTTGACCGCTGTTTTTAGATACTGGCGCATATCAAGCGCATCAAAATCCTGACAACAGGCCCGGCCGTCATCGCGTTGATTAGTACAGAAAAAAACATGGTATTTGTAATAGGACATAGAACAAAGATACTGAAACAAGATACAAGATACAAGTTTAAAGATAAAATAGAATAGGTCGTTTACAGTGATGGAGGCTTGATTTTCTTTGTCATTTTTTTATCTTGTATCTGCTTTTTTATTCTTGTATCTTTGATCTCATGACTCAAAGACATTACAGCCCTGCTGACCAGCTATTGATCAACCTGGACAAGGCCGTGCGCACCCTTTTCGGCAAACCTGAAAGTACCGATCGTCCTAATCCGGCAGAAAACATTGAAGAATCGCCACTTCAGGAAAGTGATGTACCTCATATCGCCGGCTTGATGAGAGTCAACCATACTGGCGAGGTTTGTGCGCAGGCCCTGTATCAGGGGCAAGCCTTGACGGCAAAATTACCCAAGGTACGTGACAATATGGAGCGGGCCGCAATGGAAGAAAATGATCACCTGAACTGGTGTGACGCCCGACTGCAAGAACTGGGTAGTCACAGCAGTTATTTGAACCCTCTCTGGTATGCGGGCTCATTTGCAATCGGTGCAACCGCAGGGTTAATTGGTGACAAATGGAGCCTGGGTTTTGTTGCAGAGACCGAAAGACAGGTAGTCAGCCACCTGGACGGACACTTAAAACAATTACCTGAACAGGATTTACGTAGTCAGGCAATTTTGAAGCAAATGAAAACCGATGAAGAACAACATCGCATGACTGCTCTCAACGCAGGTGGTGCCGAGTTGCCCTCACCCATCAAGAAAATAATGGGCCTGACTTCTAAAATCATGACCACGATTGCCTACCGAATATAGCGCCAGAACTTTTTCTTTACCCTTGTATCTTTGCTCTTTTACCTGCCCTTCGCCATATTCATGCCATAAAATATTTCTGCCATTTCATGCTGCAATAGACCTGATATACGTTTCTTTTCCTTATCGCTAAAATCATCCACGCCGGAACCAAACAGGTAACGATTGATATCAAATTCCTTTAGCATCATTTTTGTATGAAAAATATATTCCTGATAAACATTAACATCCATCATGGAATACATTTGCAGGATATCCCGTGGCAGGAAGTTCTGAATGGAATTAATATTATGATCAATGAAATGTTTTTTACCGCGGGTATCACGCGTAAAACCACGCACACGATAATCCATAATCACAATATCTGACTCCAGACTATGGATAAGATAGTTCAATGCCTTCAGGGGTGAGACTCGCCCACAGGTAGAGACATCAATATCTGCACGAAAGGTACTAATACCATGGTCGGGATGACTTTCCGGATAGGTATGTACGGTGATATGGCTCTTATCCAGATGAGAGACCACCGCCTCGGGTAATGGCCCCGGGGATTCCGTATTGGATAACTCCTGCGAAGTCACCGGCTCTTCGGATATTAACATGGTCACACTGGCGCCCTGTGGATCATAATCCTGATGTGCAATATTCAGTATATTGGCACCGATTATATTGGATACATCCATGAGTATCTTAGTTAACCTGTCGGCATTATACTCCTCATCAATATACTCAATGTATTCCTGTTTATGCTTGGCATTTTCGGCATAACAAATATCATAGATATTAAAACTTAGAGTTTTCGTCAGATTATTGAAACCATGCAGTTTCAGTTTCTTTGATCTTGCCAATGAGATTCTCCTGACGATTAGGCTAATGGAGGATGATAGATTATCTGAACGGTATTGCCAGCAGGGTCCTTACAGTAAAAACTGCGCGCGCCATCGCGATGCGTTTTAGCCTGTGTCAACATCTCTACGCCTGCGGACAGTAAAAACTGATACCAGTCATCGACATCATCCGCTCGCTTAAGGATGAATCCAAGGTGATCCAGGGACTGATCGCCATGTGGATTAAAGCCTGGCTTGCCTCGATGCAGCGCCAGGTTGTCATTACCGGAAGTTAAATAAACATTATCTACATCGGGACGCCATTCCACCGACATACCCATCAGTCCGACGTAAAATTTTTCAGCCGCTTCGAGATCTTGCACCGTCAATGCAAGATGGCGCATTCCTGTGGTGGGTTCGGGTTGTTTCACTCTGTTTCCTTCTAGCTTTTCTACTACTTAACTCTGGGCACTAGGCTTCAGTTTCAATGACTTCATAATCATGACTAATTTCAGCCATCTGCCCCAGCATAATAGATGCCGAACAATATTTTTCCGCTGAAAGGGAGATGGCTCGCTCAATATGGCTTTCCTTGAGACCTTTACCGGAAACAATAAAATGAGCATGTATGCGAGTAAATACTTTAGGCACCTCGTCTGCCCGTTCAGCAGATAATTCTACTACACAGTCATGCACTTGTTGACGCGATTTTTTCAGCATGGTGACCACATCAAAAGCAGTGCAACCACCCATACCCAGCAATAGCATCTCCATCGGTCTGGGACCCAGGTTCTGGCCACCACTTTCAACCGGACCATCCATCAACAAAGCGTGGCCGCTGGCGGTTTCACCAAGAAATTTTACCTCTTCTACCCATTTGATCCTTGCTTTCATTGAATATCTGTCTCCCCGACAAACTACCATTTATCAGATTGTATATACCAGCAGGCCTTTTTTGGCCTCAAGTCTTGGCAAAAACAACCGTTAACGTAGTATTATACGGCAGGTTTACAAGAACAGCATGGTTAACTACCGAGAAATTCGTGTGTTTTAGATGAACTAAAGCAGCATGACATTGCCAAACTATGTACGCCAGGCATATAAACAGCAGCAGCATAAAAAAGGAATTATCTGAACACATGGCTAAATTACCGATACCAAAAAGCCCAAATCCGGTCATTGAACGCTTTCTGTCGCATTGCCATACCCGTAAATATGCCGCAAAAAGCGTGATTATCCATGCTGGTGATAAGCCTGATGTGCTCTATTACATCATTGAAGGTTCGGTCAGTGTACTTATCGAGGACTCTGATGGCCGTGAAATTGTGTTGGCATACCTTAATAAAGGGGATTTTTTCGGCGAAATGGGCCTATTTCAGGATCAGACGCGTAGTGCCTGGATCAAGACCAAGGTTAGCTGTGAACTCGCTGAAATCAGTTACGAAAGATATCGCCAGCTCGCCAACGAAGACCCGGAAATCTTATTTGAATTGGCCTCACAAATGGCAATGCGACTAAGAAAGACTAGCCGCAAAGTCAGTGACCTTGCCTTCCTTGACGTTACCGGCCGGATCGCCAGAACTTTGCTCGATCTATGCAAGGAGCCCGATGCCATGACCCATCCTGATGGCATGCAAATCAGAATCACCAGACAGGAAATAGGCCGGATCGTCGGCTGTTCTCGTGAAATGGTAGGGCGCGTGCTGAAAAACCTTGAAGAACAAGGTTTGATCTCTGTCAGTGGTAAAACCATGGTAGTCTTTGGCACACGTTAACTACGTAAAGTATATCCCATACAAATAAGTTTTCTCATTTAGCATAAACACTCAATCCAAGTCGTTTTATTGCCATCGAACGACTATTCCATGCTGGCTGTTCGCGAAAATTTGCGAAGGCGAATTTTACAAATACAAGTCATGATAGAGTAAAGCTATCCCCGGGTATGGCGCTAAACATAGATTTGGCATTGCCCTTGTTTACCGCTATCTCAAGCAAACCATTTGCATTCTGATAGTAAAAGGCTTTGCCTTCATCAACATCAGAAAATGTGCGTGCGGCAGGCAAACTATCACCTTTAAACTGCAGCCTGCAGCCTCCGGGCAACTGCGAAAACCGGAAGCCACTAATCAGATTTCCGTAATGATCGATATACACAATCTCGCACAGGTCATCAGGCCATTCACTCTGTGGTCGCGGCGGCTTCACTGCTTGCAGCCCTGATAAATCACCCTGACTCAGTTTAGCAGCCACAGGTGCAAATATATCCCGACCATGAAAACTTGCTGAGATCGGATCAACTGGAGCAGCTATTTTCCACCATCTCACCTGACTTGATCGTCGCTGTAATACAGAAAGCAAACCATTATCTGGCCCCACAAACCAACGACCATCTATTTGTGCTACACAGGCCTGACGTGGACCACCGACACCTGGGTCGACGACACAAACAAAAATACTATTCAGCGGAAATTCCTCGACATAGGCAGGCAGCAAATAGGATGCAGCACGAATATCGTAATCCGGCACCTGATGCAACAGATCAATGACGGGTATTTGCGGAGCATTCTGTGTGAGTACAGACTTGAGCTGCCCCACATAGGGATCCTGAATACCAAAATCAGTAAACAGCACAATCATTGTCGTTTCATTCATAGGCTTGAAATATAGACCTGCGGGATACTGATGTACAGCAGAACTCAGTGGATAGCTTTTGCTGATATAACGACTTAACTATCTGGTCACTGCATGAAACACCAATACACTCAATTTAAAGACATAAAAAAAGCCGGGGAAACCCGGCTTGATTAGAATGTTTTCAGTTACTCGTCATCCGAGTCTTCAGTAATGGGTCGATCAACCAGCTCCACATAAGCCATGGGCGCTGCATCACCAGGACGATGACCACATTTAAGTATGCGGATATAGCCACCTGGACGTGACTCATATCGAGGACCTAGCTCTGCAAACAACTTGCCAACCATTTCCTTATCACGCAATCTCGAAAAAACCAGACGACGATTAGCAACACTGTCTGTTTTAGCCGTGGTGATCATTGGCTCAGCCACACGACGCAATTCTTTTGCCTTGGCCAGCGTGGTACGAATGATTTCATGACGAAATAAGGATGAAGACATATTTCGAAACATAGCCGTTCTGTGGCTGCTATTCCGATTTAACTGTCGGCCTGAATTATGATGACGCATGACTAAAACCCTGAATTCTATTAATTAGTAAATCTACTTAACCGCTATTATACGATAGCAGTCTCATTTTCTTTTTCTCGCAAGCTGGCTGGTGGCCAGTTTTCGAGACGCATTCCCAGAGACAGACCATGCGAGGCAAGCACGTCTTTAATCTCGGTCAGTGACTTCTTACCCAGATTAGGGGTTTTCAGCAATTCAACTTCTGTACGCTGTATGAGGTCACCAATGTAATAAATGCTCTCTGCCTTCAGGCAATTGGCTGAGCGAACAGTCAATTCCAGATCATCCACTGGACGCAGAAGAATAGGATCAATTTCTGATTCTCTCTCTTCCGGCTGCTCAACGTCATTACCTGTCAAGTCAACAAATACGGCCAACTGTGATTGTAATATGCCGGCAGCTTGTCGAATGGCTTCTTCTGGATCAACAGTACCATTGGTTTCGATACCGATAATAAGTTTGTCCAGGTCAGTACGCTGTTCAACACGAGCACTTTCGACATTATAGGTTATACGATAGACAGGGCTGAAAGTAGCATCCAGTAACAGCTGGCCTATAGGTCGACTTTCAAGTGTCTTGGCTCTGATGTTAGCAGGAACGTAACCACGACCACGCTCAATCTTCAGCGTCATGTTCAGCTCGCCTTCCTGAGTCAGGTTAGCAAGAATATGATCCGGGTTGATGATTTCGACATCATGGTCCAGAGTAATATCACTGGCAAGAACGGGTCCCTGACCTTTTTTTCGCAAAGTCAGTGTAGCTTCATCACGTGCATGCATGACAATGGCAAGACCTTTCAGGTTCAACAGGATTTCAATGACATCTTCCTGTACACCTTCAATCGCCGTGTACTCATGCAAGACCCCCTCAATTTGTGCCTCTACAACAGCACAACCAGGGAGAGAAGATAACAGGATCCTGCGCAAGGCATTACCTAAAGTATGACCAAAACCGCGTTCCAAAGGCTCCAACGTGACCTTGGCTCTGCGCTCGTCGGTAACCTGTACATCCACCACACGTGGCTTAAGCAAATCTGTAACGAAACCCTGCATGGATTACCCTCTCTATTACTTATTTTGAGTAAAGTTCAACAACTAAATGTTCATTGATATCTGAAGGAAGATCACTTCTTTCTGGTGCTGATTTAAACACCCCTGTCATCTTCTTCGCATCAACATCAATCCAGCCAGAAATACCGCGCTGCTGGGACATATCCAGTGCACCTTGAATTCGACCTTGCTTACGGCCATTTTCAGTCACAGAGACAACATCGTCACCTTGCAACTGATAGGAAGGTACATTCACTTTTCTGCCATTGACTTCGATGCTTTTATGGCGAACCAGCTGTCTTGCTTCATCTCTGGATGCAGCGAAACCCATACGATAGACGACATTATCCAGACGGCTTTCAAGCAGTTGCAACAGGTTTTCACCGGTCGAACCTTTCAAACGTGCGGCTTCCTTATAGTAAGTTCGGAATTTGCGTTCCAGAACACCATAGGTACGACGTAACTTCTGCTTCTCACGCAACTGTACCGCGTAATCAGACAGACGTGTACGCCGGGCACCGTGTACTCCAGGAGGAGTAGGACGATTTTCTATAGCACATTTCGAGGAGAAACATTTCTCTCCTTTCAAGAACAGTTTGGTACCTTCTCTACGACACAAACGGCACTTTGGACCAATATATCTAGCCACTGATAACCTCCAGAATTAAACTCTGCGCCGTTTAGGTGGGCGACAACCATTATGTGGAATGGGGGTAACATCGGTAATGTTAGTGATTTTGAAGCCCAGCGCATTAAGTGCTCTGACTGCAGATTCACGCCCGGGACCCGGACCCTTGACCATCACCTCGACATTTTTCATTCCATATTCCTGAGCAACCTTGCCGGCGCGCTCAGCAGCAACCTGCGCTGCAAACGGCGTGCTCTTGCGAGAACCTCGGAATCCAGAACCACCGGCGGTCGCCCAGGACAACGTATTACCCTGACGATCTGTGATAGTAACTATAGTATTGTTAAAAGAAGCATGTATATGGGCGACCCCATCGGATACATTAATCTTCTTTTTACGTGCTGCTGGCTTTGCCATATCCTAATTACCTAAATAAACTTAAATTCTAAATAAAACGACTAGCGCTTGATGGGCTTACGTGGCCCTTTCCGTGTACGGGCATTGGTCTTGGTACGCTGACCACGCAATGGCAATCCACGACGATGACGTATTCCTCGATAGCAACCCAGATCCATCAATCGTTTGATGTTCATGGTGACTTCACGACGCAAATCACCTTCAACAACGTATTTGCCGATTTCAGTACGCAGTTTTTCCAGATCAGCTTCATCCAGCTGAGCAATTTTTGTCGACGTACCGATACCGGTTGCCTCACAAATAGCCTTGGCACGTGTACTGCCAATCCCGTAGATTGATGTCAGTGAGATCACTGCATGCTTATGGTCTGGAATATTAATTCCTGATATACGAGCCATTCAAATCTTCCTCTTGCACAAACGCAATAACCGGATCCGAATCCGGCAAACGCGACATGATATCCTAAAACTGTCTAAAAATAAATAATCTTCGTCTAACCCTGGCGCTGTTTATGGCGAGGTTCTTTACAGATTACCCGCACGACACCATTACGACGAACAATCTTGCAGTTACGACACATTTTTTTGACTGATGCGCGAACTTTCATTTGCCTACTCCACTAAAAATAACCGCGAAACACAGGTAACGCTTTGATTTTAAAAATTAATCTATTGCAGGCCTGACCGACCATAACCCTTCAGATTGGCCTTTTTCATTAGCCCTTCGTATTGCTGCGACATCATATGGGCCTGCATTTGCGCCATGAAATCCATCACGACAACAACAATAATCAACAAAGATGTACCACCAAAGTAAAATGGCACATCCCAGTAAAGAATCAAAAACTCCGGCAATAAACACACCGATGTTATGTAAATTGCACCTGCCATAGTCAGCTTGGACAAAACACCATCAATATACCTGGCTGTCTGCTCACCTGGACGAATACCCGGTATAAATGCACCAGATTTCTTGAGGTTTTCTGCCGTTTCACGCGAATTAAATACCAGCGCAGTATAAAAAAAGCAGAAAAATATAATCAGCATGGCATAAACAAGCACATATAATGGCTGACCAGGTGACAGTAACTGGGCGAAATCACCTAACCACTGCATACCTTCCGAGCTATCACCCACCCATTTACCCATGGTGGCAGGGAACAAAATCAGACTGGAAGCAAATATCGGTGGAATAACACCTGACATATTCAACTTCAATGGCAAATGACTGCTTTGTGCCGCATACATTTTACGGCCCTGCATGCGCTTTGCGTAATTAACCGTTATTCTGCGCTGACCTCGTTCGACAAAAATTACAAATGCCGTGACTGCTATGGTTAGCATGAATATTATCAGCACCATAAAAATACTCATTTCGCCGGTATTGGCCAGTTCCAGCGTTGTACCTATTGCGCTTGGCAGGCCGGCAATTATCCCGGCAAAAATCAGCATGGATATACCATTGCCGATACCACGCTCGGTAATCTGCTCTCCCAACCACATCAGGAACATGGTACCTGTCACCAGAATAATAACGGTAGTAAAGTAAAAACTACCTGGATCTATAGTGACCAGCCCTGGCTGCCTACTGAGGCCAACAGCAACGCCGAGTGCCTGAAAAGTAGCCAACACCACCGTGCCATAGCGTGTGTATTGCGTAATCTTTCTACGACCGGCTTCACCTTCTTTTTTCATCGCTTCCAAAGAAGGAATCACCACCGTCAATAACTGCATAATAATGGATGCAGATATATAAGGCATAATACCCAGCGCGAATATAGACAAGCGCTCCAGCGCTCCACCTGAGAACATGTTAAACATTCCCAAAATGGTATTTCGCTGTGACTCAAACAGCTGGGCCAGCTCAACCGGGTTCAGGCCAGGTACGGTTATAAACGTACCGGCACGAAATACAAACAATGCGCCCAATACAAATAACAAACGCTTACGCAGTTCTTTTACCTGTGTTGCACCGCCAAGTCCACCTGGCAAATTAGCGCCTGCTTTAGCCAACTTAATCTTCTACCTTGCCGCCAGCAGCCTCTATCGCAGCTCGAGCACCTTTAGTGACAGCCACACCTTTAACCGTAACCGCCTGTTCTAACTTGCCAGAATCTATAATTTTGACTCGAACAATACGATCTGTAATCAGTTTCGCTTTTGTCAGTGACAACATGTCAATGACACCACCTTCAACCAGGTGTAACTCAGACAGGCGAATCTCGTCTGTACGTTTTGCTTTGCGTGAACGAAAACCTATTTTAGGTAAACGTCTTTGCAATGGCATCTGGCCGCCTTCAAAACCGACTTTGGAGAAACCGCCGGATCGAGACTTCTGACCCTTGTGTCCACGACCACAGGTCTTACCCAGTCCTGAACCCATTCCACGGCCCACGCGTTTTGCATCAGTTTTACTGCCTTCAGCAGGCTTGAGTGTATTAAGACGCATATCAGGCTTCCTCCACCTTAAGCATATAGTAGGCTTTGTTAATCATGCCTCGATTCTCAGGTGTTCCATCAACCATTACAGACTGACGAATTTTCCGTAGACCAAGACCTCTGACACAAGCCTGGTGGCTTTTGATGCGCCCATGCATGCTTTTAACCAATGTTACTTTTATTTTTTGCTCAGCCATGGTTTAACTCACGATATCTTTAACACTTTTACCGCGTTTAGCAGCAACACTTTCTGGAGAGGCCATTTCGGTCAATCCACGAATAGTTGCACGCACAACGTTATTCGGATTACGTGATCCAATACATTTGGCAAGTACGTTATGCACACCTACCACCTCAAAAACAGCACGCATCGCGCCACCTGCGATAATACCGGTACCTTCAGAGGCCGGCTTCATAAAGACCTTACTGGCGCCGTGCCGGGATGTAATATCATATTGCAGCGTGCCGCTATTCAATGCGACCTGCCTCATATTCTTACGTGCCTTTTCCATCGCCTTCTGGATAGCCACAGGAACTTCACGTGCCTTTCCGTAGCCAAAGCCAATCTTACCGTTTCCATCGCCAACCACTGTCAGGGCAGTAAAGCCGAATATACGACCACCCTTGACAACTTTTGCTACACGATTAACGGCAACCAGTTTCTCTAATAATCCATCACCTGAACTTGTATTTTCAGCTACTGACATACAATTTACCCTTAAAACTCTAGCCCGTTTTCACGCGCTGCATCTGCCAAGGCCTTAATTCGACCATGATATTTAAAACCGGAACGATCGAATGCAACTTTGGTAACGCCTGCTGCTTTTGCTCGTTCAGCAATTGCCTTGCCTACCTGCGTCGCCGCATCTGCATTACCTGTGCTTTTAACATCAGCGCGAACGGTCTTGTCCAGTGTTGATGCGCTTGCGAGCACTTCACTACCTGTTGACGAGATCACCTGCGCATAGATATGGCGTGGCGTACGATATACACAAAGACGTACCGCACCCAGTTCCCTGATTTTGCTGCGGGACTTGCGTGAGCGTCTGATTCGTGCAGATTTCTTGTCCATCACTTACACCCTTACCTTACTTCTTCTTAGCTTCTTTACGAATGATAGTTTCATCCGCATATTTAACACCTTTGCCTTTGTAAGGCTCAGGTGGCCTGAAAGCACGAATTTCTGCTGAAACCTGTCCTACTTTCTGCTTATCACATCCGCTTACCACGACTTCAGTCTGGCTTGGCGTATCGATGGTAATACCTTCCGGTACTTCGTAATCGACAGGATGTGAAAAACCTAACGCAAGATTCAGCACCTTACCTTTGGCCTGTGCACGATATCCAACACCTACCAGTTGCAGTTTTTTCTCAAAACCTTCACTGACGCCGGTGACCATGTTACTCACCAGGGAACGCATGGTGCCGGACATGGCCCAGCCAGATTTATGATCTCCACTAGGCTTGAAAATCAGTTCGCTACCTTCATGGGACATTTCAACATTACCGTGCAACTCCATATTCATCTGACCTTTCGGTCCTTTGACGTTTACGGATTTACCTGAGAGTTTTATTTCAACTCCCTTCGGTACACTAATTGGATTCTTCGCAATTCTGGACATCTTTATTTACCATTCACCCGCTTACGAAACCGTGCAGAGTACTTCACCACCCTCGCCGGCGGTGCGTGCTGCCTGATCTGTCATAACACCCTTAGAGGTAGAAATAATAGCAATACCCAATCCACCATTAACCTTGGGTAACTCACCTTTACCTTTAAAGATACGTAATCCAGGCCTGCTGACGCGTTTGATCTTGTCAATTACAGGCTTGCCCTGGTAATAGCGCAACTGGATAACCAGGTTTGCTTTACCTTCTACGTCATTAACTGCATAACTATCGACGTAACCTTCGTCCTTCAATACTTTTGCAATTTCAACCTTAACCTTGGAAGAAGGCATGGAAACCTCTGCCTTACTAGCAGTTTGCCCATTTCTTACACGGGTCAGCAAATCTGCAATGGGATCAGTCATACTCATATCAGATACTTCCTAAATAAGATCCTGTTAAATTCCTACCAACTAGCCTTGCGCAGGCCGGGTACATCTCCGCGCATTGCCGCTTCTCTAAGTTTGTTACGTGACAAACCAAACTTACGGTAAAAACCATGTGGTCTGCCTGTCAGTCTGCAGCGATTACGCCCTCTGCATGGACTGGCATCTCTTGGCAATGCCTGTAATTTATTGACAGCCGCTGTTATTTCTTCGTAGCTGGATGCCGCACTTTTAATAATCGCTCTCAACGCTTCTCTCTTGGCTGCATATTTTTTAACAGTTTGAGTTCGCTTGTTTTCGCGATTGATCATACTTGTCTTAGCCATTCAAATATCCTCAGCCTTTAAAAGGGAAGTTAAACGCCTTTAACAAGGCTCTTCCTTCATCCGCGTTACGTGCAGTGGTTGTGATAGTAATATCCAACCCTCTTAACGTGTCAATTTTGTCATAGTCAATTTCCGGGAAAATGATCTGTTCATCGGTTCCCATGCTGAAATTGCCATTGCTATCGAAGCTCTTTGGATTCAAACCACGAAAATCTCGAATTCGTGGTATGGCGATGCTGATTAATCTATCCAGAAACTCATACATGCGTTCCCGTCTCAGCGTTACCTTGCAACCCACTGGCCAGTCTTCACGTAACTTAAAACCCGCAATGGATTTACGTGCTTTGGTAATGACTGCCTTTTGGGCGGAAATTTTTTCCATGTCACTAACAGCATGCTCAAGTACTTTCTTGTCAGCCAGAGCCTCACCCACACCCATATTAATAGTGATCTTGGTGATCTTGGGCACTTCCATTACATTCTTCAGGCCCAGCTCATCTTTTAACTGGTCAACTAAAGTTGTTTTATATAATTCTTGCAATCTAGCCATCGTTACATCAACCCTTACGCATCAATCACTTCGTCATTCGACTTGAAATAACGAACTTTTCTGCCATCTTCTAGGAACTTGAAGCCAACTTTGTCGCCTTTATCAATGGCTGGATTATACAGCATGACATTGGAACCATTGATAGGCATCACTTTGTCAACAATTCCACCAGCAACCCCGGCATTGGGATTGGCTTTCACGTGTTTTTTGACAACATTAACATTCTCAACGATCACTCGACCGTCAGCCAGCACACTACTAACAGTGCCACGTCGACCTTTGTCTTTACCAGTAGTTACTACTACCTCATCACCCTTTTTAATTTTGCGCATAATCCAGTCTCCGATTAAAGCACTTCAGGTGCCAGTGAGATTATTTTCATAAATTTCTCACCACGCAACTCACGTGTTACAGGGCCAAAGATACGAGTGCCAATAGGCTGCAGGTTCGCATTAAGTAAAACAGCTGCATTTCCATCAAAACGGATCAGTGAACCATCTGCACGACGCACGCCTTTACGCGTACGTACGACTATGGCGTTATAAACCTCACCCTTTTTGACTTTACCACGCGGAATAGCTTCCTTGATACTGACCTTAATAATGTCACCAATCCCGGCATAGCGTCTGTGCGAGCCTCCCAGTACCTTAATGCACTGTACACGGCGAGCACCACTATTATCCGCCGCATCAAGCACTGTTTGCATCTGTATCATGGCTAACTTCCAAATACTTAAATTAAAAATTCGCTGTTACTCACCGTCAGTGAGCGACAACCTGTTGTTTGTTAATTGACTACTTTTACCAAATTCCAGCTTTTGGATTTTGATACAGGACGACACTGCTCAATAACAACGTTATCGCCTTCATTACACACATTATTTTCATCATGCGCATGGATCTTGGTAGAACGCCGGATAAACTTTCCATAAATAGGATGTTTTACCTTACGCTCAACCAGGACAGTAATCGTCTTGTCCATTTTAGTACTCACGACGCGACCGGAAATGGTACGTGCATTTTTTTCTACCTGGGCAGCTTCACTCATGACGCGTCACCTGTACGGGACTTTTTCATTTAATACAGTTTTAATGCGGGCAATATTACGGCGCACTTTTTTCATTTGATCAGGTCTTGTCAACTGTCCGGTACCCTGCTGCATTCTCAGGTTAAACTGCTCGCGCAACAAGCCATCCAGTTCTTTGGATAAATCCTGTTCATTTTTCTGACGAAGATCGTTCGCTTTCATTACATCACCGTCCGACTTACAAAAATAGTCTTGATGGGCAGCTTCGCACTCGCCAGACGAAATGCTTCACGTGCAATTTCCTCTGAAACACCTTCCATCTCATACAACATCGAACCCGGCTGCACTAATGACACCCAGTATTCTACGTTACCCTTACCCTTACCTTGACGTACTTCAAGAGGCTTTTTGGTGATGGGCTTGTCTGGAAACAAACGAATCCATACTTTACCGCCACGTTTAATGTGACGTGTTAGTGCACGACGTGCAGCCTCAATCTGGCGAGCAGTGATACGTCCACGCTCGGCCGCTTTAAGTCCGTACTCACCAAAACTGACTTTGTTGCCAGCCTGGGCCAGGCCACGATTGCGACCTTTCATTTGTTTACGAAACTTTGTTCTCTTTGGTTGTAACATTATCCAGAACTCCGTTAGCTGGCTGTTGCTGCTTGACTGTCAGCTTCTGCTTCGGCATCTTCAAATACTTCACCTTTAAAGATCCAAACCTTGATTCCAATTATACCGTAGGTTGTGTTCGCCTCGGCCGTACCATAATCAATATCAGCACGCAGTGTATGCAGTGGTACTCGACCTTCGCGGTACCACTCGGCACGTGCGATTTCTGCACCATTCAGACGACCAGAGACATTGATCTTGATACCCAGGGCACCCAGTCTCATCGCATTTTGAACGGCTCGCTTCATGGCACGTCGAAACATGATTCTACGTTCCAGTTGCTGCGCAACGCTCTCAGCCACCAACAGTGCATCGAGCTCAGGCTTGCGTATTTCTTCAATATTGACCGTAACAGGTACTTCCATCATCTTGATCAATTCGTTACGCAGTTTCTCAATATCTTCACCTTTCTTACCAATAACCATTCCTGGTCTGGCAGTAAAGATAGTGACACGTGCACTACGAGCTGGTCGTTCAATTTGAATACGACTCACTGAAGCCTGTGACAGCCTCTTTTTAAGATACTCGCGAACTCTCAGGTCTTGTTCCAGGGTATCTGCAAATGTATCTGATCCAGCGTACCAGCGTGCTGTCCAGTCTTTTGATATACCTAGTCGAATACCAGTTGGATGTACTTTTTGACCCATTACGGTCTGCTCCTATTACGAGTCAGCCACAGTCACGGTAATGTGACTGGTGCGTTTCAGAATTCTGTTACCACGACCCTTGGCTCTGGCTCTCCAGCGCTTCTGGGTAGGACCTTCGTCCACATAAATTGTTTTAACTTTCAGCTCGTCAATATCAGCACCGTCATTATGCTCGGCATTGGCGATGGCAGATTCCAGCACTTTCTTTACCAGGGCTGCAGCTTTTTTATTACTGAAAGTCAGTAAATCCAGCGCGCGCTCTACCGGCATGGTTCGCACCTGATCAGCCACGAGGCGGACTTTTTGTGCCGAAATTTTTGCATTTGTTAGCTTTGCTGATGTCATTTCAACACTCCGTTACCTGGCTTTACGATCACCGGCATGACCCTTAAAAGTCCGGGTTGCCGAGAATTCGCCGAGTTTGTGGCCAACCATGTTGTCTGAAATCAGCACTGGCACGTGTTGACGGCCATTATGTACAGCGATGGTTAAACCCACCATATCAGGCAATACCATGGATCTTCTTGACCATGTCTTGATCGGTTTTTTGCTATTTGTGGCCTTTGCCTCATCTACCTTTTTGATTAAATGCAGATCAACAAATGGACCTTTTCTTACTGAACGTGGCACAGTTTACACCTCAGTCCTTACTTTTTAGTCCGACGGCGTACGATCAAGCGACTAGTACGCTTGTTCTTACGAGTTTTATAACCTTTTGTTGGCGTTCCCCATGGAGATACGGGATGACGCCCACCAGAGGTACGGCCTTCACCACCACCATGCGGATGATCAACCGGGTTCATGGCAACACCACGAACTGTCGGCTTGATACCACGCCAGCGTGATGCACCAGCCTTACCCAACTTGCGCAAACTGTGCTCGTCATTACTGACTTCACCAATAGTGGCCATACAGTCTGATAATACTTTTCTCATTTCAGTTGAACGCAGTCTGAGTGTGACATACGCTCCTTCTCTGGCTACGATTTGCGCCGAGGTGCCTGCACTTCGTGCAATCTGGCCGCCTTTGCCAGGCTTCATTTCAATATTATGCACGGTTGTTCCAACAGGAATATTACGCATAGGTAAGGCATTACCCGCTTTAATTGCCGCATCAACGCCAGACATAATTTGATCGCCGGAACGCAAACCTTTGGGAGCGATAATATATCGACGCTCACCATCGGCATACAGTACAAGCGCGATATGTGCTGTTCTGTTCGGGTCATACTCTATCGTTTCAACGACCGCAGGAATACCTGTCTTGTCGCGTTTGAAATCGATTATGCGATAACGCTGCTTGTGCCCACCACCATGATGACGAACCGTGATTCTGCCGTAATTATTACGACCGCCATTTTTGCTCTTTTTCTCAAGCAATGGCTCATGCGGCTCACCCTTATGCAAATGCGGGGAGACAATTTTTACCAAGCCACGTCGGCCAGGTGATGTCGGTTTAACTTTTACTATCGCCATGATCTTACAACCAAAATTCGATTCATTTAATCCAGTTTATTAAGCAGTATCGCCGCCAATAAAATCTATATCCTGACCTTCTGCTAAAGTAACGTAGGCTTTTTTCCAGCTTTTTCTACGTCCGATGCTTTGGCCAAAACGTTTTAGTTTGCCCTTCATATTGGACACTTGCACTGAAGATACTTGCACTTCAAAAAGCAATTCGACTGCTTTTTTAATTTCAATCTTAGTAGCATCCGGCAAAACCTTGAATACAACCTGGTTAGCCTGATCAGCAACCCGCGTTGTCTTTTCAGAAACGTGCGGTGCTAACAATACTTTCATCAGTCTTTCCTGGCTCATCCCAGTAACTCCTCTACACGCTTGATCGCAGCTTCTGTCATGATAACTTGCTCGGCGCCGACAAGATTGACAGGATTTAACCCGGCCACATCTTCAACTTCCACATAGGGCAAGTTTCGTGCTGCTAAAAACAGATTCAGGTTATCTGACTCTGTCACAATCAAAGCCTTTTCACCTACGCCTAAAACAGACATTTTTGCCAGCAGGTCCTTGGTCTTTGGTGTATCCAACGTTAAATCTTCAATTACTACCAGGCGTTCTTGCCTGACCAACTCAGAAAGGATGGACTGCATTGCTGCGCGGTACATTTTCTTGTTCAGCTTGACCGAATGATCCTGGCCACCACTGATTGCAAAGGTTTTACCGCCGCCTTTCCAGATTGGGCTGCGAATTGTACCAGAACGCGCGCGTCCTGTCCCCTTTTGTCGCCAAGGTTTTATTCCGCCACCGCTAGCCGTAGAACGACTCTTATGGCCACGTGTTCCTGCTCTTGCCGTAGCGAGATAACCCACTACTGCTTGATGAACCAGGCCTTCATTAAACTCACGGCCAAATGCAGCATCAGAAACTGTTAGTTTCGCGTTACCTTTGGCATTTTGCATTTGTAGATCCATCATCTATTCCTATCAAGCTTTTACAGCGGGGCGAATAATTACATCGCCACCTTTGGAACCAGGCACTGCACCTTTAATTAATAACAGGTTACGCTCGGCATCAACACGGACAACTTCAAGGTTCTGGATGGTGCGGCGCACATTACCCAGGTGACCAGCCATTTTCTTACCCTTAAATACACGTCCAGGCGTCTGGTTTTGACCAATAGAACCCGATGCACGATGTGACAATGAGTTACCATGAGTCGCATCCTGCATGTGGAAATGATGACGCTTAACACCACCAGCAAAACCCTTACCAATCGAGGTCCCAGTCACATCAACAATCTGACCTTCTTCAAAGACATCAACCTTGATCTCTGAACCCACTTCAATGCCTTCGCCTTCGCCATCGTCCAGACGCGACTCCCAGAGTCCACGTCCTGCTTCAACACCTGCCTTGGCAAAGTGTCCGGCAGCCGCTTTATTGACACGTGATGCCTTGCGCTGACCTACAGTCACTTGAATCGAACGATAACCATCAGTCTCATCCGCCTTCAGTTGTGTCACCCGGTTAGGCTCAACCTCAATCACTGTCACAGGGATAGACTCACCCGCTTCTGTGAAGACGCGTGTCATACCTGCTTTTCGACCTACTACACTAATAGTCATTACCAAACCCCAGTTGCTTCTTTCGCAATCAATTCAGTTTAATCTGTACATCTACGCCAGCGGCCAGATCCAGCTTCATCAGCGCATCAACCGTCTTGTCTGTTGGATCAACAATGTCCATCAGACGCTTGTGCGTACGCAGTTCATACTGGTCGCGCGCATCCTTGTTGACATGCGGCGAAATCAGGATTGTAAAACGCTCCTTCTTCGTCGGCAGTGGGATAGGACCACGAACCTGAGCACCTGTGCGCTTGGCAGTCTCTGCTATTTCTACAGCAGACTTGTCAATCAGTCGATGATCAAAAGCCTTCAGTCGGATACGTATTCTTTGCTTGGACATAGTCGTTTACTCGATTATTTTAGCTACAACACCGGCGCCTACAGTACGACCGCCTTCACGAATCGCAAACCGCAGACCATCTTCCATCGCAATCGGCGCAATCAGTGTCACCACCATCTGCACGTTATCACCCGGCATGACCATCTCGATACCTTCCGGTAAATCACAGGCACCGGTCACGTCCGTGGTACGGAAGTAAAACTGTGGACGATAACCATTGAAGAACGGGGTATGACGACCGCCTTCTTCTTTACCCAGTACGTATACTTCACACTCAAACTTGGTGTGCGGGGTGATCGATCCAGGCTTCGCCAGTACCTGACCACGCTCCACTTCTTCACGCTTGGTGCCACGCAGTAGTACGCCAACGTTGTCCCCTGCGCGACCTTCGTCCAGCAGTTTGCGGAACATCTCTACTCCGGTACAAGTGGATTTGGCGGTATCCTTGACACCGACAATCTCAATTTCATCACCGACGTGGACGATGCCACGCTCGATACGACCGGTCACTACAGTACCACGACCGGAAATAGAGAAAACATCTTCTACCGGCATCAGGAAGTCACCATCCACGGCACGCTCGGGCTCAGGGATGTAATCATCCATCGCTGCTACCAGCTTCATGATCGCGGGTGCGCCAATATCGGATGTATCACCTTCCAGCGCTTTCAGCGCGGAACCGATGATGATCGGGGTGTCGTCACCCGGGAAGTCATAGCTGTCGAGCAGCTCACGAATTTCCATTTCAACCAGTTCCAGCAGCTCAGCGTCGTCCACCATGTCGGCCTTGTTCATGAAGACCAGTATATAAGGTACGCCTACCTGGCGTGACAGCAGAATGTGCTCACGTGTTTGTGGCATCGGGCCATCGGCTGCGCTCACCACCAGGATCGCGCCATCCATCTGTGCCGCTCCGGTGATCATGTTCTTGACGTAGTCAGCATGGCCCGGGCAGTCTACGTGCGCGTAGTGGCGGTTCGCAGATTCATATTCAACGTGTGAGGTTGCAATCGTAATGCCGCGCTCTCTTTCTTCAGGCGCGTTATCGATTTCGTCAAAGGCTTTAACTTCTCCGCCTGAGGCCTCTGCCATTACCTTGGTAATCGCGGCTGTTAACGTCGTCTTTCCATGGTCTACGTGACCAATCGTTCCCACGTTAACGTGTGGCTTGTTACGTTCAAATTTTTCCTTAGACACGGCGCGCTACCTCTTATGTTCTATAAAGTTAGTACTATTAAAACGATTTCGTCACAGCTGCTACCACACTGGCAGGAGCCTCACTATACTTTTCAAATTCCATCGAATAAGTGGCTCGGCCCTGGGTTGCTGATCGCAAGTCAGTGGCATAACCAAACATTTCAGACAATGGAATCTCGGCACGAATAATCTTGCCAGCCGGACTATCATCCATCCCCTGCACAAGACCTCGTCGTCGATTCAGGTCTCCCATGACATCACCCATATAATCTTCAGGTGTCACCACTTCAACGCTCATGATCGGCTCAAGTAAAACAGGGCTTGCTTGTGTAACCCCGTCTCTGAAACCCATGGATCCGGCAATTTTAAATGCCATTTCGTTCGAGTCCACATCATGATAAGAACCGTCATACAGAGTGACTTTTACATCAACAACCGGGTATCCCGCTAGAACACCACTCTGCATCTGTTCTTGAATACCTTTATCTACTGCTGGCACATACTCACGAGGTACGACCCCGCCGACAATGCCATTAACAAATTCGTAACCGCTTCCCGGCTCCTGCGGCTCTATCTTCAACCAAACGTGGCCGTATTGACCTCGTCCACCTGACTGCCTGATGAACTTGCCTTCCTGTTCTACGGTTGAACGAATCGTTTCCCGGTATGCTACTTGCGGCTTACCTACATTCGCTTCAACACTAAATTCACGCTTCATCCGGTCGACAATAATTTCCAGGTGTAGCTCGCCCATCCCGGAAATGATGGTTTGCCCGGATTCTTCATCCGTATGCACTCGAAAAGACGGATCTTCCTGTGCCAACTTGGACAGAGCGACCCCCATCTTTTCCTGGTCACTCTTGGTTCTTGGTTCAATGGCAATCGAAATAACCGGATCCGGAAATTCCATGCGCTCCAACGTGATAATATTATTCAGGTCACATAATGTCTCACCTGTAGTCACGTCTTTTAAACCAACCGCCGCTGCTATATCACCAGCGCGTACTTCTTTAATCTCTTCACGGCTATTGGCATGCATCTGCACAATACGCCCAATGCGCTCTTTTTTACCCTTGACCGGGTTATAAACCGAGTCGCCGGAACTAATCACGCCAGAATAGACCCGGAAGAAAGTCAAGGTTCCAACAAATGGATCCGTTGCTATCTTGAAGGCCAGTGCTGCAAACGGCTCATCATCTGATGAATGGCGCTCGCCTTCCGTTTCATCCTTGTCATCAAGGACACCCTTAATGGCTGGAACATCCAGCGGTGAAGGCATGTAGTCAATTACTGCATCCAACATAGCCTGCACACCTTTGTTTTTGAATGCAGAGCCACAGAAACATGGCACCACTTCATTACTCAATGTACGCAGACGAATACCTTCACGAATTTCGTCTTCCGAGAGCTCACCCTGCTCAAGGTATTTATCCATCAACTCTTCAGTTGCTTCGGCAGCCGCTTCGACCATCTGCTCACGTAGTTCGCGACACTGGTCAAGCAAGGCTTCCGGAATATCGCGGGCTTCATAAGTCACACCCCGATCTTCTTCGTTCCAGTAGATGGCCCGCATTCTCACCAGGTCAACTACACCCTCAAATGCTTCTTCAGTGCCAATATTCATTTGCATTGGCACCGGAGTGCTTCCGAGGCGATCTTTTATCTGTTCTACCACGCGCAAAAAATTTGCGCCTGATCGATCCATCTTGTTGACGAAGGCCATTCTCGGTACTTCGTAGCGAGCTGCCTGACGCCAGACTGTTTCTGACTGCGGCTCAACACCGCCTACCGCGCAAAAAACAGCGCAGGCGCCATCGAGCACCCGCAAGGATCGTTCTACTTCAATGGTGAAATCAACATGTCCAGGCGTATCAATAATATTAATACGATGTTCCTTGAACTGCTGATCCATGCCTTTCCAGAAACAGGTCGTGGCTGCAGAAGTAATCGTTATTCCGCGCTCTTGCTCCTGTTCCATCCAGTCCATAGTGGCTGCGCCATCATGAACCTCTCCAATCTTGTGCGAGACTCCTGTATAAAAAAGGACTCGCTCTGTCGTCGTTGTCTTCCCGGCATCAATGTGCGCCATGATACCTATATTACGGTATCGATCTATGGAAGTTGTACGTGCCACCTCATCAAAACCTGTAGCCCTGCAAGCTTACCAACGGTAGTGAGCAAAAGCTTTGTTTGCTTCAGCCATGCGATGCGTGTCTTCTCTCTTCTTGACAGCAGAACCACGACTTTCCGCAGCATCAACCACTTCACCAGCCAGGCGCCGCGCCATGGACTTTTCTCCACGCTTACGTGATGCTTCGATCATCCAACGCATAGCCAGCGCCTGACGTCGCTCAGCCCTGACTTCGATAGGCACCTGATAAGTAGCACCACCTACCCTGCGTGACTTAACTTCAACATGAGGACTAATGTTGTCCAGTGCTTTCTGGAAAACTTCAACCGAATCAGCCTTGCTCTTTTCAGCAATGGATTCCAGCGCAGTATAAACAATCTTTTCTGCTGTTGATTTTTTGCCATCAACCATGATCATATTAACAAACTTGGCCAGCATCAGGCTGCCAAATTTTGGATCAGGAAGAATGCTTCGTTTTCCGCTTTCTCTTCTTCTGGACATGGTCTCTCAAATCTCTCTATGAATCTTGATTCATTAACTCTTAGGACGTTTGGCGCCGTATTTAGAACGACCACGCCTTCTCGCATCAACACCGGAAGTATCCAGACTGCCTCGAACGATGTGATAACGCACACCTGGCAAATCCTTGACACGACCACCTCGCAACAACACCACCGAGTGCTCTTGCAGGTTGTGGCCTTCACCACCTATATAACTGGTCACTTCAAAGCCGTTAGTCAGGCGAACGCGAGCTACTTTACGCATGGCCGAGTTAGGCTTTTTCGGTGTGGTTGTGTATACACGTGTGCATACACCGCGCTTTTGTGGGCAACTTTCCAGCGCTGGAACCTTACTCTTCTCTATTTTACGCGAACGTGGCTTGCGCACCAACTGATTGATTGTAGCCATTAAAACCGTGCTCCGACTTCAAAATTGTTGCTAAAAAAACAAAAGACAGACCAGAGACTAATCTGACCTGCCAGAGCCGAGGAATATTAGAGTTTAGGGATGCCTATGTCAAGGGGATATTCGCTATTTTTTATTATTTTTGCCGTCTTGCCTTAAAAACCACCAACCTAGACCCGGCGCAATAAAAAAAGCCCTGAATTATGTCAATTCAGGGCTGATTTATGGCCACAGACACCCTCCGGCTTGCTAGCTTTCAGAGTCTATGGTCGCGACATCATCAGCGATATCACCACTTGCCGGCATCAGTTCCGCGGTATCAATCATTGCCTCAGGCTGCTCTACCTTGGCACGTCGACGACGGCGTTCTTCATGATAGGCCAGGCCAGTTCCTGATGGAATCAGTCGACCAACGATGACATTTTCCTTCAGACCACGGAGATCATCGCTCAAACCACGTACGGCTGCATCGGTCAGGACACGGGTTGTTTCCTGGAATGAAGCGGCTGAGATAAATGACTCGGTGGCCAGTGATGCCTTGGTAATACCTAACAATAATGGCTCAACCAGGGCCGGCTGCTTGCCTTCCTTGATCAACTTTTCGTTGACCTCGAGAACGCCAAATCGCTCGAGTTGCTCACCCTTCAGATAATTGGAATCGCCGGGATGCTTGATCTCGACCTTCTTCATCATCTGACGAGATATGACTTCGATATGCTTGTCATTGATTTTTACACCCTGCAAGCGGTATACATCCTGGATTTCCTTGACCAGGTAGTCAGCCAGCGTAGTGATACCCAGAAGCCTGAGGATATCGTGTGGATCAGGCTCGCCTTCAACCACTATTTCCCCACGCTCTACATGCTCACCTTCAAATATGGTGACATGTCGCCATTTGTGAATCAGCTCCTCATGTTGATCGCCATTTTCATCAGTGATGACAAACCTTTGTTTACCTTTGGTTTCTTTACCAAAACTGACAGTACCGGAATGTTCAGCCATGATACAGGGGTCTTTTGGCTTACGCGCTTCGAACAGGTCGGCAACGCGTGGTAAACCACCGGTGATATCACGTGTTTTCGATGATTCCTGCGGGATACGTGCCAGCACATCGCCCACTTTTACCGCTGTGTTGTCATCCACGCTGACAATCGCGCCGGCTGGCAATGCATACTGTGCCGGAATTTCAGTACCGGGAATGAAGACATCATTACCCTCTTCATCCACCAATTTCACCATTGGGCGCAGGTCTTTACCAGCCGAACCACGCGTTTTTGGATCAGATACGGTCAGACTGGACAATCCGGTAATTTCATCGGAACGTGTATTCACACTGACGCCTTCGATAAAGTCGATAAATTTCAGTGTTCCCGCTACCTCGGTAACGATAGGATGGGTATGTGGATCCCAGTTGGCAACCACCTGGCCGGCCACAACTTCAGCACCATCATCAGCACTGATAATGGAACCATAGACCACCTTGTAACGTTCACGCTCACGACCATGGTCATCCTGTATCGTCAATTCACCTGAGCGCGAAATAGCCACATAATGGCCATCACGATTCTTAACGGTCTTGAGGTTGTGTAGCTTGATGCTACCATTGGATTTGACTTCGATATTATTCACCGAAGCCGCACGAGATGCCGCGCCACCGATATGGAAAGTACGCATGGTCAACTGGGTACCTGGCTCACCGATGGATTGCGCAGCCACCACGCCGACAGACTCTCCGATATTTATGCGGTGTCCACGCGCCAAATCACGACCGTAACATTGCGCACAAACGCCATGACGAGTTTCACACAGAATCGGTGATCTGACCATCAACTGGTCGACGCTCATTTCTTCCAGCTTGGCTACCATGCGCTCATCCAGCAGAGTACCGGCAGCAATAGCGACTTTATTTGAATCCGGATAAAAAATGTCTTCACTGACTACTCGACCCAGTACTCGATCACTCAGTGATTCAATCACATCACCACCTTCAACGACCGGGGTAATTTTCAGTGAGCCGGTCGTTCCGCAATCTTCCTCAGTGACCACCAGATCCTGAGCTACATCCACCAGTCGACGTGTCAGGTAACCTGAGTTTGCCGTCTTCAATGCAGTATCGGCCAGACCCTTACGAGCACCATGTGTGGAAATAAAGTACTGAATAACATTCAGACCTTCACGGAAGTTGGCCGTAATGGGTGTTTCGATAATGGAACCATCAGGCTTCGCCATCAGTCCACGCATACCTGCCAGCTGGCGAATCTGTGCCGGGCTACCACGAGCGCCGGAATCCGCCATCATATAGATAGAGTTGAAAGAGCTCTGATTCACTTCCTTGCCTTCTGAATTCAGGACTTTTTCTGTGCCCAATTTATCCATCATGGCCTTGGAAATCTGGTCATTGGTGTGCGACCAGATATCGATAACCTTGTTGTAGCGTTCGCCCTGGGTAACGAGACCAGACTCGTACTGATCCTGGATTTCCTTCACTTCATCTTCGGCCTTGGCCAGTATTGAAGCCTTTTCTTCAGGAACCACCATGTCATTAGAGCAGATAGAAACACCTGCGCGGGTTGAATACTGGAAACCCATGTACATCAACTGGTCTGCAAAAATAACAGTAGTTTTCAGACCCAGACGACGATAACAAACATTAATCAATCGTGAGATTGCTTTCTTGCTCATGTCATCATTAATAAGGTCGAAGGAGAGTCCTTCAGGAATAATTTCGTACATCAGCGCGCGGCCGACTGTGGTATCAACAATGCGACTAGAGGACAGCATCTCGCCTTCATCATCCACTACGGATTCCTGTATACGCACCTTGATGCTGGCATTCAGGTTAACCATATTGCCTTCATAGGCGCGATGAACTTCCGTGGTATCAGCAAAGATCATGCCTTCACCCTTGGCATTCACGCGCTCACGCGTCATGTAGTACAACCCCAGTACCACGTCCTGGGAAGGAACGATAATGGGCTCGCCATTGGCCGGTGACAATACGTTATTGGTCGACATCATCAGCGTGCGTGCTTCCAGTTGCGCCTCAATAGATAAGGGCACATGTACAGCCATCTGGTCGCCATCGAAATCCGCGTTGAATGCAGAGCAAACCAGGGGATGCAGACGAATCGCCTTACCTTCGATCAGTACGGGCTCAAACGCCTGTATGCCGAGTCGATGCAGGGTTGGCGCACGATTGAGCATGACTGGATGTTCGCGAATAACATCTTCGAGAATATCCCAGACTTCAGCACCTTCACGCTCAACCAGTTTTTTAGCCGCCTTGATGGTGGTGGCCAGTCCGCGCAATTGCAGCTTGTTGAAGATAAATGGCTTGAATAACTCCAATGCCATTTTTTTCGGCAATCCACATTGATGCAGCCTGAGGGTTGGGCCGACCACGATAACAGAACGACCCGAATAATCGACGCGCTTGCCCAGCAGGTTCTGACGGAAGCGACCTTGCTTGCCCTTGATCATGTCGGCCAGCGATTTCAGCGGGCGCTTGTTAGTGCCCGTAATGGCACGGCCACGACGGCCATTATCCAACAGTGCATCAACCGATTCCTGCAACATTCGCTTTTCATTACGGACGATGATATCGGGCGCATTTAACTCCAACAGTCGCTTCAGTCGATTGTTTCTGTTAATGACGCGACGATAGAGGTCATTCAGATCAGAAGTCGCAAAACGGCCGCCATCCAGCGGCACCAGGGGACGCAAATCGGGTGGCAATACCGGCAATACACTCAGGATCATCCACTCAGGCTTGTTGCCAGACTCGATAAATGATTCAACCAGCTTGGAACGTTTGGTAAGTCGCTTGAGCTTGGTTTCGGAATTGGTCGCTGTTATTTCCTCACGCAAACTGACCGCCTGTTCCTTCAGTTTAATGGAACGCAGCAGCTCCAACACCGCTTCGGCACCCATGCGCGCATCAAATTCATCGCCATGTTCCTCAATCGCTTCCAGATAGGCTTCATCGGATAACAACTGCCCTTTCTCGAGCGTAGTCATGCCGGGATCGACAACAACAAAAGCTTCGAAATAAAGCACGCGTTCGATATCACGCAGCGTCATATCCAGCAATAAACCGATACGCGAAGGCAGTGATTTCAGGAACCAGATATGGGCCACCGGGCTGGCCAGCTCAATATGACCCATACGATCACGTCGTACTTTGGCCAGAGTCACTTCGACGCCGCATTTTTCACAGACTACACCGCGGTGCTTGAGTCGTTTGTATTTACCACAAAGGCATTCGTAATCCTTTACCGGACCGAATATCTTGGCACAGAAAAGGCCGTCACGCTCAGGTTTGAACGTTCGATAGTTAATGGTTTCCGGTTTCTTGACCTCACCATAGGACCACGAACGAATCATATCGGGGGATGCCAGTCCGATTTTTATCGCTTCAAAGTCCTCTACATTTCCCTGTAATTTTACGAGATTGAGTAGGTCTTTCATGTCTTCTCCTGCCTGCTAGAGCGTTTACTGAGCATTAGCCCAGGATTAATCCTGAGCCAATTCAATATTGATACCGAGCGAACGAATCTCTTTAACCAGTACGTTAAATGATTCGGGCATACCTGCCTCCATGTGATGGTTACCATCAACAATGTTTTTATACATTTTGGTTCGACCATTCACATCATCAGATTTGACCGTCAACATTTCCTGGAGTGTATAGGTAGCACCATAGGCTTCTAATGCCCAGACTTCCATTTCTCCAAAGCGCTGGCCACCAAACTGGGCTTTACCACCCAGTGGCTGCTGTGTCACCAGACTATACGGACCAGTTGAACGCGCATGCATCTTGTCATCAACCAGATGATTCAGTTTAAGCATGTGCATAAAGCCTATGGTAACGGGACGCTCAAAGGACTTGCCAGTTCGACCATCATAGACTTTCGTCTGTCCGGTTTCAGGCAGGTCGGCAAGGCGCAGCATGTAACGTAATTCTTCTTCACTGCAACCATCAAATACTGGCGTTGCCATCGGCACACCACCGACGAGGTTTCGACATAGTTCAATGATTTCATCATCGCTGAAACTGTCCAGATCTTCCTGCTTGCCACTATTGTTATAGATCTTGTCAAGGAAATCTCTTATCTCCTTGATATTGGACTGCGCTTCCAGCATCTTGCCAATCTTGATACCCAGCCCCTTGGCTGCCCAACCCAGATGACATTCCAGGATCTGCCCTACGTTCATACGTGACGGAACGCCTAGCGGATTCAGTACGATATCAACCTGTGTACCATCCTCCATATAAGGCATGTCCTCAACCGGTACGATCATGGAAATAACACCCTTGTTTCCATGACGTCCTGCCATTTTATCACCTGGCTGAATACGACGCTTCACGGCCATGTAGACCTTGACCATTTTCAAAACACCTGGCGCGAGATCATCACCAGCGATAATTTTTGAGCGCTTCTCTTCAAACAGTTGAGAGAAGTGTTCGTGCATACCCTTAAGCTGATCAGCCATGACTTCCAATTGGCTATTGGCCTCTTCATTATGCAGGCGAATCTCAAACCATTTATCTCTTGGTACTTCCGACAGGTAAGCTTTGGCAACTTTAGAACCCGAAGCCAACTTGTTTGGCCCACCGTCTGCCACCTTGCCAGTGATTAACTTTTCAATACGATCAAACAGGTCTTCTTCCATAATACGACGCTGGTCACCCAGGTCCTTACGGATAGCTTCCAGTTGATCTTCTTCGATTTCCAGAGAACGTTTGTCTTTCTCGACGCCATCACGTGTAAACACCTGCACATCGATAACCGTGCCATCCATGCCTGATGGAACGCGCAGTGATGTGTCTTTCACATCAGACGCCTTTTCACCAAAGATCGCACGCAGCAGCTTTTCTTCCGGTGTCAGCTGGGTTTCTCCCTTCGGAGTCACTTTGCCGACGAGAATATCACCGGGCTTAACTTCGGCTCCAATGTAAACGATTCCAGATTCATCCAGTTTCGACAACGCAGATTCACCCACATTGGGAATATCCGAGCTGATTTCTTCCGAGCCCAGTTTAGTGTCGCGTGCGACACAGGTTAACTCTTCAATATGGATGGTGGTCAGACGATCTTCCTGCACCAGTCGCTCGGAGATCAGGATTGAATCCTCAAAGTTATAACCATTCCACGGCATGAATGCGACCATCAGGTTCTGACCCAAGGCCAGTTCACCCATGTCTGTACTAGGACCATCCGCGAGCACGTCACCGCGGGCAATCACATCGCCTGGCTTGACCAGTGGTTTCTGATTAATACAGGTGTTCTGGTTTGAACGTGTATATTTGATCAGGTTGTAGATATCCACACCGGCTTCGCCGGCGACAGCCTCGGCATCACTGACACGCACAACAATACGACCCGCATCGACTGAATCCACAGAACCACCACGTCGAGCGATGACAGTCACGCCGGAATCAATAGCCACCGTTCTTTCTATACCGGTTCCAACCAGCGGCTTGTCTGAACGTAAGGTGGGGACAGCTTGACGTTGCATGTTCGAACCCATCAAGGCGCGGTTAGCATCATCGTGCTCCAGAAACGGAATCAATGCGGCTGCAACAGAAACCACCTGGCGTGGCGAGACGTCCATATACTGAACGTTCTCGGCCACTGTCAGGGTGAATTCATTTTTGTGACGGCAGGCAACCAGCTCATCAGACAACATACCCTTGTCATTGATGCCGGCATTGGCCTGAGCGATAACAAACTGACCTTCCTCGATCGCCGAGAGATAATCCAGATCAGTAGTCACCTTGCCGTTATTCACTTTGCGATAAGGGGTTTCCAGAAAACCATATTTATTAGTACGCGCATAAACCGCCAGCGAGTTAATCAATCCAATGTTTGGACCTTCAGGAGTTTCAATCGGGCACACACGACCATAATGGGTAGGATGCACATCGCGCACCTCAAAGCCTGCACGTTCGCGTGTCAGACCACCAGGACCAAGGGCCGAGATTCGACGCTTATGGGTAACTTCTGACAGCGGATTATTCTGATCCATAAACTGAGACAGTTGTGACGAACCAAAAAATTCCTTAACGGCGGCAGCAACCGGCTTGGCATTAATCATTTCCTGTGGCATCAAGCCTTCAGATTCCGCCAGACTCAGTCGTTCTTTCACTGCACGCTCAACACGCACCAGGCCAACACGGAAAACATTTTCAGCCATCTCACCGACACAACGAATGCGGCGATTACCCAGATGATCGATATCATCCACTTCACCATTGCCGTTACGAATATCAATCAGAATAGTCAGCACGCCAATAATGTCATCATTGGACAAAATGCTGGCGCCTTCATCTTCCGAGCGTCCAATTCGGCGATTGAATTTCATGCGACCAACCGCAGATAAATCATAGCGCTCTTCATTGAAGAACAGGTTGTTAAACAGGTTTTGGGCGGCCTCCTTGGTGGGTGGCTCGCCAGGGCGCATCATACGGTAAATTTCGACCTGGGCTTCCAGTTCGGTCGTAGTATTATCGATCTTCAGCGTATTGGATATATAGGGGCCATGATCCAGGTCATTAAAATAAATAGTCTCCAGCTCAGTTATTTCAGCCGCTTCCAGTGCCTCAATGAGCTCTTCAGTCAATTCATCATTGGCATTGGCAATTAATTCACCTGTATCTGTATTGACAATGTTTTTAGCCAGCACTTTACCCAACAAATAATCTTTGGGTACTAACAGCGATTGCACGCCATGCTTTTCCAGTTCATTAATAACACGTGCGGTGATACGGCGACCTTCTTCAACAATCACCTTGCCCTTAACGACGATATCAAATGCTGCCGTTTCTCCACGCAGTCGTTCTGGAACAAGATCCAGCATCACACCGTCATCGGTCAAAGTGAAGTTATTGGTATCGAAAAACATATCGAGCATCTGCTCGTTATCGTAACCCAGTGCACGCAGCAAAATACTCGCAGGCAGTTTGCGACGACGGTCAATACGTACAAACACGGCATCCTTGGGGTCAAACTCAAAGTCCAGCCATGAACCACGATAAGGAATCACACGAGCATTGAATAACAACTTGCCCGAACTATGAGTTTTACCCTTGTCATGGTCGAAGAATACACCTGGCGAACGATGCAACTGTGAAACAATAACGCGTTCGGTGCCATTAATAACAAAGGTGCCGTTGTCGGTCATCAATGGGATCTCACCCATGTAGACTTCCTGTTCCTTGATGTCCTTGACGACCTGCGAATTGGCCGGCGCTTCTTTATCATAAATCACCAGGCGTACTTTCACGCGCAATGGTGCAGAATAAGTCATGCCACGTAACTGGCATTCTCTAACATCAAACGTAGGCGTCCCCAGACGATAACTGACATATTCCAGCAAGGCATTGCCGGAATAACTGACGATCGGGAATACCGATTTTAAAGCGGCATGTAGCCCCATATCATTGCGTTGTTCAGTATCCACTCCATCCTGTAAAAATTTACTGTAGGAGTCCAGCTGAATTGCCAGCAAATAGGGGACTTCTAGGATACTAGCTTGTTTACCGAAATCCTTACGGATACGTTTCTTTTCGGTGAAAGTATAGGCCATCGTGTACCTCAGTTATCGTTCAACGTCTATGTTTAGTAACGTTTATTCACTTGCCTTGCTGTTCGATTAACAACGTTGCAAGCAGGAAAAACTATCCATGTCAATGTAAACAGGAAAAGGCCGGCGGCTTTTTACAAGCCACCAGCCATCCTGTTTTCATCAAAACAGGTTGCATGGTTTCGCAACCATGGACAACCTTTACTTGAGCTCGACGCTTGCGCCAGCTTCTTCCAGTTGCTTTTTGACGTCTGCAGCTTCGTCCTTGGAAGCAGCTTCTTTAACAGTACCTGGCGCGCCTTCAACCAGATCCTTAGCTTCTTTCAGACCCAGTCCGGTCACTGCACGTACTACCTTGATAACGGCAACCTTGTTAGCTCCGAAGCTTGTCATAACAACATCAAATTCAGTCTGCTCTTCAGCGGCGACGGCTTCACCACCAGCTGCTGCAGGCGCTGCAGCTACAGCAGTAGCTGCAGTTACACCGAATTTTTCTTCCATCGCGTCGATTAAATCAACAACTTCCATTACAGTCATGCTGGAAATAGTTTCCAGTATATCTTCTTTTGAAACAGCCATTGCTATCTCCTAAATTTAAAATGTTTACTTGGAAATGAAAATGACCTGTCAGTCACTTTCTGCCACTCAGCTTGATTAACAAGACTAGGCAGCGCCCTCTTTTTGGTCCCGTACCGCAGCGACCGTTCTAACCAGCTTGCCAGGCACTTCATTCAGCGTACGCGCGAACTTGTCGAGCGGTGCTTTCATAACTGCCATCAGCATACTGATTGCCTGATCACGAGTAGGCATTTTCGCGAGTTTATCGAGTTCAGAAGCATCGAGTAATTGACCACCGACTGAAACCAGCTTAACCACCAGCTTGTCATTACCCTTGCTAAATTCCTTGATCACTCTGGCAGCAGAACCTGGATCTTCCTGTGAGAATGCCAGCAGTAACGGACCAGTTAGTCCATCCTGAATACACTCAAAGTCAGTTCCCTGTACGGCTCTACGTGCCAATGTGTTTTTAACCACGCGAAGATAAACCCCTTCACCACGTGCCTTAACACGCAAATCAGTCATTTCTTCTACGGTAAGGCCAAGATACTCAGCAGCAACAGCAGAAAAGGCCGTGGATGCAACCGCCGCCACTTCTTCTACTACCGCTTTTTTCTGATCCAGATTGAGTGCCATATATGCTTTTCTCCTGGAATAGCCTTAAACAAGCCCTGCTACATGCATTACTGCCGCGACAGGACAACCTTTTTTGGCAGCTCCAAGTATTTAACCTGTTGAGCAATGCCATCTACGCAGGATGGTTTACCTATTAAGCCCGTTAAGGCACCTACGGTCTTTGACGACCCTGCGGCTATTCACCGCCAGGCTCAAAGTCTCTTTAGTGAACTAATCAAACCAACACCTGAATGACCAGGCTGTTAAATTGACAAGAACACAATTTTATTTCCTGACCGGAGACTGCAGCTGCAGTGACAATGAATGCCACGCAGAATTCCGGCCCTGTATTCTTTACTGTTTCCTACAATGAAGCCTGATCAACTGCTATACCAGGTCCCATAGTTGATGAAACGGTTATTTTTTTGACGAATACACCTTTAGCCGATGCAGGCTTGGCCTTATTAAGATCGGCCAGCAAGGCATTCAAATTTTCATGTAATGCCTTAGCATCAAAGCTAACATTGCCAATTGAGCAATGAATGATACCAGCCTTATCGGTACGATAACGCACCTGACCTGCCTTGGCGTTCTTGACTGCGGCTTCCACATCTGGCGTCACTGTGCCCACCTTTGGATTCGGCATCAGGCCGCGTGGACCCAGAATCTGACCCAGCTGCCCAACAACACGCATAGCGTCAGGGGAAGCGATAACCACATCAAAATCCATGTTGCCTTTTTTGATATCGTCAGCAAGATCTTCAAAACCCACCACGTCGGCACCAGCAGCCTTGGCTTTGTCAGCGTTTTCACCCTGTGCAAATACTGCGACACGAACATCTTTACCGTTTCCATTCGGAAGAATGGTAGAACTACGTACAACCTGATCGGATTTACGCGGGTCTACACCCAGATTGACACTAACATCAACCGATTCCGTAAATTTTGCTTTTGGCATATCTTTTAACAGCGAGATGGCTTCTTCTATAGGATATAGTTTGCCATGCTCGAGTTTTTCTCGGACTGCCTGTTGTCTTTTACTTAATTTCGCCATGACCTTAACCCTCTACATCCAGACCCATACTACGTGCCGTACCCGCGATGGTACGCACTGCCGCATCCAGACTAGCTGCTGTCAGGTCCGGCTCTTTGGTCTTTACGATTTCTTCCAGTTGCGCACGCGTTACCTTACCTACTTTAGTGGTATTGGGTGTGCCGCTGCCCTTTGGTACGCCTGCGAGCTTTTTCAACAGCACAGCAGCGGGAGGGGTCTTTGTGATAAAGGTAAAACTGCGATCACTGTAAACGCTAATCACGACAGGAACAGGCATACCCTGATCCAGCTTCTGCGTCTTGGCATTGAACGCCTTACAGAATTCCATGATGTTAACACCATGCTGACCTAATGCAGGTCCTACGGGCGGACTCGGGTTAGCCTGTCCAGCCGGCACCTGCAGCTTAATATAAGCTTCTATTTTCTTTGCCATTCTTACTCTCCTTGGGTACAAACGCCTTTCGGCTCCCCTGTTATACATAGTAGCGAGTTACTAGGATCTAATAGCTAGGATATTAAGTAATGCGACTGCGTCGCATCATCAAAGTTCTCGCTACTCTTCCCTAGCTACCAGCGCCAATGCGCCTAGCCCTTCTCTACCTGACCAAAACCAAGCTCGACCGGTGTTGAACGGCCAAAAATCAGCACAGCAACGACCAGCTTGCTCTTTTCGTAATTCACTTCTTCTACCACACCATTAAAGTCATTGAATGGGCCATCGGTGACACGTACCACTTCGCCAGGCTCGAACAGGACTTTTGGTTTTGGCTTGTCAACACCCTCTTGCACTCGCTGCAAGATTGCATTGGCTTCCTTATCCGTAATAGGCGCCGGCTTATCACTGGTACCACCAATAAACCCGAGTACCTTGGGTGTATCCTTGATCAGATGCCAGGTGTCATCATTCATTTCCATTTGCACAAGCACATAACCCGGAAAGAACTTACGTTCACTACGGCGCTGTTGACCTTCCTTCATTTCCACGACTTCTTCAGTCGGCACTAAAATCTCACCGAATTGATCTTCCATGTCAAAACGTTTGACACGCTCTAAAAGGCTCAACTTCACCTTATTTTCAAAATTTGAATAGGCATGCACTACATACCAACGCATTGCCATTGCTCTATTCTCCCTGACCGGTTAACAATTTAACCACCCATAATAAAAAGGAATCCATGATCCACAAAATCACGCCCACCAATATCACCATGGCAATAACAATCAATGTTGTTTGTATGGTTTCAGCACGCGTAGGCCAGATAACTTTTCTTACCTCGGTTCTTGCACTGCCTACAAAAGACCATGCAAAACGACCACGTTCAGACTGCAAGGCAATAAATACTGCCACACCCGCCACGACCAGCAATGCCAACACTCTCATTAATAAGGAGTATTCATCATAGATATAGAAAGCTACCGACCCAGCCACGACCATCAACAGCGCAAACAACAATTTGAATGTGTCCGCTCCGGATCCTTGCTCAACTGATTTAGTACTCATCAATATCCTGTCTTTTGCTAATCAAAATGGCAGGCCAGGAGGGAATCGAACCCCCAACCTGCGGTTTTGGAGACCGCTGCTCTGCCAATTGAGCTACTGGCCTAAACACAAATGCAGGGTAAAGAAAAAAGATACAAGGTATAAGAGCTTTATAACTCCATTACCTTTGCACTTTTATCTTTTCCCTACTCTTATTCAATAATCTTGGCTACAACACCGGCGCCTACAGTACGACCGCCTTCACGAATCGCAAACCGCAGACCATCTTCCATCGCAATCGGCGCAATCAGTGTCACCACCATCTGCACGTTATCACCCGGCATGACCATCTCGATACCTTCCGGTAAATCACAGGCACCGGTCACGTCCGTGGTACGGAAGTAAAACTGTGGACGATAACCATTGAAGAACGGGGTATGACGACCGCCTTCTTCTTTACCCAGTACGTATACTTCACACTCAAACTTGGTGTGCGGGGTGATCGATCCAGGCTTCGCCAGTACCTGACCACGCTCCACTTCTTCACGCTTGGTGCCACGCAGTAGTACGCCAACGTTGTCCCCTGCGCGACCTTCGTCCAGCAGTTTGCGGAACATCTCTACTCCGGTACAAGTGGATTTGGCGGTATCCTTGACACCGACAATCTCAATTTCATCACCGACGTGGACGATGCCACGCTCGATACGACCGGTCACTACGGTACCACGACCGGAAATAGAGAAAACATCTTCTACCGGCATCAGGAAGTCACCATCCACGGCACGCTCTGGCTCAGGGATGTAATCATCCATCGCTGCTACCAGCTTCATGATCGCGGGTGCGCCAATATCGGACGTATCACCTTCCAGCGCTTTCAGCGCGGAACCGATGATGATCGGGGTGTCGTCACCCGGGAAGTCATAGCTGTCGAGCAGCTCACGAATTTCCATTTCAACCAGTTCCAGCAGCTCAGCGTCGTCCACCATGTCGGCCTTGTTCATGAAGACCAGTATATAAGGTACGCCTACCTGGCGTGACAGCAGAATGTGCTCACGTGTTTGTGGCATCGGGCCATCGGCTGCGCTCACCACCAGGATCGCGCCATCCATCTGTGCCGCTCCGGTAATCATGTTCTTGACGTAGTCAGCATGGCCCGGGCAGTCTACGTGCGCGTAGTGGCGGTTCGCAGATTCATATTCAACGTGTGAGGTTGCAATCGTAATGCCGCGCTCTCTTTCTTCAGGCGCGTTATCGATTTCGTCAAAGGCTTTAACTTCTCCGCCTGAGGCCTCTGCCATTACCTTGGTAATCGCGGCTGTTAACGTCGTCTTTCCATGGTCTACGTGACCAATCGTTCCCACGTTAACGTGTGGCTTGTTACGTTCAAATTTTTCCTTAGACACGGTGACCCTCCACTATCCTAAAAAAATAAAATACAATAAATCTCTATAACTGGAGCTCATAACCGGATTTGAACCGGTGACCTCTTCCTTACCAAGGAAGTGCTCTACCGACTGAGCTATATGAGCATGAAATCAGTAGCGAGTGGCTAGTATCTAGTGGCTAGGAATACTCATCACATCAAGTACTCATGCCCCACTCAAGCTATGGCCAGTCTCTAAATATTTTTTTCCTAGCTACCAGCTACTCGCTACTAGCCACTCTAAACCTGGAGCGGGTGATGGGAATCGAACCCACGTATTCAGCTTGGAAGGCTGAAGTTCTACCATTGAACTACACCCGCATGTAACTTCAGTAGCTAGTAGCGAGTTGCTAGTAGCCAGGTCTGGACTTTTATCAGCCCGTTACCGGTCACAACTGTATCCAATCTGCTCCAACCAAATCCAAACCTTTCCCTCTAGCAACTAGCCCCTAGCAACTAAAAACTGTTCTTTTGGTGGAGGGGGGAGGATTTGAACCTCCGAAGGCGGAGCCGTCAGATTTACAGTCTGATCCCTTTGACCACTCGGGAACCCCTCCGAAACGCAAGCAGCGTATTTTCCTAAACAAGTCCCCCTATGTCAACCACTGTATACAAATAATCCTGAAATAATCCCCATAAACGTAAAATCTAGAAAATGCCGACTAATTCCACTATCAAGCTATTGTTATCCGGACAATTGTGAGAGAATATTCGCACATGGAATTTGTATTTATCAGATGAAGTATTTGCATAAATCTGATAAAACAGCCGATATCGTCAAAAATCACCTGAAAACATAAACAATCTGGGAATCATAAATCATATGAAAGTTACTATATACGGATCCGGGTACGTGGGCCTGGTCAGTGGCACATGCCTGGCACAGGTGGGTAACGATGTTCTGTGCGTTGATGTTGATGAAAACAAGATCAATCGACTGAATAACGGCGAAATCCCCATCTATGAGCCGGGGCTTGAAGACCTGGTGCATGAAAATACCAAGGCAGGCCGGCTGAAATTCAGCACGGATATGAAAATGGGCGTCGAACACGGCCTGTTTCAGTTTATTGCCGTTGGCACTCCACCTGATGAGGATGGCTCCGCTGACCTGCAATACGTGCTCGCGGTAGCCGAAACCATTGGCACTTATATGGACGAGTACCGGGTGGTGGTCGACAAATCCACAGTCCCCGTTGGTACCGCAGATAAAGTGCGCGATAAAATCATGTCCACACAACAAAAACATGGCAAAGATGTTGAATTTGATGTCGTCTCAAACCCCGAATTCCTCAAAGAAGGTGATGCAATTCAAGACTTTATGAGCCCTGACCGCATTGTCATTGGTACTGACAATGTGCGCACCACCGAACTACTTCGCTCCCTTTATGCACCTTTTAACCGCAACCATGAACGCCTGGTGCCGATGGACATACGCTCAGCCGAACTGACCAAATACGCAGCCAATGCAATGCTGGCAACGAAAATCAGCTTCATGAACGAACTGGCGAATCTGGCAGAGATACTCGGCGCCGATATCGAGAAAGTCCGTGTCGGCATCGGCTCTGATCCCCGGATTGGATATCACTTCATTTATCCAGGATGCGGCTATGGCGGCTCCTGCTTCCCTAAAGACGTACAAGCCCTGGAACGCACTGCAGGTGAAGTGGGTTATAACGCAGAACTCCTGCAAGCAGTTGAATCTGTTAACAAACGCCAGAAAGTGGTACTGTTCAACAAAATTAATCGCCATTACAAACAAGACCTCAAAGGCAAGACATTTGCATTGTGGGGACTTTCATTCAAACCTAAAACGGATGACATGCGCGAGGCACCCAGCCGTACTATCATGGAACATCTCTGGGAAAGTGGCGCCAAGATCCAGGCCTATGATCCCGAAGCCATGGAAGAAACCCATCGCATCTATGGTGACCGTGATGACCTCAAGCTATGCGACAGCAGCGATGCCTGCCTCGAAGGAGCGGATGCCTTGCTGGTCGTCACTGAATGGACACAGTTCCGCAGCCCGAATTTTGATCAGGTAAAAACCGCGTTGAAAGACCCGGTGATATTTGATGGCCGCAATCTGTATGATGCGGATCAACTGGAAAAAGCAGGAATCACTTACTATGCCATAGGGCATGGTAAAGTCTGACCCGCTATCACCAAACCATTAACAGCCCACCGGGTTGTTAATGGTTTGGCTCCATCCCGCAGAATTTCACGCACCCCTGAACACCAGGATTTGCCCTTACATTCAAGACTCTGCAAAGTCATTGCACGCCAGGAGCCATTTCCCGGCAATGGCAATAGAATAGTCCCGAGTCACCATGCAACACTTAACAATTTTATTTATTGTTAACATCAACACCATTTCTTCCCTACCCTGGCTGTTACATAAAACATCAATTATTCATGCTGTAAAAAAGCTACTGACACCACGCTGTCAGTAGCTGGCTGCTAGACTCTATTTTCATTTGATAACAAAGGAGAACGCAATGGATAAGCAAGCAATGAAGCAACATGGAGCATTCAGCTGGAATGAATTAATGACCAATGATCTGGCAGGGGCCAAGGCATTTTATGGCGAGTTGTTTGGCTGGAACATGCATGATGATGATTCGACCGGTATGCCCTATACCATGCTCAAAATCGGCGATCGAGGATGTCGGCGGTATGATGGCGATACCGCCGGAAGCCAAAGGTGCCCCCGTCGCATGGGGGTCGTATGTAACAGTTGATGATGTTGACAAACAAGTTGGCAAAGTTGAATCACTCGGCGGAACCATTCTTATGCCGCCAAGAGATATCCCCAATGTCGGTCGCTTTGCCGTGATCAGTGATCCTCAAGGTGCTATGCTGACCATCATCACCTATAGCTGCTAAGGACAGAGACGATGGCGAATCCATACTTTACGACACACAGCCTGTCATTTTTACGTCAGTTAAAGAAGAACAATAACCGCGACTGGTTTAATGATCACAAAGATGTGTATGAAGCAGTGATCCGCACGCCCGCCTTGCAATTCATCACTGATATGAGTGATGACCTGGCTAACATCTCCCCCCACTTTTTGGCCCACCCGAAAAAAGTGGGGGGCTCCTTGATGCGCATCCATCGCGATGTTCGCTTTGGGAAAGACAAACGCCCCTATAAAACCAATATTGGTATCCAGTTTCGTCATGAACAGGGCAAAGATGTGCATGCCCCGGGGTTTTATGTGCACCTTGAGCCCGATGAATGTTTTGTCGGTGTCGGCATATGGCGACCGGATTCGAGCGCACTCGGTAAAATTCGCGATGCCATTATTGAACGGGATCAATACTGGCTGGATGCTGTCAACGACAAACGATTTAAAAACAAATTTGAATTGAGCCGGCAGTTCACTGGTTAATCCACCACGTGGCTACCCTAAAGACCATGCACTGGTTGAAGACCTCAAGCGCAAGGATTTTATCGCGATAACCGCGATGGATGAATCCAGTGTCATCAGTAGCCGCTTTAAAAAAATGGTCCTCGATCGCTTCATGGCCGCTGATGCCTATATGCAATTCCTGTGTCAGGCGCTAACACTGCGATATTAATCATGCGACGTGCGGACCGGCTTTTCCAGATTATTCAACACTTACATCATGAGCGCGTCATCACCGCACAAGCGTTGGCAGAAGAACTGCAAGTATCAACACGAACTATTTACCGCGACATACAGGATCTGTGCCTGTCAGGGGTACCCATCACCGGTGAAACCGGCCAGGGCTATCGACTGATGCGAGGTTTCCAATTGCCACCCCTCATGTTCACAGCAGAAGAGCTGGAAGCCTTGTTACTGGGCGCGCGCATGGTGCGCGCCTGGACAGACAAAGGACTGGCCAGGGCTGCCAATCAGGCCTTGCAAAAAATTCAACATATCATCCCCGAGCGCTTAAAACCCGAACTGGAGCGCGAAGATATGATCGTGCCAGACTTCCCCATGCAGGGACAGGCTGGTGATCAACTGATGCTGATTCGCAAGGCGATAAAAGACCGGCAAAAAGTTCGCTTTAACTACACCCGTGAAGACAAACAGCCATCAGTTCGCAGCATTCACCCTCTCGGCCTGTTCTACTGGGGAAAAGTCTGGACCGTGGTCGGCTGGTGCGAGTTACGCGACAGCTTTCGCCATTTCAGGCTGGATCGAATGACAGCGCTGGAAAACAATGGCGAAGTTTTTGAATTGATTCAGGGACGCATGCTGCAAGATTATTTAACAAGCGAGTGTGGGCTGTAATGTTAGAAAGCTCAGCTCGTTGAGCCAGTTACCCGAGAAGCAAAAGGCAAGACTTAACACAGTAGTCTTTTGATTTACTTGAACGATAGTTTTCGTGCTAGGATTTAGAGACAACAAAAGTGGTTTATTGATGGTTTGTAAATAAACGTGAGAGAGGTAAGTTTAAATGAAAGCATTTTTAATTTCGGCTGAAAACCAGGCCATCGAAGCGATCGATATTACCAACATGGAAGACATTGCTAAGCGGATCGGATTTGACACTATCGAGTCAGATGCGGTTGGCTCGCAAGGTGATCGCCTCTACTTCGATGAAGAGTGTTTCCTGCGTGGCAGCGCCGGGCGTTTTCAAATCGATACGCTGATTCCTGTTTCCGGTAAAGGTATCGTGATTGGCAGTGTAGATGAGGGCGCAAGCTTAGCCGATGTAGCAACAGACATTGATGACCTGCGCAGCCGCATAAAGTATCTATAGTCTGCTAGTTTTAATATAAGTAATAAATACTCTTTGACCCGATTTTTAACTTGGGTAACTTTGAGTGACAACTATTTTTGCCTCTTCTAATTCCTTAACTCAGCAGGGCACACCAATAACGGTTAGAAAGGACTTTGAAAGTTCACCACGACCCGCCTTGTCTATGATCATCTCTATAGTCTGAACAATTTCTGATAGCGGACCTGTGAATAACACCATACCAAGCTGGAGAGTTGCCGTCTTATCCGCAATCGGGTTCTGGGTGTTCGGATGCGCTGGCGGCAGAAATGTCATCTGGATTTCTCCCACTTCGTCTGGAATCGATTCGCATCCACCGCCGGGGGCGACGAATTCGAAGAGTTCTTCCGGGCTATGGAGTGGAACACTTTCTTCTTTAAACTCATAGTCTCCGGCTTTGGCACTAAATTCAACAGTCAGGATTGGATTCATAATTGTGATTACCTTTTATCTGTTATTTGTTGGGACGTTGTTATAAGGTTAAACTTTATAGTATGTTGTTAATTGTAGACCTTTTCATAATAAGATGGGCGTCCGGGTAACTCTTTCCTGTAAATAAATCAACATTGATTCAATTATATACAACATGATAAGCTGGTTATCACTCTCCACTCAGGACAGAAAGCAGGGTAATAAATCAATGGAAAATATACTAAAAATAGCACTTATCGCAGCATCACTATTCATCTCATCGGCATTCGCAGATAACCTAGTACTATCAGCCAAGCTGAGAATTGAATACCCCACCCCGTGTTGCCATGTCCCATAGCAGCACATCCTTAATCGTAAAGTACAAAGACTCGTCATTTATGCATGTGGTTGTCGATCCAAAAGGTATATATCGACAAATTGATCTTACCGGATTAGAAAGAGACTTCATCAAATCCATCTTTGACGATAAAGCACGCGCAAAACTACCCAAGTGGCTATCGCTTATCGCCAAAGAGCAATCGGATGAGTTCGGCGTAACATCGGACAATGTCGATCGATTTAAAGTAGGCAATGCAGAGGTATACACTGTCTACCATAAGGAAAATAGTGAGGGTCAAATCCTATATTTCCGACGAGCTGTCCGTCCATCAAATATACACACGTGGCACAAAAAGGAATCACGACTTAATTGCACACGGCATCAAGGAGCGATGATATGGGCCTTCACGAACGACAGGATCTTAAAACTTTTCTGGTTTCATTATTTGGGGCAAAGGTGAATCATTGGCCAATGAATGAAGAAATATTTAACCTCACTTACAAGCTTGTAGCGGAATCCGGACTAGTGCTCGCGGGCATGATGGACTTTGTCCCACGGCCTATGCCTCCCGGCGCCAGTGCAATGCGATGACCTTGAAAAACAATTGAGAGAAATGTTTTTACAGAGCAATTAGCCAAAGTAGAAGATCAGTACGTTGTTTGAAACGTCAAAGCGACAGCTTACCGAATCGTCACGTGAGTTCGACATGGCCGCTAGTGGACTTTAAAGCTGATGCCTTGCTAACTTCCCTTTTCGGTAAATTCCGTAAAGAATATTTTGCGAATTATTCCGTATATTACGAAACAATTGCTCTCTTACACAGTTTTTACGAAAAGCAAAAGGCAAGGCCTGACCCTTAAGCCCTGAACCTAGGTTTCATTTTCTCTGTTTACATTTAAGAAGGCGATCTTTTTTCTTTCTTAAAACATCTATTTGAGCCACAAACCGGTCGTTCTAGCGCCGAAATTTCGCTCTGTTATTCACCTATTATTATTGTTTTTCAATTGCATGGCTTGGTCAGACCCGCGTTCATCAAGGTTATAATAGTTAGCATGGAAACCATGCCATTTTTTGCCCCTTTGCTTTTAACAACACCCTTTAAACCAATATGTACCACCAGCTGAGATAACCGCATACGCAACAATAAGTAGGATAACAAAAGACGATTATTCGTGAACTAAAGGTGCTAAATGCTGCTTCCATATTTTTTATTTTTCAGATCTGAATACTCTCGTCATCCTGATCTCAGATTTAGAAACACCGCATTTTAATCCGTCGACATTCTGTCTACACAAAGAAAAAGGGCCTAGATGAAAAACATCTAAGCCCTTGATAAATATGGTGCCGGCACCACGAATCGAACGCGGGACCTACTGATTACAAGTCAGTTGCTCTACCAGCTGAGCTATACCGGCTAATGATTGGCGTAAACCGCAAATCGGAGCGTATTCTAAGCAATATTGATCAGGATCGCAATTCAAGATCCGCATTTAATCGATTCAATCGACCCCTTGCGGTAGGATTTGAATAATTCCACCTTATCCTGCTCGCTCATCAGGGATTGGTCCGGTTTGTTGAATTCTACACGATAGCCAGATACTTTGCCGTAGGCGGGCGCTATTATCGGTATGTAACCCAGCGTTTCTATATCTTTCATTCTTATCTTGGCGGTATCGGTCTGGCTGTAAACACCTAGTGAAATACTGTTTTTGTTACCGTTTATCGTCAGGATCTGGAAATCCTTCTCCCCACTTGCCTTCAGATGATCAGTGACTTTTCGCGCAGCTTTCAGCGAAGGATAGCTCGGCAGGTAAACCAGGTATTTCGGTTTTAATGAATACTGGGTGACCACGCTGGCTCTATAGCCGAGCGCTTGCAGGTCTGCCAATACGTCATCAGCCAACAGACGGCTCTTGAATTTAGTAGTGGCATAGCAATATTGATTTGTCGATGGGTTTATTGGCTGTTGTGCCAGCTTTCGTGGCACCTTCTTTGGCTCGAGCCTGGCGGTTTCCACCTTCTGTTGCCGAAGCGGACGACTTTTTTTGGCTGGTGGCTGCTGCTGCGGCTTGTCTTCCTCATCAGCACTCTCTGGCAGTGCTGATTCGCTCTGCTTGACCAGGTTGGTGGCATGTTGTCGTTCTGATACCAGCACCAGTTTTTCCACGCCAGCTGCAGGTCCAGGAAGCTGGATAACATCAGGTTGTCTGATCAACCAGTACCAGGCAGCAAAGACGAAATTGATGATCAGTAAGCCTAAAAGAAAAAATCTCATGAATCACCTGTATGCATCGATTCAGCGATGATCATCAGACCTTGCAAAACCAGATCTGGCATAAATTGGTGCTCGCCGCTCAGCAGGGGCAATATTTCTGTCGCATCACCACCAGTGATGATGCGTTTGACCGGCATTTCCAGGGCCTGTTCGACATCATTGTAAACACGATCAAGGGTGGCCACCAACGCATACAAGGCTCCACCATGAATGGCATCGGCAGTGTTACGGGCAAACAAGGTGGTATTATCTCCTTCACTTTCATCAATGACTATCTGGGTACGTGTTGTCAGTGCCTCTGCCATCAGTCGCAAGCCGGGTATGATCAAGCCGCCCAGATGCTGGCCATCAGCCTGCAACACATCGATAGTGGTTGCCGTACCGCAATCGATCACGCAACTGGCACCGGGTACCAGCTGGTGTGCAGCCACCATCGCCACCCATCGATCAGCACCCAGTCGCTCTGTATTGGTATAGGCATTGGTGACACCAAAACCTTGCTCAAGGGCACGAATAAACACCGGCTGCAATTCCCACACCTGTTGACACCATTGCATTAGCTCCTGCTCAAATGCTTCGCCGGCAACACTACAGCAAATGAGCTGTTGCGGAGATTGGAGATTACCCCAGATACTGTCCAGGTCTTCGGCAATACCCAATTGCGTACGCAAAAATGTCTGGCTCTCGGCCAGTTTACCCGCTGTGTATTCAGCCCACTTGATGGACGAATTTCCTATATCAACTAGCCAGGTCATGATTGAATTTTCAAACTGATTTCGCCTGAATTAAACGTTTCTACCCCAGACGCTGTTTCCAGCATCAAGGCCCCGTCCAGGTCTACGCCTTTGACTATGCCCTGTTTGTTATGGGTCGGGAAGCATAAATGAACCGCCCTGCCACGAACGATATCCCAGCGATGCCATTCTTGCAGGTAGGGAGCAAAACCTTGCTCCGGGTAGTCACGTAGTACAGCTATCATTTGTGTCACTAACTCCGCCACCAGCCTGTTACGGCCCGGTGTTTGCTGACCTGCCAGACTGTGCAAATCGATCCAGGCCTGATCAATGTCCATAGCTGATTGTTCGGGCATTCTGACATTGAGTCCCAGGCCAGCGACAATCTGACAGGGTCCGCCGACATCACCGCTAAATTCTACCAGTATGCCACCCAGTTTTTTATCCTGGCCATAGATATCGTTTGGCCATTTGAGCCCGAGATCTTCTGCGACATAAGCCGACAATACTCTCATAACCGCGATCCCCAATGCCAGACTTAAGCCTGATAATGCCATCGGACCGGTGGCGTATTGCCAACTGATCGACAGATAAATATTACTGGCATAGGGTGAAATCCAGGGACGACCGCGGCGACCACGACCCTGGCTTTGAGACTCAGCCAGACACACTTGCGCGCCACTGGTTTGCTGGCAGACATCCATTAAATATCGATTGGTCGAGTCAATGTCTGCAAACAGGTGCATTTGTCCAATGTCTGTCCGTGTGCTCTCAGGCAAAGCAGCCATGATTTGCTCGGCATCCAGAAGCTCGAGCGCTTGCTGCAATCGGTAGCCCTTACCACGGATAGAATCGATGGCAACCCCCATGGCTTCTATCTTCTTGAGTTGCTTCCAGATGGCGGCGCGTGTGACACCCAGCTCGGCTGCGAGCACCTCGCCCGAGTGAAAAGCGCCATCAGCGAGTTTATTGAGAATATGGGAATAGCTACTCATGACATGATTCTACCCGAAAAACCCGCCTGCCCATATGTCTAAGAAAATAAAAAAATCATTTAAATACAATTAATTACAACCATTCTGCAGTGAGTAAAATGTTTAACTATTATTATCATTGGTAGTTTATTTGCCATTGAACCATATAATAAGAACACTTCTAATGGATTTATGGAAAATTAAACTAAAGAAAACAAGGTTTGCAGCCGAAATGTTGAGTATAAGCAATCCCGGATACAACCAGATCATAACAGACAGAACGTGAATGCAATGAATAAAAGGCACTATATAACATTTTTAATCATGATCTCTATCGCCAGTTCTTCAATACAGGCGGTTGACACCTTATATGATAACCGCTTCAAGCAATGGCAGGCCAAGGCCAAAGAAGGGGATTCATTCTCGCAATACTCGCTCGGCAATGCCTATTTACGCGGCAACGAAGTCTCCATTGACCAGGCAAAAGCCATTCATTGGTTCAAGCAAGCGGCCGATCAAGGGCATGCTAAATCTGAATACAAGCTCGGTTATCTTTACTACTCCGGAAAGAGTGTCAGTCGCAATTATCGCACTGCATTTTCATGGTTCGAGCGTGCAGCCAAGCGTGACTATTCACCGGCGCAATTTTATCTGGGCAAAATGTATGCTGCCGGACAGGGAACAAATATAGACTATGCGAATGCGCTTGAATGGCTCAACAAGGCACTGAGCAATGACTACAGCCCTGCAGAACGGGAAATTGAACGCACCAAAAGAAAACTCAATCAGGAAAAGCAGACCGCAAAAACTTCTGCACCGGTTGCCCGCGACGCCAGTTGTCAGCGAGCCTGTGGCCAGTAAACCTGTTAAAAAGATTGTCGTGGCTAAAAAAAGCCGCAAAATATCCAGCTCAAAGAAATCCAAGAAATCCAAGAGATCGAGAAAACAGAAAACAGGAGTAGCCGAATTACTCAGCCAGGGTAAATGGATGCAGGATGATGTCGATACCGACTTCCTGCCTTCCAGCAGAAATGAATGCAACAGTAACAACGATCAAATCCATTGCAAAACCTCAGAGATGCTCATCACCACTGACTACGCTGATATTAATTATAAAGTAGAAAGCGTCATCGGCCGTTTCAATGAGAAAAAACGTTCTTTCACCGTCAAGAACAAGACCAACACCCTGTTTGTGTTGCCCCTGGATCCGGATGACCCCGATGTTGACCCGGAAAATATTCCCGCGACAGGAATCGTCACCCAGGTAATGAAATGCAAGTTTGAGGATAATGACAAGATTCGCTGTTATAACGATGATTTCAAAAAAGTCTATTTTACTCGCAACTAGCCAGGTATCCCAGGTCACTACACAGATAAGCTCTGGCTATTCTGTCATGACAACAAGCTCATCCGTATAATCCTGCAAGCTTTATAACAGCCACGTTGGCACTGCCCCTGTTAATTGCAATGCACAGGTATCCTTTTCTGCCTGTGTTGCTTTTACTTTAAACTCCATGAATTCATCACGCCTGAACACATGCATTTTAATGAGGTCGCCGGGTTGATATTCATCCAGCCGTTTTTCCAAGGTTTTATACTGCACACGTAGACCATCCATCGCTACCAGGATATCGCCGGCAGACAAACCTACCTGTTGCGCAGCCCCATCATCGAGCACATTACTTAGCTGCACGCCTTCCGAACACTCGGTAAAACGCACCCCAAGACTTATTTTCTCGGCAATAGTCTCAGGTAATTTACCTCCTTTATCCTGAATAGAAGAAGCAGGAAACAATTTGTATTCAATACCCACATCGCTGAACCATTGCTGTAGCGGCAACTCTTCTGTACCACGTAAATAACGATTAAAGAAATCGCCAAGATCCAGTCCAAGCAACTCGGCAATTTCTCTTTCTATACCGACATCGGGCACACCTATGCCCTGACTACCGTAGTGTCGCCATAAATAGCGCATGACATCATCTAGCGATGATGCCTCGCCTGATTGCTTTCGAATCAGCAGATCAAGCCCCATGGCCAGCAAAGCCCCCTTACCATAATAACTGACTATCGCATTGGGCGAATTTTCATCCTGCTTGTAGAATTTTGTCCAGGTATAATAACTGGAGTCCCATACACTTTGTTTAAAGCGTCCGGGTGTACGTAATATACGACTGATATTTTGCGCCACCAATTCAAGATAGGATTCAGTGCTGATGAGCCCGGTGCGCAATAAAGCCAGATCATCATAATAGGAAGTAATACCTTCAAACATCCACATCAGGTGCGTATAGGATTCTTTATCAAGCTCATAGGGAACAAAAGCCGCCGGCTTGATGCGCTTTACGTTCCAGGTATGAAAATACTCATGACTGCATAAGCCGAGGAAACGTCGGTATTCTTCCGTCACTTCTTCCACCCCTGCCCTGGGTAGGTCATCTCGACTACAAAGCAAACTGGTCGAAGCACGATGCTCCAATCCGCCGTAACCATCACCCACTGCCATCACCTGAAACACATAGCGTTGCATGTCGGGCAATTCACCAAACAGGGCAACATGCTGCTCACAGATTATTTTCAAATCCCGACACAATCTATCCATATCGGCCTGGTGTTTACCGGTAATGGCAATATCATGCGGCACGCCCGCGACTTCAAATGTGGCCAGCGTAAAGGTCCCCATTTCCACCGGGTGATCAATCAACTCGTCATAATCCTGCGCGATATAGCGGCCGAAGCCATGCAGTTGCGCACCATCCATGGACATTGCCGTGGCTACCTGCCAGTCCCTGTAAGCTTCACCGGCCGGTTGCAGAATATTCACATGGCAGGGATTGTGCTCCTGCCCCTGTACACATAGAAATACACTGGTACCGTTAAAATACCCATGGGTCATATCCAGGTGTGCGGTTCGTACCGACAGATCCCAGGCATAGACCTCGTATACAGCCGTTAATGGTCCGTCACAGGGCACGCAACGCCAGGTGTGCTTGTCCAGCTTCTCCATCTCCAGGTTTTCACCGAGACTGGATGCCTGTATCGTGACAATATTTTTGGCAAAATCACGGATCATGTAACTGCCCGGTATCCAGGCCGGCATCGACAATACCTGCCCATCAGGATCTGGCCTGTTTACCGTACAGGTAACCGTGAACAGATGTGCCTGCGGGTTGGAGGGCACAATATTATAGTGAATGTCTGTCATAGGACTTGTTCCATGTAAAATAGGCTATCTTGGCATCACAATAAATGCCATGCTGTGCAGACTTAACTATACATGAAAAAACTCAAGAGCTAATAGTAGGAAAAACGCTTTAACCCATCTTCACATTTACTCATGCCTATAAAAACAAGCATCATCCTGCCCGTTCATAATGCCGCCAATACACTCGTAGAGTGTCTGGAATCCATCAGACTGCAAACCTTAACTGAATACGAACTATTGATTATTGATGATGGCAGCAGCGATCAATCAACAACTATCATCAAAAACTATCAACAATCCGATCAACGCATTCGCCTGCTACGGGCTGGACGGGTAGGCTTGGTCACAGCACTGAATCTGGGCATTGAAAACACCTCAGGTGAATACATTGCACGCATGGATGCCGATGATCGCATGCATGCAACACGATTACTAAAACAACAACAATTCCTGGATAATCACCCTGAGATTGGCCTGGTGAGCTGCAAGACCCGACTGTTTCCCCAGTCCGAGATTAAACGTGGCTATCAGGAATATATTCTTTGGCAAGACCAATGCCTGAGTGTTGAAGATATTGCTAAACATATCTATGTAGAATCCCCTTTTGCACACCCATCAGTCATGCTGCGTCGCACTGCAATAGAAAAAGCAGGTGCTTATAGGCAAGGTGATTTCCCCGAGGACTATGAGCTCTGGTTACGCCTGCATCAACATGGCATTCATATGGCCAAGCTCGATGAAACCCTGCTCGACTGGCGTGAAAGTCCTGACAGAACATCACGCACGGACCCACGTTATAGCAAAAAGGCATTCGACCAATTACGTGCCACCTATCTCCGCGACAACAAGGCTATTCCGGAAAACAGGCCACTGGTTTTCTGGGGGGCTGGTAGAAGTACCCGGCAGCGGGTGCAATTATTACTCAATCAAGGTTATCAGGCTTACGCGTGGATCGATGTTGATCGGAATAAAATTGGCAATAGCATTCAAGGCGTACGCGTTTACGACCCCTCCTGGTTGAAACAGCATCCTAAACCCTTCGTATTAAGCTATGTTAATAATTACGGTGCCAGAGAATTGATTACAGATGCATTGGAGAAAATGGATTATCAGGCAGGTATAGATTATTTACTAGTTGGCTGAGGCTAGTGGCTAGTAAAGCATGTACTAGCCTAATTTTTTGTGAAAGCTTATCTAGCCAATACCTTACAGTAAATATCTTCAACGATTTCACTCAGTCAGTGGCATTTCGCTTATATAGTATTATGATTAGATAGTTGCACAAAATAAAAATACCTAATGCTCGCCATGATCACTCAAAGAACAAGCACAGAGAAAAAGCAAATTGTACTGCTATCTGTGTCAGGTATTTTCCTGACCCTGATAATTACCGCACTGATCCTCGGCATCCCTTATTACAAACAGATAAAGTCTCATGCAATCAGTAATTTGCAGTTATTAACAGATAACAAGGCATCAATACTTTCACATCAACTATACCGTTATCGTAATCAGGCTCTGTCTATTAGTCAGCGCATACATGCTACCCGTTTGCTGGCAGAATATTATCGAGATGAAATAAACCTGGAAGAGCTCAAACTCAAATCCAGCAGGATTCTTAAGGAAGCCATTGCTCAGACAGATGATATTGTTGGGATTATACGGCTTTCAAACACACATCTACCCTTACTTGAAATGGGACTATCTATACCTGCTGCCTACTGGCAACCTTACATCGCCTCCAAGTCAAGACATGACAGCCCTCATATTATACATTTGCAAGGTAGCAATATACTGTTATTAAAATCTTCCATAAGCAATCACTTCGGAAAAGTGATTGGTACTGACATAGTCGTATTTGACACCAAAAGACTAAGCGATATAACAGAACCACATGAACAGGATAAGCTGGCAGTTAGCTACAACTTATATACAGTAAATAATGATAAAATTCGAACCGTTCTACCGTATTTGGCGCCAAACGCCAAAACAGATAAAGACAACCAAGTTTATTGCAGACAAAATCCTCCAGGCCAGCAATGATCAGCACCATGGAATTGAGATAGATCAGCAGGTAGTGACGCACGCACGAGTAAACAATAGTCCCTGGATTATTGCGATATCGACCGATAAAGAACACCTATATAAAGAGTTACAACAAAAAATAGTATTGGTTGGCGCAGAACTACTCATTATCTCTATTATTGCTTCGATCTTGATGCTCAGGATCATGAAACCTCTTGCAGATAAAGTTGTACGGCATTCAGAGCAATTACGACAGGAAACCGAAGATCGGTTTCGCACCTTAGTGGAAACAACCAGTGAATGGATATGGGAAATCAATGAGCAGGGTGTGTATACCTATAGTAGCCCAGCCATTGAATCCATTGCAGGATATACAAAAGAAGAAATTATTGGCCATAGCCCAATAGAATTTATGCCTGAAGATAAAAGAGAACGGATCTCCAATTTACTTCAGGAATTATCCTCGACGCATCAACCTATTCAAAACCTCGAAAATATTTACTTACATAAAGATGGACGCAAGATCATTCTGGAAACCAATGCTGCCCCCTATTTTTCTGTCAATGGTGAATACAAGGGATATCGTGGAGTCGATCGTGACATTACCGAGCGTAAGGCAATTGAGAAGGAACTGGCACAACACCGAGAACAGCTCGAATCTATAGTAACAAAACGGACTTCCGAACTGCTTGAGCTCAACCAGGAACTTGAATCCTTTAGCTATGCTGTTTCACATGACTTGCGAACACCACTCAGAGCCATTCATGGCTTCACCTCTGCACTGCAAGAAGAATATCTTGATAAGTTCGATGAAAGCGGAAAGAATTATCTTACACGCGTTCGTCATGCTACCAGTAAAATGTCAGAACTTATTGATGATTTGCTTCGATTAACCAAAATTACACGACTTGAAATCAATATTGATAAAACTAACTTGTCATCCCTAGCCATCACATCTATAGACCAACAAAAACAAATAGACAAAAACAGACATGTAGAAGTCATTATCGCTCCTGGACTATACGCCCTATGCGATAAAAAACTTATGCAAATTGTAATGGACAACCTAATAAGCAACGCCTGGAAATATTCATCCAAACAAGCAAATCCAAGTATTGAAGTCGGCTCTATGCTACAAGAAGGCACCACAGTCTTTTTTGTCAAAGATAATGGCGTCGGCTTTGATCCCGAATATGCAGATAAAATTTTCCAACCTTTTCAACGTCTACATACTAATAAGGAATTCAGCGGCACCGGCATTGGATTAGCAACCGTACAACGCATCATCAAAAAACACAGGGGTAAGATCTGGGTAACTTCTGCATTAAACAAAGGCGCCACTTTTTATTTTACTCTTGGGTAAGCCATCTATAAATAACGCATAGCCAGTGGCGAACAAAGTATTTGTCATACTCAAATCTTATCAAGAGTTTTCCTGGCAACTAACTACTAACAGGAAAGCGATTGATGTGCGTCGTGCTTCAGGTAACCTCTTTTACCCCCGCCTTCCATTATTCTAAGTTCTGATGGCTAATGTCATCCAAGCCAAACGACCAACCAGCAGTAGATGACATGGTGGCAGAGATCGAGCAACTGCGTATACCAACTGATTCTGATTTATAAAGAACCGCTGTAATTTTTCAGCATTAATTTATTAAAAAAATACCGCAAAATATATCAAGCTACACAATTTCCTGTTTTGTGATGGATGACACTATATCACAAAAAGTTTTTATTTAAGCTTTGCAATAACTACCTATCTGTCTACCTAAAAGGCATTAGCGTGACCCAGTAGACATACTTTATGTGAGCACCATCACAAAAATACAGATTGAAATATAAAAGTAACTCGCGCATTAATTTTTACTCAAGCAACCGAAATATATAAAGTAAGGATACTAAATATGAATATCAGGCGTTGGCTAACTATCAAATTAATGGCGTTGAGTCTTTTATTGTTTGGCTCACTAGCTCAAGCTGTAACCTACTCCCATCCTCCTACTCAAAGCCTGGTCAATGTGCCAGACAATACCTGGGTGCAAGTCAGCCAAGGCGACGTAACGGCGCCCGCCAATATCATGTCCTACTCTGGCGGCTGGTACGACCCGCAGAACCATCAATTCTGCATCTTCGGTGGTGGTCACTGGGATTACTCCGGTAATGAAGTCTGGTGTCTTGATATCGCCACCCTCTCCTGGCAAGAAATGTATGCACCTGATGTCGTGACAACCCAGGGCGGTGACCAGGGTGCCTACAACAATTATGACAATAGTCGTTACCCCGGTGCCTTGTTTAATCCAGCCGGTGAATCCATTGCAAACGCCAACCCAGCATCGAAACATACCTACGATCAGATGGAATACGTGGAAGGACTCGGCCCTGTGATATGGGGTGGCTATGCCTGGGGAGATGGCGTCACAACGGGCTGGTGTGACATGTGTGACGACACCTGGGCATTCAACTTCACGACGACCAATTGGCAGTACCTCTACGATGGTACGAATCCATCACCTAATACGACAGCAGGTGTTGGTGCGTCAGCCTACTCATCTACAAGCAACCTATTGTACTCACTCGTCCAAGGTAATACCTGGACCTTCAACCCGGTCAATAATCGCTGGGCCCAGATTAACACGACAGGTAATGCACCCTATTCAATTGAAATGACGATGGAATACGATTCCAAACGCAATGTCCTCTATACCTTTGGCGGGACTTACCCGGACAACCCCAACCTCTACCGTTTCGATATTGCAACCAGCACCTGGACTCAACTCTCACCCAGTGGAACTGGACCGGGTGTCAATACAGTACGAGGACCTGGGGTAGCTTACGATGAAGCTAACGATGTGTTACTCGTCTATAAAAATGGCAACATCTGGGCTTACAACCCCAATGACAATAATTGGGCACAATATAGTCCTACTGTACGTCCAGCTTCCGGTGGTTATGACCCGTATGGTCGGTTTCGCTATGACCCGATTAACAATGGTGCCTGGCTCCATATTTTGGAAAATGGACAACATACTACCTGGTTCTATCGTTTTAGTAATAGCGGCACACCGCCGACGCAGCCACCTGCTCCTACGGTTAGCTTTAGCGCGAATCCACTCTCCGTCCCTGCTGGTGGGCAAACAACGTTAACCTGGAGCAGTAACGCAAGCACTTGCACTGCTTCCGGTGACTGGTCTGATAGCATTAATCCTAATGGTAGTACAGCGAAAACCATCAGCAACAATAGTAATTTTGTCCTGACTTGTTCACTCAATGGCGTTAACACGGTTAAGTTTTTGAACATCTCGGTAATCGCACCGAGTAATGATACTGACAATGATGGCTTGCTCGATAGTTGGGAGCAACAATATTTCGCTAATCTTAATAGCGACGCTAACATGGATAATGATCAAGACAACTTGATCAATAGTGAAGAGCAGACTCGCAATACCAATCCAACTTTGTTTGATACCGATGGTGATAATGTCGGTGATGGTGCGGAAGTGGCTGCAGGCACTGATCCATTGTCTGCACCTGGGACACCACCAACCACTAACGCAGATATTGTACAGCTGACGGTATTGAATCAAGCGGGGTCAAATCAGACTAATGTACCCGTAACCCTTGGCCACGTTTTCAAACCAGGAGACGTACCCAGTGGCACAAGCTTAGGAGCAAGACTTGCTAACGCCAGCGAAATTCCGTTACAGGTAGAGAGTAAAGCAACTCACCCGGATGGGTCGTTACGCCATGCCGTCCTGACAGCACAATTACCCAGTCTTGCAAACGGTGCCACCGTGCCAATTACCCTTTTTCAGAAAAATAGCGCACTAGCAGGCACGGCGATTTCATTACCGCAACTCCTGGCGAGCAGCTTTGATGCCACCGTGAGTCTGACGATTGGTGGAACGATCTATTCAGCCTCCGCCCGTGACTTGTTGCAAAACAGCTCTTCAGATAACTGGCTAAGTGGCCCCCTGGTCAGCGAGTGGCTGGTCAATGGGGCGGTTCAAACGAGTGGTGGCACTCCGCACCCTCACTTGACGGCACGTTTTGCTGTCAGGGCATACGAAGGACTCGATCGAGTACGAGTATCCGTCACCGTTGAAAACTCAACCGTATTGGTCGCAAACCCTCAGCTCTACAACTACGATGCTTCTGTTTCAATTCAAGGTCAGGGTAGCGTATTTTCACAAAACGCTGTGCCCCACTATCGTCAGGGACGTTGGCGTCGGGTGTTCTGGTGGGGCAATGACCCACAAGTACATATAAGCCATGACAAAAACTATTTTGAATCAACCCGTGCGATCCCTACTTACGACCCAAATGTGACCGTACCCAACTTCCGGCTCAATGATTGGTTATCACTCTATAATCAAAATAGCGATCTGATGGAATTTGGTTTGATCGAGCCCTATATGCCTGGCGGCGGTGATCGCGCGCATGGCGATATTGCACCACTGCCAGGCTGGACGGCAACCTGGTTGCTCAGTCAGGATCCAAGAGCCAAATCCTACATGTTAGGGTACAGATGCCCAAGCCGGAACATTTAATGTACATTTTCGTGATGAAAACACCGGTTATCCCATACGGGCGACTGATCATACCAATTGGCAAGCTTATGTGAGTGATGATAGTGGTGGTTATTACCCTCCTGGCCTGAGTAATGGTTTCCCCAACTACGCCCAAGCTGAACCATCCCACGAGCCGGATATTGGTTATGTCCCTTATCTCATAACAGGAGATTATTTTTATCTGGAGGAAATGCAGTTTTGGGCCAGTTGGAACATTATGTATGGTAGTCAACGCGATGGCGCCAGTGGTCATGTTGTCTGGGACCAGGTCCGTGGCCAGGCCTGGAGTTTACGCAGTATCGCCCACGCTGCTTATGCTACCCCCGACAGCCATCCATTAAAAACCTATTTCTTAACCATCCTGGATAATAATCGACAATTAATGGAAAACAAATGGTTGAATATACAATCAAGCGAATTCCGTTGGCCCAGTATTGGTGTCAATCCCCTGGGATTCATTACTAACGAAGACTGGCTTGGGTATACCAATATCATGTCGTCATGGATGGATGATTTCCTGACCTGGTCAGTGGGACATATTTCTGCTCTGGGTTTTTCTGAGTGGAATGCATTTCGCGATTATAAAGTCCGCTTCCCGGTAGGGAGGACAATTGATCCAGCCTCCTGCTGGGTTCTTGCACCTAGTTACTGGCCTGACATCCTTGATACCCATCCGGGCGGCGCTAATACCGGCAACCCCGTGACCAGCTGGCAATCATGGAAAGAAACTATTGTCTATAGCTCAAACAACGGTTCATTAGTCAATGCCTATGGGGCAGATATAAATCTTGCCGGCTCAGAGCAAGCCATTCTGGCTACCGGCTGTGCTTCGTCAGAGATGTACAGCTATCTTACCGACGTAAGCCAAGGCGAGATGATCGGTTATTCTTTACCTGATAGCTACATTGCTAACCTCCAGGCTGCGTTGGCGGTTTCTGTTGACGCGGGTTACCCGAATGCACAAGCCGCTTTCGATCTTGTCCAGTCTGCAACAAATCTGCCCGATTACAGCGGAGATGGGAGACCTGCCTGGGCACTGGTGCCATATACTGGTAGCCAAAGTACACCGGCCGCACCGGCAATCACACTGACTGCCAGTCCTATAACCGTGGCGATGAACGGCTCAACAACACTGTCGTGGAACGCAAGCAACGCGACGTCTTGTACCGCTTCGGGCAGTTGGACTGGTGACCAGGCGACGAGCGGCAGCATGCAACAAGCCGGGTTGACTAACGATAGTACTTACACCCTGACATGCACCGGTACCGGTGGCACCGCGAACCACTCAGTGACAGTAACCGTAACCCCGGCCCCTCCTCCAGAAGCTCCGTCTGTTTCGCTGACCGCCAGTCCTACGACCGTTGCGATGAACGGCTCAACAACACTGTCGTGGAACGCAAGCAACGCGACGTCTTGTACCGCTTCAGGCAGTTGGACTGGCGACCAGGCCACGAGCGGCAGCATGCAACAAGCCGGATTGACGAACGATAGTACTTACACCCTGACATGCACCGGTACCGGTGGCACCGCGAACGACTCAGTGACAGTAACCGTAACCCCGGCCCCTCCTCCAGAAGCTCCGTCTGTTTCACTGACCGCCAGTCCTATGACCGTTGCGATGAACGGCTCAACAACACTGTCGTGGAACGCAAGCAACGCGACGTCTTGTACCGCTTCAGGCAGCTGGAGTGGCGACCAGGACACGAGCGGCAGCATGCAACAAGCCGGATTGACTAACGATAGTACTTACACCCTGACATGCACCGGTGCCGGAGGCACCGCGAATGACTCTGTGACAGTAACCGTAAACGCGGCCCCCTCCTCCAGAAGCGCCGTCTGTTTCGCTGACCGCCAGTCCTACGACCGTTGCGATGAATGGCTCAACAACACTGTCGTGGAACGCAAGCAACGCGACGTCTTGTACCGCTTCAGGCAGTTGGAGTGGCGACCAGGCGACGAGCGGCAGCATGCAACAAGCCGGATTGAGTAGCGATAGTACTTACACCCTGACATGCACCGGTACCGGAGGCACAGAGAACGGCTCGGTCACAGTTACCATGGACACTTCGGGTGGGGGCGCTGGCGGAGGCGACGCTAGTGATGCTGGCGCTGGCTCATTGAATATTTTTGCCCTGTTTGGCTTGTTGTTTATGACATTTCTTAGTCGGCGATATCGATACCACTAAACAATACTGCAAACTAGACGCTGATGGCTGTGAAAGACAATAGCCCAGGCTGATTAACGGTATACAGACACGAGCATTCGAATGATCTGTCGTGTCCGAATTCTAGTATTGCATATTTTATGTTAAATATTTAAATGCCAAGATGTGTAATAATATATCACATGATAAACACTCAACGTTTTGCAGCGCCTGCATCTATTTTTGTTATTTCATTTCTACTCACTCACAGCAATGAAGCCATTGATCATTTTTTTCGCTATGATAGAAATGCAATTTTTAATGGTGAAATATGGCGTGTATTAACGGGTAATTTTACACATGCCAATACCAGTCACTGGGCCATCAATATGCTGGGTCTTGGAGTGCTATGGTATCTTTATAAGCCTTTACGAAAACGTTACGAGCTACTTCTCATTATTATTATCGCCGCGATGGGAACATGCATTGGTTTATTACTATTTGAACCCCAATTAAAATGGTATGTAGGTTTATCAGGTGCATTACATGGAGTTTTTGCTGCAGGTATTATCTTGTCCCTTAAATCAGAACCAAAATTTCAAATCTTGTTAGCGTTTCTTTTATTCTTTAAACTTGTTTATGAACAATTCATGGGGCCTTTGCCGGGCACAGGGGAAATAGCCAAGTTTCCAGTCATCGTCAATTCTCATTTATATGGAGCTATAACCGGCATTATCACTGGAATTTTTTTATTCAGTTATGATTTATATAAAATAAAACTGAAGTCATAGAGACTGTTTTAATATTTAAACTCATAAATAAAGTATTCACCTGCATTTCATACCAAAAATTATCCTAGTAACTAGCCACTAGATACTCGCTACGACTTTAAAGAAAAAAACCTAACAGCATATGCTATCGGGGTTTCTGAATTGACGTACACGACTGCTGGGATGCAGGAGGTAGAGCAATGCATGGTGCAATTGCCGAGGATGTACTAATTACCGTTTATATAATTCTAAAACGAATGGCACTTTGGCTGCTGTACACACGGAAGTGCGAGAGCAGTTTTGTCCAGGAATGACTTATGTCGCGAGCACATGGAAGTGCAAGAGCGGCGCGTTTATCTTTATGGATAACCAAAAAAGAAACCCCAACAGCGTAAGCTATTGGGGTTTCTGGTATTAGAACCTGGCAGTCTTTTTTTGCCACGGAGAAGGTGAGACCCGGAAGGGTCGAGAGGCTGGCCTGGGCCATGGCCTTATTACCGTTTATTATTTTTACAAATGAATGGTACTTTGGCCGCGGGTGCATGGAGCAAGGTGAGACCGGAACGGTCGAGAATGGCTGGCCTGCAGCCATGCACAGGAGCGGTGCGCCACGATGGCGTTATCTCCCGAAGGCCAGGATGACCTGAGCGAAGCGAGGAAATACTGAATGAAACCCGAAGGGGTTCTACAGTGCGGCCGAGAGGGAAGTACCAACATGGACGCTGCCAGCCAAACTAAATATCCAGACAAAAAAATACCCGTGAACATAATCCACGGGTATTTTGGTATTAGAACCTGGCAGTGTCCTACTCTCACATGGGGAGACCCCACACTACCATCGGCGCTAAAGCGTTTCACTTCCGAGTTCGAGATGGGATCGGGTGGTTCCACTTCGCTATGGCCGCCAGGCAAACTGTTTGAGAAACCGATAGAAAATGAATTCTCCATCAGACTTCTCGAATTTGGGAAAGAACATGTTTAGGTTTAGAGCTGTATTACACATCAACAACCAATCAAACTTTTTGGGTGTTATATGGTCAAGCCTCACGGCCAATTAGTACTGGTTAGCTTCATGCATTACTGCACTTCCACACCCAGCCTATCAACGTCGTAGTCTTCGACGGACCTTTAGAGACTTCAAGAGTCTAGTGAGAACTAATCTTGGGAGGGGCTTCCCGCTTAGATGCTTTCAGCGGTTATCCTGTCCGAACATAGCTACCCGGCAATGCCACTGGCGTGACAACCGGAACACCAGAGGTTCGTCCACTCCGGTCCTCTCGTACTAGGAGCAGCTTCCCTCAATTCTCAAACGCCCATGGCAGATAGGGACCGAACTGTCTCACGACGTTCTAAACCCAGCTCGCGTACCACTTTAAATGGCGAACAGCCATACCCTTGGGACCGGCTACAGCCCCAGGATGTGATGAGCCGACATCGAGGTGCCAAACACTACCGTCGATATGAACTCTTGGGTAGTATCAGCCTGTTATCCCCGGCGTACCTTTTATCCGTTGAGCGATGGCCCTTCCACGAAGAACCACCGGATCACTAAGACCTACTTTCGTACCTGCTCGACGTGTCTGTCTCGCAGTTAAGCACCCTTATGCCTTTGCACTCAGTGCGCGATTTCCGACCGCGCTGAGGGTACCTTCGTGCTCCTCCGTTACTCTTTGGGAGGAGACCGCCCCAGTCAAACTACCCACCACACACTGTCCCTGATCCAGATAATGGACCTAGGTTAGAACCTCAAGCATACCAGGGTGGTATTTCAAGGTTGGCTCCACCGAAACTGGCGTTCCGGTTTCAAAGCCTCCCACCTATCCTACACAGATAGGCTCAAAGTTCAGTGTGAAGCTATAGTAAAGGTGCACGGGGTCTTTCCGTCTAGCCACGGGTACACGGCATCTTCACCGCGATTTCAATTTCACTGAGTCTCGGGTAGAGACAGTGTGGCCATCGTTACGCCATTCGTGCAGGTCGGAACTTACCCGACAAGGAATTTCGCTACCTTAGGACCGTTATAGTTACGGCCGCCGTTTACCGGGGCTTCGATCAAGAGCTTCTCCGAAGATAACCCCATCAATTAACCTTCCGGCACCGGGCAGGCGTCACACCCTATACGTCATCTTTCGATTTTGCAGAGTGCTGTGTTTTTAGTAAACAGTCGCAGCCACCTGGTCACTGCAGCCCTCTTCAGCTCCGCAAGCAAGTCGCTTCACCTAATGAGGGCGCACCTTCTCCCGAAGTTACGGTGCTATTTTGCCTAGTTCCTTTACCCGAGTTCTCTCAAGCGCCTTAGGATTCTCTCCCCACCCACCTGTGTCGGTTTGGGGTACGGTCACTTATTACCTGAAGCTTAGAGGATTTTCTTGGAAGCATGGCATCAATTACTTCACTCCACATGGGAGCTCGTCATCGCGTCTCAGAATTAAGGACCCGGATTTTCCTAAGTCCTCTCCCTACTCGCTTAAACCGGGACAACCAAACGCCCGGCTAACCTAGCCTTCTCCGTCTCCCCATCGCAATAATAAGTGGTGCAGGAATATTAACCTGCTTCCCATCGACTACGCATTTCTGCCTCGCCTTAGGGGCCGACTCACCCTGCGCCGATTAACGTTGCGCAGGAAACCTTGGGTTTTCGGCGTGCGGGTTTTTCACCCGCATTGTCGTTACTCATGTCAGCATTCGCACTTCTGATACCTCCAGCAAACTTTACAGTTCACCTTCGCAGGCGTACAGAACGCTCCCCTACCACGCGTGTAAACACGCATCCGCAGCTTCGGTTTGTAGCTTTAGCCCCGATAAATCTTCCGCGCAGGCCGACTCGACTAGTGAGCTATTACGCTTTCTTTAAAGGATGGCTGCTTCTAAGCCAACCTCCTAGCTGTCTAAGCCTTCCCACATCGTTTCCCACTGAGCTACAAATTTGGGACCTTAGCTGGCGGTCTGGGTTGTTTCCCTCTCCACGACGGACGTTATCACCCGCCGTGTGTCTCCCATGATTGCACTTTCTGGTATTCGGAGTTTGCATCGGGTTGGTAAGTCGGGATGACCCCCTAGCCGAAACAGTGCTCTACCCCCAGAAGTGATACATGAGGCTCTACCTAAATAGATTTCGGGGAGAACCAGCTATCTCCGGGCTTGATTAGCCTTTCACTCCGATCCACAGCTCATCCCCTCATTTTTCAACATAAGTGGGTTCGGTCCTCCAGTGGGTATTACCCCACCTTCAACCTGGCCATGGATAGATCGCCCGGTTTCGGGTCTACTCCTAGCGACTAAGACGCCCTATTAAGACTCGGTTTCCCTACGGCTCCCCTATACGGTTAACCTTGCCACTAAAAGTAAGTCGCTGACCCATTATACAAAAGGTACGCAGTCACAGAACAAGTCTGCTCCCACTGCTTGTACGCATACGGTTTCAGGATCTATTTCACTCCCCTAACAGGGGTTCTTTTCGCCTTTCCCTCACGGTACTAGTTCACTATCGG
>CAWECS010000005.1:0-20000 GCA_963807455.1 uncultured Gammaproteobacteria bacterium | reverse complement strand
AAGCCTGGGCAATTTTAAGTCCAACAGTATCAACTCGGGACTAAGGCTATTGTCGCGTTCGATATACGCATCCCGTGCAAACAGAAAGTCCAATGCCTCAACTCCGTCTCTGACCACTTCAACATCCATTTGAATACCATTCTTTTTGAATGCTCGCAGAGTCAGCTCCATATCATCAGGATTGTCTTCGACCAATAAAATAAATTTGCTAGGCATTCAATCGCATCCCCCCGATCATGATGAATATCGATAACACCCGCCATTCTTAGGATGCATTCAGCTTTACTCTTCCATAAGTACAAGCAACTAATCTTCAATGTATATGATTTTTTATAAAGTTAATACTAATGCAAATTCAACGTATGGCAAGATTCGCTATTCTTAAATCATCATAACGGCCTTTAACTCAACAGGTTTAGGCTGATATACAAAGATTATCTTAAATAATAGCGGCACTGACAAAATGATGCCGACATAAAAAATATATTTTTTATGGGGTATTTGCCTATAAAAAGCTAGATAGGGTCAATCGAGGATAAATAGCATAGCCAATGTTTGCTATTATTTTATAGTCACCCGGGCAAAACGTCGTTTGCCTACCTGAATAACGTATTGCGCACCCGGCTCTAAAGTCATTTTAGGATCCGTGATTTTTTCTGCATCAATTTTTACAGCTCCCTGTTTGATCATGCGCATGGCCTCCGACGTGCTGGTAACCAGACCAGCATCCTTTAAAACATTCGCGACGCCAATCTGACCATCTACTGCTGATAGTGCTATTTCGGGCATTTCATCTGGCATGGCGCCTTTCTGAAAACGGGCGATAAAGTTTTCCCGCGCCTTAATGGCCGCATCTCGATCATGAAAACGTTCGATAATTTCCTCACATAACAGAAACTTGATATCGCGTGGGTTGGTTCCTTCAGCAATATCCTGGCCGAATTTTTCTATTTCTGTTAAAGGCCTGAAACTCAGTAATTCGAAGTAGCGCCACATAAGCTCATCTGAAATCGACATCAATTTCCCAAACATTTCGTCAGCCGACTCATTGATACCTATATAGTTACCCAATGATTTTGACATCTTCTGCACGCCATCCAGACCTTCCAGGATAGGCATGGTAATGACAACCTGGGGCTGCTGACCATAAGTCTCCTGCAATTGACGACCGACCAGCAAATTGAATTTCTGATCCGTGCCACCCAACTCTACATCCGCTTTCATGGCAACCGAATCATAACCCTGAATCAGAGGGTATAAGAACTCATGGATAGATATCGACTGGCCCGATTTGTAACGTTTACTAAAATCATCACGCTCGAGCATGCGTGCAACCGTATGTTTTGCTGCCAATTCAATTAAACCAGCCGGTGACATTTCATTCATCCAACTGGAATTAAACATCACCAAGGTCTTTTCCGGTTCCAGAATCTTGAATACTTGCTGCTCATAACTACGAGCGTTTTCAATAACTTGATCACGTGTCAGTGGCGGCCGAGTGGCACTTTTGCCAGTAGGGTCACCGATCATACCGGTGAAATCACCAATCAGGAACATGATTTCATGGCCAAGATCCTGAAATTGCCTGAGTTTATTCAGCAAAACCGTATGACCCAGATGCAGATCGGGTGCGGTGGGATCAAATCCGGCCTTAATACGCAGCAATTTTCCGCTTTTCAGCTTTGATTCCAGATCTTTTTCCAGTAGGATCTCATCGGTACCGCGTTTGATGATTTCCATCGCCTGCATGTGACTTGTCATAACTAACCTTGTATATTGTAAGTAAACGTATCTGGCCGGGGCACAAAAGATACTGTATGTGGCTCAACAATACCAATAAATTGCCGATAAAATAACTATCAGCCTGTAATTAATAACAAAGGCATTGACCATGTATGCAAAGACCGTTAAAGTTAGCATAAAATCAAACAAATTCCGTGCATTAGAAGACTTTCATGCGACACGACTATAAGTTTTTAACAGACCAGAGCAAACAGGACAAAACTGTGTTTCGTCCTGAAAAGTCTCATTTGATCCTTTTTTCAGCGATTGCAGTAGGCCTGGTGCTGGGTTTTAGCCTGTTACCGAAGCAGGCCGGTGCCAACAAGGAACAGCCACAAACACTCATTGCCAAGCGCCTCGCCACAGACACAGGTGAGCAGGGTCACCGAATCACTGCCCTTACCTGCTGAACCCCATATCAACTCCTTACTGTTACCGTTGGTTGATAAAGCGACTGAAGATAAACCACTGCAGTGGCAGGAAGTAAAAATAAAATCCGGTGATAATATGGCCATCATATTTTCACGACTGGGTATCAGCCCGTCAACGCTGCATAACATTCTGCATTTAGATAAGTCCACCCTGAAGCTGGCTCAAATCAAGCCAGGCCATGTGCTGCGCTTTCAGCTCGATGATCAAGGCACGCTACACCAATTGCTTTACCATTATGACGCTGCCAACAGTCTACACATCCAGAAGACCGGTACCAGTTACAGTGCAGAAACCCAAACAAAAACTCTCGAGAGACGCATTGCTCATGCCAGTGCACAAATCGAACATTCACTATTCCTTGCCGGCCAGGCCGCCGGACTCTCAGATAATATGACCATGCAAATAGCGAATATCTTTGGTTGGGATGTCGACTTTGCACTGGATATTCGTCAGGATGATCACTTCACTGTCATTTATGAAGAAATTTATCTTGACGGCAAAAAGCTCAAAGATGGCAATATACTGGCTGCAGAGTTTCATAACCATGGCAAATCATTTCAGGCCATTCGCTACGTGGATAAAAACGGCAATGCCCGATATTATTCGCCGGAAGGCATGAGCATGCGCAAAGCTTTTCTGCGCTCTCCGGTCGAATTCTCTCGCATCAGTTCACGCTTCAGCCTGGGCAGGAAGCACCCCATACTCAACAAGATTCGCGCACACAAGGGTGTCGATTATGCCGCCAGCCGTGGCACACCGATTAAATCAACCGGCGATGGCAAAATAGTCTTCAAAGGCAATAAAGGTGGATATGGCAAAACTATCATTATCAAGCATGGTAGTGCTTATAGTACGCTGTATGCACACATGCGTAGCTATAATAAAAAATCACGCATAGGCAGTCGCGTCAAGCAAGGACAAGTCATCGGCTATATTGGTAGTACCGGGCTGGCCACCGGGCCCCATTTGCATTTTGAATTTCGCGTTAACGGCGCACACCGCAACCCACTGACCGTGCGATTACCAAAAGCCTCTCCTCTGCCTGACAAATACCGTCAGGAGTTTGATCAACAGGCCAGAGAAATGGTCGCCAAACTTGACCTGATAAAAACCGGTTCTCTCGCTTTATTGCGCTAATGATCAAGACGCTCAAGTCTTAAAATGAAAACAACTGAATACTATATTGGCCTGATGTCTGGCACCAGCATCGATGCGATTGATGCCGCAGTAGTTGAAATCAGCGACCAACACACCCGCTTATCTGCTTTCGTCAGTTATCCTGTGCCAGAAGATATTAGCACTCAACTTCATCGCTTCATCCAGTCAGGCACTGAGGCCAGACTGGATGAATACAGCCGACTGGATGTTATCATGGGCCACCTGTTTGCAGAGGCGGTATCAGAACTATTAAAAACAGCTGGATTGAAGGCAGAGCAGATTATGGCCATTGGCAGCCATGGCCAAACGCTCTATCACCAACCTGATGGCGACACACCCACCAGCCTGCAGATTGGCGATCCTAATATCATCGCAGAACAGAGCACAATTACCACAGTAGCTGACTTCCGTCGGCGTGATATCGCCGCGGGTGGACAGGGTGCGCCACTGGTCCCTGCTTACCATCAAGCTATGTTTCATTCATCCACGGAAAACAGGTGTGTCGTTAACATTGGCGGCATCGCCAACATCACCATCTTGCCCGCCGATGCCAATGCGCCTGTACTGGGTTTTGATACTGGCCCGGGTAATACATTGCTGGACCAATGGATTATGCGCCATCTCGACCGCAACATGGATACGGATGCCGCCTTTGCACAACAAGGAATAGCCAATAATGATCTATTGCAACAATTGTTGTCTGACCCTTATTTTTCGAGGCCGATACCGAAGAGCACGGGGCGGGAATATTTCAACTTGAAGTGGCTGGATAAATCTATTAAAAATTTCAACCTGCGCGCTGAAGATATTCAAGCCACATTGTGCGAACTCACTGCTTGCAGTATTTTGAACGCCATGCAGACACATGCCGCGGACACAAAAAAACTATTGGTCTGTGGTGGTGGTGCACGCAACCCGGAACTGATGAGATTATTAGGAAATAATGCAGAACAAATCTCTGTGGATTCATGCAGCGCCTATGGCATCGATCCAGATCATGTCGAAGCCATGGCATTTGCATGGCTGGCATACCAGACGATCAGGGGCCATACCAGTAACATCACCTCAGTAACAGGCGCTACGTTCAACACCATTCTGGGTGGCATTTACCCCGGCAAGGCGCATACTGCCATTATCTAGCAAAGCCCCGCGCACACTAGCAGAACCAAAACAAACACAAATGAAAACACCTTAGCCGTTATTTTTTCTTGACCAGAGTATGATCACAACCATCACCAGTATCGTGCCGAGTATAAAAGCCAGCACGTAGTATTTATACTTCTCCCAGACAATATCCAGCGCATCGTGACTGGTTACATGGAATGGTCCGACATTTAATTCCGCCATCAGCTCTCGCACAGAGCTATAATCCAGTGATTTTACCCAGCCGACATATTTACCCTGTATAGCCGCAGGGTTGTCTACCTTGATATTGCGCAAAGCATTCAGGACTTGTACGCTTAACTGATTGGGTGTGGTCTTGGTTTGCGAGAATGACCATTCCGGATAAAGCCGACTACTCAACAGGAATGGAAAATCCTTTTGGTTCTTCAAACCCAGCACCTTGAAGTCACTAAGATTGATAAGGCCCTTGTCTGCCATGCGCTCCAGCATATCTGTCCGCACTGTGCCGGCATCGACCTTTCCGTCTCTCACAGCATAAACAAGCACATCCTGAATACCCCCGGCAAACCTGACTTCCTTGAAATCTGTAAACGGGTCAATATTGTTATGTAATAACTCCCGCCAGGCAACCCGCCAGCCGCCAAAACCAATTTGATCTGCACCCATGAACACCTTGCCTTTCAGATCCTCAAAACCATTGATATCGTCACGGTCAGCTCGAGTAAAGATCACTGAACCAAATTGCATATACCCCTTACCCTGGCGTTTGTTAATCAGCGTCGCCAATGGCTTTACATCGTAGCGTATCTCCAGCTCGACAAAAGCCGATGGATTCGTCAATACAAAATCAAAATTACCCTGGGAGACGGCCTGAATGAGAGCCGTATTATGCTCGAATGGCACCATGACAAAACGGTGGCCAGGAATAGATCGGGACAAATAATCCATTGTCCCACCCCATCTGGCATGGGCGACGTCGGCACCTTTATTTGCGCGCACAGCCACACGAACAGTATTGTCTTCTGCAATAACATAACTAAGGGTGCTTTGAAGCAGAAGAAAATAAAGAGCCACTAACCATTTGGCACAACGCTTATACATCAGTTTCCCTGAAAAGAATGTATGCTGGGCTATCCAGGAATATTGAATACCCAGTTGCAATAAGTACTAACAAGTAAGCATCGAACACTATCGCGCTTTATTTAAGTATAGCTTAGCTTCTGTCAGACATCTTGACATAAGGTCTGAGCGCATGGCCGGTATAAACTTGCGTTGGCCTGAATATACGATTATCGACCAATTGCTCGCGCCAATGCGCCAACCAGCCCACGGTACGTGAAATTGCAAAAATAGTCGTAAACTGATCAGCCGGAATACCCATCTCGGCATAGAGAATGCCCGAGTAAAAATCAACATTGGCATACACGCCCTTCTTGGCCAACCGTGACTCACAGACTTCTTCGACTGCCTTGGCGAGTTCAAACATCGGGTTCACATTGCCACCCCGTGATTCCATGAATTGTTTAACCATGCGTTGCAGAATGGTGGCACGTGGATCCTTGGTTTTATATTCTCGATGACCCATACCCCAGATCACTTCCTTATTGGCCAGCTTTTTGTCAATATATTCCTCGACCTTGTCGGCTGAACCGATTTCCTGCAACATTTCCAGCACCTTCTGGTTAGCACCACCATGCAAGGGCCCGGATAGCGCGCCGATAGAAGCAGCAATCACACTATAAGGACTCGCCAGTGTCGATGCGTTCACCAGGGTCGCAAAGGTAGAGGCATTGATTGTATGTTCCGCATGCAGGATGAGACAGACATCCATAATCCTTGCCAGTAAAGGGTCAGGCACTTTACCAGTAAACATGTAGAGAAAATTTTCTGCATAAGACAGATCTTCACGAGGACCTATAGGATCATAGCCTTCTCGTATATGTTGCCACATGGCGACAATACTGGAAACGCGTGCCATGATTTTAACTGTGGTGTTGTGTATGTAATTGATATCGGTGCAAGCGGTGCCGCCAGTCAGGCAGTCGCTGTTAGGATTGTACATCCCCAGACTGGCTACCACCGTCTGCAACATATCCATTGGGTGGCCATGAGGAGGAAGGTTCTTCATCATTCCACGCGTCGTGAACTTCAACTGACGATTGGCGACCAGCTGTTGTTTGAAATCTTCGAGTTCAGACACGGAAGGCAAACGACCATCAAGTAGCAATAATGTCGTTTCTTCAAAACTGCTATTTTCTGCCAGTTCTTCTATCGAATAGCCGCGATAGGACAGCAGGCCCTTTTCTCCATCAATATCGGAGATATTGGATTTAGTGGCGGGAACTCCAGCCAGGCCCGGCAAATAATCACTCATGAACAAACTCCAATCCAGATACCAATGATTGACAGGATATCGGTTCAAGATATCCATTAACGTTATGAAATTCGACTAGACCCAAGCCATCATTGTCCTGTGACGGTCATGCAAGTGGCCATAAAAAATCAGGATTGCAAAACTCGAATAACTCTTACTGACAACAGCTTAGTAAAAATTACACGGAAAAGGAAGCACCACAACCACAGGTTGTTGACGCATTTGGATTACGGATAATAAAGCGGGCACCTTCCAGGTCATCAATAAAGTCAACTTCAGAACCTGCCAGATATTGAAAGCTCATTGGGTCTACAACCACCGATATACCATTTTTTTCAACATCGGTATCGCCATCATGCACTTCTTCATCAAATTTGAAGCCGTACTGAAAACCGGAACAACCTCCACCACTCACATAGACACGCAATTTGAGATTAGGATTGTCTTCTTCAATCATCAATTGCTTGACTTTACTGGCAGCGCTATCTGTTACATTAATGGGTGCTGCAGCTACTTGTACTTCGATACTCATACTCAATACTCCGAAAAGCTTTTACTATCCAGGCTAATTTAACCCGGCTTCAGACAAAACCATACTAAATAGGATAGAATTGTCTATCAGATTTCACTGATATAATAGACAATCTTGACTGAAATAGTCAAGTATTACTGACTAATTTTCACGGGACAACGCTTATAATAACAGGCTCTGGAACCCTGCGAACGTATTATCAATGACTGCAAGCTACCAGATGTACTACTCTCTCACTGTTACATAGATATAACCAATCATAAGCTTTAACCTAATAAGTTTAAGCTATCATTCTGCTGGCTGCAGTTTCGCCTGTACTTCTGTATTTGCTTTTGGGGCTTTGGCTGCTTTTTGTGAAAATTCTGCTTGATGGACAAGACTACCATTGACTTCAGCACCCATCGCCATTTCCAGAAGATTATAGTAAACATCGCCTTTGATACGGGCCTTGGGTGCTAATTCGATCTTCTCAGATGCATAGACATCACCCTTCACTTCACCATTGAGTATTATGTAAGCGACACGCACCTCGCCCTCAACACTACCATTCTCACTCAGCGTCAGTGCCGAATCAGTGCCATCAGCTGCGACGACATTACCATGAACTCGTCCATCTATGTGAAGGCCACCGCTGAAGTATAAATCGCCTTTGACCTCGGAGTTATTACCCACCAGCGTATCAATCTTGCCCACAGTGTGCTTTTTTTTCTTTCCCAACATATGCCCTCCTCAACCAGCTGCAGCTGGCCATTTTATTTTCCTGGTATCGCCCTTGATGTTCTTTTGGCGAGGTACGACCCTAATTTCTACTAAACTTGGCTTGAAGCCTTTTGGTATCTTCAGCCCACCTTCGTATCGAGCGAAGTATTTAAAACGATAACGTATTTTGGACTTTTTTGCAGTGCTGACAGTAGCAAAGTCGAGTTTTTTATTGACCCCGGCCTGTTCACCCTCAACGTATAACTTTATTTCTCCATCCGATTCCCGGTGATGCTTTTTAGGCCCCTGTATATGAATCAGTGTCAGTCTATAACTATAGTCGCCTTTCAGGCTCTGGGTGACGCTAAAATCATGAATATGTATCCCCTGCCTACCTTTACTGGGGGACACAATACGACGGTAAAACTGTAATTCCTCTCTTAAAACCTGATTTTCCGACTCCATTTTCGCCAATGCGTCCTTAACGGCCAGATTGGCGTATTCATCCACTTTTTTGGCGCTCTCGAGTCGTGCCACGCGCGACCTGAATTCAGACAACTGCTGTTCCAGCCTGTGGGTATTTTCTCGCTGTAGCGACTCGCGTTGACTCACTTCAGTGCGGTCAAAACCAGCACGATAGCGCCCATAGTCAAAAATTGACCAGGCGGCAAAGGCCAGCACTAACAGTAGTAACACTGGTAGCACAATGATTTTCCAGTTTGAACGGTTGAGCATATTTAATCGGCTAAATTAAGGCATCAATGCCACAGCATCGATGCCCAGTGTTTCATCCAGGCCAAACATCAGGTTCATGTTATGAACAGCCTGACCAGCCGCGCCCTTGACCAGATTATCAATCACCGATAACACCACAATGGTATCTCGATCCTGTGGCTTATGGATGGCTATACGGCAATAATTACTACCCTTGACGGAGCGCGTTTCCGGGTGCGAGCCTGATACCAGAACATCTACAAATGGTTCATCAGCATAACGGTCTTCATACAAAGCCTGCAAATCTGCAGGCTTGTTCTGGCTGGCATACAAGGTGGCGTGAATACCACGGATCATCGGTGTCAAATGTGGCACGAAGGTGAGACCAACGGGCATACCGACGGCTGATTCCAGCCCCTGTCGTATCTCGGGCAAGTGACGATGGCCCGGTACACCATAGGCCTTGAAGCTTTCACTGGCTTCGCAAAGCAAGGCACCCACATTTGCCGAACGGCCAGCACCGCTAACGCCCGACTTGCAGTCCGCTATTAAATGATCACTGTCGACCAGGCCAGCTTCAATCAAAGGTAGAAAACCCAGCAATACAGCAGTGGGATAGCAGCCCGGATTGGCCAGCAAACGGGCATTTCTGATCAACTCACGATTAACTTCCGGCAAGCCATAAACCGCCTCATCCAGGAGATCCGGGCAGGCGTGTGTCATGCCATACCATTGCTCCCACTCACCGACATCCTTGATACGAAAATCAGCGGCCAGATCTATCACTCTGACACCAGCATCCAGCAAGCTCGGCGTGGTTTGCATCGCTGTGCCATTGGGAGTCGCGAAAAAAACCACATCGCACGCTGACAAAGCGACAGGATCAGGCTCAGTAAACACCAAATCAACCTTTGAGCGCAGATTAGGAAACAGGTCTGCGACCTCTTTTCCAGCTTCACCACGCGAAGTGATAACAGTGAGCTCAACTTGTGGATGCATGCACAAAATTCGAAGTAGCTCCACTCCGGTGTAACCTGTGCCGCCAACAATGCCTGCCTTGATCATCTGTAAATACCTGATTAATTCTAATAAATTAAATGATGCCCAGCTAAAGTGCTGAAATCATAGACGTATATAATATAGCCCTGGCGTTAAGTTTGCACGTCAAAGCCGCTGTATTTACAGATATTTATTGGTTGAATTGAAGACAAGAAAAAAGCGGCTAACGCCGCTTAACATGGTGGTGAATCGTATAGTTTTTATTATGAAACTGAATCCGGGTAGTTCAATATTGCTGCTAATCAATAAGTGAACACAGACTAACTAAGTTAATTGCTTGTGTCAAGTTTTCTTATATATTTCAGTATATTAGTGTATTATTAAATAAAAACAACAGTCGTTAAGTTAATCTATCCAGACCCTGAGGTAGCCGCGTATCTATTTAATAATGTTGCAAAAAAACTAAAACTAGTGAATCCTAATGCCAATTAGATTCCTTTACCGCAATTGATTAGGAAATGCGTTGCTCAATCGAATAAACACCAAGACCCAGTACCTGTTATCGGCATGGGCCTTGAAAATACGTCGGAGCATGCTGCGACCTGCAATGACCCCGCTGACCGACATCCTGCAAGCAATCAACGCGGCAGTAACACGCCCTGTCTGGCATAATTTCTGCGATGAATTTACCCAACAATATACAGCTTTGGTGCAGCCAACATCTTGATAAGCTTCGTCTGCGCCTTGCCCACGCCGATGCCATACCGCAGCTAGCTATTATGGGAATCCTCAGTGGGCTACTGGCCGGTCTGGTGATCATTGCATTCCGGTTGCTGATTGAATCCGTGCAAACAGCCTACATGCCCGGAGGCATGAACGAAAACTTTGAGGCATTGGATGCAGTGTGGATTGTTCTGCTGCCATTACTGGGTGGCCTGGTCATCGGCCTACTGTTTCATTGGGCATCCAGGGGCGATACCCAGGTAGGCATCGTACATGTCATGGAACGCCTGGCATATCATCAAGGTTATCTGCCCTTACGCAATGCGGTCCTGCAGTTTGTCGGTGCCGCACTGAGTATCATGAGTGGACACTCCGTTGGGCGCGAGGGACCGAATGTTCATCTGGGCGCCGCGACCGGTAGCCTGTTGGGACAGACCATGACGTTGCCCAATAATAGCATTCGTACCCTGGTCGCCTGTGGTACCGCTGCAGCCATTGCCGCTTCCTTTAACACCCCGCTGGCCGGTGTTATTTTTGCCATGGAGGTGGTTATGATGGAATACACTATCACCGGGTTTATACCGGTGATCCTGGCCTCTGTCAGTGCTACTACGATCACACGCCTGGTATTCGGGTCGGCGCCTGCATTTGAAGTCCCGGCCATGCATCTCGGTTCCCTGGCAGAGTTACCGTACATTCTGGTGCTGGGCCTGGTGATGGGTGCATTGGCCGCCCTGTTTATACAACTGCTGCAAATCTTCTCGCGCACACTCACGAACCAGGCCATCTGGATACGCATGACCCTGGCTGGATTGGCCACGGGATTATGTGCGTTGATTGCACCCGAGATCATGGGGATTGGTTATGACACGGTGAATGCCGCCTTACTCGGGGAACTGAGTCTTAAAGTCCTGGCACTGGTGGTGATATTCAAAGTACTCGCCACGACCATCGGACTGGGCCTGGGTCTGCCCGGGGGACTGATTGGACCCACCATCGTCATCGGTGCGGCGGCCGGCGGCCTGATGGGTTCTATTGGCTCTGGTATTTACGGTAATGATTTTTCTGCCGCCTTTTACGCCTTGCTGGGGATGGGTGCCTTGATGAGTGCAACCTTACAGGCGCCACTCGCTGCCCTGACCGCCATGCTCGAACTGACCGCCAATCCAGACATCATCCTGCCGGGCATGCTGGCCGTGATCAGTGCCAACCTCGCCAGTAGCCAGCTATTCGGCAAACAATCTGTTTATCTGGCGCTGATGCATGCGCGTGGACTGGATTACAAAAATAACCCCGTATCCCAATCCTTACGCCGCACGGGTGTTGCCAGTACCATGGATCGTGATTTCATCAGCTTAGCGGAAACAATCAATGCGAACGAAGCCCGAACCGCCCTCGAAAGCAAACCACGCTGGATCATCATACGCAACCAGGAGCTGAAAATCCTGATGCATGCGGCCGACCTGGCACGCACATTACAGGAGCTGCAAACACAAGATATAGATGAAGCGACCGACATCGAGCTACTGAAGATTCCGGCACAGCGTTTTGAACTGGCTTCTATTCACATGCAAGCCAGTTTGCAGGAAGCGCTTGAAATATTGAACAACAGTCCCGCAGAAGCGCTTTATGTGCAACGACCTAACGCACCGGGAATTGAACATATCTACGGTATTCTGACCCGCCAGAAGATTGAGTCCAGTTATCAATAAAGATACTATGCCAACACTGATATCCAGGCTAGATTTGAGGTAGATCGTGAAACGTAAACATGCAGTCATTGCAGCACTGGTCATCGGCATTTTGGGAATGCTCGCCTATGTCTGGTTGGGCTCTGGCGCAACACACACAGCACCTGATCTTAGCGTTGAAACAACGACGGGGCAGAAAATAAATTTTTCAAGCTTATCCAAGAAAAAACCCGTACTGGTGGCTTTCTGGGCTACCACCTGCAAGAGCTGCCTCAAGGAAATGCCGCATTTAATCGAACTCTATCAGGAACTCCATGGCAAAGGCCTGGAGCTGATTGGTGTTACGATGGATTACGATCCGCCGATTATGGTCGTGGATATGATCAGGAAGCGCGACATACCCTATCCGGTCGTTATGGATCTGAATAAACAAATCATGCGCGCATTCGGAATGACACGTGGCATTACGCCAACCACATTCCTGATTGCTCCCGGCGGCAGGATTGTGATGCAAAAAACTGGCCTGCTGGATATGCAACAACTCAAACAACAGATTGCCGCGTACCTATAGTAGGATTTAGAATCTAGAAATCAGGATACAGAATTTAAATTTCGTCTTTATCGCAATAAATGACATGATGTATTTGTTGGTTTAATTTATAAGTAGCAGGGAAATCATTATGCTCTGGGTAAAAGCCTTTCATATTATTTTTATGGTGACCTGGTTTGCCGGTCTGTTTTACCTGCCCAGGTTGTTTGTCTACCACGCCATGAGCGATGACGCGATCAGTAATGAGCGCTTCAAAATCATGGAACGGAAACTGTTTTATGGCATCATGACACCCGGTGCCATCATCACCATTGTCCTCGGCTTCTGGATGCTGTTTGACTATGCCTGGACTGCCTATGAGCATTCCTTATGGCTGACGATCAAGCTGATACTGGTCGGGGTCATCATTGTTTACCATATTTATTGTGGCAAATTACTGATCGATTTTCGCCATGACCGCAATACGCACGGGCATGTTTTTTACCGCTGGCTGAATGAGTTTCCGGTACTGTTGTTGATTGCGATTATCATTCTCATTATAGTCAAACCATTTTAATAAGCAGTTGAATAATATAATTTTCTTCTGACAAGCTTAAGCATCAAAACAAATAGACCTGATTACTGTACCTGTTTCATTGACGGAAACATGATAAAATACTAACATGTATAGCAACCCTATTTATTAAAGGTATTCTGACATGGCCAAAGTAATCCAATGTATCGTGTTGAAACGAGAAGCAGAAGCCCTGGACGCTGCGCCGCATCCGGGTGAAATTGGTGTTCGTATTGTCGAATCGGTTTCCAGAGAAGGCTGGAACAAATGGCTGGAACACCTGACCATGGTCATCAATGAAAATGGCCTCAACACCGCAGATCCCCGCAGCCTTGAATTGATCGAACAACACATGCTGGGCTTTTTGTTTGAAGAAGGTCAATACTCGGGTTCCGGTGGATTCACGCCACCAAAAGCCAAGAAGTAAGATTGTTTTCGGCTTTGGCTGGAAGATTTTGCATCATCCAGTGAGCCTGGTTATTGCCAGCTCATAGGCCGCTCAATAAAGCCAACTATAAATGCTCGAATTTTTCGCCTCAGCAATCTGTTTATATAACGAAAATATAACAACTGACAGGCTTTCACCTGCATTTATGGGATTGCTTCACTGCGTTCGCAATGACACCGTTGTTTGTCATTGCGAACGTAACTGGCCTTTCATATGAAAAATAAACGACTCACCTAAAGAATCCTTCATATTATAACTTAGTAATTATGCAGTGCGGCAATCTGCTTAGAGGTATGACAATACATCTAATTGCAGCTATACACACTAGAAAATCTTTTTGAAAAAATCCTTCATGCTCTGCCAGGATTTCTTATCGGCATCAGGGTTATAAGCCAGCGGCAAATTGAACTCCTTGCCATATTTATCCGCATCCGGACTGGTGAAACTATGCTTGGCGCCAGGGTAATTAATCAACTGGTAGTTCACACCAGCATCCTTCATTTCTTTCTCAAAACCCGTTACATGCTCTGGCTTCACGAATGGATCGTCGGCGCCATTCAAAACCAGCACAGCGGCTTTAACCTGTCCTTTGCTGGCTGGATTTTTCGTAGCCAGGCTACCATGAAAACTGACCACGCCATCAAGATCAACACCCAAACGCGCCATTTGTAAAACGATGCCACCACCAAAACAATAACCGATAGCCGCCGTACGCGTGTTATCAACAGTAGAATGCTTATTGACGAATTCCATAGCAGCCATAAAACGCGCCTTGGCCAACTCAAGGTTGCCGCCAACAGCGCGGGAAAACTTACCTGCATCTTCAGGATGTGACGCCTGCTTGCCTTCGCCATACATATCTATCGCCAATGCTGTATAACCGAGTTCCGCCAACATACGCGCACGACGGCGTGCATATTCATTATGACCCCACCATTCATGTACCACGAGAATACCCGGGCGTTTACCATCGATAGCATCATCATACGCCAGGTAACCCTTTAACACCGTATCACCCTGCTTGTATTCAACCTCCTTGCCAATAATAGATGCATTGACTGCCGTATTAAATACCAATATTGAACATAACAAAATGAGTGCTCTCTTCATGTCCATCTCCTTTATGAATAGTTAAATCAGACATTCGGTAAGAATGCCAACTTGGCGATGTAAGTTTAACATCAGGTGCTATCATTTACTGTTGGGAAACTCTTCTACCCACATTCGGGTCGCCCCTGCCACAGCTGCCGGCATGACGATTAAATTCAATACAGGCACCAGCATGGCCACGGTAACACTGGCACCAAAACCCAACGACAGGAAGCGTCTTTGTTTTAAATAACCCAGCTGTGATTTGAAATCAAGTTCATGATTACCCATCGGGTAATCCGCATATTCCATGGTCAACATCCAGGCACTGAAAATAATCCATATAAAAGGTGCCGCAATATTCACCACAGGGATCACAAATAGAATCAGCAGTGGGATGCTACGCAGTAGAATATAAAGCAGTTTGCGTAATTCACTGACCACTGATTTGAGCGCCGAGCGTATAAACGGTGTACTGCTACCTCCCTGTGTTGAAACCTTACCCAGATGTTGCTCAACCGCATGCGCCAGCGGTGCATTAAACGGAGATGCCACCAGGTTGGCCACCAGGGTGAAGGTGAAAAAGAATACCAATGCCAGTGCCAGCGCGAACACCGGCCATAACAGGTAGCGCAACCAGTCCAGCCAGCCAGGTAGATAGGACAACATGCCATCGAGCAAGCGTTCAAACTGGAAATAGGCAACGATAGCCAACAGTGTAAAGATGACAATATTGATAATGAGCGGCCACAAGGCATAACGAAATACACCCGGCTTGAACATCAGGCCCACACCACTGAAAAAATAATAAAAGCCCTTTAAAAGACTGGACATAGACTGGCTCCGGAAAACATTGAGCAAGATTGTAGCCCCTGTAACCGGTTCTTACAATGAGGACTCATCGACACAGGGTTTGAATTCATGACCCTGATAAGCCACTGATTAAACAATAGAAAACAGTATTACCTAATCATTCAGGAGAAAATTAACTTCTTTGTTTATACTATAAAGGTTAATCTATTGTTAACAGCGAATATAAACAGAAACCTTGAATCATGAAAAAATTAGCTATCCTATTAAACGTACTATTACTGCTAAGCCCTGTTGCCATTGCTGACAACCAGCTGCAACTGGTGGGTCAGTTTGGGAAAAAAGCGGTGCTGCTGATCAATGGCACCCAGCGCATGATGTCAATTAACAGCGTCTCCCCGGAGGGTGTTAAATTATTACAGGTAGAACGTGATTACGTCGTCGTGCTGGATAACGGCCAGAAAAAGACGGTCAATTTTTCAACACACATGAGTACCCGTTTTGACAAGAAGGAAGTCAGCGAGGTGAAAATATGGGCCGACCGAACCGGCAGCTATGCAACGACAGGCTCCATTAACGGACAAATGGTCCATTTTTTAGTGGACACAGGCGCTACATCCATAGCCATGAATGAAGTAGTGGCGAAACGTCTGGGTATTGATTATCGATATATAGGCAAACCTATGATGGCAGCGACTGCATCTGGTTATACTACCGGCTATTCTATCAAACTCGATTCAGTCAAAGTGGGTAACATCCAGCTAAATAATGTTGAAGCGGCTGTACTTGAAGGTACTTTCCCAAGAGAAGTTTTACTCGGCATGTCATTCCTGAAAAACATCAAGCTTGAGCGCAACAATAACTTAATGATCCTGAAGCAATACCAGCCAGCGAAAAAGAAAAAATGAAAGCTGTATTATTATTGCTACTCTGCATATCCGCGGCAGCCTATGCGGAAGTCTATAAATGGGTTGATAAAAATGGCAAGGTCCATTATGGCGACCGCCCTACTTCTAGCCAGGCAACGGAAATAAAAATAAAACCATCCTCATCACCCTCCGGCGCCTCTAAAGAGACCCGTGAAAACCAAAAAGCGATTGATGACTGGCTTAATGCCCGCGACGTAGACAGAGAGGAAAACAAAAAGAAAGAGGCAATATTAAAACAAGAAAGAGCGATACAAAAACAAAAGTGTGATGAATTAAAAATTGATCTGGCCGACATGGAAAAAGGTGGCGTCGTCTGGTATGACCTCGATGAGACGGGCAAACGCCGTTTTTATTCCGACAAGGAAATAGCTCTTAAGATTGAGAACCTCAGAAAAACAATTAAACGCAATTGTCGATAAATCGTTTCTTTATGTAACACATCTCTCTAAATCATTGTCACAGCAAGCAATAAGCAAGTCCCATCATCATTGTTGATTTTCACTTCATGAAAACCCTGGTAAATATTTCACTTTTTACGCGTGCAAAATATCACAGCTATAAACATCTCCTGCCTGTAGGCTAATCATTGTGAGTTACACGCTCGTATACTGCACTGAAGTCTCTGAATGAACCATTGCGTATTCGAGCCCATGTCCGCTCTTGCAGAGGGATAAATCTATTAACGGAGGATTATACAATGCCATCCATTCAAGACGTAGCCGATCAAATTAACGCAAGACTCGATCAAGTCACAACAAATACAGCCAATACGGCACTGAACACGGCAGAAAATGTCAATGTGTCCAAAGATATACGCAACGAATTAATACAAGCCAATAGTCGCCTGTCACAAATAGATAACACCCTGAACACAGGCTTTGCCAATATCTCTCAGGGTATTTTCGCACTCGTGCAGTTGCAACTGGCTTCCCTGAACTTACTCGACCATCACCGTAAACAAAATGATGTAATTATTTGTGAGCTGGTCAATAACAACGAACTTACTATGTGACATCAAACGCAAACTGGGCCGTCAGTTAAAACTCAATGAAGAAACTCTGGCAGCCACAAAACACATTGAAGGTATTTCAGAAAGGGTTTATTGCTGCGAGTCATCTGATTACAATCGCGAGCTTGATATGATCAGGAAAGTGGAAGAATGTTGCCCACCGGAACCGCCACGTAAAGAAAAGTGCCCCAAGGAATGCAAAACGCCTGACTACAAAAAACCCAAGCCGGATGGACTTAACTGGAAGCCCTTACCTATTCCAAGTCAACCGAATCCAGTGGGGTGATACTATGGCAATGTTTATCTTAAATGATGCCACGGGTATCGGTACTGATGATCTTGATCCGTTACAAGCGTTTATTGATCTCGTCATCATTGCCGATGATGATGGCATCGGTCTAAATGACCCGGCAGCTGGAATGCAACAGGTCACCTACAATCAAACTGTGACTGGCGCACCCCAAACGCGTTTGGATGCATTGGTGAACACATCATTCAGCCCTGACTATGGCGGGGGTGCGCAAAATGTTGACACCATCATCATTGCCGGATTATCCGGCTTCACACTTGATGATGGTACTCCATTTGCGAACAATGGCACTGCATTACCCCCAGCCAGCAGTGGCTTGCCCGGCTCAAGCTTGAATACGACTGAAAACTGCCTGGTAATATACGATACTCAGCAAAACATTTGCCTGGCAAGAGACGGAACCAACGGTGATATCGATCTCCCGGCTTCGAATCCGGTCGTGCTTTATCATGAGTTTTCCCATGCGTTTCGTATCCTCAACAATAGCCTGCTTGCACTGACTGCGGAGTGTGATCCATCGTCACCCGAAGAAAATGCTGCCATCATTGATGAAAATGATTTACGCACGCAAATCGCAAACCGTCAGGGTGAAACCCCTGTATTGCGTGACCCGGATATTCATTGTGGCAGTGTTGGCTGCAGTAGCAGTGGATGCTGTATTATCGCAACAGTCGCGTCCAAATCATTTAGTTCATGGCAAGTGCAACATCTCAGATCGGTACGCGATCACTTTGTTCGCAGTACCGAAGTAGGCTACGCATTTTTTGAAGATTTTTTTCGTGACTATTATTCATTTTCTCCGCAGGTATGCACTATTATGGCTGGTAATCCCAAGATTTCTGAACATTTCCTGGAAGGATACATCAATCCGCTACTCGACTTCTGGAAAATCATGATCGCAAGATCAGGTACAGACCTGTATGAACATGATCTGGGTGAGTTGTTTATTTCACTTCATCCTGACCGTAACAAAGCCAAGCAACGCCTCAAGGCTTTACAACGCACGAGTGCCTATTGGTTAGGCGATATAGATGGCGAGTCTGGCGTGCCAGAAGAGCTTATATCACTGTTGACTGAGCGCGCCTGGTCCAGTGAGCATATACAATGGGCCCTTGTTGAACCGGTACGCATCTACCATGATCTACTCATGCATTACCTTTATGATGAAGATAAACACACGATTGGGCGCGAACTCAATCTCCAACTGGAGAACTGGGTACCTGAAATTCCTATCAGTGAAATTTGGGCTGCACTACCGGTAGAGGAAGCATCAAAGGAACTGGATTTTTGCCACCATGCATTATTGCAATCAGATAAAAACAAAAAACGTTTCCACCAACGACTGCTGGATAAATTTAATGATATAACATCTATTCATGCAGTATTAAAAGATCAGGCTGAGCTTGTAGGAGGCGCACAATGACTGATGACATCAAACCAGAGTCTCTGAAGGTTTCGCTAAAATCCATGAAGCCGACAGACAAGGAATTTAAATTTGTACTCCGCTTGTCCAACAAAGCTGATCGAGCATTGCATTATATTAGTGACGTAAGAAGAACCAAATACGATCCACAAACCAGAACACTCACTTTATGTTTATCCGACGAGGGCAGAGAAGTTATTCCCGGCATAATGAGCAAACTTCCGGAATTCCGATTTATTGATCCGAACAGTGATGCGGAAATAGAACTCCGCTTACCCAATAAAATAGTCAAGCTCTCCAGGTCAGCACCTCCCGGCGAACTCGCATTCGAAACACATCAACTATCTGAAGCAGAAAAGATTGAGGTTGAGGTTGCCTGGGCTGACATACCCTACTATAAAGATACACGTAAACTCAAAGAAGATGGAAGGCTTCCCGCCGCTCGCTGGGAACAACATAAGGCAAGGGCGATTAAAGACATACCAGGGCGCAAACCGAAAAAATCAAAGTAAATAATAATTAATTAGCCCGGCGATGAATATTGCCGGGTTAACATCTTCAAATGGATTACAGGTATCATGTTGTGCTGATAAATTTACGTAAAAAATAATTCGCTGACGCTTGTTACTAAAAAAGAACCTAAACCCGAC
>CAWECS010000004.1:0-143593 GCA_963807455.1 uncultured Gammaproteobacteria bacterium | reverse complement strand
GAACGCATTGGCGACCGCCGGCCACGAAGGCCACTGGGAACTGAGCGAAATCTGGCGCGACGTCGGCGCGACGACACGACGTGCGCTGCGCGGTGCTGCGCGGCAGCGGCATGGGTTTCTCCGGCGGCGGCGACCTCGGCCTGGTCGAGGACATGGCCGACGACTTCGAGGTGCGCACCCGGGTCTGGAAAGAGGCGCGCGACCTGGTCTACAACGTCATCAACTGCGACAAGCCCATCGTCTCGCCATGCACGGCCCGGCCGTCGGCGCGGGGCTGGTGGCCGGGCTGCTGGCCGACATCTCGATTGCCGCGCGCAGCGCCAAGATCATCGACGGCCACACCCGGCTCGGCGTGGCGGCCGGCGACCATGCCGCCATCGTCTGGCCGCTGCTGTGCGGCATGGCCAAGGCCAAGTACTACCTGCTGCTCTGCGAGCCGCATCAGCGGCGAGGAGGCCGAGCGCATCGGCCTGGTCTCGCTCGCGCGTCGACGACGACGAGCTGCGCGACAAGGCGCTCGAGGTCGCCGACCCGGCTGGCCAGCGGCAGCGCAGACCGCGATCCGCTGGACCAAGTACGCGCTGAACAACTGGCTGCGCATGGCCGGCCCGACCTTCGACACCTCGCTGGCGCTGGAGTTCATGGGCTTTGCCGGTCCCGACGTGCGCGAAGGTGTGGCATCCTTGAGAGAGCGGCGTGCCCCGCGCTACGGCGTGGACGGCTGAGCCCGGCGCGCCGGCCAAGATCCACGCAACGACACCACCAGGAGACTCCCCATGAGCGACACATCCGGCAGTGGTTTCGGCAAGTTCGTGCCCGGTTTCGAATTCCTGCAAAACCTCGCCGGCCAGGCCGCCGGCGGGTATCGGCGAGGGCTCGGCAACAACCTCCCGCAGTTGCCCAACCTGGGGCACTGGGTGGCGCCCACGTTCAACGTCGAAGACCTGGAAAAGCGCATCGAAGAGCTCAAGGCGGTGCATTTCTGGCTCGACCAGAACTCCAAGGCCCTGGGCGCCACCATCCAGGCGCTGGAAGTGCAGAAGATGACGCTGGCCACGCTGCAGGGCATGAACTTCAGCCTTGGCGACGTGGCCAACGCGTTCAAGCTCAAGGCCGCCGACACCGCTGGCCAGCCTCATCGGGGCGCGACGTCGGCGGCCGAGAACTCGCCGGGCTGACAGTCCGGCCCGTACCCGCACGGGCTGGAAATCGGCCGCCGCAGAACTGCCGCGTCCAGCCTGCGCCCGCCGCACCCGCGCCCGCAGGCCGCTCCGCAAAGCCGGCGGTGCAGCAAACAGGCGAGCAAGTCGCGTCCGGTCGGCGGCGTGGTCGATCCCGTGCAATGGTGGAGCGCGCTGTCCGCACCAGTTCCAGGCACATCGCCACCAACGCCATGAAAGACGTGGCCAAACAGACCGCGCTGGACGGCACGCGCCACGTCGCCAGTGGCCTGACCGGCGCGGCCGTGAAAACCGCGACCGGCGTGGCCGGCGCGGTCGCGCGCAACATCACCGGTACCGTGGCCCGCAACGTCGGGCGTCGCCGGCCTGGCCAGCGGGCACGGCCGTCACCAGCCGCCGCGCCCGGCAGCGCGGCTGGCCGAAAAAACCGCGCAAGAAGAAAGCGCGGCAGAAGGCGCCATGCAGGAATCGCCAGCGGCCACGCGCCGCGCCCGCTCGGCGCGGCCTGCACGGGCAGGCGAATGGCCCCTGCCCGGCAGCTTTTTTCCGGCGTGCCTGGCTTCAATGCCTGCGCCGGCGCCGGCCGACAAGCCGGCCCGCAAGCCCGCCAGGCGGCAAAAAAGACCGCGGCCAAGCCGCGCCAAGACCGGCTGCGCGCAAAGCCGGCCGCCAAAAAGACCACGGCGCCCGCACGCCGCCGCTGAGCCTGGCGCCGCGCTCGCCCATCGGCGGGCCTGAACCGGCGGCCCGCTTCGGCGGTAGCCTGCCGACGGCACCTAGCATGACATGAACTGTTTCCCTACGCCCACGCCACCCATCCGCAGTGGCGCATGGCCGCCGCGCTGGTGCTGGCCCAGCTGCGCGCCCAGATGGCGCTGCCCGATCACGCCGCAGTCGCCTCTCGCTGGCCCTGCTCTACATCACCGACCACTACGCCGACGAGGCCAGGCCATCCTGGAGCACCTGAGCGCCGAGCTGCCCGAGGTCACCGACTGGGCCGGCACGGTGGGCGTCGGCATCGCGGCCAACAACGTCGAGTACTTCGACGAGCCCGCCATGGCCGTCATGCTGTGCGACCTCGCGCCCCGATCAGTACCGCGTGTTCAGTGGCGTGGCGCCGCTGGCGGCGAGCGGGCGCAGCGCCGGAGCGACGGCTTTGTGGCCCACACCGCGCTGGTGCACGCCGATGGCGGCACGCCCGACCTGCCCGAGCTGATCACCGAGGTCGCCGAGCGCACCACATCGGGCTACGTGTTCGGTGGCCTGGCCAGCAGCCGCACGGTGCGGTGTGCAGTTCGCGATCGGCAGCGCCGGGCACGCTGCGGCGGCCAGGGGGCGGCCAGCGGCGTGTTCCAGCGGCGGGTTGAGCGGTGTGGCGTTTGGCGCCCGACGTGGGCATGGTGTCGCGCGTGACGCAGGGCGCGCAGCCGGTGGACCGCGAGCGCACGCGATCACCGAGCGCCGATGGCAATCTGGTGTTGCCGCTCGACGGCGAGCCCGCGCTCGATGTGCTGCTCGACGCGCTCGAGCATCTCGCTGAGCGGCCGCAGGAGGCCATGGAGCGCCTGCGCAGACCGCTGGTGGGCCTGACCCGAGCCCACCGACGATGCCGATCAACCGCCGCCGGCCGCCGGCCAGCGCCGCGCGTAAGGGCAGTTCGGCGCCGAGGTGGTGGTGCGCCACCTGATCGGGCTGGACCCGGCGCGCCATGGCATTGCCGCTGGCCGAGCGCGGTGCCCGAGGGCACGCGCCTGGCCTTCTGTGAGCGCCACGTGCAGGCCGCGCGGGCCGATCTCATGCGGGTGTGTGCCGAGGTGCGCGAAGAGCTGGAGCCCGAAGAGATCAGCCTGAGCGCGCATGACCCTGGGCGCACCGCAGTCGGGCAGCGACGCGACGCCCAGCCGGGCGCGCGCGCATCGCCGGCGCGGTCTACGTCAGCTGCGCCGGGCGCGGCGGGCCGCACTTCGGCGCGCCCAGCGCCGAGCTGCAGATCGTGCGCCACGCGCTGGGCGACGTGCCGCTGGTGGGCTTCTTCGCCGGTGGCGAGATCGCCCACCACCAGCTGTACGGCTACACCGGTGTGCTCGACGGTGTTCACCATGGCCGCCAAAGAAGGCTGATCCGGTTCGCGGTTGAAGAAAGGGTGTGACGGGCGCCGATCCGCTGGCGCCCGGTGTCGCCTCGGACAGGGTGGGTGCTGTCTCTCGCCCTATTGACGCGCTTTGTACCCGGGACCAGACTGAGCCCAGCCGACCCGCCACCATCCGAAGCCCATGCCAGCCACTGCCAACCCCTCTTCCAGCCGCCGCTTGTCTTCCGACTGGTGGGCGGTCATGGGTTATGTGCTGCTGGCTTGCGTCTGGCTTGTACTGGGCAATCTGGCTTTGTACCAATTGATCGGCGACCCCGAATGGCGTTTTCGCGCCATCCTGGTGTCCAGTGGCGTTTTGTGCTGCTCGTACTTCTCCTGACGCTCTTGCTGCTGCGGCTGCGAATTCGCAGGCAACAGGCCGAAGCGGGTCGCCGTGCGCAGCAGTTGCCGGTGTCTGTCGCCGAGGGCTCGTCCTCGACGCGATCTTTGCCGAGGACCGGGCCGGCTCCTACCTGCTGGTCGATACCGGGCCAGCCGCCCAGCTGTTCGGGGAACGTCCGGAGGCGCTGGTCGGGGCCGACGACAGCCTGGTCTCTCCGCCCGACCAGGTGGAACTGGTGCGCGCGACGATGCCCGCGTGATGAACGCGGATGGCAACCTGACGCTTGAAGAGACGCTGTCCACCGCCCAGGGAAAGCGTACTTTCCTGACCACCAAAGGGCGACTGCACGGTGCGGGAGGTGAGGTCATTGGTCTTTTCGGCATCGCGCGCGACATCACGGAACGGATGGCGGTGCAGGCCGAGTCTGCGGTCAGCGAGCGACTTTACCGACTCATGTTTGATGCCAGTCCGATACCGATGCTGGTGCAACGCCTTGAAGATTTCCGTTTCGTGGCCGTCAACGAAGCCAGCGTGCGTCACTACGGCTATTCGCGAGAAGAGTTCTTGTCCATGACGATCATGGACATCCGTCCGCCCGAGGAAGTGAACGCCTGCAGGAGCGTATCCGGGTCCACGGCAGCGCACCGTTGCTGACGATGGCCAGCGGCGAGCGACGGACGACCGCTCAAGGATGGGCGCCTCGACGTGGTGGAAATTGAAATCTCAGCGATGGCGAGATCGAGCGCCAGCCCGCGCGCCTCGCCCTGATCCGTGGAATGTCGACCGAGCAGGTGGCGCTGGAGCGCCAGCGCCAGGACGCGCAGGCCGAGATCGAGCGCACGCGCGATGTGCTGGAGGGCGTGCTGGAGCGGGTTGACGACGGGTTTGTGGCGCTCGACAAGCGCTGGTGCTACACCTATATCAACCAGCCGGCGGCGAAAATGCTGGGGCGCAACCGTCCTGGCGATCTGGTGGGTCGCCACATCTGGACTGAGTTCCCAGAGGGCGTGGGCCAGCCCATCTATCAGGCCTATCTGCGCGCCGCCGAACACAAAAGCCGGTGGTCTTTGAAGACCCAATGCCCTGGGCAGTCATTGGATAGGATTCTTTCGTAGGAGTATTGGCCTTCTCAATGCTAGGTTGTTCCTGCTTTTTGTCCCGTGGGCGGATGACGATGAGATTATTAATGACGGAGAGTTTGTGTAATAAGGGCTCAATACCTTCTGATCCACTATCGGGCGCAAGAGAAGGGGTTGAAATGGCATCCAGTGCACCATAAGACATAGCTGAAAATACCATATCGGCATTCTGATCTACACTGGCAGTCACCACAACGATAGCACAGGGAGAGTTTTTCATGATCTCGCGAGTGGCATCGACGCCATTCATGACTGGCATGAACAAATCCATTAGAATTAAATCCGGCGTATCTTGCTGTGCTTTTCTCACCGCTATCTCGCCATCCTCGGCATCCCATATCACCTTGTGCTCACTATTCTCATGAATAATTCGTGCTAGCAGCATTCGGATCATGAACACATCATTTACGATGGCGATATTCATTCAGTCGGTTCTCCAATAAGGTCGACGACGCCGTCAACCAGCCCTTCATCATGAAAGCTTCCCTTGGTGAGATAATAGTCTGCACCTGCTTCCAGTCCTTTTTGTCGATCTTCAGGGTTATCTTTATAGGAAACGATCATAACCGGTATAGTACTTAAGTTTGCATCTTTCTTTATCATAGTGACTAGTTCAATCCCGTTCATTCTTGGCATATCTATATCGGTAATAATCAGATCATAATTGCTTTGTTTAAGTGTGTTCCAGCCATCCACACCATCTATGGCGATATCAACATAATATCCCTTTGACTCTAATAGATTTTTTTCTACTTCCCTTACTGTTAAGGAGTCGTCAATAACAAGGATTTTCTTTAGGCTTATTTTGTTATTATCAGCAATATCCCTGTTTATATTGCCCAGGCGGCTGTTGCCGCTAAGTTCCTGGATGTTAATGAGCAGATCATCGATATCGAGCACAAGCACGGGCCGCCCATCATCAGCAATAGCTAGCGCGCTGATATCCTTGATTTTACCCAGGCGTTCATCAATAGTATCGAGGGCCAGGTTAGTTTCGCCGATGATCTTGTCAACAACGATGGCATAGTATTCGCCACGTTCGCTAAGTATAATAATCTCGAGTAATTCATTAGCGTTGGCTTCAGAAAAAGAACTTTCGAGAACCTGTCGGCCACTGATCAGGCTAACATCCTGACCGTTATATTTGATCAATTGCTTGTTTTCAAGGGTATAAATTTCACTGGAATGTAGCTTGATAACAGTATGAATCCGTGCCAGAGGAAAAGCATAATATTCATTACCAATATCGGTTAATAAACTATGAAGTACAGATAGAGTTAAAGGTAGCTGTAATTGTACCGTTAATCCATCCCCCAATTTACTGGAGCTCTTAATTTGACCTCGCAATGATGTCGTTACATTGTGAACAACATCGAGTCCAACGCCGCGCCCTGAAAATTCGGTGACATTCTCGCGAGTAGAAAAACCAGGGAGAAACAGAAAATCGAGTAATTCAGATTCTGATAATTTGTCAGCCATTTGCTGGTTGACCATGCCTTTGTTGATAATTTTTTTCTTCAGCTGATCAAGATCTATGCCTTTGCCATCATCTTTAATAGTGATATTCAACCGACCAGCATGATGAAAAGCGGAAATAGAGATGAGACCATAGGGTTGTTTTCCATTTTGTTGTCGCACTTCTGGCATTTCGATGCCATGATCAATCGCATTGCGTAGTAAATGTGTCAATGGTGCTTCGATTTTATCGAGGATATCGCTATCCACGAGTGTATCGAGTCCATTAAGTTCAAGGCGCACCTCTTTCCCCAATGATTGTGATACATCCCTTACCATTCTTTTAAATCCGTGTGTGCCATCACCAAATGAGCGCATGCGACTGGCAATGACTTCCTGGTTCAGCCTGGAAGACAATACAAAGGATTTTCTGTCATATTCATCAAGTTGATTGATGTCATCATTTAATGATTGCCTGCAAATATCAATACGATTTTCGGTTTCTATTAACGCGGAAAAAATCTCATCTGAAATTTCAATATCTTCAAGACACTGGCGTAGTTTAAGTATGCTGGTGGATGCTTCAGTTTGACGCTTTTTTACCAGCTGTAATGAGTTTAGATGAGTTTGTAGCCAGTGTTGTGAAACCAGAAGTTCATTGGAGACAGCAAGCATTTTATTCAGTCGTTCGGATTTAATTCTGACTGAGCTATCTGATGACTGGCCAGGAGTTGAATTTTGCTTCGGTTCCTTGTTAGGTGCGTTTTCATCATCGCTGCTCAATTCTTCATTATGGGTTTCAGTAGCTACCATAGGAAGAAACTGGCTGATATCAAATTCTTTGCCGCTGGAAAGTTTGTCCAGCATTTGCAAACTATTCTCAAAATTGTGTTGATTGCTCTCTAGCCATATTGGTAGCTGTTCATTTGGCATCAATGAAACAGTTTCGAGGATGTCATTACAAAATAATAATAAATCGATGGCGGTCTTATCCAGTTTGATTTTGCCGTTCTGCGAATTAACGAAACAGTCTTCCATACGATGAGAAACTTCAACGATCTCCTTGAAATTGATCATGCGTGCAGCGCCTTTAATGGAGTGTGATGCACGCATTAATGGTTCTAGTATGCTGCTATTATTTGGATCAGTTTCCAATGCAAGCAGATTTTCGTTAATGGATTTTGCTTGTGCCTCAGCTTCAACCTTGAATAATTCAAGCATGGATAGATCAATCTTGCTGGCAGTTGGTTTTGTTACGCTTGCTGCCTTGACGGGACTTTTTTCAGTTTTATCTACCGGTGTTTTTTGTGTAGGCTTGTTAGATTGTTGGTTCAAATAGTCAACTGATGCGGTTAACTCAGGCTCATTGTCATTTAGCCATTGCGAAATAGTATCAATATTCGTGGTAGTGAGACTATCGATCAAGTTGAGTGCGCGCTCAAGTGAAAGATATAGATCGTCGCTCGAGTTAATTTGTTGCATATTTAATAATGGCAATGTAAGAGCGACAGCTTCAGATAAATCGGGAATTAAAGGTAAATTACATAACTTAGCGCCGCCACTAATTGACTGCGCCGCTTTGATGGCATTACTAAGTACCTCATCTTGAATAGGATCATGAGTAGCGGCATTTAAAGCATCAGTGATAGTTTTTGCCTGAACCTGGGTGTCATCAATAAAGAATTTAAATATATTGCTATCAATGGTAAGTTCAAGTGTACTCATGACAGAACCTCTATTAATCGATGGTTCATCAGTAGTGAGTCAATCAGTCCAATAGGCGTGTCCTTGAAATCGAAGACACCTTCTATCAAGTGAGTGCCTGTTGCCGAGATTGTGGATGGTGTATGTTTAATTGTGCTTTCTTTTATCTTATATATGCCCATGACTTCATCTGCCTGATAAGCATATTTGCCAGAATCCAGATTGATGATCATCATGCGTGCTTTAGCAGTGCTATCTTTTCCCGAGCTTTGCATTGCGCTCAATGCGCTGAACGAAATACATATTTCAATCTCACCGCGAATGTTTACCAGGCCTGCAATAATTTCCTGTCGATTATGAGGAATTGAATGTACTTCACTGGTTTCACATATTTCACTTAATATGGACGATCTAATTGCATACCATTCAGCTCCAGTCCTGAAAATAATGCAAGACAGTAAATTCTCTGATTGCTCACTTTTTTCCTGTTTGTAGCTCTCGGTATTCTCAGCGGTGTAATTATCGGGTAGACCCCTGTCCAGTAACTTCAGACCGGCGCTAATGTACGTGTCACAATTACGGCAATGTATAACCGATGCTAGTTTCGGGCATATTTCCTCATGCTTGCGCCAGACACCTATTTTGTTCCAGCAATCGACAATGTTTAATTCTTTATCGTTCATGATCGTTCGCTAAGTCAGTCTTTATCCTGGATTTTTCGACACGTTTTCTCAGTAGCTGAGATTTTTTATGCTCGCCTTTTTTTTCAAGCAGAAATGCCAGATGAATAAGGGCCTCTTGATGCTGGGGTGATAAAAATAATGCTTTTCTATAGGCTGTTTCCGCTTGATCAAAATCTTTTAAGGCGCTGTTAATAGTGCCCGTCAGTGTGAAGTAGTCTGCTGAATGCTGACTGCTGCTAAAGGAATTCAACATAGCAAGCGCTTCTTTGAATTGACTTCGATCAGCCAGCTTTCTTGCCTCGGTGAGAGAGGGTTCGTTCGCTACCTTTTCCTTAGAGACTGCGGCTTGTTGTTTTTTTGGCTGTGGTGTGTTCACTATAGCAACCGGTGGCGGTGTATTCTTCTTTGCTTGCACAGGTTTTTTTGCAGCTATTGTTTTTCTTGAAGCAGTTATTTTTTTTCGCTTGATAGGCCGTGTGGATTTGATAAAACCAAATGATCGCGGTATGCCACATTGAGCATAGTGTTGAGTAGGTATTATTGAGGTTTCGGAGTGCCCTATGAGTAATATGCCTTTGTCTTTAAGGGTAGCATGAATCTTGTCAATTGCCTTTTTCTTTTCATTGCTATTAAAATATATCAGCAGATTCCTGCAGAATACGGCATCGTAGTATGATGGTATATTCAAGGTGTCGCTATGGAAAAGGTTTTTCTGTTCAAAATGGACCATATTTTTAACTTCATCGTTGATTATATGTACGTCATTTTCCTTATCAACGGTGAAATATTTTTTCATGATGCGTTCAGGTAATTTATTGCGGAAAGAATGTTGCCTGTAGTTACCACGCTGTGCACTATCAATATTGCGCTGACTGATATCGAAGGCGTCAATACTAAACATGTCGGATTTATAGCCATTCTCAAATAATTTTATCGCAATCGAATAAGCTTCCTCGCCTGTCGAAGAGGGCAGGCTTAATACCCTGACAGGCAAATTATTATTAATAGTTATTTTCTTGTTAAGTTGAGCAATCAAGGCTTCAAACGCAAATTCATCACGAAAAAACCAGGTTTCAGGAACAATAATTTCCTCAATTAGTCTGGTCATTTCTTTATTAGAGCTTTTCAGTAAACGCAGGTAATCGGATGGGTCCTCTATACCGATTTCACTCCATACATTTTTGTATGGCGCTAATATAGGAATATTCGCCCATTGTCGAGCTATCTATACCCGTCTCGGTATGAATAATATTAATGAATGGTTTAATGTCTAGCAGTGTATTCATTGGCCTGAGTTCGCATCATTTATCATGAATGCATCGCCAGAGAATCCAGATCATCAAAATCATCGGGCATGAATTTTTCAAGGTCAATTATCTGAATTTCGCCATAATCGTCTGATAGTGTCTTGCCAAGATAGGGCGCACGTTTCTGTGTCAGCTTATGTTCGTTGATTTGATCAGTGTCAAAAGATTCAGTCTTATTGACTTTTTCAGCGATTAAGCCGATTCGAGAGACAATGCCGTGATGCTGACGAGTTAAAATAATAATTCGTGTGCATATCTTTCTGTTATGCGGTTTGTTGAACAGTAGCAGGCTGGTATCCACTACCGGGATTGTTTCACCACGGTACTTAAATAATCCACAGATATATGATTCTGTCTTCGGTACATGGGTGAGTTCAACCAGCGGCGTGATTTCAGTGATCAGCTCCGTTGTCACGGCAAACCTGTCGTCGCCGAGGTTGAATAGCAGGAATAGTCGTTTAGCCATCTCTTCTTACTTTAAATATTGACACAGCTGTTTGCAGGCCATTAGCCGCATCTTTTAACTGTTGGATGGATTGATTGGATTGCCTTAATGAATCAGCTGTCTGGTGTGCTGTTTCATTGAGCTGAATCATGCTCTCACTGATTTGCTCACCTCCCAGTGCCTGCGATTGCATGCCTTCTGTCACCGTCTCGAAACGCGGTGTTAAGGCTTGTACTTCATTGATAATATTGCCAAGCTGGCCACCAATCATGCCTATTTCATCGACCCCTCGAGTGACATCATCGGAGAATTTATCCATGCCCATGACGCCAGCAGAAACGGCTGATTGCATTTCCTTTATCATTTGCTCGATGTCCCATGTAGCGACTGCCGTCTGATCTGCCAGTCGTCGTATTTCAGTAGCCACTACCGCAAACCCTTTGCCGTACTCACCCGCTTTTTCTGCTTCAATGGCAGCATTCAGTGATAACAGGTTGGTCTGGTCAGCTACCCGGTTAATGGTGGTAACGACAGTATTGATATTGCTGGCTTTATCATTCAATACCGCTAATTTCGACGCGATGCTGTCGGTAGACTTGCGCATGTTTTGCATGGCACTTTCCATACGTGTGATTGAATCCTGTCCTTGAGTTGCAGAACTGGCCGTGCTTTCAGCCACACCTGTGACTTCTTCCATCGTATGTAATAATTGTTTCGAGGTAGCAGAAATCTGTGTGACAGTTGCCATGATTTCATTGGTGCTGGCGGCTTGCTCGGAAACGGTGGCTTCCTGTTGTTTGGAGGTGGCCGCTATTTCTGTTGCGCTTGAGTTTACTTGTATGCCGGAACGTTGAACTTTCGATACCAGCTCATTCAGTTTATCGACCATTCTTTGGGTGTCATTGGCAAGATTATCAATAGGCTCAGTACCAGAGAACACCATAATTTGTCCGGTCAGATCGCCTTCGGCTGCGCGTCTAACGACATCATGAATAATTTCAACTCTGCCTTTGAGGTCCTCATTCACCATCTGTTCGCGCACGATGGTTTTCTCTAATGCATCACTCATAATATTGAGAGCTTTTTCAACATTATTGATGGCATCATCGCTTTTTTCAAAACTCTCTTCAAAGGTCTTGAAGTCATCGGATGAAAAGTTTTCCATGACTTTCTTGATAGACTTGATGCCGGTGGAAACAGCATGAGTCATCGGATTAATAATGCCGGTGACTAACAAGTAGGCAAGTAGTGCAACTCCCGCCATGGCTATCAGCGAGTAGATCAGAATGGAGGCAATGGTATTGTTGGCATTATCAACCAGATCGGCGCTGATCTCGGTGATATCTTTTGTTTGTCCATGCGTTAATTGACTCAGATTCTCGTTCAGTCTCGCCAGCACTGGACTGAGTTTGCTTCTAAGCAGGAATGCATCCTGACGCCATTCATCACTACCATGAAGCGCTATCACTTCGTCAAGTTTTTCTTTGAAGTTGCTGAGTATTTTTTGCATATTTTCAATAGCTTCTTCTTGTTCCAGTGTGATGGTATCAGCTCTGTTATTTCTGAAGTCATCGAACTGCTGATTGAAGCTCTCGCTGTAATTTTTTATTTCACTGAGTGCGGGGGCGTTGCGAAAACCCAGGTAAGCACGAATGCCGTTCATCATCCGTGTCCAGGCATAGCGCATATTTTGCAGTTCATTGACTAATACCACACCTGTTTTTTCGTCATTTTTGTCTATCTCGGCCTGGATCATGGCCTCGAGGTTCTGCAGCATGATCTGGCTTTTCGGATTGATGTTAAGGGTGGAGTTATTCATGCCGGGAAAATTCTTTTGACTATCAACTGCCAACACCATCAACTTCTGCTGGAAGGATTTGTAAATGTTGAAATCGGTCTCAATTTTGCTCATCAAGGTGGCGCTGGTCGGGTTGTCCTTGATAACCTGCTGGCTTTTCAGATCATTAATCAAAGCGTCAGCATTCAATATACCTGTGTTGAAGTTGTTTTTATAAACCTCTTCCTTACTGAGAAGGTAGAGTCCGAGTCCGGACAGTGATTTTTCGATGGTCTGGGAAAGTTTCATCGCAGTGATCATTGAGACCTGATGATCTTCAACCACGTTCTTGACCGAATCCTTGATGCCGAGCAAGCTGTACATGGTCTGTACTGCGATTAATGCCAGCACCAACAGCATCGCGCCAAATCCGCCGAGCATTTTTTGCTTGATGCTCAGGGCACTGATTTTGCCAAATATTGACTTCATGATGTTTCCTTTCCCTTAAAACCGGTGTGTCTTTACGTTAATCTGTTACCAGCACAGATAGTGTTATGACTAATATATATTGAGTGTATGCAGATGATTCATCGGCGCTAATACACTAAAACTTTAATGGATTTGGGAAATTATTGGCTCAGAACGAGCAACGTAACTAACGGAATTATAATAATTTTAACTGCTGAACTGCTTTTTTAGCTGATATATCAAATCAAGAGCCTGACGCGGGCTTAAGGTATCGGGGTCTATATTATTGATCTGTTCCTCAAAGGGGTGTTTCTCAGGTGGGCTAAATAGCGAATACTGCTGTATAGGTTGTTGATGTTCCTGGTGAATGGGCGCGTTCTCCAGCTCTGTCAGGCGCTTTTTGGCAAATTCGATCACCTCTGTCGGCACGCCGGCGAGAGCCGCTACATGCAGCCCGTAGCTACGGTCTGCCGGCCCTTCCTTGACTGCATGCATGAAAATAATGCTATCACCATGCTCGACCGCATCGAGATGCACATTATGAATATCGGCATTGGTATTCACCAGATCGGTCAGTTCAAAATAATGCGTCGCAAACAAGGTAAAAGCGCCAATCTGTCTGGCCAGATGATCGGCGCAGGCCCATGCCAGCGAGAGGCCATCATAGGTGCTGGTACCTCGCCCGACTTCATCCATTAGCACCAGGCTGTTACGGCTGGCATTATTAAGAATATTGGCCGTTTCAGTCATTTCTACCATGAAGGTTGAACGTCCACTGGCAAGGTCATCGGAGGCGCCAATACGTGTAAAAATCCGGTCAATGAGTCCGATCTCGGCACGTTCAGCCGGCACAAAGCTGCCAATATAAGCCATCAGCGTAATCAGGGCAGTCTGACGCATATAGGTTGATTTACCACCCATGTTGGGGCCGGTAATGATGAGCATGCGTCGCTCTTCATTCAACAAGGTGTCATTGGGTACAAATACCTGATCAGAGACTTTTTCGACCACCGGATGGCGTCCACCGATGATGTGTACGCCGCTCTCGGTTCGCAGTACAGGGCGCACATAATTGAGCGTTTGTGCACGTTCAGCAAGATTGCTGAGTACGTCCAGTTCTGCCAGCCCGGCAGCACAGTCCACTAGCTGTGTATGAAATGCGGCCAGTTGTTTGAGTAATGCCTCATATAGATATTTTTCCCGCGCCAGGGCTTTTTCTCTTGCGCTCAGCACCTTGTCTTCGAAAGTCTTGAGGTCAGGAGTGATATAACGCTCAACATTTTTCAGTGTTTGCCGGCGGATATAATCATCCGGTACATGAGCGGTCTGTGCCTTGGAGATTTCGATATAATAACCATGTACGCGGTTATAACTGACCTTGAGCGTGTTAATGCCGGTGCGTTTTTTTTCGTTTTCCTCAAGATCAATCAAAAACTGGTCAGCGTGTTGGCTCAATGCACGCAGTTCATCGAGCTCGGCATCATAAGCTTCAGCAATCACACCGCCATCACGAATCAGCATGGGCGGTTGCTCGATGATTGCACGCGTTAACAAATCAACAACATCAGGATGTTGTCCAATATGCTCAGCCAATGATCGGCAAAGCGTGCTTTCCAGAGCGGCGAGAGTTTTATGTAAATCCGGTAACTGTGATAACGATTGTCGCAAACCAGCCAGGTCTCGAGGCCGTGCACTGCCCATCATAATACGGGTGAGGATACGCTCGATATCGCCAATGCCCTTGAGGCAATGCTGTAGTGGCAGGTAGGCCTGTTGCAGTAGTAATTCCTCGATGCCGTCATAGCGAGCATTGAGTGCAAGCGGATCACGTAACGGACGATTAATCCAGCGTCGTATTAAACGACTACCCATGCAAGTGCTGCAGTGGTCCAGAATGCCTGCCAGGGTATAATCATGTTGCTCAGACAGGCTGCGGTCGAGTTCAAGGTTTCTACGTGTGGCAGCATCCAGAATGACGGCTTGATCCCTGTGTTCGACAGTGATTTTTTTCACATGGGGAAGCTGGGTGCGCTGTGTCTCACTGGCATAATGAATGAGGCAGCCGGCTGCACCCAGTGCAATCGGTAGGGCTTCGCAACCGAATCCACCCAGGTCATGTACCGCAAATTGTTCAGTTAACAGGCGCGTTGCCGTTTTAAGTTCGAAGTTCCAGGGTGGCGTGTACTTGAAGCCCTGAAATTGTTTCAAGGATGAGGCGATGGCACTGTCTTCATTCACCAGTAGTTCGGCTGGACGTATGCGTTCCAGTTCACTGAAAAGTGCTTCTTCTCCGGCCACCTGTAAAATGACAAAACGGCCATTGGTCATATCCAGCGAAGCAATACCAAACTGATTATTGGACTGATGCAGCGCGCACAACAGGTTATCGCGCCGCTCTTCCAGTAGTGATTCTTCGGTAATGGTGCCCGGGGTGATAATACGGACCACCTGGCGTTCAACCGGGCCTTTACTGGTGGCCGGATCGCCAATTTGCTCACAAATAGCGACAGACTCGCCGCGTTTTACCAGTTTGGCAAGATAACCATCTGCGGCATGGTAAGGGATGCCTGCCATCGGAATCGGTTCGCCGGCCGATTGCCCTCTGGCTGTGAGGGTGATATCGAGTAATTTTGCTGCTTTGCGGGCGTCATCAAAGAACAGTTCATAGAAGTCACCCATTCTGTAAAACACCAATATATCAGGGTGTTGCGCCTTGATTCGCAGGTATTGCTGCATCATCGGCGTATGTGTATGGGAATTGTTGGCAGTGCTACTCATAAGCCATTCAGTGTATATAAATCCGGGTTTCAGGTCTATTGGTGAAGGCCGTCATGTTTTCATTAATGGCCTGTTTTATTTTTTCAATTGTCAGCTTATGCTGCCGATAATGTTTCAGGAATGCCGGATGTCTGATACATTTATCAATATAATAATTTTTGATCAAGGCAAGTATGAATGATCAACCACAGCCAAGGGGATCCATTGAATGGTAGATTCTTCCGATAAACGCGATTTCAGACGCATGAGTGTCGAGATCAGAGCGGTTTTCAAAATCAACGGAATGGATGAATTTTTTGAAGGTACAGTCACTGACTTGAGTGCCACCGGTATTTTGCTCACCACCGATGTCAGTCTGTCAAACGGCGATGAACTGGAAGTTAAAGTTAAACCGGAGAAATCCGTGGTGCCACCACTCTATGCCAGGGTCAAGATCTTGCGTGTGGATCAAGCGGATAGTGGAAAATACCAGGCAGGTTGCAAGATTACGGAGATGTTGTCCTGAAAACCTAGGGAGTCGTTGGCATTGTCACCACACAAGTGTCGTCAATTAGCAGAACAGGTTGCCCACAGGCTGTTGCAGTCACAATTAAAGCTGGTCACGGCAGAGTCATGTACTGGTGGTTGGATAGCCTGCGAGGCCACCGCCATCGCCGGTAGCTCGCAATGGTTTGACAGAGGCTTCGTTACCTATACCAATCAATCGAAACAGGACATGCTGGGTGTCAGCGCTGCAACGCTGCAACAGCATGGCGCAGTCAGCGAGCACACCGTAGAAGAAATGGCACGCGGTGCGCTGCAACATAGTCAGGCCGATATTGCTGTCGCAGTGAGTGGCATTGCCGGCCCCACCGGCGGCAGTGCAGAAAAACCGCTAGGCACCGTCTGGCTGGCCTGGGCCTATGGCAATAGCATAAAGACCAGCAGGCATAGTTTCGATGGTGATCGTGAGCAGGTCAGGGAGCAAGCGGTGAATGCAGGCTTTCAAGGTATCCTTGATCTGATTCCTGCCGATGAGTGACTCACAACGGCTTTTTTTTGCGCTATGGCCAGCTGATGAAGTCCGCCAGGCCATTCATGCTCAAACAAAAACAGTATTGAAAGAAAAAGGCAAGCCAGTCCGCATTAGCAACCTGCACATCACCTTGGTGTTCCTCGGTAATATCAGCAAAGAAAAAATCCCCGACTATCAACAGGCCGCAAGCCAGGTACAAGCACGAACATTTGCACTGCAGTTAGATCAGTTAGGCGCATTCCAGCGAGCGCAAATACTGTGGCTGGGTTGCTCCGTCATCCCGGACGCATTGCAGACTTTGGTGTTGCAACTGAACACTGAGCTAAGCCATTGCGGCTTTGTCGCAGATGCAAGACCCTATGTGCCTCATGTTACCATTGCACGTAAATACAAGGGTAAAACCCTGCCAACATTCTCGGCTAACATTCCCTGGTCAGTGTCAGAGTTTTCATTAGTGGAATCCAGGTCAGTCGAGGGTGGAGTGGAATATCATGTATTGCAGTCATGGCCATTGATAACGGACTAGCTAATACACGAAGGACTATTGTTTATTCGCGATGACATTAAAAAAGACCGTCATTGCGAGCGAGAAGCCCCCTTCTATATAAAAAAACGGGACACTTAATGAGATAGGTATGCTGAAGCATTGTCGCGTACACAGCGCGGCAATCTGACGACTTACTACTCGCCACTAATACTTTGACTGTCGAGCTGGCCATCTTAGTAAAAGTATCACTGGCGCTGGCGCGCTACAAAAAAGCCCAGCCCGCATAAGGTTCAATTTCATCACGATTCATTAATATCAGTTGATAAGCATGCGGATTGAGGGAATGGCCAACCGTCGTATCCACCGATAAACGCTGTAATACATAGCCTAGTAATGCGCGTCTTACCTCAATTTCAATACAGTGATTGCTAACACCATAATCGATCAGCAAGTTTTGTTGTTTTTGTTCACTCAGTCCGCTGTGAGGTGCCAGTTTAAGCGTGACTGTTTCCATCCAGTCATCGTCATATGCCTGACTGGACTCGGCATCCTCATCCAGGCAGGTCGCAGCGACAATTCTTGATAACACAAAGTCGCGAAAATCAAAGCTCAATTCATTATAGGCACGCACATGCCAGCGTAATCCATTATTGATAAGCGAATGCGGTTCAATGATTCTTTGCTGCTCGTCATCACGGTCCGATAGCGAGTGGTAGCGTATGCGCAGCTTTTTGTGATTCTTGATCGCTTGAATGATTTGCGCCAACACGGCTTTATCCGGCAATCGCGAGGGTAGGGGTAAGCTCTCTACCGTGACTCCATACACCTGTACATTTTCTGCCGGCCCGCCGGCGGCCGCCAGGTTTGAGGCGATCAAGGGCAGTACCGCTGCCGGCGACAGATCCGTAAACACTTCCTTGAACGTCGGTGCGGGCACAAAACCGAACACACTATGTTTGTAAATCAGATTATCTGGCGCCAGCTGACCATAGAGTTTCAGGTCCTTGGTAGCCGCCGCATCCGAAATACCGAAGGTCCTGGCGATATCACTGCGAGAAACCACCCCCGTATAAAAAGCCATCAGCTCAATGTACTGCAAGCGTTGGCGCGTGATCCATTTTATGCTTTTTGGGTTATTGTCGGCTGGCGCCATATTATGCTCCCATTGAAAACTTGTTTAATTATAAAGGATTATAAATGATCCTGTTAATAAAATATACAAAGATGGTAAAAAATAGTTAGGTGATAAAAAATATTGACATCTAAAAATGTATGCGCTAATGTTCGTACCATACTGCAGCTTTGATAAGCAGGCGAATACTAAACATCGATCAAACTTTGGAGAGAGCAATGGACGAAAACAAGAAAAAAGCCCTGGGCGCAGCACTGGGTCAGATAGAAAAGCAATTTGGTAAGGGTTCGGTCATGCGTATGGGTGATGCCGGCGCCATTCCTGACATAGAAGCCATATCCACAGGTTCGCTTACCCTGGATATCGCCCTGGGTGTAGGTGGTTTACCCAAGGGGCGGGTTGTTGAAATCTACGGGCCTGAATCGTCTGGTAAAACAACCCTCACCTTGCAAGTGATAGCCGAGGCACAAAAACTGGGCGGTACTGCGGCATTCGTTGATGCCGAGCATGCGCTCGATCCACAATATGCCGGAAAACTCGGTGTTAATGTCGACGACTTACTGGTCTCTCAACCAGACACCGGCGAGCAGGCACTCGAGATTACCGATATGCTGGTGCGTTCAGGTGCGGTTGATATCGTCGTGGTTGACTCAGTGGCGGCACTGACACCAAAGGCAGAAATAGAAGGCGACATGGGTGATCACCATGTGGGACTGCAAGCCCGTCTCATGTCACAGGCATTGCGTAAACTGACTGCCAACATCAAACGTTCCAACACGCTGGTGATCTTTATTAATCAGATTCGTATGAAAATCGGTGTTATGTTCGGTAACCCTGAAACCACCACGGGTGGTAATGCGCTCAAGTTCTACTCATCTGTACGACTTGATATACGCCGTATCGGTGCGATCAAAAAGGGTGATGAAATTCTGGGCAATGAAACCCGCGTTAAAGTCGTGAAAAATAAAGTGGCGCCTCCATTCAAGCAAGCCGAGTTTGAAATTTTATATGGTGAAGGTATCTCACGTGAGGCTGAACTGATAAGCCTGGGTGTGAAACACGATCTTGTTGAAAAAGCCGGCGCCTGGTATAGCTATAATGGCGATCGCATCGGGCAGGGTAAGGATAATGTGCGCAACTTCCTGAAAGAGAATCCAGATATCGCCGACGACATTGAAGGCAAGCTCAGAGACATGTTACTGAAAACAGAAAATCCGGTGGCACCTGTCCAGAAAAAAGAGGAAGAAGAGACTGAAGTATAGCTGTTGGCAAATGCGCCGTTTGCAAGGAGTGATTGATTGTCCAGGGAAGGACAGCGGAGCAGGCTGTATGTTTTAATTAAAATAATCGGCCTATTAATCGTCAGCTTCAAGCCGCCAGGGTTCGGGTATTGCAATTGAAAACCCCTGAACATAATCAACGCCAATTTCACAGAGCTTGTCAACGATGGCCTGGCTTTCGGCATATTCGGCACTGTCTTCAGACCCACTGAGATGGAAATCTTGCCTATTGAGGTCCTGACAAAGTGGATTTTTCATTATACTGCTAACGCGTATTGGCGGTTACTCGGGTTAATCAGATGGCTGCTTAATAATAATTTACCAAAATGGCACTGTAATTTAATCTGATGAGTAAACCCTTATAAGAAATACACTAATATATCATTTATTATTATATGGTAATTGGAATCAGGCATGACTGATGATCAAAAAGAAGCATGGAAAATCGCCACGCGCATGCTAAGCAGGCGCGAGTACACCTGCAAGGAAATCCGACAAAAGCTCAACAAAAAGGGCATTCACAGTGAAGATGCCGATATAGTGCTGGAGGAGTTAATAAAAAACGGTTATCAGAGCGATGAACGTTTTGCCGAACATTTCACCCGTTTTCGTGCCAGCAAAGGTTATGGGCCCAAACGAATTCGCCTCGAGCTCAAGGAAAAAGGAGTTGCTGCACAACTGATAGAGCAGGGGCTGGAACAGGCCGAAGTGAACTGGCTGGAACGCGTTGCTGAAGTCCATGAGAAAAAATTCAAGGGCCAGGTAGCCGATACCTGGGAAGAGAAAAATCGTCAGACACGTTTCCTCGATTACCGCGGTTTTACCCAGGAACAGATCGATTCCTGTATTTCCAATGATGAGTAAAAATCCAGCCTGACTTGAGTCGTATCAAGAAAGCCATATATACCTATCAAATGGAATTATACTAATTTGTCTTCTGTTTCCTCACCGGTACAGGTAAAATGCCAATCCATCCAGTATTTTGGATGATAAATTAACACGCAAGTGACATTCATCAGGGCATTAGCTTGAACGGGAAAAAGCAAAAAATGATCAGCAGTGCAGAAATACGCAAATTATTCCTGGATTATTTTGCCAAGCAGGGGCATGAAGTCGTTGCCAGCAGCCCGCTGGTGCCCGCAAACGATCCCACCCTGTTGTTCACCAATGCCGGCATGGTGCAATTCAAGGATGTTTTTCTCGGTCGTGATCATCGTTCCTATACCCGCGCGTGTTCATCACAACGCTGCGTGCGCGCCGGTGGCAAACATAATGACCTGGAGAATGTTGGCTACACGGCGCGTCATCACACCTTTTTTGAAATGTTGGGTAACTTCAGTTTTGGTGACTATTTCAAACGAGAAGCCATCCAGTATGCCTGGACCTTCCTGACTGAAGTCGTTGAACTGCCGGCAGAAAAATTATGGGTCACCATTTATAAAGACGATGAAGCAGCAGCTGACATCTGGCTGAAAGAAATCAAGGTAGACCCGGCGCGTTTCAGTCGCATCGGCGACAAACCCGGTGGTAAGCAATACGAGAGCGATAATTTCTGGTCAATGGGCGACACAGGCCCCTGTGGACCTTGCTCGGAAATATTCTACGATCATGGTGAAGGTATTTTTGGTGGTCCTCCCGGCACACCGGATGAAGACGGTGATCGCTATATCGAAATCTGGAACCTGGTATTCATGCAATACAATCGCGACAGCGATGGCAACATGGAGCCCTTGCCCAAGCCTTCGGTCGATACCGGCATGGGTCTGGAGCGTCTGGCCGCGATATTGCAAAATGGCCATAGCAACTATGATATTGACCTGTTCCAGAATCTCATCAAGGCAGCCGCCAAAGTCACCGGCTGCAAAGACCTTAACGATAACTCACTCAAAGTCATTGCCGACCATATCCGCGCCTGCGCCTTTTTGATTACCGACGAAGTACTGCCATCCAATGAAGGCCGTGGTTACGTGCTACGCCGCATTATCCGTCGAGCAGTTCGCCATGGTTATCAACTGGGTCAGAAACAGACTTTCTTCTATCAGTTGGTGGATGCATTGGTAGCAGAAATGGGCGATGCCTACCCGGAGTTGGTCAAGGCGCAGGACCAGGTCAAACGCGTGCTGCGCATGGAAGAGGAAAAATTTGCCGAAACCCTCGAACAAGGCATGAAAATTCTCGATGCTGACATCAAGGATATGCAAGGTAGTGTCATTCCCGGCGAAACGGTTTTTCGTTTGTATGATACCTATGGTTTCCCGGTTGACCTGACGGCTGATATCGCGCGCGAAAAAAACCTCACGCTCGACATGCCCGGCTACGAACAGGCCATGGAGCAACAACGTAATATGGGCCGATCTGCGAGTTCATTTGGCGTGGATTATAGTAGTAATATAGACCTGCAAGGCACAACAGATTTTACCGGCTATGAGCATGTCGAAGATCAGGTGGAAGTCACCACGCTGATTAACAATGGCGAAGTAGTTGAAAGTTTGGCAACAGGTGAGCAGGGCATGATTGTCACGGACAAAACACCCTTCTATGCCGAGTCTGGAGGCCAGGCAGGTGACAGCGGCCTATTGGAAAATGATCAAATTGTATTCAATGTGCAGGATACTCAAAAGCAGGGTAGTGGTGTGTTCACCCATATCGGCACTGTTGCAAAAGGTGAAATTCGTGTTGGCGAACAACTCATCGCCCGCGTCGACAAAGCCAGACGTCAAGCCACCGCACTCAATCACTCGGCCACGCATTTGCTGCATGCCGCACTCAGAAAAGTGTTAGGTGAGCATGTTTCACAAAAAGGATCATTGGTCGATGCCGAACGCCTGCGTTTTGACTTTTCACATTTTGAAGCCGTTACCCCGGAACAGCTAAAAACCATTGAAGCCATGGTGAATGAACAAATACGTCTAAATGCAGTAGCTGAAACCAAAGTCACCGACTTTGATACTGCGGTAGCCGAAGGTGCCATGGCCTTGTTCGGCGAAAAATATGGCGATGAAGTGCGCATGTTACGCCTGGGAGATTTCTCTACCGAATTATGCGGCGGTACCCATGTTCAGCGAGCGGGTGATATTGGCTTGTGTAAAATTATCAGCGAAGCCGGCATCGCCTCGGGTGTACGACGAATTGAAGCACTGACCGGTCAGGGTGCATTGGAGTATGTAGAAAAAACCGAAAGCCAATTGCGCGAGATTGCGCAACTGGTTAAGGGCACCCAGGATGACAGCAGCAACAAAGTACAACAGGTACTGGAAAAGAATCGCAAGCTGGAAAAAGAACTGGAGCAGCTCAAAGCCAAACTGGCCAGCTCGGCGGGTAGCGAGTTGAGTGAGTCCGCGGTTGATGTGGCCGGTATCAAAGTATTGGCAGCCCGGCTTGATGGCGTCGATCCCAAATCATTGCGCGATACTGTAGACCAACTGAAAAACAAGCTCGGTTCAGCGGCCATCGTTCTGGCCACCGTCAAAGACGACAAAGTCAGCCTGATTGCCGGCGTCACCAAGGACAAAATCAGCCAGCTAAAAGCGGGCGATCTGGTTAATATGGTGGCCCAACAAGTGGGTGGCAAAGGTGGCGGTCGCCCGGACATGGCGCAAGCGGGTGGAAATGATCCTGCCGGTTTGGACAAAGCGCTGGCCGATGTCCCTGCCTGGGTGAATGAACAGCTCGGTTAGGGCGGCATCTGGCCTTTCAATACACCACAAAAAAAGGGTTAATACTCTCTAGCTAACTCGTAGCTTAGCGCTTCATCAAGCAATACTGGCAAATAAAGCAATATATTAGCCAAATTTCTTTCTTTAGAGTGTATTTTAGTGTTTAATCGTCGGTTTTTTACCGCTGGAATCAGGCAGAAATGGCATTACTAGTTCAAAAATATGGTGGAACCTCGATCGGCAGCATCGAACGTATTGAATATGTTGCCAAAAAGGTAAAAGCTGCACGCGAAGCAGGCAATGATATTATCGTTGTGGTTTCAGCCATGAGCGGCGAAACCAACCGCCTGGTCGAACTCTCACGCCAGATTTCCGACAACCCGGTTCCGCGCGAGCTGGATGTACTATTATCTACAGGTGAACAGGTCACTATTGCGCTATTGAGCATGGCCCTGGAAAAGCTGGGCTGCCCGGCGCGTTCCTATACCGGTTCACAAGTGCATATTCTGACTGATAGCGCGCATAACAAGGCGCGCATCAAAGACATAGATGGCGCCCGTATTCATGAAGACCTGGAGCTCGGCAGAGTCGTCGTCGTTGCCGGTTTTCAGGGTGTCGATGAGCATGGCAGCATCACCACTCTGGGTCGCGGCGGTTCCGATACCACCGCAGTGGCATTGGCAGCAGCACTGAAAGCAGATGAATGCCAGATCTATACTGATGTCGATGGTGTCTACACCACCGACCCCAGAGTCGTCCCGGAAGCGCGACGTCTGGCACGTATAACATTTGAAGAAATGCTGGAAATGGCCAGCCTGGGCTCCAAGGTTTTACAAATACGCTCGGTTGAATTTGCGGGTAAATATAATGTCCCGCTGCGCGTACTATCTTCATTTGAAGAGGGCGAAGGCACACTGATTACACTAGAGGATGAAGGAATGGAACAAGCAGTAATATCGGGTATCGCCTTTAATCGCGATGAGGCCAAACTCACTATTGTGGGTGTGCCCGACCAGCCTGGTGTGGCCTCCAAAATACTGGGGCCCATTGCCAATGCCAATATCGAAGTCGACATGATTATCCAGAATATTGCCGAGGATTCCTCCACCGACTTTACCTTCACGGTGCATCGTAATGACTATGACAACGCCATGTTTGTGCTGAAACAGACTGCCGATGAGTTGGGAGCCCGCGAAGTCGTGGGCGACAACAAGATCATCAAAATCTCACTGGTGGGTGTCGGCATGCGCTCTCACGCCGGTATCGCCAGCACCATGTTCAAGGCCCTGGCCGATGAAGGCATCAATATCCGCATGATATCCACCTCGGAAATCAAGATTTCAGTGGTGGTGGATGAAAAGTACCTGGAACTGGGCGTCAGGGCCCTGCATGAGGCATTTGAGCTGGATAAAGGGTGAAATGGTTAATGAATTTGAATAAAAAGTAAGTCATATTATATATTAGTGTTCAAAAAACCATTATAATCAACACTATAATTTGAAAGATAATAACAAGAAACAGGGTACTACAGTTTCCCATACAAGGGTCGATATAAAAGGCTAATGGGATTAGGTATTATATACTGTAGTTAATAGGTGATTGAGTAATGCAAGGAGATATGCAATGTTAATTTTAACACGACGTGTGGGTGAAACCCTCATGATCGGTGACGAAGTTACAGTAACCGTACTGGGTGTTAAGGGCAATCAGGTTCGAATAGGTGTTAACGCGCCCAAAGAAGTGGCTGTCCATCGTGAAGAAATATACGACAAAATTCAAAAAGAAAATGGATCGGATGCCGTAGGTAACGAATAATTTTCAGTATTCACTGTCTGAATCCTTCTCAGATAAAAAAAATGTCCGTGTAACCTTAAAATATAAGGCCATGGGCATTTTTTTATGCCTGACATTTTGCTATTCTAGCGCCCGGTGTAAACGACCTGAGAAATAAGAACGAAATCTCAAGCGATTAACTAAGTTTTGGAGAGCTGGCCGAGTGGCTGAAGGCGCGCCCCTGCTAAGGGTGTATCGGTTAATCCCGATCGAGGGTTCGAATCCCTCGCTCTCCGCCATTTCAAAAAGACCGTATTACGGTCTTTTTTTCATTCTGGAGAGCAAGAGATTCGAGTGCTTGATATAAGACAGGCTATTGCCTGTCAGTTCGCTAGGCTCACCACTCTCCGCCATATAAAAACAGTATCTAGGTACGAGTGGCTAGGTACTAGGTAAAAACCAGTTTAGTTAACGAGAGGGATTTGAATCCTCAGTTATATTAAGCCGGTTCGAAAAAATGCCACGACGGCATTTTTCACAGCGCGATAGCGCTGCCCGGAAGGGTCGATTCCATCCATGGAGTCGTACCACCTGCGTCCATGCAGTCGTCTCCGCCATATAAAAACAGTAGCTAGGTACGAGTAGCTAGGTACTAGGTAAATCTAATTAGTCTAAATGAGGGTTTTGAATCCTTAATCATTAATCATTTGTATAGGCTAGTCATTGCGAGGAGCGTGTTTTAGCGACGCGGCAATCTCCTAAATTTCATGTCCAGTTATTTTTTCATTCATACCTGAATGAGCCTGTTAAAAAATGAATGATTTTGTAAAGGTTCCCATGCTGGGATAGTCAGCAGACGATATTGGCGATATAGCCATTGCATTGACATAGTGGCTGCCAGTTTTAGCTATCCATGCGTTATGTCTTTTAAGCGCTTTTCCAGAATATCAACAAAACTCGCATGCTCTGTAATCAAAGGACTAATCCCAACCTTGAAACCAGGATACTGATGCATCACCTCGTCACAGATCTCAACAATGTCGCCACCTTCGCCCGCGTGTCGTCCGGGTAAAAAAAACATCAACACCACAATGGCGCTGGTTTCGCCGCTTTGCGCCTTGTGCGTCAACCAGTCTTTCAGCAAGTCACCATTAAAATCATATTCCTTGCCTTCACGGCGTTCCATGACCGCCTGTTCTAACAGCACATCCTGAGGTAATTTTCCCTGCACTGTTTGCGCCAGATGCTGACGCACCGCAGTCACCTGCGGTATCGGTGATCCATGATCAACCAGCACCATGTTTTTTAGTGGCAACTTGTGTTGGTTGGCCGTGTCCTGAAGATGGGCAAAAATAATTTCCGTGAGTAAAGTTTCACCCTTTGGCAGCGGGTATACCACCTCGGCAATCGTTAATTGAAAAGCGCCGAATTTTTCCTCCAGCAAACTCACTTCATCCGGCACAAAGGATGTCAGCGCCTTGCTGTTACCAAAAAATAACGGCAGCAAAACAAACTCACGTTGCCCTGCAGTCAACTGCTGTGTCATAAAGTCACGAAAAATTTGTGCAGGTTTACCTTGCAGTTTTTCAGCAGCAATACGGTCAGCGTGTTTAAATGAGACCGCATGAATAGCTTGCCCGGTTCTATCTGCGAGCTTGTCAGCTAATTGACGCAATTGCAGTGTGGCATTAGCACGTACCGAACCATTATCGCAAAGAAGGATCACCGCCATGATTATGCAGCCCCTGTAGTACAATACTTATTATCAATATTCATCCGGTTTATTCCGTGTTGATAGCACAGTTGACCCATAAGCTGATTCACCATAATCAATGGAGCCTTGCGAGCTGTGTGGTTAATTGCCATGGAATAATTGTACAAGTATTATGTCTGGAATTTAACACATTATCAGCAGGAACAGGATTTAACCCTGCTTTACGATGGTCTATCTGCAAATATTGCCATGCTGGCAACGAGAGCAAAATAACATGATCAAAAAAATAATGGGGCGACGATTTCAGGGCCAGGATGAATTCAGGCACGGGCGTATGCCTGGCATGGGTGTGCTGGTGGTTAATCTGGGCACGCCCGATGAACCCACACCATCTGCGGTACGGCGTTACCTGGCAGAGTTTTTATCCGACAAACGCGTGGTGGAAATTCCGTACCTGTTATGGAAAATGATTTTGCATGGCATCGTGCTGCGTGTGCGTCCGGCTAAATCAGCAGCAGCCTACCAGCGTGTATGGAACGAACAAGGCTCGCCGTTAATGGCGGGCTCTGTTGAACTGACAGCACAAATCAAAACAGAATTAGAGACCCGCATTCCCGGCAAATGTAGTGTGGCACTGGCCATGCGTTACGGCCATCCATCCATCAAACAGGGGCTGGAACAACTGCAGGCAGAAGGGGCAGAGCGCATCATGGTACTGCCGTTATACCCGCAGTATTCGGGTGCAACCACCGGAACAGTGGCCGATGCCGTGTTTGCCAACTTGTCAAAATGGCGCTGGGTACCGGAACTGCGCTTGCTGGGCCCCTATCATGACGACCCTGGCTACATCAAAGCCATTGCCGATTCCGTGCGCGCGCATTGGCAACAAAAAGGCCGGGGCGACAAATTATTTATCTCTTTTCATGGCATGCCCAAAGCCACACTGGAAGCTGGCGATCCCTATTTTTGCCACTGCCATAAAAGTGCACGCCTGATCGCCGCCGAACTGGGTTTGCAGGAAGATCAATGGGAAATGGCCTTTCAATCGCGCTTTGGTAAAGCCGAATGGTTACAGCCCTATGTTGCTAAACGCTTGCAGGAACTGCCGGGCGAAGGTGTTAAAAACCTCACCGTTGTTTGTCCCGGTTTTTCCATCGATTGTCTGGAAACCATCGATGAAATCGCCACGGAAGGGCGAGATGATTTCCTGGCTGCGGGTGGCGAGCAATTGGAATACGTGCCGGCGTTGAATGCATCGGCAGCACACGTGTCCTTCATGGTCGATAAAATAATCAACAATGCAGGTGGCTGGCCCGAGCTGGAACAGCAAAACGCTGCAGCACAACAACAAGCATTGTCTAAAAGCCGTGACTACGCGATTACCGCTGGCGGCAAATAGTCCAGACAGGGCTTTCAATCCTGCATTCTGTCGCGGTTTTTTCTCATGCAAATAAATTATTTGACATGTTATCAAAGCTTGCTAGACTCCAAGTTAGTCAACCAACTAACTAAGAGTCAAAATGCCCCGAGCCAGTGATAAACGTGAACGCCTTGTCGATGCAGCAGTAGACCTGTTTCATCAGCGCGGCTATGGGCAAACCTCACTGTCTGATATTGCCGAACAATCCGGTGTGCCACTGGGTAATGTCTATTACTACTTTAAAACCAAAGATGATCTCGCCAATGCTGTCATTGAAGAGCGTATTCATCATCAGCAAGACATGTTCCAGCAATGCGAACAAGCCAATGACCCGCAAACCAGCCTGTTTAAATTTCTGGATATTTTAATAGACCTGAGTGGCGATATTTCCCGCTATGGTTGCCCCATTGGTAGTTTGTGTCAGGAGCTCAACAAAGACGAAAGCGAACTTGCCAACAAAGCCGACGAACTCCTGGGCCAGGCACTGAAATGGACAGCCCGACAATTCAAACTCATGCAGAAGAAAGAGCCCGCCAAACTGGCCCAGCATCTGATGGCCACCATGCATGGTGCCAGCCTGTTGGCCAACACATTTAACAAGCCAGGCATTATCAAGGATGAAGCCTCGCGCATGAAAGCATGGATCAAGAGTCTGTAGTTTTTTCATTTACACAATGAATAGTAAGTTAACTAACTAAGTTAAAGGAGAGCAACCATGTCACTGGCCGAACAAACCAGAAAAGTCACCGAAGATTTTATTGCCAGCCAGGATGAAAATGTGCAGAACATCATCGTCAATGCATTTAAAGACCTGATGAATTCCACTGCAGGCGAGCTGGCACTGAACAAAGGTAATGTTGCCAGGGAATTCAACCTGCAAAACGCCAAAGGCACACAAACTTCCCTGAATGAACTATTGGCACAAGGCCCGCTGGTATTGAGTTTTTATCGCGGCGGCTGGTGCCCGTTTTGCAACCTGGAATTCAAGGCACTGCATGACATATTACCTGAGATTAAATCTCATGGCGCGCAACTGGTGGGTATCTCACCTGAATTGCCCGATGAGTCAATGAAAACGGCAGAGCGGCATCAATTACAGTTTGAAGTACTCAGCGATGTTTGCAACAAAGTCGCCTGGCAATATGGATTGGTCATGGATGTGCATCCACAACTGCGAGATTATTATTTGCAATGGGGCTTCAACCTGCCTGAATTAAATGGCGACGACAGTTTTGAACTGCCGATACCGGCCACCTATGTCATCGGTACGGATGGCATCATACACAGCGCCTACATCAACAAGGATTACACCCAACGCATGGAGCCAGAAGCTATTCTCCAGGCACTACAAACGCTTTAGTTCAACCTACAAATAAAAGGGATCAGCATGCCTGTCAATCAAGCCAGTATTAAACAAGAACTACTGTTCAGCCCGGTCAACATCGGCCCGGTAACTATCAATAACCGCATTATCATGGCACCACTCACGCGTAACCGTGCTGCTGAAGGTAACGTACCTGCACCGATGGCCATCACTTACTACACCCAACGCGCCAGTGCGGGCATGATCCTCACAGAGGCCACCCAGGTCTCTGCCGAAGGCGTGGGCTATCCAGGCACACCCGGCATTCATACCGATGCACAAATAGCAGGCTGGAAAAAAATTACCGAAGCCGTGCACAACCAGGGCGGAAAAATGTTCCTGCAACTCTGGTATTGCGGACGCATATCGCATCCGAGCCTGTTGCCGAATGAACAAACACCCGTTTCAGCCTCGGCCATTAAACCTGAAGGCGAGGCTATCACCTATAACGGCATGCAGCCCTTTGTTGAACCACGCGCACTGACGCTGGATGAAATCCCCGGCCTGATCGAGCAATACCGGCAAGCGGCCAAAAACGCCAAAGCCGCAGGTTTTGATGGAGTTGAAGTACATGCGGCCAATGGTTATTTGATTGACCAGTTTTTGCGTGACGGCACCAACCATCGCGATGATCAATACGGTGGCTCACTGGAAAATAGAGCCAGGTTGTTACACGAAGTCATCGATGCCGTTACCGAAGTCTGGGAACCCGGTTGCGTGGGTGTGCGCATCTCGCCGGAAAATACTTTTAACGACATTCGTGATTCGCAACCGCAGGCCACCTTTAACTACATCGCCCAATCCCTCAGTGGCAAAGGCCTGGGTTACCTGCATGTAGTGGAAGGCGATATGTTCACCGGTGAAACCAATATCAATTATCGACAGATCAAAGATCACTTCGATGGTTTGTACATGGCTAACTGTGCCTACACCCTGGACAGAGCCAGGCAAGCACTGGAACAAGGCAATGCCGACCTGGTATCGTTTGGCAAACCCTATATCGCCAACCCCGATCTGGTGCAGCGCTTCATGGCCAATGCAGAGCTGGCCACCCCCGATCAAGCCACCTTCTATGGTGGAGATGAGCACGGCTATACCGACTACCCCAGCCTGGCATAACACAAGATCCATGGATGGAATCTTTATGCGGTCACGTTCTGACAATACTTAACAAACACAGATTTTGTTAATTCCCGTATTAATATTGTAAGTATTTGAAAATTAGTCATATATCATGAGTATCATGCACAAACGAGCATAACAATGCTTAACAGTCGCTGGAGGGATAGTGTCTTATAGTTAAGTCTCGTCATCATGGAAACGGGGCAAGGCATGAGGGACTTACATACGTCAAAATCATCGGGACAACATGTTACCCTGGCACGTGGGGTAACAATGATCGGCCGCGCACAGGGTAATGACATGGTCCTCGAATCCAGTACGGTGAGCCAGTACCATGCAAAAATCATTACCTTTGAAAAAACAATCTATATACAAGACCTGAGCAGCACCCATGGTACCTCCGTCAATGGCAGGCCGGTGCATTTTTATATCCTGCGTGTGGGAGATACCGTGGGTATTGGTGACTATAGCTTTGTCATCGGCGGAGTCGATCATACCTGAGGCATTCAAGCCACCGAATACCACGACTGATCATGGCCTAATTAAAACAATGAACAATATTGATCAGATGCTTAAATGTAACAAAGATTCACAGTTAAAATCGTAATTACACCTATACTTAGTTTTTACGTAGTGGTATTGGCGGGGGCCAAGTATGCAAGCAATGCAGTCAGATCAAGCATATCAAGCAAGTCAGATAAATCAGATCAATCAAATTGATATACCGGAAATCACTCTCCATGAGGGCACTACCACCATCGGCCGCGCTAACAATAACATCATGGTGATATCTAATCGCGGTGTCAGTTATTACCATGCCATTATCATCACCCTGCATAAAATAGCGTACATACACGATCTTGGCAGCCTCAGTGGTCTCTACGTCAATGATAAACCCGTGCAGTATAAAATCCTGCACCCTGGCGACCAGGTCAATATGGGTGATTTCAGCTTCAAAGTGGCAGAAATTTTATAAACCAGAGCAGGCATTCTCTGGATACTGAATTAATACTTTTTTTGATCAGAATGATGATAAAAACAGGCAAAACCTGAAATAAGGTCTAGTATTACAATTAGCATGTAGTGACACAGTTGTTCACAAACAGATGAATTGATCGAACTGAAAAAAAGCAACATAAAATTATGAAAAATATAATAAAGTAGGAGAAGTCACAAAAATATACAGAAACAATAATTAACAGTTAAGTAGCATTTTAAGTTCTATAATTTGAGCATAAAATATTCAAGCGGGGGTTTGAAAATGAGTGCAGCATTTGCAATTGGACTATCAGAACACGAGATCATTCTGTCACACGGCATTATCAGCGTAGGGCGCGGCAAAGCTAATGATATGATCGTAGCCTTGCCCACCACCAGCTCAAGCCATGCCAAAATTGTTACCTTTAACCAGGCAGCCTACATACAAGACCAGGGCAGCAAAAACGGCACCTTCGTCAATAACAAAAAAATCCTGTGCCAAAGACTGCGCATCGGAGACCAGGTAACAGTCGGTGAATACACCTTTATAATCGCCGGAATCGTGTAAAATACCCCATCTCAGCCCCCCAAGGCCTCGACATAGCACAGGCCAATCAGTATATTGCCGCTTGTTTCGGTATTCGGGCCAGCTTTCCTGCCAACATCAGCCGAATCCCCGCGCCCGTAGCCCAATAAAAGGACTCTGATCTCTTTAGTTCCGAGAAAAATTAATTAATGCTTAACATAAGGATGCTGGCTCGCAATAAGGGGAAATCAATAAGTTACTGAAATAATGAATAAATAATAAACAAATTCTAAGAACCAGTTCACAGTACTTAACAAACATGCCAGTACAATGATTCTTGATGAAGCCTTGAATTCAGGGCCTAAAGAGGAATACCCGTATGGTACAAGTATCTAGATCAATCCCTGAGCAGATCATCCTGGCGCAAGGTTCGACTACTATAGGTCGAGCAAAAAACAACAGCATGGTACTACCATTCAAGACCATCAGTTTATACCACGCTAAAATCATGACTTTTGGTAATTCAGCCTATATACAGGATCTTGACAGCACCAACGGAGTCTTCGTGAATGAAAAGCCGAAACAGTATCAAGTACTGCATCAAGGCGACTGCATATATATTGGCGAATACAAGTTTATCGTCGCCGGATTCGAGCAAAAAAAGCGCCGATCCTGCCCCCCGAATTCCTCGACAGATCAGGGCCTAATCAGTATAATGCCGCTTCTTTCAGCAAACGCGAGTAAACATCCCGCATAAAAAGCTGAAACCAAGCGCCCGTAGCTCAGCTGGATAGAGTACCTGGCTACGAACCAGGCGGTCACACGTTCGAATCGTGTCGGGCGCGCCATATTATTACTATAATAAACAATCAGTTATCGTATCATGCGATAACTGATTTTTCGTTTTTCTGTACTATTCAATGTACTATTGATTTAAGAGATACTCTTTCATCGTTTTCTATCCGTATAGATGGCCGTTCATCAGCTTGAAAATTATCCTGAATTATATGTGATTGCTTGACAATAAGATTTGTAACGTTCTAATATGTTTCTTGTTTCGAAACAGGAAATTATCATATGGAGCTAAAATCGCAAGATACTTTGTTAGCTATCAAGTACTGGTCGCTTAAGCGAGACGGGCAAGTAAGTAGTGTCCGCAGTCTGGCAGAGGCAATCGGTATTAGTGCTGGTGAAGTGAGCAAAGGTACCAAGCGCTTAATAGCTTCTCACCTCGTCGTGGAGAGATCTGGCAGCATGCATGTTGAGTCAGGTGCTTTGCTGGAATGGCTTAACTATGGTGTCCGATATGCTTACCCTCAGGAGAGTGTTGGCTATGGTAGGGGGATGGCGACCTCCTGGAATTGTCCTTTGCTAAAAAGCGAGATCGTTCCACCTATACCCCCATTGATATGGCCAGTTGCAGTGGGTAATATTGAAGGTGTTTTAATATCCCCCATCCACAATGCTGTTCCGTTTGCGTCCAGTCATGATGAGAGCCTGTATTGTGTAATGTCATTGCTTGAAGCAATAAGGGGAGGGAAGCCCCGTGAACTTTCAATAGCAAGGGAACAATTAACTAAACTGATTAAAGGAAAATAATGAGAAACAAGGATGTTAATCTGATGCAACTGGAAGCGGTCGCTTCTTCTTTAAAAAATCTCTTACCGAGCGTGACTTTCGTTGGTGGAAGTACGACCGTGTTATTTGTGGATGAGGCCGCGCATCATGGGATTCGGAAAACCGAAGATATTGATGTCATTATCGATGTGGCAACTCTGGCTGAGTATCATAGTTTTTCACAAAAATTGCGCGACCTGGGATTCTGCGAAGACATTGATGGACCTGTCTGTCGCTGGCTAATTGATACAAGCGTTGGGAGAGTCAAGCTTGATGTCATGCCAATCGATGAGGATATCTTAGGCTTTTCAAATCGTTGGTATAAAGCGGCAATCAAAGATGCGGATGAGGTTGCTTTACCTAGCGGTATTAGTATACGGGTAGTTAGTCCCGCTTATTTTATCGCGACAAAATTCGAAGCATTTGCTGGACGAGGTGGAGGAGATTTCTTTAGCCATGACCTGGAAGATATCGTTTTTGTTTTGGAAAACAGAAAGCGATTAATAGTTGAATTAATGGATTGCTCTAGTGAGTTAAAGAAATATTTTTCCAACCAGGCCGAAACTCTGCTGAATGATGATTTCTTGAATGTTTTGCCCGGGTTGCTCAATTACCCTGAATCGGCCGGTGCGATAGAGAATAGTTTAAAGCTGATGAGGTCATGGTCGGAACAAACTTAGTAATAAATATCCTTTCAACTAATGATTTATTGAGGCAATAAATTTGTACTATTCAATAATACTGTTTGTTAGGAATTCAATAACTTATCCGTAGCTAAATTACCAATTAGTAGTACAAATCATCAGTTAAATTACAAATCTTATCAAATAGTTATCTTATTTAGGTGATTCGGCTACGAACCAGGCGGTCCACGTTCGAATCGTGTCGGGCGCACCATATAAGTAGTGCATAATCAAGCGGTTATCGTTAATTCGGTAGCCGCTTTTTTATTGGGGGATGATGCGTGCGGGGATTTTGCGGGACACTGCCTAATTGCGCATATTGAAATGCTATTTAGCTTCATTTTCAATTGAGAAAGTAAACTTGCCGCTATAACGGAACATCACACCAAATAATAGATTAATTGGTATCGGTATGTTATCCATCCAGTGGCAACCTGCATCCGACCGAGGCTTATCTGCTTTGCGGTCCTGTTGACGGGCTCAGCGAGCAGGCGATAGTGTGTCATTACGCGCCACAAGAACATGGTCTGGAAGTTCGTCCGGAGGGGTGAGGCCTCTGGCGGGTTAACCGCAGGTTTTCCTGACGGGACCTTGTTCATCGGGCTGACCTCTATTCATTGGCGTGAAGAATGGAAGTACGGGCAGCGTGCCTATCGTTATTGTCAGCACGATGTGGGGCATGCCGTAGCGGCTGTCAGCATAGCCGCTACCGGCTTAGGCTGGCAGGCAACGCTTCTGGATGATCTGGGGGCTGATGAGCTGGCGTTATTAATGGGCACGGCTTGTCATAACGGTGCTGAGCAGGAAGTGCCGGATCTGTTGCTGGCGATTAGCCCGACCACGTTCACCGTTGGAGATGTCGCGCTGTCGGCTGAACATGTTCAGTTGTTTGAATCACTCCAATGGCAGGGGCTTACAGCGATAACTGTGCGGCGTGATTCACTCTCGACTACGGTCCATTTGATTCTGTGATAGTTTTAACCCACACTACCAGCCATGGACGGGGGGCGGATCACTTCTCGTTTTTGAACCAACCCGTGGCAGCAGAACGCAACTTCGAGATGTTTTGTACGGCGTTGCAGCCATTACTGGAGTCAGATCTTAATGCCATGCAACAACTCAACGAGATTCGAAATGGCTTTGGACAAGTGATGCAGGAGGAAATGGAAAAGATGTTAGCGGCTAAACTTGGACTGGATACGTTTAACGCGGCGTTGTTCAATGAAGTCGCAACGCTTATGATGCAAACGTCTGTTGATTACACGATCTTCTTCCGCGAGCTCTCGATGGTACCTGATGACATTGGGCCTCTTAAAAAAAGCTTCTACAATAATTTGAATGAAGAGATAGACAAGCGTTGGACAGATTGGCTTACAAAATGGAAACTGCTCATCGCCAATACGAGCAATACGCGAATAATCGTGCCGGGCGCGCCATTTAAATAACAAAGGGTCTACCATCAGGTAGGCCCTTTTACTTTATTTATTCTATTTTGTTACTTGTCAGTTATCTGTTTTAGCTTTTTTCTGTTTTTGGATTCTTTCAGAGGCTTTTGTTCGGGCCATCTTTTGGTATGTCCAACCCTTTTCATAAGCACGCTCTAATACTAAAGACATTGCGTTCATCATGCGTTGATTAAGGACTAGTGCATCTGTTTTCAATATCTCAAGTCCTTTTTTATTATAAAAGACCATTGCAGGTACACGGGAAAAATCCTCGTTTTCAAACCACTTTGCAGGCGTAACATGCTTACCATCAAGTCCCATAATGGCTGTGTTTTTATCATCGGCGTCGAGTCTGACTATTTCGAATTTCTCCAGCATGTTACGAACATTATGATCGGCCAATACTTTTGTATGAAAGTCACTACATTCCTGACACCCTTTTCGTTCAAACACTAATAACAAAGGCTTGCTTGATGAGAAATATCTTCTGTCCAGGATATAAGGTGGTTTGCTGAATAAAGGATCCGTCTTCAATGAAGTATATTCCGCTTCAGTCCTGGATTTAACAGGCTGCTTTGTTATAAATATTCTGAATTTTTCGGCTTTATAGCGCTCGGCCTTTACGTAAGCCAGGATGTTTTTAAATCGATCCGGTGAGGGATAGCCAGTCATACGAAATACGCGCTTGCCATTGTTGTCAAAAAACAAGAGAGTCGGTGTGAATTGTACATTATGTTTTTTCGCAAATTGATCAACCCTCATGCTTATCCCTTTGGGATCTACTAAATCTGCGTCATCAAAAAGTTCGATTGCATAAGAAACAAAATATTTTTTTACATCGGCTGCAATTTCAGGATTATTCAGGCTTTCCTGGATAAACTTGTAGCAATAAGAGCAGCCTTTGGTCGAAAAAACAACCATCATGCCTTTTTTGCCATTTGCAACACCACTATCGAGTGCCTCTTTGAGTTCATAAAATGGATCATTAATAAACCACTTTGGATAATTAATACTATTAATCTTACTGTCGTCAAATCCAGCGGCTATTGCCTGACCAGACAATATAATAATGATTGTAAAAAATGTATTTTTGAAATATTGATTTAATTGAATCATAACGACGTCCTCATGGCGTGGTTTTACTCTGACCGCAAATATTTTCTTTCTACTGTAATTATTTATTCTGAAAGACTGATAGTCTGCCTGCTTTATTCAGTGTGCCCTGATAGACATAGGCCTTTGTATTTTTAAGGTCTACTTCATTCCGACCGGTTTCGGCCCAGACCTCATGTAGATGCTCGTGGTCACCCAGTATCTCACCATGGTGGTCAGTAATGCGATGATCAAGTACTGGTGCAACTATTTTGCGTTCCTCAATGTAGGCTATCACTTCATGCGGCCCGATGCGTTTAGTTTTTTCCACATCAAGAGCTGACGGACTATTGCGAAAGTACATATTGAACTCTGCCAAGCTATATAGTTGCTTATCTTTCACTGGAGTCCCGTTGATTTTTATATTCTGAACCCGGTTAGGGTAGGATTGTGATAAATCGACTGAAAGCTCAATACCTGAAAAGCGCCACATATTGGCACCAATACGTTCCAGTTCATTGTCTGTGACCACATTGTCAACAGCACCTTCCAGCATTTCGCGCAGGCTCTGGCCCTGTAATTTCATTTGATAAACTGGCGCCTCGGTTGGCACCAGGTTATAAATATCCTCCACGGTAATGGGGCCGGGCAGTATGGTCGCACCATAACGACCTGGCTGTGTGATAGCAACGTCTTGCCTGGTACGTGCATGTAATGCATCGCTTACAAGGTTATCCGCGGTACTTTGCCAGGTGCCCTGTCGATAGAGCAGTGTTTTTGTTTCACCAATAACGCGCTCCAGCTCTGCCTTGTAGGGTGCCCGCAGTTTTTCTATCATTGCCGCAATGATAGGGTCTGGTTTGACTTCGTCTGAGCGTACCGGAAACAGGGTTTGTTCAAAGGCTGTCACGCGCCCATTATTTATATTCAGATCAAGCTGGCCGACCATTTTTCCATGTGAGCCAGATTGTACAACCAGCACATCACGCTTACTCTCTTTGTTGTATACCAGTGACGGTCGGTAGAGAATATCATGCGTATGAGCACCAACGATCACATCGATACCGCTAACGAGTTCTGCATAACGCGCATCCGTCTTCCAGCCCATATGTGATAGCAAAATGACAAGGTCTACCTGTTCTTGAGAACGCAGTTTGTCAACATCTGACTGTACATCCTCTACCCGTAAACCAAAACTCCATTGTTTGTGATTCACAACCTTGGACATCCAATGATAGGCCATACCAATGATTGCGACCTTATGGTTACCGACCTGTTTTATGATATATGGCTTTATATTTGGGAGTTTTACGCGTTCATTAAATCCAGCGTCATAGAAATTGGCAGCTACAATCGGAAAATTTGCTGCCGAGAACAGACCTTCGAGCGTAGACTGATCATAGAAGAGGTCTACGTTGCCGGGCGCCATGGCATCATATCCCATGGCGTTCATTACCTCTACAACCGGACTGCCTCCCAGGCGCACCGGAACCACAGTTCCATGCCAGGTATCTCCGCTGTCGAGCAACAGTGTTTGATTCGGTAGTTTGTTACGCTGCCTATTGACAATAGAAGCGATATAAGCAAAGCCACCGACGCGGCCTTCGCGTTTCGAACGCTCGATAAAACGGTCGTCACCTTCTTCGCGATGGTAGAGAGGGCTTAGATAGCCATGGGTATCGTTTGTCCAGAGTATGCGTAGGTCATAGGAATCAGGCGTATTTGTGCAACCTGCAAGCAATGATGCAAATAAAGTTAGAGGTATAAAATGTTGTAATAGTTGATACATAAACATGACCTTATGGTTGCAGGTAAATATTTTTAATTATTGCTTTAATTTTTGTTTCTTTTGAAAGCTTTCTATTGCCTTTGTTCTTTCAAATTTCTGATACGTCAAGCCCTTTTTGTACGCTTTTTCAAGCACAAAATTCAGGGAGTTCATCATGCGTTGGGATAATACCAGTGAATCGGTTTTCAACACTGCATTACCATTCACATCAAAAAAGGCTATCGCAGGCATCCTGCTGAAGGCATAGTTTCTGAACAGTGATGAGGCTGTGGTACGGATTCCATCCGGTGTAATGATGTCAGTCTTGTCATCCATGGCATCCAGGCTCACGACCTCGAATTGTTTCAGCGTGTTATTAACCCGTTTCAAGCGGAGCACATCGTTTCGAAAGTCATCACACTCGCCACAGCCGGTCTTCTCAAATATCAACAACAGCGGCTTGCTTGTCGGCAACAAATTCCGACTCAATACTAGCGAGCGTTTGTGTTTGGGGCGTATTCCAGCATGCGCTGCTTTACTAATCGGCAGGCGGTTGAGATATTCACCAAGTGACCCGGACCGGTAATGCTGACCAGTCACATAGCCCAGTATTTTTTTAAATCGCTCGGGCGACTGATAACCTGTGATCCTCAGCATCCTTTTGCCATCCTTGCCGTAAAACAGTAATGTCGGTGAGAATTCCGCTCTTTCACGTCTGGCGAATTCTTTCACCGACATCTGCTTACCGCCAGGATCCACTATGTCTGCATCATTGAATATATCCATTCCTACAGAATCAAAGTGCTTTCTGACCATTGATGCAATCTCAGGATCACCCAGGCTCTTTCGAATGAATACATCGCAATACGAGCAACCTTGGGATGTAAGCAGCAACATCAGGCCATGCTTTCCATCAGACCTGGCTTTGGTCAGGTCTTCTTCAAGCTCAAAGAACGGGGTGTCCTTAAACCAGGCCGGGTATCCAAAGTGTTTTACTTCACTATCAACGAAACTGGCAGCGGTCGATGCCCTTAAAGGAACAAGCAGAACTACGCTGGCAAGCAGTAAAAAGTATATTTTGCTCAATATATTCGCATTCATAATATCACCTCCGATAATAATGAATCATGACAGCCTGATGGCAATGCCACATTGAATACCTCAACACCAATGAGTAATCCGGCACACCTTGGTCAAGCCTGGGTAATGCATCATGTCGTGGATCTATGTCTGGCCTACAGGTGCAGAATATGTACAAACTGCACCTGTAGACTTTCTAACATCTGTCTCCTCAGGCCATTTTTCGCTAGTAAACTTCATACCAGTCAACCGACATCCATTCGAAGTTATCAAGATCTGTTTCACTATTTTTCGGGAGCTGTTTAACATCCCCTTTCGAACCGACATTGGAAACTTCTGCACCTTCAAAAGCCGAAAACTCTGACAGATTGCCGGTTTTTTGCTTGCTAGCGGGCTGGTTTGCCTCTGCTTCCGCCAGACCGGCTGCTGTGCTCACGACAGGGCAAAGCAGGGCGATTGAACATACAATATTAAGTATTGGCTTGTTAATCATGATGATTCTCCCTAGTATTGATAAAAGGTTTCCTTCGATTAATAAGATCAACTTTTCCTTTTGCTGAAATATGTCATTGCTGTGAGTAGTGAGTATTGATGGCAAACGCCGTAAAAGTCTCGACTGAAGCACGACGATAAGACGAAGGAAAGACTATGATTTTTAACCCATAATAAACAGTATGTTACAGGCCGCTCAGGACTTCCGACGGAGTCCGATAGCATGGCTCACTGACACAACAGGACTGAATAAGCGTGGGAAATCACGGACAAAAAGGCTTTTACATAGGTGACTGGCAGGTATCTCCTGCACAAGGCCTGTTGACTCGCGGCAGCGAATCAGCGCACCTGGAGCCCAAAGCCATGGAAGTGCTGGTCTATCTCGCCTCACGCCCTGCTGAGGTCGTCACGCGGGAAGAACTTGAGCGGGATGTCTGGCGAGGTGCACTGGTCGGCTATGATGCCGTCACCTCCACTGTCATTAAATTACGCAAAGCCCTGCAAGACAATGCCCGGCAGCCACGATTTATTGCAACGATCCCTAAAAAGGGTTACCAACTTATCGCAACGATTTCATACAGCGAAGAAGAAAGTAAAACTGAAGCGAACACCGATATTTCCAGCGAGACAATAGCCGAAACACAGCAGAAACCAAAACTGCGATCCAAGCGCCGAGGGAGTATGCTCATCGCGGTATCGGCAGGCGTTGTCTTCTTCGGCCTGGTGTGGTTATGGTCGACGACACCATCCGGGTCGATGACCCAGCCGCCCGGCAATATCAGCACTTTACCGCCTTCCATTGTTGTTCTTCCATTCGAAAATATTAGTGATGATCCAAAGCAGGAATATCTCGCGGATGGGATCACGGAGGACATCATCACAGATCTTTCACGATTGTCGAACCTGCTGGTGATAGCCAGCAATACTTCTTTTCAATACAAGGGCAGGCAAGTCACGCCAAAGGAAGTCGGGGCAGATTTAAACGTTAAGTTTGTACTCAAAGGCAGCATCAGGCAGCTTGGTAACGCAGTCCGAGTCAATGCGCAACTAGTCAATACGACAACCGGCTTCAATACATGGGCGCAACGCTACGATAGGAATGTTGCAGAGGTATTTGCGGTTCAGGATGAAGTGACGGCCAGTATTGTCAACGCACTTGCCGTTAAGATGAACAGTCAGGAAAAAAACCGCCTGGCAAAAAGAGCAACCGACAGTCTAAAGGCATACGATTTCTTTCAAGAAGGGCAGAAATTATTTCAAGGCAGGACAAAAGAAGCTTATGAACAGGCACGTGAAGTATATCAAAAAGCGATCGAGCTTGATCCTGATTACGGCCGCGCATACGGCGCGATGGCCATCACCCTGGCTACTGACTTCGTGGAGGGATGGACTGATGCGCCCATTGAGACGTTGGATCGCGCCCTGGTGTTGGCTGAGAAAGCCATTGATCTTGATGACTCAACTCCGCAAACCTACTGGGCACTTAGCTTCGTCTATCTTATGCGCAAAGAATATAATAACGCAGAGAAAGCAGCTACGCAGGCCATAAAAATCGCGCCGAATTATGCGGACGGATACGGCTTGCTTGCCCTGATCAAGACTCATCTCGGGCAACCGGAGCGTGCGATAGAGCTCAATACCAGGGGAATGCGACTTAACCCATATTATACTTGGCAATATCTATATATTTCTGGAATGGCTTATTATTTCTTGGGCAATTACGATGCGGCGATAACTATACTTGAGGAAGCACAAGAGCGTAACGAAAACGCTGTACAAATCAAAATGTTTCTCGCGGCCAGTTATGTAAAGGCTGACCGACAGGACGATGCTGAATGGACGGTCTATCAACTAAAAATGCTTAGTCCAACAGTATCCATTACGGAAATAAAAAAGACCATTCCGATTGCGAAATCCAAATTCAAGCATGCTTTTTTGGAAGATATTCGAAAGGCTGGAGTACCAGAAGAATAAAAAAGAAAATTTCTAATGAGTAAATAGTGCCGGACTTTTGCCGGGATCAGTTCTGCTTTCCTCGCTAGGAACCCAATCAACTCAAGTTCCTGCTGAGCCTGGCACAAGCGATAGGGTATCGGTTTGTCTGATGCTCGGGAATAGCAGGAAAGTGGAGAGGGAGAGGGTGGTTTTTCCGGGTGGCGGCGGAATTCAGCAAGATGTCGGGTAGCTTTGCAGCCGGCTGTTGGAGGTGAATGGCTGCCCGCCGCCTGAACGACCAGTGGACGTAAGGAAAAAGGGCGTTTATTCTCCGCATTGGCAAGGATAATCTCATTATATTATGCGGAGATTAAGGTCGTTATTCTCCGCATGATCTGTTTTACTACTCTATGTCCTTGATATCTTGTGTATCAATGGGGTCAGACTCGATTGGTTCATCAGAATCTCATCTTATCAATCGAGTCTGACCCCATTGATTGTTATCGAGTCTGACCCCATTGATTGTTTTCTGTAAACTGTTTGCACTGACCGTATATCGCGCCGGCCGTACGGTTACTCGTCGGATAGCACGTCAGCGTGATAACAGCCGTTCATTTAGTAAACACGATATGAAAACTATAACTGATACAGAAAAAGTAACTGGAAGCAATTTAACATGAGTCCACTTATTGCAAATTTAATCAAATTAAATAGGTAAATCTATGAAACGAACTATGTTATTTATTTTAACTAACGTTGCGATTATGGTCGTACTGAGTATTACTCTGAGACTATTAGGTGTTGACAGCATATTAGCTGAGAATGGGTCAGATCTTAATATACAAGCGTTAGTTATACTCTCAGGAGTGATTGGTTTTGGTGGCTCATTTATTTCCTTACTGATGTCTAAATGGATGGCAAAACGTATGACGGGTGCAGTAGTCATTACCAATCCTAGCACCAATATGGAAAGATGGTTAATCAGTACGGTTGAAAAGCAGGCAAAAATTGTTGGAATAAAAATGCCTGAAGTAGCTATTTTCCCATCACCTTCAATGAATGCTTTTGCTACCGGTGCGAGTAAAAATAAATCATTAATGGCAGTGTCACAAGGCTTATTAGATAATATGGCGCAAGGAGAAGTTGAAGCCGTTGTTGGTCATGAAATGAGCCATATTGCCAATGGAGATATGGTGACTCTGGCGCTGATCCAAGGTGTGGTGAATACCTTTGTTGTGTTTTTATCACGTGTAATCGGACATATTGTTGATCGAGTGATTTTAAAAAATAATCAGGGGCATGGTATTGGATACTTTATAACTGTGATAGTTGCACAGGTTGTTATATCTATACTTGCATCAACCATTGTGATGTATTTTTCAAGAAAACGTGAATTTATTGCCGACACCGGTGGTGCTGATTTAGCGGGGCACCAAAATATGATTAATGCATTGAAGCGTCTTGGTCAGGTAGAACCTGAAGCGTTACCAGAACAAATGGCAGCTTTTGGTATTAATGATAAAGGCGGTATTATGGCATTGTTTTCATCGCATCCACCTATTGAAGCAAGAATTGAGGCTTTAGAAAAAAGAGCGGAGAGTCGTTCATAGAAAGGATTTGAATATGGCAACTATTCATCGAGTATGTCTCGTGTAATCGCGGCTTTCTGAGGAGGGTGTTCATTGCGTGCCGCCTTGGCATGTTTCAATAACAATTTCACCTGGTGATTCGTGGTTGAAAATATTTTGAGATACCCATCATTTGTCACTGCCGGACTATTGCCGGGATCAGTTATGCATTGTTATGCTAAGTTATTGATTATGCGCAACGAACGTCCTGATTAAGGTTAATAACTTCAATAACTTATTGATTATTAAAGCCTCTACGAACCACGACTGCATGGACGCAGGAGGTACGATCCCATGGATGGGGGAGGTAGAGCGAAGCAGGGAGCCAGAGCCGAGAGTAACGCAGGGAGCAGTTACCGAGGCGGTCGCACAGGGCAACGCAGTTGCCCGTAACATCGGAGTGGAGCGACGATGGCCCCCGATCTGGTCACATGCCAGTCGTATAATTAAGAAGAATAATCGTGTCGTCACTTAGAACCCCTTCGGGTTTCGTCAAGAAAAAAGCGGCTCAGAGAACAATACTCTCTAATTTTAGAAACAATAGTTCTCTGATCCCGTTTTTCTGTTTTTCTTGGTTTGTTTGTGACGGATAGTGAATATAACTTTTTGTTTATCAAGTATACGGGTTTTGATTAACTAAACGGGCCAGAAAATCTGCAAAAGGTTTGATGTTTTGCCTGACGCTAGCCTCTTCCAGTGCGGCCATATAGTTATTTCGTTCATTAACCGGGATAACGGTCCAGGGATAGCCACCACTTGCCAACATAAGATTCATTAAAAATCTTCCAATACGCCCATTGCCGTCCATATAGGGGTGGATGTAAACGAATATGAAATGTCCGAGCACGACCTTAACAGATGGTTGCGTCTCTTCACGTAGTAAATCAAAGAAAGCAGGCATCGAATCGCGCACTGCTTCAGAACTTGGCGGGATGTGCATTGAGCCGCGAATATGAACGCGATTATTGCGGTATCCTGCCAGATCAGCAGGTTTTATTATACCTGCCGTTACATTTGGCCCAAACATTTCCCGGTACCAGATACGATGATCATTATTGGCGATATCGCCAGAGTTGTCGCCATGCAGGACTTTGCTAATACTTTCACGTACTTTTTGATAGGCTTGCCAATAGCCTCGTGCAGCAAGAGCATTACGGTGTTCATTATCATCCTCTTCTGGATTCCAGTTACCACTGCGAACCTTTTCGATCAACTCTGGATTGACCCGATAGCCTTCAATTGATAATGAATGATAAGCGTCCGAGACATAAGCATCCTCAACACTCTTTAAATAGGCCGTGGTGTTTTTTGATAGGCCGGGAGCTGATGGAAATCGTTCAATAATTGGTTCCCGCATGTCTTGCCACATTAAGCGGATGCGATTCGCATAAGGGGATCGCTCTCGAGGGTGTAGGAAAACTGGCATTTGTATATCGAATGGGTCGTTTTCCCGAACATCGTATCCAGCTGCGCGCATGGTCTGTAAAATGTCATCAGCGACCTGGTTGCGGCCAATATCCCTGAATGCACCGGCTAGCCGCCCGGCGATGGTGCTGTGTCCCCCCTCCAGTAGCCGGTCCAGTACTTCCGAAGCATCACGAACCATTGATAGTGCAGCGCGCATATCGGTAGGGTTCTGCCTGTAATTTTCAGGTGTGCAGATAAGTAGTGCAGATTGTAGCGAGAACATGCGTAGCCCTTCTTTCTCTATGACATCTTTGTCTTCTGGTAATGAAGCACGGACATCGAGCAGGGATGTATTGTGGGGTAACGTTGTGATGTTGTTCTGTGCTTTGGGTGAGCGGATCAGCAATTGATTTGGTACACTCCAGTTTTCGGCATGCAGCGATATAGATTGCTCTGGTGACAGGCACCAGTCCTCACCAAAACGATGCTGGAGATACGTGGCACAAAAATGCCAGAAGGAGGTATACCATGTCGTGCTTTCACCGACGGATTCATCTGGTCGGGCAGGGATAAACCACCCTTTGATCACCTCTTGCAAGAAGCCATTTTTGCGCAGGCGTTCTCGATGGGTTCGCGTCAGTTGTTTGGATTGAATGGCGATAACGCCACTCTTTTGAATGGCATGCAATACTTCGAGGGATTCAGCTAGTTTTTCTGAGGGCTTTGCCATGGATATCGTGTCTCTATTCGTTTATTACGCCGTCCATTGATTAGTTTAAATGGTTGTATCATATTTAGTTTATATTGTCTATTTATTATTAGTTTATTGTGTCATGCCAGTCTGCCTCGATCAGTTGAGTGTAGGCGGTTTGTAGTAAAATCTTTTGAAAATAATACGCTTGAATTTGTACTATTGGAAAATATAAGTTACTTATTATTCAATGGGCTATCTATACTCAGCATGTGATTTAATAGTACAAATTGATAATCAATAGTCTATTAACTACTATTCTTAATTCGCGAATTGCGAATGGCAAAATGAACCTGAAACCACAAGATCTATTGTTTTTACTCAAATTGCTTGCATATGGGAAAAAACCATGGTCATTCAACAAGTTATCAGTTGAGCTTGGCATGAGCCCTTCGGAAGTGCATGCGGCGGCTCAGCGCTCACTCGCTGCAAGGCTGGCAATAAAAGAAGACAGCAATATTCGGCCTAATGTCAGAAACCTGGAAGATTTCCTGTTGCATGGTATGCAATACGTTTTCATCCCCGAGCGAGGAGAACTCAACCGCGGTATGCCCACTTCCTATGCTTCTGCGCCAATGGATGCTCATTTTGCAGAAGTGAATGAACCACCTCCCGTATGGCTTGATCCAGAGGGAGAAGTATGGGGTGAGTCTTTTGCACCATTATATAAATCCGCACCAAAAGCGGCGAAGAATGATCCAGCGCTCTATGAATAATTAGTGCTGGTTGATGCCATTCGTGGTGGTCGTGCCAGGGAGCGCGATATCGCAAAAAAGGAATTGAAAAAGCGGTTGGAACAATATGACTAGAGTACAGAACCCCAATCTCGAAATACTGACATTGGCCGTTGAACAACTCAATGAGTTAGCAAACGAGATGGTGATTTTAGGTGGATGTGCAACGGGCTTATTGATAACGGATCCTGCAGCACCACCGATACGTGTAACACGAGATGCTGATGCTATCTGCAGGTAGTCACTCATGCTCAGTATTATCAATTATCAGATAAATTACGCGCACTAGGTTTTACTGAAGATATGAGTGATCCGTGATTCCCCGTGATTCCGGGGTCGGCGCTGGAAAAGAATACCACGATAAATATATCAGGAAGACATTTTGGAGCTGGAAAGATATGCTCTGGAATCTTTTAGGTGGAACGGTTGGCAGTTTCGCAGCCACAAGTTGTCATTAGACTGAAGGTGCTTTGCAAAAAAATCAATGGATCGAGTTAGGCTCTATTAATTATGTGTATGTAATAAAAGGGCGATATGTTTGCGGATAGAGTATAAACTCAAGTATATATTGGAGGAGATCAGAGGATTTTACGCTGACCCCATGCCTTGATCCAAGAGTGAGATTGGCGAATGCTCAATAAGCTTTTGCTTTATGGGAAGGAGTTTTAATTCTTCCTATATTAAATCTAGGATAAGGTCCTTTGTTATGTGGTTTGTGGGTAATACGGGAGGCAAGAATAATCTCATGCTGGTATTTTTAAAACGGCATATCCGTGGCGCAGTGGTTGGTGCTCTCGTAATTAATATCCTAGCTTGTGCGGCACCCACCCCTAAGTCGGAACCGCCATCGTTGAGTGCTAGCTCGAAAACTGGAAGTCAGAACTGATGCGCAAGCAGTCAATGTGTCACCGCAGAGGGCGGTGGCTGACCTGCAGCAAGCCCTGCATCTTTATTCATTAATTGACGACCGCGAAGGCCAGGTTCGCTGTTACTTGAAGCTCGCTCGTATCTATATCGGTCTAGAGCAGTCCGACAAGGCTCAGCAGCAAATACTGCGTGCAAAAGCAATTGCCGAGTCGCTACGGGTGCCTGAATACCTATATGACAGCTATTTACTTGAGGCGAGGCTGACCGGTCAAAAGAAGGGCTTTGAAAAAGCGCTGGCCTGGGCGACGAGCCCGATTCAGCGAGCCGTGGTGCTTACCTATTTGTCCAGAGTGGATGAAGCATACAAGTTGATCAGGCCGAAAATTGATCAGGCCGAAGATGCCTCCGACGATTTTGCCTATGTACTTTATGAGTATGCCCGGAAGCGTCGGCAAGTGGGTGCTGCAGAGCGAGCCCTTGGCTTGTTCAAGAAGATTGACCACCACCGGGGGATCTGTAATGCTCTACATTTGTTGGCGCAGATCTATAAGGCTAATGGCCAGATGGAACTATCGAAACAATACTATCAGCGGGCACTCACAGTGAGTATCTCGTTGAATGATCCTGTCAAGACTCGGGCCATTGAGGTCGAACTGAGTAATTTTTAGGATGATACTGGAAACAATTGGAAGGCACACACTTCAGGCATTAAAGCGCACTGGAGATATGCTGGGCTTGTTGGCACTGCTTTTCTCCTCCAGGCTATCTATTGCACATAGCAGTCGACGGCTTGTCTTCTACAAGCTGTACCGTTTGCAAATTTACTACACTGGAATACAGGGTTTTTATGTTACGTCGATAGTCGCCGCGTTGATAGGTTCCCTCCTGGTCTTCCGGCTTCCCATTATCTCGCCGGGAGAACAGACTGTTACCGTGTTTGCGGAGTTGTTTGTCGTAGTGGTCATTCGCGAACTTGCCCCTATTATGTGCGCACTGATTGCCATTGTTAGATCTGGTACTGCGGTAACTGCCAAGATCGGCTATCTCAAAATGACCGGAGAATTCGACATAGCTAAAACCCTCGGCATAGACCCTGTTCACTTGTTTCTCGTCCCCGTATTTTTTGCTTTTCCAATCTCGATGCTGATGATGCTTATCTACTTCCTGTTCTTCAGTATGACGGCTGCTTTTGTAACGCTGTGGTTACAGGATCCAGGGATCGGCGCAGCGTTGCTAATTGATAATATTCTGCAACGAGTACAACTTAATGAAATCCTGGTCATAGTGATCAAGTGTATTATTAGTGGGCTGATAATTGGTTTATATGCGTGTCACTATGGCGCCACAATGGAGGCACGTTTAGTGAAGGTCGCGCGCGGTATGTCCATTGCGACGACACGGGCTTTGGTGCTCGTGCTGTTCATCAATATTATGATTTCGATATTGGTGTATCAATGATGACTTTACGCGTACAGAATTTACGGATACCCTGTGACTCTGAAACAGTCATTGAAAATATATCCTTTACTGCTGATGAAGGGGAATGTGTTGTCATCAATACAAACGTATTGCTTCTAGGGACCTGTCTACTACAAGCGCTAACTGGAATGGTCGAAGGTGTGACGGGCAATATGGTCTTTCAGGGTAAGGACCTGGCAAATGAGCATTCACACAAGGATCTATCTAAATTACGAGAGCAGATTGGCTTTGTCTATCGACACGGAGGTCTCATAAGCTTGTTGAACGTAACTGACAACATTGCGCTGCCTCTGGCCTATCATTACAATATTAGTCGAAAAGAAATATCGGGTAAGATAAAGAAAATTGCAACACTCCTGGGTATCAACGATCTGCTGCAACTTATACCCGAGGACTTGAGCATCGCTGAGACGCGACTGGTGAACCTCGCGCGCGCATTGGTTGGTCGCCCACGTTTGCTCCTCATCGACGCTATTCTCGATGGAATTTCTCTTGACAACAAACAAGTGGTGATCGATGCCATACAAAGATATCAGGCGGAAGAGCGTTTCGCCTTGATTATGACAACCCGGCAACACCAATTATCAGAGCTGGCAACGGCTGCTTATGAACTCACTGAAAGCGGACTTGAGCAAACAACCCTGTAAAGATGGATAGCAACGGAAACCAACCATATCGGATTACCTATATTGACCGCCTGGTAGGGTTCGCTGTGCTCGCTGTGCTGGTAGTGATCGTTGCTGCTATTGTTTTACGATATCAGGAAATCGGTCCGGGTGTTAGTCGAGTGAATTACTACACAATCCTTAATCAGGCCCATAGTATTGTACGCGGCGCTGACGTAAGGCTGGCTGGTATTTCTATTGGTCAAATAGAGAGCGTCACGCTGCGCAATGACGGGAAAGTCCGAGTGGACATTGCGATATCCAATGAGTATCGGAAATTTATTGCGCAAGGCTGCCGCCTGCGTGTGGCATCTTCGTTTGGCTTGAGTGCCCTGATTGGATGGACTGGGCTGCAGCTTCTTACCAGCGAGACGCCCGGTGATATCCTGGAGGAGGGTTCAATGATTGAGGCGCTACAACCGGTAGAGTTAGCGGAAACATTCAGTGACGTGGAGCTGAATAAAATGGCAAACAATGTCAAGAGCATACTGCAGAATCTCTCCGAGATCAGTGGGGCTATCGGCGAAAGTGAAGACGCAATCACTGCCACACTTAAAAACCTGGCTGGTATCACACAAGAACTGCGCGGGGCGGTCAATACAGTTTCTCAAACAGCGAAATCGGCGCAGACCGGCTTCATTGCCTGGACTGAAGCAGGGCGAAGCGTCCAGGGACTGGTCGATGCGTCAAAGGATGATGTCAAAGCAACCAGCGTCAGCGCCAGGAAAGCATCGCAGCAATTGAACAGATTGCTGACAGAGCTGGGTGATGTCACTGGTCAGCTGAGTCATCTCGTAAAGCAGATCGATGCCGGCAGCGAACATATACCGACACTGTTTTTAGAAAGTCGCATCCTGGTTGAACGCGCCAATGAGCTTACAGAACGGCTAAACAGTCATTGGCTATTGGGTGGGTCGCCTCAAGAGAAAAGGCCATATTTCCCGAATGTGCACCCCATCCCTGACCCAGAGATACCGTCAGCCATTATAAAATAATGTATTCAGGATCGATCTTATGCCAGTCATCATTCATCGGATAAAAAAAATTGTTTATGAGTGTTAAGGCACCAGGGTGTTGATTTCTAGTGTAATAGGATCATTCTTTCGGGTTTCTACTTGCAGTTTTTCACTACTAATATCGCCGCTTTGTGTGATGGCGTTACCCGATTTTGATATACGTGCACTGACGACAACCTTGTCAAAGTTGGACAATTTCATCTGTGGCATCATCGCCATGCTGTCATTCAGTGTGAATTCAAATGGCAGGTCCTTGGCTTGTCTGCGAACGATGGCCAGTGGCATGCGTGGTCCGCTGATGGCGCGTGCCTAAGCAAATACGGTGTCTTCCGGATTGGTCTTGTCCCTGCTCTTGTCGGCAAGACTGACCTTGCCAGAAATGCTAATAATAAATAAGACACCCAAAAAACACGGGGGGAGGTTCACTCTGACCCTATTTTCCCCCTTTATTATTTATTCATCAGCCACGGGCAATATTTAATAATTTCCTTAGGCAATGAACAGTTATTGCTAGTAAGCTAATGATGTTTTATTAAATATTATTTCAGGGCTGACTAGCAATTCTGTCAGTTTCGCAGCAGACACTGGTTTGCTAAAATAGAAACCTTGTACTTCATCGCATTGTCGTTCTTGCAGAAATTCTAATTGTTCGTTATTTTCAACACCTTCGGCGATCACTTTTAGTCCTAAGCTATGAGCCATGGCAATAATAGCGCTGGATATGGCTGCATCGTCCTTATCGATGTGTACATCACGAATGAAAGAGCGATCAATTTTCAAGATGTCCACCGGAAATTTCTTCAAATAACTCAGCGAGGAGTAACCGGTGCCAAAATCATCAATCGAAATAAAAACCCCCATTTGCTTTAACTGACCTAGTATAGTAGCGGCCAGTTGTGCATCTTCCATTAAGATGCTTTCGGTTATTTCAAATTCAATGTATTTTGGATTTACTTGATATTTATTCAATACTTGTTTTATTAATGTAACTAAATCAACATCGGGGAATTGCCGACCCGAGAGATTGATGGCGACACTGAGCTGTTTAAAACCAGCATCATGCCACTTTTTACATTGCTGAATCGCAGTATCGATTACCCATTTTCCAATTGGCAATATCAAGCCGTTTTCTTCTGCAATGGGAATAAAGTCGGCAGGTGAAATCCAGCCATCAACTGCATGTTGCCAGCGTAGTAAAGCTTCGACACCGATAATCTGTGAGGACTTAATATCAATTTTCGGTTGGTAGAATAATTCAAACTCATTTAGTTTAATTGCCTTGCGAAGCTTGTTTTCCATTTCAAGGCTTTCAAGTGCTTTGGCATTCATAGAGTCATTATAAAATCGATAGGTATTCCTTCCAGAATCCTTGGCGTGATACATAGCAGTGTCAGCATTTTTTAATAAATCTTCAATATTGTTACCGTCATTCGGATAGACGGCAATTCCAATACTGGTGTTAATAAAAATTTCTCGATCATTTACCATGATTGGTTGTGTTAGCGATTTCTGAATACGGCGTGCAACCAAGGCAGCATCCTCAGCTTCACTTATGTCATCAAGTAGTATCGTGAATTCATCACCGCCTAAACGATAAATTTCATTTTCAGCATTATTTGAGTCGTTTCGATTGACGCAGTCATTATTGCGTAATATTGTGCTCAATCGTTCTGAAACACCTTTAAGTAAGCCGTCACCAATACTATGGCCGAGCGTATCGTTAATTTGTTTAAATCGATCCAGATCAATATATAATATAGCAATATTTTCCTTGTGGCGGTTGGCGTGGCTTAGTGATTGGGATAGTTTTTCCATAAAAAAACGACGATTGGGTAAATCCGTTAGGCTGTCGAAATAAGCAAGGTAACGTATTTGTTGTTCATTTTTCTTACGCTCGGTAATGTCTTGTATAATGGCAAAAAATATTTGCATGTCTTCTGTATGAGAGAGCTGTAAGCTCACTTCAACAGGATAAGTGCTGTTGTCTTTGCGTTGATGAACAGTTTCAAAGATGAGTTGCTTTTTTTGATTCTTCAGCAAAGGCTGAATAAGAGTCATAAATTCATCTTCTGTAATCTCAGGCTTGATATCAAATGGAGTAAGTTTAGACAACTCAGCCGTGCTATATCCCAAGTTCCTTCGTGCGCCTTCGTTGACTTCTAAAAATAAAAGAGTTTTTTCATCAAAAATATAGATCTCATTCTGAGAGCTATTCAGGATTCGGCCTAAGCGAGCTTCTCGACGTTCAACTTCTAATGTGCGTTCCGAAAGATGTAAGTTGAGAGTATGTAGTTGTTCATTTTGTTGTTTGGTTAAAGCTTCCAGGCGTTTTCGTTCGGACTCGGAAAATTTAATCTGAAGGGCATGCTTGATGTTTAGCAAGAGGTCGTTATCATCCCAGGGCTTTTTGATGTATTGATAAATATTACCCTGATTGATGGCTTTTATTGTTGAGGACATATCCGCAAAACCGCTGAGTAATATACTTATGGTGTCTGGCCAGCGTTGGGCGACTTGGGCAAGCAATGTTGCCCCGTCCATAACAGGCATACGCATATCGGAAATAATCAAATCGACAGCTTGCTTTTCCAGAATATCCAATGCATCTATTCCATTTTCTGCAAATAGTAACTGATAGCTTTTATTGCGCAAGGAACGGCGTAAAGCAGATAAGACATTGGCCTCGTCGTCAACACATAAAATCGTTGCTTGAAAGTCTGTCGCAAGTTGATCACTCAGTGTTGTCGTTACATTTGACATTACATTATCGATACCTTTTTGATTCTAACTGTGTTTAAGAACGGCCTTGTTAATCAATAAAATGATTATTCTTTGAAGCGCTGTATGCTCATTAACTAGATGTATGCTCAAAATAAGGCTAGTAAATAGTTTATAAAAGTACGCTTTTTCAGCACTATTTTAATATATCGGGCAGAAGGCATTAAAGTTGAATAAAAGATGCTGATTACCTGAATCAACGTTTCTTTTGTAGGATTAAAATAAATAAGGTATTTTCCCTATAATCTACGGATGTTGAGCAGCTATTGGCCGGGTTTTAAGTACTGATGCTTGTGAAAATTAACAGAATGTCACAATTCGCTTGAATCTATCCAGGTAAACAAAGAAAAGTGGGGTCAGAGCACAGTTGTTTCTAATATTAGCGGAAACTGTGCTCTGACCCCATTTATTGCTAATAATCATTTTTTTTATATAGTTTTTCATCCCGTGAGGGTTCGAGCCTGACATCTGGAAAACGCTATCGAATTTACTATACTTAATATACGGAGGTGTATCATGAAAACAGCCAATTCATTTGATAATTATGTTCACCCCTATGCACCTTGTAATAAGCTTACTTTCAGTGCTCCTTTGATGTGGCTGAAAAAAGGCTGGCAAGATTTCCGTTCTGCGCCCTGGCATAGCCTGGTCTATGGCATGATATTCGCTGCTATGGGTTGGATGCTGATCTATTTTTCATGGAACAGGGAGAGTGAATTTCTGATTTTTGCTCTCATGGTCGGCTTCCTGTTAATTGGGCCTGCGCTGGCCTTTGGTCTTTACGATATAAGCCAGGAACTCGAACGAAAACATAAGCCGACCTTTCGTCACGAGCGGCGGAAAGCCTTGCATGAGATGGGGCACGAGCTAATGCTTGTACTGTTGCTGGGCTCGGTGTTCCTGATTCTGGCCATCGTGATGTCGATGGTGATTGATATTGTCGTGACACCCGCGCAGTTGGCAGTTTCTGCCGTTGTCCCGATTTCTACTGAGGTTTCCTTGTCGATCGCCTTTATTTTTACGGGCCTGTTCTTTTGCGCCATGACTTTCGCTCTACCGATGATCGTAGACAAGGATGTAAATGCACCGATGGCAATAATGACCAGCCTGCATGCGGTGTGGCTGAACAAGTCGGTTATAGCGCTCTGGGCATTGTTGATTCTGGTGCTGACGGTGATAGGGTTCGCGACTGCGCTGATAGGGCTCATTTTTATAGTGCCGCTTATCGGTTATGCGACATGGCATGCATACCGTGAAACGATCATCACGAAGGAGTAAGTGGTTTTAAAAGTGGGCTCAGAGCCCACTTTTTTAGCTCCCGGAAATTGGCGAAATAACGACTAAATGGCAATTTCATCGATCAGATGCTTCAGGACAAATGAGAATAGTTTCGCACGACTTAGCTTGATACTTTTAACGATCCCAACATTTCTGATTAACGGGTAGTCACTTGATGCAGGCACTTGTCCGGTTTGTAATCGATATCTTCCCTTGCAAGAATTGGTAAACTGACAGTGAAAACTGACCCAATACCTTCTTCACTTTCTACCTTGATCGAGCCGCCCATTATCTCACAAAAGTGTTTACTGATGACCAAACCCAAGCCGGTACCCCCATATTGACGCGTCGTGCTTTGATCTGCTTGTACAAATGGGGAAAATAACTTACTGAGTTGTTCCTCGTTCATGCCGATTCCCGTGTCACGTATGGTGAAAATAATTTCATTTGCAGTAGGATTGCTCCCGACTGCCACGGTCAGCGACACAGTGCCATTTTTGGTGAATTTACTGGCGTTGCCCAGAAGGTTGAACAATATCTGCCGTAGCTTGGTATTATCCGCATATACGGATCCGATATCATCTTGGAAATTGATCTCAAGGTTATTATGGTTCTTGTTCATAATTATCTTGATGGTGGATTTGACTTCGTCAACCATTGGCAATAATTTGAATTTCTCACAATATAGATCCATTTTACCCGCTTCTATCTTGGATAGATCGAGGACGCCATTAATCAAATGCAGTAGATGTTTTGCAGATCCCTGTACCTTGTTCAGATCTTCTGCGGTCTGCTTTTCGCCGGATTCAATTGCTTCTTCTTCAAGCATATCACTGTAACCTATTATGGCATTGAGCGGTGTGCGTAGTTCATGGCTCATATTTGCTACAAAACTACTCTTGGCTTCGCTGGCCTGCTCTGCATTGATTAGGGCCTGTTCCAGCTTTTTTATAAGCATAACGACATAGGCAGGCAGGATTATCATCCATATCAGTAGGCCTATCCCGAGTGTCCTTTGTTCAATCCAGTAGTCACTGAAAATCAGTACTGTGATCATGCCAATAACACTGAAAAAGTTGGCGGTATATAATGATTTGCTGCCGAAACGTAAACCATTGCCAATGGTCGTCCAAAGATAACCGCCGACAATAGGTGAACCTACCTCACCACTCATAACCAGAACATATGTCACGATTAAGGTATCAGCTATGATACAGATTAATCGTCGCCATTTGAGTTGTCCTGGCCAAACCAGATTTGAAGTCAGTATTGATAATGAGAAAATAAAATAGGTTAGAAGTACAATCAGAAGATCGTTGCTTATACTTATTACTGAATTGCCAATGAGTATATAAGACAGAAATATCAGCACACACACGCTGAGAATGACGCGTATTTTTGCCTGGCCAAGATCATTGTCGCTGCTGCTCAGAAGTCTTGACAGAGTGTGTGGTGAGAGTGGTGCTTTTCCTTCAGCAGTCGAATTATTCATTTTTAATACATATAGGCACTAAGCCTTGTTTATTCTGATTGTTAATCCAGTTATGTTCAATTTCTATAGCGACATCTTGTTGTAAAGCTTTATATATAGATAAGGTTTGACGGGTGAAAAAATACAAGGCAAGTTATTGATATCTAATATAAATAGAAAAAACCGAGTCATTTAAAAGATCGTTTCAATCCGGCCAATAAAGTGGCCATACATAGGCCATGATTGGCCGTGAACATCATTAATAGATAATAAAAACAGTATATTATAAACACTTTCATTCGGCCATAAACCGGCCAGAATAGGTCTATGGCCATAATAAATCAGTCGTTCACTCCTTTCATTCCAGCCAATGATGCGTTGGAGTCATCGCCGTTGCCGGATAAGGCGATAGCGCTGTCGACCGCGTCGGCCAAACTAGCCGGCATGCTGCCACAGGAAACGCGCCGGACCATTACCCGGCATATGGCCGTCATTAACTCTTACTATTCTAATTTGATTGAGGGCAATAATAACCAGCCCCATGAAATCCGTGCGGCTCAGCAAGGGACGTTCCTGAATGATCCGGCAAAAAGAAAAACCGGGTCAGAGAACAATACTCTCTAATATTAGAAACAATTGTTCTCTGACCCGGTTTATGGACATGTATTACTACAGTGAGCACAGCACCGGACATCGACAGCCCCGCTGAGTATCTGTTCTCCCGAGACGTATCTTGTCAACGGAAATATGTCACATTATTTCGGCCATTTTCTTACTGAGTATTTAAGCCCTTTCTCTTATCGTATATCACACGATATGGATAGCGCATACAATTTTGCCGGAAGCACAATCTGGATGATTGCGATTTCGACCTCTACAGGAGGATCGCATCATGGATATCGAAACTAACTCACTCCTCGCAATTTCAGGACTGACGGTTGGCTTAGTGCTGGGAATTGTTATTCAGCGTAGTCGATTTTGCATGACTGCTGTTATATCAAACTGGGTGCTGATGCGAGATAGTCGTCAGTTATACATCTATCTTACTGCAATGAGTGTAGCGGTAATTGGTACATTGCTGCTGGAAAATGAAGGCATTGTACCAATTGGAAACTCCGTTTTTCGTAACGCCAGTATTCACTGGCTCAGTGTTATCATTGGCGGGCTAATTTTTGGCCTGGGGGCAGTCATGGCCGGTGGCTGCATTGGCAGAATACTGGTCTTGACCGGTGAGGGCAACCTGGGAGCGTTACTGGCTCTATTGAGCATTGCTATTGGTGCAACAGCAAGCTATACCGGGATTCTTGAACCATTGAGGATTTGGGTACATGAGCTTGCTTCATATGAGACAACGGCAGGTGACGCATCCATTCTGGCCATCCTCAGTATACCGAGTTGGGTATTTCTATTGGGAACAGCCATTTTTCTTATGTTGATCTTTATTCGCAGGCAATTCAATGCTGTACCGGTTCACTTAATAGCAACGGGCATAATTATCGGCATGCTTGTAGTTTCCGGGTGGTGGATAACAGGGTGGTTGGCCACAGACGAGTTCAGTATGCATCGACCTGCCTCCCTTACCTTTGCGGGGCCTGTAACCAGTACAGCCTTGTATATTAGCATCGGCAATCAACCTCAAAACACTTTCGGCATTGCACTGATGGGCGGTGTTTTGCTTGGTTCATTCCTGAGTGCATTTTGCTGTCGATCATTTCGCATTTCTCCTCCAGAACCGACCGCTATTTTACGCATATTATCGGGAGGAATGATGATGGGTATGGGCGCAATAATGGCGGGTGGTTGCAATATAGGACAAGGTTTATCCGGCTTGTCTACACTGTCGCTTGAATCAATTCTGGCGGTTATATTTATATTTTCAGGTATGTTTCTGGGTGTAAAGTGGCTGCAATACGCCGAGGAACACGGATCGCTGTGGGCATTTCTTCATTTTCACCATGGTCTACCCAAGTCAACGGCCAAATACTAGAGGAAAAAGTGGGGGTAGCCCACTCTGGCCACTTGAATCATAAATATAGTTAACTAGCGATAGAATAAAAGCACTGTACTTATAGTCAGGAGATTGCCGAGTGCATGCACAATTATACAGGGCAAGAGACTGCGATAACGCTCATAGGCATAGGCAAGAACAAGGCCCGACCAGAACACAGCCAGGAAACCCGGTAACGAATACAAATGCAGTGAACTGAAAATCAGTGCACTAACAATAATAGCCACCCATGGCGTAAAGCGTGATCGAATGGTGGTATAGAGTAAACCTCGAAAACCAATTTCCTCAAAGATGGGCGCCCAGATCACCAGATTGACACCACTTAGAAATGCCGTCTGCCAGGGCCCGAAAATGACGCGTTCAAACAATCCTTCCGACCAATGGGGCTGCCAGCCAAATTTCCAGCTCATCCAGGCAATCAATAATGTACCGGCCCATTCCAGGGCCAGTATAAAAATCGTAATACGCGTAAAATCGGTGAATTTCACACCTTTCAGGCTCAATCCGAAAGCAGTGAAAAAATTGATTCCTCTGGGTTTGAGCAAGTTACGATGAATGAACCAGAGCATGGGCAGCGAGGCGAACAGCGAACTCCAGGCAGCCAGCACGCCGGGTTTAAAATAGGAACCTGCGAAGATAATCAACATAAAGGATATCAATAAACCCATCAGGCCGGCCCGCACAATAACAGCAAAACCTTCACTCAGCGACCATGGTTTTGTCAGATTATTGGCATTCCAGTTGTCAGGTAACTGTAATTGACGTCTTCCGAGCAACACAAATAACCCGCCCAACAGGACCGAAATTACGGTTACCGATAACAGCAATACGCGCTTACGCGATCGTTCACCATGTTCCCGTAAGCGTTGCTGGAGGAGTTCCGAGCGCTTTGCATAGTCCAATTTGTTGGCAATACGTAACCACAGACGATCCGAGGTCCATCCCAATGGTAGAAGTCTTGCACCATACATCAGCGCATCAATGTCTATATCTGGATTGGCATTTGTGTAGGCAAAGGCTATCGCATCACGCACAACTTCTTCGTCCAGGGTACGATCCATACGGGCCAATTCAATCTGTAGTGCCTCAAACTGCCCGGTTTCGGCCAATGCCACCAGCAGGCGAGTGCGGGTATTGAGCAACGCCCATGGGGTTGCTTCATCCGGATGTTGTTGAAAATAGTCGAGAACTTCACGAAATATCTCGATGGAATTATGCTGAACTTGTTGCCGGGTGCCGAATAGAAAAGTATGCAGGGTCCTTTCCCAGGCCGGAATCGCCGTATAACCTTCGTAGAACTCAAAGTGTCTGTCGAGCATGCGGCCAGCAGACTCCCCAGGGAAATTCAAACGGTCCAGCTGTTCCAGGGAATCAGGAATGAAGTACAAATAGGAGGTAAGAAATAGCAGACAAATTGCACAAAAGGCGGTAATCCAAGGATTCGACACCCTGTGATTAGAATTCCTACTGCTTATGATGTGCATGATTTGTATGTTACTCCTACATCCTTCTGAATCCGCCTTCCCTGGCATTGATAATGAGTTTTCCCGTGTATATACATATCCTCACGCAAGTTTTACACCAGAATACTCAGAAGGAATGTTTGCATGATATTTTCTGATTTGAATACCACCAAACCACATGTTTTGACCAGTTAGCTATAAGCAATATCAGAATGCAGCCCTTGATCCGTTAGACGACTCAATATGGTCATCGAAATGTCATATTTTTCTTCATATTCGACCATGAGATCCATGTGGTAAAGCAGGTCTCATCTCAACATGGTCTCCATGAGGAGCATGCATTAACTATTCCTTGAGCTGTTCGATAGCGCGAGCATCCAAAATCGCATCAATGTGAATATTGATTATATTCATAAAACCCTCCTGGCATACACACGAATAGGGTATGACGGGCGGAGTTATAGACAACCACTGATATGACCCAGCAATACACTATAAGCTTAGTCAATATGAAGCCATTTTACATAATACGCAGAGCACATATGGTTATTGCCAGCAAAACAGCAAAACAGAAACACGGGGTCAGAGAACAATTGTTTCTAATATTAGTAGTTATTGTTCTCTGACCCCGTGTTTATTAAGACTAATCAAACGAAAAGATGCTAATCCCTGTAACCAGCGTATGCCGGTTTTCCCATTCGCCGTTGGTTTTTTGTGATTGTAGTCGATAACCCAGTTTCCACTTCAATCCCTTGGACCAGAATTTTGAGATACCAAACGTTAGCCAGTTGATATTCAGCTCGCTATTAGTAACGTCGTAAAAAAATTCTTCTTCAATAAAAGGCGTGAGTTGGAAATCGGTAATTGTATGTTGCGATGTCCACACCGATTCATTGCGATAGCGTACCCGGTCTTGTGCATTACCCTCGAAGTACCGCCACTCCAGGCGGTGACGATTTGAAAATTTACCATCACCCAGTTTGCCGCGCCAGTACAGGCCGAGCATGGGTCGGTATTCCTCTCGCCAGTTATTACCCAGTTCAAGAAACGCATGGCGATAACCCACTTCAACTGACCAGGGATCCGTCAGTGCATAGCGGTAGTTCGCATCGATGTAGCCGAAGAAGGTATCCGAGAAGCCATCTCGTGTCACCAGATTGGCGCGGCCAACGAAGAAAGACTTGTTATTCAATTTATTAATATAAAACAGGTTATGGCTGGAACCGGTCTCTGCTGCGCGTGTAGTTGTAGACAAGATAGTTGCTGTGAAAAGGATGAAGAGTAACTTGGTTCGATGTGAGGAATACATATTAATTCATGTATATTAAACAGGGTTTGACCTTCTAAAAAGGAGCTGACTCCATAACAAAATTGGGGTCAGAACACAGTTTTCGCTAATATTAGAAACAATTGTTCTCTGACCCGAATGGCATTTACTTATTTTAGTAGTAAGTCTGATCCGATGCACTAAGTTTATTCAAATATATCTTTTGAAATTATTGGCTGAAGTCGCTCAACTCAAAGCTGAACTACAGCGTGTGACGGAGGAACGCGATATTCTAAAAAGGCCGCAAAGTACTTTGCCAACAACCAAGAGTAAAGTACGCCTTTATCAATGAATATCGTCATGAGTTTCCTATTCGAGTGATGTGTCGTCTTTTCAAGATACATCCCAGCGGCTTTTATGCATGGATGGAGAAGCCAGTATCAGATCGTGCAATTGAAGATCAGAGGTAATTGTCATGATAATGCCGTTGCAGAAAGCTTCTTCGCAACGTTTAAGAAACGAGTGACCAAGAGAAAAATATACTCCACCCGTGAAAATGCTAAGAGAGAGATATTCAATTTTATTGAAATGTTTTACAATCCAGTGAAGCGGCACAGTCACACCGGAGGTGTGTCACCCGCCAAGTATGAAGAAGATTATTTTTCGAGGCCAGAAAGTGTCTAGTAAAGTCTGGGAAGTCCAGTATAAAAAGACGCGTCTAAGTCCACTTTCAATAGAAATGAATAAACTACTATGTGAATGAGTGCCTTTTCTAAGATGAAAAAGTAGTAAAACTTAGGTACTGAGCTAAAAACAAGAATTTCAGGTAAACGAGGCTCTCAACAACAGCTGATTGTTTTGTAGATTGTCCGAAGAATGAAATTAACAATTAAGGGAAGAACAGTTCGCACCCGCGAAGTCCTGGTGTGCGTTTATAATCTAATTTCTGGCAGACTTGCTTGAGTTTGTAAGCTGAACCCACTAATCCTTTAAACGAGGATTCGTAATGTAGTGTTACATAAAGCCAGTGTTTGGGTTCGATATTCAGACGTTGCAGGACAGGTGGGATTTCATCGGGTATGGCACCACGTTTATCTTCTCGAATGATCCGGCCAGTCCAGTCTACCAGTTCCAGGTAATCCGTTAGTCGAAAGGGAAGGCCTTTAGACATGTTCTGTCTGGGATTGCCAACAAATGGCATTAAATTCAGTATTAATATGGGTGTCTTATTTAGCTCCATGAAAAATGTAAGACCTGCCCCTATCTTTTCATTCTGTCAACATCGTCTAATATTGTAATCTCATAATATGGAATGCATACTGCCTAAACCTTGATGTAAAGCAATTCCATAGAGCAATTGTCTATAATTTTAAAGAATGTTGTTCACTAACACCTGTTTCTATGGTTACACTGCCTGTAGGTTTGTCCCCACACTGAGAACGAGTTGCCTATGTTCAAACTACAGGTCACGCCTTTTGTTCCCGGCATCGCCCGTGGCATCCTATGCCGCGAGTGTAAGGTGACGCCCGGCAGCATTCTGATCCTGACGCAACAAGAACTGGTTTTGTTTGAGTCCCGGCCCGCCGGGATCGTGGTGGTGGACGGCGCACCGCTTTCCCACCCCATGATCCGTCTGTTTGGTCTGGGTATCCCCACTGTCGTAGTTTCAAAAGAAACGGCCAAGACTCTTGAAGAGGGTAAGGAGGTTCTTGTGGACGGCACTCGTGGCCGCATCATTTGGCCAGCGGGATCTATGTCACAACCCGCGCATACCCACGAACCACCATCGGCCGGCGAACCTCTAAATACCGCGGACGGAGTTCAGATCGCGTTGCGTGCCAGCGCATCCAGCTCCGAGGCCGTGGCGCGAGCAGTGGCGATGGGTGCCTCGGCTATTGGTCTTGTGCGATCTGAGTTCCTGGTACCGGAAGACGGCCGGCTGCCCGACGCCGCTTTCTTTGAAAGTGTCTTAAGCACGTTTTGCGATATCGCCCGACCACTGCCGGTGACGGTTCGCCTATTGGACATTGCAGCAGACAAGCCGGTGCCCTGGTTGAAACCTCTGGCCGGCATGATGGGGACTTTGGGTCTGCAAGGGTCACGATTATACGACCGGGAACCGATACGGAGTGTGTTCCATGCGATGCTGGATGCCGTGGCAAATCTCGCCAGCCGCTACGAGCTCAGTCTGCTGATCCCTTATATAGTTAACCTTGAGGAGTTCCGGTATTGGCGTGGCGAGATCGAGCAGCGACTTACTGAAACACTTCCCGTCGGCGTTATGGCAGAGACGCCAGCAGCGGTGTTGACAATGCAGGACTGGTTTGAAGTCGCCGACTTCGTTTCCATCGGCTGTAATGATCTTATGCAGTGCTTATTCGCTGCCGATCGCGACCTGCCTGAACTGAGTGTCCTTCTTGATCCGTATGCACCTGTGTTGTTCCGGTTTTTGCGACAGGCAGCAGAGGCGGCGGGTGCAAATCTGAGTAAAGTTCAGCTCTGCGGTTTGCTACCCCAGATGCCAGGTGTGTTGCCTGTGCTGCTTGGTATGGGCTTTACTGCCTTCTCGGTTGAACCGATGATGATTCCTTATCTTGCGAGAAACACATCTGAGACCACTCTGTCCGAGGCGGAGTCCCTTGCGCATGAGATTTGTGCAGCGAAGGACAGCCGTGAGGTGCGTGCACTACTTGGGTTGCCCGAAGTTGAATTGGTATCAATATCACATCGTTAGCTAGGCACAGAATGATCAATGGGAACAGACTAGAGTGGCACTTACTTAAGGTGATTAAGTCTTTTCGCCGTCATTGCGAGGCAAGAAGCAATCCCTATTAGCTTACTAGGACACCCATTTTAATAAACAATAAAAACAATAGCTTATCCTAGCAGGAGTTTCATCTGATGCATTGCTTGAGTAACAATAGTGTCAGTGACTTATACATAACAGGCAGTATTTTATTATGGGTGTCCTGCTGATCTTGCTGATCTCATTGTTAATTATTAGTCAAGTTCAGCCTTGGCGCGTTTGCCTTTTCCCTTTGACTTAGGTGTGGCTGGATTTTTGATTTCAAAACGGTGACCTTCTACCAGTTTCAACAAGTCAAATGAGCTGATAATACCAATCAGTTTTTTTTCATCGGTGACCATTAGATGATGAATTTTATGGTTGCGCATGATACGTGCAGCCACGGATACGTCATCATATGCAGGTACGGTATATACCTTATCGGTCATGATATTTGAAATTGGTACACCAGCTTTTTCAACAGCAACAATGTCAGAAATTGAAACCACACCTATAGGCACACCTTCGGTTGATACGACGGGTACGCTGTTTATTTTGTGCTGGGACATTTTTTCCTTGATAGTTGCTACTGTCTGGTGGGGTTGTGCAGTAACAACACTTTTGCTCATCAGTTCATGTATCTTTACATTCATGGTTTCACTCCGTTATGCATATTTTACTATCAATTTTGAATAAATCTGGAATATTAAACTAACCAAATCTGTATGGTTACTGACTACTTCTCCAAGTTAATTTCTGTATTCTTTATAGCTAGTCTTTGTTATATCAACGCATTTTTTAATAAAGGGTTCAGAGCATATTTATACAGGCACAGTGCGCCATTGTCACTGTAGTTGAGCCATGAAAAGCAGGCCAAGACGGGGTCGGACCAAGCTAACCTACTGAAGGCCTTAACAAAAAGACTCAAAACACGTCATTATTACTGCTTAGAATCACCTTTTTGATATCAAAATGATTACTTTAAGGATGAAGTACTATTCTTAGAGCTAAATGATACTTTCTTAATTCAATGGGTCAGACTCGTTTGATTCGTTCATGTCCAAAGGAGAGCTTGATGAGAATTCCGTTAATTATGCAGTATATACTCATCGTCAGTTTTATCGCATTTGCGGGTTTGTTGTTCAGGCGCTTGTTCAAGCTGGAACTTACACTGAGTAGTTTGCTAGCGGGTATACTGGGCGCGGTGGTCATTGGTTATCTGCATCTGGATACGGGTATCCGGGCGACCAATGTAAAAGATCTGATCTTCTTTGTGGTGTTGCCTTTACTGATTTTTGTTGCATCCTGGCAAATTGAAATTAAGTTGTTTCGTTCCTGGTTCTGGATGTGTTTCTTACTGGCGACGGTGGGTTTTCTGATATCAGCCGGAGTCACTGCGGCCGGTGTTTATTTTGCGATTGATCATCCTGAGGGTTTTCCCTGGTTAGCGGCATTGTTGGTTGGCGTGATGTTGGCGGCGACTGATCCGGTATCGGTTTCAGAGCAGTTAAAGCAGGCGCATGCGCCGGCGAGTTTACAGACGCTGTTCGAAGGTGAGAGTCTGTTAAACGATGCCACCGCGATTGTGATCTTTGGTTTGGTACTGACCTACGCATTAAACCAACAGCCGCAGACGAATGCAGCTATCGAGTTTTCACTGGTGTTTGCCGGCGGGCTGATTGTTGGTACGTTGTTGGGTGCACTGGCGGCAGGCTTTACGCGATTATTGGGTGATCGCTCTGCCTCGGTCGTAATTTTGATTATCACAGCGTTTGCCAGCTTTTATATTGCCGAGCATCTTTTGCATGTATCAGGTATTTTAGCGGTGATGATGGCGGCAATGAGTTCGCGTTTTTTATTAATGGGTGATGAAGCGTCGTTACTTTCGTCAGTCGTGCCTACCTGGGAATGGATTGGTCTGTTTTTAAACGCCGTTATTTTCAGCTTGATGGGTTTATTGATTACATGGGAGATGTTTACCGATCAATGGTTAGCGATTGTGATTGCTATTGTTGTATCCCTTTTCGCCAGAATAATCGCGGTGTATGTTATCAGCTTGTTGACGTTAAAAAGTAATAGGCGTATTCCGTGGCAATGGGCTAATTTATTATCCTGGGGAGGCCTTAAAGGTGCCATTGCCATTGTGTTGGTGTTATCTCTGCCGCTAGAGTTGGAGTATTGGTGGACGATTCAGTCGATGGTGTTTGGTGTGGTGATGTTTTCTTTGCTGGTGCAGGGTACAACCTTTCCCGTCTTATTGAAGAGATTATCTAAAAAACACATAACTTATGAAACTAATGATTGAAGTAGTAACGAATAAACAAGACACCCATGATAAGAATAGTATAAAAAAACGCGTCTAAGTCCACTTTCAATAGAAATGAATAAACTACTATGTGAATGAGTGCCTTTTCCGATATGAAAAGGTAGTTAACTTTGGTATTGAGCTAAAAACAAGAATTACAGGTAAACGAAGCTCTCAACAATCAGCTGATTGTTTTGTAGATTATCAGAAGAATGAAATTAACAGTTAAGGAAAGAACTGTTCACACCCGCGAAGTCCTGGTGAATATTATTATGGGTGTCCTGTTTAGCTCGTAGCTATGCCTCCTGTCACCGAAGAAGCGGTGTAGCGCCGGACCTTTGTCATCATTTCCCATGCGAATGCCGCTAAGACCACATTGACCGGGGAGCTGTTGCTGTTATGACGAAACGTGACTGGCGTGTTGTCGACCTCAGTACATTCATGTATTCTAAAAGAACACACATCAGGCGCGGGGACAATCACTCAAACACGATAATTTGTCCAGTCGATCACGGGAGAGATTGAGAATGCCGAGAATCTTCATCTGCTATAGAAGAGAGGACAGTGCTTATCCCGCGCAGCAGGTTCGCGCCGAGCTGAGCAAACATTTCGGTCCGGAGTCCGTCGTTTTCGATGTGGATTCAGTCCCACCGGGGATCGATTTCCGTAAATACCTGAATGAGCAAGTCGCGCAATGTGATGTATTGTTGGCTCTGATTGGCAAGGACTGGCTCCGTATTCTGAACGAGCGTCGTGATGATCCAGGCGATTATGTTCGCATTGAGATTGAGGCCGCCCTAAAAAGGGACATCCCTGTCGTACCCGTTCTTGTACACGACGCGTCCATTCCGAGGGAAGAAGACTTGCCAGAGCATCTCGCCGGCCTAGCCTACCGGAATGCAGCAGAAGTGAGAGCGGGTGCCGACCTGGTAACTCATCTAGAACGCTTGGTTCACAACCTGGAACGTCTGATAGACAAGCCTGAGAGAGTCAAGGAGAAAACGAAAGACGCGAAATTTGAGGCTACCCTCGAGGCTGAACGCAAGGACCAAGAGGTCAAGGCCAAACAAGCCAAGGGAAAAGCAAGGGGCGAAGCCGATGAGGCACGAGGACAGGAAGAAGTTACTGTGCCACGAGCCGTTTCGCGTCCGGCCAAGACAAAGATGATCGTCCTGGCAAGCACTGTCGCCGCCGTCATGGTGTTCTCTGGACTGTTTTTTATTCCTGATTTCCTCTCGAAAAAGGAGGGGCCGGGAATGCAAGATGTCGTGAATCAACTTGAGCAAAAGACGCGAGCGCTTGCCAAAAAGACCGAGGCGCTAGAGCGACTGGAAACCAAGAAGCCTATTCCCATTCGACCCAAAACCGATTCTATATATATCGATTCTTCCGACTACAACACCGTCGAACTTCATTGGGAAGACGCTACGCCACCAAAAGGGACGCAATATCAGATCGTCCTACATAGCCCCACCGCCGGTAGCGTTCCGGAGCGCATTTCGGTTCCCCTACCTGAGGAAAATAGCGTGTCGATCCACCGTGAGGGGCATGGCCTTTTTTTTTGGAAGGTTGGAGACATAAAGAATAACCGATGGAGCGACTATGCATCATTCGCCTTCTATTCATCCACGCTACAGCGAGTTCAGGCAACCAGGCGCCTCAATGTGGGGCGCATACATGAACATCAAGCTTACGATGACGGCGTCGTGGGGTTTGAAAAGGAGCTTGTGCAATGGCTTGCGAAGTACCTTGAGACGGAGCTTAACATCCGGGAATTGGTCGTAGACACTAAAGAAATCAACTGGATCGATGCTATTAAGAGTGTTGAAATTGGAAATGTTGACATTGCAGTGGGGAACATCACGAAATCGAAGCGCCGAGAGCACGATCATTACCCGTTGACATTCAGTATCGGCTATCTACCGAATCATCAGCTACTAGTCCATAAAAAGGGAAAACGATACCAAGAGTTTCCCGATGGCCTGCGTGACAAGGTCGTCGCAGCGCACGTTGGTTCCATCAATCTTAAGGCTGCCCGCGCGATTTCCAAGAAATACGGATTTGTGGTGTATGATGAACCGCGTTCGTACGCTGACAGCCTGAAAGCCGTGGAAAAGGGTCGCGCAGACTTTGCAATGATCGATGCGGTGCGCTACGCGGAGAGTAAGAATCGCTTGGAAAAGAAGGTCGAATGCTATGGTCCGTCGGGACGCGATTTTACTGAGATCCTAAGGGAATTCTATGAGCGTGAACTCGGGCAGCCGTACGAAGAAATAGCGATTGCCGTACATCATCGCCCCAATGCATCTGATGCAAATCTGCTGGCGCTCATCAATGAGATGCTGCAATCAGTAGAAGGACAGTCGAGGCTCGATAAAATGAAAAAACGGCACTTCAAGCGATTTGAGGATCCATGTAGGAAATAATGATGACCTCAATTCGCCAGCCGCAGTCCCGCTTGTCTGCCGATAGAAACAAGACATTTAACGTGTTTGTATATGGAACGTTGATGTTCGAGGATGTTGTACGCTGCCTAACTGACGTACAGCTTCCAACAAAACAGGCTACCTTGCACGGCTACCGACGATGCATGATACAAGACCCCACAAGAGATGCTAAAGGGCCTGTAATTATTTCCGACAAAGGAAGTTCAGTGAAAGGAAAGGTTCTGCTCGGGGCAAATCAACGGTTCATGGAGATCCTTGATCTTTTCGAATTGGCCGCAGGTGGTTATCAGCGTGCACAAGGATGCGCCACCCTGCAAGACGGAACCGAGATTGCTATCGAGTTCTACAAAGCTACTGAGGCAACTCGGGAACTCGCCTCAGACGAGGATTGGTCCGAATCGGAGTTTCGAGAGAACTATCTGAGACCCTACCTTGAGGAGAGGATCCCCGCATTAAGGCAGAAGTGGATGGCAAAGGGGCTATTTCCGACACCGCAAGTTGGGAACCCATAGCGTAGAACATAGGCACTATAAACCCTCTTTTCGTTCGACAAATAAAAAACGGGGTCAGGTCTTTGATTTATGATACAGAGAAACTATAACTTCAAAACCAACGGCATGGATTGTTAATAATGACAATACCTATTCGACTGGAATTACCAGGAGCACTGTGCTGCATCAGATCACGGTGGGAGGTGAAGGCGAACCTGGTTAAAATGTCCCATTGAAGGTGCTATGCTTAAAATCTATGGAAACACACCGCCGCTATAGAAAAAAGCCTGACCAATTCGTTATTGCTGTGCAATTGGCGATTGACACGGACGGCTTCACCTACAGAAAGTGGGGAGCTGATCAGCGTTGCAAACGCGATGACTGGATCGTTGACAATGGCGGAGATGTTTACACAGTCGACAATGAGGTTTTTGCACGAACTTATCGTCACCTGGACGCGGGAAAATATGTAAAGAGCACTCCAGTCTGGGCAGAGATCGCGAGCGAAGCCGGTGCCATGCCCACCAAAGAGGGTGAGTCTCATTATAAGGCAGGTGACTACCTGGTCTACAACAACGAAGATGGCACTGATTCCTACTGTATCAGTGCGGCTAAATTTGAATCATGTACGAGTTGGATGAGTAGTAGTTTTCCTGTACTCGATTATGTAAGGTAAAAGTCTTATTTAAAACTATGTGTAGCTGTAACTCCGTCCTAATATAAGAATGCTAATGGGAAGTCACTTTCGCAAGAAAGTTGAGCATAAAATGAGCTAGTCAATAGAGGAGGGGTGTAACATGTTTTGTCCTAAATGTGGATCAGAGAATCCGGATAATGCGAAATTTTGTGGAAATTGCAGGCATCAATTTACGGCCAAGTTTGGCGGTTCGGATAATGACCCGGTTAACGAGGTGGTCGACATCGAAAGTAAACAGAGGTCGGAGCCGGTCTCTGATTTGATGAAATACGGCATTCTTGCCAGTACTGTAATTATTCCTTTCATTGGTGTCATTATGGGTATTGTCTATTTAGTCCAGGGAGAAACAGAGAATAAAAAGTCCGTTGGAAAACTATGGCTCATAGGCGGTGTTGTAATGATGTTTATTTATTTGATGATCAGCAGTGAATATTGAGTTTGAAAGATTGGAATAATGAGTAAACCTTCTGCAATTATTTCACTGCACCGCAAGAAAACTACCGCAAACCTTTTACGGCAGTTCATTATTACGGTTGACGATAGCACCGTTGGCAAAATCAAACCTGGGCAGACCAAACAATTCCGACTTCCATGCGGTAGCCACGCCATTCGGGTAAAAATGGACCTTTATAAAAGTGAGCCGTTGTTGGTAGATATAAAGCCTGACGAAACCCTGGTGCTGGAGTGTGGCGACAGCGGACCTGAGTCCTTAAGCGAGGTATTTACTTTAAAAGGTATCACTAAATCAATTGATTCACTGGTCAAACCGGGCCAGTATCTCTACATAAAACAGCAAGGTGAATCATTCAGCCTGCCCTCCAATAACGAAGAGTCAGAATCTGTTACAACTGGCTACTCTTCACAACCGAAGCGTTCGAATAAACAAGCTCGCTCTGTCTTTGTGTCCTATAGGCGTGAAGACAGTCGGGAAATAACAGGCAGGATTTACGACAGGCTGGTCGGAGAGTTCGGCAGTAACACCGTTTTCAGGGATGTAGACTCGATACCAGCCGGGGTCGACTTTCGTAACCACATCAGTAAGACTATTGGCCACTGTAGCGTGCTGGTAGCTATCATTGGCAACCATTGGCTGGATGCGAAAAACAAGAAGGGTGAAATTCGTTTGACGCTTGCTGAAGACCCTCTCAGGGTCGAGATTGAAACTGCCTTAAAGAATGAGATTCCGGTGATACCGGTACTGGTAAAGAACAGTGAGATGCCTGAACAGGATGAATTACCTGAAGGCATAAAAGCTCTGGCATTTCTTAATGCCATTACTATACCAAGAGAGCCTTATTTTCACGCTGGCGTAGATTTACTCATTAAAGAACTGAAGAATCCGGGATCAATAGAGGATCAGGACGCAGGTACTGACAGTCGGAATTATTGTATCCATTGCGGTAGTGAGATTGTGCCGGGTAACAAGTTCTGTATTCAATGTGGTAAGCCTGTTTGAATTGCCAACAACCAGATCAGTTCTGAATGTAGCTAGGCATTGACCAGCTCGGCGAGCTGATTTCTTTCATTGGCAAGTGCAAGCTTGATCTTGCTATCAGCCATTGCCTCGATGGTATCGTTAATATCGTTGAGTGTAGTCTGTAACTCCCAGGCAGCTGCGCCCTGGCGGGCGACTTCAAGCGTCAGCTTTTTAACACGATTCACATCCTGAGATCTGTAGGCAGCACCGAGCAGGGTTGGTTTGGCCCAGCCGTCATCTTCGCCACGCTCGATAGTGCGCTCACAGGCTCTCACGATATGCTTATCCAAAAATGCGGCTTCTTCCTCATCGCCTGGATTTCCACGCGTTCGTAGCAGACCGGGCAGGTTCGATGGGCAGTAATAGGCATTAAGATCAAGCTGTGTTCCGCGGTTGTAGTGCTCAATCGCAGAATCGAGGTGTCCACGTTCTTGCAGATCTGGTCCTATGCTGCCAGCTGTTAGTCGCGCTTCACGCGCTGCACGCCACAGGCGCTTATAGCGCCCACCGATCAATCCATGTCGTTCCGGATTTTCCCCATAGAGCTTGTTCAATTCCTCGAGTCCTGCAATGGCTGTCTCATGCTCGCCAATGTTGGATTTTGCCAGCAGTAATTGTTCTTTGGTATAAGGACGCTCCTGTAGGGCTTTGGGTAGTGTTTTGATATAGTCGCCCAGTGCCTCCCAGCCGAGGCTATCACGCACTAAGGTCAGCAGCTCAAAGGCGACATCCGGAATTTTCAGGCTATTCCCTCCGTAATCATTGCGTAGCTCAGTAATTTTTTTATTGCGGGTGTCTGTATCCTTTATCATCCGAATAGCGCGTACCTCGGCCTGGAATTCGCTGATTTTTTCTATCTGTTCTCGAAACACGGTAGACTCATGCTTGCCTTTTACAAGCTCATAATAGGGTGTTTGGGCATCTTTCATCCTGGGGATGATCTCTTCGATGCGTTTACGGATCACTTCCGCTTCATCGTCGGGTACGTTGCCATCATGCAATGGATATCGTGTTGTGCGGATCTGGTCTGTATCAAATAGTTGTTTGGACCAATCGGTTGCTACCAGGATACAATGCGTTTTTTTTGCGACGTGTCGCAAACCCACTTCATAGTACACATTACCATTGGGTAAGGTTAAGTCAGCGAGTACAAGCTCCGCCAGGGCCAGGCGTTCAAGCATGTCTTTAACGATAACCGTGCCCACATCAGCATCAGCACGTACGGCAAGGTATCCGAGATTCTCCAATGCCGGGCGGAAGGCGTGGTCCCATAACGCATTGCAATCGAGTTGGGCAGGTGCACCTTCGGGTGGCGATGGCACAGTTCGTTTTCCAAATGGCATTACCATAAAGGCGATGGGACGGAGCTTGGATTCTTCAGGCATGTATTATCTCACGTTAAATAGATCGGATAATAATCTGTACTAGGAAGCATTATCGCGTTAAAAGCATTAAAGGATTACATGTATCTGAATTTCACCAGACAATCGGAAGATGAAATCAGTTTTGCAGATTTTTATCCATAATCATTTATTTATTCAAGTAGATCAATAGCGTGTTTTGCTAAGAATACGTTGCTTTTAGGTCGTATCATAGTTGTTTTTTTTTGAAGTTATTGATTCACTATCGCCTTCTATAGCTAATGATAATATTTGCGATTACTTATTCATTAAGGCATTAAGTGCAATTGCTAAGACTGATAGTTGCATTCATTCAATGTAGTCATTCTATAGCAGAGTAAAATATAGTACATTTATACAAATAATGAGTATTGCAGTATATGCTGTTAGTCGCCCCCATCGTAACGTTAAAAGATAATTAATTATCTATGATCTATCTATCTGTAGGTTCTTGTTTGTTGTTATTGCATATTGTCGAGTAACGGCCAGATGCCTTTTGTATGGCAGGATGGGGGGTGATGGTATGGGTAAAGTCTGGTCTATGTATGATGCTATTATTAAATGAAATAAAGCATTTACTACTTGAGCGCAACGAAATATTCTGAGGAGAAAAAGGCATGGGTGCAAAAGAAAGAATTGAGTCAGAGGGTAAGAAAAAAATCCTTGCGTTAGATGGTGGTGGCATCAGGGGAATGATGACCGTTGAAATATTGGGCGCCATTGAGGAGATGTTGGCCGAAGAGCAGGAGGAAGATAACTTTGTCCTGTCTGATTATTTCGATTTCATCTGTGGAACCAGTACGGGTGCGATTATCGCAACTTGCTTGTCAATGGGAATGTCTGTTGATGAATTAAGGAAATTCTATATTGAAAGTGGTGCAGAAATGTTTGATAAGGCATCATTGCTCAAACGTTATCATCGCTATATGTATGAGGACGAAGCCCTTGCCGAGTTACTCAAGCAAGTGCTGGGTAGTGATACCACGCTGGGTGATGACAAACTCCTTACGGTACTTATGATGGTGATGCGTAATGCAACAACTGATTCGCCATGGCCTTTATCCAATAACCCTTTTGCCAAGTACAATGACCCCTCTCGCCCCGACTGTAATCTTAAATTACCCCTATGGAAGTTGGTCAGGGCAAGTACGGCGGCACCCGTCTATTTTCCACCTGAAAAGGTTATTATTGGTGAGCATGACTTTATTTTTGTGGATGGAGGTATCACAACCTACAATAATCCAGCCTTTCAGGCCTTCCTGATGGCCACGGTCGACCAGTACAAAATGAATTGGTCGGCAGGTGAAGATCAAATGCTGATTGTCTCTGTTGGCACAGGCACCAGCCCGGATGCAAATGCACATCTGGCGCCTGGTGATATGAATATTCTTTATAATGCGAGCAAAATACCATCTGCATTGATGTTTGCAGCACTCAATGAGCAAGATCTTCTATGTAGGGTATTTGGTCAATGTAAATCTGGAGGCATGCTGGACAGGGAAGTGGGTAGCATGCTTGGCTCAACCGGGCCATTAAATCAAAAAATGTTCACCTATGTTAGATACAATGCCGAGTTGACACGAGAAGGACTGGACGATCTGGGTTTGCAGGATATTAATCCAGAGAATGTACAGAAGCTGGATTCTGTTGAGTTTATTGCTGATCTGCAACGGGTAGGAAAAGCGGTGGCTGAGAAACACGTCGAATTTAATCACTTCGAGGGTTTTCTGGATGACTGAGTATGAGGTTTTCTTTACCAGATATCTTCAGCCATTGAAGTTGCAGTAAATTACGGGTTTATTCTTTATTCCCTTGTTGCAAATGTTCTACCTGAAATAAATGACTTGTATGAATGCGCGTTCGTTCGCAATTGCTAATATTGAGATAGTATTTCTTAGTATGGGATGCGGTGTTATATTGAGGGTGCGGGTCTGAGCAACACATTCAACGATAAGTAAGATGTAGAGTAAACGCCATTTCAAGTTTAGAAACACTGCTTTAGAGTTAGCCAGGTCCGAACCTGGCCATTGCCAAGGGAGACGATGTGGGTGATAAGAACTTCAAGTACGATGTTTTCATCAGCTATCGCCAGCTCGAGCCCGACAAGTCCATTGCTGCGCGGCTGCACACGTTACTGGAGACGTATCGAACACCTCGTTCTCTTGTAAGTCGGGGCGTAGCCAGGCGACTATCCAGGGTCTTTCGCGATAGTGATGAGCTGGCAGCTTCAAGCAGTCTTGGTGAGAGTATTGAATCTGCCTTAAAGAATTCACGATTCCTTGTCGTGGTCTGTTCCCAACATACTCCACAGTCTCAATGGGTATCCCGTGAGATCGAAACCTTTCGGCAGCTCGGACGCGGCGATCACATTCTCCCACTCTTGATTGAAGGCGAACCCGAAAACTCTTTTCCAGGCCAGCTAAGTGATGCACTCTCAGAGCGTGCTGAACCGTTGGCAGCTGACGTACGGGCCTCCTCGCTGACAAGCTCGCTACGCAAACTGCAACGGGAAAAGCTCCGCATCATCGCCCCGATACTGGCTGTTGACTTCGCCGAGTTGGAGCAGAGGGAAGTTAAGCGACGCAGACTTAGAGCGGCGACAGGCATCGCACTCGTTCTTGCCATTGTGCTGGCGATTGCGGGGGTATGGTACCAAGGACTGCTGAGTACACAGGAACAGACTGAGGTCGCCGAGGCCGAAGCCCGCACGGCACGTTCGGGCAATCTGTCGGATCTGGCACGAGCTCAACTCGATTCTGATCTCTCACTTTCGCTACTGTTGAGTGTAGAGGCCAATCGTAGTGCACTGACGATTCAATCTAGAAGTAGTTTGCTTGAGGCCCTCCAGAGATCGAGCGGTGCAACATCCATGTTCATGGCACACGGAAACGCAATCCAGGAACTCGCCGTCAGTCCCAACGGCGAGGCGTTGGTTTCCGCTGGCCGCGATGAGAAACTGATCGTATGGGATATGAAGAAACGGAGACTGCATCTCCTTCTCTCCGAGGACGACAAAAAACCAACTGCGGCGTTCGCTTTTGCACCCACCGGCAGAATAGCTGCATCTGGGTCCGGATATGGATACAAAGAGGCGAAGCTCGAGCTGTGGGACAGCGAATCGTGGAAGCGAATTGCTGTGCAACCGTTCATTCATCACGAGTACATCAAGGCTCTCGCTTTTGATCGCGCGGGAAAGCGGCTGGTCTCGCTTAGCTCCGGCGGAACGATCAACGTCTGGGAGATGCCCAGCCTCACAATGTTGAGTGAAAAATGGGCCGGGTGGGAGATGCTTTTGGATGATCATAATGGGGCGATCGTTGGTTTGCACTCCAGCGGTGAATTAATGGTATGGAATGGCAAGGCCTTCGAGCCACGGGATACACTCCAAAGCGCACTCGCCGAGCATCAATACAGAACGATCGTGAGTGCTGCGCTTGCCCCTGACGGGGATCGACTTGCGCTTGGAATGTTTTCGTGTGAAGCAGAGAAGCTGGGCGGGCGCCGTAACAGCTGCATCATCATCTGGAGTCTTTCCGCCGCCCAATTCATTGGGGAACCGCTAAGCCTTGACGAGCTACCCGCTGATTTTCTATCGTTTAATGGAGATGGAAGCCTTCTGGCTTCGGCGAGTAGAGGTAGCAAGACGGTGCACCTTTGGCAATCAGGCGAAGCTAAAGCAAGGCTCATCGATATTGCAGACGGTGCTGTGACATCACTCACTTTCTCGCAGTCGAAAGACTCCTTCGTTGTGGGCTCCAGTAACGGAACCGTCCAGGTATGGGATAAAGCTGACAGACCCGCGCTCGGCCGACGGATTAACAAATCAGGGGATATTGGGTGGGCAGCTTCAATCAACCATGATGGTACGATCCTCGCTGCTGGAAGCCGCAACAGCACCATAGTCCTTTGGGATCTCGTTGAAATGCGGCGGATTCACGAGAGTTTCAGTGGGCACGATGGGACCGTCAGAGTGCTGGCATTCAGTCCCGGCACCGATCGCCTGGCCTCCGCTGGTAAAGACGATAGGATAATACTCAGAGAAGCGAGAACTGCAGAGCCTATCGAGCCTCTGTTCGACGCTGGGCCCGGTACGATAAAAGCCATGGCCCTTAGTGCCGACGGCAAGAAGATCGCCTGGTGGTCCGGGCCCTATGAGGAGTTGAGCATAATGGAGGTCGCGACCACAGAACGGGTTGTGGCGGAGTTGCCTAAGGAGAGTGCGCTCAATGCCTATAGGCTGCGTTTCACTGAGGGAGACAGTAAAATTATGATTGCAGCTCGGGATTGCTCTCTTGTTGAGTGGGATATTCAGGCCAAGGTGATGCGAGATCTAATACAGATCGAACGGCCAGATGGCTGTAAAAGTATTGCCACCAGTTCTGCACTTGGGCTCGTCGCATTTGGGCTAGAGAACGGAAATATATCGCTGTGGGATGCATCTTCTCGACGTAAGATTGGAGAATTACTACGCGGACATCGCGATCCGGTGCGCACCCTGGAATTTTTGCCAGAGCGCAAGGCTCTGGTGTCAGGAGATGGCACTGATATTGTTCTCTGGGATCTCGAACTTGATTCATGGATGGATTTGGGTTGCGAAATTGCTAACCGAAATTTCAGTGAACAAGAATGGAAAATGTATTTCCATGGCGAGACTTTTCGTCCGACATGCGGACCGTGGGCACCGTTCGTGCCGGCAAGAGTTGTTGAACCTCCAAAAATAGAAACACGGCCAATAAGACCGTCGGAATTGCAATGAGAGCTGACTGGACAAGAGCGTTACTATGGTTGATGACAGGCCTATGGGCCGTAGCCGGGGGCGCAGTGCAATCTGCAGAGCCAGGTGCTCACGATGAAATCCTGCGCACATTCCTGTCGGCCCCTAAAGATCCGAAAGATTCTCGACAGGATAAGCTTGCTGGCCTGGTATTCGGAGCGGATGGTTACACGGCCATTACCGGTAGCTCTCAGTACGGCGGTCTTGTAGCCGTGCGCATATGGGATTTGCGACAAGCGCACGGCAAACCGATTGAGCTTGCTGAGCATGCAGGCCCACTGGATGCGATAGGCCTTAGCGATGATGGGAAACTGCTCGCGACAGGAGATTATGATGGCACCATCCGCTTGTGGAATACTGCTTCGTATCCCAAGAAGATTGCGGGATTCCAGTGGTTCAAGTATCAAGTGAAGGCGCTGGCCTTGAGCCCGAAAGGTGACCTGCTTGCCGCTAGCAGTGACGGCGGAGTGATTGGTTTGAAGGATCTTAGTCGACCCAGCCAGTCGCCAGTGGCACTGCGCGGACACGCTAATAACGTCAGCAGCCTTGACTTCAGTGCAGATGGCCAGCTCCTTGCATCAAGTGCGGCGGATGGCACCATCCGAGTCTGGAAGACTGGTCAAACACAATCACCACCAGTAGTCCTGCACGGTCATAAACCCAATCTCCATCCCAGGAATAAGAATTACGACCAGAATTATGCCCGCAAAGTTATCTTTAGTCGTAATGGCAAGTTGTTAGTCGCCGGGGCAGGAGATGGCAGTGTGCAGATATGGGATGCAACACAGCTTTCGAAACCACCAAGAGTATTTCATGCGCACGACGGCGCAGTGGATTCGATTAGCCTGGATCGGGATTCAACTATATTAGCGACAGCTGGCAGGGATCACCGAATCTTGCTCTGGAACTTGTTGGACCTCGACGCCCCACCGCGGCTCCTGGTTGACATCGGAAAAGACTGGGTTTCGGAACTGGTTTTCGAGCCCACTGGAACATATTTGGGAGCCGTTATTAATGGTGCCGTAGAACTGATACGCGTGAAAGCCATCACTCCCCAGAGCATTCAGGTTGAATAAGAGGTGCATAGAAAAAGGATTAGCAAATGATCCAAAAGAAGAGAGATGACCTTTGAAAACCAATGGGGCAAGCGTACATTTACAGAAAGGTTTCAGCTCGTTTGAAAAATATTTACTTTTGACGTGAGCCCGAATTCATAAGTGTACCTAAGTTGAAAATAAATAAGACACCCATGATAAGAATAGTATAAAAAGACATGTCTAAGTCCACTTTCAATAGGAATGAATAAACTACTAAGTGAATGAGTATCTTTTCCGATATGAAAAGGTAGTAAAACTTAGGTATTGAGCTAAAAACAAGAATTTCAGGTAAATATTATTATGGGTGTCCTATTTAGCTTTTAGCTTGAAAACTCCAGTGATCCTGTTATTAACTGGACCGCTTCATCTCGGACAAGGATTATTGATATTTGCAATAGCACTTGTAAAATTCGGACAATTATTGACAGGCGCAGGATCATCGACTGCTTGATCTACAACAATTGCAGCACCAGCTACGCCAATCCCTACCAAAACCCAGTCGAGACTTTTAACAGTAGCAACTGTACCACTGTCTGCATTATAGGTGGTCTTTTTCACCAAAGTATCCAGGCCGTTCACGTACACACCTTGCAGACCGTCATGATTGTATTGAAAGTCTATTAGCGATTTAGGTGAGAAAGATGTTATGTCCATATTATCTCTTAGCAAGAGATGCTGGTAATCTACTCGGAAGCCGAAGCTTGGAGCCAGTCTCTTATGTGCTGACACGCCTAAAGGCAGGGAATAGTAAAGCTTTGCTACTGACTCAGAAACAGGTTCAATAGCATGAACCGTCGTATTCAATGTAAAGCCAACAACAGCAAGAATGTAAACCAGTTTTTTCATTTTATTTTTCCTATGTATTTTAAATCTAACTGCATGATGACAATTCATTAATCTCCACAGACAACAGATATGAACTATTATTTTAAAGATGTAAGTTTATCGGCCATTTACACTATAATTTTATATGTTATATGCAGGGATTAATTTGAGTAACCCATTTTGAATGACGACGCTTACATGAAAAACATGGCTGTTGGTAGAGGAAAAGTGAGGTTAGAGAGCAATTGTTTCTAATATTAGAGAATATTGCTCTCTGACCCCTGTTATTGCATAATCGATTCATCTAATAATTTAATTAACAGAAATAATTAACAGAAAATGAATTAATTTCATATCTGATTTAATTGGTGATGGGATGACCTCGATTTTTAACGAGATACATTTACGTAATATACGCGGCGATATCTTTGGTGGTGTTACAGCTGCTGTTATCGCATTACCTATGGCGTTGGCATTTGGAGTTGCTTCTGGAGCAGGTGCAGAAGCCGGGTTATATGGTGCTATCCTTGTCGGTTTATTTGCTTCTTTATTTGGCGGTTCACCAGCACTGATTTCTGAGCCGACTGGTCCGATGACAGTTGTTTTTACTGCTGTAATTGCAAAACTAATCGCATCGGATCCAGTTAATGGCATGGCTATGGCTTTCACTGTCGTGATTATGGCAGGTATGTTCCAGATTCTTTTTGGCGTTATGCGTTTGGGTAAATATGTAACACTAATGCCATACACAGTTGTCTCCGGCTTCATGTCCGGTATTGGTATCATTCTAGTAATTTTACAAATTGGGCCACTGTTAGGGCAACCATCCCCAAATGGTGGAGTTATTGCCGTGTTGCAAAATATGCCAACATTAATAGCGGGAATTCAAAGCAAAGAGTTAATGCTTGGTTTAGCAACACTGGCCATACTCTTCTTGCTACCTAAAAACCTTAAACGTTTTCTTCCGCCACAACTTGTTGCATTAATTGTTTGCACATTAATATCGGTTTTGCTTTTAAGTTCTTCTGAAATCAGAAGGATTGGTGAAATACCAACAGGCCTGCCAGCATTACAGATGCCACAGTTTAGTATTGAGCAATGGCAAATTATGTTTGTTGATGCCATTGTACTGGGCATGCTTGGGTGTATTGACGCTTTATTGACCTCAGTTGTTGCCGACAGCATTACACGTAAGCGACATAATTCAGATAAGGAATTAATAGGACAAGGTATTGGCAACATTATGTCCGGCTTATTTGGCGGTTTGCCCGGTGCAGGTGCAACGATGGGGACAGTAGTTAGTATCCAGGCAGGCGCAAAGACAGCATTAGCAGGATTAGTGAGAGCAGGAATTTTATTAATCGTTGTATTGTGGGCAGCTAATCTGACTTCAGTTATTCCTTTGGCAGTTTTAGCCGGTATTGCCATTAAAGTTGGTATCGATATCATCGACTGGCGTTTTCTGAAACGCGCTCATCTAATTTCAGGTAAAGGCGCCATTATTACCTATGGGGTTATTATATTAACTGTATTTGTTGATTTGATTGCAGCAGTTGGCATTGGGCTGTTTGTAGCAAATGTTATTACGATCACAAGATTATCTGATTTGCAGGCTGATGATGTAAAGACTGTAACGGATCCTGATAAAACAGATCTGGCATTATCATCGCATGAAAAAGAACTATTAAAGATGTTTAAAGGTAGTGTTTTGTTATTATACCTTCGAGGGACAATGATTTTTGGTACTTCCAGAGCCATTACACGTAAGAATTCACAAATTGAAAATTGTCAGTCGTTAGTCGTAGATATCACTGATGTTAATCACTTGGGGGTTTCAGCGGCTTTATCACTTGAGGAATCTATTCTTGACATGATTCGTGCTGGTCGTTCTGTTTATATTGTTGCCAGAAATGGGCAGCCTTTACAACGCCTGGATAAGCTGGGGTTGCTTGGCAAAATACCTGAAGAAAATATTGTTGATAAACGAATAGTTGCACTAAAACGTATCGAAAATGATATTTGGGGTCAGAGTAAAAACTCTCTACTATAGCTGGATATGCTTGGGTATTTACTCTGACCTCAAATATTTATTGACAACTTATGGATCCCTTGCACTTGTCCTATTTTGATCGCGGTCTAACTTAAGTCTCATGAAACGATCATATATAACGCGATTACCATTTTCGTAGGCAATAACTTGTGCAACATGCGCTGGCAACGCCTTTAATAGCGAACGTTGCCAGTTCATAGTCGATTGAATTTCCAGCCAGCGCTGCGGTGCATAAGTGTCAATTCCGAGCATAAAGCGGTCAGGATGTGCGAGGAGTAATGCTTTCCAGCCACGAAGGAAACGATTGTTGGTGTATATATCCCAGCGAAAGGAGAGGTCAGCCCAAAGATTTTTATGCTGATCAAGCATTTCGACTACTGCAGAGGCATCTTCAAAGCCGGCATGGGCCCATAGAATGTGCGCATTTGGATCCTGTTCAAAGATAAGCCTAATAGCTTCTGCATCAGAATGTACATGCAACATTAGCTGGTGTTTGCTGGCAAGCTTGATGACTTCACGTACAACGGGTAACTCGGCCTGCGCGCCCTGCAGATGGAATTCACCTATTGCTACATAACGGAAACTATTCAGTCGTTGTTTCAGATAGGGGATGATGCTTTTGTCATGCATCCAACTATCAGTTGTGCCACGCATACGATAGGGTCGTAGTTCTGGAATAACAAAATCAGGATCCGCCTGGTATAGCTTGCGTGTACCTTCGTCGCTGGAGCTGGATACCAGGGCACGCACAATACCTGCCTCACGTAAGCGTCGTATGGCATCCTGTGGTGTAATGGCATCCCATACATCATGGCTGTAATGGATGTGGGCATCGAAGATGGGTTGTTGCTTTGTTTCACATATTACAGATTTTGGCAATGTCAGTAAGATGCACATAGCCAGTATTTGTAGCCGATTTTGTCGCCTGTTCATAAAACAAACATAGCAAAACAAAATACTATATCAAGGAGGTGAAAAGTCCCCCATTAATTGCTTTGAACCTTTCCCCTTAAATTTTGTGGCTACATCGGCACGATCAATAGCATTTCGAATACAGGTAATTAAGTTTCTGGGGTAAGCAACGGGTTAATATTTTTTTTTACTTGAATTTCCGAAAATATACTGTACTTTCAAGTAAGGAGGTCAGTATGTGCCGACGTATGTTCATACTATTACTGTTATTTTCTACCTTAATTTATAACCAGGTTTCCTGGGCGTCTGCGCCCAACTTGGTAGATCTACTCGAGCTTTCCCTGGAAGACTTACTGCTGATCACGATCGCAACCCGAACTAGCCGTACACGGGCCGATATTCCCGCCACAGTGTATGTCTATAACCAGAACGATATCCGGGATCATGGCTGGGCATCTCTCGCGGATCTTGTCCAACACATACCAGGCGTCGATGTCATCAACAAATTTCGTGGTGTTACCCTCTCTACACGCGGTGTTCCTGATCTTAATTTCCATGGCAGTAAGACCGTTATCATGATTGACGGACACAATACCGCTTTTTCATCATTGAGCGCCGCTGGATTTGGCGGTTTTAGTAGTCAATATGATCTTCTCAATGCAAAACGGGTTGAAGTGCTCGTCGGGCCAGGTGGTACATTACATGGAGCTAACGCCTTTGGTATGGTCATCAATATTATTACGAAAGAACCTGGCGACATTAATGGCATTGAATTTGATGCCTTTTATGGTAGTCAAGGCGAGTTTATTACATCCGCACGTGCTGGCAAACAAGATGGGCGTTTAGGCTGGTTTCAATCAGTAACAAATTGGCGTCAGTGGGATTCTGATTTAGCAGAAGTTGCGATTTCAAAAAATACCAGTGGCACAGAAGTTGTTTACGACAATTCATTATTTGATCCTCAGACAACAAAGAATTTCGATCTGCATGGTTATATCAATTTTGCGAAACAGGCACGCTTAGGCTACCGCCTAGCACGGATTGACAGTACCCGCGGAACTTCCCTGGTCTCCACAGATGCAGGGCAAGTGGTGGTTGACCAATCTATGGTTTATTTCGATGCGAACTACCAACTTTCGGATCGTCTCAAATACGTCCTGAAAAGTCATTACAAGGAAACGGAAGGTGATGAAAATCATTCATATTTCGTCGATACCGTAAGAAATTTGGTCGGGGTAGTCGATGTTGATTCGAAATCCTTTGTTATTGATAATCAATTCACCTTCGAGCAGAGCGATCGTGTCACTTGGGTCGGTGGACTCTATTATGAGTACTCACGTCAACGACCGGCGGCGATACGTTTAGTTCCTGGCACAACCGATCCGGCTAACCGACAAATACCCACCGCCCTTGATGAAGAAATATTTGACAATTATGCCATATACCTCGAGTCAGAATGGTATGCAACAGATGATCTATACATGATCGCTGGCCTGCGTTTTATAGATTCAAAGTCCCAGTATGACTCCGAGTCCTTGCCGCGGTTTGGTCTACGTTATAAATTGACGCCAGACTGGTCAGCAAAATTCAATTATCAGCGTGGTTACCGCCCACCCAACGTTGACGAAGGCATGCAACGCGGCACGATCGCACCCAACCCGAATATCCGCTCGGAAGTTATCGATAATTACGAGGCAAGCCTGGAAGGGATGCTATCCCCGCACACCAAATTCAGAGCAACCTATTTTTACTCAGATATCAAGGATTTGATCGGACGCACACCATTTAGTGGTGGCGGAGGTTTCGCATCAATTGAGAGCAATATTGACAGTGTGAACGTGCATGGTGCAGAACTGGAACTGGATCACCGTTTCAATCCCCGCCTTAGTCTTAATACAGTGTTCACCTTCACACAGAGTGAAGATGACAATACAGGTGAAGATCAGCGCACGATCATACCTTATAAACTGAATCTATCCGCACGCTACCAGCCAAGCTCGAACTGGCATGTGGTATGGGACAATTATCTGCGCTGGAATCCTACAACTGATAGCAGCAATGCTCTATTTGCAGGCGAAGATTCCGATGATTGGGTACTGAGTAATCTCACAATTAACTGGAAACAGCCTTTTCAGGTCAAGAATATGTCGGCAACATTTTCCATACGCAACTTATTTGACGATAAATATGGACATGTTGATACCCGGGTAACCAGTGGTCCCGCAACACCGTTTATAACTTCTTATCATCCTCAAGAGGAGCGCAATTACCTGATCGGTTTGAGCTTTCAATGGTAGGTGTATCAACCTGCTGGCTGATTTTCATCGCAATAAAAGGGGTCATAGCCCTTTTTGGACCCCAAGCCTTCCACGGAAATTATATCCAACTCTTGTCTTAAGTACTTATCATGGGTGTCATACTTATCAATACTTATCACTGCGATGCCCTGACGACAAAACGGGGTCGGACCAAGCTAACTAACTGAAGGCCTAAACAAAAATACTCAAAACACGTCAGTATTCCTGTTTGGAAGCACCTTTTTGATTAAAAATGATTACTATAAGGATGAAGTAACACCCCAGGAGCTAGCAAACCAATCTCGTCTTCCTGAAAGAACCAGATATGGCTTATTGACGACATTTTATAGCCTGAATGAATAGTGCAGGGGTTTAAAACTGCTGTTTTATCGATGAAAACTTATTATTATCAATGGGTAATCTTGGTCCGACCCCATGAATATCACTACGAAGGAATATGTCTGACCCCATTGATTGTTATCTATAAGCTGTTTGCACTGACCGTATAAAGAGCAAAAATTATGAAACCCAAATCGCCTTTCACGCAACCATATGAAAAGTTACCCAAAGAGCTACCAATATATCCTTTAGGAAATGCATTGCTGCCTGGTGGTGAATTGCCATTAACTATTTTTGAACCAAATTATTTGACCATGTTTCTGGATGTTTTAAAAACTGATCAACTGATTGGTATGGTGCAACCTCAAGATAATAATCCTGATAGCGATATTTATAATATAGGTTGCGCCGGGCGAATCAGGCAATATCGGGAGAGAACGGACGGCAAGTTAAATATCATGCTTACGGGAATTTGCAGATATAAAATAATAAAAGAATTGCCTATGAAAAATGGTTATAGAAGAGTCATGGCCGACTGGAGTGATTTCAAACAAGATTATGAGACGGAAGAAGTAGCTACTCAGAAAATAGATCTTTTCAAGGCAGGTTTGCGCAACTATTTTGATCGTCACTTAATGCAGGTGGATTGGAATGTTCTCGATAAACTGCACATTGAACAAGTCGTTAATAATCTTGTTTTGATTTTAAACTTTAGTAATCATAGTAAACAGCTGCTGCTTGAGTCGCCAACAGTTGTTAATCGATTAGAATTGTTTTTAGAGTTACTTGAGGAAAAACCAGCTCCGATATTGGGGTCACAACATGAAGGGAATCTTGTTAATTAGTCGACCTTAAATATTTGTGGTCACCCCTAAGCCAGTTGCTGTCAATAGACAACATAAACACAGGGTCAGGTCTTGCAACTTACATTTATACTAAATAAGGATTCAGAGCCTCTGAAATAGTGGTAGTGATTGAGTTATTCTGTATTCAACAATAATTCATCAACTAAATCCTGTGCATTTATAGTTAGAATAATTCAGGACTTTGATTATCAATAGAGAACCATCATCAGTGGAGCAGTGATCATGTTTATTGTCGCCAATCGAGTACCCGTCGCACCGGGCTGGAAAGAAACCTTTGAAGAACGCTTTCGACAGCGCGCAGGCCAGATCGACAAGCAGTCAGGCTTTGTGCGGATGCAAATCCTCAAGCCTGAAAGTGATGATTCACCTTATGTAGTTTTAACCACATGGCAGGACAAGGCATCATTTGAAGCCTGGGTTGGCAGTGATGATTTCAAGCTGGCGCATAGTAATCCAATGCCAAAGGAAGCGTTTGACGGTGAGGGTAAGCTTGAAATGCACGAGGTGATTATCGCTGCAGAGCCCAAATAAAAGCATGGGTATTTAAGGTCGGGTATTTAGGGTCAGAGTAAAAACTCTAAACTTTCTTTAGGTTTAGTGATCTATTTTTATTCTGACACCATTTAATTGATGAAAAATTATTACTATCAATGGGTGATCTTGGTCCGACCCCATGAATATCACCAGGGAGGAATATGTCTGACATGATCGGAGTGTACTCCAAGCGATTGCTGCTGCCGTATATCGGCGTGATCCAGGTCGCCGAGTTGGGCTGGGCACGGGCCCTGAGCCTGGACGGGAAGAACTGGGCAATACGTTATGCGCTGTACGAAAATGAGCAAACGCGGAATTGGACGCTCGGCCACGATCCGAGAGTGAATGTTTCACTAGTGGTAAACATCGAAGAGGACCGGCTGAAGATCCGCGCCATGCACCCCTCTATGGACCCCGAACGTTTGCACTCAGACAGCCAGCGGTTTTTCGAAGCGATCAGCAACGCCCGGTCACCTTTCGAGGCGGCGGACCGTTACGAATACTGGCTGCTGGACGGCAGCGACAAAAGCCCTCTCGCATTGCTGCATTCCTGCGTCGATGAGGAAGGTACGAAGCGGCCGGTCCCGCCCCCGGAGTGGATCCCTATGCCGGCGGCGGAACTCGCGGTGGAAGATCCGGTTTCCCCGGTTCAAGCGGTCTATCAGCCGCCGGTTAACTACCGCCTTCAGAAGTTCGTCGAGGAGCGGGCCGGCAGCAAGCCGCGGGCCGTCTGGTTCGAACGCCCGGATCCGGCGACGGATGACTTCCCGCCCTGTCTGATCAGAGATAAGTGGGAAGACCCGGAATGCCAGCGGCTTTGCGATCTGTATCTGCAGCGGCTCGCGCCACGGCTGTTGATGCTGCATAGCCTTCCCCGCACGGTCAGGCAACGTCTGGAACAAACTGCACGCGATTACGTATTCGATGTGGAAAAGTTTTATCCAATGTATCCCGAAGTGGTTGACAACAGTCCGTTGAGCGCCGCTCGGGTCGAGGCCCGACTGCGGCGCGCCAATGAAGAGTGACCGGTCCTTTTTGCCAGACAAAACGGGGTCGGACCAAGCTAACTAACTGAAGACCTTAACAAAAATACTCAAAACACGTCAGTATTCCTGCTTGGGAGCACCTTTTTGATATTAAAATGATTACTATAAGGATGAGAGTAATCCCCAAGAGCTGCTAAACCAATCTCGTCTTCCTGAAAGAACCCGATATGGCTTATTGACGACATTTTATAGCCTGAATGAATGGTGCAGGGGTTTAAAACTTCTGTTTTATCGATGAAAACGTATTATTATCAATAGGTAATCTTGGTCCGACCCATCGACCCAGGAATAGACGCATTGAAGAGGGCAGAAACCTGTACTCGATACATCGCCAATAATAATAACCATAATATTAATATATTCTTATATGCTCACAAAAACACCCTGTTATTTATTTCGCAACACTCTATTATTTATCGCGCCATTAAAAACTATTGTTCAATTACTAACAAAGTAGGCCACTTTTAACTTGGCTCACGTAGTCCCTTGATATAAACTGTCGCAATTTCGAGCACCCAGTAGATGGCGCTACCCACCGACCAATGTCAAACGGACAGAAAAGGGGGGAGCTGCGGCAGAGATGTGAGTCTGTATGTCGCATTTAAAGCGTCCATTCGCCAGGGTGGTAGAATTCTCGAGTAAGGTAACCGGTGTGAATGCACCCCTCCCTGCTCTTCATGCTTATAACGATTGAAATATAAACCGAGGAAGTGTAGATATGTTCAACACCAACCCCTTCGCTGAACTAACAGCATTGATATCTCCCGAGATTATGCAGGGCTACATTATTTTAATGGCTATCCTGGTTTTCTTGGGAACAGTGCTAGATATGATGCACAAGAAAAGTGCCCAATACTTTTTCGAAGATGCGAAAAAAGCCAAGCTAAGTGCAAAACGTACAGTAGGTACGGGTGAAAAAGCCGGTCTTGCCGCTGCAACGCTAGCCAACGAAGTGTTAACTTCTGGTGAGTTTAAGAATACGAAACGTAGACTTTCTCATCTATTGACCATGTATGGATTTCTTATCTTTGTTATTGCAACAGCATTGATGATCTTCGGAGCAGATACTACATCCGGAACTTTGCCGTTTTTCTGGCATCTGGGTGCCATCATGCTTTGCCTAGGTGGCTACTGGTTCTGGTTCTTTATCCGCGTTGATGTAGCAGCAGAAGGTGCTAAATGGTATCACCTGGTGCGCGCAGATATCTTCATTGTTTCCTTGTTCACAACCGCAACATTCGCATTAATCTGGTCTGCCCTGCAGTCTGGTGGTGGTACAGTAGGCGGAACGGTCGGGACTACCTTGTTCTTCGTTTTATTCATTGTTTCAAATACGATGCTTTTTGCTAGCGTATTGTGGTCCAAGTTTGCACATATGTTCTTTAAGCCAGCTGCAGCATTGCAAAAACGTATTGCTAAAGCAGATGGTTCAAATTTGAATTTGCCTGGGGACTTCGATCTGACAGATCCTGCAGTGCAAGCAAAATTCCCGGATATTCCAGAATATATGGGTAAGAATCCACCAAACATGGGACCTGGTATCAGACGTGAGTCAGCAAACCACTACTAACATTAACTGAACTATTTAGTATAAGAGAGAGAACATTATGCCTACTTTTGTATATATGACTCGTTGTGATGGTTGTGGACAGTGCGTTGATATCTGCCCATCAGACATCATGCACATCGATAAAACACTACGACGTGCTTACAACATTGAACCTAACATGTGCTGGGAATGCTATTCCTGTGTAAAAGCTTGCCCTCACCACGCCATTGACGTTCGCGGTTATGCTGATTTCGCCCCATTGGGTCACTCAGTACGTGTGCATCGTGATGAAGAAAAAGGCACCATTGCATGGCGCATCAAATTCCGCAACGGCAAAAAAGACATGGAGCTTTTAGCACCTATCACCACCAAGCCTTGGGGTGAGGGCATTCCACAACTATCTGGCGAAGCAGCACCAGGTAACGATATGGTCAACAGCGAGCTATTATTTAACGAGCCGAAGTATGTTGCTATGAATGACAGTGCTTTACCTACGCTGGAATCTAATGGCTTGACACTTAAAGAAGGGGTTTACTACTGATGGGCTACAAGACAATTATTGAAGATGATATCGACATCTTGGTTGCAGGTGCTGGCCTCGGTGGTTGCGGTGCTGCATTTGAAGCGAGATATTGGGGCAAGGGCAAGAAAATTGTCATTGCAGAAAAAGCCAACATCGATCGTTCTGGTGCGGTAGCCCAGGGTTTGTATGCTATCAACTGTTACATGGGTACTCGCTTCGGTGAGAACAATCCTGAAGATCACGTACGCTATGCTCGTATGGATTTAATGGGTATGGTTCGTGAAGATTTAGCCTTTGATATGGCTCGTCACGTGGATTCAGCTGTACACCAGTTTGAAGAATGGGGCTTGCCTATCATGCGCGACGCCAAGACCGGTGCTTATTTGCGTGAAGGTCGCTGGCAGATCATGATTCACGGTGAATCATACAAGCCAATTGTTGCTGAAGCCGCCAAGAAGTCTGCAGACAAGGTATTCAACCGTGTCTGCGTAACTCATATCTTAATGGATGATGCTAAAGAAAACCGCGTTGCAGGTGCTGTAGGCTTCAATGTACGTACTGGTAACTACCACGTATTCAAAGCGAAGACTGTTATCTGTGGTGCTGGTGGTGCTTCTAACATCTTTAAGCCACGTTCAGTGGGTGAAGGTGCGGGTCGTGTATGGTACGCACCATGGTCGTCGGGTTCTGCCTATGGTCTTATGATCGGAGCAGGCGCAAAGATGACGCAAATGGAAAACCGTATCGTACTGGCACGATTCAAAGATGGTTATGGTCCTGTTGGCGCATACTTCCTACACCTCAAGACTTATACACAAAATTGTAACGGTGAAGAGTATGAATCCAAGTGGTTCCCAGCTCTAACGGAAATGGTAGGTAAAGAATACCTGGATACAGAAGGTCAGCATTTATCACACAAACCAATACCGACCTGTCTGCGTAACCATGCATTTATCAATGAGGTGAATGCTGGTCGTGGTCCTATCCACATGGTTACCATGGAAGCCTTCCAGGATCCTCATCTTGAAGAGATTGGCTGGCACAACTTCTTAGGCATGACTGTTGGTCAGGCCGTATTATGGGCAGCGACAGACGTTGATCCTAAGTACGAAAACCCGGAACTGACGACTTCTGAGCCATATGTAATGGGTTCACATGCAACAGGTTGTGGCGCATGGTGTTCAGGTCCTGAGGATGTATCACCAGAAGAATACTTCTGGGGCTATAATCGTATGACGACAGTTGCAGGTCTGTTTGGAGCGGGTGATGCCGTGGGTGGTACGCCACACGCATTCTCATCAGGTTCTTTCACTGAAGGTCGTCTGGCTGCTAAAGCTGCTTGTAAATATATTGATGATGGCAAAGCAGAAGGCATCCGTGTTTCTGACGAGCAGATCAATCTTCGTAAGCAAGAAATCTACAAGCCAATGGAAACGTATACTGTTGGCCGTAATGAAATCGTTGCGGGTTCTGTTAACCCTAACTACATCAACCCACGTCAGGGTCTTGATCGTCTGCAGAAATTGATGGATGAGTACTGCGCTGGTTTTGGTGTGAACTACATGACTAACGATAAGCTCCTGCAAATCGGTCTTAAGAAGATGAAGGCTCTTGAGGAAGATCTGGAAAAAGTTGCTGCTGAAGATATCCATGAACTACTTCGGGCATGGGAATTGAAGCATCGTTTCCTTACTTCTGAAAGTGTATTCCAGCATACGTTGTTCCGTAAAGAAACTCGTTGGCCTGGTTACTACTACCGTGGTGATGCGATGAAGCTGGATGATGAAAACTGGCATGTACTGACAGTTTCTCGTCGTGATCCAGAGACAGGCGATTACACGATGGAGAAAGCACCTCTTTATCACCTGGTAGGTGAAAAACAGGAGTAAAGCTTAAGTAAAAATCACGAATAATTTTTACTTATCTTTAAAAGAAAGGCCAACATACTGTTTGTTGGTCTTTTTTTTATAGTGTGATGTTTTTATTGTAATAAATAATCCAGAAAAACTAATCATATTGTTAATGGATAGTGTTAAAATGAGTACTATGAATATTATTGAAAAAACAGATGAAGAGATTTTAGAGTTGGCGAACCCAATGTGGGCTGATCTTGTTAAATATTCGAATGAAAAAAACTATGGTGCTTTCACCCGGAATTTCTCAGCCGCTATGCAAATGGGTGCGAATGAAATCGAAATGGGTAAACAGTTTGCAAGAAGCGACCTGGCGAAAAACCTGTCTGATGATTACGAGTATCTTGGCATAATACGTCGTGGTGAATATGTAACGGTTCTATATAAACAAATTAACAGCAAGGATAAAGGTGAATGGCTGGGCAGACTGGTGCTGGGTTATGAAAAGGACAAGGTAAAAATCTTTGGCGCTACACTTTTCTAAAACAGGCTTTTCTAGATATGTCAGATACAATACAAAACGAAAAATTCGTTGAATTAAATTATAAGGTCATCGATGAAAAAACCGGTGACGTACTTGTTACTGTTGATTATCCTCTGGGTTATGTTCATGGTGTGAATGACGTTCTGTCTGAAGACGTGACAAAATACCTGGATGGTAAAAAAGTGGGTGATATCATCGAGGTGCCGATTGACACGAAACTGTTATATGGTGAGAGAGACGAATCGCTGGTGTTTACCGATAGGATCGAAAATGTCCCGGAGGAATACCATGAAGTGGGTATGACCATCACCATGGAAAATGAAAAAGGTGAGCCCAAAAGTTTTATTGTCACTCGCTTCGATGACGAGACATTAACCGTCGATGGAAATAACCCGCTGTGTGGCAGAGATGTCGTTTTCATGTTGGAAGTATTGACCATACGCGAAGCAACTGATGAAGAAATCGACCTTGGTGGTGCAGTAGACGCTAATCCGGATCTCAATGAAATTCTCAAATAATTATACTTTTTATCCAGACAATAAGGCGCTGGAAAAGGCGATTGAACACTATAAAAGCCTGGTTTCTGATGATGACGCCAACAGTGCTAGTGCGGATACCAACGTAGCCATCGCTGATAATTTTATTTACACACGCGGCAATTTTGAACAACACCGCTACAGTGCTAATGTGTTCGAAAGTGCATGTGAGACTCTCGAAGCTGCACTGACGGAAAAATTACGTGAGCCTGAATCAGAGCAATCTCGTTTAGAACTGGCTGAAATTCATAACAGCCTCGGCAATATAGTCGCAGCACTTGGACAAAATCTACAAGATGCTGATCTGTACAACAAGTCAATTGCTTCATTCAACAGTGCGCTGGAAATATTAAGCCAGGAAGATACGCCGCTTGACTGGGCTGCGACGCAATCTAATCTTGGCACAGCAATGCAAGCATTAGGTCGGCAAGAGGCTGACTCCAAATTACTGAACAGCGCCATTGATGCTTATACTGCTGCGTTATTGGAATACACTCGAAAAGAAACGCCTGAAGAATGGTCTATAGCCATGTTTCAACTTGGTGCGACTTTCCATGCATATGGCAGTCTCCTCAAAGGTAACCGTTCTTTTCAAAAATCCGTTGTCGCTTATAAAAATGCACTGGCAGAACTTGATGCAGATCTTTACGCATTAGAATTAGCCGCGACACACAATAATCGTGGTGGCGTATTGCATCATCTCGGTGAGTCAGAAGAAAATCCTGATCGCCTGGAAGAGGCAATAAGATCTTATGAGACGGCATTAACGATTTGTATGGAGCAGCAGTTGCCCTTCCATTTGGCAGTCATCTGCCGAGTGAATAAGGCGACAGCACAAAATGTACTGGCAGAATTAACAAATGATGCTATTCTTGCGGAAGAAGTTGCCGATGAATTTGAATTAATTCTGGCATGCTTCCCACACGCTTTACAGCCACTATGCGTAAAACACTGCGAAGCACAGTTGAGCAAGGCGCAATCTTTGTCGATAATAAGCTGACAGTCATTAATAATGAATGTAAATACACATGGCATTAGATATTATAATACCTAGTTAAAAAAAATGTATAAAGACCCTATTATGTTTCTGCTTCAAAAGAGGTAAAATGGGCAATATAAAGATAGTTATTAACTGCAATATCTTGCAGTGGTTATCATGAATTTTAATTAAGAGGAGATTACAAATGAGCGGAGCCGGCCCTAAAACCAGACCAAAAGTTCCTGAAGGTAAATCACAGTTTCTGACAACGACTCAGAAAGAGATTGTAGAAGGAGCGTTTCATGTTGGCTATACCACCACATGGGAACCATTCCAGAAAGAAGTGAAATATACCACTCCAAAACAGCCATAAGCTGATCACGCGGCGAGACTAAATATGAATTTAGTTTGAGAAAAGCACGCTTTTTATAGCGTGCTTTTTATTTGAAGTGCGAAAATATTATAGCGGCACTATTTCGGTAAATTTTAACAAGCACTTAATGTTAGTGGGGCTTAAATTCGTTCAGAAAGCTCATAATCCACATTAATAAAAGCACCAATATCTGCCAGAAACTTCACTAATCTGCCACCGAAACCAACCTCAGGGCTTGATTCATTTTTATCAACAGATAAAGTCAGTACTACTCCTACTCTGGGGGATAGATTATGGCTTTTACACACTTCAATGATTTTTTCTTTAATGGGTTCCAGCTGCTTTAAGATGATTTCCGTCAAGGCATAAATGTCCACGTCAGCCTCATCGCCATTAACGGTATCTGTTGATAACTCCCATGAACTGATTGCGGGTTTGTCCAGGCCACTTTTTGTACCAGCATCATTGACTGAGGTGGGTTCTACCCCAAGCAGACGTGTTATGTCGTCGGGGTTGAAGTGATAACCAACCAGTGAGAAGTAAGCCCGTCCTTTATTAGATGCCAAGATAGTTTCCTCTTGTATAAATAGTCGATACGACATCAGATTATAACGTGTAGGGCGAATATTTACTCTATTAACTTTTTTTGGGGGGATGTGAGTAATTATTATTATATTTTTGTATCAAAAGGTGTAAAAATTACAAAATAAGATGGTTATCAGCTACAAAGTTGAGGATGTTCCGGACGTTGAAGGTGCTGTCAAAGTGCCTCTGAATTATTTGGCTAAAAAAGTAAGTTAGACGAAGGGTGTTGAAGTATGTCGTCAGAAAAAAAACAAGGAAAAAAGCGAGACCCCAATAACCCATGCCTGTTTTGTAGAGACCCAAAAGGGGTGTCGCTGAATAACGAACTTGCGTACAGCGCGCGAGATACTTATGGGGTGAGTCCAGGTCATACGCTGGTCATCCCGAAGCGACATGTCGCCAGCTTTTTCGACCTGACGCCCGAAGAGATCAACGCCTGTATGGAGCTGATAACCGAGGAGCGTACTCTGCTGGACCAGGAGTTCAATCCCGACGGCTACAATATCGGCGTTAACGTCGGGCCAGCGGCCGGGCAGAGTATCTTCCATGCGCACATTCACATCATTCCCCGCTACAAGGGTGATGTTGAGAATCCTCAGGGGGGCGTGCGGCATGTGCTTCCCAAAACTGCACATTACACGCGCTAGAGGAAATATAATAAACAAGACACCCATGATAATAAAAGGGGTCGGTGACAACTGAGAATTATTCGTATTATTATTTGTCACCGACCCCTTAAATCTCACCATGGTCTACCCAAGGCAACGGCCAAATACTAGTAGCATGGATTCACAGGCTTAAACAGGCAAGAGAATAAGGATGAATTTATTATCTTGCCTGGATATTTATGGGCCCAAGAGCTTATGTAATGATGTGGCGGTCTGCATGGATTGAAGGACATAGGCCTCGAAATCACTTTCATCCAGATATTCTATACCCAGCTTGCGAAAGGCGGGCATTTCCTCGATGGCGGGTAAATCACAATCATCCGCCTGTTGTGCACCAACATGATATTTCGCACTACACCAATGGGCGACATTGAGTACATCGGCATAATCGGCCTTCTCACCGCCATAGCGACTGTAATCCACACCGACATCGACGACTTGCACGAGTTCACGATCAAATCCCCATTTGTCCAATACCATCGTCCCGATCAGGCTGACCATCTTGTCACTAACCGACTGCAGGCCCTGTTCATCAACATCCTCGGGATAATGCGATGCCATATAATTTAAAATCGGGATCATCCCTATCTCATGCACGAGGCCTGTCAACAAGGCATACTCGGGCTCGAGCCGGGTATATTTCTTGGTGAGAAAATAGGCCATCACACTGATAAAGATGCTGTGTTCATATAATTCCTCGACCTTGTGTTGCAAAGCCGGGGACGGAGCCTTGAATACCTCTGCAACCGCATAACTTGTCACGATACTCTTGATCGCCTTCATGCCCAGGCGGGACAGTGCATCCGATATGGCCATCACCTTGGCCTTACCTGCATAGAGGCCACTATTGGCATATTTGATAAGCTTCGCGCACAACACAGGGTCATTTAATAGTATTTTGGATAGTTGGCTCAGATTGGCGTCTTCGCGATTGACCGTGGTGCTGATTTTGATGGCCACATCCGGCAGACTCGGTATCATCAGGCCCTGGGTTTCCGTATCCATAATCAAGTTCGTGAACACCGCTGCCTCGATATCTGACATCTCAACATCATCGATCGAAACATTTTGCTGCGCTTCAAGATTACTTATATTCTCATACAATTTACGATCAAAACGCACCAGCATGCTATCTTGCAGGACCTTAAGCGAACCTTTGTAGTGGGGGTAGAACAATGGATCCTGGTGCTTCTTGTCGGCTTGCTCCTGATCGGTATTGCTGACGCGCCCCTTGAGTACATAGGTCAACCAGCGGCTCTCATTGGCGCCGGTTAATGTTTTACCTGCCCTGATATTTTCGAATTTCGCCTTTTTGAATAACTGTGCCTTGTGGCGTTGGCTTAGTTCTGCAACCAGCATCAAGTCATCCATGAAGCTGGTATTGATATGGTATTCCCAGGCGGTTCGACTGTTACTGGCGTTCATATGACTAGACCTGTCAATACGATAGAAAATGTTAAGTAGTTCTTTATCATGCGGTTATTTTCGTCCCTCAAGGAAATAATCATGTATCACCCCTTTATCGGCAGATTGCAGCTTTGATTAACAACACTTTTACAAAAGCGTCCATTTCGTGTCCGAAAAGAGTGGTTTAAGCGAAGAAAGCGGGCCTTTATAAGCATAATAATATTAGGTATCAATGGGTAAGCTTGGTCCGACCCTGCCAAGAACTGATCTTCTGATTTACCCGATCCTATGCTGTTAGGTAGAGCAGTATCAGCAGAGCTACTATGCAAATCGAGGAGACGGTGAGTATATAAACAGTGACAGGTGATAATAGTTTCTTTTTTTCTTCCTTACGCATAAACAATTCTTCGCGGCTTGTATGCAAAACAGGCCGTTGAGTAATCTTCGCCTTCGTCGAATCTTTTTTGTGCTCTTCGCTTTGCTTGCGTTTTTCCTTAACTTTACTCAAAGATCCAGGTTCGTCGGCGTTGTGCGTTGGCAGTGGATCATGCTGTTGAATATTGTTGCCTACTACGTTTTTATCTACTGTATTGTGTCCGTTTTTTTGAAGCTTCTCCTGCATCTTGCTAAGAAACTCAAGTTCGTCAATACTGGGCTTTGGCCGGTCTGCGGTTTGTTGCGGGCGAGGTTTAGTTGCCGAGGTTTCTGGCAAGATAGAGTGTTCGTGTTGTTTGGCGGATTCAGACTCTTTCAGTCTCTTCATTAGATCATCGCTGTTGAGTATCATCGTTTCCTGATGGTCTGACGCCTGTGCCTGTCGAGCATCGGATGAGAACATGATGCGATAGTCAGCGATTGTAATGATATCACCATCATGCAGCGTATGTATTGTGATCGGTTTCCCGTTCACATAGGTGCTATTAGTACTGCCTAGGTCTTCAACATGAGAGGAATCAAACAAGGTGACGATTTTTGCATGATGCCCACTAATATTCGGGTGGTCAAAATGTAAATTATTGTCGCTTTCTCGTCCGATACTTAAGTCACCATGGGTGAGTTCGATATCATCTAGTTTGAAGTTGTCACGACTGATTCTGATTTTGTTCATATGTGTAATTGTTAATATTTTATACTGATTGATAGCTGTATCGGTAAATTATTCAAAGTCTTTAAGAAACAATTAGGTATTTACTAATTTTAGTGGAAAATTTGTTGTATGGGTCGACTGACAGAGCATGTAGACTCAAGCATTCAGTATTTTGATAAAAACCATGAATAGCCTAATTTTTTAAGGGGAAATTCTGTGCCGGCCATAGCAAGTCACAGGGTCTGGTCTTGCAATCATGTATATATTGCACAGCAAGACTTGAACCTGTTGTCTTTCAAGAACACTGGTTAAATCAATCATATCTGATCCAGTTAATTCTCTATTGATTCTGGTTTCAGATGGTAGGTCAGGTCTAATCTGACTTTATTGTGCAGGAGTTGATGATGAGCGATTATCATTGATCATCGCGGGCTTACTTGAAGAATGTTTTAGACCAAAGACGTACCACACAATAATGCTCATGATTAACATTTCTCCTCCGTCCTCAACTAATCCCCATATTGATTTTCCCCAGGGGATAGCCACATGAAGCATGTCTACAAAAATACCGAAGAAAGCTAATAACATAATCAGTATAAATAGGTGTTTGGATATTTTTTTGGCTATACGGCCACTAAATAAATATGTTATCCCTATCAGTGTGAATAACAAAAAACCAAACATTGCAGACACACCAAGCTCTCCAAAATCTTGCGCACGTAAGTTAAACATGGGTTGAATATCAAAATGATAAACCAGGTATCCACCTGCAATCTCATGGAAGCGCATGGAATCATCCATTAACAGATACATGAATAGTAAGGACCAGGTGAAATATAAAAGATGCCTTCTTTTGATAGCCGCAAATAACAATAACAGAATAATCCAGAACTCTTTAATATATTGATATATTTCTGCGTACCCTAAATCCCTATCAACTGCATAGAGCGAGTTTGATATTATATGATTCATGTAAACGATGTGAATCAATATAAAAATCAGATCAGCGAAAAGTAACAAAACCAACAGTTTATTCGATTCATTATCTAGATCAAAAGCCAAAGTATGTTCCTTTTTCAAGAATAAACTGATTAAATGATCACTCATATTATAATTGAAGATTAGTACTGGCAAGCATTTAAAAAAGCTATTGAGGAAGCTACTCTGAATATAGGTGATAAAGAAAAAAGCAAAGGTGGAGAGCAAATATTTAATGGTAGAGATTATTTCTCATTGAAGCTAATTATCATGATTTAAGGTATATAGAGTATTTTTGGTCGAATACAGCGTCGAGCGAAGCTAAGCAATTGAAGCATTGGAAAAAAAGACTCAAAATACGTCAAGTATTTCTGCCAGGAAGCAGTTTTTTGATATCAATATGATTACTTTAAGGAGTGAAGTAACATGACAGAGTAAGTCTGGTCCGTCCGTATGGCTTTGTATTTTCCGGTTCATTCTGTTTAGAATAAGTCCCGTATGAAGCTTACTTTTCAACAAATTGTACTCAATGCAACGCGTGCAGATGCTTTATTTCACATTGAAGATATCCAATCGCTGTGGAGTGGTTACGGCAAGATCATGCGCTATGGTCTGAAGGGCTGTGAGTCAGAAACTGTCGTGATCAAACATGTCAAGTTACCGGATCAGAGCAGTCACCCGCGTGGCTGGAATACCGACCTTTCGCATCAACGTAAAATAAAATCCTATCAGGTGGAAATTAACTGGTATCGGGACTGGAGTCGAGCTTGTGGTGCGCATTGCCGTGTACCACGATATCTGGCTCTTGAGTCGGATGACGATGAATTCCTGATAGTGCTTGAGGATCTGGATGCCAGCGGTTTTCCGCGACGGATGGATTCGGTGTCAATAGCAGAGATGCAGGTTTGTCTGCGATGGTTGGCGTACTTTCATGCAAGCTTCATGGGCCAAACACCTACCGGGCTTTGGGAGGTAGGTACCTACTGGCATCTTGATACCCGGCCCGATGAGTTGAAGGTGCTGGAGGATGGCGCGCTGAAAAGTGCAGCAGCAAAAATTGATGAGCTCTTGAAAACAGCTCGCTACCAGACCTTTGTCCATGGTGATGCCAAACTGGCTAATTTCTGTTTTTCTGAACACGGTGATGAGGTGGCTGCGGTAGATTTTCAATATGTCGGTGGTGGTTGTGGCATGAAGGATGTTGCCTATTTCATTGGTAGCTGCCTCTACGAAACTGATTGTGAACGCTATGAATCAGAGCTGCTTGATTATTATTTTTTTCAGCTTGGAGACGCGCTGAAAGTTCACCGCAGTAGCGTTAATATAAATGCTGTAGAGCAGGAATGGCGCGCACTCTATCCCGTAGCCTGGACCGATTTCCATCGCTTTGTGAATGGGTTGGAGTCCGGGGCACTGGAAGATACATGGCTATAGCGAGCGCATCGCGCGTGAAGTAGTGGCCCAATTAAATGTATAGGGGAGTTAACAATGCGGCTTACACCTGATGATCTGGCTTATCTGTCTGAATGCGCGATTTCTGCGGCCAAACAAGCCGGACACGTGATCGAAGGCTATGCGAACAAGACGGTCAGTGTTCAGCATAAGAGCGGAGGTGACACGCTTGCCTCGCAGGTCGTCACCGAGGTGGACTTGCTCAGCGAGGCCGCTATTATAAAAACGCTTCAGCCTGCTTGTGAGCGCTATGACCTTGCGCTGTTAACTGAAGAGAGCACAGACGATAAAACGCGTTTGCTGAAAGATTATTTCTGGTGCGTTGATCCTCTCGATGGCACCCTTCAATTCATCGAGTCAACACCCGGTTACGCAGTTTCCATTGCTTTGGTTTCTCAATCCGGAACACCTGTCATCGGTGTTATATATGACCCGGTGACGCAGTCACTGTACTCTGCTGTTAAAGGGCAAGGTGTCTTGCGTAATGGCAAGCCATGGACTATCTCTTCTTCGTCACAACAGCAAAGGCCTTTAACACTGATGTGTGATTGTGGTTTGCTTCAACAGCCTTATTACCCTCATTTGGTCAAGGCCCTGGAATCGATGGCAAAACAATTCGGCCTTACCGGGCTACAAACCTTTCAACAGGGTGGGGCGGCAATGAATGCCTGTTGGGCGCTGGAGAATTCGCCGGCCTGTTATTTTAAATGCCCGAAGTCAGAAGAGGGTGGTGGTAGTCTGTGGGATTTTGCAGCTACAACCGCTATCTTTAACGAGTTGAGCGCTGTCGCCAGTGATTTTTATGGTCAAGCACTCGATTTAAATCGTAAGGATTCGACGTTTATGAACCATCGCGGTGTTATCTTTGCCACGGATCAAGCACTCGCCACGAACATTCAGGGCTTACTGGAGCTGTGTACCACAGGGCAGGAAAAAACGCGGCCAGCATAAAAAACCAGTCTCTATATCACGGTATACTCTATACCCGTAATTGTTAAGCTCACCCTGATGACCGGAAGGTTTTGCTGTTTGTGTTAATTAATGGGTATTCTACGCACAATGTTTCAACGCTATTCCGGTAAACCCGCCTTACGAAGATCTTCTAAAAAAACGCGTTTGATTTCTGGTTGTGCTATAGGAACGGTTTTTTCCGTGTGTGATATTGTTGCTGTCGGGCTTAGCATTTGTAATTCATCGACTGCCCATTCTGCATCGTCTTGCCGATTGGCTTTAGCATAACTAGCCGCGAGATATAATTTTATAGGAACAGCGTTTTCATTACGATCTTGCGCTTTTTCAAGTGCGGCTATTGCTGCATCGTAGTCGCCCAGGAGGTAATAAGCGCAACCAAGATTATATGGATAGTCCCAGGTGTAATATGGATTGAGTTGCATGCCTTTGGTGATATATTTAATTGCTTCTTTAGCGTGCCCCAGATTATTGCTGATCAGAGCGAGCAAACCGTATCCGTCAGCATAGCTTGGTGCAATATTTATTGCCTGTGCCACTGCTTTCTCTGCTTTATCGAATTCTTTGCGCATGAGATAAACATAACCCAGTGCCCAGTAGGTTTGGGGAATTGAGCTATTAAGAGCAACGGCTTGCTCTGCCAATGCCAAGGCTCGATCCAGGGTCTCCTGTGGAGAATCGGTCCAGCCCCTTCTATAATTGAAGGCATGTATATAAGCCAGTGCGCCGTATGCTCTACCATAAGTTGGATCAAGTTTGATTGCTTTCCGGTATAATTCACGAGCCTGCTGGTTTGCTTCTTTTGTACCAGTCTTGGAAAGCTGTTGTCCTTCCTGAAAGAGGTCGTATGCATCCAGATTACTGGTTGATATTTTTGCCAGGTGGCGCTTTTCCTTATCAGTTAGATTAATGGCAAGAGCTTTGATTATACTTTGTGTCACTTCATTCTGAAGTGCGAATACCTCTGTCGCTTTTTTTTCATAGCGTTCTGCCCACATATTAAAGCCGGTGGTAGTATTAATAAGTTGCGCATTGACTCTGATCGAATCACCCAGTCGTCTAATGTTGCCTTTAAGTACAAAATCAACATTCAGCTCAGCCTTCAGTTGTTCTGGTGTAATTTGTCTACCTTTGTAGTTGTACGAAGTGTTGCTGGCGAATATCTGCAGGTTTGACAACCGTGAAAGGTCCGTGATGATGTCCTCGGTGATACCATCAGCAAGATATTCCTGTTTTGGGTCATCACCCAGATTTTCAAATGGAAGCACGATAATGGAAGGCAGTGCAGCCTTGTTTTCAACGGTGGATGGGGGTCACCGATTCTGTCTGTAACGGAGCAGATGGCCATAGCCAAACCAACGACAGGGCAACCACACCCACCAGTACAGCGAGTAGCATACCGATTCGCTGTATTGAACTGCGGTCGCCGTCCCTGCTGAACGTCGGCTACTGCCTCCTGAGAAACATGTGTCACCGGGCCAGGGCTTTCCTCATCCTCGGGATAGGTAATCGAGGCAATAAGTTTGTATCCCTTTTTGGGAATAGTCGCGATATAGCGTGGTTGCCGGGCGCTGTCTTTCAGGGCCTTGCGTAATTTGATAATGGTGTTGGTGACGGCGTCGTAGCCAACCAGGGCGCCATGCCAGACGTCTCGCTCTAGTTCTTCCCGCATAATGACCTCACCGGGCCGCGAGGCGAGATATGCCAGCACTTCCATGGCCTTCGGCTCGAGGCGCTCAGTCTCGTTGCCGCGGGTCAGCAAGCCTTCTGCGGGTAGTACCCGCCAGTCTTCGATAAAAAAGCCTGTCTGCGCCAGTTTGTTCATGCTTTCCTTGTCTCTACGAGGTTTGAATCATCCAACGACCACCCGCCGAAGAACCGTGAATGATTCATAAGACACTGTTTGTAAATGATAAAAATGCCGTTGTGTTTCCGTCGCTGTTCCGTTGAGATTTTCCTTGCCCGGAGGGCCCATACTTTTCAGGACAACCAGGCGATAGTGGGTCGCGACCCCGGCGCCAACTGTAATAAGTGAAAAGTCAAAAAAACGATTAGGAAACACTAGCACATAGGAGATCACTATGAACATACTAAAACAGTTTTATTTGGCACTGGTTTTGATGATTGCATTCCCTTATCAGGGTCAGGCACAGGTCGGGAGGATTGAGCTGCACACTTTTCAGTCCGACACCCTGACTGATAAAGAATTTCTGACGGGTAGGAAAAACGCTAACCCGGTTACCATTGCCGGCGAGTTGCGATTCCCGCGTCAAAAAATGCAACGCTTCCCGGTTGTTATACTGGTACATGGATCGGGTGGCATCTCGGGTTACGTCGATGACTGGGCCCACGAACTCAACGCCCTGGGTGTCGCAGTTTTTATCCTCGACAGCTTTACCGGGCGCGGCCTATATAAGGTCAATAATGACCAAAGCCAGTTGGGCCGACTTACCATGATCGTGGATGCCTATCGCGCCCTGGATTTATTGTCGCAACATAAACACATTGATGCTGCACGCATTGCCCTGATGGGCTTTTCCCGCGGCGGCCAGGTGACACTGTATGCAAGTTTGAAGCGTTTTCAACAACTGCATGGATCAGTATCAGGCCATGAATTCGCTGCCTATATACCTTTTTATCCATCCTGTATCACGCACTACAAGGACGATGAGGATATCGCCAACAGGCCGGTAAGGATTTTTCATGGCAGCGCTGACAACTATAATCCTGTCGCACCCTGTCGTACCTATGTCGAACGGTTAAGAAAAAATGGCAAAGACGTTGTATTGCATGAATATGCCGGTGCACATCATGTCTTTGATTATAAGAAACTCACCAAGCCAGTAATACTTGCCAAGGCGCAGACCACACGGGCCTGTGCACTCGAAGAAACCAGGGATGGCATTATCGTTAACACTCAATCCGGGAAGCCGTTTACTTATAGTGACCCCTGTGTCGAACATGGGCCAACAATAGCATTTAATCAAGATGCCTATGACAAAACAAAGCAGGCTTTGCATGATTTCATTAGCACCATCTTCCTCACCGTAAACAAACCGCAAGTAGATTAATGGCGACATCAACGCATGCAGCCTCGATTAAAACAACAGCCTGAAGAAAGAGTAAATACATAAAACTACTACTGAGAAATATTATGACAACGGAGATCATTATGAAGACACAAAAATTCTTTTACCTGACGCTGGTTTTGATGGTGACATTTATGCAATCGGCCCAGGCATCCGACCTTGCCAAAGAAAAACGCTGGTCCGACCAGATTGTTGATTTCCTGGTTGATGGCGAGCCACATTCACTGGATATCGACGGCCATAAATTCCTGGCCATCTACACTCCTGAGACCACCGACAAACCGCTAGGTGCTGTCATTCTGCTTCATGGCATGGGTGTTCATCCTGACTGGCCTCAAGTCATCAGCCCGCTGCGCACATCATTGCCTGAAACAGGCTGGGCTACCTTGTCATTACAGATGCCGATATTGCCCAACGAGGCCAATGAGATAGATTACATTCCACTATTCAATGAAGTGCCCGGGCGCATCAAAGCGGGCATCGATTTTCTCGACAAGAAGGGAATAAAGCGCATTGCTATTATTGGTCATAGTATAGGTGCCACCATGGCGGCTAATTATCTCGCCAATACGAGCGCACCCCGTGTAAACGCCTTGATCGTCATCGGCACGACCGGTAGTCGACCAGAATCGGAACGAGTTCTGGATAACGAGATTTCGCTCAAGAAAATCAAACTGCCGGTATTAGATATCTATGGCGCTGATGATCTTGAGGAGGTTATGTCTTCCGCGCAGGGCCGAGCCAATGCGATCGCGAAGACCGGCAATGCCATTTCCAGGCAGGCCAGGATCAAAGGTTCCAATCATTTCCATGTCGGCCATGAAACCGAACTATTGGAAACGGTCACCACCTGGCTAACTGAAACTAGTCGTAAATGACATAGTTATCAAGCTGTAAGCAAATGAGTATCTAGAAATACAATCAATAGACATTACAGGAGATCGATATGAAAAAATATACACGTAAGTTAATTCTAATAGTCATGCTCGTTGCAGGACTTCAAAATTACTCAATATGTTTTGCTGTTGCACCGGAAGAAAAACAGATGCAGGTTAATGGTGTGAATTTGTCCTATATTGAACAAGGTAAGGGTACTCCGGTTATATTTGTGCATGGTGCATTCTCTGATCGTCGTGTTTGGGAGCCACAACGCGAAGCAGTTGCAAATCGATTTCGATTTATAGCCTTCACGCAACGTTACTTCGGTATCAATAAATGGACCGGCTCAGGTGAGCAATATTCACAGGTAAATCATATCGGCAGACCTTGCAGAATTTATCCGAAAGCTTGATGCCGGCCCAGTATATATTGTTGGACGTTCGTATGGCGCTACCGTGGCAGTCAGGATGGCGCTACAGCATCCTGAATTAGTTCGTGGTGTTATTGCACAAGAACCTACGATTGCTTTCGCGGCAGCTATGACCAGTCCAGCTAAAAAGAGTATTCTCAAAGAGGAACGTAGTGGGCTTTCTTTAGCGCGTAGTGCAGCAAAAAAAGGCGATATACCTGAGGCGACAAAGTTATTTTCTGACTGGACAAATGACCAGCCTGGAGGCTTTGCTGCACTTTCATCAGAGATGCGTGCTGTTCATCTTGATAATGGCCGAACTATAGCGTTGCATTTCTCCGCACCACGTCCACCTAAAATCACATGTGCTGATCTTGGGCAACTAAAGTCACCATTGGCCATCACCACAGGTGAACTAACAAGACCATTCTTCAAAATTCTGGCAGAAACTGCACATGATTGTGTGCCTGGATCGCAACTCATTCAGATACCGAATGCAAGACATGCAGCGACAGCTCAAAATCCAGAAGCTTTTAACGATGCGGTGCTTGATTTTCTGGCGAATCACTGATGGTTCAATAACATCCGGTTGAGGAAATTCCGGATGTTATTGATTTTGCCTGTGTACAGGCGGGCATTGAGGCGGTTAGCAAAGCCATTGTGATTGGAGTAGATCAGATAATTTCTGCAGTAAAAACAATGCAATAATATGAGATATTCACGGGTTTATACAAAAACGTAAATCCATTACAGAGCTTGGCTACCTCTGGCCTCATATAAGATAAGTAAACCATTGTTGAATGTTATATGAGGCATGACTTGCTGATTCACGTAGGGTAGCAGTCTTTAAACCTTCTTTTTTATCATATTATGTCAATACTTGAATGCAATATTTCTGAGTAGTATCCTGAACCTTTGGTGATAACCGGAGTAGAGTTCATCCGGATCATTATTTCAGGAGTTATGCAAATGATTTTCAGGCAACTTTTCGAGCAAGATTCCAGTACCTACACGTATTTACTCGCCTGTGAAAGGACCGGGGAATGCGTGCTTATTGATCCAGTCATCGATACCGTTGAGCGAGACCTGGGCCAGTTGCAAGATCTCGGTTTGAATTTAACCTATACCCTGGAAACTCATATTCATGCAGATCATCTGACCGGAGCAAGAAAATTACGCCATATAGCTGGAAGTAAAATAGTGGTGCCGGCCATGGATCAACTGGCTTGTGCCGACATTGGCGTTGAAGAAGGCAAGCCCTTTATGGTCGGCGATATTGAGTTACATCCGTTGTACACTCCAGGGCATACAGGCACACATCATGCCTATCTGCTCAAGTCGAATGCACATACGATGCTATTTTCAGGCGACGCCCTGTTGATTGAGGCCTGTGGAAGAACTGATTTCCAGTCCGGTGATCCGATATTATTATACAAGTCAATTACCGAAAAGTTTTTCACTCTACCCGATGAGACACTGGTTTATCCCGCACATGATTATGAAGAGCGTTTTATCACCACCATCGCTCAGGAAAAACGACGTAATCCGCGTGTTGGTAAGGATAAATCACAACAGGCTTTCGTGGAAATCATGAATAACCTGGATCTACCTTACCCGAGAAAAATTGATTTCGCTGTCCCCGGAAATGAAGCATGTGGAGAGTGCCCTGATAATGTACCTGAAGAATACCGTGGACCCTGCGATATACGGGAAGATATATTGAAGCAGGCGACTAAACCACGCCATGGCGATCAGGGTTGATGATTTCCTGTCAACAGGGTTTTGAATATTATCCGTTATGGTTTTTCAATGTTATACCCCATGAAAATATACCCGGACAAGTTGATACAGATAAATAAAGCCAGCAGATTCCATGTATAAGTATATCGCCAGTTCTGGTATCTTTCTGATGAGTTTATTCAGCTTTTCGACTTGCCTGTACGCCGAAGTGAATAACAATAATATTTTTGATGCTCATATACACTATAGCGTCAGGGATGCAGAGTTTATCAGTCCGGCAAACTTTTTACAGATACTGGATCGTAATCACATCATGCGTGCCATTGTAATCGGTACCCCAGCTGCGTATATGACCTCATTGTACCGCGCGGCACCTGACCGTATTCTGCCTTTTCTGAGCGTTTACCAAATACCCGGAGATAAACAGCTCTGGTATCGGAATAAAACAATTCCTCAATGGGTAAGTCGGCAACTTGATGAAGGACCCTGGGTAGGAATTGGCGAATTACATTTATTTGCCGCACATCGTTCCAGTCCGGTATTCAAAGCTATTGTAAAACTGGCGAGTGAACGCAACCTGATACTACAAATGCATGCTGACCCTGCGGTTATCGATAGTCTGTATGAATACAGTCCTGAAGCTCGGGTAATCTGGGCACATGCAGGCGCGTATCCTTATCCGCCTTTACTGCGTGAAAAATAAAAGGGGTCGGTGACAACTGCGAATTATTCGTATTATTATTTGTCACCGACCCCATAAATCCCACTACTAGGTAATTAATGGGGACAAACTCATTTATTCCTATTGTTTGCAATGGCTTCAAACCGCGTATTGGGTTGAACCAGTTACCTGCTCAGTAGTCTCAATAGCCATGCCATCAGTGTGAATGGGAGGTTCCTTGTGATGAATTTCGTTCAGTTTTTCCTCGGACTGGTTGCGGCTTTTACAATCGCCGCCACGGCCGCTCAAGTCCAGGCGTTCGAGCTTACTTTTGAGGCGCATTCTGCACTGTCATTTGCGCAACCCCATGACATCACGTTGTCACCCGATCAACGCTATCTTTATGTCGCCGATAACAGCAACGATCGTATCGCGGTACTGGACCCAGTGTCGCTGGCCTTAGTGGGTAGCTTCGCCAAAGGTGAAGTGAGTGAGCCGCACGATGTCGTTTTTCAGGCGGATGGAAAGTTACTGGTAGCGGACACTGGTAATAGTCGCATTGCTATCTATGAAGTGTCGGGTGCAAAAGGGCGATTCGTCGGTGAAGTCACCGGCGACTTTACCCGCCCGGAAGGTGTGGCGGTTCACCCGAACGGCCGTATTTATGTGACGGGTGCCAGCTCTGGTAATATCGTTGCCCTGAACAATGGCAAGACCGTTGCCAAAGTGGAAGGGCTATCTTCTCCGCATGATGTCGCCATTGCCGCAGATGGTATCTATTTGGATCGCCGATGCGGGTAACGATCGTTTGCTGCATATGAGTGAAGAACTGAAGATACTCAATGTTATTGAAGGCGCGCCCTATCAATTCGATGGTCCACGTTATCTGGATTTTGATAGCAAGGGTCGTTTGTTTGTTGCCGATAAGTATACGCACAAGATCAAGGTGCTCGCAGCGGACAACAAACTGATGTATACGCTCGGTCAGGATCGCGCTGGCCTGGGGCCGGGTTTGTTTGACAGACCGGAAGGGGTCGTCATCTACAACCAGCATGTCTGGTTTTCAGACACCTATAACAATCGGATCGTGCGTTATCGCATCACTGAATAACAGACCATCGTCAGCGAAGCTTTATTTGCCTTTACTACCAATATACTGAGCAAGGAGGGATTGAATATGATGCAACGCAAAAGTTTTCCCTGGGTATTATTGCTGTTGGTCTCTCTATTCCCAGCCAGCGCTATCGCGGGTGAAAATGAGTTGATTCAGCAGATGCGCTCCGGAGAGGTCGTGCTGATGATTCGTCATGCCCTGGCGCCGGGCATTGGTGATCCGCAAGATTTTAAACTCGATGATTGCTCTACCCAGCGTAACCTGAATGAACAGGGTCGAGAACAGGCGAGGGCCATCGGTGAGTGGTTGCGTGCTCGTGAAATACAAAATGTGAAATTATATTCCAGCCAATGGTGTCGTTGTCTGCAAACGGCGCGTCTATTGAATCTGGGAACCGTCACGCCATTGCCGGCATTGAATTCTTTTTTTGAAAGCCCTGAAGATCGTGAGCCAAACTTATCCGCTATTAGAAAGTTCATTCGTGACAACACAAAACCGGGTGAGTTGATCATCATGGTAACCCATCAGGTGACCATCTCGGGTATTACTGAGAAATGGACAGACTCAGGCCATGGGAAGTTAGTTCGACCTGATCAGGCAGGTGGTATAGAATTATTGGGAGAACTCGATTTTTAATGGTGAATATTAGCGAGCGGTGTTAGAGAAATTGTCTATGATTATCCCTTATAACGAATTATCGGAAGACGCATTACAAGCCCTGATTGAAGATTTTGTCACGCGTGATGGTACTGATTACGGTGACGATGAAAAGAGTACGCAGGAGAAAGCAGAGCATCTGTTCGAACTACTGAAAGCAGGTGAATTGTTGATCACTTATAACGAAGTCACAGAAGACTGCGGACTTGTTACCAAGGATGAGCTTACCAAAGATATTTAGAGTTAGTACAAGATAAAAAGAGTAAAAAGTAATAAAAGGGGTCGGTGACAACTGGGTATTATTCGTATTATTATTTGTCACCGACCCCTTAAATCGATTTCTGGAGCTTATAACGGTTTGGATAACACGTATATATTAAATATGGACTTCTCCCAGACGGCTTTCCTTCTTGATCAGGATAAGCAATGGGTCAGAAGTCCTGCTGATGGTGTATCGCGTATTCCGCTAGAGCGAGAAGCAGCAGAATCGGGTCATACGACAAGCTTTGTGAAGTTCGAGCCGGGTTCGTATTTTCCGCAACATGCTCACCCGCAAGGTGAAGAGATCTATGTGCTCGAGGGTGTTTTTTCTGATGAAAATGGTGATTACCCGGCTGGTACCTATCTACGTAATCCACCAGGCTCGCGTCATAAACCGTTTACGAAAGAAGGCTGCGTGTTGTTTGTCAAACTGGAGCAGTTTCAACGGGATGATAAGAAGCCAGTGGTTTTGCGCCCTGATGATCAACAGTGGCAACCAGGCATTGGTAATCTGAAGGTGTTACCCTTGCATCAGTATAATACGGAAAGCACCGCGCTGGTTCACTGGCCGGCCAATGAAGTTTTTCAGTCGCACACACATTGGGGTGGAGAAGAGATTGTTGTCCTTAGCGGAAAATTTATCGATGAGTATGGAGAGTATCCTGCCGGTAGCTGGATACGCAGCCCTCATATGAGTAAACATTTTCCAAGAGTAGAAGAAGAAACCTTGATCCTCGTCAAGGTGGGGCATTTGGCTGATGATGAATAAAAGTAATAAAAGGGGCCGATGTCAACTGAGAATTATTCATATTATTTTTTGTCGCCGACCCCTTTAGTCGTTCCAAGAGAGCAGATTCATGAAAGTAGCATGGGTACACAATGCAATCATCGCTTGAAGAATTAATGAGTCATTTTGCCCAAGCGGGTAAAGTGGAATGGATTGGCATTAGACCACGTAAAAAAGCGGATTTGATCTCAGTGAATAGTGTGAGGTTGGATCCGTTGTATGGCTTGCAGGGCGATCATTATGCTGGCCGTTCAGGTAAGCGACAGGTAACGCTGATACAGGCAGAGGATCTTTCCACCATTGCAAGCATGATGCAGGTGGAAGGTGTAATCCCTGATCAATTACGACGCAATATTGTTGTGAGTGGGTTAAATTTATTGGCATTAAAAAAGAAGTCGTTCCAGCTGGGTGAAGCAATTCTGGAATTTACGGGGCTTTGTCATCCTTGTTCACGAATGGAAACCGCACTAGGCGTTGGGGGATACAATGCGATGCGTGGACATGGGGGTATTACCGCACGTGTAATGCACCCCGGTATTGTGAGCGTGGGTGATAAATGCATAGTTGTTGATAATAAAAAAGATAAACAGTAATCGGGGTCAGCAGCAATCGGGGTCAGAGCACAGTTTTCTCTAATATTAGAAACAACTGTATTCTGACCCGAATAGCACTAAAATGAATATTCTAAGCGAATAATGTAACTTTTTAGTGAAAATTAAACGATAATATAGAGAGTTAACTAGGTCCGACCCTGCGACCTACTTTGAGCTTAACCGAGCAGGAAATTAATAAAAATGACGAAAAGTAAGCAATACGATATTCGTATAGTGCAAGATGATACTGGCTGGGTGGCAGAACTCATAAGGCGTGTAACAACAAAGAAAACTGTTGTCACAAAGAGTCAGGGTGGATTTACTACGGAATCTGATGCGCAAGCATGGGGGCAAAATGAGGTTAAGGCGTTCACACAGAAACGTCATCTTAATAAATCAAGCAAGCGTCAATCCAAACAACATGAGCGCAAGCAATAATTGTTATGTTTAAACTAAAAACTAGCGTAGGGAGTATTTGTGAATAATAACGATGTTTTGCGCCGTATCCGTTATGCTTTTGATTACAAAGACTCGAAAATAATCAAAATTTTCGATTTGGCAGATCTTAAGGTTACGCGAGAACAGATTAGCAATTGGCTAAAAAAAGATGATGATCCCGCATTTCAGGAGTGTAGTGACCTTCAGTTGGCGACGTTTCTCAATGGTTTGATTTATGATAGACGAGGGAAAAAAGAGGGGCAACCGCCCAGCCCTGAGCAACGTATAAACAATAATATCATTTTCAGGAAATTAAAAATCGCATTAGATCTGAAAGCTGAAGACATACTGGAGATTTTAAAACTGACCGATATGCATATAAGTAAACATGAATTAAGTGCATTTTTCCGTAAGCCAGGACATAAACATTACCGTAACTGTATGGACCAGATCTTGCGCAATTTTCTAAATGGAGTGCAGCTTAAATATAGAGATAATAAATAGTCACTATTAATGGGACACCCATCGCAAGAATTAATAAAAGCAATAGCTTGATATAGATTTATTGTGGGTGTCTTATTAGGTCTATTGAATTATGTTCATGCCCATCTAACATTGGGAGAGCGCATCAAGGCCGTGAGCCCTAACCTGTGGATGAACACAAAGGGCAGTGACATTTTAACTCCATATATTCCATTGATTCATACTGTGGATTACTTCTCAAACTCCTGTGTAATACCGACTACAGTTAATTATATAAATGGCTGAGATTAGGTTGTAAGTCTATGGAGCAGGTGACTCATATTGAAAAACGATTTAATTTATACGAGCGCCTGGCTGCACTTTTTTCATCCTTTGGCTTGTACACACTTTACAAAAAGCAGCCAAAAACCTATATCTGCCTGTGCTTGCTGTTGGCTATCGTTGGTTGCCTTTTTATTGTGAGTTTTCCATTATTAGTGCTCATCTTGCCAGTTTCGCTAATCACCGTCGCCCAGACAGCAACTGAAGTTGAGGGCTGGATACTTTTTTCTACATTGCTATTCCTGCTGCTGTTAAGTATTGCTATCAGTATGACTCTGATCAGATTGAAGTTTACACCACCACATGGACCAGAACTCAGGCGTGACAGGTACTCACATTTATATCAGGCAATAGACGATATCAGGGCACATTACCGATCTCCGTTCTTGCACGTTGACCGTGTCATTTTGTGCGATAGTTTTGAAATCAGCCTGGTCAAAACCCCACGTATAGCACTGCCATTCCTGTTTACACATACTCTATTGATTGGTCTCCCGGTTTTGCAGACCATGAAGCCTGCAGATTTTCGGGCCTTGCTGGCACGTGAACTTTCGCGCGCCTCGATGCGGCAACACTATATAGCTAGCTGGTTGGTTTCGCTGCTTCCCGTATGGAAACATTATCTCCGCGCGACCAAAAAAGCCGGCTGGTGGGCATTACCGGTTTACTGGTTTTTTAGAGCTTATACGCGGCTTTACGAGACGCTTATATGCGGACTGCTGAAGACTGATATTCTGCAGGCAGAACATGATGTGCTGGATTTAATCAATGATCAGGACTTTCTTGAGGTGGTTACCGGTGAGGCTGTGATCAGGGAGTACATCAATAACATTTATTGGCCAAAAATAAGGAAAATAGCATTGCGATCCGGGCGACCCAAAATGACACCCCATGCCAGTATGACCAAGGTAATGCGCAAACTCACCCGAACCGGGCGATTTACCAGCATGGTCGAGACAGCATGGCAGAAGCCTGACGATCCTGGAACATCGTCTGTTTCGCTTCGTGAACGTATCCATAACCTGGGACACCATAAACCCTATCCACCCACTCCGCTGGAGATGACCGCAGCTGAGGATTACCTTGGCGCATACCTACCGACCATTATTAAGGTCATGGACAAGAAATGGTGTCTGGGTTTCAGAAAAGTGCTGAGCAAGCATACCAGCATAATAAATCTCCAGTAACAATAAAAGGCTCAGTACGCTAATATTCATGACAATGAATAATAGAGTCATGCCATTCAGGTCAGAGCACAGTTTGCTCTAATATTAGAAACAACCGTGTTCTGACCACACTTATCCATACCAACAAAGTTGATAAATATTGTGTTCTGTTACATAGTTTCATTCATACGATGAGACTATTCCTTTTCACACTGGTTTGCCTGTTGCTGGCTGGTTGCTCACAGAGTGAGCAATCGGAAACGAATACGGATGTGGTGCAATTGTCTGTCTGGTCCCATGCGGGGCAAGCCAGTGAACGCCAGACCATCGAACGCCATGTGCAGGCATTTAATCAGCAGCATACCGATGTGCAGGTCACGCTGACTTTTATACCGGAACGTTCTTACAATGCCCAGGTGCAGGCGGCTGCCATCGCCGGGGATTTGCCGGACCTGCTGGAATTTGATGTGCCGTATTTGTACAACTATGCCTGGCAGGGGCACTTGCAACCATTAGAAACTCTACTGCCTATAACACTGCAACAGGATCTGTTGCCATCCATCATTAATCAAGGCACTTATCAAGGACATTTGTATGGGGTAGGCACGTTTGATTCGGGGCTGGCACTATATGCGCGACGTAGTCTATTGGAAAAAGCCAATATTCGTATTCCTGAGCATCCGAAGCAAGCATGGAGCCTGCAGGAATTTGAACAGATGCTGGAGCGACTGGCTGCCGTAGATGAAGACGGCGCTGTCATCGATTTGAAACTCAACTATCCCGATGAGTGGTTTAGTTATGGCTTCTCGCCATTATTGCAATCGGCGGGCGCTGATCTCATTGATCGCAGTAGATTATCAAAGTGCTAATGGCATATTAAATGGCGCCGCGGCGGTCAACGGCGATGACGCATGTACAAGCTTGGTTTAATAAAGGATGGGTGGATTCCAATGTGGATGATGCCGCCTTTACAGGCGGGAGGGTGGCCCTGTCATGGGCTGGGCATTGGGAGTACCGGCGTTATCATGACGCCCTCGGCGAGGACCTGGTGTTACTGCCGTTACCGGACTTTGGTAAGGGCAGTCGCAGCGGACAGGGTTCCTGGGTGTGGGGTATCTCTCGTCATGCCAAGGCATCTGCTAAAGCGGCAGAGGTTCTTGCCTATCTATTACAACCGGAACAGATCCTTGCCATGACCGAGGCCAATGGTGCTGTACCGGGCACCTACACGGCCATTGCTCAATCTAAACTATATAAACAGGGCGCTCCGTTGCATCTGTTCGTGGTGCATTTGGTTGAAGGTTATGCCGTACCGAGGCCTCAGACGCCGGCTTATCCAGTTATCAGTGCTAGTTTTCGTCAAGCGTTTGCAGACATCCGTAACGGTATGCCTGTGCAGCAGGCCCTGGATCGAGCTGCCAAACTAATTGATGAGGATATCCGCGACAATCACGGTTATCAACCCATCGATACACGCTAACCGGCAAACATGAATACTATGCAACAGCGAGCGTATATTTCTACTGGCACGCTATTTGTACTGCCGGCCCTGGCTGGTTTGCTGATCTTTGTGGCCATTCCTTTTCTACTGGCCATTGGCCTGTCGTTTACTAATCTACGCCTCGGTTCGCCGCTTCCATTAGAGTTTGTGGGGCTGACCCAGTTTACGCGTTTGTTTGATGATCCCGTCTTTACCCGTGCACTGTTGAACAATCTGCTGTTTACGCTGGTGATAGTGCCCGTGCAGACTCTATTGGCACTGGGACTGGCCCTGTTGCTGAATCAACCGCTTAAGGGGCGTGCAATATTGCGCACGCTCTTTTTCATGCCGGTGGTGTTTCCGTTGTCGCTAGTGTCGGTGGTGTGGATCCTGATCTATGCGCCGGGCCCCGATGGCATGTTGAACAGTTTTCTGCATTGGATTACTTTTGGCCATTGGCAACCGCGTGATTTTCTACACGATCCCTGGCTGGCCTTGCCGGCCATTATACTGACTTCCATCTGGCAGGGGGCAGGCTTTCAGATGGTAGTCCTGTTGGCAGGACTTCAGAATATTCCGCAACAGCTCTATGAGGCCGCGCGTATTGATGGTGCCGGCCGCTGGCAGCGTTTCTGGCACATTACCTTGCCGCAACTGCGCAACACGTTAATCTTTGTGATGCTGATGACTACCATTCTGGCGTTTCGTCTGTTTGAACAGGTTCAGATCATGACCCGAGGGGGGCCGCGTCACGCAACCACCACGGTGATGTATGAAGCAGTGCAGGCGGCCTTCTCCCGACAACAGGTGGCCAAGGGGGCGGCCATTACCGTGATCTTCTTTCTGGTGGTGTTACTGGTGACTGTTTTACAACGCCGGTTTGTGCGGCAACAGCGCTTATGATGCAGCGCCGACAACTGCTTACCCGATTGTTAAGTTTTAGTGCATTGCTGCTACTGGGATTGCTGTTTGTTTCACCCATCCTATTGATGGTGATGGGTAGCCTGAAACCGGAAGCCCGGGTGTTGGTTGATGCGGGTAGCCTCAACGCGTTTATGCCGGGTGAGTGGGATCTGCGCAATTATCGTGATGTGTTTGCGCGAGTCAATTTCCCGCGCTATTTACTTAACTCCATTTTTATCACTGGCATGGTGGTATTGTTAGGACTGGTGGTGAATAGCATGGCCGGCTATGCCTTTGCCCGGCTCGAGTGGAGGGGGCGCACGGTTCTGTTTGCGTTGGTACTGGCAATTCTGATTTTGCCGCTGGAGGCCATTGCCGTGCCGCTGTTTTACCAGGTGACTCTGTTCGGTTGGCGTGATACCTACATGGTGCAGATCATCCCCTTTATTGCCAACGCCTTTTCTATTTATTTGTTTTATACCTTTTTCCTCGGTCTGCCACGGGAGTTGGAAGAGGCTGCTCGCATCGATGGCGCCGGCGTAATGCGTACCTTTATCACCATCATTGTGCCCAACAGCAAACCGGTGTTTGCTAGCGTGGCTATCCTGACCTTTCTTATCCAGTGGGGTGTGTTCCTGTGGCCGTTGATGGTGACCAGTGGAGGGGCAGTGCGGCCGTTGCCGTTGGCCATAGCGACCTTCTATACCTTGCCTCCGTTGCAGTGGGGTGACCTCTTCGCTTTCGGGGTCATGATGGTGATGCCCGTGCTGTTGGTATTCCTGTTCTTTCAGCGCTGGTTTATTCGTGGCGTGGTAGCCACCGGTATCAAGGAATAGCTATGGCTAGTGTGACTTATAAAAAGGTTTGTAAACATTTCGATGACGGTACCGAGGCGATGCAGGATTTTGATCTGCACGTTAATGATGGCGAGTTCATGGTGTTGGTCGGGCCGTCGGGATGCGGTAAATCCACTGCATTGCGCCTGTTGGCTGGTCTAGACTCAGTGAGTCGGGGTGAGCTGCTCATTGATGATGTTGTTGTCAATGATGTAACGCCGCAACAGCGCAACATTGCTATGGTATTTCAGAACTATGCACTTTATCCCCACATGAGTGTGCGGCGTAACCTGGAGTTTCCCTTGCGCATGATGAAGCTGCCCCCTAACGAGATCAGCAAGCGCACTCAATGGGCGGCAGAGTTATTACAGTTGAGCGAACTGATGGAACGCAAACCGAAACAATTATCGGGTGGACAACGCCAACGGGTAGCGATGGGCCGCGCCATCGTGCGTGAACCAAAAGTTTTTTTGATGGATGAGCCACTGTCGAATTTGGATGCCAAGCTGCGGGTGCATATTCGCACCGAGATCGCCGCACTGCAACAACGCCTCAACATTACTACCTTGTATGTCACCCATGATCAGGTGGAGGCGATGACCTTGGGCGACAGGGTCGCGGTGATGAATAACGGCCGCTTGCAACAAGTGGATACGCCGCAGATGTTGTATGAGCGCCCGGCTAACACCTTTGTAGCGGGGTTTATTGGCAGCCCCGGCATGAACGTATTCACGAGCAGACTACGAATGTCTGAGGCCAGACTGGCGTTCGAGTTTGCCGGCCAATGGTTGGATGTGCCGGTTGATGGCAAGGTAAGTCATGACACATTACAAAAGTATGTTGATCAACCTGTATTCGTCGGTTTGCGGCCAGAAGCCTTTAGTCTGGCTAGCACTGACGAGTCCTCAGTGCAATTAATGCTCACCGCGGTGGAAGCCCTTGGGCATGAACAATTGCTGTATTTTGATGTTAGCCAGGTAACTATGATGAATATGATTGCGCGGGTAAAAGGATCACAGGCGGTGAGCATCGGTAGTAAGAAAGCGTTGAATGTTAATACCCGCGATCTGTATTTTTTTAATAATCAAGGGGAGGCCATTTACTGAGGTAAGAAAAAAAGGGAGTTGGAGAGCAATTGTTTCTAATATTAAAATAAGCAATCACAAATATTAGAGTCAATTATTATCTGACCCTGGTTTTCATACTTCAGTGTCTGTTAGTAATGAAAGATTGATGACTTTATAAAAATCGTAATAGGGAAAAGACCATGATTATTTTTGGCGGGTTATTTATTTTCTGCGAAACTCCCAAGGTGGAATAGGATTCGCATCTAACCATAAGCCCCGCTTTGCTTGCCTGGCTTCATCTTCAATCTGCGCGTACAGTTCACGGTCTGATTCAGTCTGCTCTATAGCATGCTTTTTATCATACCATGCCAGACCTGCCTTGATCTGTTCCAAATTCATATCCTGGTTACTGAGTAGTACTTTTCCAATAATCCGCTTGTCACGATCATGTTTGTTGTAATCAATGACAATAAATCGGCCAGCGACAAGATCGCCCAGATACTCTTTAGCCTTCATGCCATAGGCTTGTTTTTGCTCAGGGCTATCGATACCTGCCAAGCGTATCTCATGCTGTGCTTTGTTGGCATCCAGTACAACCAGTGTATCACCATCGATAACACGTACTACACGGCCTGTGAGGGTGGCAGCTACTGTTAATATGGGAAAAAGCAGGATGAGTATTAGTATGATTCGCATGAGTCTAGTCCAGGATAATTTGTGACATAAACCTACTATGAAAAGTGAGGTCAGAACACAGTTGTTTCTAATATTAGCGGAAACTGTGTTCTGATGCTATTTAATAGCACGGGCTATTTGCCATCGGTTTTTTTGAATCTGATGAAATAGTAGGATTTTAACACAGGGGCTTCCGAATGGAATTTGAAACCAGCCTGTTCGACCTCCTTGATGACGGCCTGCTTGTTACCCCTGACATGTGACATCACCCAGGCGGAACTTAGGCCAGCCTGTTTACGAAAATCGATAATCACCAGTTGTCCGCCCGGACGCAGGGCGCGGTACATTGAAGCTAGCATGGTCTGCGGAAATTCAAAGTGATGATAGGTCGCACTGACAAACACCAGATCAACCGATGCGGGCTGTAGGTGGGTTTCGGTCTGATTACTGACAATACCGTGGATATTGTTCAACTTCATCTCATCGGCACGGCGAAGGATATTTTTGATAAAATTCTCACTGATATCGACTGCATAGACCTTGCCCAGTTGTCCAAGCTTTTGTGCAAACAACAGACTGTAGAAGCCGGTCCCGGCACCGACATCGGCTACGTCCATGCCCGGTTTCAGCCCCAGGGCGCTGACGACGTCATGGCGTTTGTCATAGACCTCGCGTCCTGGCCGCTCAAAGGTTCGGACCCATCTCTCGAAGCTGGCATCCTGATAATGGCGATTGATCCCGGGATTGACGTTCTGTTCGTCGGCATGACCTGTCGCCATAGCAAGCAACATCAACAGTATAATTTTAAGTATTGCACTGATCATGTAAACCAATCTCCTGCTGGCGCTGGTTGTACTTAATATAACAGGGTCTCTATATTTTGTTAGTATAGAATAAGTGATGTCAGATCACAGTTTTTTCTAACTATTAGCTACAATTGTGATCTGATCCCGTTCATTAATAATGAACGGGTTTTTTCAATTTGCCGACTTCACTCCACTCGTCTGTATGCGAAGCCCTCTTGGTAGCAATCCACGTTCAATCAGTTCAAATAATCCCTGCACTAGCAGCGCTAGCACAGCAGCGGGAATAGCGCCTTGCAGAATCAAGCTAGTATTATCGAGTCGTATTCCGGTGAGTATGGGCTGACCGTAGCCGCCGGCGCCAATGAGGGCTGCGAGAGTAGCAGTGCCCACATTTATAACCGCCGAGGTCTTAATCCCGGCGAGAATGGCGCGGGTGGCCAATGGTAGCTCCACGATGCGCAGCCTGGCTCGCGACGGTAAGCCGAGCGCCTGCGCTGACTCGACGATGGCGAGCGGGATATCCTTGAGTCCGGCATGGGTGTTGCGAATGATCGGCAGCAGGCTATAGAGAAACAAGGCCACTATCGCCGGTGGCCCGCCTATGCCCAGTAGCGGTATCATAAAGACAAACAGCGCCAATGAAGGAATCGTTTGAATAATGCTAGCTACGCCGAGCACGATATGACCGAGGCGTTCACGACGTGCCGCCAGAATACCCAGCGGAATTGCCACGAGGATTGCCGCAGACAAGGAGATGCAGACCAATACCAAATGTTCACCGGTGTGCTGCCAGAACCTTTGCCATACTGTCTGTATCCGGTAGTCCACTTCCAGATTGAGCGCTTGTTTCAAAAATCCTGCTGCCACTGCAGACTCGGGTTCGCCGTTCAGTTTCACCTGGGCATTCATCCTGCTCATGGTCGGTGCATCAATTCGACCGGTCAGTCGTTTGAACATCGCCACGACTTCAGGGGAATGCTGTGCAAGATCGGCACGATACAGAATGACTGCGTTATAAACGGGGAAGTAATTCAAATCATCCTGCAGCGCCAGGAGGTTGTAATAGGCGATTTCCGCATCGGTGGCGTACAGATCGGTGACGTGTAGCGTGTCTGATGCAATGCCTCGATAGGCCAAATCATGGTCCAATCCGCGAACGTTTTGTTGCGGTAATTGATAACGTTGTTGCAGACCCGGCCAGCCATCGGCTCGATCCATAAATTCGTTACCGAAACCCAGTACAAGTTCGGGATGGTTTTTTAAATCAGAAATAGTCCGTAGCTTGAGTCGCTCGGCAAGCTTTGTTTTCACTCCAATGGCATAAGTGTTGTTAAAGCCGAGCGGAGGCGTCATTCGCAGGCCAAGTGCCGTCAGGGCCTGCCTGAGTTCAGCCTCGGTTTGCAGGTTTTCCTTGGCCAGGATCTCTTGCAATAAGGTGCCAGTGTATTCGGGGTAGGCATCGATCTCACCGCTGAGTAATGCGTTCCACAATACGCTTGTACCGCCCAGTTGGCGTTGATGGTGAGCCTCGATGCCTGTTTGTTGGACCAGGTGTCGGAGCATTTCGCCCAAGATGACCGATTCGGTAAATGCCTTGGAGCCAACCGTGATACTCTCCGGCGCTTCGGCATTGAGAACAGGGTGCATCAGTAAGGCGCATAATCCCAACAACAGCATTGCTATGCTTTTTTTCACTGTCATCGTAGTGCCTCAACCAGCTGCGCCATGGGATCTCGTTGCGCGGTGATGAACTGTTCGACGAATGGTTCGGCCGGTGTTTGGGCCAGTTCTTTGAAGGAGCCGGTTTGCACGATGTGGCCATCGCGCATCAGTACCAGGGTCTGCCCGAAAAAAGCCGCTTCGGCGATGTCGTGGGTAACCATGACAACCGTCTTGCCAAGCTCGGCAAAGATGGTCTTAAGTTCCTGTTGCAGCTCATAACGGATCATAGGGTCCAATGCACCCAGCGGTTCGTCCAATAGCAACAAATCCGGATCCAGCATCAATGCGCGCATGAGGCTGACGCGTTGGCGCTGACCGCCGGATAACTCAGCTGGAAATCGGTTCATCATTTCCTCAGGTAGCCGCACCAACTGGGCCAGTTCGGTGAGACGGGAATCAATCCAGCCGGCATCACGACGCAGATAGCGCGCCATGACGGTGACATTGTCGCGCACTGTGAGATGGGGGAATAGACCACCTTCCTGAATAACGTAGCCCATTCGCTGCCGACTCTGGAGAATATTATCAGGCGATAATTCTGTTGCTTCGAAGGTGATGGTGCCCGAATCCGGCTGAATAAGACCTGTAATCAGGCGTAGTAAAGTAGACTTGCCGCAGCCGCTGGGGCCGATGAGCACTAGAGTTTCGCCGGTAGGAACCTGAAGATCAGTAGGTGCCAGGGCCGGGGCGTCGCCATAGCGTTTAGAAACTTGTGAAATTAGCAGCATTTGCATAGTGTGCGGGATTTACCGACGGAGCTCAAGGAACAAATAATCGGGGACAGACCATGATTATTTTGTTTATTCTGATATAGTCTACAATCATTTATTTTTTGATCTCTTTTTGTCACCGACCCCTTATATTTTTGAAGAGTCAAGCCGAGCCAGGTAATATAGACGATGTTGAAGGCTATGATAAAGAAATTCATTTTTTATTATGTTTTGTATAAAAGCTAACAAGCCCAGTGAGTAAGCAGGGCTAAAGGTGATCGTTGGTAATGACTATCAGCAAAAATAAACAAAAAAAACTATGCATCTACCACGGTAACTGCCCCGATGGTTTCGGTGCGGCGTGGGCTATTCGACATGCATTGGGTGATGAGGTTGAGTTTTATAAAGGCTTTCATGGACAGTCACCGCCTGATGTAAATGGTCTGGATGTATTGCTGGTGGATTTCTCCTATAAAAAAGATGTGCTGGAAAACATGCTTAAAACAGCTGCCAGCATCACCATACTGGATCACCATATAACCGCTGAAAAAGAACTGGCTGATTTATTAACCAGCGGCGAAGTAAACGGTTTGTTTGATATGAGCAAATCCGGTGCCATGTTGACATGGGAATGGTTTAATCCAGACACGCCTACGCCGAAACTCATTGAGCATATTCAGGACCGTGACCTGTGGCAGTTTAAACTCGATGGCACAAGAGAAGTAAGTGCGGCGCTTTCTTCTTATCCCTTTGATTTTGAGGTATGGGATAAACTGATGGCCAATAATTTGAATGAACTCGATGCACTTAAACGCGACGGTGAAGCGATAGAGCGTAAACTGCAAAAAGATATAAAAGACTTAATTGCATCGGGTGTCAGGCGAATGGTGATTGGTGGTTACAATGTGCCGGTGCTTAATGCGCCTTCTGCCTATGTTTCTGATGCGGGCAATATTATGTCCATGGACGAACCCTTTGCGGCCTGTTACTGGGATCACCCTGGTGGTCGATCATTTAGTTTGCGTTCAAGTGAAGCGGGGGTTGATGTGAGTGAAGTGGCTAAACAATATGGTGGTGGGGGGCATGTTAAAGCGGCAGGTTTTACTGTGGAGATGGGATGGGAAGGGGAGTGAGTTGGTTTTGGTAACTTGACTGAAAAAAGGGGGTCAGAGAACAATTGTTCTCTGACCCCGTTTTGCCTTTGGAATAACGGCATTATGGTTGGAGATATTTGTAACCCCTGGACTGAAAGTCGGTAATCGCGGTGGCGCCGCTAGTCGCGTACCGCACACCCGGTATCAACTGACTGGTGGCAACGCCCTGGGTCAGAATGCCTTTTGCGATTAAGCCGCGCACGGTGTTAAGGCCGAGGTAAAACCTCACGCCGTGATCCATAAGCGCTTCCACCTGAGCTTGGAACTGATTAGGCCAGACGTCATCTTGAATCATTAGAGCGCCACCTCCGCCATAAACGACGGCTACAATCTCGATATCTTTATCCAGATCCATGCCGATGCTCTCGTAGTCAATGAGCATATTTTGGATATTTCCCAGCGCGTAGGATCGAGTACATTCGTCGTTGGGCACGGCGTCGCGGCAGAACTGGTTGACCTGTATCACCACCTTCACATGATGACGTTTCGACAGGCATCTTGTCAGTGCCAGCGTTCCTTCTCCAAAATCTTGATCCAAGGCATCATACGGATCCCCGGCCGGACATTCATTATTGCCTGCGTTTGCCGCACCAGCCAAACCAAATCCGATCAATAAAGAGGCGAGCAAGCCACATTGTAATAGATATTTTTTCATGTCAATCCATCCTCGTAATCGTTGTAGGGCCACATGTTATCTTTTGGGTAGTCTATACTGTTCGTTCTGTATAGATGCCGTCGTAGTTCTACTATTAAATTTTTAATTTGAGACCATATACCTTCACTGGCAAGGATAATAATTAGGAAAATCATCGATATCTAATCTACTTGCCTTCTCGATTATTCTTAATAACATCCTTAACTTACTTTTTAAATGCTAACATTTAAGCATGTATTGACATTGATCTAAATCATCATCGGATCTTATAGTGTAAAGGGAGGTATTAAAAAAACGGAAAAAAGCGAGCATTTATAAGAAATATTAAATTTGTTATCAGTGAGTAAGTTTGCTCCAAACCCGGCTTGTCATTATGCAGCTGATATTGATGGGATTATGCTGAGTTAGCATGATATCACTTTTTATTAATGCTCCTGTGCGTTGTTCCATTCGCTTCCTGCTGTGAACAGAAAAATGATGCTGGCACTGGTTCTAGAAATATTTTACCCAAGAATATGACAATTAAGGAATTGAGCATTGAAAAAGCGGCCATAATACAATAGACATCTATGATATTAATTTATGTTTGAATTTAATGGGACGCACATGATTCAGATACGTGACAGGCATTTAATGCGACAATATGCCGCATTGTATAAGAAATAGACTCTGCATAGAATAGCCTCAAACTCCCATTCTACCTTTTATCAATGTGTAGAAACTTTAAATTTAATCTTGTTTTAGTTACAGGGGATCCAGTGATGAAAAAAATATTTTCGTTAATTTTACTTACCTTTCTTTACTTCGGCGTTAGTTCAATTAGCTTGTCTGCCGATACCGAGAAAAAGCTTTTTGTCAGCTTAACCACGGATGATATTGATCGTGCTGCAATGGCAGTTGGAATTAGTACCAAGGTGCTGAGTACCAAAAAGATTCCTGTCACGATATTTTTAAGTGCTCAAGGTGTCAGGTGGGCAGATAAAAATATACCGCAGAACAGGTATGTCAGTGGAAAAACCATCCCTGAGCAGTTGCAGGCATTTATCAAGTCCGGAGGCCAGGTTATTATCTGCAAAATGTGTATGAAAAATGTTGGTGGATTAAAGAAGGAAGAAGTCATTGAAGGGATAAAATTCTCAGGCGCTATCCCGGCACTGTTTGCTGATAACACGACCGTATTAAGTTACTAAATAATACATAAAAAAGGGGGTCAGAGAATAATTGACTCTAATATTTGTGATTGTTATTTTAATATTAGAAACAATGGATCTCTGACCCATTTTTTATAGTGACCACTTAACTGCTAATCATCATCGTTTTTGTTGTTACCTAAATTATATACTTTTAGATCTCTGGCAACGCTGATTTTACCATTGTATCCCTGATCCCTGATAATATGTTTGATCTGTCGAGTACGTGATGAAGTCACTGGTGTTAAATGAGAAAGCACGAGCATCCTCGGTTCAGCAACTGCGGCTACCACACCCAGTCGTGTGGGCTCCGTATGCAGCGCATGGAATACCGGATTATCAGGTAGATCATCCATAATGGCAGTGTCATAGATCAACAGATCAGCAGCATCAGATATTGCCACCATGTTATCAGTCTTCGAGCTGGTATCCCCCGAATAGACAATAGACTTACCTTTGTACTCGATACGATATGCCACGTTAGGCACAGGCCCATGATTGACAGCAATTGATTTTACTACCAGTCCATCCGCTGTGCTGAACAATGTTTCTTGTACGCCTGTCTTCCAGTTAGACGGGAGATCAATCGCGTTATAATGAAATTCACTTGCCCCTTGGCTGATAGCAGGTGCAAACGCGTTCAGATATCGTTCAACCCCGCCTTTTGCGACTGAGTAGTGCCCATCAACATAGTCCACAGTGGATGGATATTGCAGTACACCATTCTCGAATTTTCCACCTGGGTCATCCGGAAATGATGTTGACGATGGACCGTATATATTAATCGGTGTGATGCGACCCGTTCCTGCAAGATTATTATGAAAGTAGATCGTTTTGATAATGGCAGACAGGTCGCCGGTATGGTCAATATGCAGATGCGATAATAAAACTATATCAAGGTCCTTGATGTTCACGCCACTTTTAGCAAGGCGTTGATAAGTACCGCCACCTGCATCCATTAATATTCTAGGGGTGCCACCTGTAAAAATCAGATAACCCGCGCTGGCCCTTCCTTCTGCGGTTGCAACGGGTCCGCCTGAGCCGAGCACCATCACTGATAAATCACCTTTTACTTTATCAGCAGCCAATTTTTTATCGGCATATACTGCTGTTGTAGCAAATGCCATTGTAATGAAACTTGTTAATGCAAGTACAATCCTGTGTCTATATGACTTCATTGTTTACTCCTGGTTTTTAAATTATTGTTAATTATATTTTGCATCGAAAGTATCTGCCTGGTTTTATGAAGCAGCTAACATAATCGGGGTTACTTTTTATACCTCCTTGTTTGGTAATGGGATAATGCATCCATATACTATTTTTTATAATAGAGAAGCGCCTGTAACGGCGCTTCTCTCCAGTGGTTTAAATTATACTACTGTAATCCGGGTTCTGGCTGTACCCAGGACTGTACCGGTTACCCAATGTTTGATGTCGATTTCTACTGTGTACCTGCCGGTACGGGTAGGCTGGATAATACAGTCATAACGCTCGGCTGATACAGCATCCAGTTCAGTAGTCAGGAATGTCCGTGGAAAAGGGCGCCCGTCTGATGCAATCACCTGGGCCGTCAAGCCGCCGAAGCGGATTGTCTGTGGCAGGTAACCAGCGCATATGTAGCGCACTAGCAGACGTTGGCCCCTGTTCATGGTGACTGCAACGCCTGGATTGGTAAGCGCAGATTGTGCGCCATCTACACCACTAATGACGAAATAATCCGGATTAAGATCATTTAAACCAACATCGCCACCGCAGGTACCGGCAGTCCAACCCAGGGTATGCCAGGAGGAGTCGATTTCATCCACTGCCCAGATAGCCTCTACATCATACGAGGGTCCACCTTCAAAGGCTCTCCCAGGTCCGCTGGGTGGATCCACAATTAATGCACCATACATACCCATTTCGGCATGCAGCACGGTATTTGTATGGCAATGATAAAAGTAGGTTCCTGCTTGTGCCGGTCGCCATTGATAGGTATAGGTACCATTTACATCCCAGGACAGGTGGCCAACGCCATCACTGCGGTATTCAGGTTCAATTCCATGATGGTGAATGGTGTGAAACATCATCATGCCGACATTCAGACGGGTATGGCAGATCTGGCCTTGACGGACCCGGATCGGTGCTGAGGGGAAGGTAGCTGTGCCCATTCCGCCGCCGCCACCGCCCATGCCACCGCCACCAGCAGTATCGCTAAATCCCCACATGGTCACCGTTCTGCCGTCGTCCATAGTCATTGGGATATTCATATCGATGCCGCGCTGGATCAGAACATCCGGATTGGAGACAAGTGGGGGGACCAATGCGTTATTGATCGGATAGACGTAGCAGGCTGCGCCCATTCCACCGCCACCGCCACCGCCACCGCCACCGCCATGCCGCCGCCGGAAGCTGTAGTAGTGGTTGTGCTTGTGCTATCGGTTCTATTGCTTGATCGTCTTCTTCTACCCATGATCTATCCCCTTACTCGAAAAATATGTCAGTCATTGCGCCAAACATGTACAAACCACCACCGGCGGTCTGCGTCATCTCGTCATGTAGGTGCATGGGATACTTGCCAGTTGAGACTGGAGGCCAGGCATCGGGCGGTGCTTCGAAGGGAAAGATCACATCGGTTCTACCCATGTTGCCATCCAGGGGTACAATGTCTTTTTTCCATATGTCTGGTCGAACCTGTCCGTTACTGGTCAACCATTCCATGTGATTTGCATGCGTATGCACTGAATGTTTTGCCATGCCGGGATTCAGCATACGTATCAGGGTACGGTCACCAATATGTCCGTGCAGCGCTGAGCGATGATCATGCATAGCATCTACTGCTGGATCGCCGTTACCCGGTGCGCCCGGTGGTCGTCCGCTCAGACCGTTAACGGTAAAATATCGGGGCTTGAACGCAGAAGAGGGGGTTTGTCCGTTGCGTACGGCATTGTTCCAGGCGGGATCGATTTCATTGAAGATCCAGAACTTCTGTATTTTGAACGTCGGACTACCTGCATATAAATGCTTCGAGCTAGCTTGCGGCATAACGGCAAGCCCACCATGCAAACCGGTTACGCGGTTATAGGGTGCATTGCGGCTATCGTAGTAGAGATATGAGCCGGCCTTGGTTGGCGTAAAGCTGATGGTTTTGGTTGTACCACCACTTACCCGTCCACTATCAACGATACCATTGATCTTGAAACTATGGGTTGTACCAAGGGTATTCACAATGGTGATTCGAACGGTGTCGCCTTCCTGAACGATTAACTGTTCACCAGGGATGTTAAGGCTGTTATTGCTACTACTGAAACCGCGGAAGTAAACGTCGACACCATCCGCTTGGGTGATAAATCCTTCGGTAATATAGAAAGTTTTCTCAATGGTGGCTGCATAACTACGTGGCGTCCAGCTTATCAGGCCTGTACCACCAAGTAACGCACTGGTAATGCTTGCCGCTCCTGCCTGTAAAAATATACGTCTTTTCATACTGCTCTCCAGTCTCCACTTAATGACGTGAGAATGTTTGTGAATAGAGAAACAAGTATTATGTGTCTGTGAACATACCAGCAGGTATGATTCATATTAGTGTGATGTTTTTGAATATGAATTGAATAGCTAACCGCCACATCAATCTTGTTAGCGGTAACATCAGGTTTTACAGTAAAGCAGACAACAAGCAATCTGAATCCCTATACTCACGCAAGTTAAGTGTCTTAATAAAACGAGTCGTCAGGCGGGAAGTGTGGCCTGTCTTTTTGAGTGCCCCGCTTTATTGTGGCGGGCTGTGTGACACCTACTGATGCGGTATAAACAGCATATCTTTCGGTAGATGTGAGCTCGAAACCAAAACGAGGATGGGGTTCTGGTGCGAGTAACAACTAGGCAGTATTCTTACTTGATTTATTATGTAGTGTCAAGGCAAAATGCCGTTAGATATTTATTATATAAGGTATTTATAATATAGATAATGTCAATTCGTTATGGGTTTATCCTGCTCAGCTAACAAATGAATATCACGAATCATAGTTGTAAATATTTGTTTTGCAGAAACTATTTCTGCTGCGACTTCACTCATTTTGCGTCGATGTGAACGTGCATAATTACGTAATGCTTTTTCTGCCTCGTTAGTGCTCATGTCAGTTTCACCCATAATTAGTCCAATAGCGATACTGGTTTCACGGTCCAGCCTTAACGCAGTATTTAAATTTTCTTCTTTATGTTTGAGTGAATCCATGTCAGAAGATCGGGACAGTGCCGCTTCTATGGTGGGAGCAATTTGTGTCGCATTCAATGGTTTTACCAGGTATCCGAGTGCGCCTTCTGCAACAGCCTGGTCTACGATTTTGTTATCGTCAAATGCAGACAGGAAAATAAAGGGTACATGGGATGTTTTTGCTATCTGTTTTCCTGCTTCAATACCCGACATACCTGGCATTTGTACATCCAGTATAGCCAGGTCGGGCTTTACTTCATCGCAGATGCGCACGGCTTCTATCCCTGAGGAGGCTTCCAGTACTTCATAGCCCAACTTGCGTAATCCTGCGCTGAGAATTGCAAGTATATGCGCATTATCTTCGGCTAACAGAATGCATGCTTTGGGTGTAGTTGTATTTTCAGTCATTTCAGTGGATCTCTTTATATGCTGTTGGTGTTATATATAGTAGCTATTAAAGAATCTGTATCCTGGCGGATATCCAGTTTGAGTCCCAGCTTCGGTAGTAATGACTTTACCAGGTTGAGTCCTGTTCCCTACCTTATTTGCTGAAGAATTCAATTTGTTGTAGCAGTGATGAGGACTTATCGATTATTGTGACTTTAGCGTGATCTGACGCCCATATCAAATCAATCGCAAAAGTGGGGTCAGAGCAGAATGGCACTCACTTAAGAAAAAATGCACTTCAATGCCAACGTATTCTCGCCATGTCAAGTTCCCTCACAGCAATATGCTTCGGCTATATCTATATACCTGGTAACGCGATGTTTGCTACAATTTTGGGGAGATTGTTTCGCTATGACCACCAATTTACTTTTCAATGGTATGGCCTATTGGACCATTTTAGTATTTTCTATTGAATGGCCTATTAGACCGTTTTAGTATTTTCTATTGAATGGCCTATTAGACCGTTTTAGCATTTTCTATTGAATGGCCTATTAGACCGCTTTAGTTTTTCTATTGAATGGCCTATTACCTCGCAAGGACACGTATTTCGGCTTAAGTAAGTGCCATTCGGGGTTGAGCCCATTAAATGATGATAGAGTATGATTTTAGTATATAAATGGCTCTGACCCCGTTTTTTCAATCGGTTTGTCCATATTTAATATTACATTGTTGTTGATTGTGTGAGTTGTCAAATATTATTATGGGTATTCTATTGAATTCTCGCATCTATATTGAAATTAAAGCTAATGATCATGAGTAGTACATGGATATATTAACCCAGGGCTTGCTGGGTGGCGTGTTAGCGCAATCAGTGGCCAAAAAAGAAGAAAAAAAGCTCGCCTCATTTATTGGTATTATCGCAGGGTTGCTGGCGGATGCGGACATTCTAATAAGTTCAGCCAATGACCCATTGCTGAATATTGAGTATCATCGCCATTTTACACATTCACTGTTTTTTATCCCTGTTGGGGCGGCAATAGCGCTGATTCTATTGTGGCCATTTCTTAAGTCCCGTATCAGTACGGGCCGCCTCTACCTGTTTTGTTTAGCTGGTTACAGTATGAGTGGTGTGCTGGATGCCTGTACCAGTTATGGAACGCATCTTTTCTGGCCGCTATCTGACGAGCGTATAGCATTTAATATTATCTCGATCATAGACCCCGTGTTCACATTAATATTGCTGATGTCACTCTTGCTGGGTCTACGTATCAAGAGTAAACGCTTAGCCCATATTGGTTTGTTATTGTGTAGTGCTTATCTGGTGCTGGGTTTTGTACAGTTACAACGTGCACAGGGACTAGCTCAAGAATTAATACAGAAGCGGGGACATGTGGCCGTAAAACATATCATCAAACCAACGCTCGCTAACGTGGTGTTATGGCGTTCGGTCTATATGTTTGAGCATCGTATTTACGTTGATGCTGTTCGGGTTGGATTATTCAGTGAAAATATAATCTATGAAGGCGAGTCAGTTAAAACAATGGTAACACAACAGGACCTTCCAAGGCTTGATCCAACCTCGTTATTGCATGCAGACATTCAACGTTTCATGAAGTTTTCAGATGGTTTTATCGCCTTTGACCCATCGCAGAAAAATGTGTTGGGTGATATACGTTATAGTATGTTACCTGTTAGCGCCAAGCCACTATGGGGTATAGTCATTAATGCCGAACATCCACAAGACCATGCCGATTATCGTTTCTTTCGTGATAACAGCAATGATGTAAGGCAAACGTTTATTAATATGGTGTTGGGCAGGTGTGCTACTGCAGAATGTAAGTAGCGGTGTGTGACGTTATATAAAAAAAGGAAAAAAGGGCGTCAGAGATCAATTGACTCTAATATTTGTGATTGCTTATTTTAATATTAAAAACAATTGTTCTCTGGCCCCGGCGGGCAAATGGGCGACCCCCTCAAATACCAGGATGTCGTTCCTATACTTTCGCAACCTTCATGCTATCTTTTACTTATAGCTAAATAATAAAGAGAGGATGCAAACAATGATTCGCCATCGCCAACAGCCTTTTATCCTTATTTTTCTATTATTGTCGTCTCATACCCTTGCGAGTGGTGTGGTGCTGGCAGAGAGCACCCCAACTAAGGTAGTGCTGGGTACCGCTACCAAGGGAGGAGGCTTTCAGCTTTTTGGCAGCCATCTTGCCGAAGTGATTAACTCTGTCGATAGTAGTCTGGTGGTGGAAGCGATGGCTACCAAGGGCAGTAAACAGAATTTACCATTTTTGGAGCAGGGTAAAATCGATATCGGTCAGGTGGAGGGCAATGCGGCCCGGCAGGCGCTGGATGGTATCGGGCGTGCAAAGGTGAATTTAAAAATATTATCGGTGATGTATCCGAACCCGGGTATGTTTGTGGTGCGTGCTGATTCAAATTATAAAAGTATTGAAGATCTCAAGGGTAAACCCATAGCCTTTGGTACGCAGGCATCCGGTTTACGCATTCTGGTCAATGATGTCCTCGATGGTCTGGATTTAAATTCGAAGCGTGACTTTGGCCAGGTGATCCTCAACAAGGCTGCGGAAGGTCCACGCCTGGTGTTGGATAAAAAGGTGGAAGCCCTCTGGGGTGCAGGTATAGGCTGGCCGGGTTTTGTAAAAGTGAGTAACGGTCCCGCGGGTGGGCGTTTTATTGCACCGACTCCCGCGCAGATTAAAAAAATTCTTGTTAAACATCCACACTTGAAAAAAATGTCGGTACCGGCAGGTACATATAAGGGGCAAGAAAAGCAGGTTGATTCAATTGGACTCTGGTCGTTGATCCTGGTCAGGCCGGAGCTGTCAGATGAAGTTGTGTATCGTTTGGCGCGTGCAATTCATCAAGGTGAAACCGCATTGGCAAAGCGACTTAAACAAGGGCAATATACACGTGCGCAAAATACTGTGGCACAAGTTCCCGCTGCACGCCTGCATCCTGGTGCTGTTCGTTACTTTCGTGAAGCGGGCTTAATGCACTGACAATTTTTAAAATAGACACCCATCTTAAGAAAAGCATAACCTCGATTTATATATTTCATTGCTCTTTTGATTCAGCTCAATAGAATACAGAGCAAACAATACTGCGATATACATAATATTATTACGGGTGTCCTATTTAGCTTCGTATTTAGCTTTTAGCTACCTTTGTCACCAACCCCCTTTTTTTAGTAATACCTGCTTAACTGTAGGTGTTCTCGCAAGGAGGTACATGCTCGTAAGCGGTATCTGCATTATTGGTTTTTTTAATTATTCTTGCGTGGTTTAATAGACAGAGCAATCTTTGGTTTATGCTGTCCGATATGTGAGATAATGGGTTTGTAATACCAAGACGACAGGCTTATATTTATTGTTCTCTTACTCGCCTTGATAAATACCCGGGAGCTTTATGGGCAAGAAAATTTGGATACTGTTTGCAATCCTGCTTGTGGCCGGTCTTTTGACATGGCTATATATTGGCGGGCATAAACAAGACACTGAAAAACGCTCACGTGTTAACCGTGTCGTGCCCGTGGAAGTGGCAGCCATCGAACGTGGCTCTATTGATCTGCGGCGTACGTTCACCGGTGCGGTGGCGGCCATGGCGGAATTCGTGGTTGCACCCAAGGTGAGCGGGCGCATTGAGGAATTGAACGTTGACCTGGCTGATACCGTAAAACGTGGTCAGGTGGTAGCCCGGTTAGACAATGACGAGTATGTACAGTCGGTGCTGCAGGCTCAGGCAGACCTGGCGGTGGCCAAGGCCAATCTGGCCGAAGCCGAAAGCCTGTTGAAGCTGGCCGCGCGAGAATTGAAGCGCATCAAGAATCTGCGTAAGCGTGGCGTTGCTACCGAATCACAGTTGGACACAGGCCAGGGCAGATCAATTGGCTAAGCAGGCACATCTCGAAGTCACTCGGGCACAACTGACCCGTGCTGAAGCGACATTACAGGCCTCTCGCATCCGCCGGGGCTACACTGAGGTGACGGCGGACTGGCGCAATGGCAGTGACCAGCGTGTTGTGGCGGAACGCTATGTGAATGAAGGCCAGACAGTGTCTGCCAATACTGCGCTGTTGCGTATCGTGGAATTGGATCCGGTAAAGGCGGTATTCTTTGTCACTGAGAAAAACTATGCACGCCTGCAGCCCGGCCAACTTGTTTTGTTGAGCACCGATGCCTATCCCGACGAATCATTTGAGGGTCGAATTAATCGCATTGCGCCGGTCTTTAGTGAGAGTACACGCCAGGCACAGGTGGAACTTCGGGTTGCCAATCCACAGTTGCGCCTCAAGCCTGGTATGTTTGTTCGTGCCGATGTGGTACTGGACCAGCTTGTGGATGTCACTATCGTACCGGAGAGCGCACTGGTAAAACGTGACAACAAGTACGGGGTGTTTGTCGTCTCTGCAGATGGCAGGAAGGTCATTTGGACAGTGGTGCAGGTGGGTATCAGGGAGGATCAGCGCGTACAGGTTATTGCCAGTGATCTTGGTGACCGCGTCGTGAGCCTGGGTCAGCATTTGCTGGATAATGATTCGGTCATTTCCATTACCAACGAAGGCAAAGGAGCCGCTCCTTGAATCTTGCACGGGCGAGTATTCGACGTCCCGTATTCACCAGTATGGTGACCATGATAGTGGTTGTCCTGGGTATAATGTCTCTGACTCGTCTGCAAATTGATCTGTTGCCAAGCATCGAATTACCGACCATCACTGTACGCACACAATACGAGGGCGCTGATCCCATCGTCATGGAGCGTCTGATCACCCAGATTGTCGAAGAGATCGTAGCGACCGTGCCGGGTGTGGTGGAAATGACCTCAAAGTCTTATGAGGGTAACAGTAGGGTAAGGGTTAGCTTCGCCTGGGGTACTAACCTCGATGCGGTTGCAATGGACGTGTTTGCCACCCTTCAGGACGAGATCAGCGAGTTACCCGATGACATTATCGGGCCGCGTATCAGCAAATTTGATGTTGATACCTTTCCCGTGGTATTGCTGGGTATCTCCAGCAAGCTTGATCCGGTGGAGCTGACCCAGACCGTCGAGGACCAGATCCGTTATCGCTTCGCACGCATCCCCGGAGTGGCGCAGGTGGACCCATGGGGCGGTTTCAACCGCGAGGTTCGCGTGGAACTCGACCCCGTCAAGCTCAATGCACTGGGCTTGCCGTTAAATGGAATTCTTGACGCCATACGTGATGCTAATCTTGACTTGCCCGCAGGTAAAATTGAGCGGGGCCGCTATGAAGTGACGCTACGGGCACCCGCCGAGTTCACTGATCTCGATCAGATCCGTAATACGGTCATTGGTCGCCGGGATGGAGTCGTGGTGACCCTGGGGCAGGTGGCCAAAGTCAAAGACACCTATGAAAAACTTGTTCGAGTGGTCCGTATCAATGGTGAACGTGGATTGCGCCTGGCCATTCGTAAACAGGCCAATGCCAATACAGTGGAAGTGGCGCGCCGCATACTGGATGAGGTGGAGTCTGTTAACGCGGAATTCCCCCAGATCCGTATTGTACCGGTCATTAATCAGGGTAACTTCATCCAGCGTGCCATTGCCAATGTATCGAAATCGGTGCTGTATGGTGGATCACTGTCGGTGCTGGTGCTGCTGTTTTTTCTGCGCAATTTGCGAAGTACGCTGGTCATTTCGGTTGCCATTCCCATCTCGGTAATCGCAACCTTTGCATTACTGTACTCCGGGGGTTTTACCTTGAACCTGATGACGCTGGGTGGGCTGGCCTTGGGTGTAGGCATGATGGTGGACAGCTCGGTGGTGGTACTGGAAAACATCTTTCGTCGTCAACAGGAACACAATGAAGAGGCCGAAGTGGCCGCCGAAAAGGGAACGCGGGAAGTGGCATCTGCTGTTATAGCCGGAACTGTGACCACGCTGGTGATATTCCTGCCGCTGATCTTCGTCCATGGTGTATCTGGCGTGCTGTTCAAGGAGCTCGCGTTTGTCATCATGTTTTCCCTGGCCTGCTCACTGCTTGTTTCCCTTAGCCTGGTACCCATGATGGCCTCCAAATTCCTGGCGCATCGGGTCGTTGAAAGAAAAGGCTGGAGCGCGCGCCTTGCAGTACGCACTGGATCTACTATTTGAAGCCCTGGAAAATACTTACCAGAAACTACTTCATCATGTGTTGCGTTTGCGTGTCACCACCGTGTTGCTCGCGGTTGCTGTTTTTTCTGCCAGTTTGTTGCTGTTACCTATGATAGGCACCGAGTTCATGCCGCCTAGTGACGAGGGTGAGGTACGAGTGAAAGGTGAGATGGAAGTCGGTACACGTCTGGATTTGATCGACCGCCAGACCCGGATACTCGAAGAGATTGTATACGATAGCGTACCTGAGTCGGTTTCTTCCGTAGCCAGTGTTGTCACTTCCGGTACGCGTGGCAGCGCCACAGCCAGTGGAGAGATCCGGCTTTCTTTGTTGCCAGCCACGCAACGAAAACGTTCCAATGTCGAGATTGCTGAAGACCTGCGCAAACGTTTGCAGGATGGTATTCCCGGTATGAAGATTCGGGTGCGCGCACCGCAAGGGCAGTTTTTGCTCGAACGCATCCTGGCGGCCGTTGAAGGCGTTACCGTGGAAGTGCGGGGCTTCGAACTTGCAACGCTGGGCGTGCTGGCACATAAGGTTGCCGAGAGTATTGAGGATGTGGATGGTGTTACCGATGTGGAGTTGAGTCGCGTAGCGGGTATTCCGCAACAGGAACTGCACATCGACCGGGACAAGGTGGCGGACCTGGGATTGACGATACGCGATGTGAGTAAAGCCATTGAAACCGCTGTGGCTGGAACCAAGACCGGTGAATATCGTGTAGCAGGTAATTCATACAGGATCCTGGTGCAGTTGGAAAATGCGGAAAAACGTGGGCTGGACGAGATACTGGATTTACAGCTTAGCACCCCGGACGGTGATATGGTGGTGCTACGCAACCTGGTGTCAACCGAAAGCGGGCGTGGTCCTGTGACAATTGATCGTAAGGATCAGCAGCGACTGGTCACCGTAACGGCCAATGTCTCCGGGCGCGACCTTGGTTCGGTGGCGGAAGATGTGAAGAAGCGACTCGATAAGATCCCGCGCCCGGTAGGATATGATTTGCTAATTTCCGGTAACTACGAGGAGCAGCAGAAGGCTTTTCATGAAATGTTCATCTCGCTATTGCTGGCCCTGCTGCTGGTGTACATGGTACTTGCCTCGCAATATGAATCGTTTGGCGATCCGCTGATTGTCATGCTTTCGGTGCCGGTGGCAGCAGTCGGCGTGCTAATAACACTGGTGCTGACGAATACTACACTCAATCTTCAATCAGCCATCGGCTGTATCATGCTCGGAGGGATTGTCGTCAATAACGCTATTTTGCTCGTCGACCAGACGAGTCAGTTGCGCCGTGCCGGTATGGATACCCGTGACGCCTTGCTCGAAGCAGGCCGGCGACGTCTGCGCCCTGTCCTGATGACCACCCTGACTACCATTCTGGCTTTGCTGCCACTGGCCTTAGGTATCGGTGAGGGTGCGGATGCGCAAGCGCCACTGGCTCGCGCTGTAGTGGGTGGGCTCACGGCCTCGACACTCATAACCTTGTTGCTCGTGCCTGCGGTTTATTCACTATTTCACAGTAAAAAGTCGCTGTGAGATATAGATTGCCCGGCACCAAACCGCTTTGCTTATTGGCAAGCAGAAATATTCTGAGACACCCCTTATTTGATACTGCCGGACTTTTGCCGGGATCAGTTATGCGCAAATAACGCATAGAAAAAAAGGGGGTCAGAGAACAGTTGACTCTAATATTCGTGATCGCTTAGTTTAAAATTAGAAAGCATTGTTCTCTGATTCCGTTTTTATATTCGACAAGCAACTTTGCTGCGAAGAACGTTGGAACCTGTGACGGTGGCAGCATACATGGAAAGGTTCAGAACAAATTTTGGTGGTCTGCCCATACTAGTGTTGCAAACTTTATTTAAACGAGTTATCCATAAGTATTTTCAATAAACCGCTGCTGGATTTGCTCAACTTGATCGATGTTTTTGAGCAATGCATTAACACAATCCTGATCAAGTGTTTCCCCTGCCAGTTTTTTAAGGGTATGAATGGCTTTTTCATTATCCCATGCTTCTTTATACGGACGTTGACTGGTTAGCGCATCAAATATGTCTGCAACCGCAACGATACGGGCTTCAATAGGAATTTCATCTCCTTTTATTCCTGACGGGTATCCACTTCCATTAACAGCTTCATGATGGAACTCTGCTATATTGCGTAGCATATCCATGTATTCAATATTCTCAAGACCAAAGTTTTTAAGAAGATCATCAATCATTTCGCGACCTATGCGGGCATGTGTTTTCATAACGACTTTTTCGTTGTCATTCAGTTTTGCAGGTTTGAGTAAAATATTGTCAGGTATACCTATTTTCCCGATATCATGTAATGGGGAAAACATAAATATATGTTCAATGTAACTATCATCTAAATCATATTTATCTGCCAATGTGGTGGCGATAAGACGACTGTAACGGGACATGCGATCAAGATGGCTGCCTGTTTCAGGATCGCGAATATGAGTAATGCTTCCTGTGGTCTTAACGGCAGCCGTTAAAGTATGGATAGAAGTTAACTCGTTAAGCACCATTAAGGAGATCATATGGCCATAAATATCTATTTGACGTAAGACGGTTTCGGTAAATACGTCTTTCGCATCGGAGTTAAAAAAGATGAAGCCAAAAAATGTACCATTGTTATACATAGGTAATGTATAGCTGGCAGCATAACCTTGACGACCAATTCTTTTGGTATGCTCATGCTGTCCATCTTCAAACGTAAGCAGATTGTTAGCAACACGTGGCAAACCTTTTTTTAGAATTGCTTTCAGGGAAGGGGCATCATCGAGCAGAGCTTGGTAATGATCCAGAGGGTTATCATCACCACTACTATGTAAGTAGGTTTTCAGTATTTTAGTGTCAGGGTCGTATATGGCAATAGCAATTCGGACTATAAAGGGAAAAACTTCACTCACAGATTGATGGGCAGCGATTAATTTGTCGCGTAATGGGGCCTGTTTATTCAGCTCTTCAAGTACGTCATGATGTTCTGTCATGTTCCACCTAAAATAATGCAATATGTCTGTTTAGTATAGTGGTAATTTAACGAACTCCAAGCATAGTTTAGCGACGTAGAGTCCATGATTATAATATGTTATTTTAATCACCTGGTATGGTGTCTGTTTTGAGAGCAGTACCGGAATAACCGTTGCTATAGGATGAATTAATCAAATCAAGCCAGACTCATCTAATGCATACCAATACCGAAATTCAACAAAACACACTATTTCCTTAGCTCACACTATCTACTGCTGTATTGATACCATAGCAGGGGCTGGTATTTATGTACTGCTGGCAAAGTTGGCTGTGTTCTTTTTTACCGTCATCTATAGTCGATGGTATATATCGAAAAGCTGAAAATAATCTCAGCGAGTTTCTACGGTTTTTGACGCAAGCTGGAGTGAGAGCAGGATATTTAAGTTATTGAATAATAATGGTTAAAATATCTAATTCTCATTACGAACCACGACCGCATGGAAGGATGTGCTGTCGCGTCTGGAATGAAGACCGAGAGAGTATTATTATGCGTGTCCTATTTAGCTTTTAGCTATAACAATATTTGGGGTTTGAGGAATCAATATGCCAGGAATCCGGAAGTCAAAGACTGTCTATTCTCTGATAGCATATTTAATCGGAGTCTTCCTTGTTTTCGGCATCCTGAGTTGTGCGGTTGTTGATTCAGGATCTAGCGCTGCTGAGCCCCGGCCCTTGTTTAAGGTCGGATATCAGGTGCTCGATCTAAAGCATGAAAAGGGCAGACAAGAGCGAACACTGACCGTGGCCGTTTGGTATCCAACCGCAGCACAACCAATGTCGTACAATTACGGAGGGCCAACAAACGGTAATATTGCTGTCGATGCAGCGCCCCTTGCCGAAGGCGGCCCCTATCCCTTACTGGTCTTTTCTCACGGATATGGGGGCAGTGGACTCGGTGCTGTATTCTTTACCGAAGCGCTCGCCGCTCGTGGCTGGATCGTGGTATGTCCGGACCACCATGACAGGCATTCAGCAGTTCGCATACGTACCGGCCAAAAGAAAGACTTCGACCGTCTCGGTTTACTGCAGCACGCAAAGGAGATAGCGGCCACAGGTCCCGTTGATCGCGGCAAGTACTTGTACCGCCTGGACGAGATGCAACTTGCACTGGACGGCATGTTGGATTCCAGACCGTTCGGTAAGCTAGTTGATAGGGATCGCATTGCTGTCGGTGGACACTCTTTTGGCGGGTTCACGGCATTAGGGCTTAGCGGTACTATCAAGGAACGTCATGATCCGCGTATAAAGGCCGTTTTGTTGTTCTCAACAGGTGCCGGTGGGTATTTGTTCACGGAGGACGAGCTTGCCAATGTTCGGATTCCATCCATGTTGTTCATGGGAGAACGGGAACAACAGCAACAGCGCGGATCCAAAACGATGGCGGATCTTTCAGCAAAGATTTACACAAACTTGTCGACGCCGAAATACTTCCTTGAGGTAAAGAAAGCCAGCCATTTTTCGTTCAATAATCGCTTTACGAACAAACTCGGTGCAAGGTTATTGAGCGGCACTGAGAAACAGTTTGCGCTTATCCGACGATACTCGATCGCATTTTTGGACAAGTATGTCGCGGGAAATAAAAGCTCTGATGATGTTCTGGAGCGTGACGATCCACTGCTTACACGTTATTTGATGAAACTATCTGCAGGTGTATCCAAATAAGATAGGGAAGCATCGGACGATAAAGGCATAAATGGGCCCAGAGTATTTGAAAAAATGCTTGATACTAAGTGATCAAGTATTCTGACCCCTTGACTGACCTCATCCATCGATTGTAAATATGTTTAATCAAAAATTTTCGTATTGATCTTCAGTTGAACGAACATTAGTTTCGAGAATTTTGGTCGTACCTTGGGGACGAATGATATGTTGACTGAAATCATGTCCGTACCCACAGAGAATACCGGTAATACTCCCATGAAGGGGGAGTTGTCCTTTACATCTTTACGTGTCATGACGAAGGCATAAAGCCCCGCATCAAAATGCCAGCCCTTTTTAAATTTAAAACGATGCATGGCGCCACCACCTGCATTGTAGGAAGTATTTTTAAAAGAGTCTTTGAAGCCGTTAGCGGAAACAAAAGGCACCCACTTGCCATCAATCTCATCAAAATCGTACTGCAAACCGGCTCCCCAGTTATTTTCATTGAAACTGGTGCCGACAGGTGCATCGTCGAAGTGGGTAGCTTTACCGTTAATGATTATATTCCAGTTCCCAGCATGTACTGATGGGGCAACACCAAGGCTTAGGAGCAAAAATATAAATATGATGGTTAGTGCGCGGTTTACAAAGACATAGCTACTGTATCTATTCGCTTTGTATATCATTGTCGTACTCCATTTATCACAAGTGTGGTTACATATGTGGTCAGGAGTACAATCTCTGATTACCTGGAAGTTCCGGTAGTCCCGCTGCCATTGGGTGTCGCCCCTTTAGACCGGTAACTTTGCGTCTACTCCCTTTCGGGAAGCATTGCCTTTATCAGAACTCCTAACCTGTCAATTTGACATTATGGTTGTTGAGATGCATTTGGCATGCCAAATGTGAACGGAATCACAAAAGCCTGGTGAATCAAGTCTCATAAGGGGTTTGGCTACTGGTTTGAGTGGCATGTTGTGTGAAAATTGTTACAGAAGACAAAATATTGTCATATAAGCACAGAATTAGTAGTGTAAATAGTCATTTAATAGACACTTCTGCTGATGGATTCATGGGGGGAGGGTGAAGCCTCCTCAGTATAATAAAAGGACAATAAAAGAGTGGCCTTGGGGTCAGAGCACAGTTTACTCTAATATTAGAAACAACAGGCTTATAATTATCAGACTCGATTGACCAATGATCGGTAAGCATGTATGCGTTAGCCGCTTTTTAGTCTCAGCATTACCAGTGCCGGGATTTTTTAGTTTAAGCGTTAGCTGCCTCACGATAAGAAACCATACGCTGCAAATCTTCATCCCACAAACTGGATTTGAAGCAGCCAATGATATCCCGTAACGCAAGCGTGGTAACTACTGGTGATTGAAGTTCCGGGATAGCCGCCATAGCTTCAGGCAGACGATAAAACGGGATGCGTATATTCAGATGATGAATATGATGATAGCCGATATTGCCGGTAAACCATTGCATGAGCTTATTGAGTCGCATGTAGCTTGAGGATTCCAGTGCCGCTCGATAGAACGTCCAGGCCTCAGGCGAAATAATATGCATGCGTTTAAAGCTATGCTGAGCGAAAAAGAGATACGAACCCAGTGCACTGGCTATGGTCATCGGCAAAAAAACGACAAAAAATGCCGTATCAGCACCACCGAACATCCACAATACTGCAATCAATCCGCCATGTGCAACAATCGACAATAGCGAATCCAGGTGTTTTGATGGATGTTGTAAAAGGGGCAATAAGCAAATGCTAAACGCAAAGATCGTTATATAGCCAAACACTACAACCAATGGATGTCGCGACAGACGATAACTTGCGCGTTCTGCAGACGTTGCTTCATGCCACATTTTTGTGGTCATGACAGGAAATGCACCAACGCTCGCAATGCTAATCTTGCCGATATGACCATGATGATAATTATGGCTTTTGTTCCAGGAACTGGCAGGTGTTAGCCCAAAGGCACCATATAGATGAAATAGGAACCAGGCAAGACGCGAATCGCGCAGGATCGCCCCGTGCATGTAGTCATGGTAGGTAATGAAGGTACGTACTATTAGCAGGGCTCCCAGTATTGAGAGTATCAACCGCAGAGGCCACCAGGGCGAGACCCCGGCCCCGATCAAGACTGCGATCATCAGACTGAATGTGGTACCAACGTGCCACCAGCTTTTCGCCCTTGATTCCTGGGCAAATGGTTTCGTGGCTGCCAGTAGATCATTTCCGATCCGTACATCTTCACTGTGTTCAGGAAGTTCGGTATCACTCAAATTGGGTTCGATGTTATTCACATCTGCTTGTTCTGGTGCCACTTCAACATCCTTCTATGCTGTAATTTCATCATACGTAGTTGATTTATTGTATGTTAAATAATATCAATATTTTGGCGTGAGTAAAACTACTGGAATCAGAAAATTGGAGTGATTCATCATTAACCAATTTCAAGGGGTCCGAGGTTAAAAATGGGGTCAGAGTGAACCTCCCCCAGTTTAACGGACACTTTTAATCAGAGACTAAGGTCTCTCAAAGGAGTGTCCCAATGACAGCAAAACGTAAGCCCTATAATACGTATACAAAAGAGTTTAAGCTAGAAGCCCTACGCCTGATGGATGAATCAGATCGTCCAGCCAGCGAAATAGCGATGCAACTTAGGTATCAGACGCAACCAACTCTATAAGTGGAAAGAACAGATGACTAAAAAAGGTGATGTGCCTTCAGCCAAGAAAGGTCGGCCCAAGAAAGAAGATCAATCTGAATTGGCTAAGATCAAGCAGGAGATTAAGCGTGTCAAAGAGGAGAATGAAATCCTAAAAAAGGCCGCAGTATTCTTTGCGAAGGAACTGGACTGAAATACGAATTTATTCGAAGTCATCGCAAAGAATACAAACTAATACGACTCTGTGACGCGTTAGACGTGTCACCCAGTGGTTATTATGACTGGCTGGATCGACCTGAAAGTAACCGGAGTCGTGAAAACAGAGCGTTAACAGAAAAGATTAGGCATTCTCATCAGCAATCACGAGGAAGTCTATGGTTCGCCCAAGATCCATGAGGATCTCGTTGCTGAAGGTGAAACCTGTAGTGTGAATCGAGTTGCGCGCTTAATGAAAGCGGCCGATATCAAGTCAAAGATGGCGCGAAAGTTTGTGATTACCACCGACTCGAAAAACACGATGCAGCCGGCACCTGATTTGCTTCAGAGGCAATTTACTGTTGATAAGCATGATAAGGCCTGGGTATCTGATACAACGTTTATAGGGACACGAGAAGGCTGGTTATACCTGGCGGTGATATTAGATCTGTTCTCCAGACAAGTGATTGGCTGGGCCATGAGCAACAGAAATAATACGGAACTCGTGCAAGATGCATTAACGATGGCCATCTGGCGACGAGGTGAAGTTAAAGACGTGATCGTGCACTCAGACCAGGGCAGCACCTATGCATCAGGTGGTTATCAACAACAACTGAGTGATAACAAGCTTCGTTGCAGTATGAGTCGTAAAGGTGAATGCCTGGATAACGCGGTTGCTGAAAGTTTCTTTGGTTCGCTAAAAAACGAACTTGTTTATCACGAAGATTACAAAACAAGAGCAGAGGCAAGGCAAAGTATTTTTGAATACATTGAAGTTTTTTATAACAGAAAACGCAGGCATGCTTTTTTAAACTACATGACACCTGTAGAATACGAAGAGAAATATGCCTGCAATTAAATCGTCCGTTTTATTGGGGGAAGCT
>CAWECS010000003.1:0-21562 GCA_963807455.1 uncultured Gammaproteobacteria bacterium | reverse complement strand
ATCGAATCCGAACAGGCTGCAGATTTTTCTGCAGCTAACGCAGTGTTGCTCGCCGGGTACGATCTGTCACCAGGATGATATCAATGTATGTTGTGTAGGTGATCTGGGTGCAGATCTCAATGTGGCTGCCTCGACGTTGTCACATCACATCAAGGAGTTGCATCGCGCAGGTCTGATTAATATGCGACGCAATGGGCAGCATGTTGAATGTTGGATAGAACCACAAATACTGGAAAAATTGTCGGCGTTTTTTGCGACAGATACAGGAGCACAGTCATGAATCAAAGAGAAGCCGATGAAATTCGCCAAAATGTACGGGCCAGTTATGCCGAAGTGGCTGAGGCCAGCAATGAAGGCGATTGTTGTGGTGTCGAATCAAGCTGTTGTGGAGTAGCGGCGGATCCTGCTATCAATGCAGTGAACTCGGTGCGTATGGGCTATTCAGAAGAGGATGTTAATAGCGTGCCACAGGGAGCAGATATGGGACTGGGTTGTGGTAACCCTCGTGCTATTGCCAGTCTGCAAGCAGGCGAAGTGGTGGTTGATCTTGGGCAGTGGTGGCGGTTTTGATGCTTTCCTGGCGGCAGCTGAAGTGGGTCATATAGGCCGCGTGATTGGCGTCGATATGACGCCATCGATGATCACTAAGGCGCGTGCTAATGCTGAACAGGCCGGGCATAACAATGTTGAGTTTCGACTCGGTGAAATCGAGTATCTGCCTATTGCTGATACTAGTGTCGATATTATTATTTCCAATTGCGTGATTAACTTGTCTCCGGAAAAACAACGGGTCTTTAGTGAAGCGTGGCGAGTGTTAAAACCAGGTGGGCGACTGGCTATTTCGGATATCGTTGCCAGTATGGAACTACCGGATGAAATACGTAATGATCTGGCGCTTTATTCCGGTTGCATGGCGGGGGCCACACTGATTGACGACCTGGCTGAGATGATGCTTGAAGCTGGATTTCGCGATGTAAAAATTTCACCCAAGGATACTTCTAAATCATTTATCAAGGACTGGGCGCCCGGCAGGGGTGTTGAAGATTACGTGCAATCAGCCACTATAGAAGCGCTGAAGCCAGTTACGAGAAGTTGTTGTTAATAAAACGGTAGTGACTTACTGACAGCTGGGATATCATGACACAAAATAATGGCATTTAATTGAGTTAAAATGGATATCTTGCACGCCGTATACCTTGCACTATTGCAAGGGTTTACCGAATTCCTTCCCATTTCAAGTTCTGGACACCTGATTTTGCTGCCTAAACTGGTTGGATGGGCAGACCAGGGTCTGGCATTTGATGTGGCTGTGCACCTGGGTAGCTTAATCGCTGTGGTGAGCTATTTTCGCCATGAGTTAGTGAGTATGTCGCGTGACTGGGGCGCATCCATCAGGCAAAAGCAAATGCTGGGCGAAAGCCGTCTGGCCTGGGCTGTGTTACTGGGAACGATACCAGCAGGGCTCGCGGGCCTGTTCCTGCAAGATTTGATCGAGGCTCATTTGCGTTCACCGATGGTGATTGCCACTACCACCGTGTTGTTTGGTGCATTGCTATGGTGGGCAGATGCGATGGGAAAACGGCAGCGCAATGAACATAGCCTGAGTTGGAGTGACGTGGTCTTTATTGGTGTCGCACAAGCCGTTTCGCTGATTCCCGGTACCTCACGATCAGGCATTACCATGACAGCAGGGCTGATGCTCGGACTGACACGAGATGCAGCTGCACGCTTTTCTTTCTTGCTGTCAATTCCTATTATTATATTGGCAGGTGGATCACAGGCGGTGAAATTATTGGGCAGTGATGAAGTTTTTTCCTTGAATGTACTGGTAGTGGGAACGATTGTATCCGCGATCACGGCCTATGCGTGCATTCACTTTTTTCTGAAATTACTCAAACAAATAGGTATGCTGCCATTTGTCATTTATCGTTTTGTCTTAGGCGCAGTTCTTTTTGCAATCCTCATCATCAGTCCGGATTTTTTTAGCCATGCATAAAACACAAACAGCGCGATTACACTATCACCAATTATGGCTGGTGATTGGTTTGAGTATCGTTTGTCTGATCATTTATCTTTCACTGACCACACAGGGCATGCCGGCAATGGGTAAGTTGCTGAACGACAAAATAAGCCATGCATTAGGCTATTTTGGTTTGATGTTGTGGTTCACACAAATATTCAATAACAATAAAACACGCCTTGTGATTGCGTGTTTATTTATTCTCATGGGAGTAACACTCGAGTTCATACAGGGTTATGGTGGCGTCAGGGTTTACGAAGTAGCTGATATGGCAGCGAATGCCACAGGTGTCATACTGGGATGGTTTGCGGCTGCGGCCGGAATGGATCAATTATTAAGGCGGCTTGAGCACAGTGTGCTGCGTAAACCATAGTCTGTAAAAACCGGCATTTTCTAATCTTATGTCAGGCTCATTTGCATGAGCTATTAGCCAGATGTTAATGCTATGGATTGTTATTCAGGATTCTCTGGTTGCACGAATGCGCTTTAGTCGTTCATTATGCAGTGCCTGGGCAAATTCAGCACCTTGCAGTCCGCGCTCTATAAACATCTGATTATCGATGTCATGACAAGCTTTGAATAATCGTCTGAACAGGTCAGCTTGTGGGTAGTCATCCTCACTGTGCCCCTTGCGTCCCCTTGCATCGGCCATGCATGCCAGTAAAAATTGTTCGAAACGTTGTGGTCGTCTGAATGCATCCAGTCCTTCCAGGGTCTTCAGCAATGTCGCCGGTTTTAGTTCAAAAGCACGATGACAGTGAGTGTGATAACGCGCAGTCATGATAGCGAGGTCACGATAATCATTGGGGGCCTTGATTCTATTACAGAGTGCTTTTACCAGCTCTACTCCACGATCTTCATGGCCGTGATGGCTGGGTAATATTTCCTCTGGTGTTGTCGCTTTGCCAAGATCATGTGTCAATGCGGCAAAACGCACCTGTTTGTCATCACTGATTTTGCAAGCTTGTTGCAAAACCATCATGACATGGATGCCGGTATCTATCTCGGCATGATGTTTTTCCGGTTGTGGCACACCAAACAATGCGTCGATCTCCGGGAAAATCCTTTGCAGTGCATCGCAACCACGCAGGACTTCAAAATATCGTTCGGGATGTTCTTCACCCAGGGCTTTCTCAGTTTCCGCCCAAACACGTTCAGGTACCAGTGTATCCACTTCGCCGTGGCTAACCATGCTACGCATTAATGCATTGGTGTTATGAGCTACGTGAAAGCCCCAGCGAGCATAGCGCGCAGCAAATCGCGCGATGCGCAAAATACGTACAGGGTCTTCGCTAAACGCAGGTGAAATATGCTTGAGTAGACCGGCATCGAGATCTTTACGACCATTGAACGGGTCGATAATGTCGCCGTTGTCATCTTCGGCCATGGCATTAATGGTCAGGTCCCTGCGAATTAGATCTTGTTCCAGTGTCACTTCTTTTGAGGCATGTACCTCGAAACCGGTATAGCCTGGCCCGGTTTTCCTTTCGGTGCGAGCCAGGGCATATTCATCATGTGTTTGCGGATGCAGGAATACCGGAAAGTCCTTGCCGACCTGTTGATAGCCCAGCGACTGCATTTCCTCCGGGGTGCTGCCAACAACGACCCAGTCAAATTCGTGTGGCTGCAAGCCCAGTAGTTTATCGCGCACAGCACCGCCGACCAGATAGATCTTCATCGTCACAGGTTTCCTCTGTAAGGTGCAGAAAGATGTAACAGTTTATTGAATAAGTTAGTGTTAATTTTGTTATCCTTATATCACTATTTCAGAGCCAGTCTTCAGGCATGACGGACACTTTACAGGAATTTGCAGCTGAAAAAAGCCTGTAAGAAAATATATTGTCAGGGTTTTATTGTAGAACAAGTCGCCAACTTATAAATGTCCGCTTGGTGAAAATACAGGTAGAAAACATGTTAAACATTCATTCATGTTCCATAGCCAGATGTATGCATTGGTTATTATATGCCTTATTGGCCGGGTTTTTAAATGGCTGCGCCACTTTATCCTATTATCAGCAAGCCATTGGTGGGCAAATAGAATTATTGCAAAAGCGTAAGCCTATCGCTGCTGTGCTCAAGGATCAGGATATTGATGCCACCATCAAGACACGCTTACATTTGATACAAAAAGCACGTGTCTTTGCAGTCAATGATCTCATGTTGCCAGATAATGATAGTTACAAGGATTATGCTGATTTGGGAAGGCCCTATGCAATGTGGAGTGTGTTTGTCACGCCTGCTTATTCCCTGAAGCCCAGGCAATGGTGTTATCCATTGCTTGGCTGCGTTAGCTACAGGAGTTATTTTTCCCAGGGACAGGCGCAGGCATACGCGGATAGCATGCAGTCCAGAGGTTATGATGTCTATATAGCCGGTGTGCCGGCTTACTCCACGCTTGGCTGGTTCGATGACCCGGTTTTGAATACCATGATGCATTGGCAGGACTATGATCTTGTCGGCACATTATTCCATGAGCTGGCTCACCAGAAGTTTTATATCAAAGACGAAACCATATTTAATGAATCCCTGGCCAAGGCAATAGAGCAGGAAGGATTGCGCAGATGGATGGACGCACAAACTGATGCGGGTCAATACCAGAAATATTTACTCGAGTCTGAACGGGAGAAAGCATTTATAGAACTGATTCTGGCATCACGCAAAAAACTACAGGAGTTATATCAGTCAGAATTGCCCGAGGACGAAATGTTTAAAGGCAAAATGCAGATTTTCAGATCCATGCGTGCAGCTTATCTGCAATTACGCCAGCGTTGGGGAGGTTACGATGTCTATGATGACTGGATGTTGTCCGGTGTCAACAATGCCAAAGTGCAATCCATCGCAACCTATTATGATTATGTGCCGGCGTTTATAAAAATGTTACAACAACAGCAGGGTAATATCGGAAATTTTTATCAAGAGATAGAAACCTTGATGCAGCAGACTGCCGAAGATAGACGTGTCCACTTGCTTGAACTCTCGATTGACAGGATCGAGCAGTAATTAGCTGAAAAAAGCCGTCAGCTTTTTTTATTGAGGCTGAAAGGTTTTTGTTGCCTGTAATTGCTTAATTGGTATTCTCGACGTTCTTTGCCGAGGTAAGTAGGAACAACAGCTTCCAGCGAACGTGGTTTGATACCCAGGGAGCTGAAGCCATTTTCCGTGCAGACGCTATCTATCTGTAATGAACGGTAGTTATCCATTGTGAAGGGTTTTGTCGGCATTAAGCCCAGCATGCGTGCTTGCAGGCGCGATACAAAATCAGGCAGTCCTATAATAGTTCGCTGCAACTGCAAGCATTGAGCTGTATAAGTAACCAGTTCTTTCAGAGTGTAGGTTTTTGGGCCGCATAGTTCATAACGGTTGCCAATGGTCCGGGGGTCTTCCAGGGCGTGAGCAAAGGCCATGCCTACATCGCCTATGTACACCGGAGCAAAACGACTATTGGCACAGGCCAAAGGAAATAGCAACGGTGTCAGTTTGAGTAATCCTGCAAAGCGATTAAAAAAAGAATCATTTTTTCCGAATATAACCGAAGGCCTGAAGCTGGTGACCTGTAGCCCCCATTTGCCTGCGCGGTGGGCCCAGTCTTCTGCTTCACCCTTGGTGCTGAGGTAATAACTGGCTGCATTCTTATCGGCATTGAGTGCACTCATGTGTAATAATCTTGGCACCTTGGCGTGTTCACAAGCGAGTATCACCCGATGTGTCAATTCAACATGGGCGTGTTGAAAACCTTGTCCATTATCGCGTTTTTCATTCAAAATGCCGACCAGGTTGATGACCACATCAAGCCCCTGGAAAAATTTTTCCAGCGTACTGTTATCATATGCATTCCCTTGTACAATAGTAATGCCAGGGATGAGTTGTAACTCGGGGTGTTTTTTAGGTTGTCGAGAGATAACATGAACCTGATGACCCATATTGGAAAATAACAAACACAGATGGCGGCCGACAAAGCCAGTTCCACCCAGTATACCAATGGTTTTAATGTTCATGCTCTTTATCCCGGTTTCCATGAAGATTCAATATTGAATCTATCTCAATCGATTTATACTATAATTATTATTAAACCTTTAGCAATAATAATAGTGATCGTACCAGAATTTTTAAAGAAGCCGAATTTTTAATAACGAAAAGTATAGGGTAATAGTTTGGAAAACTGTGATTGGAGCCTGTTTTTTATGAAAAAATTCTGCTTTATGGATATTGGGAGAATTCGTTAATGACTATGCGTTCAGTTAATCCTGCCAGTGGCGAAACAATCAAGATATACGATACCTGGGATGACAATCATCTTGACAGGGTATTGCAGTCATCTAGCGATGCTTCTCATTCCTGGGCAATAACGCCCATGCAAGAGCGTTGCAGTTTAATGCGCAATGCCGCAGCTATTTTATTGCAGCGTAAAAATGAGCTGGCGGCCATTATCACGCAGGAGATGGGTAAACTCATCAAGGAAGCGCGCGCCGAGGTGGAAAAATGTGCACTGGTGTGTGAGTACTATGCCGATAAGGGCGCTGAATTTCTTGCTGATGAAATAATTGAGTCTGACGCCGGGCGTAGTCTTGTTGCCTACCAGCCGATGGGAGTTGTACTGGCAGTTATGCCGTGGAATTTTCCTTTCTGGCAGGTATTTCGTTTTGCGGCACCGAGCCTGATTGCAGGCAATGTCGGTCTGCTAAAACATGCATCTAATGTACCGGCATGCTCGTTGGCCATTGAGTCGATATTCCAGGATGCCGGTTTTCCGGAGAACGTCTTTCGCAGCTTGATGATTCCTGCCTCGATGGTTGCCAGAGTGATCGAGGACAAGCGTATTCATGCGGTCACATTAACCGGTAGCGAGCCTGCTGGCATGGACGTTGCGAGTGTCGCCGGCAAGTCATTGAAAAAATCAGTGCTGGAATTAGGCGGCTCTGATGCATTTATCGTACTCGAAGATGCCGACCTGCATTTGGCGGTATCGCAGGCTGTGTTGTCCCGTTATATGAACAGTGGCCAAAGCTGTATAGCAGCCAAACGATTTATCGTCGTGGATGAGATAGCCGATGTGTTTATCGAACTGTTCCGTGAAGCCGTGACTAAGCTGGCACCGGGTGACCCAATGCATGAGGACACTCAGTTAGGACCTATGGCGCGCCACGAACTCCGGGATGAATTGCATAAACAAGTACTGGACAGCTTGTCAGCAGGTGCCGTAGCTTTGCTAGGTTGCGCACCGGAAGATCATCCTGGGGCCTATTATCAAGCCTCCATTCTGGATCATGTCAAACCGGGTATGCGCGCATATGATGAAGAGTTATTCGGTCCCGTTGCCATTATTATACGTGCCAGAGATGAAGCAGACGCTATTGCCATCGCTAATAGCAGTCGTTACGGCCTGGGTGGTAGTGTCTGGACCCAGGACAGCGAGCGTGGCGAACGCTTAGCCAGGCAGATGGAGTGCGGCTGCGCTTTTGTGAATGGCCTGGTCAAGAGTGATCCGCGCTTGCCATTCGGCGGCACCAAAGCATCAGGCTATGGCCGTGAGCTGTCATCTCATGGAATCAGGGAATTTGTGAATGCCAAGACAATCTGGATTCGTTAGTCTGAAAACAGTTATTTATTGCAGTACCTGGTGCTTGTCTCAATGACACAACAGGTAAAGTTGAAGCGCAGTTTGTCGTTGCCATTACTGATGTTTTATGGCCTGGGCAATATATTGGGAGCCGGTATTTATGTGCTAATCGGCAAGGTAGTAGCCGTTGCCGGCATCTATGCACCCATTTCATTTTTACTGGCGTCATTACTGGCGGGATTCACTGCGTTTTCCTATGCGGAGTTGTCCTCACGCTATCCTTTTAGTGCAGGTGAATCAATTTACTTGCACGAAGCCTTCGGCATTCGGTTTTTATCCCTCGGTGTAGGTTTGTTGATTATTTTGGCAGGCGTGCTTTCCAGCGCTGCGATCGTGCAGGGTTTTGTTGGTTATTTTAATGTTTTTTTCCCAGTCCCACGTGCACTCACTATTATTGTTGTTGTTATCCTGATTGCAGCGCTGGCTATTTGGGGGATTATTGAATCAGTGCGAGCCGCTGTTCTGCTAACCTTGTTAGAAGTATTCGGGTTACTGCTTATCCTCTGGAGTGGGCGTGCGGATCTGCTCAATATATCCACCCGGCTGCCGGAATTATGGCCACAGGCCGACCTGTTGACCTGGCTTGGTATTTTTTGGGGTGGGCTATTGGCATTTTATGCCTATATTGGATTTGAGGACATGGTGAATGTTGCAGAAGAGGTGAAAAATCCACATAAAACCTTACCTGCAGCTATTTTGATGGCACTGGCAATATCAGGCCTATTGTATTTCCTGGTTGCTCTGGTAGCTGTACTGGGTGTGCCTGCCGAGCAGTTGTCCAATAGCGATGCCCCGTTGGCCTTGATTTATCAGTATTACACAGGTGAAGATCCATTAATAATATCGGCAATAGGTGTATTTGCGGTCATCAACGGCGCACTGATACAGATTATTATGGTCTCGCGTTTGTTGTACGGGCTCGGTCGTAAAGGTTGGCTGCCGAGCGTTTTTGCCAAGGTCAACAGGCATACGCATACGCCGGTTGTAGCAACGATTTTGAGCGCACTGGTAGTGTTATTGCTCAGTCTGAACCTGGATATTGCTCAGTTGGCTGAAAATACCAGTTTTGTCATCCTACTGGTGTTTATACTGATTAATGCTGCTTTGTTAAATATCAAACGACGTTATCCCGCGCCGGCAGGGGTGGCTGTTTATCCGGTATATATTCCCTTATTGGGTTTGTTGTCGGCTGTTGCTTTTGTCGTGTTAAAATTATTAAAACCCTTTTTTGATTATTAGTGTTTTAAACGATAAACAGTGATCTGCTTCTTGTATTTCTCAGAATGACACTCGTATAATCAAGCCAATATTAATGAGTACCTGATTCCAGATCGATAAGGAGATTGCATATGAAATCCATCTATAAATTCACCGGCATTTTGCTGACCGTTTTCCTGACCTCAATGCAGTCAAACGCGGCTACGCTTGTTGAAACAGAAGAAAGTGAAGCAGGCATACAAAAAATGTGGATAGAAGGCAGTAAAATGCGCGTTGAAATGGGTCCAGGTAAAGAGTATATGCTCGCGGATTATGCTAACAAAAAAATCGTTATTGTCGATCCGGATAAAAAAGAAATAATGGATATCAGTCATTTTGCCAGTAATGGAAAAGATGCTACCAAGGGATTGAATGTCAGGGTCCAGCATCTGGGTTCTGGACCCACAATAGCGGGCTATGCAACACAAAAATATTCTCTCAGTGTGAATGGTCGTACCTGCAACCAGACGCTGGTATCACTTAAGGCATTGAAAGATGCCAATCTGGCGAATTTGCTCGAAGCAATGACGCGGGTTGATTTCAATCCAATGGGCGCTCAATTCATGAACGAATGTGATCGCGCCGATATCCTGTTTGCCAGGCGCATGAAAAAACTGGGTATGCCCCTGGGTACGGTCGAGCAAAATGGACAAGTGACGGATAAAGTGAGACGTATTGTAAAAAATGCTGCCTTGCCAGCAGGCGGTTTTAATTTACCTTCGGGATATCGAAAAGTGAGCATGGAAGAGAAAATGCAGGAAGCCATGGGCACAGGCATGCCAGGCGCCAGTGGTGGGCAGATGGACCCCGAAATAAAAAAAATGATGCAGGACATGATGCGCCAACAAGGGCGATAGTGCTGGTGATAAAAATAATATCAACAACGGCCTGAAGAAAAGATTCTTGTCAGCATGTTGTTTTAATCCGGAGTCCAGGCAGTTGCAATAGTCGGTGTGTATTAAGCAGTCAGGATCTTTTTTTATTTTGTTTGGCTCGGGTGCCCTTGATTTGCCATAAACGAAGTCGGTTCATCCGGGCTGGTGTGCTTTTCTACTCGCCTCAATAACCAGTGTAATTTTTGCACCGTCAGGTGCTCAATGGGCCCATGCATTGCTTGTTCGATATTGAAGCAATATTTCTCCTTTATTGATGTTCATTGGCATGCATATGCTGTTATTCTGTGCATGTGTCGTTATCTGAAAAGGTAAGTATTGTTGAGTGTTTTTCTGCGTTATTATGTATTTCTGATGTTATGCCTGTTACCTGTGATGCAGGTGTTTGCACAGGCGATCACTATCAGTGAAATACGATTTGTAGGTAACAAAGTCACGCGTGAAAGAATACTCAGGCAAGAACTTATTATCAATCCAGGAGACACGATTACCCCATCTCAATTGGAGCAATCTCGCCAGTCTATATTGGACCTCGGCTTGTTCAAAACTGTGCTTGTCAATATCAGTGAGACTGGAGCTGTGGTCTTCACTGTGGTTGAAAAAAGCTACCTGTTATTATTGCCACGCTTCTCACACGATAGTGATAGAAACCGGATTACACCCGGAGTCAAGTTAACAGTCAATAATATCGCCGGATTAAACCAGCGTCTGAACTTAACCTACACTCAGGATGATGCTGAAGATGCAGAAGATGGCAAACAGGATGAGCTTAGTGTGGGGTTCTTTTACCCAAAAGTGGCCGGTACGCTCTATAATCTTAATACTTCCGTCAATATCAGACACGCGCCCTTGCAATCATTCCAGGCAGGCGTGCCCGTAGCCGATTACAAAAAGGATGAATTTTCTATCAGCCTGCTGATATCGCGTTGGCTACAGAAAACTGCACCCTCCAGTGGCTGGCTGGCAGGGCTAGGCATGCGTATCGCCATACGTGACTATCACTATGTTTCAGGCCTTGACAATGCGTTCACGGATGATCGTGCCATCAGCATGCTAGGACAGATATCCTATACGGATATACATGATCATATCTATAGTCGCAGCGGCGTTCAGTATGGTTATCAACTGGAACAAGGTTTGGAGTTGCTGGGTTCGGATTACCAGTTTAATCGTCACCTGCTTTATTACCGCCATTTCCTGCGATTGAAGCGAGAGCATCAAAACCTTAATATCCAGGCAAGACTGGGTTTCTCGGATGGCCCTTCATCCAACCTTGGCGAAGATGCCTATGCTATCGAAGGCTATGGTGATCTCAGAGCGTATAACAGGGAAGTGAGCGGAGATGCCTTTGCATTATTAAACCTGGAGTATCTTCGTCCAATACTGGGTAGGAAACATATCAGGAGTTTGTTGTTTGTTGATGTTGGTAATGCCTATGCAAGCAATAGTGAGATTGATTTTACAGACCTGAAATGGGCGGGAGGATTTGGCGTGCGCTGGAAAATTCGTCGGTTTGTTGATCTGGATCTGAGCCTGGAATATGCCTATGATTTTGATAATCAAAACGACAAAGTCTATTTCAAAACCAGCGGTGCATTTTAGCCACCTGTTAAGGACATAAAGCGAACGCTCTGTTGCGGCTTGTCCTGAAACTCATGGCGTTCAGGTTTTAAAGCAATGGCCTGTAGAATGGCATCTTTTAATCCTGCGTCACTAATGCCGTTTCTCAACAATGGGCGCAATTCAAATTTGTGTTCCTGCCCAAGGCACATATACAAAGTACCATCCACTGATAAGCGCACGCGGTTACAGGTTTCGCAAAAATGCTGTGATATGGGTGTAATGAATCCGATGCGTAAATCTGTGCCGGCAATCTGGACATAGCGAGCGGGACCACCACCGGGCATAGTACCGGGGATCAGCTCATAACGTTTGGACAAACGCTCTTTGACTTGTTTCAGGTCGAGGTAGTTTTTAGTGGCTTCCAGACCCGTTGAACCCATGGGCATAGTTTCAATAAAGCGTAAGGTAAAGTCATGCTCAATGCAGAACTCCACCATGTCTTCAATTTCATCATCATTAATATCGCGCATGGCGACCATGTTGATTTTGATGGGTCCGAAACCGGCGGCTTTTGCAGCCATTAAGCCGTTCATTACCTTGTCGAGTTTGCCGCCAGTTATTTGCTTGAAGCGTTCAGCGTTTAATGTGTCCAGGCTGACATTAATGCGGGAAATACCGGCTTGTCGCAAGATCAGCGCCTGCTTGCCAAGGCGGGTGGCATTGGTTGATAGCGATAAATCATCAACCCCGGGAATCTGATGCAGGCGGTCTACTAACTGAGGCAGGTTTTTACGTACCAGTGGTTCGCCACCGGTAATGCGAACCCTGCGGGTACCCAGTTCCGCGAAGGCGGCAATGACGCGTTCTATTTCAGCAAAACTCAGCCAGTCCTCAGGCTCCTGGAAATCATGGTAACCCTTGGGCATACAATAAAAGCACCTCAAGTCACACTGATCTGTAACAGACAGGCGAATATACTCTATGCGTCGTCCAAAGGAGTCTGTCAGCGTAGTTTGAATAGGTGACTGTTCATTCATAGGGTTACTGTTTCCAGAGCCATTTATCTGTCTATTGATCTATCCTTACCCTTTAATCTGAATATTGCAAGCTGTTAGATCAACTGCTTGTCTATCGGATCATGCCGGGGGACATGTTTTCCTGAGCTCATGGTTCAGCAGCAATGCCAATGACAGCAGGATCAGTGCGCCGGCCTGATGTGCGGCGGCCAAAGGAACCGGTACATGAAAAAGCAAGGTTGATATGCCAAGGCTAACCTGGATTCCAAGCATCATCAGCAAGCCATGCGCAATTAATTTTGTACGCTGCTGTAATGCGCTTTTCTGTATATGGAGCCAGTATACAGGTATGGCAATAAACAATGCATAAGCCATCATGCGGTGGTTGAACTGTATAGACAATATATTTTCAAAAAAGTTGGTATACCAGGGAGATAGTGACAACAATCCATCCGGGATAAACTGGCCATTCATTAAAGGGAAGGTGCTAAAGGCATAACCAGCCTTGGTCCCGGCGACAAAACCCCCTGAAATAATCATGATCAGAGTCAGCGCTGTGATGCCTAAGGCGGCCATGCGCAAACGCCCGAAGCCTGCTACGGCGGTGTTCTGTCTGTTGTCCCAAACCATACCCATTGCTACCCAGAGGATATAAGCGTAAATGCTGATAGCGGCCAATAAGTGGGCAGTGAGTCGGTATTGGCTGACGTGAGGGTTATGCACCAGGCCGCTCTTGACCATATACCAGCCAAGAACACCTTGTAAGCCTCCTAAAATGAACATTATCAGCATTTTTGGAGCCATGGCCCAGGCTATTTTCTTGCGTATCAGGAAATACAGGAAAGGCAGTAGAAAGGCCAGGCCAATGATCCGACCCAGCACCCTATGCGCATATTCAAAGTAGAAAATGGATTTGAACTGATGCATGTCCATACCCAGATTTATTTTTTTGTATTCGGGTGATTGTTTGTATTTTTCGAATGTTTGTAGCCATTCTGCTTCATGCAGTGGCGGAATAATGCCCATAATGGGTTCCCATTCCACCATTGATAATCCGGAATTGGTTAGCCGGGTAACACCACCCAATACCACCATGCAGAATATCAACACGCAGACGACCAACAGCCATATAAACACGGGTTTGTTTTGTTGAAAATCCAGTTTGATAGTCATGATCGTTAGTGGACTCTTTTAGAATGACAGTGATTTTACATTATTAAAGCAGGCTTGCACACGGTATGACAGAGCTTGGGGGGACGGGGAAACTATCCGAAATGTAATAAAAAAAGCCGCCTGCCAGAATTTGGCAAGCGGCTTTTCAAAGACTGATTTATACGCAACCCGTAGGTTTTGGCAAACCGCCCCATTTACATATCAACTTCATTGGGCCTTTCTGGAAAATATCATAAAGGTCTTTGGTAGAAACCTTCATTTCCTTGGAGAATTTACGGATGGGAGGAACAACGCCATTTTCGTCAAACATTCTGCGTGCTTCATTCAGGAAACCCATGATCTGGTCGGTTACTTCCACGCCATCTTGTTTGGCCAGTTCGCGTGCCACTTCTTCAGACCAGTCATCTCGGTCTAACAGATAACCTTCACCATCAACATTTAAGTCCATTGGACTGCCTCCAAAAATTACAGGAAATACTTGAGCAAATAAGTATAGTTTTCGGCTTTATATTAGTCAACTCTTAAATTCCCTGTCAGTATAAGAGATGGTGAGTTTGTCGGGTAAAACGCCCCATTATGGGGCGTTTTTGTCGGCTGAATAGTGGGTTATTAGCTTTACATATAGGGTGTGCGGCGTTCCGGGATCAATTTCTCACGGGCCAGGTGTTGATGCAGGTCCTGCGGGCTTAGTTTGATCAGATCCTTGGCCAGTTCATGCGTGTTGATGCCATGAAGGCGGGAATCAATTGCATGACGCAAATGCCCTAACATACGTTTTTGGGAGACCAGAACCACGTTCGAGCGCGTGTTATGGGTAATGCGCTTGCATTCATCAGCAATAGAATTGGCAAATCGCCTTTCGACATCGTCATCGTGCTGGCTGCGATGATCATCATAGCCATGCGACTGGCCACCATGGCCACGATTACCACCACTTTTAGACTCGCTCCAGGGGGTAGCATTGTCCGGATTCAGTTCCTGGCTACTGAGATCTTTGTGTTTGATTAGGTTAGGGCCGGACTCTACTTCGGGCATTGCAGGTTCTTCGAGGGTAAAGAATAGTGCTTTATTTCCATTGGCAACAATCACACAATATTGATTCATAAGAATCCTCCGTTTATTAGCTAGGGCGCGATCACACACGATCAAACCATTTGAAAAACATGAGTTATGGTTTTTTGAGTCAGAAAGTCTTTTAAGCCTTTGATTTAGGCCCTCGTATTATTCATATTTAACGATATTAAACAGTTGAGCGAGATAATTATTGACCTAAATCAACTAAACTAGGTAGCGTAAAAAGCCATTGGGCATTTAATTCGCTGAGATCTATTTTAATCCTAGTCGGCTTTTTAGTTTTCGCCAGCCACAACGATCGTAATTCATCATAAATAGTTTGGTATTGGGTGATATACTTTTGTTTAATTTATAATTAATTATTGTTATACGAAGGACGGTATGCGCCAATGAAAAAGTTATTAAAAATCTCAGGTATTACCTTAGGCATTATCTTTGTATTGTTGGTGTTGGCCGTGGTCGCGGCGACAGTACTGATTGATACTAATGAATACCGAGAAAAAATCAGCACCTATGTGAAGCAGGAAACAGGACGTGATTTGCAAATCAAGGGTGACCTGTCACTGTCGTTCTTCCCCTGGGTAGGCCTGACGATAGGAGAAACAACACTTAGTAACGCAGCCGGTTTTGGTGAACAAGCGTTTGCTCAATTTGATGAGATCAATCTCAAGGTAAAAGTGCTGCCGCTTCTCAGTAAATCCGTTGAAATGGATACCGTGACATTGGATGGTGTCATGCTCAATCTTGCAAAAAATAAAAAAGGTGTCAGCAACTGGGATGACCTGCTTAAAGCCGGCAGTAAACCGGAGCATGAAAAAGGTGATCGTGGTGATGGAGGCGAAGGTCTGAAGTCCTTGCAAATTGGTGGCATCAATATAAAAGATGCTCAGTTGTCATGGCGTGATGATCAGGCCGGGGTTGCTTATGAAATAGCCAATTTACAATTGAACACCGGCGCTATCAATCCATCGAAGCCAGTGGACATGAATCTGGATTTTGATATCAAGGATAACAAAGCCAAAAAAAGTTGGCACTTCGGGCTGGGTGGTCGACTCAGTGCAGACATGGATAAACAACAGGCCAGTATCAGTCAACTGAAATTACAACTGGCCAATATAACTTTAAAAGGTGATGTGCAAGTCACACAAATGATGACGGCGCCACAGATCAGCGCCAAACTGAGCAGCTCTGAGTTTGTGCCGCGCGAAACATTTAGTAGCTTCGGTATTGCTATGCCTGCCACCACGGATGCGACAGTATTCGGCAAAGCCATGCTTGAGTTGGCCATGAAAGCAAGTCCTGATAAAGTGGATATCAGTCAATTGCTGGTGCGACTGGATGAAACAACATTAAAAGGTAGCATGAGTGTTTCCAACTTCAGTCAACCGGTTATACGTACACAAATGGATATTGATCAGATTGATGTTGATCGTTACCTGCCACCCGTGACTGATCAGCCGAAAAAAGCAGACAGCAAAGAACCGGCCAGCGATGCTATTGTGTTACCCGTCGACATGTTACGTAAGCTGAACCTGAATGCCAATTTGAAAATAGGCAAAATGAAAGTCAGCAACTTGAACTCGGAAGCCATTAATATGACATTATCGGCCAAGGGTGGTTTGATTCGTGTTCATCCCGCCAGTGCAAAAATGTACCAGGGTACCTACGCGGGCGATATTGCACTGGATGTACGTGGCAAGGAATTAAAAGTGTCCATGAATGAAAAACTCAGTGGCATACAGGCTTCACCTTTATTCAAGGACCTGGCCGATCTGGACTGGATTGGTGGCAAGGGGGATATGACGGCTAAGTTAAATGCCCGCGGTAACAGCATGTCAGCACTACGTAGTAGTCTGGCGGGCAATATTGGCATTGCATTTCTTGATGGCAGCATCAAGGGTGTGAATATTTCCTATAAGATTCGGCAGGCCTATGCTTTACTCAAAGGCTTGCCTGCACCAGCGGCAGAGCCTAATGAAACGCGCTTCACTTCGATCACAGCGACGGCAACAGTCAAGGATGGTGTCGTCGATAATCGTGATATGAACATGGATACCCCTGTATTGGTAGTGACCGGGGCGGGTCAGGCAGACCTGGGTAAGGAAAGCATGAATTACCTGGTGAAAGCGACTGTCAATGAAAAATTGGCTGAGAATGAAAGTGAGGCCATGAAAAAACTCAAGGGTAAAACAATACCGGTTCGCATTGAGGGTCCCTTCAGTAAACTTAAATACAAAGTTGAGTTAAGTGAAGCACTAAAAGAGCAGGTTAAAGAAAAAGCTAAAACCAAGCTCAAGGAAAAGCTTGATGAGAAAGTAGGAGACAAGCTAAAGGATAAATTTAAAGGCTTGTTTTAAACCCTGTTGTCGTCTAGCTGAACAGGAAAGTTTAGTGGCTCTGGAGCTGGGCATATTGGTTGATAAATATGAACCAGTATGCCCAGCTAGAGGCGCTTAATTAATTTCCATTGACGTTATTGTAAAACCATCTCTACGCGACGATTCTGTTTTCTTCCATCCTCGCTGGCATTGCTGACCGCTGGCGATACCGGGCCTATGCCGATGGGGGTGAGTTGATTTTTCGGTATCTTGTAGTCTTTAAATAACGCATTGGTGACTGAGCTTGCACGTCGCGTGGATAAATCCATATTATGCTCATAACCACCTTTATTATCGCTGTGCCCAACGACAAAGGCCCTGACTTTAGGATTGGCCTGCAAATATTTTGCAATAACTTCCATGGATGCACTGGAGCCTTCTTTTAATACATCCTTGTCGTGATCGAAAAAGATACCACTTAATACGACTTTCCCTTCCGTGCTGAGTGAGTCAAGGTTTAGTGTTACCAGGTCTGTTTCCATTTCCTTGATTTCAACTACATCTAAAAATGCACGCACTGTCGAGCTCTTTTTATGTACCATGAAAGTGATATAGGTTTTGTTGCCATTGCGATCAAGCACCCCTGCCCAAAAACGATAATCTGATTTTTTTGTCGCATTGTAAACATCTACTCCGTTGTAACGCATTTTTGATGCATGATCTTCACCTTGCGCGAACATAAATTGCTTTGGCATGTAGGAACCGCAGCTTGATTGATTACAGGAAAATTGCGTTTTTAGTCCTGCCTTTTTAAACGCTTTTTCATAATTACGTAGAACTTGGAGGGTTGATAATGTTTTTGGTAATGTATATAGAATTGTTGTGTATTTGCCTTCTACTGTTTCTACCGGTAATTTATTATTCACCAACGGGCCAGTAGGAAATTTATACTCATCATAATCTGTCGAATTGTAACTATGAATGATAGAGCCGGGATATCTCGATACTAATGGATGATCTTTTGACCCTTTGATATCTTTAGCTGGTTTTGCAGCGAGACTATTAGCATGGAAAATGAAAGTAGTTAATAGGATGAGTGTGACTGATATTGATTTCATATGTTTTCTCGATCAAGATAGTTTATAGGCTTGTCTATTAATTGGATTAATATGTTGCATTCATTATATCGATGTTATTTATGAATAAATTTCTATGGGTAGATAATATCATTCAAAGTCTTCCTGGAAATAGACTTGCGTGCTAACGGTAGTGATAACAAGGACTGGTGATATGAATGGAAAAAGAATAAGCGTGATTGATTTCATGTGATAGCTTCCTGCAGAGTGAGTATTATTTCTGCAATCGGTGTAGGATTGCTTACTTCGTCGGTGTTGGTGCTTATTACCGCTTTTAGGATCGCTTGTATCGCAACGCTATAAGTCATTATCGGGAATATAATAAAATCTGAAGAATGCTTTGGTTGCTTTAAGATGAAATAATATCGATCACTTATAATTATACATTAAGTATATTTCTTAAATTATTATCTTCCCTGAAATGTTCATCCCTTAATTCTGGGTAATGATCTTACACAGAACTTTGAAGTTACATAATATTGAATGCAGTAGACTAGAGACTGTGATGGAATTCACAGTTTGCAACAGTATAATAAACAATAAATCATGGGTATTTAAATAACTGGGTTATAATTTAACAATTCTTGATCATGTGTTCAAAATGTTTGATTCTGGTCTCAGAAAATTATAACTGTCTGTAGGTATGATGACGTCAGTAGAATGCTACTAGGCCGAATATAAAAATGCTTGCACGATATGCTTATTCACAATGAGAGTACTATAATGATCTATCGGACATAACGAAGCATTGATTTTACACTGATGAATGGCAGGCAAGTGTAAATATATTGATATTTGATCTTACAATAGTAAAAACACTGGATTGGAAAGGTTGAGAAGATGGAACGTCACAATATTTATATCATGGCAGTATCATTATTTGCAACTCAAATGTTATTCATGGGTACATTGCAAGCGAGCTCTGAAAACAGACCCGCCATCCATATCAAGCACAGAATTGACAATGCGACTGTACGGAATGGTTTGAAAAATCTATGGAAGCTGTGTGTTATCGAAAAAGAAATGTTGCAGAAAACGAAGCGGTCGGGACATCCTGCCTGGCCAATAATGGAAAAAAGTTTGAAAGAAGATAGGCCGGATTACGATGTTGATGCCGATTTAGCAACTAATAAGCCGTGGGAGCAGTACGGTATAGAATTTGAAGATGAATATTTCTATCAGGACATGTACGCACTTTACGATGAAAATACGAAGTATGAAATAGCCAAAGATGGTCGTTGCTCCATTACCAGTAAACTGTATAAATCCGCAAAACTTGATAATGGTGAATTTATTTATAGAGTCGATATTGACAAGGGTAGGGCCGTAAAAAGACGCAGTCCAAAAGCCGACATACTCGAAAATAATAAATTAATTCATTCACAAGCACATGAGCAGGCCATGGTGGAGATTGCCTCCAAAATCGGTCCAATCAATGGCGCGCTGCCACAGGATGCAGGTAGTGAGCGGATCATTGGTAATCATCAATGTAATTACAAATCATTTGGTCATGGCTCAATGCTTTGTTATTGGAGTGAAATGAGCCAATATCCTTCTGTCGTCAGCAGACCGATTATATTGAAATCAAAAATAAGTGTGCTTAATAGTATGAATATTAAGCAAGCCATTGTCTTTGAAGTAACGAAAAAGCTGGATAGAAGTATTTTTGAACCGAAACCAGAATTCAAAATTGTTGATAGAAGCCGTTTCTAGCTCGATCTTAATTTTATTTGCAAACCATAAGATTGATGCTGCCCTTGATGATGGATAGAACTTCTTTATTACCGCAAATAGCCATAGGTTTTTTTTGCGTTTCATTGCTTTGGCCTAACCCGGATTCGGAAACTTACCAACCCAGCGTTCTGTTATTTCTAGCGGCATTGGGTGGAATTCCTTACATATTTATCCAGCGTGATGTGTTAGTGATTTTAAATGCATTCATTGCTATTGTATTTGGAGCGATTATTCCAAATATACTGATGTTTATAGCGACATATAAATTTTTTTCAGTAAAAGCGTTTAAAAACTATTTTCTCTATCTGTTGTTTATTTGTATTGGTGCCGCCGGTTTTTTTATCATACGCCTCATTGTAGTTAGTTATCTTTCCAGGCATCCACTGGATATGATCATGTTGGTGAAATTAGGTGGGGTTTTTTTATGGTATCTATCAATGATACTGACTGCGATTGTACTGTTGCAAGAAAGAATCAAAATGCGAATGACATCTAAATAGCTATGGCGTGTATATAATGTGAGGCCTGACTATTTTATAGAAACTGTCTGTCATTGGATCTGAACTGGACTATTTGCTGAGTATTGGCGCAGGTGGTTTGTGTCAGTCGATTAAGCAGGCGGGTAATGCTAATGTCATGCCCGACATTTAGAATGGCTAATATTTTATAATTGGATAGAACGAAATCTGAGCCCGCTAATTTGCATCAACTCCCTGTCAAGCGCTATCATCGAAGGCTGATTTTAACATTGCCGGTTAACAAGTGTCTCCATCAACAATACAGTCATTCAGCTCGCGTATCCTGACATGGTTTGATCAACATGGGCGTAAAGATTTGCCCTGGCAGAAGAATCCTACACCCTATCGTGTCTGGGTTTCCGAAATCATGTTGCAACAAACCCAGGTCAGTACGGTGATTCCTTACTATCAGCGTTTTATGCAGCGTTTCACCAGTCTCAAGCAATTGGCACAGGCTGATCTGGATGAAGTATTACATTACTGGTCAGGACTGGGTTACTACGCGCGTGCGCGCAACCTGCACCAGGCGGCCTGTCTGCTGCATGAAAAGCATCAGGGGCGATTTCCCGACACTATTGATGCATTGCAAGCGTTGCCGGGTATCGGGCGCTCCACGGCCGGGGCCATCTTGTCGCTGTCACGTCAGCAGCCACATGCGATTCTGGATGGTAATGTGAAACGTGTACTGGCGCGTCATCATGCGATAGCAGGCTGGACCGGACAAACTAAAGTCATGCAAACCCTGTGGTTAATTGCAGAGGATTTGACGCCTCATGCGCACACTGCAAAATATAATCAGGCCATGATGGATCTCGGTGCGACCTTGTGTACTCGAACCAAACCCGCCTGTGATCAATGCCCGGTGGCGCAGGATTGCCAGGCATTAAGTAAAAATATCGTTTCTGAGTTACCCACACCCAAGGCCAGGAAAAGCCTGCCTGTTCGCGACACGGTGATGCTGGTGATAAAAAATGGCTCGATGATTTTGCTGGAAAAGCGCCCACCGACCGGTATATGGGGAGGCTTATGGAGTTTACCTGAGTCCAGCTCGCTTGAGGCGCTGTATCAGGATTGCCATGATCGCTGGGGCATGCAGGTAGAAGAGGCAACCGCCCTGACACCCTGGCAGCATACCTTTAGTCATTACCAATTAAATGTTTTTCCCTATGCGCTTAAAATATCCACTCAATCAGACAGAGTCATGGATGAGCAAAGATATATCTGGTATAACAGCAGTCGAACC
>CAWECS010000002.1:0-24838 GCA_963807455.1 uncultured Gammaproteobacteria bacterium | reverse complement strand
TACAGGTGCTGGAAAAACTTTGTGTGGGCTCGCGTATTGAAGATGTGGCACAAACCATGTTTTCCCTGGACGCCTGTCCTCCGGAGGTAGATCGCTGATGAGTGATATTAAATACGATAGCAAGGGTAGCTTTCTACGTCCATTTAAAGCGCTGGCTTATATGGGGAGAAAGCCTGTCACTGAACCCATGGGCGAACGTGCAGCATCTGCTAATTATCGTGGTTTTCATCTCAATGATTGGGAGCAGTGTATCGGCTGCGGTACCTGCCAGAAAATCTGTGATAACCAGGCGATTACAATGGTGCATATCGCGGAATTACCACGGGATGAGGAAAAAGGCATTCGCCCATACCGGCCGGCCATGGATTACGGACGTTGCTGCTGGTGCGGTTTGTGTGTCGATTTGTGTCCGACCGGTTCACTGGCACTGTCACAGGAATATATTCATACCTGTACGCAGGAACAAATAGGCAGTTATTTTATCTTGCCGGATTCAAGTGGGATGCATAATCAGGCCTATGCCAAAGGCTGGGCAAAAAGTGATGACGCTGATCTGGTTGATTTGAAACGTCAACCCATGACAGAGTTATTACCCGAACAACGCACAAATTCATTTGCTGAAACTGTAAATGGTTATGACGCACAGACCGCATTGTTGGAAGCTTCGCGGTGTATTCAATGCGGCATGTGTCATGATGCCTGTCCCACACACATGCATGCGCCGGAATATATTCGTGCCATCTGGTCTGGTGACATGGAAAAGGCAGTTGAAGAAATTTATCGGACCAACCCACTGGCTCACGTTTGTGGTCGAGTTTGTACACATCGTTGCGAGTCTGCCTGTTCACTTGGCGTACGCGGGGCCCCCATTGCTATTCGTTGGCTCAAACGTTACGCCATGGATAGTCTGACACATACGCAAATCAAGCAAATTGCACATAAGCACAAGGTGTTCTCGAATAATGCCGGCAAAATAGCGATCATTGGTGCAGGGCCTGCAGGTTTAACGGCTGCCTATGATCTGGCTCTAAAAGGTCATGCGGTAGCAATATTTGATGGTCTACCCAAGCCAGGTGGCATGATGCGATATGGCATACCGGAATACCGTTTACCTTATGATCGACTTGATGAGGATATCGATATCATTCAATCTATGGGTGTGGAAATTCATTGTAATACCTGGGTAGGCAAAGATATCAAGATGGAAAAACTGCAGCAGGATTATGATGCAGTGGTAGTGGCAATAGGATTACACAAAGGAAGATCAACCCGTATTCCAGGTGCTGATCATGCCATGGTCGTGTCTGCTATCGATATTCTACGCAGCATTACATTGGGTATAGATTTTGATATACCAAAACGCGCTACCATCATAGGTGGAGGTAATGTCGCCATGGATGTCGCACGTAGTTTGTTACGTTTGCAAAAGCAACATTATGGCCAAGCTGATATTACCGTGACCACTCTGGAATCGCGCGAACAGATGCAGGCCGCTGCTGATGAAATATTAGAAGCACTGGAAGAGGGTGTGGTTATTCAGAATGGACGCGGCCCACGTAAATGTGTCATTGAGGAAAACGCACTAACGGGGCTCGAAACAGTTTGTTGCCTTTCAGTGTATGATGACAATGGCCGCTTCCATCCCAGTTATGATGAAGGTGATGTCTGTATCTATAATGCAGATATGGTAATTGAAGCCATTGGCCAGGCGCCTGCATTGGAGTTCTTCGGCGAAGCATTAACAGAAACACTTGAATGGGGAAGTGGCCGGCTACGGGTAGATACCGATGGTAGAACATCTGAACCCTGGCTATGGGCGGTGGGAGATGCAGTAGAGGGCCCGGATGTCGTTCATGCTATTGCAGGAGGGCACAGAGTTGCCAGCAGCATACATCAATTTCTACATGATCAGATAAAGGAGACAGCATGAGCGATAATCATAAAGCTGAAGGTCATAGTGGCTATGAGCGTCTACAGCAAACTAAAAGCATTGAAGAGATTTTGCAGACAGCCATGTCCTTTGAAAAAAGTGCGCAGGAATTTTACAGTGCACTTGTGCACAGGGTTAGTAAACCCATGCGTGTTATGGTACAGGAGTTAGCAGATGAGGAGGCATTGCATTATCAGATATTCAAGGAATTGCATGATAATCCCATCGTTCATGAAGTGATCAATGAGCGAATAAGTACGCCGGAAACTGATCACCGTTTTTCAGATTATATTCATCTACCGGAGCTGGGTGAGACACCGGATGACCAGAGCATACTGCAATACGCATTGGGACGGGAACAGGCAGCGATGGAACAATACAGTTTGCTGTCAGAAGAAGTGCCAGAAGGGCCGTTACAGGATGTTTTTCGTTTTCTCGCCCTGGAAGAGCTGGAGCACAAGAAAGAACTCGAAAAGCGCTATTATGAAATAGTTCACTCAGGTGGTGTTTGAATGATGTCATTGCTATAGCTCGTCATATCTGATGTGCCTAGTGAATAATATGAAGTGTATTTAATTTATAGTAATCAGGATAGTTCTACAATATGAATGGTACTTGTTATAGTATAGAAGTAAGACCCAGGATCCCGAAGCAACTCGAACGTCTGAACGACCTTGCTAATGATCTCTATTACAGTTGGTCGACTCAGGTTCGTGGTCTTTTCTATTACCTTCATCCTGAGTTGTGGATGACCTGTATACATAGTCCAAAACTTTTTCTTCGCCGTGTATCACAACACAGGCTTGAGCAGGCAGCAAATGATCCAACCTTTCTAAAAAATTATCACCTGGTACTGGCAGATTACGATAATTATCTTAATGAACCAGCGTATATCAAAGAAAAGAATCTACTCAATCCTAAATCGGACCTGATCGCCTATTTTTCCATGGAATTTGGTTTCCATGAAAGTGTACCCATCTATTCAGGTGGGCTTGGCATCCTGGCAGGCGACCACTGCAAAGCTGCGAGTGATCTGGCATTGCCACTGGTGGCGGTAGGCATGTTGTACAGGCAGGGCTACTTTACGCAAACTATCGATGCTTATGGAAATCAACAGGCGGAATTTACCGATACTGATTTTAATAGCCTTCCCATTTCACCTGTGAAAGATGCTAAAGGGAATGAGGTAACGATTTGTCTCGATGAAATGACTGATCCTATTTACTTGCGTGTATGGGAGGCAAAAGCCGGCAGAATACGTTTAATATTGCTGGATGCCGACGTACCGGAAAATAGTGCCAATAATCGCACCATCACCTATCAACTCTATGGAGGGGATACCGGTATGCGTATCCTGCAAGAGATTGTATTGGGATTTGGCGGGGTACGGGCATTGCGCGCGTTGGGATTAAAGCCCACTGCCTGGCATATTAATGAAGGACATGGAGCATTCCAGATCATTGAGCGGTGTCGTGAAATGACGACAGAAGAGTTTAAATTTGACTCGGCACTGGAAGCAGTTGCTGCTTCAACGGTATTTACCACGCACACGCCGGTACAAGCCGGGCATGACATATTTCCAACTGAACTCATTGCATCAAACTTGAGTACAATAGCCAGTGAACTGGGCCTGACCATCGACGAATTTTTCAACCTCGGTTCTAGTCCAGCTTCTCAGGGTGGTTTTAATATGACCGCACTCGCCCTTCGTGGTTCGCGCTTTCATAATGGTGTCAGTAAGATACATGGCAATGTTGCGTCTGATATGGAAGCTTATATCTGGCCACAGATAAATACGCAAGAGAATCCGATTGGTTATGTGACTAATGGTGTTCATCTTTACAGCTTTCTTGCACCTGAATGGAAGAACCAATTCGATATGGAATTCGGGCACGAATGGAGGAATCAGCTGCTGAATGAAAAATACTGGGAGTGTATTGATACTATTCCTGACTATAGCTATTGGAGTATACGGCAAACACTTAAATCACAGTTATTCAAGGACGCATCAAAAAGAGTAGCCATGCAATTTCAACGCAATGGCAGTAGTCCCATCGATCTTGAACGTACCATCAGTCATCTCAATCCGGCCAATACCAACACCATGGTTATCGGGTTTGCTCGCCGCTTCGCTACCTATAAACGAGCGACACTTATTTTCAGAGACATAGAACGTCTCGCAAAATTGGTTAATGACCCTGATAAGCCCGTTATATTTATCTTTGCTGGTAAGGCACACCCTCGGGATATACCGGGTCAACAATTAATCAGTTCTATTTTCAAGCTCTCGCAGTCAAAAGAATTCCAGGGGAAAATTATTTTACTGGAAGGCTATAACATGGCCATGGCCCGTAGACTCGTGGCAGGTGTCGATGTCTGGCTGAATACACCGGAGTACCCGTTGGAAGCGAGTGGCACTTCTGGTCAAAAAGCCGGCTTGAATGGGGTTGTCAATCTCAGTGTCCTCGATGGCTGGTGGGGTGAAGCCTATGATGGTAAAAATGGCTGGTCGATCAGTCCGCATCCGACCAGCCATACGGAGGAGAGAGACAGGCTTGAATCACAAACGATACTTGATGTCCTGGAGCACCATGTAATCCCAACCTATTTCAGAAGGGATGGTATGGGATATTCGTCTGATTGGGTAAGGATATCCAAGGCATCCATGAAAACCATATTACCTAAATACAATTCACAAAGAATGGTTATGGACTATGTAAAAAAATATTACATGCCGGCTATACAGCAAGGTAAAAAAATTGCTGAACATGAGTATCAGTCCGCCATTGAACTGGCCGCCTGGAAGCATAAAATTCATCGTTGCTGGACACAGCTAAAAATTCGTAGAATTGATGAACCAAAAATTGAAATCGAAACAGGCGATACCATTAATATACTGGTAGGGGTTGAACCTGGAGAATTAAAAGCAAGCGATATTGTCGTTGAGTGTCTTATTGGTCGCGCCTCGACTCGCGGTGAATTGGTCGTTGAGGATGCTTTGCAGTTAATTCCTGAAGAATCTAACGTGTCAGGCGAGATTATCTTCCGGCTTGATCTTATGCCGAACCTGGCTGGCCTGCAATATTACAAATTAAGAATTTATCCTTATCATGCAATGCTGACTCATCGGTTTGAGATGGGGTATATGGTTTGGTTATGAGGCACGCGCTACACAGATGAAATTTTCAATCAAATAACATCGGAATACAGATATAAAAAATGGGTATACCAGACAAGACATCATTGACCGACGATATATTACCTGAAGATCGTGCCGAGATTATAAAGCATATAAATCTTCAGCTGGCAGCACTCGATCAACCCAGCTATGTGGGTAATGGAGATGATGATTATCTGGGTATAGCCGGCGACCTGTTGCGTAATTACAGGCAGCAGAAAAAACTGTTAAAAGATTATCGTTGTCCTGCAGATCAGCGTATTCAGGATTTTCTGAATAATTATTTTGCACGAAACGGTTTAAAGAAAAACGCTGTTTTACCAGGTAATACTTTCGTGCTCGACAAACCACATCTGGCTAGAGAGTTATCACTACCCCCAGATAGACATTATTTTGCTTCCAGGTACGTTAAGTCATACCGATTGGTCCAGGGTATATTGAATAATCCAGATAAGGACCGCCGTACCACCCAGGGTGTCTTTCATATCGTTGAAGGAGGACTACCTATTCCTGATGGTAAAAAGGCTGTGCCGGTTAATGTATTTCAAGCTTTATTCGATCATGCGATGAGCCCATCGGATGAACTCATGTGTCTGCCGTTTACCAGCACACAGACAGAGCAGGCCCGGTTATGGGTCACGTTACTGATGCGACCCATAGTGTCTCCCGAAGTACCGGATTATTCTGCTGAAAAGCGCATGGAGGTACGCTTTTTTGCCCCTGGCAGCCTGGTATCAAACCTGGATTTCGTAGAACGTATATTCGGTAATGCAGGCGATCCTTGTTTACCTGAAAATGATGCAGGTCTGGATATTCATGCATGGACAGGCCATACCGGTTGTATTGTACTGGCACCACAACTGGTCAATTGTCGTGCCAGAGATCTTGGATTGCCGCATTATGACAATGCCACTGAACGTCAACGACATGATGGTATGTTTTGGAAGAAAGAAGACGACTTGTATAATAATGGTGAGGCTTTCAAAATAGTTTGCAGAGATATGGATGGCGTCATAGTAACTATTATTGCTGATAACTATTTTGGTTATAGTAAAAAAGAAGTGAAGTCTCAGATCAGCTATTCTGCAAATCTACTCGGAGGATGTGAAGAAGAACACTCTGGTGGTGCGCTTGCTTATCCGTGTCATAACCTAGGTGATGTGTTTGTACCCGATGGCCGTATTCAGATGGACGGGCACAATTTCAGTCAAATGGTGAAATCCTATAGTAGTTTTATCACTTTCAACGAAGCAGGTTATGGTATTGACAAGCAATATCCTGACATTTTTTATATACCTGAAGATGCACGTATTGATCTGCTCGGACAGTCCATTTCATGGATGAAAGATGGTGTTTATTCTCGTCTCAAGCTACTTGCCAGTCATACCTATATTTATCCCTGTGGCTATAAGGTCAGAATGGAAAAGCACCCTCGTTCTCCGACATGGCGTTTGATTGGTACAGAAGCTGAGGGTACTTTCTGTCACAAACCCTGCACAGTATCAGGCGGAGGTAAGTCCGAGATTTCCAAATCGATATCCAGCTCTTTGATATCTGGACCCTTATATGTTGAAGATATTAGTCATGACCTGGATCTTGTCAAAGAAATATTCTACAAAGATTATTCTGAACGATTCAGAAGCGGCATAAAATCGATAGTTAGTCGGCCTTTTCTTAGCGAAGAACGTTCACTGGGTTCCAGTATCAGGCTACTGACACCCTCAGAAACAGAATATACCGACGAATATAATGACTGGCTGGAAATGATTCCACAGCATATTCGTGCGCTGGCTTTTATTATTAAACGTTTTTATCGTCCGGAATGGGGATCAGGATGGCGTGAATATTTTACAGTTGATGTTGTTAATGGTTACCCGGGACACGAACTTAAATTTGAAGATCGAAAGCTGGTGGCGACTTATCTCAGGGTGGGTGAAGAGCGTAATGGTTCCTGGCGCATTTATAAACTGAGAGTGGATTTTGTTGCTGCAGATAAAGTTCAAATAGAGGATGACATCACAGTATCCACTACCGTCGCAACCCATCGGCTTGATTACCTTAATAAGGATTATAGCCATCCCAGTATCAAATTTGCACAGAATTGTGAACAAAAACTTTTTCAACGACCGGATGATGCAATCCATAAAGGACTGGATATACAAGCTGAACTTGACCTTGCGGGAGAGGATAACTTTATATCCAACTTTGAACCCCTGGATAGAAATACAGCAATTGAGTTGATTGAGGATGCTATTGGTTTTAGTCAGTATAGTACTCCTATGCGGAAACTGATCCAGCAAGCGGCACAATCCGAAAATGATGCATTCTTTGTTTCTTCGGCACACCCGCGCCTTGTCGATGGCAAACCAAGTCCGAATGTTCGTTACCTGCAGAATAGACCTGACTTGATAAATGCACGCGAAAAATATATTGCCGAAACAGGTACGCGCTTGTTCCGTCGTGTACCCATCGATAGACCGGTTTATTTTCCGGTCAACGCCGTACTTCCAGGTAGACGCAATAATGCAGGTGACACAGCGAAGAACATCCGACCACTGGCGGTATATAACCCGATACATTATCAGCAACTACCTGAGTTGTTTATGGATTATATTAGCAGTCTAACCGGAAAATCACCGTCTACTACAGGCGCCGGGTCAGAAGGTGCTCTGACGAAAGGTCCATTTAATTCCTTAAGTCCAACTGCCGACCTGAATAATGCATTGATATCCTATATCTTATGCGGCTACGACGGTTTCAGTTCTGCCGCGGGTTATATAGGACCTAACTATCAGGTTGCGCATGATATTAGCCTGCTGATCCCGGAAATCTGGTGCAGGATCCCTGTTAAACAACGCGATGCAAAATATATGATTAAACAAGGGTATCTGGAGAAATTGGAAAACTTTACCTTTAACGGAAAGACAATATTAGCCAGTCGTCTCGGTTACCGAATCAATACTCAATTTGTACATGCGTATCTGGGGAAGATATTTGATAACCCGAATATAGTTTTTGATGATACGTTACTAAAACCTGAGCTTCAGGATATGGATGCCTATGTAGATGGTATCTGCAATATAGTAGAGGCTCAGCAACGTGTAGCACGCGGCTACATTAAAGATAAATCAGTAGAGAATGCATGTCCGCCGTTGAAAGCCTTGTTATATATCATGGCTGAGGGTCAATATGAGGGAATGGATGTCGATCACCCTGATATTCGCAGGATGTTTACAGCCGATTATTTATTAAACAGTGACTGGTATCAGCAACGCCTGGTTTTAGAACAGCAACGTAATATCAAACTTTGGCAACAGCATGCCTGTTATATAAAAAGTGTGCTTGATAGTGGACGCATTGCGGATGAAGCAGAGCAAAAACAAATACTGAGATTACTTAAGGATGTTGAAAAGAAGCTCGAGGAACTATTTAGCCCTGAATATCTTAATACTTTGGTGGGAAGCATAGGTGCAGACTGGATTGACCATGATTCGTGTGAATTAGTCAGTGAAACCCAAGAGGTATGTTGATTGCTTGTCAGGCGAACAGTGTATTATTTTCCACTGCCGCAGCCCCTGGTTTTGCAAAGCTTTATAAGTATTGCGAGCAGTAAAATAAAACTGATTAAACCACTGATAGTAAGACTGTCAAATGACATAGCTTGACTCCTTGAGTCTTGATCAAACACCTGTTGAGTAACAGTGGGTAATATAAACAATGATTATGTCGAGTTTATTACCATGCTGTTTGAATAAGATGTGCAGATTTTATGCCATGAGAGAGTGAGCAGGAAAATCAATACCTTAGGAATCTATGATTAATTATTTTCCAGATTATCTGAGTTATAACAGGGCATTATGCTTCATACGTGTGCAAGTACAATATATTTTGTTAGCGGTTATTTATTGCCATAGCGTACATAAAAACAGGTAAACAAATACATGAAACATGATAGAGAGACGGGTATGAATGCTAGCATGGTGATGGATCCTAATCCTTCTGTTTTGCTCAAGGACGAAAAGATCTCCAGCGGAGTCAAATTGATCATGGAGCATCGTTACAGGAATATTCCCGTTGTTGATGACAAGGGATGTTATCTGGGTATGTTTGGTGTCAATTGCTTGCTTCGTCTCGTATTACCCAGAGCAGTAGTAGTCGATCGTGGCTTGACTACAGTACCCTTCGTTTCTGATACCTTACGCGATCTACGCTATCGTCTAAAAACCGTTGAAGACAAAGCGGTTACTTATTGCATGACTGAGAAAGAAGTGACCCCTGTAGCACCTGACACACCACTGGTTGAAACCCTGCTTGTCTTATACAAAACACGATCCAGTGTACCTGTGGTCGATCCGGACAGTGGTTGTCTGGTCGGTATGATTTCCTACTGGGATGTAGGCGAAAAGATTCTTGAACAGGATATCTAATGCTCTCTCCTTGTGACAATGACGGATTCAGCGTCCCTGTGGTTTTTCGCAGCTTCGTTCCAGTGCTCGACAAGGGAATAGCCATTGCCTGCGGCGCCTCGCCTAAAGCGCCTACTGTTGGTGCCGTGGGCATTCACAAGCTGACTGAACTCGCAATTATCACAAGGAGAGAGCACTAGATGCAACATGATGTCAATACAGTGGTGATATTTGGCTGGGATCCCATGTGGTTCGCAGGTGCACTATTTGTATTAACCTATCTGGTTATCATGAGTGAACGAATCAATCGCGCTATTGTAGCCTTATTATCGGCGAGCCTGATGATAATCGGAGGTGTGCTAACACAAGAAGCAGCCATGCGGGGTGTAGACTTTAACACCCTGGGCCTGTTAACCGGGATGATGGTGATTGTAGCGATTACACGGCGTACAGGTATTTTTCAATTTCTTGCTGTTTGGTCCGCGAAGCGCGTCAAAGCTGATCCCTGGGGTATTTTGGTCATGCTGGTACTGGTTACGGCCATATTGTCTGCCATGCTGGACAATGTAACGACCGTTTTGTTAATAGCCCCGGTGACATTGCTTATATCAGAAGCGCTCAAACTCAGTCCTTATCCCTTTCTGTTTTCCGAGATTTTCGCCTCCAATATCGGTGGTGCAGCGACGCTCATTGGAGACCCGCCCAATATCATGATTGGTTCTGCTGTTGGTCTGAGTTTTAATGATTTCCTGATTAATCTCGGTCCGGCCGTTATCATGGTTTTGCTGGTAATGATAATACCTTTTTATCTTGTTTGGGGACGCTCGATGCATGCTCACCAGGAAGATCGTCAGCGCGTCCTGAATTATAATGAATGGGAAGCACTGACTGATCCACGATTGTTAAAGCAATCCATGGCTGTTCTGGGTCTGGTACTGGCCGGATTTGTTATGGCCCATCATCTTGACCTTGAACCTGCTACTATTGCTATGACCGGTGCAGCATTGTTATTGCTGCTGGATAATTATCCAGGCAAATCAGATGAGCAAAGTCGTTCGGTTCACGCCTCTTTTTCTGAAGTGGAATGGGTAACCATCTTTTTCTTTCTGGGCTTATTTATCATCGTACATGCGGTAGAGAGCACTGGCCTGTTGACCATGCTCGCAAACCATGTCCTTAACTGGACAGGAGGTGACTTAGTCACCACTTCGATGGCCATTTTATGGGGTTCTGCAATAGCCTCATCTCTGGTAGATAATATACCTTTTGTCGCAGCGACAATTCCACTGATTAAATCCATGGCGGCGTCATTCGGTGGGCAGGAAGGCTTGATGCCTTTATGGTGGTCACTTGCGCTGGGCTCCTGTTTTGGCGGTAATGGTTCGCTGATTGGAGCCAGCGCAAATGTAATAGTGGCAGGTTTTGCCGAACGCTCAGGGCATCCGATCAGTTTCTTGCGTTTTATGCTCGCTGCATTTCCGCTCATGCTGCTCAGCATTATGATCAGTAGTGTGTATATTTATTGGCGTTATCTTTGACAGAGACAGAAAACAGGAGTGCAGGTACGAATCATCCTGTCATCAATGATTCACAGAATATGAGCATCATTATATTTAATGCACTGTTTCTGTGCTAAACGTCATATATTTATAATGCGTAAACTTAAGAAAACAGATAGTTATTAGGTATTTAAATATTCCTGTTAATTTACACTCGTTCGGTATGATTCTTGATAGGGAAAATACTATAAAGTAACGAATGATCAGGTTTAATTTCATGGGATAAGTATCTGAATGACTTGTATATAACTTTAAGAGGTTAAAAAGAGATGTCTACTTACGTTGATTCAGGCCGTTATGTATTTTCATTCAAAGATGGAGATGGACATAATAAACAATTATTAGGAGGAAAGGGTGCCAACCTTTGCGAAATGACGCAAATAGGTATCAATGTTCCACCTGGTTTTGTCATCAGTACCGAGGCATGCCTTGCTTTTCTTGATAGCAGTGACAATGCTTTGCCGCCAGGGGTTATGGATGAAGTAAAAAATCAGGTGAAACTACTGGAGCAAGCGAGTGGTAAAGGATTTGGTGATGCGGAAAACCCTCTTCTTGTCTCAGTGCGTTCAGGCTCTGCCATGTCTATGCCGGGTATGATGGATACCATTCTGAATCTGGGTTTGAACAAAAATACCTTGCCAGGACTTATTCAGCAAACGGGCAATGAACGTTTTGCATACGATGCCTATCGACGTTTCATACAGCTGTTTGGCAAAGTTGCCCTGGGTATTGCTGATGAAGAATTTGATCAACCCTTTGATGACATAAAGCGCAGAGAAGGCGTCAAGGCTGATGTCGGCTTGACTGCAGAACATCTAAAGGAAATCAGTGAAATCTTTCTGGATGTAGTAAAGAAAACGACAGGCCGTCCATTCCCGGAAGATGTACATGAACAACTTGAAATTTCCATCAAGGCAGTGTTTAACTCCTGGAAAGGTAAACGCGCAGTCGACTATCGTCGTGAATTCAATATAACGCCTGACATGGCTAATGGCACGGCAGTCAATGTAGTGACGATGGTGTTTGGGAACATGGGTTCGGACAGTGCTACCGGTGTCGGATTTACCCGTAATCCGGGTACCGGCGAAAATATCATGTTCGGAGAATATCTGGTGAATGCCCAGGGTGAGGATGTGGTGGCAGGCATTCGCACACCAAAACCGGTACTGGAGCTGGAAAGTGAAATGCCGGAAATGTTTCGGCAACTGCTGGATTTGCGTAACCGTCTTGAAAGTCACTATAAAGAAGTACAGGATTTCGAATATACGATAGAAAAAGGCGTACTGTACTGCTTGCAAACCCGAAATGGCAAGATGAATGCACAATCCCTGGTGCGTACTTCAGTAGAAATGGTCAGTGAAGGTTTGATTACACGTGAGCAAGCGCTATTACGTGTTGATCCGGAAGTGCTGGAGCAGCTATTGCACCCCAGTCTTGACCCTGACTACAATGCTTCATCTGTTGCACAAGGCTTACCGGCATCACCGGGTGCTGCATCCGGTAAAGTGATGTTTGATGCAGATCGTGCTGAACTATTCGGCCGTATCGGTGAGAAGGTTATTCTGGTACGAGAAGAAACCAAGCCTGAAGATATTCACGGATTTTTCGCATCAGAAGGGATTCTGACAAGCCGTGGAGGTAAAACCTCACACGCAGCCGTAGTGGCGCGTGGCATGGGTAAACCCTGCGTCGCAGGAGCGGAAGGTATTGAGGTGGATACACGCAAACGTCAGGCTCGCGTTGGAGATATTTTGTTACATGAGGGTGACATTATCACGATTGATGGTGGCACCGGAAAAGTGTATCTCGGCGTTATCCCGACCGTAACACCCGAGTTTTCACAGGAATTAAAAACCCTGTTGCACTGGGCTGATGAGTTTGCGCGTCTAAAAGTCATGACCAACGTCGATACACCGGAAGCGGCAGCACGTGCCATCGACTATGGTGCCATGGGAATCGGGCTCTGTCGCACTGAACGAATGTTTAACGCACAAGAACGCTTGCCGATAGTCGTTGATATGATATTGGCTGGCACTCCGGAAGCACGGCAGGAAGCGCTCGATCGATTGCTGCCTATTCAACGATCTGATTTCAAATCCTTATTTCAGGCGATGGCACCCAATCCGGTTACTATTCGTTTACTGGACCCGCCTATTCATGAATTTCTGCCCAGTGAGCGTCAACTGGAGACTGAGCTTGAACGATTGAAACAATTACGCAATACGGTAGAAGGCGTCGGTGATTTAATGGGTGCTTTATCGCTATTACCTGGAGGAACTTCAAAATTTAATAGTCCGCCAATGCCATTTGATGAAAATGGAGTCGAGTTAATCGACGCAGCGATAGCTAAAAAAGAATTGATGCTGCTGAAAGTCAGAGAGTTATTTGAAGTTAACCCTATGCTGGGTCATCGAGGCGTGCGACTGGGGATTACCTATCCGGAAATTTATGCCATGCAGATTCGCGCTGTACTGGAAGCAGCGGCAGAATGTACAAAGCAAGGTCTTACTATCCATCCTGAAATTATGGTGCCGCAGGTATGTACCGCACAGGAATTAGTGAGAGTCAGAGAAGTAGTACTTGCAACGCAACATGCTGTCGAACAGGAGCACGGGATTAGTCTTGACTATGAATTCGGCACGATGATTGAAGTGGTGCGCGCCTGCATGCGAGCTGCAGATCTCGCACAAATTGCAGAATTCTTTTCTTTCGGTACCAATGACCTTACCCAATCCACATTTTCATTTTCTCGTGAAGATGCGGAAAACAAGTTTTTGCCTTTTTATAATGAAAATAAAATATTGCAAGATAATCCATTTGAAGTACTCGATTTCAAGGGCGTGGGTGAGTTGATGCATCTGGCGATTGAATGGGGACGCAATACCAGGCCGGATCTGAAGGTGGGTATTTGTGGCGAACAAGGTGGGCATCCGGCGTCTATTCAATTCTGTCATGATGCGAACCTGACTTACGTTTCCTGCTCGCCACCCCGTGTTCCAATTGCACGGCTGGCTGCCGGTCAGGCTGCGCTGAAATCAGCTAACTAGTTTTTTCAGTGTTATGCCAGTAGGACACTTCAGTGTCATCTGAAGGGCAATCAATTAAGATATCCTTGGGTATCTTGATTGATTATTGTGCACTGGCACTCATAAGGTGCGAATAGGTAATTAACTCATGTGCTTATAATAATACGCGTTTTGATATTTAGTTATTTAAAACAAGGATTTACAAGGCATTCAGATAGTTCAGATAATTGGCATGTAAATTGATGTAATTTATATGTCATATCTGTATGACACGATAGAGTAAACAATACCTGAATTGTAATTTGCGTAGTCAAAGAGGTTAATTATGGCGACGATTACCGGTGTCCCGAGACGCCCGGTTATATTAGTGATACTCGACGGCTTTGGCGTCAATCCATCCAAGCAAAATAATGCTGTCTATGAAGCCCCCACACCAAAACTCGATGAGTATTTTGCACATTATCCGCATACACTACTGAATGCATCCGGTCAGGCGGTGGGCTTACCGGATGGACAAATGGGGAATTCAGAAGTAGGGCATTTATCACTGGGAGCAGGTGCGATAATCCGACAGGATATTGTGAAAATTAATGATGCCATCACTACAGAGGAATTTTTTCAAAATCCTGCACTTAATTATGCCATTGATGCAGCAAAAAAAGCTAATCGCCCTCTCCATTTAGTCGGTCTGGTTTCTGATGGAGGCGTGCATAGTCATATTGAACATCTGTATGCCTTACTGGATGCCTGCAAGCGTAAATCAGTCAAGCCATTATTACATATGATTACTGATGGCAGAGATACCGCACCCACTTACGCATTAAAAGCATTGCCCGAACTGGAAGCGAAGTTGTCTGCCTCAGGAGGTTCAATTGCCAGTATTATCGGGCGCTATTATGCCATGGACAGGGATAACCGCTGGGAACGGACCGAGTTAGCCTGGCGTGCGCTAATACTCGGCAAGGGTCAGTCTGCCATAACAGCAGAAACAGCCATCAAAGCAGCGTATGCAGCAGGCGATACTGATGAATTTATCCGACCCATCTTGCTGCCTGCTTTCCAATCAATGGAACAAGGCGATCAGGTCATCAGTTTTAATTTCAGGAAAGATCGTCCCCGACAAATTGTTGCGGCATTGGGTAAATCAGAATTTTTTGGTTTTGATCGAGGCGACGCCCCGATTCCGGACGTTACCTGTATGATGCCGTACAATAGAGCAGATCAATTACCTTATTTATTCGAGTCAGAAAGACCGGAAACAACCCTCGGGCAAGTAGTCAGCAGCCTCGGACTGGCTCAGTTTCATTGTGCTGAAACTGAAAAATATGCACATGTGACCTATTTTTTTAACGGCGGCCGTGCTGAAGCTTATAGTGGAGAAACGCAATTACTGATTCCTTCGCCAAATGTGGCTACCTATGATCTCAAGCCGCAGATGAGTGCCCATGAAGTAGCCAATGCGGTCATCTTCGCCATGAGTCGTGGTCGTTATGGCTTCATCGTCGTTAACTTTGCCAATGGAGACATGGTCGGACATACTGCTAAACGCCATGCTGTTTTAAGTGCCGTAAAAACACTGGATACAGAAGTAGGGCGTGTGCTCAAGGCCGCTGAAATAGTGGGCTATTCGGTATTACTGACTGCAGATCATGGTAATTGCGAAGAGATGGTGGACCCGTTAACGGGTGAACCCCAAACCCAGCATACGACTTACCCCGTGCCGTGTATGATTATGGACGAAATGAACTGGAAGTTGTCATGTAGTGGCGGTTTGTCCAATGTGGCGCCCACCATACTTGAGTTAATGGGTATAAAAAAACCACCCACCATGCAAGCCAGCTCATTGTTACTAAAATCATTCAAGCGAGAACCGACTAAAAAGCAATCGGTTACTCTGCAAGGTGTTGCCTAGGAAAAAATATAACTCATCCATAAGATACTGTATCCCGGTTTATCAATTCGTAATACTCCTGGATGTGGTATATTTGATCCAGAAATTATTTGCGATTACGTTGGTAATTTGTGAATTGCATATAACATTTTACTTGAATAATATCCTTTAAGGTTATGTTTTTATGAAAAAAATATCTGTCCTTTTTGTTTGTATGGGCAATATCTTTATATAGCCCTAGCTTATTGTTATACAAAGAAATAATAATTATTCCCAAATAAATTCCAAATATTGCAAGATCTGGATAAATTCCCAGGAAAGGACTGGGTTCTTATCAGTACAGGCTAACGAAGCCCTGTTATTAGAAACAGGAACATGGCGATAAATGCCTTACTGGCATGGGATGTGTTGGATGAAGTCAAAGTGGTATATCATCAGAGCACGATGAAGATGTAAAGCAAAGATTAAAAGATTTGCTCAAGAAAGATTCATAAACCTTAACTTATCGGACGTCCCATAAATTGAGTGTTATCGGTTGTCCACAGCTCATGCTTAAAGACGGATAACATTAAATCGATATATTTAAAAAGAATAACGAAATCTGAATTCAAACTTGTAATTGTTTTGTTTTTCGCCAAATTCACTGTTCGCCTTGTCATCGAGCAGTGCCAAACGTGTGCGAAGTTCGATGTTTTTAAATTTTGTATATATTAACTCAGGCGTTAATGTCCAGCTTTGATCATCCAGATTTATAATGGCTGTTACTGATGGTGTTAAATATAGAATATCAAAAGGTTCCTTTCTGCTCGCACGCAGGTAAAGGTAATTTCTCATCGGGTTTGGGCGAAGATAACCGACGCTTGCTGCCTGTTTAGACAATGGGATCAGAGACGGGGTTGTACTGTTTGCAGTATCTACCAGGTTGTAAAAATCATTCATTTCCTGCTCTGTGTATCCTGACCCGTTATGGTAATACTCTGCAATCCATGTCGTGTCATTTTCTGTCAAATAACGTAAGCCCAACAGGTAGCTGATACTACTTTTTTCACTTTTCACCAATGTGTTTGATGACGTGAGAAGCAAACGCTGAAGATCATGAAAATAGGCAAGCTCGCCATGAATTTCGAAATTGCTGCGCAGGTTTTTCGAGAAATCAAAACCGACACGGGAACTTTTGCTGCCATTCGAAAGAAACATAAAGTCGATATCGGTATCTTTGTAAAAAAGATATAGTCTGGCGGCAAGGTTAGTGTGTCCTGTTTCCCCAAAATCCTGATTCAAATCACTTGATACGGGAATTAGCATGGGCGTAAATGATACGGTGTGTAGGCTGCCATTGGCTGTTTTTATCGTTTCCAGGGCGGCTAAAACAAAACCTTCACGCGACAAGTCTGGATCATTAGGATCCTTGGGGCGCTCGATGAATGCAACAGGGCTCCAGGCATAACCCTTACCCCAGCGTAGTGCTCGCTTGCCAATAACATATTTTGTGCCGATATCTGGCGAAGCGCTCAGGTAGGCTTCATAAAATTTGTGTTCATCATCATGGCCAAAAACATTGTCTTGCACTGTGCTATGGGTGCGTAGGTGAAAGCTATAGGGGTCTTTCTGGTAGCGCGCTTCAATTTCCAGTGTGCCTGTATATTGTTCAAAGGATTTCTGACCGGGTAAATCAAGAAAATTGAGTTTATAAGCGGAAGCATTCGTATTCAGATTAAGATGTTCACCCTTGAGTTCGGCATAGCCACCCCATTCGAAGGCTTTTTTCTCGAATTTATCAAGATCAAAATCGTATTCACCGCCTTCGGCGTAAGTGCTATAGAGTAAAACCAGCAGGTAGAACAGATGTAGTCGCCTACCTGATAGGCTCACCTTAGCTCCTCTATTCTCGACAGGTAATCCAGGGTAAAGGCTTCGTCAGGAATATCTCTTTTTTTGATTTTGGCAAAGATAAAAATAGACTTGTAACCCTTATAGAGCGGGCTGTCTGTTTCAACCACTGAAGGTCTGACAATGCCACCGCCAAAGTCTTTTATATCTTTGAAGTAGAGCGTCTTGATCAGAAGACCACTGGATGCATAGGCCTCAATTTTAACCGGCACCAGGGCCTTGCGATCCACCCACATTTTCAGAGTTTCATAGGCCACCGTGTCCGTTTTGGCCTTCAGGTTCAGCAGGTACTGGTCGGATTTCTCCTCAAGACCACTAACGTTATATTCCACGCTGTAATCCAGTCGAAGAATATCAGCATTATTGAAGACGCCTCCTACAACGGACTGCAGGCTGGTGATTCTGATAGGCTTGCCGACATTGGGAATATAAAGCCACATATTCTCTCCGATACGCAATGTCGATCGGCCCTTTTCACTGGGAGGGTCGAGGAACAATGCCACTACTTTTTCAGTCCCCTTTTTGATGCTAAACAGGACAAATTCCTTGCGATCGCCACTGGGTTCGATATTGATCAGTTTGCGGTACATCTCATAACTATCGGGTTGCATGTTGCGGTCTACCTTGGCAAGAATATCTGTTCCATCAGCGGCGTATGCAATCTGCATCACAAACAGCAACATAATTAAAAACAAGCGTCGTACTATTATCATTCGGCTTACTCCAGGTTAAACGTTCTATACATGTCTTAATGCAGTAATCGGATCCATTCGAGAGGCCTTCCATGCTGGCTGCAGACTTGCCAGTACCGCCACGACCATGACCATCGTACACACCATGATAACGTCACCCGCTGCGACTGTAGGCTCCAGGATCAGGCCTTCCTGGCGTCCGAAGGAAAAGCTTAATTGTGATGCATTCAATGAATATATGATGGCCAGGCTGGTTAGCGAGCCAATGATGGTGCCTAACAAACCCAGCATGAAACCCTCGGCGAGGAACAGCCCCAGCACCTTGCTGGGCTGGGTGCCAATGGCCATGATGGTGCCCACCTCACGAATACGTTCGTATACAGCCATAATCATGACATTCATGATGCTGATGAGTACAACCGCGATCAACATAATCTTGATGAATGCATCCAGTAGATCAATCATCTTGGCAATATTTGAAAAAGGCGACAGTTTTTCCCACGAATCAACTTCGAATATTGGTTTGCCCTGGTTATTTTTAAGTTCTCCGAGCGTTTTAGTTAGCGATGACATCACCTGCTTCAACTTTGACGGGTCAGATAGGCGGATCGCAATTTCACTGACTTCGGCTTCCTTCGTACGCAGCAGTTTCCTGGCATCCTTAATATGGATGTAACCATCCCGGCCACCGGGCCCTGATATACCCTCCAGAACACCCTGTACAACAAAGGTGATACCATTGACCGAGCCATCCTTATTGGTTGCGACCAGCACGATAGTATCACCCACTTTTACTTTCATTCCTTTGGCAAGTAGTTCCGGAAGCAATATTTTTCCTTGCGCTACCAGGCCATTCTCCAATTGACCACCCACGAGACGTCCACCCAGAAGTGGCGATGTTGCTATTTCTTTTTCAGGGTCAACGCCGTTCAAGCGAATACTGGTAGTGTCAGTAAAGTTACTGAACATGGCACCTAACTTGACTCTGGGTGAATAAGCCTCGATAGCGGCTGTGTTTGCAAGGGCATCCTCCACCTTGTCCATCATTTTAGGGAGTAAATTCATATTCAAGGGCAAGCTGTCTATGGAAGCAACATAGCCCTTTTTATGAATTTGCAAATGGCCGAGCATTGAGTCGGTAATCTGTCCGACCATCAGACTCCTGAATGAGCCGGAAATTGAGATGAACAACAGGACCGCAACCACAGAAATCGTTATGAACAAACTGGTCAGGACGGTGCGTCGGCGGTAACGTAACAGGTTCCTGCCGGCAATTTTTAACAGATTAAACATTGGCAGCGCCCCCTTGTATCTTGTTGTTTTGCAGGCATCCGTCTTCGAGGGTAAAGATCACTTCAGCTTCATGCATGACCTTGGGATCATGTGTCGAGAAGATAAAGGTGCTGCCAAATTCATCTCGCATTTGTTTCATCAAGGCGATAATACGTAGCGCTGTTTCATGATCAAGATTGGCTGTCGGCTCATCAGCCAGCACCATTTTGGCATGGGTAACCAATGCACGTGCAACGGCCACACGTTGTTTTTGACCACCCGAAAGCTGGTCAGGGCGCTTGTTGGCCATTTCACCCATCCCAACAGCATCCAGTAGCTCCATCACCCGTTTACGCCGTTTTTCGGCGGGCCAGTTTTGTACCATCAAAAGAGGATACTCTACATTTTCAAAAGCCGTCAGGATGGGGATCAGGTTAAAATCCTGAAAGACAAAACCGATATTATCTCCACGGAATACGGCGCCACTATACCGGTCGAGTGTGCTTATATCGGTATTCAGGACATTGAGTGTGCCGGCAGTTGGCCTGTCCAGACATCCGATCATGTTCAAAACAGTACTTTTACCACTACCTGAGGGGCCAACAAAGGCAACAAATGAGCGGGTCTCGATTGTGAAATCGACCCCGCGTACTGCCCGTCACTTCTACATCGCCTGCCTGGTAGGTTTTTACCAGATCTTTTGCTCGTACCAGATCCATCTTTTTCTCCCGTGGTCAGTGTTGGTGGGAAACCGACGATCCATGATGCCGTCTTTAGTCGATACTGTAATTGATGACGACAGATACAGCAATTGTTTACATAGTAATTCTACATCTTCTATCCCTGATTGTATGGGGTAGGCTTTTTATCTTAGTATTGATTACTAAATTAAAACCCACATTAATTACTGTATTGTTTGGGTGATGGTAAACGCACCGCGTATATCACCTGGCTTGTAACCAGTCGCCTGATCATTGGGATACAGCTGTTTAATTTTTTGGGAGACAGCAGGATCAAGTTTGGCACCATGACAGTTCATGCAAACTCCACCTGTCGGGATCGCTTTCATATAACGGAACTTCTTTACACCTTTCTCTTCTACAACCGCATAATGTTCCAGCTGTTTTGCGTCCATACCCCGTGCTTTTTGCTCATCAAAACGCTTAAGTACCATACTTTCCCACGAGTCCGGGGTATTAGCAGGGTTACGTGTTTTAAGTGACGTACGAGCTACATGCCAGCCTTTCTTTTTAGAGAGTTCACTGGCTATCGCTGGTGCTTTGACCTGACAGACTTCAATTGCGCGAACAGGACCACCTGATTTCATGGCAGACTGTAATTCACCCTTAAGTTGACCTGCAAATTCTTTGACAGCCCCTCGACTTTCTGCAGCACGGGCATCAGTGTCATCCTTTGTATTTTCCTGTCCGCATGCCGAGAGGAATAGCAGGGCAGCAACTATTGATAATAATTTCATTTTATATTTCCTTCATATTGTGTTTATTAGTAACTGAGTACAGTAACGTTGTCAGCAAACAACGCAGCCCATGTGGTATTGGGTCCGCCTACCAGTACTCCATTTAATAAATCATTCTTGGTCATGCCACCTACATGCTTCATACACATTGGGCAGGCAATCACCTTGCCACCATCAGCCATGAACGCCTGTAGCATTTGATGAATGGTCTTGCCATTGGCATGCTGATGTTGAGGAATATGCTTATTAACCAAACGTACACCATCAACATTGAGGAAAATAGTCGTGGGCAACTTCTTTTTCAGCATAACGCGATGTCCAAAATTGACTGCCATCGCGGCACGATTGATCTCATTACTGGTTAAATTAATAAACAGGCTGTCCTGCTCAGCAGCAGCCAATGAGCCGCTAAATAATACAAATAGAATACTCAGAAAAGAAATTTGCAAACGATTGAGCGATACTGACATGATATGTCCCTCTATATTGACAAGAAAATTAACAACACGGCATGTTGTTCAACATGCCGTGTCAAATACCAGTTTCTGGTTAGTTGCTGGATCAGCGGCCGCGACCACCACCCATGCCACCACCTGGGCTCATACCGCCATCGCGTTGCATATCGCCACTTGGACCCATACCACTAGCTGGTGTATCGGGTAGTTTCATATTCCGTTCCTTCGCTCTTTCATTTATCATAGCTTGATGTTCCATACGAATTTGCTCTCTCTCCTGAGCTGTTTTCGCATTGGTGTTTTTTTTACGATATTCGAGTTGCTCTTGTTGTGTCATGAGCTGACTGCCATAAATCTGTTCTTGGTCAGCAGCAAATGAGGATCCGGTAGATAGTAATAAAGTTGCAGCTAAAGCCGATATAATTAATGATTGTTTCATCATAGTTAACTCCATTGGGAATGATTTGATTAAAGAGCGTAGCCACAAAAATCCTGATGTGATTACGCTATCACTGACTATAGTAATCTGCTGAGTTATTACCAGCCAATTCCATAATGCGTATAACCTCCAAATGCCAGCTGTTCCTTAGTTGATTGTTTGCTTGTAGAGTGCTGTTTGCTGTCAGATTGCTTGTCATCCTGCCAGACCCAGCTGTCACAATTTTGCCCATCTTTCTCAAAGCTCTTTACCTTCTGAGCAGACATTCCAACAGCAGGGAGTAGTGCGGCAGCTAATACAGCGCTTATCAGTACATTCTTATTCATGGTCTTTCTCCTATTTTGGTTCTAAATAAATTCGATAGCGAGGGTTAACATAATTAAATATCACCAGGTATAGATGACTTCCTCTCTCGAATGACATAAATGATTTTAGGTTGATTGTATTTCTAAAGTATTTCTCTTTACGTCGAATATGTTTCAAATGGTTTCAGAAAGGATTTTTATTCAGATACTGCGGAGTCAAATATTGCTGTGCGGTCTACTATTCACCAATAAAATTATATTCCATGTTTATGGTATGGAACTTATGATATCTATACTGGAGGGTCTGTAAGTCAGTAGATTTAAATAACCAAAAAACAACATGTGGTAGCGAAAATGCAGTGTGCACCATCACAGCCCCCACCCATGCTTGCAAGCATAGATGTTATCTTGCCACTGGAGGAGGTCGAGCGTCGTTACCTGCAACAAATCTTGCATCGATATCATGGTGACAGCAAAAGTCTGGCGAGTCAGCTCGATATCAGTGAATGAAAGCTATACTGAAAATTTAAAGAGATGAAAATAGAATAAGTATGTAGGTGGGATAATAGCTGTAAGTGTGGTGAAGATTATTTATTATATGCGTACAGCTCCATAGTATGAGAGCTTTAGCGTAAATACAATTATATTCAGACTATTTAAAGTCTTACCTGTTCACTATCTGGCACGTACAATAATGAAGTATTAAAAAATGATAAAAAGAAAAATAGGGGATAAAATCTAATCAACCTTGATAAGTGATTAGAAAATACCTCCCTCTTAATCTATAACTCAGGTAAGACTATTACATGTTTACTGCATCACCATTCCAGATGAAACTACCCATGAGAGGATTCCCACCTAAATACAACTCGGTTAATTCCCAGGTATCCAGGTCGATACGAAAAAACACGCCATCATGACTTGCTGCACTATAAAAATATTTCATGTCCAGACTGATTCCACTGGTGTGTGCCTGTGACTTGTAGTCAGGTGAGGCTGAATCTGCCACGCTAATATTCCGTAACCACTTATGTTCCTTTGTATCAATGACGGACATATAGGTTGAATTGTGATTGGTCACAATGGCAAGATTACGTCCCGGAGCAAAGGTAGTATGACCTGCGCCGGCACCGACATCGATCATGGCGGTAAACTTGAGTGTGTCCTTATCAATCACAAACAGATGACCCTCAGCTGAGCCCACATAGATATGGATTCCATCAGGATGAAAATCGGCATGATGCGCACCCATGACTGCAGGATCCAAGGTGAGTGGGTCATAGTCTGTCAGAAAAACCTGGCCTGTCTGAATTAAATGGCGACCTTCTACTTCAAAACGAAGAATCGCAGGTGATATTTTATCAGATTGGTTGCCTTCGGCGACTGCGTAGTAAATATTTTCTTCACCTGCTTTCATGGTTGATGCAGGTGGCTGGAATATGTGATGAACAGAAGTCGACGTGTTGAGTGCTGAAAGCTGATCACCGGCACGATTCCAAAGTTGTATTGTTCTACCTGCTCGATCAAGCATGAAAAATTGTTGATCATTTAACCATAAGGGATGGCCGGTTGATAATGAACCGCCAAAATCTCGTGGTGTCGTCAGTTTATTCTGGCCGACTGTCTTGATGACCTTGTCTTTTTCAACCCTGATAATACTGGACATGGCCTTGTCGCCACCTGATACCAGGGACAAGCCTGTCGTACTATTATAGTTAGTCGAACGAGGTTTGTGTGTCAATGGGATAATACCGATATTCTCGATATTGTGATTATCAACAATCGTCAGTGATTCTGTTTTACGCGTCAGGGCATATGCTTTTTCCGGGCTTTGTTGATCGATACCATAAGGACCATCACCCGTATTTTCCACCGTCTTCAGTAATGACATGTTATCTACGTCTATGACATAGATACGGTTAGAGTCCCAATCGCCGTAATAAGCCAGGTTCTCTACATTATAGATATTGTCACTCACATATCCATCCTGGTTGACATAGCCTTGTTGTCTATATCTATACTGGCCATGTTCATGCAATGCAGTACCATTAGACTGACCATGATCATGCAAAGCAGCGCCATTAGACTGACCATGTACCAAAAGCGAAGATCCAAGAACTGCGGCGGTTACTGCCGTTAATATGACTATTTTCATCGTGGTTATCCTTGCATATCAAATGCTGATTTCAATTTAAAAATATCGAGTGAGAATTTATCTTTAATGGTGGTAGCATTTATGATGCCTGGTGATATATAACCATCAAAAAATGTTTAACCAAGCTATCTCTGGCTTCAAATTATCGCTGTGAGACTTAATG
>CAWECS010000001.1:0-53553 GCA_963807455.1 uncultured Gammaproteobacteria bacterium | reverse complement strand
CTTCCTGCCTGCCATCACTATAACTCGAAAAACCGCTTTGAGTAGAACAGCCATTTTGGATCTGACGCTGTCTGTCAGATCAAGTTTGAACCATGACAGATTATAATGTTGATGACTAGCAGCAGCGGGTATTAACATTTAAGTGAATAGTATGACTCTAAAAAAAATACTATGTTCTTGTATTTTAAGTTCGAATGTAATCATTAAAACCGTTCAAAAAATAGCAACAGGTATAAGCTCCCCATTCTCATTTTTATTTGGGCTGCTATTCACTGAAAAGTGTAAATTATGTTGATTGTCGAATTTTAAATCACCCACTTTCGTCCACTTTCCTTTTTTCAAAAATTGTACAACTTGATTTTGTTGCATATTTGGCAAATTATACACATTCAAATTATTATCGCTGCCTGCTGAGACTAGGTACTTTGAATCTTTTGATATTGCCAGATGAGATGTTGTTCTGGGTTCGTTTATTGTTTCAATTAATTCCCAATTACGCTGGTATTCCATACGGATATATTACTGGAAGAATCGGAAGACACTATTAGCAATTTATTTTTGCTATCTATTGCCATATTGGTAATGGATTTTAAATTTTGATGAGATAAGTATTTTACTAGTTCACCAGAATTAGCATCGTGAATGGCGACCCGGTTGACTTGCGCCAGGAATAAGTATTTAGCGTCGTCACTGTAACTTATTGCAACGATTTTATTTGTTTTTCTTTTTATGATTTCTTCTTCGCTTATTCGCCCAAAATGGTGCTTATAGTCATTAATGTCAATAAGCAATTTTCCTGTTAACGGGTTCATAATAATGACATCGTTATTGGAAAAGAGCGCGGTAAGTTGCTTGGAATCAGGTGAAAATCTCAATTTATTTACTCCAACTCGCGAGTTGATTGAACCAAATTTCCCCAGGCGTTCGCCTTTTTTCCAGTCCCATAAATTGACTATGCTATCTTGTCCGCCTGTTGCTAAAATATTATTATCAGGCGAAAAAACAATTTCTCTTAATCTTAAGCAATGGCCGTTTAATCTGCTTAACTCCTCGCGGCTGTATTTTCCTCCATGTTTTTCTCTAACAACTACTTCAACGCGTCTAAATACAAGTTCCTTCCACCCTGATTTGCTTAAAAAATAGGAAGAATGTTTGTCAGTTGATACACAGTCTTGCTTGTTTTTTTTTCTATTGTGTCTTTCTTTAGCGTGGTTAAGACTATCACTGCTTGCGTAACCAGTGCGGGAAGTAGTGGGATCTTCTACGGCTAGATATTGACCATCTGGCGAGGTGCCTACCGCCACGGAATTATATTCTGGATATATTTTAAATAATAACGATTTGGAATCGCCAGAGTTCCTGGAAAGATTTGTATTATTATTGGTTTTCTCGACGGGTACTGTTTGACATCCAGTCAATAATAAAAGACTGCTTATAAGAATTGTAAGCATGTATAAATTATAAATTTTAATTGGCATCATATGATCACTCATCGATCATCGCGCTCTCAGGTAGAATAGTCTGGTCGGGGAAGAACATGATTCCGTGTCCGGCATGATCCTCATGTAACGCTAACACACCAAGCTCTGCCAGTCGCAATGAAGAGGGCAGGGTGTAGTCATCTGCCGCGCTATAGTTGACCTGATAACCCATGTCGTCGAATGCTGCTACCGATACACGGCTTATCGGATTAATAGAGCCTTTGATAAATCCGGACATGAGTTCATTGCCAAATACTGATTCCCTCCAGTGTCCATCGCGAGTACCAGGCCCACCCGTGTTAGCGACAGGGACTGCTGTGTCGATACCACTACCGGTTAAAATACCGTACTCCTGCATGGCTCTAGATCCCGATAAATGTAGGATTGATGCTCCCTGCGCCGTCCAGTAGTCCTAACTGACCCCAGATGGTGCCAATACCGAGAACATGTGCCATTTCATGTGTGATGACATCGACCAGCGTGTTGTCCTCTTCCATGGCGGCGAGATCTGCGGTGTCGAAAGACATGATGCCACGGGCGGGTAGTGTGGTGCCTGGCCTTAAGTGTGTGGGACCCGCCTGACCAAGAATATTACCACGGCCATCAATAGCCGTGCCTTCTGCTTCAATCAGAACATCATCGATCAACTCACCATTGACCTGCACACTGGGAAGGTCACCGACAATAATTCCCGCCCAACGTGCTGCGGCCAATTCAAATACCGCGCGTTGATTGGCTGTTAAGCCGCCGGTAAAACGAACTTCAATATTGAAGTCAGATGTCACTGGCAGGGTAGCGTTGCGGGTCTGTATGTCCAGTGACCAGCTATTTAACCTGCCGCCATCCTGTGTGACGTTGTCGGTGACTTCAAGAGACCAGATGCCGTTAACCAAGGTGTTATGTAGATTTGATAACGGCTCTTCAGGTCGGAACGCGCCAGCGAATGGTGCATTGCCCGCTGAGATTGACTGCGTGGCATTATCATCAAAAACTGTTCCCTTGAAGCCATCATTGTTGCCACCCTTATGGTCAACCAGGATGACTCGATTTCCATTTGGACTTATCAGTGCGAGAGTCAGATCTTCATCCCAGGTATGATCGATGTCGATGCTGACTTTTATACTATCAACAATCAGACCTGTCAGCCCTGTGATTTCAATAGATGAACTCACCGTGCTCGGTGGCCCGGCAGGGATGAGTACCGGTATTCGGTTTTCATAGGCATAGCAGCAGGTTTCAATCGAGATCGACCAGTGATTTAATCTGCCTCCATCGGCAAATTCTCGATCAGAAATTATTAGTTCCCATCTGCCATTGGGCATGAGGCCATTGAATAGTGTAAGACTTTCCTTTGGTCGGTAGCTATTATTAAATGGCGCTGTGGCGCCTGCAATCGGGATTGTCGATGCATCATCGAAGGTGGTTTCTCTAAAATGATCTCCGTTTCCACCTTCGCCAGAGACCAGTATGACCCGTTCACCTCCCGGCGCTATCAGGGTTATTTCGAGATCGGATGTCCAGCTGTGGTCTATATCGATGCTGACGTTGAGATCACGAATCGGGCCATCCATAGCGGAGACTTCGATCGAGGACTGAATAAGGTTTGGATTCTCCGGGGAGATTGTTATTGGTGTATAGTTGGTGAAATTCTGTTTCATCGTATTCAAATCCTTTATGAATAAACGTGTCCAGTGCGGACTTTTTTCTTTCAGCAGACTACATATTATAATGTAACCATCCAGTTTGGTAGCAATTTTGCACACGGAAAATGTCAACACAGTCACAGTGCCAATTTCCTTTCATTCCCAGCCATGTAATATGCAATTTTAATGATTATTTCTGAATATTTACTATACATTCACATTGACATTAAATTGGCGAGCAAAAAAAACCCCTCCACAGAGTGGAGGGGTAATCCTGGTCCTGTTTAACCAGGGTCTGGGGAAATCAAGGAGTTATTGTTGATGATGTGCTGTCGGTGTTATCAATCGGCGTCAGTATACCGATCGATGTCACTGGACCAACGATGGTCTGTGCTGTGAAGTCCGCGGGTGCTGAAGCGAACGGTGTGACGAAACCGCCGACAGCCACTTTAGTATCTGTCGTAAAACCAGATGTATTCAACATGCCGGTATCGATTTCATAAAAATCGGCCTGGGCATCATTGGCCGTATCGGTACCTGTGCCAGTGAAGTCATACAGGGCACATTACGTCCATTAATTGTCTGCACATCGAGAACAAACGGAAATTGTGGCGGGCTTTCCGGGATAAAAGAAATATTTTGCACCGTACCGCGTGCGACTGAAACCAGCATGCGGGCATAGCCATTGGCAGCATCCAGAGTCCATGCACCATCACCGTCCACGGATGCAGTACCGAAGACAGTTAAGCGCTGACCTACTGAAATATCATTGATTGCAAATGGGTCAGGTGACATCTGTTTGCGCACAATAGTAGTGTTATCGAGTAATACAGTCACAGTATCCTTGAATTGTACACTACCGTCATTTCGAGTCAGGGTGGCGCCACGCACGGTGAGACTATTCCCTGAGCGTGCCATGACACTTCCGCGCACGACATCGAGTGTGCCACCAGGCACGCTGGATCCGGCATAGACTTCACGTGCAATAAATCGTCTCGGTGCAAACTGGACGACACCACGGGCAATCATAGCTGTTTTCTCTGGTTGCAGGGCCAGCTCTGTCAGTCCGTCGGTCCCGGTATAAGCTGTGCCATTGATTTCATATACGGTGTTATCGTCGACATTAACTTTCAACGCACCAAAATGACGGGCACCTGTTGATATCCTGTTCCTGAAGGGGTGAATGAAAATAGTGAAACGATGCTTGTCTACTTCAACATCTTTCAGCGGGCCGCGCACGCGATGGCGTTTCGGCGCCTTGGCATTAACCTCGGCAACCAGCAGTGGTGTTACAGTGATCGTCGGAATATCATTAACATCAAACGCAACCGAGTTGGATTGCTTGAGATCAAAATCCAGTGTTAGTGAAGCCGGTATACCAGGTGCAACTGGCAGACTGTTTCTGCCTTTAAGGTTGACCGATGCGACCAGCTGCGTCAGTGGGTCTCCATTGCTGTCAACAATATTATTGACCGCTATGGCATTGCCGTCAGCATCTTCTACCTGGATATCAGCATTAGTGTAATCCAGTGTCATAGTACCCTTGACGTAAACTCCGTTGGGAATGGTGGCGGCAGTGAGGAATTCTGTCAGGTCTGTATACTGGGCAAAATCCACACGGGTATTGAGCGGCAGGGTTTCAACCGTCTGGCCATTTTGTTTTGTCAGTGTTAAGGAAATGACATCAACCGTATAGGTGGCAAAATCACCCTTCGCATCGGTCAGTCCAATCAATACATCGCCACTGCTATTATCAGATCCGCTGCTGCCACCACCACAGGCGCTAAACATCAGGGTTATTGCCATCATACTGATCAGGAATAACATGGCCGCCATCGCATTATAAATTTTGTTATGCATGGGCCTGTGTTTTCTACTGTCTGTGATCTCCATTTTTTATGACCTCGTTTGTTTGTATTGGTTAACAGGCACAAGGAGACATATCCCCTTGGCATACCCTGTATAACGAATAAGGTCCCGTTTGGTTGACAGCTTCAGAAATTAATTTATAAGGAATTGATATTAATGAATAATATTAATAGCATGAGCGCGGAGATATTTTCAACCCCTGTCTGCTTAACTATTGAATACACTGGCTGGTGTATAACTAAACCCCGGAAACACCTGGTTGACGTCAGTACCACCCAGACGTTTACTGAGTAACTCGGCCAATACATGGCGCAAGTCTGTCGTAATTTTCAAATCCTCACCCATTTCCAGATCTTGCGGCGCTAACCCGGGCCAATCGCTAATAACCTGGCCACCATTAACACCGCCGCCGATGGCATAGGCCAGGCTACCGGTTCCATGATCTGTGCCGAGGGATGCGTTTTGGGCAACACGACGGCCGAACTCGGTGTGAATGAGTACGGTGATACGTTGCATTTTCGACCCCATGTCGGTGTAAAAAGCGCTGATGGACTCGGCCAGTTCCGTTAGTGACAACTGGATGTAATTCGGCAGGTTTTCATGATGGTCCCAGCCGTCAGAGTCAAGGCAGATCACCTCTACGGGTAGCGTTGACTTGATTAACTGGCCGACTTGCTTGAGTTTATTGCCCATAGCATTGGCGGGATACATAGCGCCATTATCGGGTGTGATGGCTTCCAGCTTAGCGGCCTGTAATTCGTCGATGGCCGATAAGGCAGCCTGGGCCGGGCCAAAAAATGATACCGGGCTACGGAACAGATTGTTTAACACTGTCGGGTAACCAGAATCGATAATGTCCTGGTCAAAACCAAAATCGCCCAGGTTATTGAAGGCAAGCGGTTCACTAGCGCCCAGTAGGGAGACAGGTACGTTACTGCTGAGGGAAACAATACGGAAAGCGGAGTCTGACGCCGGTGCACTCACAGCCAGGTGGCGTCCCAGCCAGCCGGTTTCCGGCCCGGCTTTATCGTCCACACCCCGTTCTACCAGACCCTGGGCGGCAAAGTGTGAGCGGGAACCGTGAGGCACACCGGTGGCATGTATCAGTGCCAGGTCGCCAGCGTCGTAAATAGGTTTGAGCGGGGCCAGGGCCGGGTGCAAACCGTAAAAACCATCCAGGTCTATCGCACCGTCCATAGCGCCGGGCAGGGGTACGGCGATAGTGCTGCGCTGGCTGTAGTAATTTGAATCACCATGGGGTACCAATGCATTGATACCATCGGCGGCACCACGTTGGAAAATGCAGACGAGGATGTCACGATCGGCCGGAAGGGTGTCACTTGTGGGGAATAATCGAGTGTTGCTAGTTTGCATTGTTATCACCTATCGAAGATGGAAGTAGGCTGAGCTGACTAATACGGCAGCCACCAGCGGTGCAATTTGATCTGCAGTGCCGACGGGCAAACTGACATCCTTGGCCAGACTTGTTTCAGACACCAGCCATTCCAGTAAATAGTTTTTGTCCTCGCTGGATATTGGCCGCATCAAGATGCTATCAGTCATGGCATCAACGACGGTAGCCAGTGTATTGGCGCCCTTGAGCAGGCTGGGATAGTTGATCTGAATGATGTTGATCGAGGGAAGGACATTGGCATAACTCAAAAATGCCAAACGCCAGCGATTTAATAAGCCGCCGGTACTGGCCCAGTAAGACTGCTTATCAGGATAGCCGTCAGGCGTGGGCCAGTAATAAGGCACATGTCCCATGATGGATTGCGCGAAAAAGAACAACTGACCATTGTCAGAGGGATAGGCGGTATCGGGTGCCAGGGCACGCACCAGCGCAGCCAGATATTCCGATGGCCGGGTGATTTTGAGATCGGCTGTTTGTCGAAACGCCGTGGTAGCAAACAGGGCTTGCAAGGTAGTTTTAATATCACCGTCTGATTGTGTGAATGCCGCTGCCACGGCATCGATACTGGCCTGGTCGGGATCATCACTGATAAAACGGCGACACAGTTTGGTGCCAATGAATTGGGCGGTGGAGGGATGAGTCGCCAGAATATCCAGCACTTGTTCACCATCAGTTTGACCACCGCCTGCGGAGATCGTTTGTTGCAGTACTACTTTGGCATTATCGTCGTGTAATATCGGTACATACGCGAAGCTACCATAATCACCACTTAAATCATTCGGGAAGCGAATTGACCAGCCAGTAAAACAGCGCGCCACCTCTTTAACATCAGTTTCAGTATAACCACCGTCGACGCCCAGCGTATGCAGCTCCATTAGTTCGCGGGCATAATTCTCGTTGGGTGCAGCGGCCTGATTTAAAAAATTATCGAGGTAGAACAGCATGGATGGGCTTTTGGCCGAGGCATGTAGTAAGTCGCGGAAATTACCCAGTGCATGAGCACGGATCACCTGTTGATCGTCTTCTGGTTTGAGGGTAGGGCCCAAACCATTCAACAAATTGATGTTGAAGTGATCGCTCCAGAATTCTACCATGACTTCATACAACTGGCGGCGGCTGAACATTTGCCGATATTGCACGGCTGCGATCATTTGCCTGGCAATGTCGGCGATGTTGTCTGGGAAACCACTAATCAATTGAGCCGGGCTCTGAACGGTCAGCGGGAACAGTGACTGTATGCTTGTCTGCAGGTCGCCATCGTTGATTTGTGTATAGTCCAGCTGCTGTTCCAGGTAGGTATCGATACCCATGGCCTGGATCGCGTTAAGTTCATCGCGGTGCACGCCGAAACTGGTCCTTTTTAATACTGTGTACTCGGCGGAGGCCTGGGGAATCAGTGGAACAGGTGGTGAAGTATCACTACCGCCGCCACCGCCGCAGGCCGGCAGGGTAGATGCCAGGGCGGTATAGCCAAGGCCCTTGCCGAGCAGTTTTAGAAACTCACGACGGTTGTGCAGCTTGTTAAGGACATCGCTTAAATCAGAAAAATCTTGTTTATTCATCAGTTTGCCTTCTTGGCTCGTTCCGAGTCCCTGCTTCGTAGTGAATAGCGCGAATGGCTGGATTAGCCATTAAATGCAATCTAATATATCAGATTGCAGGAGCAGTTTTTTGCGATGTGTCACATTTAGCAGAAAAAACGAGTGATGAGGACAATTAATGCTTGTGTCCGATCCAGTGATATTAGTAATCATTGTTGCCTGATCAGAATGATACTTAGAATTTGTAGGTTAATAATATATCGACACCAGGCGAAACCTGGTGATGATAAATGATCCTCGCAAATTGGTTTCGCTGGTGAAAAACAGTTAGGCTATGCTCGAATGTGCGTTATTCAAGATGTTTGATTCCGGCGAGGGTGTCCACTCGCGTATTTTCCTCTGGTAAATGCAGAATAATTGAAACGCGGCGGTTACTTTCACGGCCCTGACTGGTTTCATTCGTTGCCCGTGGCTGTGTGTCTGCATAACCAATAACGCGAATGCGATCAGGTACAATATTATTTTCTATCAAATGACGTGTCACCATTGTAGCGCGTGCTGTCGACAACTCCCAGTTAGAATGAAAAAGGCTCATTATTGATGGGTATGTTATCGGTATGGCCTTCAACAGAAATATTCAGCTTTGTGTTATTAATCATTGTCGCTATTTGTTTGAGTAATTCAATCCCCTCCGGCTTGAGTTTTTCGCTAGCTTGTGCGAACAGAAGCTTATCACTGATGATCATGTTAACTTGACCTTTAGCTTCACTAATATCGATTTTATTGAGTAGTTGAGAGCTTTCAATCTGGCTTAATAATGCATTATGTTGACGAGATAACGGAGCGACATTCTGCTCATGGTTTTCTGTGAAGGCAATATCAGCGTTAAGAACGTATAGTTCATTTTCTACTTTCGTTACGTTTTCATCAGGTGTTGGATTGATGTTTGAATTCACTGGTAATATCTTGTCAATTTCAATTTGTCCATGAAGTAACTTTGTATCATTAGATGGTCAAGTTTAATTCGTTACTGGCGGTGTTTTGGCTTTGTTGTGGAACGTTATTATCGGTGAGTATTATTTTTTGTTCAGCGTTGTTCTGGTCGTTTTGTTTAGATGCGGGCGCTTTAGCCAGCATATCACTGGGATCTATTTTTAAAGAGGTCTTTACCAGGCTTTGACTTTCATCAGGCGTCTCAGGTTTCAGTATTCTTTGTGTATCTTCTATACTGGATATCTGTATGCTGTTACCAGGTTTTTGCTCTGGCTTCGGATATTGCTTTTCCGATTCGGTCAGTTGGATTTGCAGATGGTCTAAAGATGAAGTTTCTGGTTTGAAATGGGACATGGCCAGTAAAATAATAAACAAAGTCAATAATAACGTAAGGATATCAACGTAACTAATGATCCAGCCTTCCTGATATGAACTAGCTGAAGCACTGTGATCTTCACCTGCCATGACTTCAGCAGACTGCTCAAACCCCAGCTCTGATTCATAAGCTAGTGAGTTTGAATTGCGCTTGGCCTGGAAGTTTACAACGGAGGCTGGCATAACACCCATGTTTAAGCCGCTCTTGCCAGGGTTGATTGACTCGTATTGTTGAACAATGCTTGAGACGGCACGCCGAATGATTCAAGTGAATCCATAATTAATGACGGGTGATTACGTTCCTGTACCATCAATAACACTTCGCAGAGCATGTTATTTAATGCTATTTGCTGTTGATGTCGGCGTTCAAGCTTCATAGCCAAAGGTTTCAGAAATAAATTCGCGGCAACAATACCATACAAGGTAGTAATCATGGCAAAGCCCATGGCTGTGCCTATTTCGGCGATTCCACTGGAACCGAGACCATAAAGCATATGTATGAGGCCAAAAAGAGTCCCTAGCATGCCAAAGGCAGGAGCAAATACTGCCATGGTACGTAAAATTTGTACTTCGGCTTCCCCTCGTTGACGTTGGTCTTGCACTCGATAGCGGATCATTTTGATTAAGCCATTGCGTGGACCACCATCTACGATGTGGCGTAAACCGGCGATTAGAATTGGGTGATTGATCCTTTCTATGTGCTGTTCGGCCTGGCGGATGGCACCTCGCCGATAGATTTCTGCGAAGTTGAGTAACTGCTTAATTTCGATATTGGCATTTGGACTGTAATCTTTCAGTAACAAAGGTATTTTTCGCAATACAGGCATCACTTCTTTTATCGGCCTGCTGACCAGAGTTGCTGCCACTGTTCCTCCCAGTACAACAATGAGCCCGGGAATATTAAAAAAGGCACCGACATGTTCCGGCGCAATCAGGATCATGACGGTAATGAGTAGTAGTCCACCGCCAAGTCCAATGGTGGTTGAATGATTTAAATGACCGATAATTCGTTTCATTTTTCACCTGTTTTCTCTATTCCAGTTGGGTTCAAACAATGTATGTGCAATTACTATTCCAATATTTCAATCATTCAATAAGACATTGATATTATTTAATATTATCATTCAGCTAAGTGATAACAACGACAATGACGGCAAACATTGGCCGCCTATAGGCCTGTTTGTGCTTGTAGAGTTGAAATTATTGCCGGAAGCCAGAGAGAATGGGGGGGGTAATAAGCACGTGCTAGCAGAATGGATGTGGAAATGTGCAAGCCAGAAATAGTATTAATTGACGACAAGGAATACCCGGTATGTAACCGTCGTATCAGAAAAAGTCTGAGCGATCTGAACATAATCAATGCACGAGTCGATAGCGAAGTCATGAATGAAATCACCCGTCGTGGACTGCATATTGATCATGGGGTGCTGACGATGGGTAGTGAGCTCTATTATGCTGCGAATGCCATACATAGGCTTGGATTGATCAGCTCTCGCTCAGGTATATTTAATCAGGTAAATTACTGGATATTCAAATCCAGGGCCTTATCCAGATTGTTTTATCCCATATTAAGATATCCCCGTCATCTTCTACTGAAAGTACTGGGTAAAACCAGGATAAATAATCCGGCTAGAGTTGGAAATAATAAGTTTTAAATATTCTGGATTACTGCCGTTAAATAGACGTTTCTGTTATATTGATCATAGAAGCATAATATCAAGGTCAGGTATCCATCTAATTAAGTCATTATCATGTTGCGTCTACTGAAACTATTGATACCTGCCATTGTTCCTTCATGGAATTTTTTTGATATCATCACGCCTTCTCCGCGCATTCAATTTGCATTGCTCACTTCAGAACATGAAAGCCCGCAGGAATGGTATGATTTTCGTCCGCGACCGGAACAAATATCTTTCTTACAGATGCTGGGTCGACTGTTCTGGAATGCGAAATGGAATGAGTCGTTATTTATGGTCAGTTGTGCAGAGCGCCTCATGGAGTTACCGACGCAACATAGTGAGGACGAGATACTAAAACGTATTGTAGCTGACCTTGTCGGCAATCACTCTAACGCCCAGTTAACTACAGCAACACATCTGCAATTTCGACTTTTTGTCATAGAGCGTGACGGTACCAGGCTAAAGCAGGATATAGTCTTCTATTCACGTATTGAGCCATTGCCTCCACAGGATGTAATATGAGTCTGGACGATGCTATTCGCCTGACGGAAATCCTGATGGGTTTTGCATTTGTCCTGCAAAGTATAGAGCACCTTCCGTCGCCAGCGAATGAACGTTACTTATTCATTGTACGCCTGTTAGTATCTTTGTTACTCATTATTGGTTTTCATACAAACTGGATGGTCATTTTATTATTATTACTGGGGTTAGCCAGTTTGCATCGTTTCCAGGGGCCTTATAATGGCGGTGCTGATCGTATGAGTTTACTTATTCTTTGTTGTCTCGGTCTGGTGTATTTTTTACCCGATCAACGTTGGCAAGAAATAGCATTCGGTTATCTTGCCGTGCAGTTGGTGTTGTCATACTTTATTTCGGGTTGGGTTAAAATTGTAAATAAGGACTGGCGTAATGGTATCGCTTTAAATGATGTTTTCCTGTTTTCTGCCTATCCAGTCAGTGAATCTTTAAGGCAATGGTCAAAATCACCACGGTTACTTTTTGCAATGTCCTGGAGCGTTATGCTGTTTGAATTATTGTTTCCTGCTGCGCTTTTCTCAAGTGCCAGTCTGATTTTCGTACTCACCATAGCGGCTACGTTTCATTTTGCCAATGCCTGTTTGTTTGGCCTGAATCGATTTTTCTGGATTTGGCTCGCCGCTTACCCCTCCATTCTATGGTTTCAACAACGCTTTTTTGCGATGAGCTGAAGTGATATATATGAAGTCAATTCTTGCGTGCATGTTTTCCCTGGGAAAAAGAAATATTGCTCGTAGTTACAGTGAATCATTTAAGGCTACCTCGTATTCAATATAAAATCATGCATTCTTTAATTATCTATTCCATTATTTATGCGTGTTAACTGCATGCCAACATTAAATCCTGATTTGGAGTTGGATTAATGGTAAAGTAACGACAGAAATAAATATTTTAACTATCATTGATGTTGCTGAATAAAAAGGGTGCTTTTAATGCAGCAAGTGTGAGTGTACAGTCATCGTGATGAATATTATTCATTAGCCAAATATCATGAAAAACTCCCGTTTGGATACGAGGTATAAAAGAATGAAAACTTTTCTCATATTGCTGGTGACACATATTCTAGCAGGTGTTATCGGTTTTGCGGCAGGTATTTATGCGCTACCCATACTCATTGCACCGGAGGCGCCTAGCAAGACAGAAGTGCAGGCTTTGGCTTCGCAAGCAAAATACACAGCAAAGTTTAGGCGTGACTTAAAAGGCAGCGATGCATTGCACTGGGGTGAAGGTGAAGTATTTATTAGCCCGGATGCAGTTTCATTTCAAGGCAAACTTGCTCCTGGTCCAGATTATAAACTTTATCTCTCACCTGAATTCGTCGAAACTGAAGCTGATTTCATGCGCTTGAAAGAGAGAATGATCCGGCTTGGTGATGTTAAAACATTCGATAATTTTTTTGTACCATTTCAGGAATCCATTGATCCAGCCGCTTATAATAGTGTCATTGTATGGTGTGAATCATTTCGCCAGTTTATTACATCTGCTAAGTATCAATAGATGATGTAGTACGCAAGTTAATACTTTATTATTTTAGATGACATTTTGTTAGTTAAATATTAAATGAATTTAATATTTCTATAATATTTTATATAAACGATCGCTGACGATTAACTCTATTAATTCCAACCCGTGTGCTTTGAATGTTTTTTTTAATTGCTGGATTTTTTAAATACAGGCTCCTATACTCCTTGCAGTGTTGAGTGACTATCACGGAAGTAACCTAACACTATAATCACTTTAATGTTATGCAAGGAGCTATAATAATGAAATATTGGAACACACAGAATCATTTTAAATTACATTTTCGTCAACTGGCCATAACCAGTATTTTAACTTTTGGATTTATATCAACACCTGTCATTGCCGAATCTCTCACACCCGAAATGAAAGCAAAAGTTGATATCTATCAACAGAAATTAACGCAATGGACAAAAAATCCTGTATTAATAAAGGCACTCAAGGACGGTAATATAAATAAAACAGCCGCCATAAATAACGCGCAGTGGAAAACCTTAAAAAATGAAGATCCGTCTGTGACTATGTATCAAACTAATCAGGCGGGCAGGTTTCTGACAAATCTTGAAAATGATAAAAGTATCGGTAAAATATTCCTGCGTGATAGTAAAGGTAATCTGGTCGCTGGTAGTAAAAAACCCGCGATTTTTAACATTTCTGGCAGGCCGGCCTATGAAAATGCCATGCGTGGTAAAACCTGGGTTGCAGGAAATATAAAACCTGATCCAACCACCAAGCTTAAAAGTGTGCAACTATCGGCGCCGGTAATCAGTGAGGGCAAAGTAATCGGCGTGCTGCATAGTAGTGTGATCGCCCAATAAAACAGTAAACATTCATTAAAAAGATGGTGCCGAGGTATTAATACCTCGGCTTTTTTATGCATATGCTAATAATAATACGCCCTAATGTAATCATTAGCTGGAAATCTGCATAAGAAGAAAAATATTTAGTTAACACAAGCAGGAAGAGAAAAGAGGTAGTGCTGCTTCACAATATTTAATTAATTAAGTGATATGTCTGACTGCTTAATAGTTAATTCCGTGATGATAATGTCTGGTATTTTGCTGAGAAAACCGCTTATAATAATTCGCTCTGTTAAATGCACTTAATATATGTCATTTAGTTATTATAATGTGATCCAGAGAAAAGCAAATGCAATCCATCGTATCTATAGAAAACGTATCAAAGACTTACGATAGTGGTTATCAGGCACTAAAAAATGTCAACCTGAAGATTAAGTCAGGTGAAATACTAGCGCTTCTCGGTCCGAACGGAGCAGGTAAAACTACGCTGATTTCGATAATTTGCGGAATCGTCAACGCCAGCAGCGGCTCGGTCACTGTCGACGGGCATGATATTATTTCGGATTATCGTATTACACGCAGTATGATTGGACTGGTACCGCAAGAGCTGACTCTGGGTGCCTTTGATACAGTCTGGAACACATTGTGTTTTAGTCGTGGGCTTTTTGGCAAAAAACCAGATTCTGATTTTGTCGAAAAGATTTTAAGAGACCTGACTCTCTGGGACAAGAAAGACAGTGAGCTTATGGCGTTGTCGGGTGGTATGAAACGACGGGTATTAATAGCTAAGGCCCTGGTACATGAACCCTCTATATTATTTCTGGATGAGCCCACTGCTGGAGTCGATGTCGAATTACGTAAGGATATGTGGAATATCGTGCGCCGTCTTCGTGAATCCGGTGTGACGATCATTCTAACAACGCATTATATAGAAGAAGCCGAGGCCATTGCTGACCGGGTCGGTGTTATTAATAACGGTGAATTATTGCTGGTTGACGATAAGCAAGCTTTAATGCATAAGCTCGGCAAGAGACAATTAATTGTTGAGTTGGAAGAGCCGCTACAGGGTTTGCCAGAGACACTGGCAGCCTGGGCATTGGAATTATCTGCTAGTGGGGTCCTGGTAACATATACCTACGACCCCCATAAAACTGAAACAGGTATTAATGATTTACTGCAAGCTATCAGAGATGCCGGGCTTTTAATGAAAGATATACAAACAACGCAGAGCTCCCTGGAAGATATTTTTGTTAATTTGGTAAAAGCTGGATCATGAATATTCACGCGATTAGAGTTATCTATAAATATGAAATGTTACGTGCATGGGAAACTTTACTGCAAAGTTTTGCTTCACCGGTTATTTCAACGGCACTTTATTTTGTGGTTTTTGGTTCGGCCATCGGCTCTCGTATCGAAAATATTGAAGGCGTTTCCTATGGTGCCTTTATAGTTCCGGGTTTAATGATGCTGGCATTGCTGACCCAGAGTATTTCCAATGCATCATTCGGCATCTATTTTCCCAAATTTACCGGTACTATCTATGAAGTCATGTCTGCACCCGTGTCCTTTATTGAAATATTAATTGGCTACGTAGGCGCAGCAGCGACCAAGTCGCTTATCATTGGTCTGGTTATTCTGGCAACGGCAGGTTTCTTTGTTCCATTGAATATTCTGCACCCGATATGGATGCTGGCTTTCCTGGTGTTGACCTGTATTTCATTTAGTCTGTTCGGTTTTATTATTGGCTTGTGGGCGACCAATTTCGAAAAGCTACAGCTGATCCCAATGTTGGTCATTACGCCGCTGGTTTTTCTCGGGGGCAGTTTTTATTCAGTGAATATGCTGCCACCCATTTGGCAGACCATTACCCTGTTTAATCCTGTGGTTTATCTGATTAGTGGTTTTCGATGGAGTTTTTTTGAAGTCGCTGATGTCAGCGTTGGACTAAGTCTGTCAATGGTACTGATTTTCCTGTCAATCTGCCTGATGATTGTCTGGTGGATGTTCAAAACAGGTTATCGACTAAAACAGTAGTTTTTCAGGCTATTGTCTTTGGCTAACAGACACAATATCTAAAGCTTGAGGTACCAATTATATTGGTGCGGGGTTACTCTCACCGGGGTAATAACTGAGTATTACCCCGCGATGAATATGAATACTGTCCAAGACAATGTCAGAATAGCTTCTTTGCCATATTTAGTAAATCATCAGTTACACTGCCGTCATTATCTGAATCAAGGAATTGTGACATCATACCGGAGAGGCCACTCGATGACGCATCACCTGTCAATTGGTTTGCCAGGCCCGAGCTGGCATTATTTTTACTGAGTGAACCCATTGCCATAGCTGCAACCATCGGCAACATTTTTTTCAGCATACCGCTATCGAGACCTGTTTTCTCAGCAGCTGACTGTGCTACATTTCGACTAACGTCCTTGCTGCCAAAAATATGGCCTAAAATATTATTGCCCTCTGATACGGTCTCGTTTTTTGTAAGTTCTTCGGGATTGTCAACATAGCGTTGATGTTGGCCAGAGCCGAGTGCACCTAACAGTGAGCCGAGTCCATCTGAGGAAGCCATGTTATTTTGCAAACCTTTTGATATAGATGGCGCCAGCTGACCAATTGCTTTGGTAGCATCGCCTTCGCTGATACCAAAACTCTTGGCGATTTGTCTCACAGAATCACCGCCACCTGCGGACATTATGGTGTCAAGCATGCCCATATCATTTCTCCTTTTCTATTTGTGATTTGACCAGCTTATTGTCCATGATTCAACGGAGAGGGTAAACAGGAAATTGAAGGCTTAACACTATTTTACATGCCGATAATTTATATCACCTGTAAAAAAAGTGATTGAATACGAGCACAGGATAAATACAGGCGTTTTTCTGGTTATATTTCCATCATTATGTGGATTTGTAGTCGCTATGCTAAAGAATCGTAAAGAGTAATTTAAGCACATGAATATAATAAGCTAATCAGTGGAAATCATTTCCCAATAGGTAATTAAGGAAGTGTTGTGTTTTGCTGGATGTCGTCGTTTATACCATCAGGCATAGTCAATACGGCGCTGAAAAATATAAAACCTCACAGCCAGTATTATTGTTATCTTCATGTCTAATAAAATATCCATTAACATTCAATCACTTATCTTTCAGACTTTGTTTTATCAGGCAAGCACTGTTGAAGTAACTATGACAGAAATATATGAATTCATTAAGAATTTTAGATATGGGCCGAAAACAATAAATGACATGATTTTAAAAAATCTTACATGAACACCAGTGTACCTAGTATGGAGTAATGGGTGGAAAAAAAATTACCAGGCCTGTTATCACGATTGTTTTCATTGCGTGCCCAGACTGCATGGCTAGCTTTTGCTGTCAGTCTGATCATGGTTTTTATGGTCTGGTATATTCTAAAAGCCCAGAACGAACAAAATGCAGAACAACAATTTCAATTACATGCTCGTGAGATAGTCAATCTTATCGAGCAACGCTTGCAGGACCACGAACAAATACTACTCGGCGGAGCTGGTTTGCATGACGCCAGTGAGCACGTCGAACGCCAAGAATGGTTTGACTATATCAACCGGCTTGAATTAAAGGATCGCTTTCCGGGCATTCTGGGTGTTGGTTACAGTGAAGTCATCAAACCGGACGACCTGAATAATCATATCGAAAGGATTCGGGCAACAGGATTTCCTGACTATGAAGTCAAGCCCGCAGGTAAACGTTCTTTATATACTTCGATTATCTACCTTGAGCCATTTTCAGGCCGTAATCTGGCTGCCTTCGGTTACGATATGTTTTCCCAGGCGACCAGAGCAAAGGCAATGACCACTGCGGCTGAGACCGGGGAAACTGCCGTATCAGGTCGGGTAACACTGGTACAGGAAACGCATGGGAAAGTACAGGCTGGATTTCTTATGTATGTACCCATTTATAAAAAAGGATTGCCGCTGGAAAATATAGCGCAACGCCGGGAGGCTTTACGGGGATATGTTTATAGTCCCTATCGTATGGATGATCTGATGCGCGGAATACTGGGTGGCAGGGATCCGAGTCTGGATTTTTCATTATATGATGGGGGCATGGTTGATGAAAATGAAATAATGTATGACTCAACAGATCAATATGTAGCTTTAAATAAAGTTGAACATACGCCAATGTTTAGTGTTGACAGGAAGATTAGCGCCTATCATCATAACTGGACTATCAGGCTCAATAGCCGGCCTGAATTTGAATTACAATTCGATACTAACCTCCAATGGATTATTCTTTTTTTGGGGATAATGATCAGTTGTTTACTATTTTTTATTATTTGGGTTTTGATTTTCAGGCGTGAAAAAGCATTGAAATTAGCCCGGAATATGACTGAAAAAATACGTGAAAATGAAGATAATCTACGTCGAAGTGAGGAAAGGTTTCAATTAGCGGTAAGAGGTTCGAATGACGGGATTTGGGACTGGAATCTGCTAACAGCTGAAGTTTACTATGCAGCACGGTATAAGTCCTTGCTGGGATACAACGAAGATGAATTTGCAAATGAGTTCTCAAGTTTTGAGGATGCTCTTCATCCTGAGGATCATAAAAGGGTCATGCTTGCCATGAAGAATCATTTGCAACAGGCTGGCCCTTATGATGTTACTTTTCGTATGAAAACCAAGCATGGTAGCTGGCGATGGTTTCGTGGCAGAGGCGAAGCGGTACGTAACGAGCATGGCGAAGCAGTGCGTATGGTAGGCTCGATCTCTGATATATCACAGCAAAAAGAAGCAGAGTCGAAGCTTGAAGCCATAGCTCAGCATAGCCAGACAATCCTGGATAATATTATTGATGGCATCATCACTATGGACGTAAGTGGTCAGGTAGTTTCATTCAATCATGCTGCTGAGGTGATTCTTGGATATACAGCGGACGAGGTGCTTGGCAGAAACATTGATTTATTATTACCCGGTTCACTGGATTTTCAGGAACGAGTAACATCAAATAAAGCATTTAGTGAGCAAGAACTGGATGCGATACGTCGTAATGGTGAAGAGTTTACTATGGAATTATCAATGACCAGTATACGTAGTGATAATCGTGACCTGATGATTTGTGTGGTCCGGGATATTACAGAACGTAAACGTATTGATAAACTGAAAAGTGAATTTGTATCTACTGTTAGTCATGAATTAAGAACGCCATTAACATCGATCAATGGTGCAGTCGGCTTGTTGGCGAGTGGGGCCATGGGGGAGATGTCTGAACAAGCTATTACACTAGCCCAAACTGCCTATAATAATAGCAAGCGCCTGTCGGTACTGATCGATGATCTGCTGGACATGGAAAAAATAGCAGCAGGACAGATGCAATTCGACTTATGTGATCATGATGTCTTGACCCAGGTGGAAAATTCTATTGAAGCCAGTCTGCATTATGGAGAACAATACCAGGTTACTATCAAGTTAAATCGACAAGTACAGGGTGTAATAGTTAAAATTGATGAGCAGCGCTTCCAGCAAGTTATGTCTAACCTTATATCCAATGCCATCAAGTTTTCTCCTCAGGGGGCTAATGTGGAAATCAATATGGATTTAATGCAGGATTTATTGCGAATTTCAGTCAGTGATCATGGGCCCGGTGTCCCGCTTGATTTTCATGATCGCATTTTTCAGAAATTCTCTCAGGCCGATGCATCTGATACAAGGAAAAAAGGAGGCACAGGTCTGGGCTTGTCTATTACACGTGAGCTTGTGGAGCACATGAATGGCCAAATAGATTTCTATTCTACTAAAAATAATGGTGCGACATTCTTCTTTGAGTTACCTGTCAGTGGTCGTTTCAATCAAGCCAACCTTAAAAATTGATTAATACCTGATTATAATTATTTAATTTATACGAATTAACTTACTCTTCCAGTAGTTTTATTCTGCTTTCATTTGAATAATTAAACTATTTTTACTACTCTGTTGTTATGAATTATTTATTCAGGACAATTATACTCATCTGCTTGTCATTTTTACAGTGGTCTTGCAGTATTAAAACGCTTGATCCAATGCATGAACCAATGGCAGATATTCATTTGCACTTTAATTGGAATCAGGAAGAAATTATTTCAGCAAAAGAAGTCGTTTCAATATTAAAAAAGCACCATGTCAGTATGGCAGTAGTCAGTAGTAGACCCTCTGCTAATGCACTGAAACTACGACAGCAGGCAGGAAACTGGATTTTACCTATCTATAGTCCCTACTACAAAGCAGGCATCAAACATACCTGGTTCAGGGATAAGCAAGTATTAACAGAAGCACGTAAGGCACTTGGCACAGGACAATATTATGGTATTGGTGAGATGCATCTGGTTTCCGGTATGGGGCCAAACAGAAATAATGCAATTGTCCGGGGTCTGTTTGAATTAGCAATAAAATATCAGCTGCCCATACTGATACACACCGATTCGTCGAGCTATGAATATTTTTTACCACTTTGTCAGCAATATAAACAAATTAATTTCCTTTGGGCTCATGCGGGCGGCATTCTGGATGCACAGCAAGTTGGCGCCCTGATGCAGCAATGTGCCAATGTATGGGTAGAAATGTCTGCACGGGACCCCTGGCATTATGGTCTATTTACTGATGAAAATATGCGCTTATTGCCAGGATGGAAAGCCTTGTTTGAAACATTTCCAGATCGATTTATGACTGGAACTGATCCTGTCTGGAATGCTCATCAAACTTATCGTTGGTATGAAGCTGATGAAGGCTGGTCTCATTATCAACAGTTAAATAATTTTCATCGTCAGTGGTTACAGCAGCTGGATCCTGAGCTTGAGAAAAAAATACGCCTGGAAAATGCGTTAAGTTTTTTCAAATTCCGGATTAATGACTAAATTAGCGCATTTCTGCAATACCCTGGCCATACACTATTGGATGATGGTCATAAAAAAATTGTTATCATTATCATAGTTAATAGGAGTATCTATTGACCCAGATCAAGAATATATTCTGAAAGTACTATAGCTTATTAGCTTAAAAGTCATATCTATTAAATGCTTGCAGGGAGCAACATGTGCAAAAAATACTTGAATACCCACATAAAATAATACGTGCCCACATCATGTTGATTGGTTGTGGGCAGCATGGTGTTTATCAGCAAAATTGCCATGATTGCAGGTTATGCCACGATAAGCAGTCCTGTCAGTGGGTCAATGATCTTGAGATTGAGTTATCTAAATGCTGCTCTACAGATAAGCAGCTTGATCTTCTGGAGCATGCCTTGGATTGTATGAAATCATATGTACGTTTATTGCATCACGATGTAATTTCATGTTCGTGCAGTAATTGTCAATGGATCCGTAATGCACTAACAACCTATAATGAATTAACCCTCAATAAAGGTAAAGACAAGGTGGTTAGAAATAAACCTCTGCGCAATTAATGACAGCATCCTAGTTCCGGTTCTGCAACCGACAGCATTAGCTTATTTAAAAATATTCGGTAAGTAATCGTCATTAAAATCACTGGCTCTCTCGTTATTCATATCCTTCTACATTGACAATAATATGTTTCTGAGAAGGAGCAATGCTGGCCAATCATTTTCAAATTAAAGCTGTTATATACATTGGCATGCATGTCAGCGCGAAACAGGCCGATATATTCTCCATTCCAATTTTGTCACCCTTAATCGGAAAAAATAATAATATAATTGAGGTTTTTTACGAGATCAGTAATACTGTCCTCAGGATGCTAATTTGCTTGTCAATATGCATGAGTTTCTTTATCCCTTCAGGAAGCAGGTTAGAATCAAGTTGAAATCAAAGCAGAACAAATCATAAAAAAAGCGAGGGAGTGTTTATGGGGTTGTTAAAGTCATTATTACGTTGGCTGCTTAAAATATTATACAAGGTAGAAATAAAGGGCCTGAAGAATCTTGATAATGTTGGCGATCGTGCTCTTTTTATTGCTAATCATACATCTTTCATAGATGCCCTGTTACTGGGGGTATTCCTGCCGGATAAACTCACCTTTGCAGTTAATACACAAGTGGCTAACAATCCATGGTTAAAGCCATTGTTGAAAATGGTGAAGATCTTTCCCATGGATCCTACCAATCCTATGTCACTCAAGTCACTGGTACGCTATGTCAAGCAGGGTAACAAGGTGGTCATTTTCCCTGAAGGCAGAATAACAGTCACCGGCGCCTTGATGAAAGTCTATGATGGTACCGGCCTGGTTGCCGATAAGACGCAAGCGAGTATCGTGCCGATTCGTATTGAAGGGGCGCAATATACGCCTTTTTCCAGGCTTAAGGGCAGGGTGCGACTGCGATGGTTTCCATCCATCGAGCTGAACATATTACCAGTCACCACTATCACGCCACCTGATGATATTAAAGGACGCGCGCGAAGAAAATATGCAGGCCGACAGTTGGCGGATCTGATGACCGAAATGATGTTTGCCACCAGTAACTATCACCGCACATTATTTAAAGCGTTGCTGGATGTGCGTAAAGTACATGGACCCAAAAAACTGATTGTTGAAGATATTGAACGTAAACCCCTCAGCTATCATGCCTTGATATTACGAAGCTTCATTATCGGGCGACTACTCAAAGCATTTAGCGCCTCTGGAGAAGTGATAGGTGTGCTGTTACCCAGTAGTGTCAATACAGTAGCGGTATTTACTGGTATGCATGCCTTTGGCCGAGTGCCTGCTATGCTGAACTACACTGCAGGCGAAAATGGCATGATCAAAGCCTGCGAAACGGCAAAGATAAAACACATTGTCACTTCACATCGTTTTATTGAACTGGCCAAGTTGCAAGATGTTAGTAAGGCGCTATCGAAACGAGTGACGCTATATTATCTTGAAGACATGGTGGAAAATATTTCGCTCAGCGACAAGCTGGCTGCCTGGATCGCTGCCAGGTTTGCAGATATTTATTACTGGAACAATAGTAAAGGTATTTCCTGTCATGATCCTGCCGTCGTATTATTCACTTCCGGCTCGGAAGGCACACCAAAAGGGGTGGTATTATCACATGCGAATTTACTGGCTAATCGAGAACAATTAGCTGCGCGCGTGGATTTTACCGGCCAGGATGTTATTCTTAATGCCTTACCCATGTTTCATTCTTTTGGCCTGACTGCCGGTACCTTATTGCCACTGTTGTCTGGCATGAAAACGTTTTTATATCCTTCTCCACTGCATTACCGCATTGTTCCCGAGATTTCCTATGACATTAATGCGACTATTTTGTTTGGCACGAATACTTTTTTGTCAGGCTATGCGCGTTTTGCACATCCTTATGATTTCTATAGTGTACGTTATGTATTCGCCGGTGCAGAAAAATTACAGGAAGAAAATCGGCGAACCTGGTCGGATAAATTTGGTGTCAGAATTTTTGAAGGTTACGGGGCCACTGAAACCAGTCCAGTGCTAGCGATTAATACGCCAATGGATAATGAGCCGGGTAGTGTGGGTCGTTTAATACCGGGTATTAATTACCAACTGGAACCTGTACCCGGTGTTGAGGAAGGCGGGCGGCTGTATGTTTCAGGTCCTAACATTATGTTGGGATATTTCCTGCATGACAATCCCGGTGTATTGGTGCCACCCGTGAGTCGCTATGGGGAAGGTTGGTATGATACTGGTGATATTGTCAGTATTAATGATAATGGATTCGTTAGTATTCGTGGTCGCGCCAAACGTTTTGCAAAAATTGGCGGAGAAATGGTTTCATTATCGGCCGCTGAAGAGCTTGCCAATGCCAGCTGGCCTGATGATCAGCATGCTGTTATCGCTGTGCCGGATGCGCAGAAAGGCGAACAACTGGTTTTACTCACCACCTGCAACACTGCAGAACGATCCGAGATCATGGCTTATGCCAAATCTCAACGTATTGGGGAAATAAATGTGCCAAGGAAAATAATCTGTACGGATAAAATGCCACTACTTGGTACAGGTAAGCTGGACTACCAGGGTGTTACCAGGCTGGTTGAAGAAGAGATGGGTCTATGAACAAGGGCGTGTATTCCTTATTGGTAGCACAGTTTTTTTCCGCTTTTGCGGATAACGCCGTGTTGTTCACTGTCATCGCCATGGTGTACCAGGAAGGAGCAACTAAAAGTTGGTATATTCCAGCTTTACAAAGTGCCTTTCTGGTTGCCTTTGTCGTGCTGGCTCCATGGGTAGGTCCTTTTGCTGACAAGCAACCTAAACCGCGCGTATTGATCATAGGTAATGTCTTTAAAGCCTTGGGCGTATTATTGATTTTGCTATCATTTGAACCTATAGCCGCCTATGCAGTGATTGGTGTCGGTGCTGCCATATACGGTCCGGCGAAGTATGGCCTGTTGCCGGAAATGGTCGGGCATAAGCAACTGGTGCGCGCGAATGGCCTGATTGAAGGATCTACTATTTTGGCTATCATTCTTGGGACTGTCATCGGCGCACGCCTGGCAGACTGGTCAATTCAGGGTAGTCTCTATACCGTTCTGGCAACGTATGTGGTATCGGTCCTGGTAACCTTGATAATGCCTCGACTTCCTGCACGAGGAAGTGATTCTGTAGCGGCTTTGCCTAATTTTTTTCACATGATGCGCAGTTTCTTTAGCACGGCCAGGGCACGTTTCTCCATGCTGGGAGCCAGTTTGTTTTGGGGTGCGTCGGCAGTTCTTCGTGTATTGATTGTGGCGTGGGCACCCATGGTTTTGCATACACTTAATGCGACAGATGTAGCCGAACTGACCTTGTTTTTAGCCATCGGTATTATTACCGGTGCTGCACTTGTACCACGCCTGATACCTATTGAGTATTTACGCAGAGCCCGTTTGGCAGCCTACGTTATGGGTGTGTTTATATTAATATTGTCTGCTATTGATGCAGTCTGGCCTGCCCGTGCCGTGTTGTTTTGTATAGGATTGGCTGGCGGTTTGTTTGTGGTACCTGTGAATGCTGCCTTACAGGAAATAGGTCATAAAAGTATCGGTAGCGGGGGAGCGGTTGCTATCCAGAATTTCTTTGAAAATCTGGCCATGCTGATTGCAGTGGGAACCTATACCTATGCATCGGCTAAAGATGCTATGCCGGTTTCGTCCATGCTGGTATTAGGAATAATCGTGTTGATAGCAACCGCTATCGTCTCATGGCATTTACCGCCGGATCCTAACAAAGCAGGGGAATAGCTTATTAGCCTGGTGATACTGGTATGGATTTGAATATAAATGCTGTAGTATCCTGATCATGGGTTCTGGAAGTTAGACGGAGTAGATGTGGTCAAGCAGTATGACGCTATCATTGTAGGTGCAGGACCGTCAGGTTCAACGGCCGCTTTTGTGCTGGCGCAAGCTGGTTTGAAGGTGGCGCTGGTCGATAAAAGCGAATTTCCCAGAGATAAATTATGCGGAGGGGGCTTGACTGGCCGAAGTATAAAAGCATTTAAGGAAATCTTTGCTTGTGATTTGAAAGACATACTGGAATTTGAATCACATGGTATTGCATTTTATAACAAGGGCCAGTATTTAAATAAGCTGGAAAATTACCAGTCACTAAATTTTATCTATCGCTGTGATTTTGATCATTACCTCGCTAGCAAGGCAGAGCAGGCAGGTGCTGAATTTATTCAGGGATTTAATATTGCTGATATTGATGCAGCCACAAATACGATCACTGACAAACAGGGCAAACAGTATCATGCCAACTTTATTGTCGGCGCCGATGGAATTAAAAGCATAGTTAGCAGAAAAATATTTTCACAATCTTTTGATAAAAATCGCTACGCGATCGCAATGGAAGCTGAAATTGATCGGGATGCATTCGGTCGTCATGTTCACTTACCAGAGATTTACTATGGCTCTGTGGAATGGGGTTATGGCTGGGTTTTTCCGAAAAAAGATCGCATTACAGTGGGTATTGCCGGTTTGTACAAGCATAATAAAGATATCAAAAAACTATTCGTCAATTTTCTGCAGAATGACCTGGGGCTTTCAACTGATGTTGCCATGAAAGGCTATTATTTACCGTTCGGCCAATATAATAAAAAACTGGCCAAAGGCAGCGTATTATTAGTGGGCGATGCTGCAGGGCTGGTTGACCCTATCACAGGTGAAGGCATCGCTTTTGCCCTGGAAAGCGGGCAGATGGCGGCACAGTCCATCATTGAGGCTAGTCAGGCTGATGATCCTCAATCTGCATGCGTTCTTTATAAAAACAAGGTAAAGAAAATTACCCGCTGTATCGATCATGCCAATTATGTCAAATATCTTATTTATCCTGAGTTTTTCAAACGCCTGTTGATCAAGGGCCTGGCCACATCAACAGATAAAAACAGCATACGCTATTACCTTGATTTAATGGCAGATGATATTACTTATCCGCAATACATCAGCCGTCTTATCAAAAAATCCGGTAAGAAAATTGTCAAACTGATGTTCATGCGTAAGCGCTTAAATGAATGCTGAGATTGCTAACTCATTGATGCCGGACGGAGAGCCTGTTTAGTTGTTATTCTGATCATTTTTTATATATAATAATTCTCTTTATAAATGTTAATTAAATATATGAAATGTATGGTTATAATTGTCAATCATGCTATATTATAACCGTATAGATTATATAAGTATTTGCTTAATATTTTTAATGTGAATTTATTGAATCTTGATAGAATGTTACATTGTGTTACAGAAAAACAGGTAGTTCAGGGGAATGAATGATTTTTAATTGGGGATTTGAATGATTAAGGTTTTACTGGTTGATGACCATGAGTTGGTTCGTGCCGGTATAAAGCGTCTACTGGATGATGTAGAGGATATAGAGGTGGTAGATGAAGCCGATTGTGGTGAAACAGCCATCGACAAGGTACGCAAACAGGCACCCGATGTGGTGTTGATGGACGTTAATATGCCAGGTATAGGTGGGCTCGAAGCCACCCGCAAACTGATGCAGATAGAGCCTGGGCTGAAAGTTATTGTTGTTACCGTACATGCAGGCGAGCCCTTTCCGACGCGATTACTGGAGGCAGGTGCATCGGGTTATTTGACCAAGGATTGTGGTCAGTCCGAAATTATTAACGCCATTTATTCCGTCAGTTCCGGTGATCGTTATATCGGTTCGAATATCGCGCAGAAAATCGCACTTTCTATGATGCCTGGTGCAAACAAATCACCATTCGACTCACTTTCTCAACGTGAAATGCAGGTAATGTTAATGATCACACAAGGTCAGAATTCCCAGGAGATATCTGACCGATTATGCCTAAGCCCAAAAACTGTCAGTACTTATCGTCACCGCTTATTTGAAAAACTGGGCGTAGAGAATGATGTTGAATTAACCCGATTAGCCATACGTCATGGAATGATCGAGAGTGGTTTAAGTACCTAAACAATGTGTAAATATATATGAGTTCATTGCAGTAGTCTTTACATCAAGGATAATGTATGGCTAATAATCCTCCTCTTGCCCCAGAGTTACCCGATACCCTGAAATGGGTTAATACTGAAGCGCCCGTCAGTTTGTCTGCATTGCGCGGAAAAATTGTACTATTGGAATTCTGGTCCTCAGGTAGTATTAACTGCATGCACATGCTCGCAGACTTACGCTATCTGGAGCATAAATACAAAGATAATCTTATCGTCGTTAGTATTCATGTGGCTAAATTTCCACATCAAAATAGCATAGATAGTGTAAAAAAATCAGTCCGTCGTCTTCATCTCAAACACCCGGTTGCGCACGATCCAGATCAAAGAGTGTGCATAAAGTACGGTATCAAGGCCTGGCCCGCTGTTGTTTTAATTGATGCAGAAGGGCGTGTGATTGGACGTTTGCAAGGTGAAGGCAAAACAAATCAGCTCGATCAACAGGTGAAACGATGCATTGAAGATGGTGAACGTAAAAATATTCTTGATAGTAGTTCTTACCGCTTTAAAGTTCAGCCAGGGGCGGATAGCATCGTTAGTTTCCCGGGAAAATTATTTGCAACACGCACTCATATTTATATCAGTGATAGTGGTCATAACCGGGTCTTGGAAGTTAATCAGCACGGTCGAGTAACAAGGATATTTGGCTCAGGTGGCGCAGGTTTGCTCGATGGTTATGGTATAGATGCAGCATTTAATAATCCCCAGGGTCTGGTGTGTGTCGATAATTTTCTTTTTGTCGCTGATTGCGGTAACCATGCCATTCGACGGATTAATCTGGCCACCCTGGAAGTTTCAACGATTGCTGGTAATGGTAAGCATGGGCTGATAGCGTCGTCTACTTTTACAGACCCGACTGCTGTTCCAATAAGTTCACCATGGGACCTCTGTTACAAGGATGGAGATTTGTACATAGCCATGGCTGGTCGGCACCAGATATGGAAAATGAATTTGACTGAAAATAGTTTAGCCGTTTTTTCAGGTAGTGGCGCTATTGATCTTAAGGATGGTAAGGCAGAGGAAGCCGCTTTTGCCCAGCCATCTGGATTGGCTATTGACGACTATAAATTATATTGTTGTGATGCTGAATCATCAGCCATTCGTTTATTGCGGTTGCCAGGTGGACAAGTCAGCACGCTGATTGGTAAAGATTTGTATACATCCGGTGATGTCGATAGTGGCTGTTCGCAAGCCTTGTTGCAGCACCCGCAATCGATTGTCATGGATGCAGATAGACAATTATTGTACATAGCGGATTCATACAATAATAAAATCAAAGCACTGGATCTCAATCTAAATAGTGTTCGTACGCTATTCACTGGTGGAGAGCTGGATGAACCTGGTGGATTGGCCTTATGCGACAATATACTTTGGATTGCTAATACCAATGCTCATGAAATTAGAAAACTGAATTTACTCAATCATGAAGTCGAGATATTGGAGTTGAATGAGCCAGAACAGAATTTTTGATATCGATTGCCGAAAATGTCCGCGTCTGGCCAATTTTCTTGACGATTTGAATCAGCAGTATCCAGATTATCACAATCGACCCGTAGAGCCATTTGGCAGTAAAAATGCGCGACTTCTGATCGTGGGTCTTGCTCCCGGTATGCATGGAGCCAATGCCACTGGCAGACCATTCACCGGTGATCATGCAGGAATTTTATTATATCAGACCTTATTTAAATATGGCTTTTCAAACAAGCCCGAATCGATTGATGTGAGTGATGGTTTAAAACTTAAAAATTGTCGTATCACCAATGCGGTCAAATGCCTGCCTCCACAAAATAAGCCGGTTGGTAGTGAAGTGAATAACTGCAATGATTATCTGGCAGCAGAACTCAGTACATTGAAACAGGGCTCAGTCATTATTGCTCTGGGAGGGGTCGCGCATAAATCTGTTATCAGAGCATTAGGAGAAAAACTTTCTGATTATAAATTTGGTCACCAACATGAGCACCAGCTTGGCAAGAATATACTGCTGGATTCCTATCACTGTAGTCGCTACAACACCCAGACTAAAAGACTGACAGAAAAAATGTTTCACAACGTATTCAAAAAGGCACAGCAGTTATTAAGTCGATAATATCTATTTCAAACAAGATACAGTATTGAATTAGCAGAGATATTGCAGAACCATGCCGGATCAACCAGCTAACAAACCATTTGACGCCAAAGGCTTTTTGAAAACTTTGACGCATTTCCCTGGTGTCTATCGCATGATCAGTCATGAAGATGAGATACTCTATGTTGGCAAGGCCAAGAATCTAAAAAAAAGAGTGGCCAGTTACTTTCGCCAGTCCGGTTTGACCAGCAAGACACAGGCGCTGATGCAACAGGTTCATCATATCGAGGTGACAGTAACTCATACCGAAGCTGAAGCGCTGATACTTGAAAATAACCTGATCAAGGAACATCTACCCCGTTATAATATTTTACTGCGAGATGATAAGGGCTACCCTTATGTCTATTTATCCAGCCAGGATGAATATCCTCGACTGGCCTTTCATCGCGGCGCACGTAAATTACCAGGCAGATATTTCGGTCCTTACCCGAATGTTATTGCGGTGCGTGATAGCTTGAACCTGTTACAGAAAGTCTTCAAGGTTCGTCAATGCGAAGACAGTTTTTTCAAGAACCGATCTCGCCCCTGTTTGCAATACCAGATCAAGCGTTGCTCCGCACCCTGTGTCGGACTGGTCGAACATGATCAGTACATGCGCGATGTCAAACATGCTATCCAGTTTCTCGAAGGTAAAAGTACTGAAATTGCCGATGAACTCATTGGTCTGATGGAAAAGGCAGCCGATGAGCAAAATTATGAGCAGGCAGCCCAGTTTCGCGATCAGATCCGTAGTCTGAAGAAAATGCAGGAGCGCCAGTATGTCGAAGGGGAGCGAGGCAACCTGGACGTTGTTGCCTGTTACAGTGAAGGAGGTGCAGCTTGTATCCAGGTGTTTTTTATTCGCCAGGGGCGTAATCTCGGTAACAAAGCCTTTTTTCCTAAAATACCGGGACAGACACTCTGCTCAGACATCCTGGCAAGCTTTATTCCTCAATACTATCTGGATAAGGACATTCCGGATGAAATACTGGTTAGTCATGAGTTGCATGAAAGTGACTTGCTGGAAACAGTATTAGCGCAAATCAGCGGGCATCAATGCAATATTCGCAGTAACGTTCGCTCCGAACGTAAGCGTTGGGTGAAAATGGCGGCGCATAATGCCAGAAATAGCCTTGAAGCGCGCCTGGCCAGTCGTCAGGGTGTGCTAAAGCGCCTGGAGACACTACAGGATGAATTGGGTCTTGAGCAATTTCCGAGCAGAATGGAGTGCTTTGATATCAGTCATACCTCTGGAGAGGCGACTGTGGCTTCCTGCGTGGTATTTGACAGTAATGGCCCTTTGAAAAGTGATTACCGGCGATTCAACATCGAAGGTATCACCCCGGGAGACGATTACGCGGCCATGAGTCAGGCATTAAGCAGGCGCTATACCCGTCTTAAAAAAGGTGAAGGGAAATTGCCAGACCTGCTGGTCATTGACGGTGGCAAAGGGCAAATACATCAGGCTGAAGATGTACTCAGGGAATTGCAGATAGAGGGGGTTATTCTGGTCGGGATTGCCAAAGGACCAGGCCGTAAACCGGGTCTGGAGACACTGTTCTTGTCCAGCAAGGCTGAGCCTATTATACTGCCTGAGCATTCCGGGGCATTGCATGTTTTGCAGCAAATTCGTGACGAGGCGCATCGTTTCGCTATTACAGGCCATCGGCAGCGCAGGGCACGTAGCAGGAAGACATCTGTGCTGGAGTCTATTCCGGGAATGGGGCCGAAGCGCAGGCAGACGTTGATCAGACAATTTGGTGGGCTGCAGGAGATAGCCAAGGCCGGGGTAGAGGATATGGCCAGTGTCGAAGGTATCAGTCTGCAATTGGCCCAAAAGATTTATGATGCATTTCATTCCGCGGATAAGGGCTAATGCTTGATTATTCTATAAGATATTGAAAAATATATTAATATGAAGCAGAGACAAAGATGCATTTAGTTTACCATTGGATAATAGTTAACCAGTCAGATAGCAGTTATCAGGATGAGATTGGCTGCTGTCTTTGTACTTGTTAGTGAATATAGCGATATAGTAGTTTATGAAGTTAAATATCCCCACATTACTGACGCTCTCGCGCATCGCGGTCATACCAGTATTTATACTGATCTATTATCTACCGGTTGCATGGTCCAATGTAGTGTGCACCATCTTGTTTGTGCTAGCTGCCATCACAGACTGGCTTGACGGCTATATAGCCAGACGATACGAATTATCATCGCGATTTGGTGCCTTTCTGGACCCTGTTGCCGATAAGCTCATGGTCGCTGTTGTGCTCATTTTACTGGTCGATCGCAATCCGACAGAATGGTCTGGTCTTTTCCTCGCCATCCCGGCCATTATCATTATCGGGCGTGAGATAACCATCTCGGCATTGCGTGAATGGATGGCTGAACTGGGGGAAAGTGGGCTTGTTTCGGTGTCATACATTGGCAAAGTCAAAACGACAGCCCAGCTGATTGCACTGCCGTTTATGATCCACCGCGAGCCTCTGTGGGGCATTTTGCCAGTGGCAGAAATAGGACTATTTTTGCTGTATGTGGCCTCGATACTGACCTTATGGTCAATGGTCAATTATATGCGCGGAGCCTGGCCTATTTTGCGAGATAATACTGAAAAATAGCGATATTTTCTTGACACTAGCGCGTTAAACATTAAAATACTCACTCCTTCGAGGATGCTGCGGGAATAGCTCAGCTGGTAGAGCACAACCTTGCCAAGGTTGGGGTCGCGAGTTCGAATCTCGTTTCCCGCTCCAAATTCTAATAAAGCCTCGGTCGTCTGGCCGGGGTTTTTTTATATGAAGGGAGTATACTAACAAAACAGTAATATATGGCGGAATGGCAGAGTGGCTATGCAGCGGATTGCAAATCCGTGGACCTCGGTTCGACTCCGGGTTCCGCCTCCATCTTTGCATGTCAATCAACGATGCTTTAGGTCTGGATGACTAAATCTAGAGTGTATGAGAGTATGGCGTTGCAAGTAGTATTAACCTTTATTCGTTTTAGATAAATAACTAAATGGACAGAATTTTAGAAGCTAATTAACTGTCACAAATTAAATAATGACTTCCTGTTCACCTGCCCAGGTGGCGAAATTGGTAGACGCAAGGGACTTAAAGCTTTTGAGCACCGATAGGGGAAACCGATCGTGTGAATGGTGTCAAATTCGGGGAAACCTCAGCGCTTTTAGGCGGTGGCAATCCCGAGCGAAGCCCAAGGAATTGGGAACGTGTAGAGACTTGACGGCACCCACCTAAGTTTACAACTGTAAATACGGTGAAGAGAAAGTCCAGACCACAAATGTATCGGAAGATACAGCAGTGAAAACTGTAGTTGGTAAGAAAATCCCTCGGTGGCAACACCGTGCCGGTTCGATTCCGGCCCTGGGCACCATTTATCTGTTAGTTCTCCAAGAAATATCAAGTTCTATCCGAAGCTTTCTCCCATTAATAAAGGAGCCTGATATCTGGCATCTTTTATTTTTGTTGATATTAGCACCGGGCAATAACTGACACGACCATGTATCGTCAATGTAATTATTTACATTACGGGTCTTTGGTTAAAAGTTTGGTTTCAGTGCTTTGTAAATACGACTGGTTGCTTTCGTAGGCCATTCGATATTTTGAAGATCCAGGCTCAAACTCAAATGCACGTTTGTATTGTTGTGCGGCCAAGTTTAATTCATCGCGTTGCTCATATGTTTTTCCTAACCAATAGGCAGCGCTTGCGCTATCGGGTGCTTTCTCGGCCTTTCTAATGGCACCGAGCAAGGCCTGATCCAGATGATGCTTGACCTTCGCCATGTTGTCGAGCAGTCGGTATGTTTTAGCCAGCGAAAGATTGACTGAAATCCAGGCAGGGTAGCGCTGGAAGCGGGGTAAATCAATTGCCAGTGCTTTGTTGGCGTATTCCTTGAGTTTTTGTTGGTCACCCAATTTCCGGTACATAGAGGCTGTGTCACGCAACAGGGAGACGTCCCTGGGCTTCTGAACAAGGCCATGTTCGTAAAGCTTGGCGATAGGTCCCCATGCCTGGTATCGCTGGTAACGGTCTGCAAATTTTGTAAATCCATACTGGATGCGGTCATCCGTCTGTACTTTCATATGTGGAATGGAATAGACGAGGTAAGTTGTAGCAATAGATAAGGACAACACCACGATGGACAACAAGCTAATTCGTAGCGCCAGTCTACTCTCATCCCGTCCGTCTGTATCATGCGCAGAATAATAGTAATACCATAGCCATCACGGCCAGGGCCGTGCCCACCAGGAGCTCTGCCAGCTCTTGCTCCAGCATATAAAACGGGCTGAGCTCGAGTAACGCTGCAGTAACGAAAAATGGCCAAAGATATATTGGCGGTGCTGGTATCCAGCGGTTAAAGAAAAGTGCCAATCTCCATTTTAACCTCAATGCAACAGGGTACACCAACCCAAAAAGGGTCAAGGCTGCTGCGAGCAGGTATTCGATGACAGTCCTTAGCAAAGTGTCGTAAGGACCCACTAGAAAATTGTGCAGGTTGGCCTCACTCTGGAGATTATGCTCGCGGAAAAATTCGGGTGAAGAATAATCCAGTAGCCTTTGCCCCCATGAGATCTCTTCCATGACAACATAAAAGCATGCAATGCTCAGAAAGCTAAAGAAAAATCGATATTGAGTTGACTTTATGGCAACCATCACCGAAAAAACCAATGCTGCTAAAAAGCAATACCATTGTGCCCACTCGCCGACGAGATCCTCATAGACCGCCCAGATATAGGCAATCGGAAAATACATAACCATTAACAGGTAAGCGCCTGTGATCGCTATAAATAGACCATAAGCAAATAACTTTTGTGATTGAATAGACATCATCGTTTTAATATGTCCTGCATAAAAAAAGGTCCAAACAAGTTGAACCTTTAAGATATATCAATTATGAATTATTGTTAATCAATAGGGTAAGAATCAAAATGTGTAGAGAGGTAGTCTTCCCTGACTACCTACTACCACTAAACTCAGTAAGCTTTAGTGCTTACCAGAGTCCTTACCGGAGTCTTTTCCAGAATCTTTCCCAGAGTCCTTACCGGAGTCTTTTCCAGAATCTTTCCCAGAATCCTTACCGGAGTCTTTTCCAGAGTCCTTACCGCCGCCATCGAAATCGATGGGGCAAATTAACCCACCTTCTCGACTGATGGCCTCGGTCACCTCAAAGTCACCACTAACGAGTCCTGGACCTACAGGCTGCGAACAACTGGTATGGATACTGGTGTTGTGTATACCATCCACATAGATACTAATCTCAGTACCTAAGGTACCTTTCTTATCAGTACCCGTGAAGGTAAATTCAGCACCTGCGGCAACGGTGCTATCGAAAACGACAGCCCCATCCTTCTGTACCACTTTAATCACCGCATCCTGAGTACCCAGATACTGCAAGGTCATCTGAGTCACCTTACCTTCGCACTTGTTACAGTCGAGTGGCGGTTTTGGCCCTTCGACAGTCACTGAGTCAGAAGCCTTGCAGACTTCGCCACCCAGCAGCGCTTCAGCGGTTGCAGTGTTGACTGTAGTACCAGTGAGAACCGTCTTCTTCTCGAAGGTCTGACTGCCGTCAGTATCAAGGTTGAACGGTCCGGCAATATCACCCAACAGACTATCCACTAGCGTAATGCCTGAGAGTGGATCACCAGTATTGGTAACATTGTACTGATAGGTTACAGCTGCACCACCAGTCTTGCCATTAATACCAACAAGCGTGAGGCCACCGTACACATCGCCACCATTGAGTTCCTGTGAACAGGATGTATGGATCTCATTGGTCTGAGTTCCACCACTGTTACTCAGGGTGAAGACGGTGTTGGAACTGCTGATACCAGTCACCGTGAACTCATCGCCCGGATTCACCAAAGCAGGCTGTGCTACAGCATTATCACTGACTGAAACAGTCACTGCTTCGCTGGTGTTGACAGAACCCGTACAACTCGATTTGTCCTGGCTATTGTTGCTCGCGTCACAGTCTCCTCCACTGTACTTGAAGGTCAGGTTACCGCCGTCCTTGGGTTTACCAGCCGTATCACAATTAAGTGGTGAAGGTTTGATGGTGCAGGAATCTGCAAACAGACCATCTGTATTACCATCTGGCAACGAAACAGAAGTACCCTCCTTATCAACAAAGCTCTTCACTAACCAGGTTGAAGATGGGTTACCCTTAGGGCTGTCAAGTGGTGCAGGTTGACCTGCAACATATGGAACTGAACAGCTGGTGTGAATCACCTCAGTAACGCCATCAGTAGTGATAGTCATCTTGGAACCAAGATCCCCTGGTTGCGCATCCACAGTCAGAATACCTGTGTTCTGATCAAAGCTTGCAGCCACTGTAGACTTCTTGTCTTTGCCTGCAACGGTGACATCGCTTGGAGTGCCTGCACCAGTATACTCCAATACTGTTGCTGCAATCTTCGCTTCGCACTCAAGATCAGCAGATACGGGTGGTTTCTCCACGCGGCACTTCTTGTCAAGGCCGATGCCACAATTTGGCGGTGGAGGAGGAATGAGACCGCAGTCCCTGTTCAGGTTAACGCCTCGTGAGCCCAGCGTGGTGCATGCAGTAATGCCATTAGGTGCTGAGCAATCGCTATTAAGCTCATCACCATCGACATTTGGTGTAGTGAACTGCGTACCATCGGGCTTGGTGAACTGCACGAAGTATTTGCCAGGATCCAGGGAGAAATCTGGCTCGCCGCCGAACATGTACATACCGTCAGTACCTGTGGTTCGCATCTGTCCTGTAACAACATCGTCCGCGGTACCGGCAACCATGTCCTCACCACATCCAAGTAATGTCACTTTGACACCCTCGACACCATCTTCACCGTCCTGGATACCGTTTTTATTATCGTCAAACCATACGCGGTCGCCGATTTTGGCTGGACAGTAAACACCTGCATCGACAGTGAGGTTTACATCACCAGATGCGAGGCTGACAGAATCACTTCCGCCGGTGGCTGGATCTACGTCGCTATCAACAGCATCGCCACCTGCATTCTGCAGGTGAACTGCGGATCGCCGAGATCGATGCCATTGGCTATACAGAAATCAGCTGGAATAGTGGATTTATCGACCACAACACAATAATCACCTGAGGCGAGATCTTCAAATCCGTAGAAACCCGATGCATCTGTCACAGTCGCTGGTTCCGGTCGGTACACAGACGCCATTTGATCATCCGGACTTCCTAATTGAACCGTGACATCCTGCGATACCTGAACCACACTCTGGTCCTGTATCACCGGCATCGCCAATAACGTCGTTGTCGCTGGTGTCAAAGCAATCCTGGACACCATTTTTGTTCAGGTCTTCCCAGACACGATCACCCAATTTAGCCAATGCAGGTGGTGGTACACTAAGACCTGCGGTGAGCCAAAGAAAAGATGCAGCGATTCCGCGTTTACCTATCTGGGATAGTCCGCACCATTATCCACTGACAAAACCTGTACTGTCAGTTCTGTTGCACCCGCCGGTATGATGACATCATTCAGAACTAGCGTGTCCCATTCTTCTCCATCATTACTATTGAGTAGATTATCATACACAGTCGTTGTGCCACCCACCGTGATTTCAATTGCACTTGGACGGAAGATGCCACTATCACCGCTTGAGAAGGTGCCACTAACTTCTACCTGCAAACATGGTAAGCGTGGCAGTACGATCTAACACTTGATGCTGGAAATGAGAAGGTCTGAGGAACTGTTGTATCACGTGGTGGTGGATCATTAAAGAATGCATAATCATTTCCATCTCTTAGTCTCAATAGTAGAGCCTGAGCCATCGTTTACAATCACAATAATGCCGGCACCTTGATACTACCACCAGTGCCAAAATCTATAGCCACCAATTGTTATAGTATTGTCGCCGTTGCCGACCAAGCCCAAAGACGGTTATATCTGCACGGTAAGCCGTAGTAGCTACCACTGTTCATTGGTACCAATCGGTACTCCCAGTGACTTCAGTGCCATTGGCTTCATGCGTGACATCCGGAGTCACCCGTAGGTGAACGAACCAAGCCAATACAACAGTACCTGTTCAACGGTTGCATCTGCAGGTACATTAATATTTATGTCACCTGGTTGTGCTACTGCAAGACCGACACCACTAGCGAGTAATGGCATTGCCTGCTGCAATTGGTATTGATGGGGTGCCGAGTGTCTCGGTCCCATCAGCTAATGCGGTACCACTAAACGGATGTAACATAGCGGTAGCCGCCATGGTCATCGCTAGCAGAAACCTCGTTATCCTGGGTTTTACTTTCATCGGTGGAGTCTCCTTAAAAATAAGTATTTATTAATTTTTATTACCAAAGCAGTGCTTTATTTCCTGTAGATGCGCTGCTAAAACTGATCAATCATGTGTTATATGTTGTGTGAACAACGTCACATATTTCACATCATCAATATGTCATATTAGCTCAGTAATTATAAACCTGATATCCAAAAATTTAATAATATTTAACACTTCTTAGTATTTTGAGCTTGGCGTCATTTTTCAGATATTCATTTTTGTTATATTATTTAACTGTTTACATACAAAATAAAAAGTATTTTCTAGTATTACATCAGCCTGTGTAGGAAAAATCCTACACAACAAACTGACAATCCCTACAAGAAAACCCCTAAAGATTTTTTCTACTAAAACTGATGAGTCAACAAATAAAGTAATGGGCAACTTTTGGCTCACCTGAATTGAATTGCTGACGATTAATCCAAATGAATGCTTCCTTAATAATGCAGAGTTGTCTGTGTTTCTAAGAACTGAAGTTGTTGATTTTAGATTCAAGCCTGCAAAGGATGCTTTAAATCAATTTGTCAGTATTGGCAGGATATTAATAATTATCCATGTTGGAAAATAATACTTTACTCATATTGCCTGGCTATGGCGTGCGAAATCATCTATGACCCCGTGTCGCCTTTATAAAATTGGAAAGATATCCGCAGTGAATGCTGTTGAAAAAACTGCAGGCTTATTGTTTCGCTCACTGTGATAAATTTTGTGCCTTCAGAGATGGCCTGAAAAATTCATTGTTTACACTAAACAAAATTGTTTGATGCATTGAGATGATGTGGATCTCTGTGATTATTGTTTAGTTAACTATGCCTCATGCATCTGTCTCTCCATCATGTTTTGGCCAGGCATCGGCATTGATGGTTTCCTGGTAGGCATGCCAGGTGGCATGGCCAATCAATGGTAGCAGTAACATCAGCGTGGCGGTAAAAAAACCGATAAATACACAGGCAGCAATAATAATGCCCCAAACCAGCATAACGCATTTATTACGAATGGTGGCATTAATGCTGGTGACGACGGCCGTAACAACATCGACTCTGCGGTCGAGCAGCATGGGCAGTGAAAAAGCGCTGGCACATAGAATCACAGCGGAGAATATTGCGCCCACTGCACTCCCTATGCCAAGAAAGAGTGCCAGGTCAGTTATATCTGGATTGGCCTCTGTCGGAAAAAAGATATGAATGGTAGAGGCGGCTCTCGCCCAGATCAAAAACACCACCAGTAATATGGCAGCGAAGACCATCTCATTACCAAAATGTCGTTTACCTTCGCTGAGGCAGTAGCCGAGAACCGGTTTCTTGCCATCCTGGATTTGACGACTAATAGAATACAGGCCAAATGCCATTACCGGTCCAATAAACATGAAGCCAGCCAGTAACGCCACCATCATGATAAAGCTGCCAATTTGATAAGCAAGGTAGGCGACAGAGTAGCTCATCAACATCATGATGAAACCATAGAGTAAACTTTGTTTAGGTGCGGTGCGGATATCAGACCAGCCGAGGCGTAGCCAGCGCAGGGGTGCAGATATATCCAGCTGATGGCAGGGCGCCACAAATGGCATGTTGGATAGATCGTCATTACCTGAATTCACGGGATGTGATGATCCTGGCATGCTATTCCTCCTTCGGTTATAGATGTTATTTTTATTATGCAGCCGATCTATATTTTATTTGCATAAACAAGCTGTCAATTTAATTATAGTAGAGAGGCAAGCTTCTGCTACCTGATAAATAATAACATAATATAAGCTTGGGTGAGCATCAGGGTGTACAGTGATATCGCGTAAGTCATACAGTGGATAGAGGCGTTGAAGATAGCAGTAATACTTGAGTGAAATACTTGAGATAAAGCGACAAAAGCTTTAAACCAGTTTTCGAACCTTGAATTTACGGCCTTTGATTTTACCTTCAGTGAGAAATTTCATGGCCTGTTTGGCAATGGGCTGCTCCACAGCAACATAGGCCTGTTTATCGAAGATGTCGATTTTACCGATTTGCTTGCCAGGCAATGGCGTGTTTGCCGTTAATGCACCTAAAATGTCACCTGCACGTATCTTGTCTTTACGGCCACCATTAATGCGCAGTGTTACCATTGACGGGGTGAGCCTGAAATCTTCACGTGCTTTCAGTGATGAGGGTTTATCAACCCGGGCCGTTATATTCATGGCTTCTTCGATGGCATTCACTCTGAACAGTTCATTTGGCATGAATAAGCTGATGGCCAATCCTTTATTGCCAGCGCGGCCGGTACGCCCTATACGATGAATATGTATTTCCGGATCTGGTGAGAGCTCAAAGTTAATGACTGCCTGAACATCTTTTATATCCAGTCCACGAGACGCCACATCAGTCGCAATTAATACAGAGCTGCTCTTATTGGAAAATTGCACTAACACCTCATCACGATCTTTCTGTTCAAGGTCGCCATGCAGTGCCTGCGCATGAAAGCCTTTTTGCCAGAGATCGTCAGCGAGTTCCTGGCATTGTTTTTTCCTGTTACAAAAGACCAGAGTGGATTCAGGGCGGTAATGTTGTAACAATGCTATTAATGTTTTAGTCCTTTCGCCTTTTTTTATTTCGTAGAAAATCTGCTTGATTTTTTTATCATCATGCAGGCTTTCTACGCGTATATCAGCAGGGCTGTTTTGTATGGTGCTGCTGATTTCTATAATTTCATTCGGATAGGTGGCTGAAAAGAGTAAGGTCTGACGTTGCCTGGGCATCTGTTTGATGATGCGGATAATATCGTCATGAAAGCCCATGTCGAGCATGCGATCAGCTTCATCCAGAACCAGCATTTTTATGTGTTTTAAATTCAGGGAGCCCTTGCTGAGATGTTTTAAAATTCGCCCCGGCGTACCGACGACAATATGAGGATGATGCTCCATCGATGCCAGCTGAGGGCCTAAGGGCGTGCCACCACAAAGAGTGATAATTCGGGTATTGGGGATGGCCCGCGCCAGTCGCCGGATTTCCTTGCTGACTTGATCGGCGAGTTCTCGAGTAGGGCAGAGTACGATGGCTTGAGTCTGGCTGTTATCACTGTTCAATGAGTGCAGTATACCAATGGCGAATGCAGCAGTTTTGCCGCTGCCGGTTTTTGCCTGTGCGAGGATATCCTTTCCCGCTAATATCACAGGCAGACCCTGTGCCTGGATAGGTGTCATTTGACGGTAATCGAGTGATTCGATATTAGCCAATAGCGGCAGGCTTAATGGTAATGAGCTAAAAGCAGTGGAGGCCACTTAATGATGTCCCGTGGGTAATTTTAAAGGCGGCCAATAATAGCAGAAATGCGAATGGAATAGCATTTTAAGCAGAAAATTAGACGGGATAAATAACATAAAAGCTATTTAATACAATAATATATAAACTATAATTAATGTAATTTAGAATAATAATTATATTAAAATGAGTGCAGGATTTGTCTGTTTAAGTCTATAATATACGTTAAATGACTTTTTATGAATTTGGCTAATACCTATGGCTGAGTCATGCTGCTATTCATCAGGCAATTTAAGGCGAGTATAAGCATTGGCCTGGAGATGATAGAAGTTTTATAAACTTATTCTCAAAGCGGCTTAAATGGATTTCTTTTTCTCTAAAGCTTTTTAACAATAACCCGATACACAAACATGTCTTTATTATCCGGAAGTATACTGGTTGTAGATGATAACCCCTTAAACAGGCTTTTGATTAAAAAAGTCGTCAGTTCAATGGGTATGTCAGTAGAAGAAGCTGATAACGGTAAGTTAGCGCTTGAACTGATGAATATTGAAAAGTTTGATCTGGTGTTACTGGATATAAAAATGCCGGGGATGGATGGCATAGAGGTGCTGGAGGCGATCCGATCTAAACAGCAATATAAAGATCTTCCAGTGATGATGATGAGTGCTGTGGACGATTTGCGCACCATTAAAAAGTGCCTGAACATGGGGGCAGTGGATTATCTGAGTAAGCCTTTTGACATCAAGCTAGTGCAATCGCGCATTTACTATACACTTAAAACGGCGACCACTAGCACTGAGGTCGAGCCTTTGCCGAGAAAAGAAAGTCATTCACGTATTCTGGTGGTTGATGATGAACCGCTTAATTTACAATTAATTAGTCATAGTCTTACCGGTAGAGGCTATCATTTGCAATTAATGGAAAACCCCAAAGAAGCATTAAAAGTATTGGCAACTGAGCATTATGATCTGATATTACTCGATATCAATATGCCTGATATCAACGGTATGGAAATGTTGGAAACCATAAAGGAAGATGAGTCCATGAAAAACACACCTGTATTGATGCTATCTGCCTTGGACGACTTTAAAACTATCAGGGAATGCATGGAGAAGGGAGCCAATGATTACGTATCGAAACCCTTCAAAAAGGTGATGCTTATGTCCCGTGTTGAATCCTGTTTGGCTTTAAACTAATTTATCCATTTATCCATATAAATAATTATTCTGTTATTAGGCATTACCTGTTACCCGTTTGTTTATTATATTAACAACGCTTTCGGGCAATTGAATGCTTCCAGGCAAAATGTTATATAGTAAGCAACACTCTTTTATTAATTCAATTCAACGTAATTAAGCAAAAATCCGTGAGCAAACAAGAAATGCAATTCCTCTATGGCGATCGCGAGCTGTTGTTAACTGCTAGTGATTTGCTTGCGGCTGATGTCAATGTGATTGTGAATTCAACAGACGCTGAGTTGAAGCATGATAATGAATTGTCAAAAAACATCATTCATGCAGCAGGCGATCAGATTCATACTGAAAGCCAACTTTTGATCCGTCAATATGGAGAAATTGATACGGGTATGGCTGTCTATACTACTGCTGGGGATTTAGCCTATGAGGCGGTTCTGCATCTCGTGCCACCACTGTATGGTGAAGGAGATGAGCAAGCCATACTTGAACGTTCTATTTCGCGCAGCCTGTTAATCTGCGAAACTAATGCATGGAATTCCATTGCATTCCCAGCTCTGGGTGTGATTGATAAAGATATTCCGGTTGAATTATGTGCCCAGGCATTTTTTCGTGCCATTACCAGTTTTTGGGATGCGCGTATCGAGTGTGAAGTGGAAAAAATAATGCTATGTTTAACTGCCGCACAATTCGATTCATTTTTTCATGCTTTCCGCAATGATGCTATTGCTGATATTGAGGATGTTGTAGCAGATAATGTACAAGATTCTGAAACAGAAAATATTGGCATTATTGATCTCAAAGACATGGATACGGAAAATATCGATGATGAAATACAAGACTGGTTTAAATAACGAAGTAACAAGATAACAGTTGAATAAAAGTTATTGCTATCTAGTGTTGCTCGCGAAAATCTGCTGCATACTTCCTGATCCATTCCAATGCTGCTTCCTGAGGTGACATTTCTCTACCATGCTGATTTTTCATATCACGACGGTATTGTTCTATATGTCGAACCTGTTCAAGCATTTTAATTCTGTAAATCGCATCATTGTTAATGAACTGGACACCGATTTCATGTTCTGAACCATTGGGTTGACACCAGATTACTCTGGCAATTTCTTCAAAGTAAGGCCGGGTTATTTGAATGGCGAGTCTGATCTTCTGATCGAGTGCAAAAGGTGATTCTGAAATAAATGACAAGCCGCCGTTACTGATATCGTGGGTAGCCCCCATCAGCTTTGGTCGATTGCCGTCAGGAGTGCTGATTTCGATGGGGATTTCAGCATGATGCCTGAGAGAACGACGCCTTGATGTATTTTGTGCATGCATGATTGCTAATGCTTGATTATCAACAAATCCTCGTTCTAGAATAGACTACTTATAGCAATTATACATCACAGTTATTGTAACAATATGTAAAATCTTTGCCCTCTATACAGTCACTATATCTTTATTTACTGCTGCTCTATGGTGAAGTAATCTATCTCAGCATTGAGACAAAGAGTTGTAGCAATATGCTATACAGATTGGGCTTGATTTATATCAATATAATGCATGCTGCCAATGTTATATTATTGACGCTTGAGGCCTAGTTCCAGAAGAGTACAGGTATTTGCGATGAAGAAATTAATTTATAATAAAACCATTTTTACCTTGTTCACACTCGTATTTATCATGCTTAATGCTGGTAATGCGCCCGCAGAGTCTGGTGAAGACGGCTTAATGAGTGGATTCCAGAATCCACCCGCAAAGAAACGGGAATATCGAAGTGAAGCGCCAAGTAATAATCATGTATGGGTAGACGGATACTGGAATTGGGAAAAAAAGCAATGGGTGTGGCATAAAGGCCGTTATCAGCAAGCGGTTCAAGACAGACCTCCAATTAACAACCACGAATTTATACCACCCCCACCTTCACATAGGCATGTGTGGGTACCAGGTAAATGGTCTTTCGAAGCAGGCGACTGGCTGTGGTTGAAAGGACACTATATGACCAAGCCGTTCATAAATGCTCATTGGCAGCCAGGTCAGTGGCGCAAGTATGCTTCTGGATGGGTCTGGGTAGAAGGGCACTGGTAAGTTGCCTGACACGATTTTAACCTGGGTGCCCGTTGTCCATGAAATAAAATCAAACGATTAATCTGGTCATACTATTTACCATAACTCCTTGTACATTCCCTCCGGCTCATTCCCATGAATTGAATCCGATCATTCTAATACTTATTTATTACGAGGTTATTATGTTATTAAGTTGTTAAATTGATGTGTATCCCGTTAAATATTCATGAATAATTTGTTATATTTACAATTAGTATATGTACTCAGACAAATTGATCTTTCAGCCACAGTAACAGCGCTTTAGTTTCTTTGTATGAGGTTTAAGGGGAACTAGGTGTTTATTCGTATTTTCGCTATCAGTCTTTTCACAATTGCTGCTGTAGTAAGCTCTGCTAAAGCAGATAATACACTGGTGGGTACCCATATCCAGTCGTTACTGCAACAACAGCCAGAGGGCGGTACTTTGCGTATCAATGATATTGATATCGCTTCTCATATTGTACTTCCGGCGTTGTATGAAAAACGCGAGTTTCAACCGGTTTGGGGCAATGAGCTATCTGTCGTGCAGTATTTCGAGATTCTCGGTCAGATTGACGATGATGGTCTGAATGCCAGTGACTATCATTTCAATGAACTCAGTGCCATCCGCGAGCGATTGTGGCAAGCCGAAGAAAAAAATCCATCATTGCGGGCAGAATACGATATTTTATTGACCGATAGTCTGGTGAGACTGGGTTACCACTTATTAATAGGCAAAGTAGACCCAGTTGAACTGGATAGTCAGTGGAATATGGATACTACCATTGGGAAACTGGATATGATCCTGAGCCTTGCCAGGGCCATTGAGGTCGGACGCATGGATGAACTTATTGATACGTTGCGCCCACAATTTCATATCTATGCCAACCTGAAATCAGCACTCATACGCTATCGACAAATTGCCGCGGCTGGTGGATGGAAAACAATACAGACAGGCCCAACTTTAAAACCCGGTGTCTCTGACCCCAGAGTAGCAAGTATACGTCAGCGACTGATGCTAAGCAGTGATTATTCTGGTGAAGATCAAGCCTCAGTCACCTATGATGCTGCATTGGTTGAAGCCGTTATGAAGTTTCAATACAGACATGGAATGCAGGTAGATGGTTTAGTGGGTAATGAAACCATCAGAACCATGAATATCCCCGTGCAGGCTAAAATAGAAAAGATAAAAGTCAATCTGGAAAGGGCCCGATGGGTGTTACATGATCTGCCGGAAAAATTTGTATTGGTCGACATTGCCGGGTTTACCGTGAGTTATTACCGTCATGGAAAAGTAATATGGAATACTCGTGCACAAGTGGGTCAACCATTCAGGAAAACGCCTATATTTAAATCCAATATCCGTTATCTGGTACTGAATCCGACATGGACTGTGCCACGGACTATTCTTGAAGAAGATATTCTTCCCAAAATACATCAGGACCCTGAGTATCTAAAACGCAAGAACCTGAGTGTACTCGATTTTAACGGACAGCCCATTGATGTCAGCACAATAGACTGGTCTGCCTATCCGCAGACTAACTTTCCGTATATGTTGCGCCAGGATGCTGGGCCAGGCGGTGCCTTGGGCCGTATAAAATTCATGTTCCCAAATGAATTTTCTGTGTATCTCCACGATACTCCTTATCGTTCATTGTTCGATAATAATGAACGTGCTTTTAGTTCCGGCTGTATTCGTATCGAAAAGCCTTATGAACTGTCTGAATTGCTACTGGATAATCCTAAGAAATGGAATACTAATAACATCGTCGAGGCGATTGATTCATTGCAAACAACCCACGTTTCGCTGCCGCAGCCGGTGACGATTATCCTCTTCTATTGGACAACTAGTGTTGATGAGAATGGCTATATATTGTTCAAGCCTGATATTTATGAACGCGATGCGGCTATTTCCAAAGGCTTGGCGAGTCATTTTCGCTTCAGAGACAAACCCGTTTTTGATATTGATGCATTGCCGGGTAAATCGCCATTAAAAATAAAGCTAAAAAACTCCTTGCATGTAGAATCCATGCTGCAATCATTTTCTGCATTTCAATAGTTAATAATGCTTATTCGCTATCTGCGGTGATGAATAGAAGCATGAATGGTGCTTTGATGTTATCGCGTTACATTGTATAGTCTGTATCACAACCAGAATAATCTGATCTCTTACTATATAACTGGAGACAAGTATGTTCAAAGCACCCGAAAGCCCCTATCGGGTTCCATTTGACGGAACTTTTAAGCTATCAAAATCCAAAACCAGCCCACCAAAAGATGCTGTTGTCAGCAAAAAGAAGCTGGAAAAAAAACTCAATGAACTGGTCAATCGCATGGATGAATTGCAGCGTATGTTCTACGCACATGACAGGCATTCCATATTACTGGTTTTTCAGGGTATGGATGCTGCGGGTAAAGACGGTACTATCAGGGCTATCCTTAAAGGCATCAATCCTGCTGGTTGTCAGGTGTTTTCATTCAAGCAACCGTCAAACGAAGAACTTGATCATGATTTTATGTGGAGAACGAATCGTTGCCTGCCAGAGCGCGGCAGGATAGGTGTATTTAATCGCAGCTATTACGAAGAAGTGCTCGTTGTTAAGGTGCATCCTGAGTATCTGGGTAGTCAAAAGCTGGTGGATATTGATGATGATAAAATATGGGAGCATCGTTATGAATCTATCCGTCAACAGGAAGAACATCTGGCCAGAAATGGTACGGTGATTCTCAAATTCTGGTTGAATGTTTCGCAGGATGAACAACGGCGCCGTTTTTTGAAGCGTTTGAATGAACCAGAAAAAAACTGGAAATTTTCTTCCGGTGATATCAAGGAGAGAGGCTTCTGGGATAGTTACATGCAAGCTTTTTCAGCCGCAGTGTCTGAAACGTCAAGACCATGGGCGCCATGGTATGCCATTCCTGCCGATAATAAACCTTTCATGAGGCTATGTGTCGCCGAGATAATATACCAGTCAATGAAATCACTTGATCTTCATTATCCAGTGGTTGATGAAAAAGAACGCCAGCGATTTGATGAAATGCGCGAAGCTCTTCAGCAAGACAAGTGACGTTGGTCAGCAACTGACAGGTTAAAGTGGATTTCCGTTGCTCATACAAGGTGACAATTATTTGACGATCCTGCTGGTTTCGCAAATATCCAGTCAGCCAAGGGGCGGGTGGTTGCGCATGCTGACGGTAATTTGTTACTGTCGCTTATTCGATAATACAAGGAAAATAAAATATGAAACTGAACAAGCTGATACTGGTATTGGTATGTGCATTTGCAGCAGCGCTGTCCCTGTCTGGATGTGATAGAAACGATGGCTCGGCTGAGAAGGCGGGCGAAAAAATCGATAGTGCAGTGAAACAGACAGGCGAAGTCATGGAAAACATGAAAGATAAGACTTCAAATGCTGTTGAAGGCACAAAAGAAATGGCTAGTGATGCAGTGAGTGGTACCAAAGAAATGGCTAGTGATGCAGCGAGTGGTACCAAAGAAATGGCTGCTGATGCTGTTGAAGGTGCAAAAGAGATGACTGATGATGCCGTTAGTAGCACCAAAGAAGTAGCTGCTGATGCTGTTGAAGGCGCGAAAGAGATGGCTGGTGATGCTGTTGAAGGTATGAAAAAGTAGATCACTGCTTCGGCAAGCTACTGAGTCATGACTCGGTGCATGCCGCGCTTTGCCAAGCTTTCCACCGGCGGCCTATTGCCGCTGGTGTGCCGGCTTCATGCTGGCTGCCAACTTTTCTGCTATCGATCGCTTGCTGCCTATTAATCACTGCAGTGTATAACGCTCTCGTTTATATTCTCGACGGCAAAAAAGTTATTTGCCAATGAGGCTCAGGAGCCTTTCCATGCTTTTTTACGCGCTGCTTTTTTAGCCGCTTGTTTTTCCTTGCTGATTTCAACTTCAAGCATTTCTTTTTGCATGCACGCAGGTGTCTCCAGAGAAATTGCTCCAAGAGAGCCATTGCGAAGCTCGGTTAAAAAGATTTTGCATACCTTGTCCAGTTCCACTTGTCCTCCTGCTCTGAGACAGCCCCTTTGCTTACCTATTATTTCCATTAATTCCAGTTCGCTGTCAGGTAACTGTTGTAGTTGGAATCGCTGTATCAGCTTGTCTGGATAATGGTTTAGCAGATAATGAGCTGCAAAGAAGGCGACATCATCATGGTCAATCGCTGTATCCCTGATAGCGCCTGTTGTTGCCAGTCGGTAACCGATATTGGGATGATCAAATTTTGGCCATAACATACCGGGTGTATCGATAAGGATAATATTATTTTCCAGTTTGATGCGTTGCTGGCCTTTTGTTACTGCAGGCTCATTACCTGTTTTAGCAATGGTTTTTCCAGCCATTATATTGATCAGGGTGGATTTACCGACGTTCGGTATGCCCATGATCATGGCATGCAGAGTCTTGATGCCGCTTTCTCTACCAGGAATCATTTTATGACAAAGCGAAGTGATTTTTTTTATTTTATCAATTTGCTGATTATTTAGTGCGAGTGTTTTAACAAATTTTTCCTGTTCCAGATAGGTTTGCCATTCCAGGGTGATCTGCGCATCGGCGAGGTCGCATTTATTGAGTATTTTTATGCAGGGTTTATCTCCACGCAGTGTCGCCAGCATTGGATTGTCACTGCTATAGGGGATGCGAGCATCCAGGATTTCAATCACGACATCTACCTTGGGCAGAATCTTTTTGATCTCCTTGCTGGCCTTGTGCATGTGGCCGGGGAACCAGTGAATACTCATGAAATGACGTTGATCCGTTAAAAGTTTAATTATAACCCGGAATGCCAGTAAGGAGCACGTAGATTGATCATGGGTTTTATTGTTTCTAACGTTATAGCAGGCTGATTTTGTCTTTTTCTATCAAAATTCGCTTTTCTTTGTAGAGCTTTCCCAGGGCTTTTTTATAACTGGATTTACTGACGTTGAATTGTTGATAAATAGCTTCCGGAGTGCTTTTGTCAGTCAAGCTCGATGAGCCACCCTGTTCGGCAAGATAATCGAGAATCTGCATGGATAGTTCTTGCCTGTGTTTATGGCCAGGCAGTTGCAGGCTCAAATCAATTTTATGATCTTCACGAATGGTTTTGATAAATCCCTGAATTCTCTGGCCGATTTTCAGTGGCCTGAACACTTCATTTTTGTAGAGCAGACCCAGATGCGTGTTATTGATAACAGCCTTGTAGCCCAGCTCTGTTTGTCCGCAAATTAATAAGTCAACGGCTTCATTAATATCGAAATAATGGGATTCTTCATTCAGGAACTTATGCAGCTTCGATGTGGCCAGAATGCGCCCGGTATTTTCATCCAGGTAAACAAATACCACATAGGAATGGCCGGGTTTCATTGGGTGATGTTGTTCACTAAATGGGACAAACAAATCTTTTGGTAATCCCCAATCCAGAAATGCACCCACTTGATTGACATCAACGACTTTAAGGTAGGCGCATTGTTCCAGCATCACATAAGGGGTTTGCGTGGTCGCGATCAGAAGATCTTCAGAATCCCTGTATATGAAAACCTCAATCCAGTCGTCCAGTTTACAATCTTTAGGGACATAACGGCTCGGAAGAAGGATCTGGCCTAGCTCATCCGCATCCAGATAGATGCCAAAGTCGACGATTCTGGTGACTTGTAAACGGTTTAAGCGGCCAATGTCTGTCATAAATTTACCTGATAATTGATGCTGTAGTTTATCTTTGTTCCTGCATCAGAGCTAGTAGGGTGTAAAACTAGTGATGATTCTGGGTAGATGGGTATTTGATATTGTATTTCTGAAGGACTTGCAGGAGAAAATATAGTAATATCCATTTATTTTTCTTTGAACAAGTGCAGGAGGTTGATCTATGTCCAGAGCATCGGCAAGACACATATTGGTAGATAATGAGCAAAAATGTAATGAGCTGAAAGAACAAATACTGGCAGGTAGTGATTTCGCTGAAATTGCAAAACAACATTCAAGCTGTCCATCAGGTAAAGAAGGTGGAGAACTGGGTGAATTTGGTAGAGGGCAAATGGTTAAGGAATTTGATGAAGTCGTTTTCAGTGGGGATTTGAATACAGTGCATGGGCCAATTAAAACCCAGTTTGGTTATCATTTGCTGGAAATTACCAGCCGCACTGATTGATAATCATCATACAGATGATTCAGAACATGCAGTCTCCTGCATGACCGGGAAGTTTTCCCCGTTTAATTTATACAATTTGTTTAGGTAAGTAATATTATGTCTGTTATGTTATTTCGACTTAGAGGGGTAGCTGAAGATGAAGCGGAAGAGCTACGCCAGATGCTGGTCGATAACAGTATAGATTTTTATGAAACACCTGCAGACAGGTGGGGCGTATCAATGCCTGGACTATGGCTCAAGGACGAGTCGCAGCTGCAACAAGCAAGAAATCTTATCGAGCAGTATCACATCGCGCGGAGTACGCGCGTTCGTCATGAGTATGAGCAGCTTAAGCAAGAAGGCAAGGCAGAGACATTCATTCGTCGATTAAAGGAAAATCCCTTTATGATCCTTGTCTACATTATCATGCTGGCATTCGTCATGTATTTTTTTCTGGTGCCTTTTCTATATTTTGCACAATAGCTATTACTGTCAAATCTGACGTTAAAGCATAAAGTGGTGAAATTGAGTTGTACTAAAACCGTACCATTTAATATTTCTATTACAAGTTATCGACTAAAGTAGTTTGTGCGATAAAAGTCCTGCGTTCGCCAACGCGCTTATCATCACCTTCCCATTCTTTTGTACGCCAATTGATAGCCCGACGTTCATTGCCATAGGAGCGATGAACAAACTCACGAATATTTAATGGATGGCCATAGGGACTTTTTCTATTGAATTTCTTGATGAACTTCTGGGCTGTTTTTTCCGTATTAAAATTTGCTATACAGAAATATCCGCTATCACGGTAGCAATACGCTGAAAGTCGAAGTAGAGGAAAATTATTGCTCCTGCAACCCCGAAGGCGATACGGCAGGCTTTCTTTTTCACTGAACCAGCTTACGGTAGTAATCCACCAGTTCCGGGATGTCTTCAATGCGTTCGTTGAGTGGATGGAATATGCACGGCATTGCGCCAGCATTCAGCCAGCTCTGGTTGTATCTCGCTTTTGCTGGACAGCTCTTCGTAGTGGTACTGGCTGCACACCAGCAGTCGCCCAGCCGAGGTTGCGCTCATCGATTGTTTAATCAGTGACAGTAGAAGCCGCTCGTTCTCCATATTCAAATCAGTAACTTCAGGAACAAAGATATTGTGGTCCAGACCATACATAAGAAAGTTGTGCATTTCCCTGGAACAATTCTGTCGAAGTTTTTACCTGTTGCAGACTGAACAGGTAGTTGGCCCAGCTGCGCACGCGGGAACCCGGCTCACCGGTCACAAACACCGGTTTTGAAATCGAGCGCATGGGTTTGCATCAATTGACGCAGGTTTTGCATTTTCTGGCTATTACCATTGGTAATTCCGGTGCTTTGGACCGCATCCTGTGTCGGCTGACTGGGCCTGGCTTTCCAGAGCCGCCTTTATGGTGCGTAATAATTTTGCCGTGGACAAGGGCTTTTTCGAACAAAATCAGAAAAGCGCCGTAATGCGTTGCTTCAACTGCAGTTTCCACCGTGCCGTGCCCGGACATCATGATCACGGGGCAGGGCAGACCCTCTCCGTTCGGCCCACTCCTTGAGCAGGGTGATACCGTCCAGATCCGGCATCCAGATATCCAGCAGCACCAGTTCCGGTTTCCGGACCCGTAGAGCTGCCCGGGCCGTCTCGCCGTTCTCGGCGGTGGCCACTTCGTAGTCTTCGTCTTCCAGGATTTCCTGGACCAGATTGCGGATATCCGGTTCATCATCCACAACCAGGATGTAGGGTGCGCTCATGTGCTCTCCCGTTCTTCATCCGTTTCCGCCACGGCCGCGACGGACAACACCGGCAGCCGCACCGTCATGCAGGCGCCTCGCATCACAGTTCTCGGCCCAAGATGCCTCCATGTTCCTCCACGATCTTCTTTACGATGGCCAAGCCCAGACCAGTCCCCTTGGTTTTGGAGGTGACATAGGGCTCGAACAGGGTTCGATGAGCCCTGAGTCGATACCAGGGCCATTATCCTCCACCTGCAGTTCCACATAGACAACCCTAATCCTCTTGCATTGCGCGCTGATAACTATCCACCCGGGGCATTATCAACATGCTCCTGGGCTCTGGGCGTTCTTATCAGGTTATGCATGACTTGGCGCATTGCACAGGATCGCCGCTGATGTCCGGCAATCTGATCCAGATCCAGCCTGATTTCGCCGTTGCCCGTGCTACTACGGTACAGCTCAGCCACCTCGATACCAGCGACATCGAAATCAGGACTTCAGACCTCCGATCTGGTCGGGCCGGAGCGTAGTCGGAAAAGGCGTTAACCATGGTTTTCATGGCTTCCACCTGCTGCACAATAGTATGTGTATAGCGATCCAGCATTTCCTGCTTTTCTTCATCCACCGTCTGCTAGCTTGCGTGCAGGGTGCTTGCTCAGAGCTGGATCGGGTTAATAGGATTTTCTATTTCATGTGCAATACGACGCGCCATTTCGCTCCAGGCAGAATCTTTCTGTGCCTGGATCAGTTCGGTCAGGTCATCAACCACCACCACCTGCTCACGTTTCTCTTGGTTAAGCTGGTCCAGTGCGGTGCCGCGTATGCGTAATACCTTGCGCCCGATCTGGCCGAATATGACCACTTCTTCCTGCCATTCGCGTTTCTTTTTAATATTCTTTTTAACCACTTCAAAAAAACGTTGCAATTGCGGATACTGACTCGACAGCTGGTCCATCGATCGCTCTCATAAAGCAACCCTGCTCCAGCCCGAAGATCACTTCGGCAGCTAGGTTGCCGTGTTTAATCAGCCCACTTTCATCGATAGTTAACACCCCCGAATCGATATGTTCCAGCACCTGATCTCAGGTAAATTCTTCTGCAACGCCTCCATCATCTGGCTCTGGTCCGCGATTGCGCTCGAGAAATTTTACGCGTCATGGTATTAAATGATTGGGTTAAAAAGCCCAGCTCATTGTCTCCGGACAGGGGCAGTTGTTTTTCATAATCACCTGCCGCCACCGCCTGCGTACCCTCCACCAGATCATTGATCGGTGACACCAGCTTGCGCGCCGATATAAACGCCAGCCAGATCGCGGATAATACACTCAGCAACCAGACCACGGACAACGCCAGGGTAAACTGGTTTTCAGCCGGTCACGCAACACCGCCAGTTCACGGTACTTTTCATAAGCCTGCTGCACACCCTGGTCAGCTCGATCGATCTGATTGGTAATCCGAAAACAGGGTCTGCAACTGTTTTTTCTCGGCTCGA